>CAWKOL010000003.1:0-195675 GCA_963851285.1 uncultured Alphaproteobacteria bacterium
TTGGGGATGACGAGCGGTGAAACGTTTTTACAAAGAGGCGTCGACGTCGCGGGGTGAGCGCGGTCACGGCGTGGCGCTTGACGGCAAGCCGCTGCGAACCCCGGCGAAAGCAGCGTTGGTCGTGCCGACCCAAACGCTTGCCGCGGCGATCGCCGAGGAATGGGCCGGGCAAGGCGCCGACATTACGATCGCGGCAATGCCGCTGACGCGGCTGGCCAGCACCGCCATCGATCTGGTCGCGGCGCGTCGGGACGCGATCGTCGCCGAAACGGCGGCCTATGCCGGCACCGATTTGATCTGCTATCGGGTCGCGCATCCGCCCGAACTGGTGAAGCGTCAGCAAATGCTGTGGCAACCGCTGTTGAATTGGCTTGCCGAAAATTTCGACGCGCCGCTTCACGTCACCATGGGGATCACGCCGCTGACGCAACCGCCGGCCAGCCTGGCGACGTTGCGCGATGCCGTCGCGGCCCACGACGACATGAACCTGACGGCATTGCGTCTAGCGACGGCGACAAGCGGCTCGCTGGCGATCGCGCTGGCCTTGTTGGCGCGACGGATCGACGCCGATGCCGCGTTCGCGGCGGCCGAACTCGACGAGAGCTACCAGATCGAGAAATGGGGCGAGGACCGGGAACAAACCAAACGCCGCGCCGCGCTGCGCGACGACCTCGAGCTCGCGGAACAGTTCGCCGAATTGCTGAAGGCTTGAAGCCGTGTGCCGCCTTTCCTCATGCTGAGCAGCACGCGAAGCGTGCGTCTCGAAGCACGAACTTCCGGTAAAGCAGCCATCGTTGCTTTCCAACAACAGGTCAATCATCCTTCGAGACGCGGCCTTCGGCCGCTCCTCAGGATGAGGATGCAATGGGGGATCAATCGACAATGCCCAACATTCTGCGCCAGCTTGAGGAAAAGCGCGCCGCCGCGCGGCTGGGCGGCGGCAAGAAGCGCATCGAACAGCAGCACGCCAAGGGCAAGCTGACGGCGCGCGAGCGGCTCGACGTGCTGTTCGATCCCGGTTCCTTCGAGGAATGGGACATGTTCGTCGAACACCGCAGCCACGATTTCGGCATCGACGAGAACAAAATCCCCGGCGACGGCGTCGTCACCGGCCACGGCACGGTGAACGGCCGGCTGGTTTTCGCGTTCAGCCAGGATTTCACGGTATTCGGCGGCGCGCTCTCGGAAGCGCACGCCGAGAAGATCTGCAAGATCATGGACAAGGCCATGCTGGTCGGCGCGCCGGTCGTCGGCCTCAACGATTCCGGTGGGGCTCGGATTCAGGAAGGCGTCGCGTCGCTCGCCGGCTACGCCGAGGTGTTTCAGCGCAACGTCAACGCGTCCGGCGTCGTGCCGCAAATCTCCGCGATCATGGGACCGTGCGCCGGCGGCGCGGTCTATTCGCCCGCCATGACCGACTTCATCTTCATGGTCAAGGATTCGTCCTACATGTTCGTGACCGGCCCCGACGTGGTGAAGACGGTAACGCACGAGACCGTGACCCACGAGGAACTGGGCGGCGCCGTAACGCACAGCGGCAAGTCGGGCGTCGCCGATCTGGCATTCGAGAACGATGTCGAGGCGTTGCTTCAATTGCGCCGGTTGCTTGGGTTTTCTGCCGTCGAGCAATCGGGCGCCAGCGCCGTTGCGGCCGACCGCGGACCCCACCGACCGCGCCGAACCGTCGCTCGACACGCTGGTGCCGGCAAATACGAACCAGCCCTACGATATGCACGAATTGATCGCGAAGGTGGTCGACGAGGGCGATTTCTTCGAGATCGCGCCGACCTACGCGCGCAACATCATCATCGGCTTCGCGCGCATGGAAGGCGCGACCGTCGGCATCGTCGCCAACCAGCCGATGGTGCTGGCCGGATGCCTCGACATCGATTTATCGCGCAAGGCCGCGCGCTTCGTCCGGTTCTGCGACTGTTTCAACATTCCGATCGTCACCTTCGTCGACGTGCCGGGATTCCTGCCCGGCACCGCGCAGGAATACGGCGCCATCATCAAGCACGGCGCCAAGCTGCTGTTCGCCTTCGCCGAGGCGACCGTGCCGAAAGTCACCGTCATCACGCGCAAGGCCTATGGCGGCGCCTATGACGTGATGAGCTCGAAGCACATCCGCGGCGACGTCAATTATGCCTGGCCCTCGGCCGAGATCGCGGTAATGGGACCGAAAGGCGCGGTCGAGATCATCTTCCGCTCCGATCTCGGCGACGCCGCCAAGATCGAGGCGCGGACCGAGGAATACCGCGCCAAGTTCGCCAATCCGTTCGTCGCCGGTTCGCGCGGCTTCATCGACGACGTGATCGCGCCGCGCGACACGCGGCAACGCGTCTGCCGCTCGCTCGCGATGCTGCGCGACAAGAAGCTCGATAATCCGTGGAAGAAACACGATAACATTCCGCTGTGATGTTCAAAAAAATCCTGATCGCCAATCGCGGCGAGATCGCGTGCCGCGTCATGCGCACCGCGAAGCGCATGGGCATCGCCACCGTCGCGGTCTATTCCGAGGCCGACGACAACGCGCTGCATGTCCGCGATGGCGGACGAGGCGGTGCTCATCGGCCCGGCGCCGTCGCGCGATTCCTATCTGCGCATCGACCGCATCGTCGACGCATGCCGCAAGACCGGTGCCGAGGCGGTGCATCCCGGCTATGGGTTTCTGTCGGAGAATCGCCGAATTCGCCGAGGCGCTGGAGAAGGCCGGCATCGTGTTCATCGGCCCCGGCCCGCGCGCCATCGCCGCGATGGGCGACAAGATCGAATCCAAGAAGCTGGCCCAGAAGGCGAACGTGTCGAGCGTGCCCGGCTATCTCGGCGTCATCCCCGACGCGGACGCGGCGGTGAAGATCGCGCGCGAGATCGGTTATCCGGTGATGCTCAAGGCGTCGGCCGGCGGCGGCGGCAAGGGCATGCGCATCGCGCACAACGACGACGAGGCGCGCGAGGGCTTCCGCTCCGCCACGGCGGAGGCCAAATCGAGCTTCGGCGACGATCGCGTGTTTCTCGAAAAATACATCGAGGAGCCGCGCCATATCGAAATCCAGGTGCTCGGCGACGCGTACGGCCATGTCATCTATCTCGGCGAGCGCGAATGCTCGATCCAGCGCCGCCACCAAAAGGTGATCGAGGAAGCGCCGAGCCCGTTCCTCGACGCCAAGACGCGCGCCGCGATGGGCAAGGAGGCGGTGGCGCTGGCCAAGGCGGTGGACTATCGCTCGGCCGGCACGGTCGAGTTCATCGTCGACCAGCAAGCGCAATTTCTATTTCCTCGAAATGAACACGCGGCTGCAGGTCGAGCATCCGGTCACCGAGATGGTGACCGGCCTCGATCTGGTGGAATGGATGATCCGGATCGCCGCGGGCGAACGGCTCACGCTGAAACAAAGCGACATCGAGCTGAGCGGCTCGGCGATCGAGGCGCGCGTCTATGCCGAGGACCCGCGGCGCAATTTTCTGCCCTCGATCGGGCGGCTGGTGCGCTATCGCGAGCCGAGCGGCGAGGGCGTGCGCGTCGATGCCGGCGTCGATGAAGGCGGCGAGATCGGCACTCAATTACGATCCGATGATCGCGAAGCTGGCGGCGCATGGCGCGACGCGCGCCGAAGCGACGGCGCGACTGCGTGCGGCGCTCGACGGCTTTTACATTCGCGGGCCGCGGCACAATGTCGATTTCCTCGCCGCCGTGCTGGCGAAAAAGCGCTTCGCCGACGGCAAGCTCTCGACCGATTTCATCGCGCAGGAATTTCCCAAGGGCTTCGCCGATGCCGACGCCCGACAAGAAGCTGGTCGAGCGCATCGTCGCGGTCGCCGCGCGTGGCGCAATTCATCGCCGCCAAACGCGACGGTGACGCCGCATCGGATTGGGTCGTGTGCCACGGCGCCGAGCGCTACCCGGTCAGCGGTGACGCGCGACGGCCACGCTCTATCGGGTCGCCGGCTAAACGATCGAAACCGATTGGCGGCCGGGCCAACCTTTGCTTCACGCTACAATCGGCCGGACAGCCTGCACGTTCCAGATCGACCGCGACGGCATCGGACATTACCGTGACGCATGGCGGCGCCTCGCTCGACGGTGCAAGTGCTGCGCCGCGCGTGGCCGAACTGCTCGGCGCGCATGCCGGAAAAGCGGCCGCCCGATCTGTCGCGCCTGCTGCTGTCGCCGATGCCGGGCCTGCTGGTGTCGCTCGCCGTCGCGCGAGGGCCAGCACGTCCATGCCGGCGACGAGCTTGCCGTGGTCGAAGCGATGAAGATGATGAACGTGCTGCGCGCCGAGCGCGACGGCAAGGTCAAGGCGCTGCGCGCCAAGCCCGGCGATTCGCTCGGCGTCGATCAGGTCATCCTGGAATTCGCCTGATGGCGCGGACGCGCCGTTCCTCATCACCATCATCGGCCGCGTTCAGCGGCGTCGGCTTCCGCGCCTTCATGCGGCGGCGGGCCACGGAGCTTGGGGTCGACGGGTGGGTACGCAACCGCAGCGACGGCGGCGTCGAGATCACGTGCCATCGGCGAGCCGGGGCAGGTCGACGCTGATGGAACGAGGCGAGCCACGGCCCCGCCTCGCCAAGGTCGAGGAAATCGCCGTGCGCGCCACCGAGGATGACGGCACCACCGGCTTTCACGAGCGGCCGACGGTCTAAGATGCGTAACCGAAATACCGTATTGCCTTAACCAAAGAAATGCAAGTCACGGCGAGGTCGCCGCTATGCGCGGGGATGACCGACGCCTCGCTTCGCGGGGCGAGCGGCGCGCCGAGCGCGCATGCCGCGGTCAGAAATGGGCGAGACGGATGTTCGGGGTATTCCTGCGCCAGCACACGATCAATCTGCTGTGCTACATCGGCCTCGTCGGCGACGTTCGCGCTGGTCGAGCGGCGCGCCCGGTCGAGAAACAATCGCCGCGGGCCTTCCTGTTCAATCTGTCGCTGTTCGCACTGCTCTATCTCGGCCTGTCCTATTACTACTTCGAAATGGCGAGGCTGGACCATTACTTCGCGGAGGTGCGCCGGGTGCGCTTCGGTGTCGCCAATTTCGTCGGCCGCGATCTCAGCCTCGTGGGACTGTTCGCGCGCTTCATCCTATTCGTGCTGGCGGCCGATCTCATCAAATATTGGATGCACCGCGCCATGCATCGGGTGCCGCTATTCTGGCGCTTCCACCGCGCCCATCACAGCGACCGGCATTTCAATGCCAGCACCAATTTGCGTGAGCAGTGGGCCGGCGTCATCTATGGCGACCTGGTGTTCGTGGTGATCTCGGCGCCGCTATTCGGCGTGCTGTCGTTGCCGATCCCGCTCACTGCCGCCTATCTCGCTTACGGGTTCTTCGCCCATGCCAATCTGCGGCTGAAGCTGGGGCCGCTGACGCCGGTTATCGTCGGGCCGCATTACCATCGCATCCATCATTCGCGGCTGCCGCAGCACGTCGGCGTGAATTTCGCCAGCTTTTTCCCGCTGTTCGACATCCTGTTCGGCACCTACCATGCCCCGGCATCCGACGAGTTCCCTCCCACCGGACCTTGCCGGCGAACAGCATCGCAGCCTGTGGCGGCATGCAGCTGCTTGCCGTTCAACCGCACGGCCGCCAAGCGCGCAGAGCCGCGCGGCACGCGCATGGCGCCGACGCGACCCGCGGAATAGGCTTACGATTAAAGCGCGGCAGAGCATGCTTTCGTGGATGCCGCACTCGTTCTTGCCGGTGCCGGCCCAGCGGCCTGAGCGGCGGTCGGCGCCGGGCGCGACGCGAGCCGAGCAGGTGATAGCAGCCGACCGAGAGGAAACCCTCGGCTTCGAGCGGATGGCGCGGCAAATGGTGGGTTTCGAACGCTGCCTCGATGTCGGCGAAGCTCATCCCGGCGAGCGGGTTGATCTTGACGAAGCCGGCATCGGCCTCGATTGGCGGCAGGTCGTCCGCGCGCCCCGCCTTGATAGCGTTTGCGACCGGTGATCCAGGCATCGAAGCCCTTGAGCGCCTGCGCCAGCGGCTCGACTTTCCGCGTAAAGCAGCAGGCGTCGGCATCCTTCTGCCACAGCATCATGTCCGGATCGCGCTCCTGAAGTTTCAGCGCGGATGGCCGAACGGTGCGGACATCGGTCAGGCCGAGAAACGCCACGAGCTCGTCGCGATAGCGCAGCGTCTCGCCGAACAGTTTGCCGGTGTCGATGAACAGGATCGGCAACGCCTGATTGATCGCCGCCGCCATGCGCAGCAGTACCGCCGATTCAGTGCCGAAGGACGAGACCAGGGCAATGCGACCGCGAATTCGCGCTCGACAAGGGACGCAACAGCGCCTCGCCGTGCAGGCCATGATAGCGGTGACTCAACTCTTCGACGCGCTGGGTCACAGTCAACGGTTGATCGAACAAAGAGATGCTCCCGCACCGGATGGCGTCCGGGGCAAGCCCCGGTCACACGATATCTAAGCACGCGCTGTGGGATTTCAAACATAAATACAGCTTCCATAGGTGATTTTTAGAAAAACAACACTATGGTTTTGTTCTTTGTTCCGAGGCTGGAATTTACGCGGAATTAACGGCGCATCGACCATGCCGTCGGCGCGATCAATTTCAAGAAAGTTTCCGCCGTCCGCAGACGGAATACCGTGCGGTACGCTCTAGGCCGCCGCTTCCTCGGTTTCGGTCTCGTCCTTGGTCTGCTTCGGCCCGGAATCGATGCCCTTGGCGTCGGGATCGCGGTCGACCAGTTCGATGATGGCCATCGGCGCCGCGTCGCCATAGCGGAAGCCCGGCTTTGAGGATGCGGGTATAGCCGCCGGCGCGCTTGGCATAGCGCTCGGCCAGCGTGGTCAGCACCTTGTCGGCGATCTTCGCATCCTGCAGATCGGCGATCGAGCGGCGCCGCGCCGCGAGGCCGCCGCGCTTGCCGGTGGTGATGAGCCGTTCGACCACCGGGCGCAGATCCTTCGCCTTGGGCAGCGTCGTGGTGATCTGCTCATGCTTCAGCAGCGCATGGGCGAGATTGTCGAACATCGCCTTGCGATGGGCCGAGTTGCGGCTGAAGTGCCGGCCATTCATACGGTGACGCATAACGAACTCCCAGGCAACTCGTTCTGTACGCTTAGTACGGTTCCTCGAGGCGCTTCGCCAGCTCCTCGATATTTTCCGGCGGCCAGTTCGGGAATCTCCATGCCGAGATGGAGGCCCATCTGCGCCAGCACTTCCTTGATCTCGTTCAAGCGACTTGCGGCCGAAATTCGGCGTCCGCAGCATCTCGGGCTCGGTCTTCTGCACCAGATCGCCGATATAGACGATGTTGTCGTTCTTGAGGCAATTCGCCGAGCGCACCGACAGTTCGAGCTCGTCCACCTTGCGCAGCAGGTTCTTGTTGAACGGCAACTCGCTCGGCCGCTCCTCGGAACTGACCGCGCGCGGCTCGTCGAAATTGATGAAGAGCTGGAGCTGATCCTGCAGGATGCGCGCCGCCAGCGCGACCGCGTCCTCCGGCGTCACCGCGCCGTTGGTCTCGATCCGCATCGACAGTTTGTCGTAGTCGGTGCGCTGGCCGACGCGGGTGTTGTCGACCTTGTAGCTGACCTTGCGTACCGGGCTGTACAGCGCATCGACCGGGATGAGGCCGATCGGCGCGTCCTCGGCGCGGCTGTCGGTGGCGGGCTTGTAGCCGGTGCCGGCATCGACCGTGAGTTCCATCGAGATCTTGGCGCCGTTGTCGAGCGTGCAGATCAGATGGTCCGGATTCGAGAATCTCGATGTCGTGGCCGGTCTCGATCGCGCTGGCGCGCACCTCGCCCGGGCCGTTGGCCTTGAGACGCATGCGCTTCGGGCCTTCGCCGCCCATGCGCAGCGCCACGCCCTTCAGGTTGAGCACAATGTCGGTGACGTCCTCGAGCACGCCGGGGATCGAGGAGAATTCGTGCAGCACGCCTTCGATCTGCACCGAGACGATGGCGGCGCCTTGCAGCGACGACATCAGCACGCGGCGCAGCGCGTTGCCGAGCGTCAGGCCGAAGCCGCGCTCCAGCGGCTCGGCCACGACCGTGGCGACGCGATGCGGATCGTCGCCGGGTTCGACGGCGAGCTGTTTCGGTTTGATGAGCGCTTGCCAGTTCTTTTGGATCACGGGATCGGGACCTCTTGCCTTCAGGCCCGGCGGAGGCGGCAGGCCTCGGCGCGGGAACATCGTCGAAGACGACCGGCCGAAATGCGGCCGAGCCGCATTATGATGGCGTCTTCACACCCGGCGCCGCTTGGGCGGCCGGCAGCCATTATGCGGAATCGCGGTCACGTCGCGGATCGACGTAACCGTGAAACCGACGGCCTGCAAGCGACCGCAGCGCCGATTCGCGGCCCGAGCCCGGGCCTTTGACCTCGACCTCGAGGGTGCGCATGCCGTGCTCCATCGCCTTGCGGCCGGCATCCTCGGCGGCGACCTGCGCGGCGTAGGGCGTCGATTTGCGCGAGCCCTTGAAGCCCTTGGTGCCCGACGACGACCAGGCAATCGTGTTGCCCTGCGCGTCGGTGATGGTGATCATCGTGTTGTTGAAGGTGGCGTTCACATGCGCCACGCCGGAGGTGATGTTCTTCCGTTCGCGCCGTTTGACACGCTGCGCCTGGGCGGGCTTGGTCGCCATGATTTCGTCCTGTGCCTGATCGACGTCGCGAGACGGTTACTTGGTCGCCATCTTCTTGCCGGCGATCGGCCGCGCCGGGCCCTTGCGCGTGCGCGCATTGGTGTGGGTGCGCTGGCCGCGAACCGGCAGACCCTTGCGGTGCCGCAGGCCGCGATAGCAGCCGAGATCGGTCAGCCGCTTGATGTTCATCGCCACCTGGCGCCGCAGATCGCCCTCGACCGTGTATTCGCGGTCGATCAGCTCGCGGATCTGCAGAACCTCGTCGTCGGTCAGCTCATGGACGCGCCGGGCCTCGGGAATGCCAGCTCCTGGCAAATCTTGTCCGCGGTGGTGCGGCCGATGCCATGAATGTAGGTCAAGCCGATGGGAACGCGCTTTTGATTGGGGATATTGACGCCAGCGATACGCGCCACTTGCATCACTCCATGCGAAGGGGCGGGCGAGAAGCTCTACTTCAAGCCGAAGGGGCGGAATATAGTCATTAACCGGCCCGAGTTCAACCTGTTGTTCAACCAGGAATTTCGGCCCAACCGGTGGCTGCTTTCGACGCCCCGCGCCGTGCCCCGTCGTCCCGTGTTTCCGTGGGTGGTTTGCCGGTAATTTCGTAGGGGCTCTCGGCGGCTCGTTTAACGGCAATTGCAACGTGTCGGGTGCAACGGGGGTACGCTTGATGCGTAAATGGCGGCCGGAAGGCCGTGCGTCAAGCCGGTTCACCGGCCTAGCTTATCCAATACCGCCTCGATCTGACGCCTGACCTCGTCGATGTCGGCCATGCCGTCGACCTGGGTCATAATCCCTTTGCCACGGTAATAGGGCAGGATCGGCGCGGTTTGTTTGCGGTACGCCACCAGGCGCGTCTTCACCGCTTCAGGGTTGTCGTCGGCCCGGCGGATGAAGTCCTTGCTGCCGCAGATGTCGCAGACGCCGTCGACCTTCGGGCGATTGTTGTGATCGTGATAAGAAGCGCCGCATTTGGCGCAGGTGAAGCGGCCGGCGAGGCGGTCGATCAGCGCGCTCTCGTCCACCGCCATCTCGATCACCCGATCGAGCTTAAGCCCTTTGGTCGCCAGCATAGCGTCCAGCGCCTCCGCCTGCGGCACGGTGCGCGGAAAGCCGTCGAGGATGAAGCCCTTGCCGGCGGCGCCAATCCGGCCGGCGATCATCTCGATCATGATATCGTCGGAGACCAGATTGCCGGCGTCCATGATCGCCTGGACGCGCTTGCCGAGCGGGCTACCGGACGCGCGCTCCGCCCGGAGCATGTCGCCGGTAGCGAGCTGAACCAAACCGTATCTTTCCTCGAGCCGTTTCGCCTGGGTGCCTTTTCCGGCGCCGGGCGGACCCAGCAGGATGACGTTCAACCGCGTCTCCCGCGCAGTTTGGACTTCTTGATCAGACCTTCATATTGATGAGCGAGAAGATGCGACTGGATTTGCGCCACCGTGTCCATCGTCACGCTGACCACGATCAGGATGCTGGTGCCGCCGAAATAGAACGGCAGCGAATATTGCGAGATCAGCCATTCCGGCAAGACGCAGACGCCGGCCAAGTAGATCGCGCCGAGCACGGTAAGGCGCGTCAAAACATAATCGAGATGATCCGCGGTCGCTTTCCCCGGCCGGATACCCGGCAAAAAGCCGCCATATTTGCGCAGATTGTCGGCGGTCTCGGTCGGGTTGAACACGATCGCCGTGTAGAAGAAGCAGAAGAACACGATCAACGCGACATAAAGCCGAGATAGAGGGGCTGGCCGCGCCCGAGATAGATGGTGAACCAGGACATCCAGCCGCTGGTCTGGTCTGGGCTGAACCCGGCGAGCGTCGCCGGCAACAACAAAAGGGACGACGCGAAGATCGGCGGAATCACGCCCGAGGTATTGAGCTTCAGCGGCAGGTGCGAGGTGTCGCCGCCGAACTGCTTGTTGCCGACCTGTCGTTTCGGGTACTGGACGAGTAATCGTCGCTGCGCGCGCTCGATGAAAACGATGAAGGTGATGACCGCGACCGCGCCGACGATAAAGGCAACGACGAAGAACGGCGACAGCGCGCCGGTGCGGCTCAATTCCAGAAGTTGCGCCATCGCCGACGGGATCCGCGCGACGATGCCCGCCATGATGATGAGCGAGATGCCGTTGCCGACGCCGCGCGCGGTGATCTGCTCGCCGAGCCACATCAGAAACACAGTGCCGCCGGTGAGCGTGATGACCGTCGACAAGCGGAAGAAGTAGCCGGGATCGAGTACCGCCGAGCCCTCTTGGCCACGCATGCCCTCGAGTCCGACGGCAATGCCGTAAGCCTGCACCGCGGCAAGAACCACCGTTCCGTACCGGGTGTATTGATTCATTTTCTTGCGGCCGGCCTCGCCCTCTTTCTTGAGCTGCTCGAGCGACGGCGAGACGGCGGTCAAGAGCTGGACGATGATCGACGCCGAGATGTACGGCATGATGTTCAGCGCGAAGATCGTCATGCGCGACAGCGCGCCGCCCGAGAACATATCGAACATGCCGAGGATGCCGCCGGCGTTGCGGGAGAACACTTCCTGCAAGATGGCTGGATCGATGCCGGGCAGCGGGATGTACGTGCCCAACCGGTAAATCACCAGCGCACCCAACGTGAACCAGATTCGATTCTTGAGTTCCGTCGCCTTGGCGAAGGCGCCGAAATTGATGGAAGAGGCGAGTTGCTCGGCGGCGGAAGCCATCAGTCTATCCTACGCTAGGTCCGGCAGTTCGAAGCCGCTTAAGTGCCTAGTAAATGGTAATGGGAGACCAGAAAATACACCACATAGACCCAGCCAAGAACCCCATCGATGATCGTCCAGCCGATCGTATGCCCGGGTTGAGTCCATGCGATCACGACCGCGAGCACCATGCCGACGCCGATCGTGAAATTTTTCATGCCGCCGCGTCTCCACTCGGCACCGCGTCATCTAGACCAACTGGTAATGCGTAATAACGAAATATGCCACATAAAGCCACCCGAGCGCCCCGTGGATGATTGTCCAGGTGACCGTATCGGCGTGATCGAGCGATATTACGACGGCTAGGATCATGCCGGCGGCGATAAAAATGCTCCTGAACCGGAGCCGATGATCGACCGTGGCCGCGGGTTGCGCCATTACTTCTTCTCGGCATCCTCGGCGGTGGCCGGTTCCGTCACGGTAACCTTGCCGCCCGCCTTCTCGACCGCCGCAATTGCCGACTTGGAGGCGCCGGCGACGGTGAAATTGAGGCTTGCCTTGATCTCGCCCTTGCCCAGGAGGCGCACGCCATCGCCTACGCGGCGCAGAAGCCCGGCCGCGACCAGCGCGGCACTGTCAATGTCGGCACCGGCCTTGATCTTTCCGGCGTCGACTGCAGCTTGCACGCGGCCGAGATTGACGACGTGGTAATCCGCCTGAAGGAACTTGCGGTTGAAGCCGCGCTTCGGGATGCGGCGATGGAGCGGCGTCTGGCCGCCCTCAAAACCATTGATGGAATAGCCCGACCGCGCCGATTGGCCCTTGCCGCCGCGACCCGACGTCTTGCCCTTACCCGAGCCGATGCCGCGGCCGATCGCCTTGAATTTGTAGTGGGCGCCGGGATTGTCCCGGATCTCGTTGAGCTTCATGACAATGACCTTATGAGCCGCTTTCGACGCGGACCAGGTGATGGACGCGCGCGATCATGCCGCGCACCGCCGGCGTGTCCTCGAGCGTGCGAACGCGATTGAGTTTGTCGAGGCCGAGACCTTTCAGGGTCGAGCGCTGATAGGAAAAGCGGCCGGCGGCGCTTGCGATCTGGCGCACCGTGACCGTGGCGCCCTTTTCTTTCGCTTGCTTTTGCCATGACCTACTCCCGAGCCTCGGCGCCCTGCTCGCGGCGGCCGAGCACGTCGCTGACCTTGCGGCCGCGGCGGGCCGCCACGCTGCGCGGGCTGGTCGAGCGGCTCAATGCCTGGAATGTCGCCTTGATCATGTTGTGGGGATTGGACGTGCCGACCGACTTCGCGACCACGTCCTGCACGCCCAGCGCCTCGAAGATGGCGCGCATCGGGCCGCCGGCGATGATGCCGGTGCCTTGCGGCGCTGCGCGCATGATGACCTCGCCCGCGCCGTAGCGGCCGATAATGTCGTGATGGAGCGTGCGGCCCTCGCGCAGCGGCACGCGGATTAACGCGCGCCGCGCCTGTTCGGTCGCCTTGCGGATCGCCTCCGGCACTTCGCGCGCCTTACCCGAACCGTAGCCGACGCGGCCTTTCGAATCGCCGACCACCACCAGCGCGGCAAAGCCGAAGCGCCGGCCGCCCTTCACCACCTTGGCGACGCGGTTGATCGACACCAGTTTTTCGACGAACTCCGTTTCCTCGCGCTCGCGCGACTGCCCGTCGCGGCGCGGACGGTCACCTTCGCGACGCGGACGATCGCCGCCCTCGCCGCCCCGCCCGCGGCGGGGACGCTGTGGAGTGTCGCCTGTAGGTCCAGCCATCAAATGCCTCGTTTCAGAAAGCGAGTCCGCTTTCGCGGGCCGCGTCGGCCAGGGCTTTGACCCGGCCGTGGAACAGATACCCGCCGCGGTCGAACACCACGGCCTCGACGCCCGCCGCCTTGGCGCGCTCCGCGATCAGCTTGCCGACGGCCTGCGCCGCGGCTTTGTCGGCACCGGTCTTTAGGTTGCCGCGCAAATCCTTTTCGAGGCTCGACGCCGCCGCGATCGTTCGGCCGTGCGCGTCGTCGATGATCTGCGCATAGATGTGGCGCGAGGAGCGGAACACCGATAGACGCGGCCGCCCCTTCGCGGCCTGCGTCACGCGATGCCGCACGCGCTTTTCGCGCCGGGCGAACAGAACCTTCGATTTATCCGACATGGCGGGCCTACTTCTTCTTCCCTTCCTTGCGGCGAACGTGCTCCGTATCGTACTTGATGCCCTTGCCCTTGTAGGGCTCCGGCTTGCGGAAGCCGCGGATTTTCGCGGCAATCTCGCCGACGCGCTGTTTGTCGGCGCCGGTGACGCGAATCGACGTCGGCTTTTCGCACGCGATTTTGATGTCGTCCGGAATTGGGAAATTGACGTCGTGGCTGAACCCGAGCTGGAGCACGAGTGTCTTCCCGTGCACCTGCGCGCGATAGCCGACGCCGTTGATCTCGAGATTGACGGTGTAGCCCTCGGAGACGCCGCGCATCATGTTTGCGATGAGCGCGCGGGTCGTGCCCCATTGCATCCGCGCCTGCTTGGTCTCGAGACGCGGCGTTAACGTGACGCGACCGTCGGTGACCTTGGTCTCGACATTGGGGCTGAGCGTCAATTCGAGCGACCCGAGTTTGCCCTTGGCCGTCAGTTTCTGGCCGGCGATCGCGACCTGAACGCCTTGCGGGATGGTGACAGGCAATTTGCCGACGCGTGACATGAAATCTCTCCGCCTAGAACACGCGGCACAAAATTTCGCCGCCGACATGCGCGGCGCGCGCTTCGTTGTCCGACATGACGCCGCGCGGCGTCGACAGGATCGAGATGCCGAGCCCGTTATAGACGCGCGGCAAGTCGCCGATGCGCGAATACACGCGCCGCCCCGGCTTCGAGACGCGGGTGATCTCGCGGATCACCGGCTCGCCGTCGACATATTTGAGCTCGATCTTGAGCTCATTGATGCCCACGCCCGCGTCGGCGCGACTGTAGCCGCGGATATAGCCCTCGCGTTGCAGCACTTCCAAGACGTTGGCGCGGATCTTCGAGGCGGGCGACACGACGATATCCTTGTGCGCCTGTTGCCCATTGCGGATGCGCGTCAGCAGATCGCTTACCGGGTCACTCATCGACATGCGGTCTGTCCCCTCACCAGCTCGACTTGACCATGCCCGGGATCTGGCCTTGGCTTGCCAGCTCGCGGAGCGCGATGCGCGACAGTTTGAATTTGCGGTACGTCCCGCGCGGCCGGCCGGTGAGGGCGCAGCGGTTGCGGATTCGCGTCGCCGAGCCGTTGCGCGGCAGCGACGCGAGCTTGAGGCGCGCCGCGAAGCGCTCCTCCGGCGCCATCGAGCGGTCCTCGGCGAGGGCCTTCAGGCGCCGGCGCTTGGCGGCGAATTTCTTGGTCATCGCCTCGCGCCGCAAATTCTTGTTGATCGAACTGGTCTTCGCCATCGAAGTGCCTTCTCCGCCCTCAGTTGACGAACGGCATGTCGAAGCCGCGCAGCAAGGCTTTTGCCTCGGCGTCGGTCCGTGCCGTGGTGCAAATGATGATGTCCATGCCGCGAACGGCATCGACGTTGTCGTAATTGATCTCCGGGAACACGAGCTGTTCCTTGAGGCCGAGCGCGAAGTTGCCCCGCCCGTCGAAGCTCTTGCCCGACACGCCGCGGAAGTCGCGCACCCGGGGCAGCGCGATGTTGACGAGCCGGTCGAGGAATTCGTACATGCGCTCGCGCCGCAATGTCACCTTGGCGCCGACCGGCTGCCCTTCGCGCAATTTGAAGGTAGCGATCGATTTCTTCGCCTTGTTGATGATCGCTCTTTGCCCCGTGATCGTGGCGAGGTCCTTGGCCGCGGCGTCGACCTTCTTCGCATCCTGCGTGCCTTCGCCGACGCCCATGTTGACCACGATCTTGTCGAGACGCGGCACCGCCATGGCATTGTCATAGCCGAACTGCTTCATCAGCGTCGGACGGACGGTCTTTTCGTAATGCTCTCGCAGTCGGGTGGCCATGATACCTGCCTTAGCGGTCAATGACTTCGCCGGAACGCCGGGCAACACGCACCTTGCGGCCGTCATCGAGGAACTTGTAGCCGACACGGGTCGCGGCACCGCCCTTGGGATCCGCGATCGCGACGTTCGAGATGTGGATCGAGCCTTCCTTGTCGACGATGCCGCCGGTCTGCCCCGGACGTCTGCTTGGTGTGGCGCTTCACCATGTTGACGCCCTGCACGATCAAGCGGTTCTGGTCGCGTAGCACCTTCAGCACTTCACCCTGACGACCCTTGTCGCGGCCGGTGATAACCACGACGCGATCGCCCTTCTTGATCTTGAATTTGACGGCCATGGTCACAGCACCTCGGGCGCCAGCGAGACGATTTTCATAAATTGGCGCGCGCGCAGCTCGCGCGTCACCGGGCCGAAAATGCGCGTGCCGATCGGCTCGTTCTGCGGCGTGATCAACACCGCGGCGTTGCGGTCGAAGCGGATGGCGCTGCCGTCCGGCCGGCGGATTTCCTTTGCCGTGCGGACGATGACCGCGCGATGCACGTCGCCCTTCTTGACGCGGCCGCGTGGAATCGCCTCTTTCACCGAAACCACGATAATGTCGCCGATCACGGCATATTTCCGCTTCGAGCCGCCCAGCACCTTGATGCACTGAACGCGACGGGCGCCGGAATTGTCGGCGACGTCGAGATTGGTCTGCATCTGGATCATGGCGAGGCCGACTCCGAGATCTCGCGATCACGATCCAGCGCTTGCGCTTGGAGATCGGCCGGCTTTCCTCGATCCGGACCGTGTCGCCGACCTTGCAAGCGTTGGCTTCATCATGCGCCGCGTATTTCTTCGAGCGCGTGACGAACTTCTTGTAGACCGGATGCATGACGCGGCGTTCCACATGCACGATCACGGTCTTGGTCGGATTTGTCGCTGACGACAACGCCCTGGAGGACTCGTTTCGGCATGATCTATCCCTAGGTCCGCGCGCGCTGGGCGACGACAGTCTTGATGCGCGCAATGTCGCGACGCACCGCCCGCATGCGGTCGGTGTTCTCCAATTGGCCACTGGCGCGCTGAAAGCGCAGGTTGAACGTCTCCTTGTCGAGCTTATCGAGCTCGGCCTTGAGTTCATCATCGGTCTTGGCGCGAACGTCGGCGGCCTTCATCGCCCGGCCTCCATGCCGATGCGCGTCACGATCTTGGTCGCGATCGGCAGCTTCGCGGCTGCCAGCATGAACGCCTCCTGCGCCAGCGCGGCCGGCACGCCGTCGAGCTCGAACAGGATGCGGCCCGGCTTCACCCGCGCGACCCAGAATTCGGGCGTGCCCTTGCCGCTGCCCATGCGGACTTCGGCCGGCTTCATGGAAACGGGGACATCGGGAAAGATGCGGATCCACACCCGGCCGATGCGCCGGATGTGGCGGGTGATGGCACGGCGCGACGCCTCGATCTGGCGCGCGGTGACACGGCCCGGTTCCGTCGCCTTCAGCCCATAAGCGCCGAAATTCAGGGCAGCGCCGCCTTTGGCGGCGCCGTGAATGCGGCCCTTATGCGCCTTGCGATATTTGGTACGTGCCGGTTGTAACATTGTTTTTCGTGCCTCTAACTACGCCCGCGCCTGTTGCTGCTCGGCGATGCGTTTGTCTTGCGCCATCGGGTCGTGCGCCATGACTTCGCCCTTGAACACCCAGACCTTCACGCCGCAAGTGCCGTAGGTGGTCTTGGCGGTGCCGTAACCGAAATCCACATCGGCGCGCAGCGTGTGCAGCGGCACGCGGCCCTCGCGATACCATTCCATGCGCGCGATCTCGGCGCCGCCGAGCCGGCCGGAGCAATTGATGCGGATGCCGAGCGCGCCGAGGCGCATCGCCGATTGCACCGCGCGCTTCATCGCCCGGCGGAACGCGACGCGACGCTCCAACTGCTGCGCGATGCCGTCGGCGATCAGCTTGGCGTCGATCTCGGGCTTGCGGATTTCGACGATGTTCAGGCTGACCTCGCTCGAGGTCATCTTGCCGATGTCCGCACGCAGCTTTTCGATGTCGGCGCCCTTTTTGCCTATCACGACGCCGGGCCGCGCCGAGTGGATGGTGATGCGCGCCTTTTTCGCCGCGCGTTCGACCACGATGCGGCTGACACCCGCTTGTTGCAGCCGGTCCGTCAGGAATTTCCGCAGCTTGATGTCCTCATGCAGCAGGTTGCCGTAGTCCTTGCGGGCAAACCAGCGCGAATCCCAGGTTCGGTTGATGCCGAGCCGCAGCCCGACCGGATTGACTTTCTGACCCATCAGGCTTGCTCCTGCCCTGCCGCCGCGTCTTGCTCGCGGACCACGACGGTGAGATTGGCGTACGATTTTTCGACGCGGGACGCGCGGCCGCGGCCGCGCGCGTGAAAGCGCTTCAGCACGAAGGCGCGGCCGACGCTCGCTTCCTTGACCACGAGCCGGTCGACGTCGAGCTGGTGATTGTTCTCGGCGTTGGCGATTGCCGCTTGCAGTACCTTCTTGACGGCGTGCGCGATGCGGCGCTTCGAGAAATCGAGTTCGGCGAGCGCGGCGCTCGCGGTCTTGCCGCGGATCGTCTGCGCCACGAGGTTGAGCTTGCGCGCGCTGGTCTTGAGCGCGCGAGCATAAGCCGTCGCCTCGGTTTCGGCGACGCGACGAGCGTTGCTTTTCTTGCTCATGACGGGCCGTCCGAGCGCTTCGCTTTTTTGTCGGCGGCGGTATGGCCGCGGAAGATGCGGGTCGGGGCGAACTCCCCGAACTTATGGCCGATCATGTGCTCGGTCACCAGTACCGGCACGAATTTGTTGCCGTTATAAACGCCGAACGTCAGGCCGACGAATTGCGGAAAGATGGTCGAGCGCCGCGACCAGGTCTTGATGATTTCGTTCCGGCCCGAGCCGCGCGTCTTCTCCGCCTTCTTGAGAAGATAGCCGTCGACGAACGGACCCTTCCAAACCGAGCGTGTCACCAGCGCCCTCCGTTACTTAACTCGCCGGCGCCGCACGATCATGCGGTCCGTCGATTTGTTGTGTCGCGTCTTCAAGCCCTTGGCATTCTGGCCCCACGGCGACACCGGGTGGCGTCCGCCCTTGGTGCGGCCGCCGAGCGGATGATCGACCGGGTTCATCGCTTCGCCGCGGACATGGCCGCGCCAGCCCTTCCAACGGTTGCGACCGGCCTTGCCGATCGACACGTTCTGCTCGTCGGGATTCGACACCGCGCCGACCGTGGCGCGGCACTCGGCAGGAACCATGCGCACCTCGCCCGACGCGAGACGCAACAGCGCGTTGCCGGCGTCACGTCCGACCAATTGCACATACGTGCCGGCGGAACGCGCGAGCTGTCCGCCCTTGCCGGGCTTCAGTTCGACATTGTGGATGATGGTGCCGAGCGGGATGCCGCTGATCGGCATCGCGTTGCCCGGCTTTACGTCGACGCGGTTGCCCGACACGACCTTGTCGCCCGGCGCCAGACGCTGCGGCGCCAGAATGTAAGACAGCTCGCCGTCGTCGTATTTGATCAGCGCGATGAACGCCGTGCGGTTCGGATCGTACTCGAGCCGTTCGACCGTCGCCGGCAGCGTCTTGGTGCGCTTGAAATCGACGATGCGATAACGCTGCTTGTGCCCGCCGCCGCGATACCGCGACGTGATGCGGCCCGTATTGTTGCGCCCGCCCGAGGATTTCGATCCTTCGGTCAGAGCGCGCACCGGCGCGCCCTTCCACAATTCGCCGCGGTCGACCAGGATCAACTGACGCTGGCCGGGCGTGACGGGATTAAAATTTTTCAGCGCCATCTCAGACTCCCGCCGACACGTCGATCTTCGAACCCTCGGCCAGGGTGACGATCGCTTTCTTGTAGTCGGACCGTTGGCCCTTGCGGCCGCGGGTCATTTTGCGCTTGCCTTTGACGCGCACGGTATTGACCGCCGCGACCTTGACCTTGAACAGAGCTCTCGACCGCGACCTTGACCGCGCGCTTGTCGGCATCGAGCGGCACGCGGAACGTCACCTGATTGTGCTCCGACCCCATCGTCGCCTTCTCGGTGATGACGGGCGTCTGAACGATGTCGTACATCGCGGTGCGCGAGATGGTGGGCGCGGCCTTTGGGATAAAACGGAACCGGCTCATTTGAGACGCGCCTCCAGATGCTCGACGGCGCTGCGCGTCAACACCAACGTGTCGCGGCGCAGAATGTCGTAAACGTTGGCGCCCTGCTGCGGCAGCACGTCGACCTTCGGCAGGTTCCGCGCGGCGCGGGCAAAATTCTCATCGAGCTCCGGCCCGTCGATGATCAGCACCGAGTTCCAGCCGAGCTCCCTGAATTGCGCCGCCAACCCCTTGGTTTTGCCGTCCGTCGCCTTGGCGGCGTCAAGCACCACCAGCTTGCCCTCGGCCTGCTTCGCCGACAGCGCGGTCTTCAACGCGAGCCGCCGCACTTTCTTTTGCAGGCTGAATTCGTGGCTGCGCACCACCGGCCCGAAGATGACGGCGCCGCCGCGGAACTGCGGCGAGCGCAAGCTGCCTTGCCGCGCGCGGCCGGTGCCTTTCTGCTTCCACGGCTTTTTGGTGGTGCCCTGGATATCGCCGATCTGTTTCGCCTTGTGCGTGCCCGCGCGGCGCTTGGCCAATTGGTAATTGACCATGCGCGCCAGAATGTCCTTGCGCACCGGCAGGCCGAAAATCTCGTCGGCAAGTTCGATCTCGCCGGCGCCCTTGCTGTCGAGACTGGTGACGGCGAGCTTCATGACGCGGCTCCTGCGGCCGGCACGGCACGAAGCGCGGCCGGGAACGGCAAGTCCTTCGGCGCCGGACGCTTCGACGCGTCTTTGATCAGCACGTAGCCACCATCGGCGCCGGGCACCGCGCCCTCGACCATGATCAGGCCCTTATCCGCGTCGGTGCTGACAACCTTAAGATTTTGCGTCGTGACGCGGACATCGCCGAGATGGCCCGGCATTTTCTTGCCGCGGAACACCTTGCCGGGATCCTGGCGCTGACCGGTCGAACCGGGGCTGCGGTGAGACACCGAGACACCGTGCGTCGCGCGCAAACCGCCGAAATGATGCCGCTTGATGACGCCCGCGAAGCCCTTGCCCTTGGTGGTGCCGACGACATCGACGAACTGGCCGACCAGGAAATGCGCCGCCGTAATCTCGGCGCCAACCTCGAGCAGCGCGTCAGGCGAGACGCGGAACTCAATCAGCTTCTTCTTCGGCTCGAGCTTCGACTTGGCGAAATGGCCGCGCATCGGCTGGCGTCACGTTCTTGACCTTCGCCTTGCCGGTGCCGAGCTGGACGGCGGTGTAGCCGTCCTTCTCCGCCGTGCGCACCGCGACGACCTGAACCTGATCGACCTCGAGCACGGTGACCGGCACGTGATTGCCGTCGTCGGCGAACACGCGCGTCATGCCGAGTTTTTTGGCGATGAGACCGGTACGCATCACCGCATCCTTAGAGCTTGATCTCGACATCGACGCCGGCAGCGAGGTCGAGCTTCATCAGCGCGTCCACCGTTTGCGGCGTCGGATCGACAATGTCGAGCACGCGCTTATGCGTGCGGATTTCGAACTGCTCGCGCGACTTCTTGTCGATATGCGGCGAGCGCAGCACGGTGAATTTTTCGATCCGCGTCGGCAATGGAATCGGTCCGCGCACGCGCGCGCCGGTGCGCTTCGCGGTGTTGACGATCTCGCTGGTCGACTGGTCGAGCACGCGATGATCGTAGGCCCGCAAGCGGATCCGGATATTTTGATTGTCGTTTGCCATGAGTTTGATTCCGCTTGCGCCCCGATGCCTACTTTATGATTTTGGCGACGACGCCGGCGCCGACGGTACGGCCGCCCTCGCGGATGGCGAAGCGCAGGCCCTCGTCCATCGCGATGGGGGTGATCAGCTCGACCTCCATCTGGATGTTGTCGCCCGGCATCACCATCTCCGTGCCTTCCTTCAGCTTCACCGTCCCGGTCACGTCCGTGGTCCGAAAATAAAACTGCGGCCGGTAGTTGGTGAAGAACGGCGTGTGACGACCGCCCTCCTCCTTGGTCAGGATGTAGGCCTCGGCCTGGAAATTGGTGTGCGGCGTGATCGAACCCGGCGCCGCCAGCACTTGGCCCGCGCTCCACCTCCTCGCGCTTGGTGCCGCGCAGCAAGGCCCCGATATTGTCGCCGGCTTCCCCTGAATCCAGCAGCTTGCGGAACATCTCCACCCCGGTCACTACCGTCTTCGTCGTCGGCCGCAACCCCACGATCTCGATCTCGTCCCCGACCTTCACGATCCCGCGCTCGACCCGGCCCGTCACCACCGTGCCCCGGCCCGAGATCGAGAACACGTCCTCGATCGGCATCAAGAACGGACGGTCCTTCGCCCGCTCCGGCTGCGGAATGCTGGCGTCAACCGCCTCCATCAGCTTCAGGATCGAATCGTGGCCCAGCCCCTTGTCCTTGTCCTCCAGCGCCATCAAGGCCGAGCCCCGCACCACCGGAATCTTGTCCCCTGGGAACTGGTAGGACGAGAGCAACTCCCGCACCTCCAGCTCGACCAGGTCCAACAGTTCCGGGTCGTCAACCATGTCCACCTTGTTCAGGTACACCACGATCGCCGGGACACCCACCTGCCGCGCCAAGCAGAATATGCTCCCGCGTCTGCGGCATCGGGCCGTCCGCCGCCGACACCACCAGGATCGCGCCGTCCATCTGCGCCGCACCCGTGATCATGTTCTTGATGTAGTCCGCGTGCCCCGGGCAATCGACATGCGCGTAATGCCGGTTCTTCGTCTCGTACTCCACGTGAGCGGTCGAGATGGTAATGCCCCGCGCACGCTCCTCCGGCGCCTTGTCGATCTGGTCGTACGCCGTGTACGTCGCTCCGCCCGTCTCCGCCAACACCTTCGTGATCGCCGCCGTCAGCGACGTCTTCCCATGGTCAACATGACCAATCGTCCCGATGTTGCAGTGCGGCTTATTCCGCTCAAATTTAGCCTTCGCCATCGGATGTTCTCCGCCAGTTCCTTCTGTTTCCTAGATCAGGCCATCTTCCGGCGGATCTCTTCCGCGACGGTCGGTGGCACCGGTTCGTAATGATCGAAATGCATCGTGTACTGCGCGCGCCCTTGAGTCATCGAACGCAGCGTATTGACGTAACCGAACATGTTGGCGAGTGGCACTTGCGCCTGGATCACCTTGGCGTTGCCGCGGCTGTCCATGCCGGTGACTTGACCGCGGCGGCTTTGCAGATCGCCCATCACGCCGCCGGTGAAGTCCTCCGGCGTCACGACTTCAACCCGCATCATCGGCTCGAGCAGTTTCGGCGCGGCTTTTTGCATGCCTTCCTTGAAAGCGGCGCGCGCCGCGATCTCGAACGCGAGCGCGCTCGAATCGACCTCATGATAGGCGCCGTCATAGAGCGTCGCCTTGAAATCGATCACCGGGTAGCCGACCAGCACGCCCGAGTCCTTCGAGCCGCGGATGCCCTTCTCGACCGCCGGAATGTATTCGCGCGGCACGTTGCCGCCGCGCACATCGTCGACGAACTCGAAGCCGCCGCCCGGGGGCAGCGGCTCGAACGTCATCTTGACGCGCGCGAACTGTCCGGCGCCGCCGGTCTGCTTCTTGTGGACATAGTCGATGTCGGCCTTGCGCGAGATGGTCTCGCGATAAGCGACCTGCGGCGCGCCGATATTGGCGTCGACCTTGAACTCGCGCTTCATGCGGTCGACGATGATCTCGAGGTGGAGCTCGCCCATCCCCTTGATGATGGTCTGCCCGCTTTCGTGATCGACCGCCACGCGGAACGACGGGTCCTCGGTCGCAAGTCGCGCGAGCGCCGCACCCATCTTCTCCTGGTCGCCCTTTGTCTTGGGCTCGACCGCGATCTCGATGACGGGGTCGGGGAACTCCATCCGCTCCAGCACCACGGCGGCGTTCGGATCGCACAGCGTGTCGCCGGTAGTGGTGTTCTTAAGGCCCGCGAGTGCGACGATGTCGCCGGCGCGCGCCTCCTTGATGTCTTCGCGATGGTTCGCGTGCATTTGCAGCATGCGGCCGATGCGCTCGCGATTGTCCTTCACCGAATTCAGCACCATCGAGCCTGTCGTCAGCACGCCCGAATAGATGCGCGCAAACGTCAACGAGCCGACGAACGGATCGGTCATGATCTTAAAGGCAAGCGCCGAGAACGGCTCATCGTCCGACGCCTTGCGCGTCACCGGCTCGTCGGTGCCCATCTTGACGCCTTCGACCGCCGGCACGTCGACCGGCGACGGCAGGTAATCGACGACGGCGTCGAGCAGCGGCTGCACGCCCTTGTTCTTGAAGGCGGAGCCACACAGTACCGGGACGAACGCGTAGGAAATCGTGCCCTTGCGAATGCAGCGGCGCAATTCGTCCGGCGTCGGCGCCTTGCCGCCCAGATAGGCCTCGAGAATCGCATCGTCTTGCTCGACGGCCATCTCGACCAGCTTGGCGTGCCATTCGTCGGCCTGCGCCTTGAGATTGGCCGGAATTTCGCCGACATCGAACTTCGCGCCGAGCGTTTCTTCTTGCCAGACGACCGCCTTCATCTCGATCAGATCGACGACGCCGGCGAATTCGCTTTCGACGCCGATCGGCAGCTGCGTGACGAGCGGCTTGGCGCCAAGGCGGTCGACGATCATGTCGACCGTGCGCATGTAATTCGCGCCGATCCGGTCCATCTTGTTGACGAAGCAGATGCGCGGCACGCCGTATTTGTCGGCCTGGCGCCACACCGTTTCCGATTGCGGCTCGACGCCGGCGACGCTGTCGAACACCGTCACCGCGCCGTCGAGGACACGAAGGCTACGCTCCACCTCGATGGTGAAGTCGACATGGCCCGGCGTGTCGATGATGTTCACGCGATTGTCGCGCCAGAAACAGGTGGTCGCGGCCGACGTGATGGTGATGCCGCGCTCCTGCTCCTGCTCCATCCAATCCATGGTGGCCGTGCCCTCATGGACCTCGCCAATCTTATAGGAGCGGCCGGTGTAATAGAGGATACGCTCGGTCGTCGTCGTCTTGCCGGCATCGATGTGGGCCATGATGCCGATATTGCGATAATCCTCGAGGGGCGTGGTACGTGGCATGAGAAGCTCCGGGAATCCCTGCTGCCTGCATTACCAGCGGTAATGCGAGAACGCCTTGTTGGCGTCGGCCATGCGGTGGGTGTCCTCCCGTTTTTTCACGGCATTGCCGCGATTATTGGCGGCGTCGAGCAACTCGCCCGACAGCCGTTCTTCCATCGTGTGCTCGGAACGGTCGCGCGCGCTGCCGATGATCCAGCGGATCGCCAGCGCTTGACCGCGGTCGGTGCGCACCTCAACCGGCACCTGATAGGTGGCGCCGCCGACGCGGCGCGAGCGCACCTCGACGGAGGGCCGCACGTTCATCAGCGCGTCGTGGAATACTTTCAAGGCGTCGGCGCCGGAGCGCTTGCCGATCCGCTCGAAGGCGCCATAGACGATGCGCTCGGCGACCGATTTTTTGCCCTCGTACATCAGGCAGTTCATGAACTTGGTAAGCGTAAGGTCGCCGAACTTGGCATCCGGCAGGACTTCGCGTTTGACGGCGGCGCGGCGGCGGGACATGAGCGCTCCTTACTTCGGCCGCTTGGCGCCGTATTTCGAGCGGCGCTGCTTGCGGTCCTTGACGCCTTGCGTGTCGAGCGTTCCGCGAATGATGTGATACCGCACGCCCGGAAGGTCCTTCACGCGGCCGCCGCGGATCATCACCACGGAATGCTCCTGGAGATTATGGCCTTCGCCCGGAATGTAGGAGGTGACCTCGAAACCGTTGGTCAGTCGCACACGCGCCACCTTGCGCAGCGCCGAATTCGGCTTTTTCGGCGTAGTGGTGTAGACGCGGGTACAAACGCCGCGCTTTTGCGGCGATTGCCGGAGCGCCGGGACCTTGTTGCGCGCCCCCTGGGGGCGGCGCGGCTGGCGCACGAGCTGATTGATCGTCGGCATAAATCGACAAGCCTCTCCAAACATCGAAAGCCGAGCAGGGTGCCGACAGCACCGCCGCACGGGCCTGGTTAACTCCGGATCTGCACATCCCCGACTGGGGGACTTCAGGCCATTTTTGTAACTAACGGCACTGAGGCTGCGTTTAGGATGGCCGCCTACCGCCAGCCCCGGAAAAGTGGGCGGATACTATGGGCGCGCCCCCCTCCCGTCAAGCGGGAATGGGCGGCAAAAATGGCGACAAACTCGTTGGTTTCGCGCACAGTCGGCACAAAGAAATAGGAGGAGCGCATGGCCACGATCAGGCCGACCGAATTCACCTATATGACGGCATCGCAACAAGCGGCGGCCCTGGTCGTTCGAAAAGTCTCCGCGGTCGAATTGCTCGACCTGGCCATCGCCCGGATCGAGGCGCTCGATGGCGCCTACAACGCCGTCCCGGTGCGGGATTTCGATCGAGCCCGCGAGGTCGCTAAGGCCGCCGACCACGCCCTGGTGAAAGGCGAACGCAAGCCGCTCCTCGGGGTACCGATGACGGTGAAGGAGTCATACAACGTCGCCGGCTTGCCCACGACGTGGGGCTTTCCCGATTTCAAAAACAATCGCGCCACGACCGACGCTGTCGCGGTCCAACGGCTCAAGAGTGCCGGCGCCGTGATCATGGGCAAGACCAATGTCCCGGTCGCCCTGTCGGATTGGCAGAGTTACAACGACATCTACGGCCAGACCAATAATCCGTGGAACCCGGCCATGTCGCCGGGCGGATCGTCGGGCGGTTCCGCCGCATCGGTCGCGGCCGGCTACGCCGCGTTGGAGATCGGCTCCGATATCGGCGGCTCGGTGCGGGTCCCGGCCCACTTTTGCGGCCTGTTCGGCCACAAGCCGACCTACGGCATCATTTCCTATCGCGGCCATAGTTTAATCGACAGCGATCGCGACCCCGATGTTACGGTCGCGGGCCCCTTGGCGCGGAGCGCCGACGATCTGGCACTGGCGCTCGACATTCTGGCGGGACCGGACACCGATCGCGCGGTGGCATATCGCCTCGATTTACCGGCGCCGCGTCATCGCAACCTCAAGGATTTTCGTATCCTACTGCTCGACGAGCACCCGTTGGTGCCGACCGACGCGACGGTGCGGGACGCGCTGGCGCGATTGACTGAAAAGCTCGGCAAGGCCGGCGCGAACGTGACACGCGCCGGCAATCGCATTCCGGATTTGGTGGCGTCGGCGCGGACCTATATCCCACTCCTGCTTGCGGAAATGACCGCCCGGATGCCCGCCGCCGCGATCGCTGACCTGAAGAAGCGCGTGGCGGCACTCTCGCCCGACGACAACTCCCTCGCCGCGTTGTGGTTACGCTCAACGGTGATGTCGCACGCCGACTGGGTCATGGTCGACCTGAAGCGCGCCGAACTGCGGCGCGCTTGGCGCGAGCTGTTCCTCGATTGGGATGTCGTCCTGGCGCCGCCGTTTCCGACCCCGGCCTTTCCGCACGATCACGTTCCCGACCAAGCCGACCGGCACGCCACCATCAACGGCGAAAAAGTGCCCTACACCGACCAAATCCTGTGGCCGGGCGTCGCGAGCATGCTGATGCTGCCGGGAACGGTCGTGCCGCTCGAACGTACCGCCGCCGGCCTGCCGGTCGGCGCCCAGATCATCGGGCCTTATCTCGAGGACCGCACCACGATCGAATTCGCGCGGCTTATCGAGCGTGAGTTCGGCGGCTTCGTGCCACCGCCGGGATTGGCGTAAAAGTTTTCAGTTATCAGTCTTCAGTTATCAGTAAGCGGTACGAACTCCCGCAAACTGACAACTGAAAACTGACGAGCGTTAACTCCTAAGCCGACTTCCGCGCGCCCTCGATCGCCGGAACCGCGGCGGCTTCCTCCGGCTCTTTCGCCGCCAGCTCCTTGTCGCGATCCGCGGCAATGGTCTTCCAAGTCGCCATCACGCTGCCGGTGCCGGCCGGGATCAGACGGCCGACGATGACATTTTCCTTGAGGCCGGTGAGGGTGTCGACCCGGCCGGAAACCGCCGCCTCGGTGAGGACGCGCGTGGTCTCCTGGAACGACGCCGCGGAGAAGAAGGAGTTCGTTTGCAGGCTCGCCTTGGTGATGCCTTGTAATACGGCATGCGCCCTGGCGGGACGCAATCCGTCCGCTTCGGCCTTGGCGTTGACCCCCTCGAACTCGATGCGGTCGATCTGCTCGCCGGCAAGATACGTCGTCTCGCCCGGGTCCTCGATCTCCACCTTTTGCAGCATCTGACGAACGATCACCTCGATGTGCTTGTCGTTGATGCGCACGCCTTGCAGGCGATAGACCTCCTGGATTTCGTTCACCAGATAAGATGCCAGCGCCTCGACCCCGAGCACACGCAGAATGTCGTGCGGGACCGGGTTGCCGTCCATCAGCAGATCGCCCTTCTGGACGTTGTCGCCTTCCTGCACGGAGATGTGCTTGCCCTTCGGGATCAGATACTCGACCGGCTGCGCGTCATCGCCGGGCGGCACCACGACAATGCGGCGCTTGGTCTTGTAGTCCTTGCCGAACTCGACGCGGCCTTCGCCCTCGCTGATGATGGCGAAGTCCTTCGGCTTGCGCGCCTCGAACAGTTCGGCGACGCGTGGCAGACCGCCGGTGATGTCGCGGGTCTTCGACGATTCACGCGGAATGCGCGCCAGCACGTCGCCGGCCTTCACTTCGGCGCCGTTATCGACCGAGAGAATGGCGTCGACCGACATGAAATAACGCGCCTCGGCGCCGTTCGACAGTTTCAGCACGTTGCCGGCGGCGCTCCGTAGCGTAATCAGCGGCCGGAGATCGTTGCCGCGCGGCTGCTGCTTCCAGTCGATGACGACTTTCGACGAGATGCCGGTGGCTTCGTCGACCACTTCGCGCATCGAAACGCCTTCGATCAGGTCGACATAATGGGCGACGCCGTCCCGTTCGGTAATGATCGGAATGGTGTACGGATCCCATTCCGCGAGCTTCGTGCCTTTTGTCACCATTTTGCCGTCGTCGGCCAGCAACTTCGCGCCGTACGGAACGCGATGCTTGGCCTTTTCGCGATTGGCCTCGTCCAAAAGCACGACTTCGGTAGTGCGGCTCATCACCACCGGAATCTTGGCGGAGTTGATCACCACGTTGCGGTTGTCGATCCGCACCTTGGCATCGAACGCCGCCTCGACCGAGCTCTGCTCGGCGCCGCGCTGCACCGCGCCGCCGATATGGAAGGTGCGCATCGTGAGCTGCGTGCCGGGCTCGCCGATCGATTGCGCCGCGATGACGCCGACGGCCTCGCCCATGTTCACCGGGGTGCCGCGCGCGAGATCGCGGCCATAGCACTTGCCGCACAGGCCCTGACCGCGTCTCGCACGTCAGCACCGAGCGGATCAAGACCTGGTCGATGCCCGACTTGTCGACGATCTCGATCTTCTCCTCGTCGATCAGTTCGCCGGCCTTGACGATCACCTTCTTGCTCAGCGGGATCGACGATATCGACCGCCGCGCACCGGCCGAGGATGCGATCGGCCAGCGGCGCGATGACGTCGCCGCCTTCGACCACGGCCCGCATGGTGAGGCCCCGCTTGGTGCCGCAATCCTCCTCGGTGATGATCGCGTCCTGCGCCACGTCGACGAGGCGGCGGGTCAGATAGCCCGAGTTCGCCGTCTTCAAGGCGGTATCGGCCAGACCCTTGCGCGCGCCGTGGGTCGAGTTGAAGTACTCGAGCACGGTCAGGCCTTCCTTGAAGTTGGAGATGATCGGCGTCTCGATGATCTCGCCCGAGGGCTTGGCCATCAAGCCGCGCATGCCCGCAAGCTGCTTGATCTGCGCCGCCGAACCGCGGGCGCCGGAATCCGCCATCATCCAGACGGCGTTGATCGGCTCGCCCGGCTTCGTGGTCTTGATCGCCTTCATCATTTCGTCGGCGACCTTTTCCGTGCAGTTCGACCAGACGTCGACCACCTTGTTGTATTTCTCGCCCTGGGTGATCAGGCCGTCGAGATATTGCTGTTCGTATTCCTTCACCTTCTCGGTGGCTTGCGCGACCAGCTTTTCCTTCGCCGGCGGCACGATCAGATCGTCCTTGCCGAACGAGATGCCGGCCTTGCAGGCCTGGTTGAAGCCGATGGTCATCAGCCGGTCGCAGAAGATGACGGTCTCTTTCTGGCCGCAATGGCGATAGACTTGGTCGAGGAGATTGGTGATCTCCTTCTTGGTCAGGAGCCGGTTGACCAGATCGAAACCGACATTCGCCGTCATCGGCAGGATTTCCGACAGCAGCATGCGGCCGGGCGTGGTGACGACGCGCTGGATGACGGTTTCGCCCTTCTCGTTGACGCTGCGGACGCGCGCCGAGACGCGGGCGTGCAGCGACACCGCGCCGGAATCGAGCGCCTGCTCGATCTCGCCGAGCGTGGCGAAGGCCATGCCCTGGCCCTTTTCGTTCTCGCGCTCCATCGTGATGTAGTAGAGGCCGAGCACGATGTCCTGCGACGGCACGATGATCGGCTTGCCGTGCGCCGGCGACAGGATGTTGTTGGTCGACATCATCAAGACGCGCGCTTCGAGCTGCGCTTCCAGCGACAGCGGCACGTGCACCGCCATCTGGTCGCCGTCGAAATCGGCGTTGAAGGCGGTGCAGACCAGCGGATGAAGCTGGATCGCCTTGCCCTCGATCAGGATCGGCTCGAACGCCTGAATGCCGAGGCGGTGCAAGGTCGGCGCGCGGTTCAGCAGCACCGGATGCTCGCGGATCACCTCTTCGAGAATGTCCCAGACTTCCGGCCGCTCCTTTTCGACCGAGCGCTTCGCCGCCTTGATGGTGCTGGCGAGGCCGTAGAGCTCGAGCTTGGCGTAGATGAACGGCTTGAACAGTTCGAGCGCCATCTTCTTCGGCAGACCGCATTGATGCAGCTTCAGTTCGGGGCCGACCACGATCACCGAACGGCCGGAATAGTCGACGCGCTTGCCGAGCAGGTTCTGGCGGAAGCGGCCTTGCTTGCCCTTGAGCATGTCGGAGAGCGACTTCAGCGGGCGCTTGTTGACGCCGGTGATGATGCGGCCGCGGCGGCCGTTGTCGAACAGCGCGTCGACCGCCTCCTGCAGCATGCGCTTTTCGTTGCGCACGATGATGTCGGGCGCGCGCAGCTCGATCAGGCGCTTCAGCCGGTTGTTGCGGTTGATGACGCGGCGATAGAGATCGTTGAGGTCCGAGGTGGCAAACCGGCCGCCATCCAGCGGCACCAGCGGGCGCAGTTCGGGCGGGATCACCGGCACGACGTCGAGAATCATCCATTCCGGCCGGCTGTTCGATTCGAGGAACGCCTCGACCAGCTTCAGCCGCTTCACCAGCTTCTTGCGCTTGGTGTCGGAATTGGTGTCGCGCAGCTCGCCGCGCAGCCGCTCTTTCTCTTCCTCGAGATTGATCGCGGCCAGCAGCTTCTGCATCGCTTCGGCGCCGATGCCGGCTTGAACGCTTCCTCGCCGAACTCGTCCTGCGCCTTCATGAACTCCTCTTCGTTGAGGAGCTGGTTTTGCTTCAGCGGCGTCAGGCCCGGCTCGGTCACGACATAGGATTCGAAATAGAGGACCTTCTCGAGATCCTTCAGCGTCATGTCGAGCAACAGGCCGATGCGGCTCGGCAGCGACTTCAGGAACCAGATATGCGCGACCGGCGAGGCCAGCTCGATATGGCCCATGCGCTCGCGGCGCACCTTCGACAGGGTCACTTCGACGCCGCATTTCTCGCAGACGATGCCGCGATACTTCATGCGCTTGTACTTGCCGCACAGGCACTCGTAGTCCTTGATCGGACCGAAAATGCGCGCGCAGAACAGGCCTTCGCGCTCCGGCTTGAAGGTGCGGTAGTTGATCGTCTCCGGCTTCTTGATCTCGCCGAAGGACCAAGACCGGATGCGCTCCGGACTAGCGATCGAGATGCGGATCTGATCGAAGCTCTGCGGCCCCTGATTTTGACCGAAGATGTTCATCAACTCGTTCATGTAACGACCCTTTCCCGTCAGCCCAGAAACTAATAGCGGCGCTGCTCAAGCTCGACATTGAGCCCGAGCGACCGCAGTTCCTTGACCAACACGTTGAAGGATTCCGGAATGCCGGCTTCGAAATTATCGTCGCCGCGCACGATGGCTTCGTAGACCTTGGTGCGGCCCGACACGTCGTCGGACTTCACCGTCAGCATTTCGTGGAGCGTGTAAGCCGCGCCATACGCTTCGAGCGCCCACACCTCCATTTCGCCGAAGCGCTGACCGCCGAACTGCGCCTTGCCGCCCAACGGCTGCTGGGTAACGAGGCTGTAGGGGCCGATCGACCGCGCGTGGATCTTATCGTCCACCAGGTGATGCAGCTTCAGCATGTAGATGTAGCCGACCGTGACCTGCCGATCGAACTGCTCGCCGGTGCGGCCGTCGACCAGCGTCACCTGGCCGGACACGTCGAGACCCGCCTGTTCGAGCAGCTTCACGATGTCGTCTTCGCGGGCGCCGTCGAACACCGGCGACGCCAGCGGCACGCCGTTCATCAGGTTCGTGCCGAGCTCGATCACTTCGGCGTCGTCGAGCGCCTTGATCTCGGCCTGCTCGTCTTTCGTCGTGTAGATCGTGCCGAGATGACGGCGGAGTTCCTTCGGATCCTTGCCGTCGCGTTGCAGTTTCGAAACGATCTCGCCGATCTGGCGGCCGAGACCCGCCGAGGCCCAACCCAGATGGGTCTCGAGAATCTGACCGACATTCATGCGGCTTGGCACGCCCAGCGGATTGAGCACGACGTCGACCGGCGTGCCGTCCTCGAGATATGGCATGTCCTCGACCGGCATGATCTTGGAGATAACGCCCTTGTTGCCATGCCGGCCGGCCATCTTGTCGCCGGGCTGCAGCTTGCGCTTCACCGCGACGAAGACCTTGACCATCTTCATCACGCCGGGCGGCAGTTCGTCGCCGCGTTGCAGCTTCTCGACCTTGCTCTCGAAGCGCTCTTGCAGCTTGCCGGTGGCATCGTCCATCACCTTTTTAAGCGCCTCGATCTCCGCCATCTTCTTGTCGTTGCGGATCGAGATCTGCCGCCACTGGCCCGGCGTATAATCGGCCAACAGCGTCTCCGTAACGCGGCCGCCGGCCTTCATCCCTTTCGGTCCGCTCGCGACCTCGCTGTTCATCAGGAGGTTCTTGAGCTGGGCGTGGAAGCTGCGCTCCAGGATCGCGCGCTCGTCGTCGCGGTCCTTGGCAAGACGCTCGATCTCGGCCCGTTCGATGGCGAGCGCGCGCTCGTCCTTGTCGACGCCGCGCCGCGAGAACACGCGGACCTCGACGATCGTGCCCGATACGCCCGGCGGAAGACGCAAGCTGGTATCGCGCACATCCGACGCTTTTTCGCCGAAGATGGCGCGCAGCAGCTTTTCTTCCGGCGTCATCGGCGATTCACCTTTCGGCGTCACCTTGCCGACCAGAATGTCGCCCGGCTTCACCTCGGCGCCGATATACACGATGCCCGCTTCGTCGAGATTCTTGAGCGCGTCTTCGCCGACGTTCGGGATGTCGCGGGTGATCTCCTCCTGGCCGAGCTTGGTGTCGCGCGCCATCACCTCGAATTCCTCGATATGGATCGAGGTGAAGACGTCCTCCGACACGATGCGCTCGGAGATCAGGATCGAATCTTCGAAGTTGTAGCCGTTCCACGGCATGAAGGCGCACAGCACGTTGCGGCCCAGCGCCAGCTCGCCCAATTGTGTCGACGGCCCGTCGCCGATGATGTCGCCGGCCTTCACTTCGTCGCCGACTTTTACCAGCGGACGCTGGTTGATGCAGGTGTTCTGGTTCGAGCGTTGGAACTTGAGCAGGTTGTAGATATCGACACCCGGCGTGTGGGTCGAGGTCTCTTCCTCGATGGCCCGTACCACGATACGCGTGCCGTCGACCTGATCGACCACGCCGGACCGCCGCGCGATAATGGTGACCCCGCTATCGCGCGCCACCGTTTCCTCCATGCCGGTACCGACCAGCGGCGCCTCGGCGCGGATCAACGGCACCGCCTGGCGCTGCATGTTGGAGCCCATCAGCGCGCGGTTGGCGTCGTCGTTCTCGAGGAACGGAATCAGCGCCGCCGCGACGGAGACGAGCTGCTTCGGCGAAACATCGATGAAGTCGATGTCCTGCGGCCGCGCCATCACGTAGTCGCTGTTCTTGCGGCAATTGGTCAGGTCGGCGGTGACGCGGCCGTGGCCGTCCAGCTCCACATTCGCTTGTGCGATGCTATACCGGCCCTCTTCCATCGCGGAGAGATAGACGACCTCGTCGGTAACCTTGCCGTCCTTGACGCGGCGGTACGGGCTTTCGATGAACCCGTACTGATTGACCCGCGCATACGTCGCGAGACTGTTGATCAGGCCGATATTCGGACCTTCCGGCGTCTCGATCGGACAGATGCGGCCGTAATGCGTCGGGTGCACGTCGCGCACCTCGAAACCGGCGCGCTCGCGCGTCAGACCGCCCGGGCCGAGGGCCGAGAGGCGCCGCTTATGCGTGATCTCCGACAGCGGGTTAGTCTGATCCATGAACTGCGACAGCTGCGACGATCCGAAGAACTCGCGCACCGCCGCCGCCGCCGGCTTGGCGTTGATGAGATCGTGCGGCATCACCGTGTCGATCTCGACCGAGCTCATGCGCTCGCGGATCGCGCGCTCCATGCGCAGCAACCCGATACGGTACTGATTTTCCATCAGCTCGCCGACCGAGCGGACGCGCCGGTTGCCGAGATGATCGATGTCATCGATCTCGCCGCGGCCGTCCTTAAGGCCGACCAGCACCTTGATGATGGCGATGATGTCTTCCTTGCGGAGCACACGGATCGAATCGACCGTCTGCTGTTCGAGGCGCGAGTTCATCTTCACGCGCCCCACGGTCGAGAGATCGTAGCGCTCGCTGTCGAAGAACAAGCCCTTGAACAAAGCCTCCGCCGTTTCGAGCGTCGGCGGCTCGCCCGGCCGCATGACGCGATAGATGTCGATCAGCGCTTCCTCGCGCGACGCGTTCTTGTCGATCATCAACGTGTTGCGGATATAGGGGCCGACCGACAGGTGATCGACGAACAGCACTGGCAGATCGGTCAGGCCGGCCTGCTCGATGACCTCCACCAGCGCCGGCGTGATCTCGTCGCCGGCCTCGGCATAAACCTCGCCGGTCTGCTCGTTGATGATGTCGATGGCGAGGTAACGGCCCACCATTTCGTCGCGCGACACCAGAATTTCCTGAAGCCCGTCGTCTTCGGCAAGCAGGCGCGCCTGACGCGGCGTGATTTTCTCGCCTGCCTCGATCACGACCTTGCCATTCTTGGCGTCGACTAGATCGTGTGTCAGCTTGACGTTGCGGAAGCGCGCCGGATCGTACGGCGCCTGCCAGCCACGCTTGCCGCGCGTGAAATGAACGGAGGCATAGAACGCGGCTGAGGATCTCTTCCTTCGACATGCCCTGCGCTTCTTGCGGCGCCAGCGGCTTGCTCTCGGCGGCGCGCTTCTCGCGCAACTTCGCCGTCTGCCCGCTGTCGAGCGCCAGCAGCAGCGTCGTCGCCGGCAGCTTGCGGCGCCGGTCGATGCGGACATAGACGTGGTCCTTGGCGTCGAATTCGAAATCGAGCCAAGAGCCGCGATACGGAATCACGCGTGCGGCGAACAGATATTTGCCCGAGCTGTGGGTCTTGCCCTTGTCGTGATCGAAGAACACGCCCGGCGAGCGATGCATTTGGGAAACGATGACGCGCTCGGTGCCGTTGATGATGAAGGTGCCGTTCTTCGTCATCAGGGGCATGTCGCCCATGTAGACGTCTTGTTCCTTGATGTCGCGGATCGAACGCGCGCCGGTCTCCTCATCGACGTCCCAGACGACGAGGCGGAGCGTCACCTTCAGCGGCGCCGCGAAGGTGATGCCGCGCTGCTGGCATTCCTCGACGTCGTATTTCGGCGGCTCCAGCTCATAGCGCACAAATTCGAGACGCGCGCGGTCGGAGAAATCCTTGATCGGGAACACCGACTTGAAGACCTCTTGCAGGCCTAGATCGGCGCGCTCGTGCGCCGGCACGCCCATCTGCAAAAAGTGATCGTAGGAGCTCTTCTGTACCTCGATCAGGTTCGGCATCGGCGCCACCTCGGGAATCCGCCCAAAGGTTTTCCGAATCCGCTTTTTGCCGGTGAAAGACTGAGTCATGGATGCTCCTCAATGCCGCACGCCGCCAACTCGGCGCCGAATACCCTAAAGCCGACCTACCACCCCCGGAAACACAAAGCCGCCGGCCGGCAGCGGCGCGACTCCGCGCCGACTGCCCCGGGGCTTTTCTCGGCCCGCCGCCGAGGCGGGGACCGATTGGGCGCGACTGCCTATTTGACTTCGACTGTCGCACCCGCGTCTTCGAGCTGCTTCCTGATCTTCGCTGCCTCGTCTTTATTGACGCCTTCCTTGACCGCTTTCGGCGCGCCTTCGACCAGGTCCTTGGCCTCCTTCAGGCCGAGCCCGGTGATGGCACGTACCTCTTTGATCACATTGATCTTTTTCTCACCCGCCGCGGCCAGGATGACGTTGAACTCGGTCTGCTCGGCCGCCGCCGCGGCGCAGCCGCGCCGGCGCGCCGCGCCGGCAGCCGCTGCGACAGCCACAGGGGCCGCCGCGGAGACGCCCCACTTCTCCTCGAGGAGCTTCGAAAGCTGGGCTGCCTCGATGACCGAGAGCGACGACAGGGTTTCGACAATTTGATCCAGATTAGCCATTTTAGCACTCCTGGGAATTTTTCAAGTGTTTCGACGCGTTAGGCCGCCTCGCCGGCCTTGGCATGGGCAGAGAGCACGCGGGCGAGTTGGGCGCCCGGGCGCCTGCAGCACGGCGGCGATACGGCGTCGCCGGGGTTTGCAGGATCCCGAGCAGCTTGGCTCGGAGCTCATCGAGCGAAGGCATGGTAGCCAGGGCCTTGACGCCCTGTACGTCGAGCTGCTGTTCGCCGAGGCCGCCCCCGATGATCGTCAGCTTGTCGTTCTTGTCGGCGAACGCGACGGCTACCTTCGCCGCCGCCACCGGATCGCGCGAAAAGGCGATAGCGGTGGGGCCTTTGAATAGCGGCGAAAGACGCTCGAACTTCGTGCCTGCCAAGGCGCGACGAGCCAGCCGGTTCTTGGTCACCCGGAACCCCGCGCCCGCCGCCCGCATCTGCCGCCGCAAGTCCGTCACCTCGGCGACCGTGAGGCCGCTTTGATGGGTGACGACAATGCAGTCGGTATCCGCGAGCGCCTTGTTCAGCGCGGTGACCAGGTTTGCTTTTTGCGACCGGTCCACGGAACTCGTCTCCGACTTGTGGCCCGCCGCGTCACACCGCGCCGGGCCGGTTGCACGAGGGCGACGGAACCATTCCGCCACCCGGTTCGCCTGTCCCAGAAGCCGAGACTCTCGTCTCGTACTCCCGTCTCATGCTGGCGTTCCCGCAGGAACCTTGGGCCGGTCGAACGGCACCCGCAATCTCGGACAGGATCGGGACGGTCGCCCGTCCCTGCCCGTCCGCCCGGCCGAGAGCCGCGCGGACGTATCTCACCAGAGCCCGGCTAGACGCCGAGGCTCGACAATTCCAGTTTGACGCCCGGCCCCATGGTCGAGCTGAGGCTGACCTTCTTGATGTAGGCGCCCTTGACGCCGGTCGGCTTGGCGCGGCTGATCGCGCCGACGAAGGCCTTGAGGTTCTCGACCAGCGCGTCCTCGGTGAAGCTCGCCTTGCCGATGCCGGCATGGACGATGCCGGCCTTTTCGGCGCGGAACTCGACCTGGCCGCCCTTCGCCGCCTTCACCGCTTCGCCGACATTGGCGGTGACGGTGCCGAGCTTCGGGTTCGGCATCAGGCCGCGCGGGCCCAGCACTTTGCCGAGCTTGCCGACGATCGCCATCATGTCCGGCGTCGCGATGCAGCGGTCGAAATCGATCGTGCCCCGCCTGGACCTTCTCGGCCAGATCCTCGGCGCCGACGATGTCGGCGCCCGCGGCCTGCGCCTCCTTGGCGCGGTCGCCCTTGGCGAATACCGCGACGCGCAGCGATTTGCCGGTGCCGTGCGGCAACAGCACGGTGCCGCGGATATTCTGCTCGGCCTTGCGCGGGTCGATGTTGAGATTCATCGCGACTTCGACGGTCTCGTCGAACTTCGCCGTGGCGCGCGCCTTGACCAGCTTGACCGCGGCGGCGGCGTCATAGGCCTGCACCGGATCGATGCCTTCGTACGACTTCTTGAGACGTTTTCCCGTGCGCCATCGTCTCACTCCACCACTTCGAGGCCCATCGAGCGCGCCGAGCCCGGCGATCATGCGGGCGCGCGCCGTCGATGTCCTTGGCGTTGAGATCGGCCATCTTCTTCTGCGCGATGTCGCGGATCTGCGCCATCGTCACCTTGCCGACCGTGCCCTTGCCCGGCGTCTGCGAGCCCTTCTCGAGCCCCGCCGCCTTCAGCAGGAAATAGGAGTTGGGCGGCGTCTTGGTGATGAAGGTGAAGCTGCGGTCGGCAAAGGCCGTGATCACCACCGGAATCGGCATGCCCGGTTCCATGTTCTGCGTCTGCGCGTTGAACGCCTTGCAGAACTCCATGATGTTGAGGCCGCGCTGGCCCAGCGCCGGCCCGATCGGCGGCGACGGATTGGCCTTGCCGGCCGGCACTTGCAGCTTGATGAAACCGACGACTTTCTTTGCCACGACCAAGCCCTTTCTTCAGGGGTTGCGGTACGGCGTTGGCGTGCCTCCCGCAGAAATCTTAACTTCCGCTCGCCGCCAGCCGCCACACCAACCCTGGCGGCTCGCGTAATGCGGCTTACATCTTCTCTACTTGGGAATACTCCAGCTCGACCGGGGTCGCGCGGCCGAAGATCGACACCGCGACCTTGATGCGCGACTTCTCCTCGTCGACTTCTTCGACGAAGCCGTTGAACGACGTGAACGGCCCTTCCTTGACGCGAACCTGCTCGCCGATCTCGAAGATGATCGAGGGCTTGGGCCGCTCGATGCCTTCCTGGATCTGCTTCATGATCCGCATCGCCTCGGCCTCGGTGATCGGCAGCGGCTTGCCCTTGCCGCCCAGGAAGCCCGTGACCTTCGGCGTGTTCTTCACCAGGTGCCAAGTCTCGTCCGACAGGTCCATCTTCACCAGCACATAGCCCGGGAAAGATCTTGCGCTCGGACGACACCTTGGCGCCGCGCTTGACCTCGACCACTTCCTCGGTCGGCACCAGAATCTGCTCGAAGCGCCGGCGACACGCCTTTCTGTTTCGCCTGCTCCTCGATCGAGTGGGCGACCTTTTTCTCGAAGCCCGAATAGACGTGGATCACGTACCAGCGCGCGGCCATGGTCTTTAAGCTCCGAGACTGAGGACGTATCGGACGGCATGACCAAGGACCAAATCCACCACGAAAAAGAAGAGCGACGCCAAAATCACCATCAGGAAGACCATGGCGGTCGTCTGCAAGGTCTCGCGGCGTGACGGCCACGTGACTTTTCCCACTTCCTGCCGAACTTGGCGCAGGAACTCGACCGGAGACGTTGTTGCCATGATTGTCCTGAAGGGGCCGATATATAGCGGCCCCGACCGTGGAATGGAAGGGGGTATTAAACTATCGCGTCAAGGAGGGCGATAGAAGTTCAATTGATGTCAAAGCGGTAATCGCGCCCGGCGAACGCGGGCGCCACCAAGACGTGAACCACCGTCCGTGTACCATGATCTCCGCCCTTGAGGCATCGTGTCCGCTGATTTCTTGGGAGCACGAGCATGACCGACGCACCCGACGACACGATCGACCCCGCGATTTGGGACGCGGAGCCGCTATTCGCCGACCGTTTCTATGTCAGCACAACCGACATGCTGCGATTGACGTTCGGCGAGGGCACTGCGGGCGACGCGGCGCGCTATCACTGCGCCGTGGTAATGACACGCGGCACCGCGGCGGAGCTGCGTGACCTCCTCGCCAAGGTTCTGGCCGACATGGGCGGATAGGCCGGGCTTAGAGATACCGCCGCACGCGGCGGCGATAGTCGGCGTACGCGGCGCCGTAATGTTGGGCGAGATACGCTTCCTCGCGCCTGACTTGGCGGTGGAACAGCCAGGTCGCGGCGACGAGATAGACCAGCAGCATCCAGTTCGGGAACACCAGGAACTCGCCCAGCAGGATGAACCAGAACGCGACGTAGATCGGGTTGCGGCTCCACGGCGAACACGCCGCCGTGACCAGCTTGTCGGGGTGCTCGTCGTCGATGCCGACACGAAAGCTGCGGCCGAACGAGACGAGGCTCCAGAACAGGAACAGCAAGCCCGCCGCGCAAGAACGCCACGCCGCAGCCATGCGGCCGCGTCCGGAGACGAACAATCGCTGCTGCGCGATGGTCGGCCAGCCGAAGGCGTTGGCGAACACGATGTAGAAATAAAAGAAATGAACGGCGGGATGAGAAAGTCGGTCTTGTCCTGCTTGCCGAAATTCATCGCGCGTACGCCCTGTCGCCGCAGCATCGCGACGCGCGTCAGCACCATGCCCAAAAGCAGGACGATCGCCAGCGCCGCGAAATAGCGCGGCATCACGCTGGCGCGCGGCGCGGACTCTCGATGTTCGGCAGAAGCGCGGCCAGGAGGCCGATCGCGGGTAAGAAGGCACAAACCTCATAGACGAACTCGATGCTGGTCCAGTCGGCAAGCCAGCCCAGCACGGCGGCGCCGATGCCGCCCATGCCGAACGCGAAGCCGAAGAAAAGGCCCGATACCGCGCCGACGCGGCCGGGCATCAGTTCTTGCGCATAGACCACGATCGCGGAGAACGCCGACGACAGAATCAAGCCAATCAGCACGCTCAAAATCACCGTGCCCGTGAGACCGACATAAGGCAGCGCCACGGTGAAGGGCAGCACGCCGAGGATCGAGGCCCAGATCACTGGCTTGCGGCCGATGCGGTCGCCGATCGGACCGCCGGCGATGGTGCCGGCCGCGGCCGCGGCGAGGAACACGAACAGGCAGAGCTGCGCATCTTCGGTCGACAGGCCGAAATGATGTTGGAGATAGAACAGGTAATAGGACGTGATGCTCGCCAGATAGAAATACTTGGAAAAGATCAACGCGATCAGCACCGCGATGGCGCGCCGAACGGTGCGCGCCGGAAACGGCGACGCAACGTCGGCCGTCTGCTTACGCGTATGGCGATGCGCCTCGCCCGTGCCTTTGTACCATTGCGACAGGATGGTGAGGATCGCCATCGCGCCCAGCGCAACGAGCGCGAACCACGCCATGCTCGCCTGTCCGCGCGGCACGATGAAGAACGCCGCGGCCAAGCGGGCCGAGCGACTGGCCGAAATTGCCGCCGACCTGGAACAGCGACTGCGCGAGGCCGTGCTGACCGCCTGAAGCGAGCCGCGCGATGCGCGAGGATTCCGGATGGAAGATCGAGGACCCGATGCCGAGCATCCCGGCGCCGAGGATCAGCATCAGATAACTGTCCGCGAGCGCGACCATGACCAGGCCGACTAAGGTCGAGGCCATGCTGAAGGGCAGCGAGTAGGCTTGCGGGCGCTTATCGGTGAACAGGCCGACGATCGGCTGCAGCATCGAGGCGGTGAACTGATAGGTCAGCGTGAGGAGCCCGATCTGGCCGAACGACAGGTCGAAGCCGCCCTTCAACAGCGGATAGATCGCCGGCAGCAACGACTGCATCATGTCGTTTAGGAGGTGACAGAAACTGATCGCCCCCAGAACGCCGAACGTCGCTCGCTCCCCCCGCGTCCCAGCCGCTATCGCCGATTCAGCCACTGTGCGATCCTTCCACGTCCTGCACTCACGGGCGACGAGATAGTCCATGTCGCCCAAGGCTACAACGCCGCCGGGCGGGACGCAGGAATGCACGATGCGTCAGTGGCTCAATGGCGCATTGCGGACGAACCGGAAGACGGCGCGACCCCGAGGCGCTCGCTCTCGGTACAATCCGCGAGCAAGCGCCATTTGGCGGCCAACTCGAGAAGCAGCGGGCGCTGCGGCACGAATTCGGAATTGTCTGCCAGCCGCTCGCAATCTTCAGCGCGCGCCAGAAGTTCAGGAATCGTCAACATACGAATCTTTATGGACGGAACGACCGGCGATATCCCCGCCGGAAATCGCACCTAAAGCCGATTTAAGCCAGCATGCCCCGGATTGATGGTGCCGGCCTCTTCCTGAGCCGCCGGAATGGGCGTAGGGCCGCACGCGACCCGACTTTCCAATTCCTGGATCATATCCGTCAGCAGCTTGCGAACGCGCGGGTCCTTTTCTAACTCGAGCAGCATCCGGTACCGATCGGCATCGTGACGCATGTGCATGTGCCTCTCCCACACCCACGAATAGTAAGACAACGGCTTATCTGCGGTAATAGTTCCGGCGATTGCGCCCCTTACACCAAAATTTCCGCAAGGGCGGCCGGACATCCTGCTGAGTCACACACGCGCTTGTTATCCTAGGAACGACCATGCACTCTCGGCGGGTACGTGCCGCGTGAGGAACCGATGCCCAACATCCCCGACGATATCTTCACCGAACCCGATAGACTTCTCGCCCGATACGCTGGCCAATCTCGGGCCGCTAAAACGCCTAGCCGGCGTGTGGCAGTCGGATCGGGGCCTGGACATCAATCCCAAAGAGGACGGCCCCGAACGGCGCGTGTTCCTCGAACATATCCGTATGGACCCGATCGACGCCGCAGACCAACGGCCCGCAACTCCTCTACGGGCTGCGCTACCACATCCATATCAACACGCCGGAGGAGGCTATCACGTTCCACGATCAGGTCGGCTATTGGCTGTGGGAGCCGGCCACCGGGCTGATCATGCAAACCATCGCCATCCCGCGCGGCCAGGTGGTTCTGGCGGGCGGCACGGCGAAGCCGGACGACAAGCGCATTTCGGTGGAGGCAAGGCGCGGCGATACGCGTTTCGGGATTTGCTCGACCACGTTCCTCGAAGAGGCGTTTCGCACCGACTATTACCGCATCGACATCACCTTCAACGATGACGACAGCTGGACCTATGTGACGCGCACGGACCTCGCGGTGCGCGGCAAGACGCCGGCGTTCGACCATCGCGACACCAATACGCTGCGGCAGGTCGCGTCGCCGACGCCGAACCCGCTCGTCGATCTGCTGAAGAAATGAATTTTTCTGTGGAAAACTGACGGCTTTTTGTTGCGGTTTTCACGAGTCGCGGTACCGTCATGTTGTCGAAACCGGCAGGCCTCACGGGGCCCAAGGGATCGGCAAAAGGGCGAAAGCTCATCGGCTCCATTCGTCGTGGAGATGGCCAGGGTGGTGATTGGCCAGAAAGGGGGATGACACCTCGATAATCACTCCCAACCCGGATTCGATTTCTGTGCGGCGGCTTCTGGCCTCGTGAGGGCCGTGAGAATGGCGCGCATATCGGATGGCTGACGGTCGTGAGGCCGGCGGCGGAATGGGTCGGTGGTTCGGCACCGTAAGGTGGCCCTGGTTAGACCCGACAGCTACGGATAGGGGGACGCCCCGAAGCTAACCAACCACTCTGAACGTCTGAGACACGCCTGATTAGGAGCAATCCTTCTCCAAAGCGATCTCGGCCAAGGGCGGGACAGGGGAAACCCTCTCTCGCCCGATTGGCGTTTGGGGATACACACCCCTGTAAGCCGTCGCTTACGGATTCGGGCGTCCCGACCGGTCCGCGGGGAACCGTGATACTGCTCGGCTTGCAGGTATATTCGGTGACGGCGATGCCAAGTAGGGCCTGTGCCCCCAAGGGACAGCCAGGATTCAATTCGAATTGTGCCGTGCTTTGCGGTGCCGATGCGCTTTGCGGCGGCGCTTGTACGCTGTTCGGGCGCTGCTCGCACCCGGTCGCGATCAGCGCCAGCGCCGCCAGCATGACCAATCGTTTTTGCAAGTTCCCGCCTCGAACGTCGCCGTGGGGACTACCCCGGCCTTCGGTGGATATCCGGCCGGATTCGTGGGCTGTGAGGCTAGCCCAAGCCCGGCACGGTGAGCAACCACCACGGCTCGAACGGAACGTCATGTATCGCTCGACTTAGGCCATTTTGAATTTGCGCACTCAGCGATCGCCTCGCCGCGGCAGCAATTTTTTCGCCTGGAAGAGAAGGTCCGCCACGGCCGTTGCCGCCGCATGGATGTCGTCGCGTCGTCGCGCAATCCAGCGTCGCCGCCTTAAGAGTTGCTGTTCAACGTGGTCGATGTGGACCTGGCGCAACTGGTCCGCGACCCTGTCGCACGCCTGATGCAGCGCGGGACCGTCGCCAGCCGCAAACGCCGCCGCAATGTCATCGGTCCAGCCCGGTTGGCGGTCGTCGGTAACGCCGATGCGTTCGCGCCTCAATTCGTTCGAGAGGAACTCGGCAAGGAGGCGTTCCGCGCGATCGGAGGGCACCGGCCATTCGATGGCCAAGGCGCCGGCGACCCGCTGGAGCATGCGCGTGCGCTCGCTCGCCACGTCGAGCAGGTCGGGATAATGCACGATCGCCCGCAGCCCAAGGCGCGTTTCGGCCTCGGCCTCCAAAACATAGCGAAGCCACAAAAGTTCGGCGTAGGACTGGCTGAACGGGTAACTGCGGCGCTGCGACGCGATCACTTCGGCCGGATCGCGCATGACCAGAACGTAGCGTGCCGCAACGCCCGCGTCGCGCAGGATGGTCCGCCACAGGGGCAACAGCCGGCACAATCGCGGATCTTTGATTGCCCAAATTTTTTTGCCGGCAAAATCGCTGCGCAGGATATCGCCGATTCGGCGCGCGGCCTTCGCGGCCGCTCGGGTCTCCAGCCATCGATCGGGCAGCGGCCGGGCATCGCTCCATGAGCGATCCAGCCGTCTCAGGAGACGATCGTGGATCATCATGATGTGGCGATGTTCCCAAAAGCCGCGCGGATTGGCGTCGCTAGCCCCGAGAAGCTGCTCGCCCACATCAACTCCGAGTATGTTGAGCGTGCCGGTCAGTGCCGACGTGCCGCTGCGCGGCGCACCGAGTACGAAGATCGCGGTCGAGCCATCGGGCGCGGTTCCCGCCGCCTTCACGTCCGCCATGAAGCGACTTTCGACGGATACAAAACCTCGACATATTTATTTTTATCGCGGTTGCTGCATCCGAGCCGGCTGCCTTGCCCGCTCAGCAAGTCGAGGAGCGACGGGCCACCAGTCTTCGATCTAAGGGGATGAAAGGCGGCAACCCTCGCGTCCATGACACAATTATTAATGGTCGTCTTGCCAAATGTACATGATTTAACATTTGGTAGGCTGGCCCCCCGGATTCAATTACAAAAAAATTGCGATTAAGACGGCCGTATCGAGCTGGCCATGATAAGGGTGGCAGGAGCGGAGGGGCTCGAACCCCCAACCCCCGGTTTTGGAGACCGGTGCTCTACCAATTGAGCTACACTCCTACGCGCGGCGCGCTTCATAGCAGACGGACGCGCGCTGCGCCACCGCTAGAGGCCGACGCCACCATCCAGCACAATGGTCTGCCCGGTCATGTAGTCCGACGCGTCCGAGGCGAGATAGAGCGCGAGCAGCCGACCTCGCGCAGCTTGCCGGGACGCCTCAGCGGCACCGTGGTTCTTGGTCCGCTCTTCGGTCTGGCGCACGCGTTCCTCGCCCGAGGTCACCACGTCGGGGAAAAAGCCGGGCGAGATTGCGTTGACATGGATGCCATAGGGCGCCCATTCCAGCGCCTGCGCCCGGGTGAAACCGGCGAGCGCGGTCTTCGCCGTGGTGTAGAGCACCATGTCGCGCCCGCCCGAATGTGTGACCCACGACGCGATGTTGATTACCTTGCCCGAGCCGCCGCGCCAGCATGTGCGGCCCGACCGCGCGCGTGCACAGCAGCGCCTCGGTCAGGTTCACGTCCATGATAAAGCGAAGCTCTTCGTCGGAGGCCGCCGGCGTCGTGTGTTGCCCGGCAGCTTGCGCCAGCGGCTTGCGGATGGAATTGCCCAGCGCGTTCACCAGCACGTCGATACGGCCGAAGGTTTGCAGCACTTGGTCGACCGCGCGCTTCACCGTGTCGGGCTTCGTCACATCGGCGACGACCGGCACGACGCGGCGGCCGGACGACGCCGCGATGTCCTTGGCCACGCCCTCGACATATTTCGGCGTCAGCGCGTTGAGCGCAATGTCGGCGCCGGCCTCGGCCAGCACCTGCGCGATGCCCTTGCCGATGCCACGCCCCGCACCGGTGATGAAGACGATCTTGCCGGTGATGTCGTATTCGCGCGGCATCATGGGGGGTCCTCTGCTTGTATTGCGTCACGACCTTAGCGCTCCTCCCCCAGGCAGGGGAGAGGGCTGTCCAAGTCGAGGAATAGTGCCGTGCGTCCCTCGGGTGAGGGCTATGCCCTTACTTTATGATTTTGGCGACGACGCCGGCGCCGACGGTACGGCCGCCCTCGCGGATGGCGAAGCGCAGGCCCTCGTCCATCGCGATGGGGGTGATCAGCTCGACCTCCATCTGGATGTTGTCGCCCGGCATCACCATCTCCGTGCCTTCCTTCAGCTTCACCGTCCCGGTCACGTCCGTGGTCCGGAAATAAAACTGCGGCCGGTAGTTGGTGAAGAACGGCGTGTGACGACCGCCCTCCTCCTTGGTCAGGATGTAGGCCTCGGCCTGGAAGTTGGTGTGCGGCGTGATCGAACCCGGCGCCGCCAGCACCTTGCCCGCGCTCCACCTCCTCGCGCTTGGTGCCGCGCAGCAAGGCCCCGATATTGTCGCCGGCTTCCCCTGAATCCAGCAGCTTGCGGAACATCTCCACCCCGGTCACTACCGTCTTCGTCGTCGGCCGCAACCCCACGATCTCGATCTCGTCCCCGACCTTCACGATCCCGCGCTCGACCCGGCCCGTCACCACCGTGCCCCGGCCCGAGATCGAGAACACGTCCTCGATCGGCATCAAGAACGGACGGTCCTTCGCCCGCTCCGGCTGCGGAATGCTGGCGTCAACCGCCTCCATCAGCTTCAGGATCGAATCGTGGCCCAGCCCCTTGTCCTTGTCCTCCAGCGCCATCAAGCGCCGAGCCCCGCACCACCGGAATCTTGTCCCCTGGGAACTGGTAGGACGAGAGCAACTCCCGCACCTCCAGCTCGACCAGGTCCAACAGTTCCGGGTCGTCAACCATGTCCACCTTGTTCAGGTACACCACGATCGCCGGGACACCCACCTGCCGCGCCAAGAGAATATGCTCCCGCGTCTGCGGCATCGGGCCGTCCGCCGCCGACACCACCAGGATCGCGCCGTCCATCTGCGCCGCACCCGTGATCATGTTCTTGATGTAGTCCGCGTGCCCCGGGCAATCGACATGCGCGTAATGCCGGTTCTTCGTCTCGTACTCCACGTGAGCGGTCGAGATGGTAATGCCCCGCGCACGCTCCTCCGGCGCCTTGTCGATCTGGTCGTACGCCGTGTACGTCGCTCCGCCCGTCTCCGCCAACACCTTCGTGATCGCCGCCGTCAGCGACGTCTTCCCATGGTCAACGTGACCAATCGTCCCGATGTTGCAGTGCGGCTTATTCCGCTCAAATCTAGCCTTCGCCATGATGAAGCATCCTATCGCTGAAAATAATGACCGCGCATGCCGGCCGGCGCTGGAGCGGGTGATGGGAATCGAACCCACGTAGCCAGCTTGGAAGGCTGGAGCTCTACCATTGAGCTACACCCGCCGGGCACCGCATCCTTTAACTCCCGATCGCCGAAAACGCGGCTGGTGGAGGGGGAAGGATTCGAACCTTCGAAGACGTACGTCGGCAGATTTACAGTCTGCTGCCTTTGACCGCTCGGCAACCCCTCCGGGCCGCTCCGGCGCAGCGGACGCGCGGGTGTAAGGTTTCCCGTGAAATTTGTCAATGAAACGGGCCGAACCGCCATCTATCGTCGTGTTATTGTCGTGGTTCAGGCAAATCGCCGAAGTTCAGGCAAATCGCCGAAATAATTGCCGCAGCGCACAATGTTGGACTTGCGCGAGCGGCGCTTCGATAATACGGGATGGCCGATTGTCTAGGGCGATGGATCGAGTGGAGTCACGTTGAGTTCGGTTGAGCATGCGACGGGGCCGCTGTTGCGGCGGCTGGTACGCGACCATGTCTGGCAGCATTGGCAGCGCCTCTTAGCGGCATTAGCCTGCATGGGCATCGTCGCGGCGACCGCCGCCGGCAACGCCTGGCTCATGCAACCAATGCTCGACAAGGTGTTTGTCGGGCACGACACGACGCTGCTGTATGTCATTCCGGCCGGCGTAATCGTCATGGCCTTCGCGAAGGGCCTTGCCGGCTACGGTCAGGCCGTGCTGATGATGACGGTCGGCCAACGCATCGTCGCCGACATGCAGAAAATGCTGTTCGCGCGAATGATGCGCGCCGATCTGGCATTCTTCCACGCTAACCCTACGGGTACATTGGTCGCACGCTTCATCAACGACGCCAGCATGCTGCGCAGCTCGGCCACCTCGCTGCTCGCTGGGCTCGGCAAGGAGGCCGTGACCGCGATTGGGTTGGTAATTCTGATGTTCTATCAGGATTGGATGCTGGCGATGGTCTCGGTCATCGCGTTCCCGTTCGTGGTGCGGCCGCTCGCGCGGCTCGGCAGGCGCATGCGCCGCATCTCGACCAACACGCAGGTTGAGGTGGGCCGCCTCACCACGCTCCTCGATCAGGTTTTCCAGGGCGCCCGCCACGTCAAGGCGTACGGCATGGAGCACTATGAGCAGCGCCGCGCCGATACCGTCATCGAGCGGCTGTTCCACCTGGTACAGCGGGCGCAGCGCGTGCGCTCTATTCCGTCGCCGCTGATGGAGACGCTCGGCGGCGTCGCCGTCGCGGGCGTCATCCTCTATGGCGGGCATCAGGTGATCATCGGCGAACGCACGCCCGGCGCCTTCTTTTCCTTCATCACCGCGCTGCTCCTCGCCTATCAGCCGATGAAGGTACTGGCGTCGCTCAATATCGGCTTGCAGGAGGGTTTGGCCGCCGCCGCCCGCCTGTTCGCCATGCTCGATATCGAACCCGACATCCGCGACAGGCCGAATGCAAGACCGCTCGCGTTCAAGAGCGGGGCGATCCGCTTCGACAACGTCACATTCGACTACCCGAACGGCACGCGCGCGCTCGACGGCGTCGAGCTGACGGTTCCCGCCGGGAAAACCGTGGCGCTGGTCGGCGCCTCGGGCGCCGGCAAATCTACGATCTTCAATCTGATTCCTCGCTTCTACGACATCGTCGGCGGCAGCATTACCATCGATGGCGTCGATATCCGCGACGCGACCATCGCATCGCTGCGCGCGACGATCGCCCTCGTCAGCCAAGAGGTGAGTCTGTTCGACGACACGGTCCGCGCAAACATCGCCTATGGCCGGTTGGACGCGCCGGAACAGGATATTGTCGCCGCCGCGGCCGCGGCCGCGGCCGACGGCTTCATCCGCGAGCTGTCCGATGGCTATAACACCGAGGTCGGCGAGCACGGCACCAAATTCTCGGGCGGGCAGCGCCAGCGCATCGCCATCGCGCGCGCGATGCTGAAGAACGCGCCGATCCTGCTGCTCGACGAAGCGACGTCCGCGCTCGACACGCGAGTCCGAACGCCAAGTGCAAGCGGCGTTGCGGCAATTGATGGAGGGCCGCACCACGCTCGTCATCGCTCATCGGCTGTCGACGGTCATCGACGCCGACCTGATCTACGTCATCGACCGCGGCCGGGTCATCGAACGTGGCACTCATGCCGAGTTAATGCACAGGGGCGGTGCCTATGCCCGGCTCTATTCGCTGCAATTCGCCGAGCAGGACCGGCTCGCCGATCTCGCCGCGGCGCGGGCGGCGCGCGCCTGAATCATGTCGCCGATGAAGCGGCTTGGCCGCTCGAGCGCCGCGCGCGCCGTTGCTGTGCTGGACGATCGCGCTCTATATTCGGCTTATCTGGTGGACCAATCGCTGGCGCACGGAAGGTTACGAGAGCGCTGACGCGTGCCATGCCGCGCGGCCGGCCCTATATCGGCGCGTTTTGGCACGGGCGGCTTTTGATGATGCCCCACGGGCGGCCACGCGTGATGCCGCTCGCGATGCTGATCTCGCCGCACGGCGACGGTCGCATTATCGCCGAGGCGGTGCGCCATCTCGGCATCGACATCATTCCCGGCTCGAGCAATCGGGGCGCCGGCCCTGCGCTGCGCGCCCTGGTCCGGACGCTGCAGCACGGCAGTTGCGTCGCCATCACGCCCGACGGGCCGGATGGGCCGGCGATGGCGGCGACGGCCGGCGTGATCCAGGTCGCGCGTTTGTCGGGAGCGCCGATCTTCCCGATCACCTACGCCACCAGCCGACGTCGCATCCTCGCGAGTTGGGATCGGTTCCATCTGCCCCTCCCGTTCGGCCGCGGCATTTTCCTGGTCGATGCGCCGATCACGGTACCGCCCGACGCCGATGACGCCAGAGTGGAAGCACTGCGATCCCATCTCGAAACACGGCTTCGCGCCATCACGGCCGAGGCCGACCGTCGCATGGGGCACGGCGCGGTGGCGCCCGGCACGCTCAGCCGCAACGCGTTTCGCGCGCGGCGGCGCGCCACCGCCAGGCCGGGCTGAGCGATGGGTTTGCTCAAGGTCTATCGTTCGCTGACGGTCGCCGCCGGCCCGCTCACCCGGCCTACCTGTCCCGGCGTCAGCGCATCGGCAAGGAAAACCCGGCGCGGATCGCCGAACGGCGCGGCATCGCCTCGCGCCCGCGCCCGGCCAGCAAACTCATTTGGATTCATGCCGCCAGCGTTGGGGAAACCGCGTCGATGCTGGGCCTGGTCGATCGCTTGATCGAGGAGCGCGGCGTGTCGGTGTTGGTCACCACCGGCACCGTTACCGCCGCACGCCTGATCGAGGAGCGCGCCGACCGCGGCGCGTCATCCATCAATTCGTGCCGCTCGACCATCCCGGTTATGTGCGCGGCGTTCCTCGATCATTGGCGTCCCGATCTAGCGATGTGGGTCGAGTCCGAGTTGTGGCCCAATCTGATCAGCGCGGCGACGCGCGCGGGGCATGCCGATGCTGCTGTTGAACGCACGCATGTCGCAGCGCTCGTTCCGCGGCTGGCAATTCCTGCCAAGCGTGATCCGTCCGCTGATTGGCGGCTTCGACATGTGTCTTGCCCAGGACGCCGATTCACGCCGATCGGCTGAAGCGTCTTGGCGCGCAGGCAAGCGCTGATGCGTCGGCGATCTCAAATCGGCGGCGCCACCACTGCCGGTGGTGCCGGACGGAACTCGACCGGCTGGCGCGACAAATCGGCGACCGGCCGATCTGGCTCGCCGCCAGTACCCATGACGGCGAGGAGGCGATCGCGGCCGACGCGCATCGTGCCTTGCAGCGCGACATGCCGTCGGTGCTTGACGCTGATCGCGCCGCGGCATCCGTCGCGCGTAGCCAAAGCATCGACGCGATGCTGCGCGGGCAGCGGCCTCATCGTGGCCCGCCGCTCGGCGCGGCACGATATCGGCGGCGACACCGACATCTATCTCGCCGACACGCTGGGCGAGCTCGGCTTGTTTTATCGCCTCGCCGGCATCGCGTTCATCGGCGGCTCCCTGGTGCCGCTCGGCGGACATAATCCGTACGAGGCGGCACGCCTCGATTGCGCCATCCTTCATGGCCCGGACATGAGCAACGCGGCAAGTCTGGCGCGGGCGCTCGCGAATGCCTGTGCCACCGAGATCGTGCGCGACGCCGAGGCGCTGGCGGCCAGTGTTGGCCGGCTGATCCGCGATCCCGCCGAGCGCGCGCGCCGCGCCGCCGCCGCGATAGCCGTCGCCGACAGCAGCCGCGGCGTGCTCGACGCGGTGATGACATCGATTGCGCCGTGGCTCGACCTCGTCGCGCCCGCCAATGCTCACCCTGTCCCCGCCTGATTTCTGGTCGCGGCCCGGTTTCATGTCGGGCCTGTTGGAGCCGGCGGCGCAAGCCTATGCCGCGCTAGGCGCGGCGCGGCGCGCCTTCGCTTCGCCCTACCGCGCACGCGGTTCCGGTGATCTGCGTCGGCAATCTTGTGGTCGGCGGCGCCGGCAAAACTCCGATCGTCGCCAGCTTGGCGCGGATGCTCACCACGCGGGGCCGTAAGCCCGCGATCCTCAGCAGAGGATATGGCGGCAGCGAGCCGGGGCCACTGCACGTCGATCCGGCGCGGCACGGCGCCGGTTCGGTCGGCGACGAGCCGCTGATGCTGTCGCGCGTGGCGCCCGTTTGGGTTGGCGCGCGACCGCGCCGCCGCCGCGCGCGCCGCAAGCGACGCCGGTGCAGATTGCGTCATCATGGATGACGGCTTCCAGAACCCGGGGCTGGTCAAGGACCTATCGCTGTTGGTGATCGATGGCGGCTAGGGCTTCGGCAACGGCCGCGTGCATGCCGGCCGGGCCGCTGCGCGAGCCGGCGCAGCGCAGGCGCTGGTGCGCGCCGATGCCGTGGTGATGATGGGCGACGATCTGTTCGGCGCTCGCTGCGCGCCTCGAAAAGCCGGTGCTGCGCGCGGCGCTGGCGCCGATCAACGGCGCGCGATTTCGCCGGCAAGCCGCGTCATCGCCTTCGCCGGCATCGGCCGGCCGGAAAAATTCTTCGCCACGCTCGAGAAATGCGGCGCGCGCATCGCTGGCGCGGTCACAGCTTTCCCGATCATCACGCCTATAGCGACGCCGAACTGCGCCGCCTGGCCGACGAGGCGGCGGCAGAAAGGCGCCGTCCTCGTCACCACCGAAAAAGATCGTGCGCGTCTTGCGCCCGCGTGGCGCGATCGCGTCGCCGCCCTTGGCGGTGACCGTCGCATGGCAGGACGAAACGGCTTTATCGCGACATGCTGCGACACCGTCTTCCGCAATGGCTGACGCGGCAACGGAAGCGTCTTCCATATCTCATCGAAGGCGTTCGGGTGCGGCGATCGTCTATGGCGTCTATCGCGCCATGCCGCTGCCGGTGGCCTCGGCGGTCGGCGGCTGGTTCGCGCGCACGGTCGGGCCGCGTGTCGGCGTCAGTAACCGCGCGCGCAAAAATCTCCGCCGCGCCATGCCGGAACTGAGCGAGGCGCGGATCGAAGAGATCGTACGCGGCATGTGGGACAATCTCGGCCGCGTCATCGCCGAATATCCGCATCTCGGCAAGTTCCAAGTCTACGATCCCGAGCGGTCTATGTCGAGACGCGTCGGCGATGTATCCGCGGCCTGAAGGAGCATCCGCCGCCGCCCGACGAGAATTACATTTTCTTGTCCGCTCATTACGGCAATTGGGAGATCGCGCCCCTCGCCGTCACGCAGGCCGGCTTAAAGACGGCCGAAATTTATCGCGCCGCCAATAACCCCTATGTCGACCGGCTGATCCATCGGGCGCGCGGCGTCGTCGGCAGCGAATTGGTCGCCAAGGGCCCGCCGGCCGCCGCGCGGTCGCGGCGTTGCATCGCGGCGCGAATATCTGCCTGCTGGTCGATCAGAAAGTGAATACCGGAATTCCGGTGCCGTTTTTCGGCCGCGCCGGCGATGACGGAGTTGGTGCGTGGCGCGATTGGCGCTGCGCTACAACTGCCGCGTCGTGCCGGTGCGCGTCGAACGCCTCAAAGGCGTCCGCTTCCGCCTCACCTTCGAAGAGCCGATGGAAGTGACTCGCACGGGCGATGACGCAGCCGACGCGCTCGCGCTGATGACACGGATCAACTTGCGCGCTCGAGGAATGGGTGCGCGAGCGGCCCGACCATTGGTTCTGGCTGCATCGCCGCTGGCCGGATTAGAAAAATTCATCGGCAGTCGGGACCAACCGGCCGAAGCGGAAAAGGATTTAATCTCGCTTCGCCCTGCCATAATCTTTCGTTACGCCGCATAACGATAATCGGGAGCGAACCATGCCGCCAAAGAAAGAGCCGATCACGATTGCCGACCAGGGCTTCTTCTGGGTCGGCGTTCAACGCAAGAAAATGCCGTACGGCACCATCCCGGCCGGCCAGATGTACGTGCAGTATCAAATCCCAGCCAAACAGACGCACCCCTATCCGCTGGTGCTGGTGCATGGCGGCGGCGGCCAAGGCCTCGATTATCTCGGCACGCCGGACGGACGCGAGGGCTGGGCGACCTGGTTTCTGCGCCAGGGCTACGCTGTCTACGTCGTCGACCGGCCCGGTCACGGCCGTGCGCCGTACCATGCCGACGCGCTCGGCCCGGCATCACCGCCCGCGACCTATGAGGGCCTGGGCGATCTCTTCACCCGGCCCGAGGAGAAGATGCCTGGCGCGTATCCGCAAGCGAAGCTCCACAATCAGTGGCCGAAGCGCGACGAGGCCGGCACCGAGGCGATCCTCGACCAGATGCTGGCCGGCATGGGACCGATGCCGACCGACCTTCCCGCCTATCAGGCCACAATGGCCCGTGCCGGCGGCGAGCTGCTGGACCGCATCGGCCCGTCGGTGGTGATGACGCACTCGATGGGAGGGCCGTCGGGTTGGATGATGATCGAGGCGCGGCCGAAGCTGGTGAAAGGCATGATCGCGATCGAGCCGTTCGGACCCGCCTTTGCGAAGAATCAGTTCGGCAGCCTCGATTGGGGCCTGACCTCGGCGCCGGTTACGTACGATCCGCCGGCGTCGCATCCAGAGGAATTGAAGCGCGAGATGAAGAAGGCGCCGCGTCCCGATCTGATGGATTGCTATATCCAGGCCGAGCCGGCGCGGAAGCTCAAAAATTTCGGCGGCATCCCGATCCTGGTGATGGTCGCGGAGGCGTCGTTCCTGACGTCCGGCACGCATGGCGTGGTCGATTTCCTCTGGCAGGCAGGCGCCGACGCCGAACTCATGCGGCTCGAAGATCACGGCATCCATGGCAACGGCCACGCCATGATGTTCGAAAACAACAGCGAAGAGGTCGCGGCGCTCTTAGAGCGTTGGATCGCCACGAGGGTGAAGTAAGGGGGAACGCGATGGCGAAAGAGATTCCGGTTTATGACGGCGATATCTGGGGGCGCGACGCGATTCTGAACGCTCGCGCCACCGACGACAAAATCCGCGAGCTGGCGCCGGTCGTGTGGCTCAGCCGCGAGAACATCGCGATCATGGGCCGCTACAGCGAGGTCGCGGGCGGCCTCACCGACTGGCAATCCTTTTCCAACCGATCCCGGCCGTGGCACGACCCGAATTCGGTGCGGCCGGAGATTTTGCTGACCGACGATCCGCCGCGCCATACCGAAATCCGCAGGGTGATGGCAAAAGTCATGTCGCCGGCGCGCCTCAAGGCGCTGACCGCCGATTTCGAGCGCACCGCCAACGAACAGGTCGACAAACTGATGGCGCGGTCGGGCGAAGTGATCGACGCCAACGTCGATGTCACTCGGCCGTTCGTCCATAAGGTGCTGCCTGACTTGCTCGGCATGCCCGAGGAAGGCCGCGAGAATATGAGCGCGTTCGGCCACATGGTGTGGGCGACGATGGGGCCGATGAACGAGGTGTTCCACGCCGCGCTCGCAGGATCGGAACCGGTGGTGACCTGGGCTGACTGGTCGTGCACGCGCGAGAACATGCGCAAGGACGGCATGGGCGAGGCGACCTATGCCCTCGCCGACGCCGGCGAGATCACTCAGGACGAGGCGAAGCTGCTGGTGATGACGATCCTCGCCGCCGGCTCAGATACCACCGTCATCACCATGGCGACCGCGATCCGCGCCTTCTGCGAATTTCCCGACCAGTGGCAAAAGCTGCGCGCCGACCCGTCGCTGTTGCGCAACGCCTTCGACGAAAGCCTGCGCTGGGATTCGCCCTCGCGCATGGCGGGCCGCATCACCGCGAAAGACGTGACCATCGGCGACTACGTGCTGCCGGCGGGCACCCGCACCGGCCTGTTGTTCGCCGCGGCCAATCGCGATCCGCGTAAATGGCAAGACCCCGACAGGTTCGACATTGGGCGCGATTTGCGCGGTCATGTCGGCTGGGGTTTCGGCGTTCATGCCTGCGTCGGCCGTTTGATGGCCCAGCTCGAAATGGAGGCGCTGTTCGGCGCCCTCATCAAGCGCGTCGCCAAATGGGAAGCAGGCGGGCGAGCCCGAATGGTGGATGACCACCATCGGTCATGGCCCCTACAAACTGCCTATCCGCTTTGCCGCGGCCTAAAGCGGCGCCGGTCGGAGCCGGTCATGCATACGTTGCTGTTGGTGCTCGATCTGGTCGGCACCTTCGTGTTCGCGCTCTCCGGCGCCACGGCCGGCGTAAAGCGCCAGCTTGATCTCTTCGGCGTGCTGGTGCTGTCGTTCGCCGCCGCCAGCGCCGGTGGCATCGCCCGCGATTTGCTGATCGGCGCGGTGCCTCCCGCCGCGATCAGCGATTGGCGCTATCTCGCGGTCTCGACGCTCGCCGGCTTCGTCACCTTCTTCTGGTACGGCCCGATCGACCGGATGAAGAACCCGGTGCTGATCTTCGACTCGGCGGGGCTGGCGCTGTTCGCGGTTGCCGGCACGCAAAAGGCGCTGGCCTTCAATCTCCATCCGGCGATGGCGGCGTTGCTCGGCATGGTGACGGGCATCGGCGGGGGCATGGCGCGCGATATTCTGTGCGCCGAAATGCCCACGGTGCTGCGCTCCGAACTCTATGCCGTCGCTGCGTTGGCCGGCGCAATCATGGTCGTGCTGGGCTATTGGGCCGGCCTCGAATCGGCCAGCGTGATCGCCGGGCTGATCGTCTGTTTCGGCCTCCGCCTGATGGCGATCTTCCGCGGCTGGCGCCTGCCGATCGCCCGCGCGCCTCAACCGTAGGCGGGCAGCGTCAGCCTGTCGCGCACGAGATCGCCCATTGCCCAATCGGCGATGAACGGCACGGTCATCACTCGCGTCACCTGATTGCGCAGGAAGATGCCGAACCGGGTCTTCGGCGCGAACGACCCCGCGAAGCGGGCGGCCGCCCGTTGCTTGGCCGCGATGAACGGATGGAAGAGCGCTTCATACGCGGCGAAGGCCGCCCGATAATTGCCCTCGGCCTTTTTCAATTCACCCGCGAGGATATAGGCGCCGGTCATCGCCAGTGCCGACCCTTGCCCGGCCAGCAGCGATGGACAGGAGCACGCATCCCCGACCAGGGCGACGCGGTCTCTTGACCACGTCTTCATGCTGATCTGGCTGACCGTGTCGAAATAAAGGTCGGTCGCGCGGTCGAGGGCTGCAAGAAAGCCCGGCACTTCCCAGCCGTCATGCCCGAAAATATCGTGCAGAAGCTGTTTTTGGCCGGCGCCGTCTCGCGGCGCTTCCAATCCGGGGCGGGAAAAAACCAAGAATACGGCCGTGCGGTCGCCGCGCAGCGCGTACCGCGTCGCCTGGCGTCCCGGCGCCGCGTAACCGACATAAATTTGCGGATCGCGGCGGGCATAGCCGTCGATACTGAACGACGCGGTGTAATAGCCGAGATATTTCTCGAAGCGGTCTTCCGGGCCGAAGACCAGCGACCGAACCGGCGAATGCAGGCCGCCGGCGCCGACGACAAGATCGAACCGCTCCGGCGCAGCGTGCCGGAACGTAACATCGACGCCGTCGGCATGTTGGTCGATGGCGGCGATGGAATCGTCGAAGATCGTCCGTACATTGTTCCCGAGCGCGTCATAAAGGAGCCGCGACAGGTCGCTCCGCAAAATGCTGACATAACGCCCAAACAACAGGTCCCTGAACACGCTCGCGCGGAAGCCGCCTTTGCGCCGCCCGTGCGCATCGACGAGGCGGACTTCCTCGATGTCGTAACCGGTCTCGTGCAAGGCGGGGACCAACCCCATCTTTTCCGCGATATCGAAGCCCAGTCCCCAGAAATCGACGATATAGCCACCGGTACGCAACGTCGGCGACCGCTCGACCAGCGTTGGCTCGAAACCGTAACGATGGAGCCAGTACGCCACGGTTGGGCCGGCGATGCCCGCGCCGCAAATCAACACCTTTCGGCCGCCCGTCACCGCCTTACCCGTTCGATCAGCGCCATCGCGGCGGCGGGCGCGCGGTGCTTAGCGCCGGAGATGAAATAGACGAACGCGTCCCCGCGCTTCGCCCAGTCCTTGGCGCGCTGCGCCCAGCCGTCGAGATCGGCCCCCGAATAGCCCGTCTCGATGCCGTCCTCCGTGCGCATCAGCCGGGCATAGGTGAAATCGGCGGTGGTCTCATCGAGTTGCGGGAAATCCTCGTCATCGGCGAAGCAAACGGCGGCGTTGTGGCGCCGCGCCAGGTCATAGAACTGCGGCGTGTCGAAGGTCGGGCTGCGCAGCTCAAGGGCGTGGCGCAGCCGCAACCCGCCGACCTCGCGCGGCAGCAATTTCAGGAACGCCTCGAAATCGGCGGGATCGAATTTCTTGCTAGCCACGAATTGCCAGTTGATCGGGCCGAGCCGATCGCCCAGTTCGGCCAGGCCCTGGTTGACGAATCGCGTCACCGCCTCGCCGGCCTCGGCCAGGACGCGGCGATTGGTGCAATAGCGCGACGCCTTGACCGAAAAGACGAAGCTCGGCGGCGTTTCGTCGCGCCACTTGGCCCAGACCGGCGGCTTGAAGGTCGAATAGTAGGTGCCGTTGATCTCGATCGAGGTCAGTTTGCCGGCGGCATAAGTCAATTCCTGCTTTCTCGGCAGAGCCTCGGGATAGAACAGGCCGCGCCACGGCTCATAAGTCCAGCCGCCGATCCCCACCCGAATCTTACCCGGCATCCGCCGTTAACCTCGCCAGTATCGGGCACGGAATTTACCCGCGCCCATATCGTTATGAGCACGCCAATCTTAACGGTCCCGTTGCCCGCGAGATAGGCGGCCGCTATACCTTTCCCCGTCGCCGGTGACCACATCATGAAAATCGCCCAAGTTTCCCCTCTATACGAGGCCGTGCCGCCGAAACTCTATGGCGGCACCGAACGGGTCGTGTCCAACCTCACCGAGGAGCTGGTGGCGCTCGGCCACGACGTCACGCTATTTGCCAGCGGCGACAGCGTGACCAAGGCCAAGCTCGAGGCAATCTGGCCGCGCGCCTTGCGCCTCGACGACACGATCCGTGATCCGATCGCGCCGCACGTCGCCATGGTGGAGATTGTGGCGCGACGGGCGCGCGAATTCGACCTGATCCATCTCCATTGCGACCATATCGCCTATCCGCTGATGAGCCGCTGCAACGTGCCGGTGGTATCGACGCTTCACGGCCGGCTAGACATGGCGGAACTGGTGCCGATCTATCAGCTTTATCCGAACATCCCGCTGGTTTCGATTTCCGACGCGCAGCGCATCTTCTTGCCCGGCGCCAATTTCGTCGGCACGGTGCTGCACGGACTGCCGGCCGACTTGCTTGCGCCGGGCAAGGGCGACGGCGGCTATGTCGCGTTTCTGGGCCGAATTTCGCCGGAGAAATGCCCGGACGCCGCGATCCGCATTGCCGCCGCGGCGGGTATGAAGATCAAGATCGCGGCCAAGGTCGACAAGGCCGACCGCGATTATTTCGCCACCCAGATCGCGCCGCTGCTGGAACAGCCCCATGTGGAGTTCATCGGCGAGATCAACGAGCACGAAAAAAGCGAGTTTCTCGGCAACGCGTCGGCGCTGATCTTCGCCATCGACTGGCCGGAACCGTTCGGCCTTACCATGATCGAGAGCATCGCCTGCGGCACGCCGGTGATCGCGCGGCGGCGCGGTTCGGTGCCGGAGGTGATCGATGACGGCGTCACCGGCTATATCGTCGACGACGAGGCCCAGGCGGTGGCGGCGCTGAAGCGGCTCAACCGGCTCGACCGGCAGCAAATCCGGCATGTCTTCGAGGAGCGCTATACCGCGCGACGCATGGCCCTGGACTATCTCGAGGTCTATCGCCAATTAACCGCTCGTGCCCAACAGCGTTTGCGCGCCACGTAAGGATCGACATTGCCCGAAGGCCAGCCCGTTTCGTCCCCGGAGGTCGCCCCCTACTACATCTCGTCCGTCGGCGCTGACGCCCTGCCGGGTTCTTCGGTCTTGAAACAGGGCGACGCTTTCGGAATTCTGGACGGGGCCGGCAATATTGTCTCGGCGACGCCGCCGACTGGGTCGCTGCAAGGCATTGTCTTTGAGGATACACGCTACTTGTCGGCGCTGACTCTCACGATCGAGGGCAAGCCGCCGATGGTGTTGTCGTCGACCGTCACGGGCGAAAGCGCCCTTCTCGAGGCCGATCTGAGCAACGCCGACATGTACGAAGGCGAGCATTTGCGCTTGGCGCGCGGCTCGATCCACATCCGCAACACGCTGTTGCTGGGCAAGGCCGCGCTGTTTCAGACGCTCGACATCACCAACTACGCCGCCCAGCACTCGACCTTTGAGATGGAACTCGCCGTCGAAGCCGATTTCATCGATCTGTTCGAACTGCGTGGCGCCAAGCGCCCCAAGCACGGCACGGTATTGCCGCCCAAGGTCGGCGCATCGCAACTGGTTCTGGCCTATCGCGGTCTCGACCGCGTCGAACGACGCACCGAGATCGATTTCACGCCGAAGCCGGCGCGGGTCGGGCGGGACCGCGCGCGGTGGCAGATCGACCTGCCGCCCGGGGGCAAGATCGCGATCCAAGTCGCGATTCATTTCCGCCGCGGTGACCGGCCGGCGCCCATCGCAACGCTGGCCGAGACGCGCGACGCGATAAACCGGCGGCACATCGACCGCGAAAACGCCACGGCGCGCATCGAAACCGGCAACGAGGCATTCGACGACTGGGTTTCCCGCGCCCGCGCCGACCTGATCATGCTGATCACGGATACGCCGGACGGTCCCTATCCCTATGCCGGCGTGCCGTGGTTCTCCACCGCATTCGGGCGCGACGGCATCATCACAGCGCTCGAATGCCTATGGTTCGACCCCAGCGTCGCCGCTGGAACGCTTCGATTTCTGGCGGCAAACCAAGCCACCGAACACGACGAGCGTGCCGCCGCGGATCCGGGCAAAATCGTCCACGAGACCCGCAAGGGCGAGATGGCGGCGCTGCACGAAATTCCCTACGGCAAATACTACGGCAGCGTCGATGCGACGCCGCTCTTCGTGATGCTGGCCGATGCCTATCACGCGCGTACCGGTGACGTCGGCTTGATCCGCGGGATTTGGCCCAACATCGAAGCCGCGACGGCGTGGATCGCCGACTACGGCGACAGCGACAAGCGACGGTTTCGTCGAATACGGCAACCGTTTGGGTACGGGCCTTGCCAACCAGGGCTGGAAAGATTTCGAGCGACGCGATTTTTCATCGCGACGGCACGCTGGCCGAAGGTCCCATCGCCGTGGTCGAGGTGCAGGCCTACGCCCACGCCGCCTATCTCGGCGCGGCGCGGCTGGCGCGACTGCTCGGCAAGGCCGATCGTGCCGCCGGCTACGAGCGCGCGGCGAAGGACATGGAGCGGCGTTTCGACGCCGCCTTTTGGTGCGAGGAGCTAGGCACATACGCACTCGCGCTCGACCGCGACAAGAAACAGTGCCAGGTGCGCACCTCGAACGCGGGGCATGTCCTGTTCGCCGGCCTTGCGACACCCGAGCGCGCAAAGCAGGTCGCGGCAACGCTAATGTCGGCCAAAGGGTTTTGCGATTGGGGTATCCGCACCGTGGCCGAGAGCGAGGCGCGTTATAACCCGATGTCCTATCACAATGGCGGCGTGTGGCCCCACGACAACGCGCTCATCGCCGCCGGCTTTGCCCGCTACGGCCTCCAGGCCGAGATGCTTCGGATCGTGACCGGGATGTTCGGCGCGGCGACGCTGCTGCCCTTGCACCGCTTGCCGGAATTGTTCTGCGGCTTCGCCCGTCGCCGCGATTTCGGTCCGATCGGCTATCCGGTCGCCTGCATCCCACAGGCGTGGTCGACGGCGTCGGTATTCGCCTTGCTCGGCGCCGCGATGGGAATCGCGTTCGACGCTGACGCCAAGCGAATCGATTTCCGCAATCCGGTCTTGCCGGAATGGCTGCCGCGTGTGCAAATCGCCAATCTGCGCTTGGGCGCCGCCATAGTCGATCTTGATGCTCGAACGCAAAGGCACGACGGTCCGTGTCGAGGTCGATCGCCGCGACGGTGAGGTTGCGGTCGCGCAAGCGGACTAAGCCCCGGGGGCAGCGATGATGGGTCGGTTGCCGGTGTTATTCGTTGCGCTGCTGCTGGCCTTGCCGGCCGTCGCCCAGGAACAACCCAAGGACCAGTCCAAGACCGAAGCGCCGAGCTCGTTGCCGAAACACCCGACCGCCGTCACACCCGCGCCGACGCCACCGCCGCCGCCCCATGTCGTGACGCCGAAGGAACAGGCAGACAGTCTGCTCGGCAAGCAAGTCTACAGCGCCGACGGGAAACAAATGGGCCTTGTTACCAACGTGCTGATCGATCGCAACGGCAAGCCCATTGCCCTGGTCATCGATTTCGGCGGCTTTCTCGGCGTCGGCAGCCGAAAGGTCGCGATCGACTGGCATCTGATGCGGTTCCGCCCCGGCGATAAGGACAAACCCGTGACCCTGGCGTTGTCCAAGGAGCAGCTCAAATCCGCTCCAGAATACAGGCAGGGCAAGTCGGCGCCGGTGATTTACGCGCCCGCGCCGGCACCGTTGCCCGTCAAGCCCGCGGCCAATCCAGCGCCCGCCGCCAATCCGCCATCGCACGAACCCGAGCATAATGGGCCCAAATGAAGGTCACCCGCCGGACTTACGCCGGAGGACGTAGCCTCGATCTTCTCAACCTGTTCGTCGCCAACATCCAGACCGGCTTCGGCCCGTTCGTCGCCGTCTACCTGACAACGCGCGGCTGGACTCAGACCTCGATCGGCGTCGCGCTGAGCGTCGGCACGGCGGCGGCGATGGTCAGCCAGATACCGGCCGGCGCGGTGGTCGACATGGCGCGGCGCAAAAGCGCGATCGCGGGATTGAGTCTGCTCGCGTTCTCGGCGTGCGCCCTACTGTTCGCGATCCGGCCTGGCGTTCTGACCGTGTTCATCGCGGAGATCCTTCACGGCTTTGCCAGTTGCACCCTCGGCCCCTGCATCGCCGCCATGAGCTTCGCGCTCGCGGGGCGCGCCGGATTGGAGGCGCGGTTCGGGCGCAACGCGCGCTATTCCTCGATCGGGAACGCCGTCGGCGCGGCGCTGATGGGTGGGTTCGGTTATTACGTTTCGACGCGCTCGGTGTTTTTTTTGACGGCGGTGTTGACTTTTCCGGCGATCGCGCTGGTCCTGCCGCTGCGGCGACTGGATCCCCGGGCGCGGCCGCATCCCAACGTCCGACATGGCGCGACGATCGGGACCGCGATCCGCGTGCTGGAAGACCGCCGCCTGCTCATTTTCGGCGCCTGCGAGATGCTGTTCACGCTCGCCAACGCGGCCATGTTACCGCTCGCTAGCGTCAGCATCACCGAACAGATGCCGGAGAACGCCAATCTCTTGATTGCGGCCTTCATCGTGCTGCCGCAATTCGTCGTGGCGGCGATTTCGCAGCGCGTCGGCGGCTACGCGCGCCGAAACGGCCGCCGCCAGGTAATGATCGTGTCGCTGGCGGCGTTGACGGCGCGCGGCGTTTTGTTCGCGATCGCGCCCAACCCTGTGCTGCTGATACCGATCCAAGTACTAGATGGCGTCTGCGCCGCATCCAACGGCGTGCTCGTCCCGCTGGTGACGGCCGACGTCGCCGGCAATACCGGCCATTATAATATCGCGCTTGGCACAGTCGGCTTCGCCATCGGCATCGGCGCGACGCTCAGCACGACGATTGCCGGTCTTATCGCCGATAGGTCGGAGAAACCTCGGCGCTTCTGTGTCTAAGTTTCGTCGGTTTTGTGGCAACGTTGTTCGCGACGCTAGCGCTGCCGGAGACCCGCCCGGGGACGACCGCCGACGTCGACTAATCTAAGTCGCGCAGCGCATCGGCGGCGCGGCGCAAGCTGGCCAGCGCGCGGTCGTCGGGTCGGCGCCGGCGCGCGACGAGACGCACCGCCCGGCGCGCATCCCGTTGTTCCGTGACCTCCCGAAGCACGGCAAGGGCACTCGCAATTACGGCGAAAGTTAGCACGATGACCATGGCTCTCATAACCCGCTCCTGCCCTCTTTTGATCCGGCGTTAGAACTCGCCAAAACAAGCCAGGGACGTTGTCCGTTCCGCTCAGCCTCGCGTCGCCGCACGCGCAACCGACACATGCAACCAACTCATGCAATTGTGATGTGGATAACATTGCACCGGTGCCGGATCGGCGTACGTTGTCGCGCGCCAAAAAAGGAGGTCCCCCATGTCAGGAGTTCGTTTCCTCGACGGCTCGCGCCGCGCTCTCCTCGCCGCTGGCGGCGCCATCGCGGTCAGCGCCGCGCTGCGACCGGCTTTCGCCCAGGGCAAGATGAAAATCGGCGTCATCGGCTCCGGCAAAATCGGCGGCACGGTCGGACGCCTCTGGGTCAAGGATGGGCACCCGGTCCTGTTCTCGTCGCGCCATCCGGAGGAATTGGCGGGGCTCGTAAAGGAGGCGGGACCGCTGGCGAAAGCCGGCACCGTGGCCGAGGCGATCGCCTTCGGCGATGCGCTGCTGCTCGCGATCCCCTATGGCGCGTATCCGGCGTTCGGGAGGAGAACGACGCGGCGCTCAAGGGCAAGATCGTGCTCGACGCCGGCAACGCGGGCGCCGCCCGCGACGGCGTCGAGATCGCGGCCGAGGTCGAGAAAAATGGCATCGGTGTCACGTCGCAGAAATATCTGCCGGGCGCGCGGATCGTCCGCGCCTTCAACACGCTGAATTTCCGCATCCTGGCGCACCAGGCGAACCGGCCGGCGCCGCGTATGGCGATTCCGATCGCGGGCGACGACGAAGGTGCGGTGAAAGTCGCGGCGATGCTAGTGCATGATGCCGGCTTCGATCCGGTGATCGTCGGCAATCTCGCGGCAGCGCGCAAAATTCAGCGCGGCAATCCCGGTTACGGGCAATCGGTCAGCGCGGCGGAACTGAAACAAGACGCTGGGCCTGGCGCCGTGACAGTGGGCGCGCGCTGGTTGGCGCAATTCATGCCGGCGACACCGGCGGAGCGCCGCGCCGCGCTGTGGTCGTTCGCCTATTTCTTTTTCCTGCTCGCCGGCTATTACGTACTGCGGCCGATCCGCGACGAAAGCGCGATCGCCGGGGGCTCTGCGCGCGATTCCGTGGACCGTGACCGCGATCTTCCTCACGCTCCTGATCGCGCAGCCGATTTATGGCGTACTGGTCGCGCGATTGCCGCGGGCCAAGTTCATTCCAATCGTCTATCACTTCTTTGCGCTTAATCTGCTGGCGTTCTGGTTGGCGCTGACGTTCGGCGTCGGCACCGTAACGGTCGCCCGCGTATTTTTTATCTGGGTCGGCGTGTTCAACCTGTTCGCGGTCGCCGTGTTCTGGTCATTCATGGCCGACCTTTTCACCAGCGAGCAGGGCAAGCGCCTGTTCGGGTTCATCGGCGCCGGCGGCACCGCCGGGGGCCTCTTGGGCCCGACCATCACCATCGGCCTGTCCGTACCGTTCGGCCCCACCAATCTACTGCTCGTCGCCCTCGTATTTTTGGAGTTGGCGGTGATTTGCGTCTACCGCCTCGAACGCGTGGCGCACGCCCATGACGGGCCGCACTCCGAGACGCGGCAACTCGGCGGCAGCGCGTTCGCGGCGCTGCCTGAATTGATCCGCTCGCCTTATCTGATCGGCGTCGCCGGCTGGGTCAGCCTTTTATCGTTCTGCGCCACCATTCTCTACCTTGAGCAAGCTCACATCGTCGCGGCAACGGTAAAGGGCGCCGGAGCCCAAACGCGGGTGTTCGCCAGCATCGATTTGGCGGTCGGTATCCTGACGCTGGCGACGCAAACCTTCGTCACGGCGCAATTGCTTGAACGAATCAGCACCGGGGTGGCCGCTGCGGCGTTGCCGGCGGTTTACGTCCTGGGCTTCGCCGTGTTGGCGGCAATGCCGACTCTTGCCGTGGTGATGACGACGCAAATCGCGCAGCGCTGGGCGCATTTCGCCATCGCCAACCCGGCACGGCAGATTTTCTACGTCGTCCTGGCCCGCGAGGAGAAATACAAGGCGAAAAACCTGATCGACGTCGTCGTCTATCGCGGCTCCGACGCGGCCTATACCTGGGTGTACGACAGTTTGCAAATTATGGGGCTGAAGCTCGCCGGAATCGCGCTGTTCGCGCTGCCGGTCGCGGCGGCGTGGGTGGGATTGTCGTTGGCGCTCGGCCGTTCGCAGGAGAACCGCGCCGAAAAGCTCGCGCTTGCGGCCGCGCAAGGAGATTGACCATTGACACACATCACACGCCGCGCCTTCACCGCGCTCGCCGCCGGTGCCCTCGTGGCCGGGCGCACCGCCGCGCAAGGTGCCGACGCACCGCTGATCACCCGCGCGATTCCGAGCACCGGCGAGCGCATGCCGGTGGTCGGGCTGGGCACCTCGCAAGTCTTCGCCGACAACAACGCGGAGACACGCGACGCCGCGGCGAACGTCATCCGGACGCTCGTCGCCGCCGATGGAAGGCTAATCGACACGGCGTCGGTCTATCAAGACGCCGAATTGGTCATCGGCGACGTCGTGTCGGCGGGAAGCCTGCGCGACAAAGTCTTTGTCGCCACCAAATTGGAGGAGCCGGACGAAAGCGAACTGCGTCGCTCGCTGAGCCGGCTCAAGACCGCGAAGATCGACATGTTGCAGCTTCATAATGTCAACGACCCAAATCAGTCGCTCGCGCAATTCCGGGCGTGGAAGGCGCAAGGCATTTGCCGGTATGTCGGCATCACCTCGACCTATCACGGCTCGTTCCCGGCGGTCGAAGCCGTGTTGGCGCGCGAAAAGCCGGATTTCGTTCAGATCGATTATTCGATCGACGATCGTGAAGCCGAGCGGCGCATTCTACCGATCGCGGCGGAGGCAAAGGCCGGCGTTCTGACGGCGCTGCCGTTCGGCCGCGCCCGATTGTTCCGCGCCGTTAGCGGTAAGGCGGTCCCGGACTGGGCACGGGGGCTTCGCGCAAAGCTGGGCGCAGTTCTTTCTCAAGTTCCTGCTCGCCGATCCGCGCGTCACGGCTGTCATTCCCGGTACCAACAGCGCCGCGCACATGGCCGACAATCTCGGCGCGCAGCGCGGCATGCTGCCCAACCCCGAGCAACGCAAACGGATGGTCGCGTTTGTCGAAAGTCTCTAGGCGAATGCCGGCATGATCTCGCGAGCGAAGCGCCGCAGATTGTCGAGCGACGGGCGCGGATCGACCAGCAGCACCAACTCGACGCCGCCTGCTTCCAATCGCTCGAGCCGCGCCACGATCTGATCGGCCGTTCCGAGCAGCGCCGCGTCGTCGAGTTCGTCGTCACCGGCCCGTCCGCCGATCGTGTGATAGGCCTCGGCGCCGGCGCCGCGCGCCAGGCCGCCGATAGCCTTCAGCACCTCGAACCGGGTCGCGATGGCGGCGGGGCGTTCCGATTCCTGCTTCAAGAGTTGAAAGCCGCGCGTCACCCCGATTTGCAGCGGATCGTAACGCCGCCCGATGCGCGCGCATTCCGCCTTAAACGCGGCGACGCGGTTGGTAATCAACTCGATCGGCGCGAGCTGATCGAGCAGCAGATTGTAGCCCTCGCGCGCGGCGCGACGGATCGAATTCATCGCTGCCGGCGCCGAGCCAGAACGGCGGATGCGGCTGCTGCTTCGGCGCCGGCTCGACGACGATATTGTCGTAATGCCAACGCGTGCCGCGATGCGTGAACCGGCCCGCGCTGCTCCACGCCTTGCGGATCACCGCCATCGCTTCGTCGAAACGTTCGGTCGCTTCGGCCGGCGGCACGCAGAAGCCGGCGAACTCCGCGTCGCGATAGCCCTTGCCGACGCCGAAATCGAACCGACCCCCGGAGAGAAGATCGAGCGTCGCCGCCTGCTCCGCGACCAGCACGGGATTGTGCCATGGCAGCACGACGACGGCGGTGCCGAGACGAATGCGCGAGGTGCGCGCCGCGAGATAGCTTAGGATGTTGAGCGAGGCGGAGACTTGGCCGTGTCCGGTGAAATGATGCTCGACGACGAAGACACTGTGGAAGCCGAGCGCCTCGGCCTCGCAGACATAGTCGATATAGTCGGCATAGCCCTGACTATCCCCCGTGGGACCGCCGCGCGCGGCGCGGGCGCCGCCGAACAAGCCGAACTTCATGGCAGATATTCCCTGCGTCTCCGCGCGTTGGCTTCCGGACCGATTTCCTCTACCGTCCGCCGCCGGTGAAAAAGTATCAAGTCATTATCGTCGGCGGCGGGCCGGTCGGCGCCGGGCTCGCGGTGGATCTCGGGCTGCGCGGCATTTCCTGCGCGCTGATCGAGCGGCGCATCGAGATGCACCGCATCCCCAAGGGACAGAACCTCCATCCCGCGCACGCTCGAGCATTTCTATCGCTGGGGCATCGTCGACGCGCTGCGCGCCGAGCGGATCATGCCGCCGGGCTATCCGATCGGCGGCATCACCGCCTACGGCAATCTGATGAGCGAGTATTGGTTCGCGCCGCCGCAGCGCGAGATCGTTCGCCCCTATTATTTCCAGGCCGCCCGAGCGGCTGCCGCAATACCTGACGGAACAGGTGCTGCGCGCCAAGATGGCGACGCTGCCGAATGTCGAAATCCGATCTCGGCTGGACGGCGGAAGGCATCGAGCAGGACGAGTGGCGGCGCGCGTCACGGTCGCGGGACCCGACGGCGAGCGCGAGACGTGGGAGGCGGATTACGTGGTCGGCTGCGACGGCGCGCGTTCGGCCGTGCGCGAGCAGATCGGCATCGCGCGCGGCGGCGCCGATTTCGATCAGCTCATGGTGCTGGCCGTGTTCCGCTCGCGCGAGCTGCATGAAGGGCTGAAGCGCTTTCCCGACCGCTCGACCTATCACGTGCTGCGGCCGGAATTGAAGGGCTATTGGCAATTCTTCGGCCGCATCGATGTCGGCGAGGGCTTTTTCTTCCACGCGCCGGTGCCGGCCGGCACCACGCGCGAGAATTACGATTTTCTCGGCCTGCTCCATGAGCGTCGCGGGCTTCACGTTCGCGTGCGAATTCGACCATGTCGGCTTCTGGGATTTGCGCGTCGCGGTGGCCGACGACTATCACGTCGGCCGCGTCTTCATCGCCGGCGACGCCGCGCACAGCCATCCGCCCTATGGCGGCTACGGCCTCAACAACGGCCTCGAGGATGTCGAGCAATCTCGGCTGGAAGCTCGCGGCGCGTCTTGCAGGGCTGGGGCGGCGAGACGCTGCTGCAATCCTACAGCGACGAGCGGCGCCCGATCTTCAAAGAGACCGGCGAGGATTTCATCGCCGGCCGCATCGAGGCGGACGGCGAATTCCTCGAGCGCTACAACCCCGAGCGCGATCGCGCCGAATTCGAGCGCGCCTGGAAAGAGCGCGCGGGCGGCATGGGCGAGCGCATGATGAGCTACGAGCCGAACTATGAGGGCTCGCCCGTGGTTGCTGGCCCGCCGGGCGGCAAGAACACGGCGCATGGCACGCATTCCTACGCGGCGCGCGCCGGCCACCACCTCGCGCCGCAACCGCTATCGTCCGGGCGCGAATGTATTCGAGGAATTGGGACCGGGCTTCACCCTTCTGGCTTTCGACGCCGAGACGCGGCCGTTCGAGGAAGCGGCGCGTGCGACACGCATCCCTCTCACCGTCGTGCGCGATAGTTATTCGGGCGGACGCGAGCAATACGGCGCCCGCTTGGTGCTGGTCCGCCCTGACCAGTACGTCGTTTGGACCGGCGACGCGGCGCCGGACGATCTCGGTGCATTGCTCAAGAGGGTCTCCGGCCGACATTAGCGCGTCAGCGCGGAGCAGGATGGTGGGCCCGGCAGGACTTCGAACCTGCGACAACACCGTTATGAGCGGCGCGTTCTGACCAGCTGAACTACGGGCCCGTACCGAAAGGGCAGGCATCAGGGATCAGGTATCAGAGTGCCCGGCGACTGAAAACCAATAACTGACGAAGGCGGGGATCAGGCGGCCGGAGGGCCGGGTCCGCTCGAACGGCCGTTCGGTGAGACGCGCCGCTTCGCGTTCGACCAGATCACGGTAAGGACCAGGCCGCCGCATCAGCATCATCGGCGCGCCGTCTTGCACGATCTTGCCCTTGTCCAGAACGAGGATGCGATCGAAATCGCGCAGCGTTGACAGCCGATGGGCGATCGCGATCACGGTGCGGTCGTTCATCAGCCCGACCAGCGCCTCGCGCACCGCTTCCTCGGAATCGATGTCGAGCGCCGACGTCGCCTCGTCGAGCAGCAGGATCGGCGCGTCCTTGAGCATGGCCCGGGCGATCGCGAGGCGTTGGCGTTGACCGGTCGACAGCTTGACGCCGCGATCGCCGACCTGGGTGTTGAAGCCTTCCGGCATCTGCTCGATGAAGTCGAGGCAGCGCGCGGCCGCCGCCGCGGCGCGGACTTCTGCGTCGGTCGCGTCGGGCCGACCATAGCGGATGTTCTCCAGCACCGAGCGATGGAACAGCGATACGTCCTGCGGCACGATGGTGATGGCGGCGCGGAGGCTCTCTTGCGTCGCCGAGGCGATGTCGAGCCCGTCGACGACGATGCGGCCCCGCTGCACGTCGTAGAAGCGCTGCAACAGTGCGAACAGGGTGGACTTGCCGCCGCCGGATTCGCCGACCAGCCCGACGCGCTGGCCACCCGGAATCTCGAGGTTGAGATCGCCGAAGACCGTGCGGCCGTCCGGATAGGCGAAGCCGACATTCTCGAAATGCACCGAGCCGCGATGCGGCACCAGCGACGCGGCATTCGGCCGGTCTTGGATCTCGTGCTCGCCGGCAACGGTGACGAGCGCTTCGGCCAGCCGGGCGTAATGCTGGGTCATGTCGACGAGCGCCACCGCGAGGTCGCGGGTCGAATGCAGGATGGTGAACGCCAGCGTGCAGACCAGCACGACATCGCCGGTCGTCGCATTGCCGGCGCGCCATTTAGTGATCACCCACGCCAGCAACACGATCGTGACGGCGATCACCACCACGGCATGCATCAAGCGCAGAATCTCGATATAGCGCAGGCTCTTGCGACGGGAGGTAAGCTCCAGCCCCAGCGCGCTGGGCCAGACGGGCACGCTCGCGGTAGAAGCCGCCAAAGGCGCGGACCAGTGGCATGTTGGAGACGATATCGGTCATCTCGCCATCGACCGAGGCGGCCTTGTCGGCGAAGTTGCTGTGAATCGGCCAGCCCGCGCGCCGCGATACTTGAACAGGACGACCACCAGGAAGCCCGAGAACACCGTCAGTCCGGCGGTGACCGCCAGGCTGACGCGCGGCAAGATAGGCGATCGCGCCCGACGGTCGCCACGCACGGCGGCAGCACGTTCCACATAAAGAGGTATTCGATGGTGAACAGCGCGTTCGAGGTCGCGGTGATGCGGCTAGTCAGCACACCGGGCAGCCGGTCGGCGAAATAACGCGGCGCATGGCCCATCAGATGGCCGAATAGGTCGGCCGGACGTCGCCGGTATCGGCGACGATGGTTCGGCTGGCTACCCAACCGGCGACGCGCCAGGACAGATTGTCGCCGGCGATCAGCGCGATCAAGCAGGCGAAGGCGAGCCAAATCTGGTCGCTGCCGGGCGGACCGGGCGTCAGCGTATCGATCAGGAATTTGATGCCATACTGCGAGCTGACCGAGCAGGTCGCGGCCACCACGACCGCCGCGATCATGACCGCATGGGACCACGGCCGGGCCTGGACATAATGCCAGACAAAGGCCATGGGGCGACGCGCAAACCGGGTGACATCCCCGATCGAGCGGGTCGCCGCTCCAATCGCCGGTCATGTTCGACACTTGTTCAGATTTTCCGTCACCGAGCATCACAAGACGGAACGATCCAGCCCAAAAACTATTCCATAAGAGCGACACGTAGCCGCCGGTGTTACCCGTGCGACAAAAAGACGGGGAATATGGCGAGTTTGACGCCGTTCTTTTATCAAGTGTCCAAAATGGACGAGGCCGCGCGGGAAGTGGCTGAAATTGTGGTTTCCCCGTAGGAGTTAATGGAATGCGCATCGCACAGATCGCCCCCCTTTATGAGGCCGTTCCGCCGAAATCCTATGGCGGGACCGAGCGGGTGGTATCGTGGCTGACCGAAGAATTGGTCCGCCAGGGGCATGACGTCACCCTGTTTGCCAGCGGCGATTCCAAGAGCGGCGGCCCGGCTGGAACCGATCTGGCCGACCAGCTTGCGCCTCTCCAAGGTCCTCGACCCGGTGGCCCTGCACATGCTGATGCTGGAGCGGGTGCGTCAGCGCGCCGCGGAGTTCGACATCCTCCATTTCCATCTCGACTACCTGCCCTTTTCCCTGCTTTCTGCGGCAATCGACCCCGTTCGTGACGACACTGCACGGGCGGCTCGACCTGCCGGAGCAACAGCCGGTCTTCACCGCCTTCGCGGCGGCGCCAGTGATCTCGATTTCCGATTCCCAACGCCGGCCGATCCCCCAGGCCGGATGGGTGCGGACAATCCATCACGGCCTGCCGGAACATTCCCTGACGCCGAATTACGCGAAAGGCGAATATCTTGCCTTCCTCGGCCGGATCGCTCCGGAAAAGCGCGTCGACCGCGCCATCGCGATCGCCAAGCGCTGCGGCATGACGCTCAAGATCGCGGCCAAGATCGACAAGGCCGACCGCGCCTATTTCGAGGCCGAGATCAAGCATCTCTTCGAACAGCCGCATGTCGAGTTCATCGGCGAGATCGACGATAGCCAGAAATCGGAATTCCTCGGCCGGGCCAGCGCCTTGCTCTGCCCGATCGACTGGGTCGAGCCGTTCGGCCTAGTGATGATCGAAGCCATGGCGTGCGGCACGCCGGTCATCGTTTACGACAAGGGTTCGGCCCGAGAGGTGGTCGATAACGGCGTCACGGGTTACGTCGTCAGGGACGAGGATGAGGCGGTAGCCGCCGTTGGGCGTGCATTGCAATTGCCGCGGCCCGCGATCCGCAAGCGGTTCGAGCAGCGCTTCACGCGTGACGCGCATGACCGACGAATATCTCGAGGTCTACCAAGCGCTGATCGATCAGGAAGCCCAGCAGCTCCGCCGCGCCTAATTATAATATCGTTTGACTCTAGCCTCGCGCCGGGCCTCCGATTGAGGCTGGGAGGGCACGGGCATGACCGACAATCGCGCGACGCAGCGACGGCCGCTGGAAGTCGTTTTTTCGATTATCGTTTTGGTCGCGGCGCTGGCGCTTCCGGGCATCGCCCGGGCGCAGTCCTACGACCATGTCACAATCGCAACCAACGCCGAGCCGGACACGCTCGACATGCTGACCAGCGTGTTCCCGCCGGTATCGTTTGTCATCTTGCGCAACGTCGCCGAGATGCTGTGGGGCTACAATCTTGACGGCACGGTTCGGCCGACCGTCGCGACATGGGACAAAAGCGCCGACGGCAAGAGCATCACCTTCCATCTGCGGCCCGGCATCAAGTTCCATTCCGGCGACGAACTGGTCGCCGACGACGTGCTGTTCAGCTTCGAGCGGATGAAAAAGAACACGCCGGCGTTCATGCGCCACGCGCGGCTGGTCAAGAGCATCGAGAAGCTCGACAAATACACGGTGCGGTTCACCTGGGACCGGCCGGACGTCACTCTATTCGACGGCATGCAGTTGTTTATGGGCTCGAAGGCCTATTACGACCGCGTTGGCGAAAAGGAGTTCATGACGCATCCGTCCGGCATCGGCCCTTACAAGATGGTCAAATACGCGCCCGCCCAATACATCGACCTCGAGCGGTTCGACGGCTATTACGGCGACAAGCCAAAGGTCAAATCGGCGCGTTTCCTCATCGTCAAGGACGATGAAACGCGCGTCGCCACGCTCAAATCGGGCGAGGCCGACATTGTCATGGACGCGCCCTATACCCAGGTCGCGTCGCTGCAACAGGCCGGCTATACGCTGGTCAAATATCCCGCCAACCCGACCGTCAGCGTGGTGTTCGATCTGCTGTCGCCGCAATCGCCGTGGCATAAGCTCAAGGTCCGCCAGGCGATCGCGCACGCCATTGACACCGACGCCATCGTCAAAGGCCTGTTTCACGGCGTCCCGAACCGCTATCCGATGCTGGCGCCCGGCGAGGAGGGTTACGACCCGAACCTGAAATTCCCGACTTACGATCCGGCGTTGGCCAAGAAACTGCTGACCGAGGCCGGCTATCCCAACGGCTTCAAGATGCCGCTCTATTACAACGGCACGATGTTCTATGGCTTCCGCCAGGCGGCAGAGGCGGTGGCGCTTTATCTCAAGGCGATCGGCATCGAGTGCGAGATGCATAACATCGAAGGTGTGCAGGGCTTGCACATGGCGCGGCGGGCGCAACAGGACCACAGCATCGAAATCGTCTCGGTCGGCGCGTTGCCGATCGCCAATACCGGCCTGACACCGCTCGACATGCTGACGATCTCGTTCCGCTCCACGGCGCCGTCGGTCGTATCGCATTTCCCCGAGGTCGACGAGGGCATCGAACAGGCGCTCGCCGAGCCCGACAAGGAAAAGCGCGCCGCGATCATTCGCCGGGTCGTCGATTTCCTGCACGACCAAGTCGCGACCATCACGCTGTGGGATTCGGTGTCGGTCTACGCCATGAAGAAAGGCATCACCTACACGCCGATCGCGCACCGCATGCCGTTCATGCTGCTGAAGAACGTGACCATCGCCGCGAAATCGTAGCCGGCGCCTTGCCTCGCCGCGCTGCTTCTCTTATCGTCCGCGCGGCTAGGAGCGGGACCCGTAGCTCAGCTGGATAGAGCGCTGCCCTCCGAAGGCAGAGGTCGTGAGTTCGAATCTCGCCGGGTCCGCCAACGCCTTCCCGATCACATGGTTTCCTTGACCATGGGCAGATAGACGACCTCGAGCCCGTGGCGGAGCGGCGTGTACTCGATTCCCTTCCGCATCGCGTAGATGTCGACATATTGCCACAGCGTGATGGTCGAGAGATCCTCCTGCTCGAGTTCCATCATCTGCCTGATGTACGGCGCCTGCTGCTTGACGTCGAGAAGCGAGTCCGCCTTCGCCAACAGCGCGTCGAGCTTGTCGTTCTTGTACATCGCGAACATGCCCGAGTAGGCGAGCGCGACGCCTTCGATCGGCGTCGGCAGATTGGCGATCGGCAATCCCGCCACGCCGACATACTCGGCCTTGGGATCGCGGGCGACGCGGCCGAGCATCTGCAAGAGCTGGATAAGCTGGATGCCTTGCACCTTGCTGGTGATGTTTAGGTTTTGCTTCAGGTACAGCGCCACCGCCTCCGCCGTCTCGACCGTGCCGAAATAAACGCCCGACGAATAATAGAGCGGCATGCTGAATCCGTTGGGATAGCCCGCCTCTTTCAGCAGTTCGCGCGCCTTGGCCGGGTCGTATTTGTAGTCGATGAGGTTCGGATCGTAGCCGTTCTCGTCCGGCATCAAACGCGGATAGTCGGTCGGCATGCCGTGCAGCAGCCCCTTCACGATGGCGTCGCGGTCGATCGAATAGGCCATCGCCTTGCGGACGCGCAGATCGTGCCACGGCGAATGCGGATTGGTAAGCTGCATCTGGATCGACTGCGTCGGATGGACCGGCAGCTTCACCTCGGTGAAGCCTTGGCCCTTGAGCTGGTCGTAGGCCGAGTATGGCGTCGCCATGATCAGGTCGACTTCGCCCGCCTGCAATTTGGCGACACGGGTATTATCGTCCTGCACGAAGACGAAATGCGCGTTCTTGATCTGCGGCTTCGGGCCCCAATAGTCGTCGAACGCCGTCAGGTCGAGATATTCGGCGGGCTTGTAGTCGACGATCTTATAAGGGCCGGTGCCGACCGGATGCTTAGTGAATTCCTTTTCGCCGACCCGGTCGTAATAACTCTTCGAGGCGACGATCAGCGCCGGCACCAACAGGAATTGCGCGTCCGGCTGCTTGAAGGTCCATTTCACGGTGTATGGGTCGACCGCTTCGACCTTGGTGATGAACTTGGCGAAGCTCAGCGCATAGAACCATGTCTTCTTCGACATGCGCTCGTGGCTCCACAGCACGTCGGCCGCCGTGAACGGATCGCCCGACTGGAACTTAACGCCGTGCCGGAGGTGCATGACGATGGTCTTGCCGCCGTCCAGAACGTCCCAGGATTCGGCCAGGCCCGGCATGGTGTGGCCGTCGGCGTCGGAGCGAACGAGGCCCTCATAGACATTGACCATCGTCGCCAAACCCTGCGGCGGATTGGTCGAGATCGTCATGTCGAGAACATCGGGGTCCGCGTTCATCGCCACCCGCAACGGCTTTTGATCCGCCGCCATGGCCGGAACCGCTACGCTACACGCAAAGACCGCCGCCGCGGCCACGGACATCAGTGCCGACGTCTTAAATGCCATCGCTCGCCTCCCGAAAAAGCGGGCCGGGCGGAGTGGCTATCGCCGCCGCTCCGCCCGGCGCACCGCCTCACATGCCGACATGCACTTGGGGCAGATACACCACCTCAAGCCCATGGATGCCGGGCCGGTAGGTGACGCCCTTGCGCATCGCGTAGACGTCGACGTACTGCCACAGCGTGATGGTTTGCAGCTCTCGCTGTTCGCGCGCCATCATCTGCGAGATCAGCTTGCCCTGCTCCTTCGAATCGAGCGTGCCGTCCGCCTTTTCGTACAGCGCGTCCATCACGTCGTCATGGTAGAGCGCGAACGGCGCCTTGCCGTAATAGGCCAGCGACACGCCTTCGAGCGGCGTCGGCAGGTTGGCTACCGGAAGTCCCGCGACCGAGACGTATTCGCCGTTAGGATCCTTCGCCATCCGGCCGATGAGCTGCAAGAGCTGGATCAGCTGGATACCTTGCATCTTGGTATTGATGTTGAGGTTCTGCTTCAGATAAAGCGCGACCGCTTCCGCCGTCTCTTGGGTGCCGAAATAAACGCCGGTCGACACATACAGCGGCATGTTGAAACCGTTGGCGTAGCCCGCCTCGTTGAGAAGTTGGCGCGCCTTCGCCGGATCGTACTTGTAGTCCTTCAAATGCGGATCGTAGCCGAGCTCGTCCGGCATCAGACGGGGGTAGTCGGTCGGCACGCCGTGCAGCAGGCCTTTAACGATAGCGTTCTTGTCGATGGCATAAGCGATCGCCTCGCGGACGCGGACATCGGCCCAAGGCGTGTGCTTGTTGATTAGCGCGAACTGCACCGACTGGGTCGGATGCACCGGCAGCTTCACCTCGCTGAAGCCGGCGGCCTTGAGCGCATCATAGGACGCGTAGGGCGTCGCCATGATCATATCGACCTCGCCGGCGCGCAGCTTGGCGACGCGGGTGTTGTCGTCCTGAATGAACACGAAATGCGCGCTCTGCACTTCCGGCTTGGTGTCCCACGCACCGTCCCAGGTCGCGAGATCGAGATATTGGCCCGGCTTGTAGTCGACGATCTTGTAAGGGCCGGTCCCGGCCGGATGTTTGGCGAATTCCGCCTCGCCGACACGGTCGAAATAGGTCTTGGAGGCGATGACCAGCGCCGGCAGCGCCAGGAATTGCGCGTCGACTTGTTTCATCTTGACGACGAGGGTGTAATCGTCAGGCGCCTCCATGTGATCGATGAAGCGCGCGAAGCCGCCATAGAACCAAGTCTTCTTCAACATGCGCTCATGGCTCCACAGCACGTCCTTCGACGTGAAGGGATCGCCCGACGAAAATTTCACGCCCTTGCGCAGGTGCATCGTGATGGTCTTGCCATCCGGCGACACGTCAGTGGCGACGACCAACCCGGCGCGCTTGGTGCCGTCCGGGTTGAAACCCCACAACCCTTCGTAGACGTTGCTCAACGTTGCCAGCCCCTGGGGCGGGTTGGTGGATTGTGTCATATCGAGTACGTCGGGGTCGGCATTCATCGCCACCCGCAACGGCTTTTGAGCCTGCGCGTGCGCGGTGTTCATCCCCACCGCGACCGTCCCCGCGGCCATGGCGGCCAACGCGCCGAAAAGCGCAATTTTGCTTGTCACGGTCCACCCTCCCTGGGTTCGATTTTGCTTGCCGCGGCCCGCTGCTTTTCCGTTGCCGCTTCGGGTTGGTGGTTATCATATATATTTTGTGATGTCATATAATTTAATGTCCGGCGCGCGTAGCGAAAAAGACCGGAGCAATCGAGGAAACCGCCGATGAAGGATATGACAGGAAAGGTCGCGTTCGTGACCGGCGGCGGGTCGGGCGTGGCGCTCGGCCAAGCCAAGGTGTTCGCCGAGGAAGCGGGCATGAAGGTGGTGATCGCCGATATCCGGCAGGACCATCTCGACGAGGCGATGGCTCATTTCAGAACGACCAATGCCGCCGTCCATGCCATCAAGCTCGACATCACCGACCGCGATGCCTGCCTCGGCGCCGCCGACGAGGCCGAGCGCGTGCTCGGCCCGGTTCAGCTCGTCTGCAACACCGCGGGCGTCAGCCAATTCGGGCCGGTGGAAAAAGCCACGTTCGATGACTGGGATTGGCAGATCGACGTCAATTTGAAGGGCATGATCAACGTCATCCAAAGCTTCATGCCGCGGATGATCGAACGCGGCCAAGGCGGGCACATCGTCAACACCGCGTCGATGTCGGCCTTCGTCGCGCTCCCGGGCACGGCGATCTATTGCACGACGAAATACGCGGTGCGCGGCCTCTCGGAATCGCTGCGGATCGAGCTGGAGAAATTCGATATCGGCGTGTCGTGCCTGTGTCCCGGCGCGGTCAACACGAACATCCACGAATCGGTGTTGGCGCGGCCGGATAAATATGCCGCGACCGGCTATTACGGCGCCGATCCGGAAACCTTCAAGCGCCTGAAGTCGGTGATCGAGGGCGGCTTCGATCCGGTCGAGCTCGGCCGCGTGGTCCGCGCCGCGATCGAACGTAACGATTTCTGGATCCTGCCGTTCCCCGAATTCGTTCCGACCATGGAACAGCGCAACGGCGAGGTCATCTCGGCGCTGAAGCAATACGAGAATCATCCGGACTACGATCGGCGGATGAAGTTGCGCGCGGCTGAGGGCCGGCCGATGCCCGGCGCGCGCTGACGATGGCGCGCAACAACTCGATCCGCCTGTTCGACCTGGTGCTCGACAGCGGCTGCACCATCAGCCCGTTCGTCTGGCGCACCAAATACGCCATCCGGCACAAGGGCTTCGATCTCGACCTCGTGCCCAACGGCTTCACCGGCATTAAGGAGCTGACCGGCGGACGCTCGGAGCGGCTGCCCGTAATTGTCGACGACGACGAATGGGTGATCGACAGTTGGAAGATTGCCGAATATCTCGACGCCAAATATCCCGACCGGCCGATGCTGTTCGAAGGTGACAGCATGAAGGTGCTGACGCGTTTCACCGATCAGTGGCTGTGGCGGACCGCGATCCGCGTTTGGATCCGCTGCTACATCCTCGACTATCACGATCTGTCGATGGCGAAGGACCACGCCTATGTCCGCGAGAGCCGCCAGCGCATTCTCGGCGGCGGCACGCTCGAGGAGATCCAAGCCGGGCGCGAGCAGCGATTGCCGCAGGTGCCGCCGGCGTTGGAACCGTTGCGCCTGTTGCTGAAGGACACGCCGTGGCTCGGCGGCGACCATCCCAATTACGCCGATTATTGCGTTCTCGCCGTATTTCTGTGGTGCGCCTCGGTGGCAAAAGTTCCGCCATTGCACTACGACGATCCGCTGAAGGAATATATCGACCGCGGCTTCGATTTGTACGGCGGGCTGGGCCGGCATCCCGGCATGCACACATTATTCGGCTTGCCGAAAGCGGCGGCCTGACGAGGACATCGCAATGACGCTCGAACTTTATCACGGCGGACCTGGCGCCAATTCGCTCAAGGTGCTGCTGGTCATGGCGGAAAAGAAGCTCGACTATGTCGATCACCGGCTCAACCTCGTGAAGTTCGAGCAGCACGATCCCGACTTCGTGAAGATCAACGCGCGCGGCCAGGTGCCGGTGCTGATCCATGACGGCCGCACCCTCACGGAATCGACCGTGATCTGCGAATATCTCGACGCGGTCTTTCCGCAAGTGCCGCTGCGCCCCAAGGACGAATATTGGCGCGCGCAGATGCGCATCTGGACCAAGTTCGTCGACGAATATTTCTGCTGGTGCGTCTCGACGCTCGGCTGGGAAGCGATCGGCAAGCGCGTCGTGCGCGACATGCCCGAGGCCGAGTTCGAGGACTATGTCGCGCGGGTGCCGCTGCACGAGCAAAAGGTGAAATGGCGCAACGCGCGCAAAGGCTTCGGCGACGCGGTACTGGACGAGGAGCGCCGCAAGATCCGCTTCTCGGTCGAGAAGCTGGAGCACGATCTGGGCGAACGCAAATGGCTCGCCGGCGACGAATACTCGCTCGCCGATATTTGCACCTACCCGATGGCGCTGGGCGTGCCGTTCTTGATGCCCGAAGCGATGAGCGACGCCGCGACGCCGCGCTCCATGGCGTGGCTGCGCGCCGTCGGCGAGCGCCCCGCGACCAAGCAGGTGATGGCGACCTCGCCGCGCCGCATTTAACTGTTTTCCGACAAAAATTCCGTGCTAGCGTCGGCGTTGAGGAGGCGGCCGCGCGAATGGTCGCCGTCGCGGGAGGATGACATGGCGCTGACGACACAAACGATGACCGACGAGCAGCGCAAGTCGGTCGTGCTCGAATATCTCAAGGCCTTCGACAATGGCGGCACGACCTCGACCGGCGGCTCGATCCTCGATCTGTTCGCCAGCGACGCCCAGGTCTATTTCCCGAAATGGGGCTTGGCCAACGGCAAGGCGGAAATCGAAAAACTGTTCACCGAGGTTGGCGGCACCATCAAGTCGATCCTCCATCACTATTCTCACTTCAACTGGATCTTCTCCGGCAGCGACCTGGTGGTGTGCGAAGGCACCAGCCATGGCGAGCATAAAGACGGACCTTGGCGCGCGGGCGTGCCGGAATGGCAAGCCGGGCGATGGTGCGACGTGTTCGAGATTCGCGATTGGAAGATTCAGCGCGTCTTTATCTATCTCGACCCGGATTACGCGGGCAAAGACACTGCGCGCTATCCCTGGCTGAAGCGTTAGCTATTTCGCACAGCGCAATTCTTCGTCGTGAGGTTAGGCCGCACGCTTTTGTGATTGAAAAAATAGATTTTTTCAGTCTTATGTGCGGTTAAGTAAAGGTCGAGAACGGAGCGGAGCCATCGCGGCTTTCGCCTGCGGGGAACTAATACAGGGAGGGGTGGAATGTCGTCATTGCGCGCATTGATGCTCGGCGCCGCGGCGCTGGGCGCGGCGGCCATTTTGGCATCGCCGGCTTTTGCCAAGGACATCACGAAGGTCGATCTGGCGCCGAACAAGAAAGGCACCGTCGCCGACCTTCAGCCGATGTCCAAATTCTGTGGCACCAAGAAGATCAAGGTGGCGCTGTCGGATGGCTGGGGCGGCAATTACTGGCGCCACATCACCCGCGCTGAGTTCGAGGACGAAGCGGCGAAGTGCAAGAACATCACCGAGACCAAATATACCGACGGCGAATTCAAGCCGGAGAAGCAGATCGCCGATATCGAGGGCCTGATCGCGCAACATTACGACGTGATCGTCGCCTTCATGGATGGCGGCGCGGCGATCGACAAAGCGACGCGCGAAGCGACACAGGCCGGCATCGCCGTGGTGCCTTATGACACCGGCGATCCGAGCACGACGTCTCCTGGCAAGATCGGCCGCGACTATGTCGACCGCGTCACCGAAAACCAGGTCGAAGTCGGCGAGCAATTCGCAGCGTGGCTGGCAAAGACGTTGCACGACAAAGGCAACGTGCTCATCTTCGGCGGCACCGCCGGCAATCCGATGACCGGCGCGCAGGTGCTTGGCTGGAAAGCAGTGTTCAAAAAATATCCCAACGTTCATGTGCTCGAGGGCGAGCCCGTGCCGACCAATTGGGATCCGGCCTTGGCGCAGCAAAAGACCGCGGCGCTGATCGCCAAGTATCCCGAGATCGACGGAATCTACAGCGAGACCACCGGTCCCGTCCGCGCGTTCCTGGCGGCCGGCAAACCGGTGCCCGCCTATGTCGGCCAGTCGCTGATGGATCTGTCGTGCCTCGCCGCCGACAACAAGGCGAAGTTCCCGAAGATGGCCAGCATGGACGCCCATACTTGGATGGTCCGTCTGGCGTTGCGTAAGGGCGTCGCCGCGGCCGAGGGCATCAACAATCTCGAGCCATCGATCATCACCATTCCGTTCACCGAGGACAACACCTCGAAGAACCCGAAGCTCGCGATCAAGTGCGACAAGCAAATGCCGGCGGACTCGATTCCGTCCTCGATGTTGAGCAAGACGGAGCAGCTCACCGCGCTCGGCGGCAAGTAAGCGTCGTTCAAGCCTCGCCCCTCCCGTCCATGGGAGGGGCGGGCGCTTTGGTGGGGGTGTAAATTCGCGTCATGGCGGACGGCGGCACATCGCGTCTGCGCCTGCCGGGCATTTCCTGGAACCTGGCCGACCTGCCCCTGGCAGCCAAATCGTTCGTCGCAACGATCGTTCTCGTCGCGATCGGCGCCATCGCGGCTCCGAGCACCATCAATTCCGCCGCTATTCTGTCGACCCTGCCCTATTTCGCTATTCTGGCGATGCCGTCGATCGGCCAGCACTTGGTGATCCAGCAGCGCGGCCTCGATCTGTCGGTCGCCGGCATCATGTCCTTCACTGCCGTGGTCGTGACCAAGCTGCCGGACGGCAGCACGCATTTCGGCACGGTGATTTTTTGGGTGGCGGCCGCGCTCGCGGTCGGCGCCCTGTGCGGCGCGATTACCGGCGCGATCGTGACCTATCTCTTCGTGCCGCCGCTGGTCGCGACCATCGGCATGAACGCGATCCTCTACGGCCTCACCTATTGGGTCTCGACCGGTGCGTCGGTGCAGGCGCCGCCGATGCTGGTGCAATTCTTCGAAGGCCGCATCCTCTACGTCCCTAATACCATCTGGGTGCTGGCGATCGTCGCCGCCGCCATGGTGTTCGTGCTGGCGCGCACGGTGATCGGACGCCGGTTCATCGCAGTCAGCGTCAACCCGGCTGCGGCACACGCGGTCGGCATCCCGCTCAAGACCTATAGCGTCGCTCACCTACGCGCTCGCGGGATTCGTCTATGCGGTCGGCGCGGTTATGCTGTCCGGCTATTTGGTGTCGCCGACGGTTCTGTGCGGCTTGCCTTATCTTCTCGGCAGCATCGCCGCCGTCGTGGTCGGCGGTAATCCGATCGGCGGCGTGACCAAAGGCAGCGTCGTCGCCACCATCATCGGCGCCTTCTTCCTGACCTATCTGGCGCAATTGGTGACGGCGCTTGGGCTTCGGCGGCTCGGCCGAGGACCTCGCCGACGCGATCATCGTCATCAGCGGCGTCGCGCTGCCTGAAGTGGCGCGGCGGCTCCGGCATGCCTGAGAGCGCCGCCCCGCTCGCGCCGCTGCGCTTCACCGCGCCGTTGCCGGTGATGGATTTGCATCGCGTGCTCAAATCCTTCGGCCCGGTGCAAGCGCTCAAAGGGGTCGACCTCGTCACCATCCCGGGCGAAGTCCACGCCATCGTCGGCGAGAACGGCGCCGGCAAATCCACGTTGATCGGCATCGCCGCGGGCGTGGTCGCCGCCGACTTCGGGCGGCATTCAATTCGACAACAAGCCGGTCGCCGCGCTCAATCCGAAATCGATGCGCGGGATCGGCGTATCCGTCGTCTATCAGCATCCGGCGCTGGCGCCCGACCTCACCGTGCTGGAAAATCTTCAGCTCGCGGCGCCGGTCCTTGACGCGCGCGCCGCCGACGCGCTGATCGCCCGGGTCGCGACGCCGCAACTGCGCATGCCGGTCAACAGGCGGGTCGCCGAATTGTCGCTGGCGCAACGCCACATCGTCGAATTGGCGCGGGCGATCGCCAGCAATCCTAAGGTATTGTTCCTCGACGAGCCGACCGAGCCGCTGCAACAGGCCGACGTCCGCAAGTTGTTCGAACTGATCGCCGAGTTGAAGCGCGACGGCGTCGCAATCGTCTATGTCTCGCACCGCTTGCATGAGGTCGACGAGTTGGCGGATCGCATCTCGGTGATGCGCGACGGCGAGATCATCGACCGGCGATTGGCGCGCGCCATCACCGCGAGCGAGATCGTGACGCTGATCGCCGGCAAGCCGCTCGGCCAGATCTTTCCGCCGAAGGCGGCAAGCTGGGGCGAAATCCTGTTCGAGACGCGCGGCCTGAGCGGGACGCGGTTTCGACCATGTCGACATGGCGGTGCATCGCGGCGAAATCGTCGGCCTCGCCGGAATCGAGGGCGAAGGCCAGCGCGAGTTCATTCGGGCCGCTGCCGGCATCGATCCGCGCCACTCGGGCGCGGTCGATTTTGGACGGCCGTCCGATCCGCGGCGACAGTCCCGGCACGTTCCGCCGGGCCGGCGTCGGGTTCATCTCCGACGATCGGCACAAAGAAGGCGTCTTCCTCAATCTGACATTGCGCGAGAATCTCGGCCTCGGCTTTCTCGGCGCAATATCGCGTTTCGGCGTGATCGATCGCGCCGCGCGAAGCCGGCAAGGCGGCGGCGATCACCGAGGCGCTTCGGATCCGCGCGCCGTCGATCGAGGCGGATCTGTCACAGCTCTCCGGCGGCAACCAGCAAAAGGCCCTGTTCGGCCGGGAGATTTCCGCCGAGCCCGCGGTGTTGCTGGTCGACGAGCCGACCAAGGGCGTCGATATCGGCGCGCGCAGCGAAATCTATCGGCGACTGCGCGCCGCCGCGGATCGCGGCCTGGCGGTGCTGGTGTCGTCGTCGGACGGCATCGAGCTCGAGGGTCTGTGCGACCGTGTCCTGATCTTCGCGCGCGGCGGCATCGTCCGCACGCTGTCCGGGGATGACGTCACCGACGCCTCGATCACGGAGGCCAATCTCACCGCCACCGTGTCGCGCGCGTCCGCCGCGACACCCGGCGCCGCGGCGCGCGGCCGGGGCTGGCATCGTTTCCTCGCCAGCGATCATTTCCCCGCCATCGTGCTCGCGGTCCTCACCGCGATCATTCTCGGCGGCACGCAGGCGATGAACGGCTATTTCCTGTCGCCGATCAGCGTCAAAAGCATCCTGTCGTTTCTCGGCATCCTGACGTTCCTCTCGATCGCGCAGCTCGCGACGATCCTGGTCGGCGCCATCGACCTGTCGATCGGGTCGCTCGCCGGCCTGTGCGTGGTCGGCGCCTCGTTTCTTGCTCCCGACGGCGCCGACGGCTGGTCGCTGATCGGCGGCGCCATCGTTATTATTATCGGTGCGCTCGCCTACGGCCTGCTGCAAGGCGTGACGATCACGTACCTGCGCCTGCCGGCGATCGTCGTGACGATCGCCTCGTTCATCGGCTTGCAGGGCCTATCGTTGCTGCTGCGCCCGACCGCGGCCGGCGAGATCGCCGACGAAATATCGGATACCGCGCAAATCCCGGTTCTGTTCCTGCCGCTGGCGATGGTCATGACGCTGCTGGTCGTCGCGGGGCTCGAGGCAGCGCTTTACCGCACCGGGATCGGCCGGCGCTATCGCGCGGTCGGGTCCAACCCGCTCGCAAGTTTGCGTCTCGGCATCGACAGCCGTCGCCTCACAGTCGCGGCCTTCGCGCTGTCGGGCTTGCTGACGGGAATCGGCGGGATGTTGCTCGCCGGCCAGGTCGGCATCGGCTCGCCCTCGACCGGCACGGACTACACGCTGATGAGCATCACCGTGGTCGTGCTGGGCGGCGCCAGCGTCGCCGGCGGCCGCGGCTCGATCCTATCGACATTCCTGGCCGCCGCCTTGGTGCAGGCGACCTCGAGCGCCTCGTCCTTCATCGACGCCAACTCGTCGGTGCACTACGCCGTCATCGGCGGCTTGACCTTGCTGGCCGCGATCTTCTTCAGCCTGGCGCGGCGCCACCGGATCGAGCCGCGCGCCTAGCTTAGACCAGCGCCTCGGCGGTTTTGCGCCGGCGCGCGCGATCGACAACCGAGTTGAGCGCCAGCGCCGCCAGCAGGATCGCGCCGTAAGCGATCTGGATGTAGTAGATCGAGACCTGCGCTAGCGAAAACAGGTTCTCGATCAGAAACAGCAATGCGCCGCCCGCCGCCGCGCCAAGCAAACCGCCCTGCCCACCGCTGAACACCACGCCGCCCAGCGCCACACCGGCGATCGAGGTCAGGATGTACGGCGTTCCGATCGTCGGATCGGCGGCGCCGATGGTCGCGGTGAAGACGATGCCTGTGATCGCCGCGAGCACGCCGGCGATGACGAACGCGGTGATGCGTACCGCGATGACGTTGATGCCCGCAGTGTAGGCCGCGCGGATATCGCCGCCGACCGCCAAGAGGTTGCGCCGGTACGCCGTCTTGCCGAGAAGCCACCACGCCACCGCAATCAGGACAAAGACGAAGAGCACGCCGGGCACGCCGAGGACATTGCCGGAGATCACCCTCATCCACGGCGGCGCGCTGCCGCCGGAAATAGGCAGCAGTTCGAGAGTCAGGCCTTGATAGGTGAGGAATGTGCCGAGCGTCGCGATGATCGGCTGGACCCGGACGATGGTCACGAGAAGGCCGTTGATCAGGCCCGACGCGGCGCCGATGGCGAGCGCGATTGCGATCATCGAGAACGGGTCGGTAATGCCCAGATCGGGCAGCGTCATGGCAAGGACGGCATTGACCAGACCGGCGAGCGGCCCGACCGAGAGATCAAGATCGCCATTGCCCGACATGATCGGCACGGTCTGCGCCCAGGTCGTGATGATGAAGGGTGCCGCGCCCAACAATACCGGTCGCCAATTGTCATGGCTGATGAAGATCGGGTTGGCGATGATGTTGCCGACGAACAGCAACACGAAACCCGCCAACGCCGGCCAGTAGTACGCGCTCCAGTCGATCCTGAACTTCATACCGCCTCCCTCGCCGCGACCGTCTGGCCGAACATCGCCGCGATCAGCGCCTGCTCGTTCAGCGCCTGCCGCTCGATCACGGCGAACACGGAGCGATTGTGGAACACCGCAACGCGGTCGCACAGCAGGCACAATTCGGCAAGCTCAGTCGACAGCAGCATCACCGCGCCGCCATCGGATGCGAATTGTTCGAGAATTTTGTAGATGTCTTGCTTGGCGCCAAGATCGACGCCGCGCATCGGATCGTTCAGCACGAGAACGCGCGGGTTCAAGGCCAGCAGCCGGCCGAGAAACACTTTTTGCTGATTGCCGCCGCTCAAGGCAGAGATCGGCGTGGTCAAATTCGGCGTCGTGACATGCGACTGGGCGACCAGGCGCAGGCCTTCCGCGCGCCGGCGGCCCTCGGCCAACAAACCGAAGTGCGAGAACCGCTTCAGCGCCGAGATGGTGAAATTGTCGAGGACCGACAGCGGCGCAAAAATACCCTGTGTCTTGCGCTCGCGCGGCAGATAGGCGATGCCCGCGCGCGCGGCATTGACGAACGACGTGACCGCGCCGTGATCGGTCTCGACCGTGCCTTGCGCCGGGCGGCGCAGACCCGCGACCGCCTCGACAAAGGCGACTTGTCCATGGCCTTCCAATCCCGCGATGCCGACGATCTCGCCGGCGCAAACGGACAGCTCGAAGGGCGCCGACGTCGGCAAAATGGCCACGCCCTTCGCCGCGACCACAGTCGCACCGACGGCGCGCGCAGGCACGGATGATTTGGCACCTTCGGCAGCTTGTGCTTCTTCTTGGGTCGACATCAGCTCGAGAAGCATGTTGGTTGTGGTCTCGGCGCGCGCCACGGTCGCGACGCTGCGGCCCGAGCGCAACACGGTCGACCGGTCGGCGATATCGAGAATCTCGTCCATGCGGTGCGAGACGAACAGGATGGAGCGTCCCTCGGCGCGGAAGCGCCGTAACGCCTCGAACAAGCGGTCGCGTGCGTCGACGTCGAGCGCCGAGGTCGATTCATCGAGCACCAGTAACCGCCACGGCCGCAAGAGCGCGCGAGCGATGGTCACGCCCTGCCGCTGCGCCAACGACAGCGCCGCGACGGGGATGTCGGGATCGAGCGCGCCCATACCGATCGTATCGAGCGCTTCGCGCACCCGTCGTGTTTCGTCCGCGGTCGATTGCACGCGCCGGAACAGCCGGTCGAGGCCGAGAACGACATTGTCGCGCACGGAGACCTGGTCGAGCACCAGCGTTTCCTGGAAAACCGTCGCGATGCCGGCCTGTTGCGCCGCGCGCGGATCCTGGATGCGCGTGACCTTGCCGTCCCAAACCAGCTCGCCGCCGCTCTCCGGGAGGATGCCGCTCAGGATCTTGATCAGCGTACTCTTGCCCGAACCGTTTTCGCCGACCAGGGCATGGATTTCACCGGGCACGATGTCGAAGGAGCAATCGGCCAGCGCAATGGTCTCGCCGAAATTGCGCCGCAGGCCGCGAAACGCGACCAGCGGCGCGCCGCTAGGCATCGCGGCCGGCATCTCCTTGACCGCTGTCTCGCTCATATCTGCATCCTCACATGCGCCTCGCGACCGTAGATCGCGACCAGCACGATGATCAGGATGCCGAGACTTACCTGCTGTGCCGCCTCGTCGAGGCCGAGCCCGATCAACAACATCGTGAGTTCCGTGATGATGAAGCAGCCGGCGACGGTGCGCGCATAGCTGCCGCGGCCGCCGATGATGGGCGTACCGCCGATCACCACGGCGGACAATGTCGTAAACAGGTACGCATCGCCGACTTGCGGGTTGGCGGCGCTGCTGAAACCGGCGAGCAGAATGCCGGCGACCGCCGACAAGCCGCCGCTGATCGCGAACACCACGGCCCATAGCAGTAACGACGGAATCCGCGCCAATTCGGCGGCGCCGGGATTGGCGCCATGAGCATAAGCCCAACGGCCGAGCACGCTACGGCGCTCGAGGATGACGAACACCAGAACCAACGCCGCCCACAGAATAACCGAGCCCGGCAACGGGATCGGGCCGGTCCAGCCGATGACCGAGACGAAATTGGTGAGGCCGTCCGGCACAGAGCCGCGATTGTCGCCTTTGGTCTGCGCCCAAATCGCGCCATAGATGATGGTGGCGGTCGCCAGCGTCACGATCAGCGAGTTGACCCGCAAATACCGCGAGATCAGCCCGTTGATCGCGCCGACAACAATGCCGGCAAAAATCACGATGGGCCCGATGACCCAGGGCGACACGCCCTCGCCGTAAGCGACGGCGAAGCCGACGCAGGCAAGGCCGATGACCGCCGGAACCGAGAGATCGATGCCGCCCATGATGATGGTCAGGGTCTGGCCCGCTGAGGCGATACCAAGCAGGCTCGCCAGCAACAACAGGGACCGAATGCTGGTGACGTTGCCGTAGCCGGGAATCGCGGCCGCCGTGACCAGGAACAAGCCGATCGCGATGGCGAACGGCGCGATCACGTCGAGGCGCTGCCGAACCCAATTCATCGGCGCAAGCCCTGACAGGGCTTAAGCCGGACCGAGCTGCCGACATGAGTGGTGAGGATCCGGATGTCGCAGCGCTTCATTACATACCTCGCCCGTCCCGGGCGACGAACGTCAGTGAAGGGCGACGGTTCACACCGCCGCCCTTCACCGAACAATGTCGAAACAGCTCAGGGCTTCGGCTTCGGCTCGATCGGCTTGCCGCCCTTGAAGAACATGTTGATGTAGGCATCCGACGCCAGATGATGATCCGGCTCATCCGCCCAGCAAGTGCTGGTCGGCGTGATGCCCGGCCATGCCGCGTAGAGCTTCGCCGCGCCGGCGTCGGTCAACGGCGGCAACGGGAACCAGACCATGTTGGTGGTCGGCTTCGCGCCATTCAGCATCTTCAACGCGACGTAGAACGCCTCGTAGCCGTTGGAACCGCCGCCCGCCAGGAACGCCAAACTATGGAGCTTCTTGTCGTGCCAGTAGGCAATATAAGCGCACTCGTTGGTCCCGTCGGCTTGCATCACCGGCGGACGGCCCGATTGCGCGAGCGCCTCGTCGGCCGCGACCGCCATGTCGCCGTAGGAGACGATGCCGTCGAGTTTCTGCGGGTGTGTGGCGAGCCACTTCACCATTTCCGTCTTCGAGGTGGCTTCGTTCCAGAAGCCGTAGACGGTGCCGACCAGGTGGATGCCGGGATATTTGGCGAGCGCCGCCTTCGATCCGGCTTCAAGGCCGATGGTTGTCGAAATTCCCGGCACGCCGCTGAGAATCAGAACGTTGCCTTTGCCCTTAAGCGCCTTCGCAACCCATTCGGCGAGTTCGCGCCCGCCATAATACTGGTTGCTGCCGACGTTCATCGCGTAGGGGCAGTTCACCGGCGACTGGACGGTGATGCTGAGCACGCCATGCTCGAGCGCGTCCTTCATGCCGGCGCACAGGCCGGTGGGGTTGCTGGGCGTCGAGATAATGACGTTGCAGCCCTGACGCGACAGGTTGTTGAACTGAGTCAGCTGGACGCCGATGTTGTTGTTGGAATCCGTGCTCAGCACGTCCGCCTTGGTCAGGCCGGCGGCGTGATATTGGGCGTTGAGCTTCTTCACTTCGTTCAGCAGGTCGGTGCGCCACGAGGTACCGAGCATCGAGTCATTGATGCAGAACTGCCACGGCGGCGCCGGCGGGTTCCAGTTGGCGTACGGATTCGGTCCGACCGGCGCGTTGTACCAATAGTGATCGTAGAACGCCCGAGCCTTCGCCGGCACATTCGCCAGCGCCTGTTCTTGCTCGGCCTTGGTCGGTTCGTCGATGGCGTAAGCCGCCCCGACGCCGAAGCCGAGAAGCCCGGCAACGCCGACCATCAGCGCCGCCGCCTTCACCATGCTGCGTATTGTCATATCTTTTCCCTCCCTATCGGCACCATTTGCATGCCGAAATATATATTTGTTCAAAAAGTATTAGAAGGTTCGTCCGATGCCGTCAATTGACCCCATCACGTTCCGCGTTTCCCAGGCGCGTAAATCGGGTTCGATGTCAGGAACGTGATCGCCGCCGCCCGCTCCTTATTGATCGGCTCGTCTGGGAACGAATCCAGGATCGCGTCGAACCGCTGCCGCACGCCGTCCTTGAATTCGGGATGCGTCAGGATGAAGAGATCGTTGCGCATGACGCCGCGCAGCACGCGCTCGCCGACTTCTTCATGATCCATCCATAGCGGATTGTTCGGTCGGTCTTCGAGACGCCGCTCGAATTCGGCATAGCCGCTGTTCTTGCTGTAGCGCTCGGGCCGCAGCTTGCGCGTCTGCGCGATCTTGGTCTGCACCGGACCGGGACAGAATGCCGAGACGCCGATCTTGTCTTCCGCGAGTTCGCCGCGCAGCACTTCGGAAATCGCCATCACCGCCGCCTTCGCCGCGATGTAAATCCCGGCGCGCGAGATCGGCAGCACCGCGGCCGCCGACGCGGTGTTGACGATGTGACCGCCTTCGCCGTGCGACAACATGCGCGGCAGGAATTCCTGGATACCGTTGATGACGCCGTTGAGATTAACGTCGAGACCCCAATCCCAATCGTCGTATTTCGCTTGCTTCAGCGGCCCGCCGATGCCGATGCCGGCGTTGTTCACCAACACGTGCGCCTTGCCGTAGACGCGTACCGTCTCCTCGGCGGCCGCGGCCATCGCCGGGCGATCGGTAACGTCGAGCCGGATCGGATGCACGGTCTGACCGCGGGACGCAAAGCCGGCGACCGCGGAATCGAGATGGTCCTGCCGGATGTCGGCGATGACGATCTTCATGCCTTCCTTCGCGAACGCCTTGGCGATGCCGAGACCGATGCCGCTGGCGCCGCCGGTGATGAAGGCGACCTTGCCCCCGAGATTTTCCATCGGCCTCAGCCCCACAATTCCTTGGTGGCGATGCGCGCGCCCTCGGCCAACGTTTCGAACTTCGCCCACATCACGGTCGGATGGACGCGCTGGATGAAGTCGACCTGGGCGAAGCCGCAATCGGTTCCGGCGATGACGTTCTCGCGGCCGACGATCTTGGCATAGCGGACGATCCGGTCCGCGACCACGCGCGGATGTTCGACCGTGATGGTGTGATGCGTCACCACGCCGGGGATCAGGATCTTGTCCTTCGGCAGCTTCACCTTTTCCCAGACGCGCCATTCATGTTCGTGCCGCGGATTGGCGGCTTCGATCGAATAGGCCTGTGCCTTCACCTTGAGGACGATATCGACGATGTCCTCGAGCGGCGCATCGGCGACGTGCGGCACGTGCCACGAACCGAAGCAGACGTGATAGCGGACGCGATCCTCGGGGATACCCTCGAGCGCATGGTTGAGCGCGGCGACGCGCAGCTCCGCCCATTCGCGATATTTCGCCGGGCTTTGCTGAACCAGGTGATCGTACATGTTGGCGAGGACGGCGTCGTCGACCTGCAGCACGAAGCCGGCCTTGTAGGCCGCTTGGTATTCCTCGCGCAGTGCCTCGGCGATCGCGAAGATATAGTCGTGCTCGTTCTTGTAATGCTCGTTGACGCCATCGAACGCGGTGCTGGCGGGCGCCACGGCGGTGAAGAAAATCTCCTCGACCTTGGCGCCATGCGCGGCGGCTTTGAGATTGTCCATGTCGCGCTTGATGATGTCTTGCGCCTTGTACTTGATCGGCCCGACGCAGGCCTCGGTCGGACGGCCTGCCAGGATGCCCGGCATGTCCATTTCCATCATGTCCTTGAAGCGCTCGCGGTCGCGGCCGAGCCAATAGACCGGACGGCGCTGATCCTCGCGAATCTCGAAGCCAGTGACGCGATCGAGGATGTAGTTCGCCCAACTACCCTTGCCGTATTCCCCATCGTTCGCGATATCGATGCCGACTTCCGCCTGATGCCTCACCACGTCGGCGACCGCCTTGCGCAGCGCGGCGTCGTACTCTGCTTGCTTCGCCGGGTTTTCGGCCGCCGCCTTACCGGCGTCGAGCAGCGCCTTGGGCCGTATCAAGCTGCCCACATGCGTGGTCAGAATACGGCGTTCGCTGCGTTTCATCGCGCCTCTCCCTTTGTTTTCTTATGAACGGACCGGGATTATGTATCCAGGATTCACTACTTTCCAGCGGCAAATCGATTTTTTCACCCGATTTCGATTCCGCATACGAACTTATTGGATACAATGACCATAACGAACACGGGGAGGATTTCAATGGATGTTCCAATGCTCGATCGCCGCCAGGTTCTGAAGACCGGCGCGGCCGCCGGCGTCGCCGCGATGTTGCCGGGGGCCGTGCTGGCGGATACGCCGCGGCGTGGCGGCACGCTACACATGGCGATGCCGTACAATCCCGCGTCGATCGATCCGATGACCGGCCGCAATCTGACCGACTTCAACGTGCTCTACGCGGTATTCGACGGGCTGATCGATTTCGATCCCGACACGCTCAACCTGAAACCAGGTCTCGCCAAGTCGTGGGCGTTTAAGGACCCGAAGACGCTGGTGCTCGATCTCGTCGACGGCGTCGAGTTCCAGGACGGCACGCCGTTCAATCCCGAGGCGGCGAAATTCAATCTCGATCGCTACCGTAGCGACAAACGCTCGAATGTGAAGGCCGACCTCAACGCGGTGGCCGAGGTGGAGATCACCGGCAAGAACCAAATCACGCTCCATTTGTCGCGGCCGAACGCGGGCCTGCCGACCATCCTCACCAACCGCGTCGGCCTGATGGTGTCGCCGACCTTCATCAAGGATAAAGGCCCGAACATCGACCGCGGCGCGATCGGCACCGGCCCGTTCAAGTTCGTGCAGTGGCAGGACAACAACAGTTTCACGCTGGTCCGCAACGACAAGTATTGGAAATCGGGCCAGCCCTATCTGGACGGCATCCAGATGCGCATCATCCAAGAGCTCAATACCGTGGTGCGCACGGCGCTTACCGGCGAAACCGATCTCGCGATCGATCTCGGCGTCGATCAGAAATTGATCGCCGACCGGTCGAAGAGTGTCGTCTCCCAGGTCGGCCCGTCGCTGGTCTTCCTTGGCGCCTTCCTCAATTACGCCCGCCCGCCGCTGAGCGATGTCCGCATCCGCCAGGCGATGAACTACGCCATCGACCGCAAGGTCATCAACGACGTACTGCTGCACGGCCTTGGCGAGCCGACTTCCGCCGTGCTACCGAAGGAGCATTGGGCCTGCGATCCCAGCACGATCGACTATTACAGCCACGATCCCGACAAGGCGCGCGCGCTGGTGAAGGAGGCGGGGTTCCCCGACGGCATCGAGATCGAAAGCTTCGGCTGGCCCGACCAGGCGGCCATGCAGCGCCAGGAATTGCTGATCGCGCAAATGGCGAAGGGCGGCATCCGTATCAAGCTGACGCCGACCACGCCGCAACAGGCGATGTCGAGCTTCATGATCGAGAAGCACAAGGCGATGCTGATCAGCCCGGGCGGCGGCTTCCCCGATCCGAGCCAGTTCTATGAGGCGCTGTTCGCGAAGGACGCGCTGCGCAACGCCGGCAAGGTCGAATTGCCCGGCTTCCGCCCGCTGATGGACGCGACCGAGAACGCGCTGGATCAGGCGCAGCGCAAGGACGCCTTCTTCAAGCTCCAGCGCTTTGTTATCGAACAGGCGATGCAGGTGCCGCAAGTGATCGGGCCCGGCATCGTGGTGATGTCGCCGAAAGTCCGCAACTACCATAACGGCCTGCTGATCACGCCGAAGTTCCACGAGGTGTGGCTGGCGGCGTAACGCACGCAAAAGGGGGCGGGCCGATGGCCGCCAGCGAAACCGATTTGTTCGAACCGATCGATGTCGGCCGCTATCGTCTGCGCAATCGGCTGGTGATGGCGGCAATGACGCGGAACCGGTCGCCCGGCGAAATACCGGGCGACCTCAACGTGCTCTATTACGGCCAACGCGCCACGGCCGGATTGATCGTGGCGGAATCGACGGCGATCTCGGAGCAAGGGTTAGGCTGGCGGGATTCGCCGGGCATTTACACCAGCGCGCAAGTCGCGGGGTGGCGGCGCGTCACCGACGCGGTTCACGCCCGAGGCGGGCATACCTTCCTCCAGCTCTGGCATTGCGGACGCTGCACGCATCCGGACTGGCGCCCTAGCAACGCGCCGCCGGTGGCGCCGTCCGCGATCCGGTCGATCGGCGGCATGACGGTCGGCGGCGCCTGGACGCAGCACGCCGAACCTCGCGCGCTCGCGCTCGACGAGATTCCGGGCATCGTCGCGCAATACCGCCAGGCGACCGCGAACGCCCTCGCCACCGGTTTCGACGGCATCGAGGTCCATGCCGGCAATGGCTACATGATCGACCAGTTTTTGCAGGACGCGAGCAACCGGCGTGACGATCGTTACGGCGGTTCGATCGAAAATCGCTGCCGGATCTTATGGGAAGTGCTCGACGCCGTGGTCGGCGTCGCCGGCGCCGACCGCGTCGGCATTCACATCTCGCCGACCAACGTGCATCACGGCATTTCCGACAGCGATCCGGAAAAGCTATTCGCCGTGGTGGCCGAAGGTCTCAATGGTTACGACCTCGCCTATCTCAACGTGGTCGAAGGCGCGACCGACCCGACGGAAAAGGAAGTTCCCTTCGATTGGGCGCGGCTGCGGCGCCGCTACCGCGGCGTCTATATCGCCAACAATAATTACGATCGGGCGCGGGCGCTCGAAGCGGTGCGCGCCGGCCGCGCCGACATGGTTTCGTTCGGCCGCCTCTATATCGCCAATCCCGACCTGGCCGAGCGTTTCCGACGCGAGGCGCCGCTCAACCCGCTCGATGGCCCTCACATCATCGCGGAAGGGCCGGCCGGCTACACCGACTATCCGTCACTCGGGGATTAGCTCCCAGCGCGTGCCGTCGAACTGCATCGGGTGCATCGACTTGAACGGCTCGTAATCGGTCGGGCTCGTACTCAAGTTCACAAGCAGCAGCGGCACGTGGAAGTCGTGTAGGTTCGCCGCCTGCCGCACGATGTTCTCGCGGCTCAGATCGTCGCCGCATTGCTTCAGCACCTGCACCAGCGTCAGCGCTTGGCCGTAGGCGGTGATGATGTTGGGATCGGTCGGATCGGCCTCGGGATAATATTTCTTCTCCCAGGCGTGGAACGCGACCATCTCGGGATCGTCCTTCCAGCGCGGATCCTTCGGATCCTTGATGAAGATGTGCGAGATGATGCCCTTGGACCGATCGAGGCCGGCGAGCGCCAAGGTGCCGGTGATCGATTGCGCGCCGTAATCGAGGAGCCGCATCGCTTTCCAGCCGAGATCGCTGCTCTTGCGGATCGCCTGCGCCGCGAATTTCGGCAACGCGATGATGTAGAACACGTCCGCGTCCGACTGCTGGAGTTGGATCACTTGCGATTCCACGGTCGGGTCGAACGGCTCGAATGTCGCTTCGGCGACGATCAAATCCTTCGCCTTGTCGCCGAGACCGTCGCGGAAGCCGTGTTCGTGCTCGCGGCCGAACTCGTCGTTCTGATAGAGGATCGCGACCTTGGCGTGCGGCGCGTGCGCCAAAACGTATTTCGCATTCATCAGCCCGTCGAGATGATAGGTCGGATACCAGCCGACGATCAGCGGATGGTGGGCCGGATCGTAGAAGGCGCGGCTGCCCGAGATCGGAAACAGCAACGGCACGCCCATCTTCTCGATATAGGGGCGGATCACCAAATTCGTAGCGCTGCCGGCCGAGCCGAAGAGAAAGGCGATATGCTCGCCCTCGACCATCTTCCGCACCTGCTCGACGGTCTTCGCCGGGTTGAAGCCGTCGTCGAGGCTGATGAGATTGATCTTGCGGCCGTTCACGCCGCCTTGATCGTTGATCATTTTGAAATAATCGACATGCCCCTTGGCCATCGTGCCGACCACCGAGGCCGGGCCGCTATAGGGCGCGGTCTGCCCGATCTTGATCTCCGTGTCGGTGATGCCGGGCGCGTAATGCTTTTCGGCCGCCGCCGGCACCGCGAAGCAAATCGTCGCCACGACGGCAAGCGCCGTCGCGAACATGTCGCGGTTGATCATGTCACCTCCCGATTTATTTCGTCATTCTCGCTAAAGCGGGACGGACGATTTTTTTACGCGATTCCAAACACAGCAACTTTAGTCGTCATTGCCGGGCCTTGACCCGGCAATCCATCGCAAGCGACGGCCGTCAGACGGCCTAGGACCCCCCGGTCAAGCCCGGGGTGCCGAAAGAAAAGCGCTTTTAAACTCAATTACAAAAACTTACGCCGCTTGCTGCACCGGTGGATCGAACGGGTCGATCGCCTTCCAATCGCCGCCCTTCGGATAGGCGAAGGAGATGGCGCGGATGCGGTTGAAATTGACCTCCGGTCCGGCGAACGACAGGCTCCCATCCTTCTGGTACTGCTTGATCGCGTCGAGCAGGATTTTGCGCGAGCGCACGATCACCACGTCGCACGTGCCGAGGAATTCCTGGCTGCGGTCGACGATCGGCCCCATCGATTCCTGGACGATGAAATCCTCGTAGGCGTTGCCGCGGCCCAGGATACCGGTCCAGTGACCGTCGGCCATCGCCTTCCGGTCCTGGAACCACATGTTCGAGACGTCGCCCATGTCGGAATTGAAGAAATCGGGATCGCCCGAATCCTTGCCCATGATCGCCCGTGGCCGCGGATCGATCTTGCCGTGGACGTTGAAACCGACATACCACTGCGCGGTCCACTCGTCGTCGATCGGGACCGAGAAGCACACCAGGCTGTAGCCGCCCGGAGGCGCCGGGATGAACGACGCGAACGGGAACGCGACCTCGCGGATCCGTGCATAGGTCTTGCCATCGGGCTGATCGCGCAGCGCGCCTTCGCGGAAGCCGTAAGGCTGCTGAATGAACTCGAAGGTCGGCGCGCCGGTCTCAAGCATGTAGGCCGCTTCGCTCTTGTAGAAGTCCTGGCCGACCCGGCTGCCGAGGCCCGACGCATGAAGGAAGGTGACATGCGCGGAATCGAGCAGGGCCTCCAACCCTTGCAGCCAATTGCAATGGATCACGCCGCGCCGCGGCGCAATTTGGTCTTCCGGCAGCCCGGTGAACTCGTAATCGGGGAAGCGCGGTGGCTTCGCTTGGTTCTTGCCGAGATAGACCCAGACGAGGGCGCCCGCTTCGTGCACCGCGTAATGCTTCACCGGCACGCGCTCGGCGAAAGTGCCGCGGCGGTCTTCCGGTTCGGTCGGCGTTTCGACGCATTTGCCGCTGACGTCGAATTTCCAGCCGTGGAAAATGCAACGCAAGCCATTGCCCTCGTTGCGCGCCAAGCGCCAGCGAGGCGCAGCGATGCGGGCAACCTTCGTTGAAGAAACCGACGCGGCCGTCGGTGGCACGGAAGGCGACGAAATTCTCGCCGAAGAGCCGGATGCGCGCGGGCGCGCCGTCGGCCTCAAGCTTCGCCGAGCGGCAGGCCGGCACCCAATATTCGCGCAGCATCGACGCCCATGGGCGTGCCTGGCCCGATCCGCGTCAGCAATTCATTGTCTTCGCGATTCAACATGAGGCGTCTCCACTGTTACTTGCTCGCGTGCGTCGAAACCGAAAGTTTAGTCCCGGCCACCACGACATGCACCTTCCAAAATTTGGATACATCATTGGGTAAAAATGGGCGCTGGTACAAGTAAAAACCCCGTAAGCCAGCGTTGACATAGGCGGGTATTGGATACAAAAATAGCCCATGGCGACCCACCAAAACCGCGCGATCGTGCAGATTCGCGAGATGATCCTGCGCGGCGAGCTCGGCCCCGGCGAGCGCATCACCGAAGAAGGGCTGGGCGAGCGCCTCGCCATGTCACGCACGCCGATCCGCGCCGCCTTGCCGGCCTTGGCGCGTGAAGGGTTGCTGACGCCGTCCGAGACGCGCGGCTATTTCGTCCGTGCCTTCAGCCAGCAGGACGTGATCGACGCCATCGATTTGCGCGGCCTGCTCGAGGGCATGGCGGCGCGCATCGTCGCGGAGCGTGGCGCGACGCCGTCGGTCCTCCAGGCGCTGCAATCGTGTCTCGACGAGGGCGACCGCATCTTCGTCAAGAACAGCTTCGCCGACGGCGACGGTGCGCTGTTCGCCGCGATGAACACGCGCTTCCACGCGATCGTCGTCGAAGCGGCCAACAGCAAGGTGATCGCCGACGCGATCCTCGCCAATGACCGCGTGCCGTTCGCCGCGGCGGGTGCCGTTGCCTTCGACAAGATGCCCGCTGAATTTATGTTCGAGCTGCTGCGCTACGCGCACCGCCAGCACCACGCCGTCGTGCAAGCCCTGACCAGCGGACAGTGCAGCCGCGTCGAGCTTTTGATGCGAGAGCACGCGCAGCCGGTCAAGGACAGCCTCAATCTCGCGCCTCGTAAAGACGCCATCGTTCCGCTCTTCGCCAAAAGCAGAAGCATGGGAGCGACCTGAACGCCGGAAGTCGCGTGCTGCCAGCGCCGCTCCCTTCGGGGAGCAAATGGCAGTGTAAAGCCATGGGCTTTACTCCCTTCCTTGGCCGGGACCGGCAACGGTCCCGGCTCCTTTTTTGTGGCTACGCGGCGGCGTCGATGACGGTGGTGCGGCGCATGTCGCGCTTGTAGGCGAGATCGTCGAACGGCGTCGCGCGATGCAGCGAGACGCGATTGTCCCACATCACCATGTCGCCGACATGCCATCGGTGGCGGTAGGTGAAGCGCGCCTGAGTCGCGAACTCCGTCAGCTCGCGCAGCAGCACCCTGCCCTTGTCGACGGGCCAGCCCTCGATATGCGAGGCATGCGCGCCCATGAACAGTGACAGCCGGCCGGAACCCGGATGCCGATGGACCAGATCGTGCCGCGCCGGCGGTTTTCCCTTCCGCTGCTCCGCCGTTACCGGCGGAAAACCGGCGAGCTGGCGCGAATGCCACATGTCGTGAACCACGACCAGATCGGCTAGCTCCGCTTTCCGCGCCGCCGGCAGCGCGTTGTAGGCCGCGCGCAAATCGGCGAACTCGGTGTCGGCGCCGCCGGGCGGCACGACATAGGCGAGCAGCAGCGAATATTTCGACAGGGTCGGATTGAACGAACTGTCGGTATGCCACAGCTTGTTGCCGCGCGCGAACATGCGGCCGCGATTGTCGGCACCGGTGATCTCGCCGTCCGCGCCGAGATTGCCAGCCTCGAACAATTCCGGCAGCGACAGGCGCCGCGTCGTCGGCGATCCGACGAAATGCGGCGCCAGTTCGAGCGGGCCGAGCGCGCGGCTCCATGCGACATGGCCCGCATCGTCGAGGCCGGTTTCGGGAAACACGATGACGCCGTAGCGGTCGCTGTATTCGATAATCTTCGCGACCGACGCCGCGTCGGGCGGCCGGCTGAAATCGACGCCGGTCACGCGGGCGAAAAACAGCGGATGGAGTTGCGTTGCTTCGATGGTCATGGGGATAGCGTTCTGGACATTATGCGTTCGCTAGGTAATCATCGAAAAAATATTTTTTCAAAATAAAAACATTCCGGGGGAGACGCCATGCGCAGCACCGATCGATTCCTCACGACGCATACGGGAAGTCTGCCCCGGCCGGACGACCTCACCAAGATGATGTTCGCCAAGGCCGAAGGCATCCCGGTCGATGCGGCGGCCTTGGCGGCGCGGCAGAAGTCGGCGGTCGCCGAAATCGTCGAGCGCCAGGTCAAGGCCGGCGTCGACATAGTCAATGACGGCGAAATGTCGAAGCCGAGCTACGCCACCTACGTCAAGGACCGGCTCACCGGCTTCGGCGGCTCGACCAAGCGCCCGGTGTACCAGGACCTGATCGGCTTTCCCGGCATGGAGAAGCGGGTGTTCGGCGATCCCGGCCGCGCGCGGCGCTCGGCCCCCGGCTGCAACGGCCCGATCGCGCTGCGCGATCCCGGCGCGGTCGAGGCCGACATCGCCAATCTGAAGGCCGCGCTCGCGGGCAAGAAGGTCGCCGACGCGTTCATCAGCGCCGCCTCGCCCGGCGTGATCTCGCTGTTCTTCGGCAACGACTATTACAAGACGCACGAGGAATATCTTTACGCCATCGCCGAGGCGATGAAGTTCGAATACAAGGCGATCGTCGATGCCGGCTTCATCCTCCAGCTCGATTGCCCCGATCTCGGCATGGGCCGTCACATCCAGTTCGCCGATCTCGAGCTGCCGGCATTCCGCAAAAAGGCGCAGCAACATGTCGAGGCGATGAATTTCGCCATCGCCGGCCTGCCGCCGGACCGCATGCGCATCCATCTGTGCTGGGGCAATTACGACGGGCCCCATCATTGCGACGTGCCGCTCGCCGACATTATCGACATCGCGTTCACGGCACGGCCGAACGGCGTCTCGTTCGAGGCGGCCAATCCGCGCCACGCGCACGAATGGAAACTGTTCGAGACCGTGAAGGTGCCGGACGGCAAGGTGCTGATCCCCGGCGTGCTCGAATCGAAGTCGAATTTCATCGAGCATCCCGAGCTGGTGTGCCAGCGTATCGAGCGCTACGCGCGGCTGGTCGGGCGCGAGAACGTGGTCGCAGGGGGCGATTGCGGCTACGGCACCTGGGTCGGCCAGGCCGCGGTCGATCCGGACGTGGTATGGGCGAAACTGGCGGCGATGGCGGACGGCGCCCGCCTCGCCACCAAATTGTTCTGGAAAAACTAGAAAATTCTTACCGCCAAGGCGCCAAGAAGATCGCGGCCTCTGGCGTCTTTGCGCCTTGGCGGTTGAACTATTTCTATTAATCCGCCTTAAGCGGGTTGCCGAATAAATCCTCGGCGCGTTCGACCTTCAACAGAACGGCAAAGCCCTTCTTGTCGGGGTCCCACTTCTTTTCGCCGGGGATCAGCCGTTCCCAGACCTTGTCGTAGACCGGCCCGGATTTGTGCACCGAGACGGTACCGAAAAAGCGGGCGATGCCGCCGATCGGCAACACGCCGTCCGTCCGCAGTTGCAGCTTGCGGAAAAACACCGAAAGCTTGCCGCCGTCCTTCAGCAATTGGTCCGTCGTGCCGCGGCCGCGTATCCAGAACGAGAAATGGTCGTCGTCATAAACTTGGGTCGAGCCGCGCGGCGTGATGTGGACATAGCCATCGGGTAGCGCGATCCCGATCATCGGGACCTCGTACTCGTTCTCGTAGGCGTTGTCGATTTGCGGCTGCAATTTTTTCGGAATCATCGCCACGGTCGTTTCCCCCACGATCTCAGCGGTAGTTGTTGTTGGAATGGTGGTCGCCGGCAAGCCAGCGCTTCAACTCGGTACGCGCGTCGGCTAGGCGGTCCTTATTGATTTGCTCGACGTTCGGTGCGTCGTGCGTCAACTCGACGATCAGCCCGTTCGGGTCGGTGACGTAGACCGACCGGCAATAACCGTGCTCCAGAACGAAGGTCTGCGGCTCGGTGAGGCCGGCCGCCTTGATGCGTCCTTCGATCTCGGCCTGCGTCTTCGCGTCGACGTTGAGCGCGATATGATGGAACGGCGAGAACGGCATTTGCGGCCCGAACTGATCCTGGTCGCTTTTGTTCGCGAACTGGAAGAAAGCCAGCGCGCCGCCGTCGCCGATGCCGAAGAAGCAATGGCAATAGATGCGCAACGCGCCGAACAGTTCGTCCTGCTCGCACCATGTCGCGAGCAGCGGGAATCCGAGAATGTCTTCATAAAAATGGCGGGTCGCCTCCATGTCCTTGGTGACATAAGCGTTGTGATGCAGCCTGCTCGGCAGACCGCCCTTCTTGCCCTTCACCGCCGCGGGCTTGATGTCGGCGTCGATCGTCATGGCATTGCCTCCGTGATGTGCGTGCGCGGTTATTCGCAAATTTCGTCAGAAACGTATAATCTGCCCGAAAATATTTTTCCAGTGCGGACCCCAGTGATAAGGTCCGGCTGGCTGGGAGGGAGCCCATGAGATTCAGCGATTCGGATATAGCCGCGACTCCGGAAAACGGCGCGCGAACCCAATCCTCGGCGCTGGTGGAGCGGGTACGTTCGGATATCGTCGCGGGCGCCCTGGTGCCTGGGACCCGGCTGAAGCTGCCCGATTTGGCGGAACGCTACCGGTCCGGCATTAATCCGCTGCGCGAGGCGTTGGCGCGGCTCACGGCGACCGGCCTGGTGTTGCTCGAGGACCAGAAAGGGTTCCGCGTGTCGCCGGTGTCGCGCGAGGATTTGCTCGACCTGACCCGCGTGCGCACCGACATCGAGTGCTTGGCGTTGCGCCAATCGATCGAGCATGGCGACGTCGAATGGGAAGCCCGCGTGATCGCCACCCATCATCGGCTGACCCGCATGAAACTGACCGCGTCGAGCAATCCCAAGAAACTGTCGGATGCGTGGGAGACAATCCACCAGAATTTTCATCTGGCGCTGATTTCGGCCTGCCAGTCGCGCTGGCTTTTGCATTTCCACAATCAGCTCGCCGAACAGAGCGCGCGCTACCGCCGCCTCGCCATCAGCTTCGCCGATACCAAGCGCGACATCGCCGGCGAGCATGCCGATATCGTCGCGGCCGTGCTGGCGCGCGACGCCGGCCGTGCCTGCAAGCTGATCGAAGCGCATTTCTCGCGTACCACCGACATCGTGCTCGGCGAACCGGCCGCGCTGAAACCGGTGGCGCGCGGCAAACGTTGAGAGGTATCGCCATGGAACGCCGAAAACTACGCAGCAATCTCGAGCCCGGGACCGCGCTGTGGGCCGGACGGCGCGCGCAATGGCGCTCGCTCGGCATCAGCGACGAGGACATGCAAAAACCGAAGATCGCGGTGATCAATACCTCGTCCGAACTGGCGAGTTGCTTCACGCACCTCGACGGCATCGCGGCGCTGGCGAAACAGGCCATCCGCGCGGCCGGCGGACTGCCCTTCGAAGTGCGCACCGCCGCGCCGAGCGACTTCATCACCAGCGTCGGGCGCGGCGGCGCCTACATCCTGCCGAGCCGCGACCTCATCGCCAACGACATCGAGGTGCAGGTCGAGGGCGCCCGGCTCGACGGCATGCTGTGCCTTGCATCGTGCGATAAGACCACGCCGGGCCAGATGATGGCTGCCGGCCGGCTCAACATCCCGACCATCGTCGCGATCTGCGGCTATCAGCAAAGCGGCCAATACAAAGGCGAGCATATCGACATCGAGGAAGTGTTCTTCCGCTCCTCCGGCGTGCCGCTCGGCAAGATCACCATCGAGGAATTGGGCGCCATGGCCGATCAGGCGGTGCGGAGTCCCGGCGTCTGCGCCGGCATGGGCACCGCAAACTCGATGCACATTCTGTGCGAGGCACTGGGCATGGCGTTGCCCGGCAGCGCCCCGGTGCTGGCCAACAGCCCCAAGATGAAGGAATACATCCAGCAATGCGGCGAGCGCATCGTCCAGATGGTATGGGACGATGTGAAACCGCGCGACATCATCACCAAGGAATCGGTCGCTAACGCAACCATGGTGACGCTGGCGCTCTCCGGCTCGATCAACTGCGTCAAGCATCTGCAAGCGACCGCGAGCGAGGCCGGCCTCGACGTCGACATCTACGGCCTGTTCGCGGACTACGCCGACAAGATTCCACTGCTGGCCGCGGTACGGCCGAACGGCGAGGAACTGATCGAGGAGCTTGAAGAGGCGGGCGGCGCGCGCGCCGTGATGAAGCGGCTCGAGCGCTTCATGTATAAGGACGCGCGCAACGTCTCCGGTCAGACGGTCGGCGAGATTCTTGGCACGGCGCCGATCAAAAACGACGGCATCATTCGCTCCGTCGACGCGCCGCTGTCGACACGACCGACCATCAACATAGTGCGCGGATCGCTATTGCCCGGCGGCGGTATCTGCCGTCTCGGCGGCGCCGGCGAGCGGCGCCTCAAGATGACAGGCCGCGCCAATATTTTTCATTCGCGCGACGAAGCATTGCAGGCGATCACGGACGGCAAGGTCAAGGCGGGCGACGTAGTGATCCTGCGCGGTCTCGGCGTGATCGGCGGTCCCGGCATGGCAATGACCTCCGCCGTGGTGTTCGCCATCGAGAACGCGGGACTCATCGACCAGGTCGGCGTCATCACCGAAGGCCAATTGTCGGGCCTGGTCAATCGCGGTCTGGTTGTCGGCGAAGCCTCGCCCGAAGCGGCGGCCGGCGGACCGATCGCCTTTGTCGAGAACGGCGATCCCATCTCGATCGACATCGCGGCCAAACGGGTCGATCTCGACGTATCGGATTCGATCATGGCCGAACGCCGCAAGAAACAGCCGACATTCGGCGCGCAGAACGAACGCGGCTGGCTGTCGGTCTATCAGCGCACCGTTCGACCGGTCCACAAAGGCGCGATCCTGGACTGAGCGCCGTTAATTCAATTTTTAATCGTAACGCCGCCGTGGATTGCCGCCACGGGGAACTTTGCCCCCTTCTCTTGGTTAGAGAAATCACAGCGTCATAACGCGCTTATCGGCCACCCGTTGAGTTCGTGGAGCCGTGCCGTAAGCGGCTTCCGTTAGGGCAATAAGGTGGCGGCACGATGTCGAAATCCAGCCTGGCACTGAATAATCTACGGGGTCTGGTGATCCTGATCGTATTGGCGTTCCATTCCGTGCTCGCCTATCTCGGCTCGCTCGGCCCGTCGCCATTCGCGTTCGACGCGGCGCCTTACGAATGGCGCGCTTTTCCGATCGTCGACAGCCACCGCTGGTTCGGCTTCGATTTGTTTTGCGCGTGGCAGGACGTCTATCTGATGGCGCTGATGTTTTTTTTATCGGCGCTGTTTACGTGGTCGAGCCTCAAACGGAGGCACGTCGCCAAATTTTTGAGCGGTCGACTTCAGCGCCTCGGCGTGCCGTATCTCGTCGGCGTGTTCTTGATCATGCCGTTGGCGGTATATCCGAGCTATCGCGTCACCGCCGCCGACCCAAGCGTCGCGGCCTATCTCCATCATTATCTTGCCCTTCCCTTCTGGCCGAATGGCCCGCTCTGGTTCATCTGGCAGCTTTTGGCCTTCGCCATGGTGGCCGCCGGGCTTTACCGGTTCGCGCCCGGTTTGGTGGCGTATCTCGCGCGCCGTTCGTCATCGGCCGACATCCATCCCGGCCGGTATTTCGCGGGCCTGGCGATCGCCGGCGCGGTGGCCTACATGCCGATGGCGCTAATCTTCACGCCGTGGAGCTGGTCGAATCACGGACTGCTGGCGGTGCAATACTGTCGGCCCCTGCTCTATGGCGTGTTCTATCTCGCGGGTCTCGTTGTGGGCGCATGCGGGCTCGATAGGGGTTTGCTCGCCGCCGACGGCCTGTTGGCGCGGCGCTGGCCGGTGTGGCTCGCCGCGGCATTGGGTTCGTTGCTCGCGTGGATGGGACTGACCAAGTCGGCGATGGATTTCGCGAACGGCGCGCCGCTGATACTCCGGATCGCCGTCGACATCGGTTTCGTGCTGGCCTGCACAAGCGGCTGTTTCTTCGTAATCGGCGCGTGCTTACGCTTCGGCGCCGTCCGCTCGCGTGTTCTCGACAATTTGGCGGAGAACGCCTTCGGCATGTATCTGTTTCACTATCCCGTCGTCGTTTGGCTCCAATTCGCGTTGCTCGGCGTCGCGGTTTCCGCGGTCGGCAAGGGAGCGACCGTGTTCACGGGCGCGGTCGTATTGGCGTGGGCGATAACGTCGCTGTGCCGGCTGCTGCCTTGGGGGTCGCATCTCGTCGGCGTCGAGCGGCACCTCTTGGCGAAACCGGCCCCCTCGCCGGCGCTTCAAGGCACCCTCGTACCGGTCCACGCCCGCTACAAACGCGATGATTTTGGGCCGCGCGGCTAGCGCCATGTCCCTGATCCCCACGCTCGCCTATCGCAACTTGATGCATGACCGGCTGCGTTTCGTCGCGACGGTCATCGGTATCGTTTTTTCCATCGTACTCGTCACCATCCAACTCGGCCTTTTTCTCGGCTTCGAGCGCATGGTGACGAACGTGATCGACCACGCGCCGGCCGATCTCTGGATCGTCCCGCAGGGCACCAAATGTTTCGAAGATCCGTCGCTCATGAACGAACGCGACGGCGCGGTGGCTTGGAAGGTCCCGGGCGTCACGGCCGTCACGCCCGCAATCATCGGCTTCAGCGAATGGACCGTGCCGAGCGGCGGCACGACACCGGTGTTTGTGGTCGGCTCGGCCATCAGCGCGAACGGGCTTCGCCCATGGGATATTGTCGACGGAAAGCTCGGTGCCCTCGACACGCCGCACGCGGTGGCGATCGACAAGACCTATTTTGGCCGGCTTGGCGTCAAGGGTCTCGGCGACACCACCCAAATCCGTGGCCAGACGGCGCGGGTCGTCGCGGTCACTGACGGTGTCCGCTCCTTCACCACCACGCCTTACGTGTTCACCACGCTCGATCGGGCCCGCGCCTATATCGGCGCGCCGCGGGACGCCGTCTCTTATTTCCTGTTGCGCCTAGCGCCGGGCGCGAACGTCGACGCCGTCCGCAAACAGCTCGCCGCGAAACTGTCCAAGGTTGAAATCCTGACGCCGGCGGAGTTCCGCAGCCGCAGCCGCGCCTTCTGGCTGTTCGGCACCGGGGCCGGCGCGGCGCTGTTCGCCGGCGCGCTGCTCGGCGCCATCGTCGGCACCGTCATCGTCGCGCAGACGCTCTATTCGAGCACGAAGGACCACCTCAACGAATTCGCGACTCTCCGCGCCATCGGCTCGTCGGGGATGTATGTCCACAAGGTCATTCTCTGTCAGGCGCTGATCAGCGCTGTCATCGGCTTCTCCGTCGCGGCTTGTATCGGGCTGATTGCCGTCCATCTGACCGCTGAGAGCGCGTTGCCGATTTTGATGACGCCCGAACTGACGATCGGTCTATTCATGCTCACGGTATTGATGTGCGTCGCGTCAGCCGTGTCGGCGATCGTGCAAGTGATCCGTATCGAACCCGTACGAGTATTCAAGCAATGAGAGAACCGGTCATCGAAGCCGTCGACGTCGTGAAGCGCCTTGGTCAAGGCGCCGGTCGGGTCGAAGCCCTGAAGGGCGTCGGCTTGGCGCTTTATGGCGGTCAACTGACGCTGCTGATGGGACCGTCGGGCAGCGGCAAGACGACGTTGCTCTCCGTGCTCGGCTGCATGCTGGCGCCAAACTCGGGAATCGTCCGAATTCTCGGCATGTCCACGGCGGGCGCGACGCCGGAGGGTCTGGCACGGTTGCGTCGCGACCATATCGGCTTCGTGTTCCAGTCCTATCACCTGTTCCCGACCCTGTCGGCGTTGGATAATGTGCGCCTGGCGCTCGACGTGCGCGGCGAGCGTTCCGACCGCGCCATCGCCAGGGCCAAGGAAATGCTGATGTTGGTGGGTCTTGCCGGCAAGCAACACGCCTATCCAAGCGAGCTCAGCGGCGGCGAGCAGCAGCGCGTCGCAGTCGCGCGGGCGATCGTCGGCAATGCGTCGGCGATCCTGGCGGACGAGCCGACCGGTGCGCTCGACAGCGAAAGCGGTCATGCGGTCATGACGATCCTGGCGCGGATCGCGAAGGACCCCGTCCGCGCGGTGCTTGTGGTGACGCATGATCCGCGCATCGTGCCCTTCGCCGATCGCGTCGTTCATATCGAGGACGGCCGCATTATTGGCGACGAGCCACGCCGTCCCGCGCCGCCGCTCCGGCCGCGCGCCGTCGAGTACTCGCGGATCGCCTGACCGGCATGGTATGAGCCTCCAGAATCGGGCCCTGAATTGGGCTTTGCGCCGCGGGATGAAACGCAAATCCGCGATCGAGCAGGATCTCGAAAGGTCGCGCGCCCTCACCTCGCGCGTGCCGTTCGGGGCCAAGCTGCCGCCGGATTGGCAAGTCCGCCCGATCGTGGAACCGCCGCTCAACGGCGAGTGGATCGAACCCGCCGCGGCGGATCATCCCGCGCGGCAACGATGCATCCTCTATTTTCACGGTGGCGCTTATGTCGCGATGTCGTCGGTGACGCATCGCTCGATCACATCGCGCCTAGCGTCCTGGAGCGACGCCAGCCTGTTCGCGCTCGATTATCGCCTCGCGCCCGAGCATCCGTTTCCGGCGGCGCTCGAGGACGCGCAGGCCGCCTATCGCGCGCTGACCGATGCCGGCATCGCGCCCCACCGCATCGTGCTGGCCGGCGATTCCGCGGGCGGCGGTTTGGCGCTCGCCATGCTGGTCGCGTTTCGCGATCGAAAAGAGGTGCTCCCGGCAGGCGCCGTATTATTTTCGCCGTGGACCGATCTCGCCGCCACCGGCGACAGTATCGTCGCCAACAACGATGCCGACGTCCTGTTCTACGGCTCCTGGGTGGCGCGAGAAGCGCATTACTACCTGCAAGACACGCCCGCGACCAATCCGCTCGCGTCGCCGGTCTATGCCGATCTCGGCGGCCTGCCGCCGCTGTTTCTCCAAGTCGGCGACAGCGAGATTCTGCTCGACGATTCGCGCCGCATCTACGACAACGCCAAAAGCGCCGGCGTCGAAACGACGCTGCAAATCTGGCGCAACGTCTCGCATGGATGGCAAATTTTCGGGCCGGTCTTGCCGGAAGCGCGCGCGGCGCTCCGCCAAGCGAGTGCGTTCATCGCGACGACGTTTGCATCGCAACGGTCGCAACCGTACCGGGCGCCGCCAACAGATCGAATTGAAACAAGCCGGTCCGTGAGTCGTGGGTGATGTTTTCGATGCGGCCGTCGCGGGCCCATAACGCGGGGCGCCGGCGCGCATAGCCGCGGAGGCGGACACGATCTTCGCCCGTGGCAAAGCTTACCCGCGCTGTGAGACCGGCTTTGTCGGTAACGCCGAGAATGCGCCGACGGCCGTTCGAAACGAACTTGTCGGCGTCGCCCAAAAACACGACGCCCGATGTGCCAATGGGGACGACGATCGCGTAAGCGATCCGGCCTGCCATCTGAAGCCGCGCGGCATCGGCGGGGGCACACTCGCGGCCGGTGCCTCGGAAATAATCGTAGACATAGACCGGCCGGTCATAGCCGAGCGCCGCAGGCGACACGGACGCCGCGCGCGCACCAAAGGCGATGATGTAGGACGTGATCCAGCCGTCATGTACCGTGCGCGCGGCCGCGACGATGGGCGCGGCTTTATCCTTCGCATAGGCGACATAACATTGATCGAGCGGGGTCAGCGGTTCATCGGGCTTCACGATCGCACCGTCGCGGCGTACCGCGCGCAGCACGCTCGTCCAATCGATCTTGCCGATGCCGTCGCCGACGCCGACCATGCCGCCCGACAGCGTCGCCAACAGCAGGTTCGCGGTCTCGGAACTCTTGAACACGTCGGCCCACGGCCAGATGCCGAGCGCGGAAGCCAGCCGGCCATCGAACACGAACGACCGCCAGTGCTGTTCCTTGAAGCGGTCGCCGCTCGGACGGATGGTCGTGAGGTGGGAATAGTTGCTGCCTTGCAGGTAATGCCGCGGCAGCGCCATGCAGAGCTGCAACGTCAGGCCCTCCCGCCGCGAGGCGTCGGCCATCGCGTCCATGAATCGCTCGCCGGCCTCGAGCGTGCGCTCGGGCAGCGCCGGACCGGACAGCCAATCCTGCTCGTAGGTGCGGACCCCTGCAGATTTGAGGTAGCGCATCCACTTCCGCCACAGCGCCGGGTCGACCGCGACGTTGCCGGAAATGTCGTATCGCTCGCGGTACGGGCTGCTCTTGTCGAGCCAGCGGCTGTGCGTGATCAGCGGCACGCCGAGCTTTTTCTGAAATGCGGCGAGCCCGTTCGGGAATAGCTCGCGCGACGCTTCGTAGAGATACGTGCCTTTCGTCACATCCTGCCACCGGTCCCGCGCGCCCTTGCGGTAGAACCAACTGTCGAGCTGCATATAACCGAGACCGACCTTGGCCTTGCGAAATTCGTCGCGGATTTTGAGCAGGGTCGTCGGATAATCCGAGCCGCGCGCCCATCGGTAGTAGTAGCGCGCGCCATGGTCGGTCCAATACCCGAGATATTTCAGCCCCATATCCGCGTCGTTCGCCGGACGCTTCTTGCCGGCGAGATCGGTGAGGAACCGACCCCAAACGTCGAACGCGCGGTTGATGCCGGACGCCGTCACCAGCACGGTGCGGTGCACGAAACCGGCGGGGATTCGTTTATCGTCGGCGACGAGGCCGCTGCGCCACTGACCCCGCGGGCCGTGCGACATCGCGCCGTTCATGAAATGGGCCGCCGGCGACAGGACGACGGCGTTCGCGCGGTCGTCGAAAAAAGCCCAAGGCCCGTCGGTGCCGAAGCGGCCGAAACTAAATCGCCCGAAGATTCCGGTGTAGGTGAGATGATGAAGCCGACGCGGATAGGTGGATAGGACGGGAAACGCCTCGGCGGTCGTGCCCGCGTCGACGAACGTCAATTCGAACAGCACGACATTGCCGCGATCGTAAAGCCGGATCGCGCCGCGCCGCGCCGCGCAGTTCGGGCCGTCGAAGTCGAAGGAAATTTCCTTGAACGCGCCGGCCCGGTCGCGGCCGCGCGCGACGCGGGTCGCGGCGAGCCGCGCGCCCGCCCGCCCGGCGAATGCCCAGGCCCGCTCGTTGTCAGCGACGTCGAAACGCCCGGTGTCGGCGACGGCGATCGACAAGCCGCTTCGATTGGCAATCGTGTGCGTTGACCCCATCGGATTTAGATGGCGCTTTCGCCAGACATGTTAAGCGCGAAGCTTGAGGCGCGTGACATGGCCCATCTTGCGGCCGGGCAACGCATCGGCCTTGCCGTAGAGGTGAAGCTTGGCGTTCGGCTCCGCGGCCGCGTCGCGCCACCGCGCCACGTCGGCGCCGATGAGGTTGGTCATGATGGCGTCGCATCGCCGCTCCGTCGAACCCAGCGGCAGACCGCATACCGCGCGGACCAACTGTTCGAACTGGCTGGTCACGCATGCATCGATGGTCCAATGCCCAGAATTATGCGGCCGCGGCGCCAGCTCGTTCACCAGGACCTCGCCGCTCTTGGTGACGAACATCTCCACCGCCAGAACGCCGACGAGATCGAGTGCTATCGCGATGCGCCGCGCAATCTCGTCGGCGCGCGCCGCCAGCGACGGTGCGATGGCCGCCGGGGCAACCGTTTCCGCAAGAATGCCGCTCGTGTGGCGGTTCTCGACCGGCACGTAGGCCGCGATGGCTCCGTCCGTCCCGCGCGCCAATACCACCGAAATCTCGCAGGCGAAATCGACGCGTGCTTCGAGAATGGCTTCGTCGGTCTTGAGGCCGGCCCAGGCCGCCGCGGCATCGTCGCCGGGCATGATGGCAATTTGGCCCTTGCCGTCATAGCCCATGCGCGCGGTTTTCAGGATCGACGCGCCGAGCGCGCCAAGCGATTGGGCCAACCCGCCCGCATCAACGATTTTGCGGTATTCGGTCGTCCCGATACCGCTCGCACGAACGCAATCTTTTTCCTTGAGTCGGTCCTGACAGATTTCAAGGATTTGCGGACGCGGGTGAACTGCCTTGCGCGTCGCCAGAATGGCGGCCGTCGCAGCCGGCACGTTTTCGAATTCGAACGTGACGACGTCGACCGAATCGGCGAAACGCCGGAGCGCCGTCTCGTCGCCGTAATCGGCGACGGTCGCGAGCGACGAGACTTGCATCGCCGGGCTGTTCGGCTCGGGACAGAAGATATGACAGCGATAACCGAGATTGGCCGCCGCCAGCGCGGTCATGCGGCCCAAGCTGGCCGCCGCCGAGAATCCCGATAACGCCGCCCGGCTCGATCATCGCCGACGTCAATTCTTCGCCGGCGTTTCCGCCACCGAGTCCGTGCGCGCCTTGCGCCATTTGTCGAGCGCCTTCGCGATCTTCGCGTCGCCGAGCGCCAATATGCCCGCCGCGAGCAGCGCGGCATTGATCGCGCCGGGCTTGCCGATCGCCAGCGTGCCGACCGGCACGCCGCCCGGCATCTGCACGATCGACAACAGCGAATCCATGCCTTTGAGCGCGGCGCTTTCGATCGGAACGCCGAGCACCGGCAGCGGCGTCATCGACGCGACCATCCCGGGCAAATGCGCGGCGCCGCCGGCGCCGGCGATGATGACCTTGAGACCGCGCTCGCGTGCGCCCTCCGCATAAGCGACCAGCCGCTGCGGCGTGCGATGGGCCGATACGATCCGCGTCTCGTGGGCGACGCCCAGCGCCTCCAGCGTTTCGGCCGCGTGACGCATCGTGTCCCAGTCCGACTGGCTACCCATGATGATGCCGACGGCAGGCTGCAACGGCGCGATCCCATGAAATTCGCTTGCGGAAGCGGCGCATTATAGGGAGGCTCCGACCAGCGGCAAGGGAGGACGACAATGCCCGCACTCAAAGACAAGGTCTGCATCGTCACCGGCGGGGCCGGCAGCGTGGGCGCGGCAAGCGCGCGGCTCTTTCTCGCCGAGGGCGCCAAGGTGATGCTGGTCGATCTGCGCGAGGCCGATCTGGCGAAGATGCTGGCGCAACTCAAGAGCGACAACGCCGCGAGCTGCGCCGCCGACGTCACCAAGGCCGACCACGTCAAACGCTACATCGACGCCACCGTGGCGAAATGGGGCAAGATCGACGTGCTGTTCAGCAACGCCGGCACGTCCGGCGTCGTCTCGCCGATCGAGGATTATCCCGAGGATGTGTTCGACAGCGTCATCGCGGTTCACATCCGCGGCGCGTTCCTCGCGTGCAAATATGGACTGCCGCAGATGAAGGACGGCGGCAGCATCGTCATCACGTCGAGCGTCGTCGGCGTGCGGGGCGACGGCGGCGGCAGCGTCGCCTACGTCACCGCGAAACATGCGCAAGTCGGCCTGATGCGCAGCGTCTCGAAAAACGGCGCCGCCCGGAACATCCGCGTCAACACGCTGCACCCCGGCCCGATCGACAACGAATTCCAGCTCAATATCGAAAAGGGCATCGGCGCGATGACCGGCCTCGACGGCACCAAGCTATTGGACCAGGCGATCCCGCTGCATCGCCACGCCCGGCCCGAGGAGATCGCGCGCGCGGCGCTGTTCCTCGCCTCCGATCAAAGCAGCTTCACCACCGGCTCGATCCTGATGGCCGACGGCGGCATGAGCTGTTGAGGAAACGACATGATAGCGAAAATCTTCGCCAGTTTCTTGCTGGCATCCGTGTTGGTGACCGCACCGGCATACGCGCAGACGGCACCCGACTACGCCGCGATCGTCGCGGCGCCCGACCGCAGCGACGCCGATCGCAAGCTCGACGTCAACCGCGCGCCGGCGGCGTGGCTCGCGTATCTGGACGTCAAGCCGGGCATGAAGGTGCTCGATATTTTCGACGTCATCGGCTAGAAGGCGGAACTGATGGCGCGCGCCGGCGGCACGGTCTACGCGCAAAATTCGCATCGTGCCTTCGACCATTTCAAGGACGCGATCGCGGGCGCGCGCGAAAGCCCAGCCGAACTTGATTTCGATCGAGCGCCCGTTCGAGGATCCGGCGCCGCCGGGCGTGCGCGATTTCGACGTGGTCAAGTTCTTCTGGGCCTATCACGACACGACCTATCTCGGCGTCGACCGGCCGAAAATGTTCAAGGCGATCTATGACGCCTTGAAGCCCGGCGGCTATTTCATCATGGGCGATTATTCGGCGAAGCCCGGATCGGGTACGAGCGTGGTTAAGACGCTGCATCGCTCCGACGAGGCGCTGGCGAAATCGGAGATCGAGGCGGCGGGATTCAAGTTGGTCGGTCATGGCGATTTCCTGCGCCACCCGGAAGACAAGCGCGAAATCGCACTCGCACACCTCCGAAGCACGGTCGATTGCTACGTGCTGAAATTCCAGAAGCCGCTAAGCTGATTTGTCGCGGCGCCAGAGCGCGTCGAGGCTCCACGGACCGCCGCCGGCCGCGGCGAAATAGAGGAAGACGAAGCAGAACACCACGGCCGCCAGGCCGCGGTCGGTCAGCGGGAAGAATCCATTCGGCGCGTGCGCGATGAAGTAGGCGAACGCCATCTCGCCCGACAGGATGAAGGCGGCGATGCGCGTGAACAGGCCGAAGAACAGCAGCAGGCCGAACACCGCCTCGATGATGCCCGAGATGCCGAGCGGAAAATCCAGCGGATGGAACGGCGGGAACATCGGCGGAATCGCCGAGAATCTTGGCCGACGGAAATTCGAGGAACACCAGCCCGATCGCGATGCGCATCACGCTGAGCAATGTGGGGCTGAAACCGCGCCAGAAAATACATGGTCTTGCCCCCGTCAATCAAGACCGTCGCTGAAGAATGGAGGCCGCGCCGGACTGCGCGGCCTCTGCTAAAATTCAGGCGGTCGCTTTTTCTCGTCCCATCGATGCAATCGAGTGCCCACGGGCCGGGACCCGCCGCCGCGAGATAGAGGAACGTGAAGCAATACAGCACGGCCGGCTTCGCCCATGTTGAGGAGGGGCAGAATGCCGCCGTGCGGCACATGGAACATAGAAATAAGCGACAGCCATCTCGCCCGACAAGATGAACGCGCGACAGTCGGCTCAACAGTCCGAACAGCAACAGCAGGCCGAAGACGGTCTCGATGATGCCGGCGATGCCGAATGGCCAGGATAGCGGATCAACCGATCGAAATTGGCACATGCGGAAACCGAGAAACTTGGCCGCCGGATGCTCCAAGAAAAACAGCGCGGTCGCGATCCGCAGGATGCTCAGCAGTTGCGGACCGATATGGTGCCAGAAAATCCATGACGTTCTCCCCCATCAGTTTTGCCGTTCCCCCGAAGGGGCGGCCGTTTTCAGTGCCTAAACATTTAGCACAGGATGAGACAATCATCGATCAACTTCCCGTGCCGGTTATGTTCGCGCGGAAATCCAGCCATTCGAGCCAGGCGCCGTGCGGGTGTGTCTGCGCCAAAAGCCGCCGCGTCCGGGTCCCGTCGCCGGGCCATAGACGTCAGGCGCAGCTCGTAGTCCGGCCCGACGAATTCGAGGGCGAGCCAGGCCAGCGGCTGCCGCTTTGCCGGCGGCTTCGAGCCGCGCCTCGATGCGCGTGCGGGTCGCGGCTGCGAGATATTGCCATACCACCGAATGGTACATCACGGTGACCGCACCTGGCGCCGGTAGCGCGAGCTTGGCGTCGAGCCAGTCGGCGGCATCGGCTGCCTCGACCCGGACGTCGGCGGCAAGCGCCAGGGCCAGCGGCGGCGTCGAGACGCGCCAGGCGGTCGGGCTGGTCGGGCCAGAGATAGGCGCGGAGCCGGGCGCGCTGCACCGGATCGGCGATGTCGATCGGCGCCCGGTCGCAGGCGGCGCGGGACGCGACCGGCACCGGCCCGCCGAAATCGAGCGGCGCGCCGCGCCATTCGCACGTCAGGTCGACTCTGCGTCGCTTTTGCCCCACGTATCGTCGCCTTGCCGGCCCCGATATGTGTACCGGTATTCGTCCCAGACTTGATTGAGTCCGGCGCTGGCGCCGATCTCCAACAGCCGCAGCGGCAAGCCGGTTTTCCGCGCGATTTCGATGAAGCCCGGCAGCAGCAGGGCCGAGCGCCGCACCTCGTTGGTCTGCGGCGGCAGGCTTAGAGAAACGTTGCGAAATGCGCCGGGTGCGCCGCCATCGCCGCCTCGGCCGCGCGCCACACGCGGTCGATGTCGAGCGGATGCGGCGGATAGGCCGCGACCAGCGCCGGATCCGCGCCCGACAGGACGAGCGCATGGAGCGCGCCCGCGAAGCGCAGCGGCAGGCCGTCGGCGCCGGGATCGCCGGGCCAATCGCCGATGCAGCGCCGCGAGCGCGCCGCCCTTCGCCAGTCTCGTCGGCGCCGCGCGTCATCAGCGCCGCCATGAAGGGCGAGCCGAGCCGCGTCGGCCGAATTCGGCCTGACTGCGAAACGATTGGACGATCTCTTCCGCGGTTGCCATGATCCCCCGACTTACACCGAATGCGACAAAGAGCGACGCGATGAAAGTTTTTATCTTCGATCTCCTGCCATATGGCGAGCATCTCGACCACCTCAAGGTCGACAACGAACTGCCCTTCCCGCTCGAGAAGAAGCATTTCAAGCCGCAGGTCGCGGCGCAGACCTATGCCGAGCATCTCGACGCCTGGGCGGAGATGGACCGGCTCGGCTTCGACGGCATCGGCTTCAACGAGCATCACACTTCGCCCTATGGGCTGATGAATTCGCCCAATCTGCTCGCGGCCGCCGCGGCGATGCGCACCAAGAACGTGAAGTTGCTGATCTACGGCAATCTGTTGCCGCTGCACGAGCCGCTGCGCCTCGCCGAGGAGCTGGCGATGCTCGACTGCATGTCGAACGGGCGGCTGATCTCCGGCTTCGCCCGCGGCATTCCGCGCGAATACAACGTCTACGGCGTCGATCAGCGCCAATCCCGCGCGCGCTATGAAGAGGCGTACGAGATCATCGTCAAGGCGTGGGACGCGGAGTCGTTCTCGCATCACGGCAAGTTCTGGTCGTACAAGGACGTCGCGATCTGGCCGCGCCCCTTGCAGCAGCCGCATCCGCCGATCTGGATTCCGATCACCACCAGCAAGGAATCGATCGAGTTTGCGGCGAAGCACAACGCGCCGATCACGCCGGGCCTGGGCGGGCGCGGCCTTACCGAGGATATCGTGCGCTATTACGCGACCGCGATGCGACGCAACGGCTTCACCGTGACGCCGCAGCATCTGTCGGTCGGCGCCGGCGCCTATATCGCCGACTCGAAGGCGCAGGCGGTGAAGGAGATGGGCCCGTACCATCTCTATTTCCATCGCACGCTGTTCAGCCACGGCAACATCACCGAGACCTCGGTGGCGAAGACCACGGGCTACGTCACCGACGCGTCGATGGACTACATCCGGCCGGAGAATCTGAGGATCGCCGCGCGGTCGCGTCAGGATTTCCGCGGCATGACGATGGCGGATGTCGCGCGCGCCGCCGAGGATCAGCCCTGGGGCACGCCCGACGAAGTGCGCGACCGCATCATCGCCACCGCGGAACATGCCGGCGCCGACACGGTGCTGGTCAGCATGAACCGGGGCGCCATGCCGCAGGACATGTTCCTGAACCAGATCCGCCGCTTCGCCGCCGAGGTCCTGCCGGCGCTCCACGCGCACCAGATCACCCGCGTGCCCGCGGCGGAGGAAGTCGCGGCGTAGGGCGTTAGTGAAGCTTGCGGTCTCGGTGCGAGGCGATGAGCGCGGCCAGGCGCTCGTATGATGCCGCGATTTCGAGCATCTGCTGCCACTCTTCCGGGTCGCGCATTCGCCTTGCTTGGGCGCGGGCTTCCTTGGCCCGGTCCAGCCAGAATTTGGGATCGCTCAGCCTTTTCGGGTCTTCGCGCATGCCCCGCACTTGGTGGGCCCATGCGGCGATTCTCCGGCTATCGAGGGAAATTTCCCGGCGACAATGAGGCGAATTGGCCGGCGCGTTGACTAACGCCGGTCGTATAAATGAAGCCCAAGCGGCAAGGATGCGCTGCCTTGGCGATGTTCGTCGACATACTCAGCGAGCCGCCAAAACCGCTCCGCCAACGCCAGCAATTCGGCCCTGACGCTGGAGTTTTCCGCCCGTTCCGCCAACGCGGCGATTTCCCTGGCTTGGTTTCGATATGTTTCCGCCGACCCGGACATGAGGCCGACAGCATACACACGAAAATGGCGTTTCGTGGGCGAACGCCCGGAAAATCGCGGATAATTTATCTAAATCCTATGCCGTGAGAAATCGCGTCGCAACCGCGGCATGCATCGCGATGCCCGTCGCCATGGCGTCCTCGTTGAGCATCATGCGATTGGAATGCACCGACGCGATATGGCCGCTCGGATCGCGCTCCTTGGGCATGACGCCGAGCTGGAACATGCAGCCGGGAATTTTTTGCAGCACGTAGGAAAAATCTTCCGCGCCCATCACCGGCGCCGCCATGTCGAGAAAGCACTTCTCGCCCACGAGATCGCGCGCCACATCGCGCGCGAAAGCAGCGAAGCCCGGGTCGTTCACCGTCACCGGGTAGCCCGCGACGATTTCCACCGCGGCCGTGCAAAGATGCGCGGCCGCGACATTGGTCGCGACGCGCTTGATGTTCTCCCACGCGCTCTGCCGCGCTCCGGGCGATGTGGTGCGCAGCGTGCCTTCGAGCTCGACCGATTCCGGAATCACGTTGTTGGTGGTGCCGCCAGCGACGCGCGCCACGGTGAGCACGACGGGATCGAACACGTTATGGCGCCGCGTCACCATGTTTTGTAGCGCCAAGCCGATCTCGAACGCGGCGGGCATCGGGTCGATCGCGTTGTGGGGCTGCGAGGCGTGGCCACCGCTGCCCTTGACGACGATCGTCCAGCGGTCGGCCGACGCCATGGCCGGTCCCGCCTTGCCGCCGATGACCCCGGCGGTGATGTTGGGAATGATGTGCAAGGCGAAACAACCGTCTGGCCGCGGATCGGCGTCGAGCATGCCCTCCTCGATCATGAACTTGGCGCCGTGATAACCCTCCTCGCCGGGCTGGAACATGAACTTGATCGTACCGGCGAACGCGTCGCGGTGGCGGTCAAGGATGTGCGCGGCGTGAACCAACATCGAGGTATGGGCGTCGTGTCCGCAGGCATGCATGCGGCCCTCGATCTCGCTGGAGAACGGCAGGCCGGTATCCTCGGGCATCGGCAGCGCGTCGGTATCGCCGCGCAACAGGATGGTCTTGCCGGGCTTCTTGCCTTTCATCGAGACGATCAGGCCACTAGTTGATTTGCCGCGCGCGATCTCGACATCGAGACCCTTCAACTGCTCCTCGACCAGCGACGCGGTCATCGGGTTTTGCAGCCCAAGCTCGGGCTGGCGGTGAATGCGACGGCGCAGCGCCACCGCATGCGGCAAGATCGCTTGCGCTTCGGCGATGAAATCGGTCATCCCTATCTCCCGGGAACCAGAGGTGCGTTGGCCGGAACATAAACCCGGCGGCGCTTTTCCGCACGCTCCGAAGCGGGCCGGTAGAGCTGTTTTGTCGCCTCGATCATGACCACGCCGCCGAACCGGTTGAACCAGCGGGCGCCGATGCGCTCGAACGCGCCGGCCGAGCGGAGCAACATGCGCGACCGGGTGGCGGGCGGCACGAACAAGGCGGCGTCACTCCGCTCCGGTGTAAATTGCGCGTCGCGCAATAGGCGCGAGAGCTGCGCGCTGGAATAGGGGCTGCCCTGCCCGAACGGCGTGCCGGAATTCACCGACCAGAGGCCGCGGCGGTTGGGCACCAGCACCAGCAAGCGGCCGCCGCCCGCCAACACGCGCCACACCTCCGTCAGGAGCGCGCGGCTGCGTTCGCTAAACTCAAGTCCGTGCATCAACAGCACGCGGTCGATCGAATAATCCTGCAACGGCAACTCGCCCTCGTCCGCCAGCGCGACCAGGTTTTTCTCGCCGATCGGCCATGGCAGGACGCCCTGGCTCGCCGGCATCAGCGCGAAGACGCGCTCTGCCTCGCCCATGAAGGGACGCAGATACGGCGTCGCATAGCCGAGACCCAGGACGCGCATGCCGGTCACGTCGGGCCAGACTTTGCGGACTGCGCGCACGCAATTGGCGGCGCGCCACCTGGCCGAGCCGCGTTTGGTAAAAATCGCGGAGATCGACGACGTCGACAAACATGGTTTGAGTGTAGCATGAGACGCCGTGAAGATTTACCCTCGGTGGGGACGAGGGGACCTTTCCTCTTTCGTCACTCCCGCGAAAGCGGGAATCGAGGGCAACCGCTCGTCGCAGATCCTGGGTCCCCGCTTCCGCGGGGGGACGACGAGAAAGAGGGACAAGGGAAGCGGGACGATGACCGAGCTGATTATTCGCCAGATTCCAGTCTTGAAGGACAACTACGTCTATCTGATCCGCGATCCTGACAGCGGCGCCACAGGCGTGGTGGATCCCGCCGTCGCGGCTCCCGTCCTCGATGTCTTAAAAGAGACCGGCTGGCGTCTCACCCACATCCTCAACACCCATCATCACAGCGACCACACCGGCGGCAATCTCGAACTGAAGCAGGCGACCGGCTGCATCATCGTCGGGCCGCGCGCCGACCGAGACCGCATCCCCGGCATCGACATCGAAGTCGGCGACGGCGACACCTACGAATTCGGCCGGCGCGCGGCGCGCGTCTTCGACGTGCCGGGCCATACGCGCGGCCACATCGCCTATTGGTTCGCGGATTCGAAGGCGCTGTTCTGCGGCGACACGCTGTTCATCATGGGCTGCGGCCGCCTGTTCGAAGGCACGCCAGCCCAAATGTGGAATTCGCTCGGCAAGCTCAAGGCGCTGCCGCCCGATACGCGAATCTATTGCGCACACGAATACACCCAGAACAACGCGCGCTTCGCGCTCTCGGTTGAGCCCGGCAATGCCGATCTGGTGGCGCGGGCGAAGCGTGTCGACGAGTTGCGCGCGCGCAACGTACCGACCGTGCCCGGCACCATGGCCGAAGAATTGCTGACCAATCCGTTCCTGCGCGCCGATCAGCCGTCGCTGCAACGGCTCGCGGGCCATGTCGGCGACCCGGTTGCGACGCTCGCCGAAATCCGCCACCGTAAAGATGTCTTCTGAGGGGACCGTCACATGATGAAATTGCGTTTCGCCGCCGCCTCGCCGTTCGTGCGCAAGGTGGTGGTGGTGTCGCTCGAAACCGGCCTGAGCGAGCGCATTGAGCGCGTCTCGACCTCGGTGTCGCCGGTGAAGCCGAACGAGGAAGTGGCGCGGGAAAATCCGTTGATCAAGGTGCCGTCACTGACGACGGACGAAGGCACGGTACTCTACGATTCCGATGTGATCTGCGAATATCTCGACACCCTGCATGACGGGCCGAAGCTGTTTCCGGCGGCTGGCGCGGCGCGCTGGACCGCCTTGCGCCAGCAGGCCCTCGCGGACGGGCTGATGGAGGCGGCGATCCTGTGCCGCTACGAGAATCTGCGTCCGGAGGAAAAACGCTGGTCGGATTGGGTAGAAAGCCAGATGCGGCGCGTGCGCGGCGCCCTCGCCGCGTTGGAGATGGAAGCGCAGAGCGGCGGGCTCGGTGGCCCGTTGACTATTGGGCTCGTCACCATCGGCTGTGCCCTAGGCTATCTCGATTTCCGCTTCGCCAAGGAAGAATGGCGCATGCGTCACCGTCAGCTCGCCGCCTGGTTCGAGGAGATCAACGGGCGCAAGTCGATGCAGCTCACGGCGCCGCGCGACGCATGATGGCGAGCGCGGACGACGTCATCGCCGCGCTCGAACTGACTCCGCATCCCGAAGGCGGCTGGTATCGCGAAACCTATCGCAGCGGCGCGCCGCCGGGCGCGCGTGCCGCAACGACCGCGATCTATTATCTGCTGCACGCTGGCGAGCGCTCACATTGGCACCGCCTCGACGCATCGGAAATCTGGCATTGGTACGCGGGCGACCCGCTGGAATTGCGCATCGGGCGCGAGACGGTGCGGCTCGGCGGCGACCTCGAGACCGGTCAGCGCCCGCAAGCGGTGGTGCCGCCCTTCGCCTGGCAAGCGGCGCGGAGCCTCGGCGCGTGGACGCTGGTCGGTTGCACCGTGACGCCGGCCTTCAAATTCGCCGGCTTCGAATTGGCGCCGCCGGGATGGGAACCGGGCTAATAAGATTTCGAACGCCAAGGACGCCAAGACGCGAAGCACCTAAGTCACTATCCGTCTTGGCCCGCGAAGGCGGGCCATCTACGATTTTTTTCTTATAAAACCTATTCGTGGGTGCCCCGGCCAAGCCGGGGCATGACGATTTTCTTTTCTTGGCGTCTTTGCGTCATGGCGGTTAAACATTTTTTCGGTTTTGGGAGGACGGCATGATTCGATACGAACTAAACGGCAAGGCGGCGCTGGTCACCGGCGCGGCATCGGGCATCGGGTTGGCGACGGCGAAGATCCTCGCGCGTTCGGGCGCCACTGTCGCGATCAATTACTTACCCGACGATCCGCGCGGCCCCGACGAAATCGAGAAGCTGAAGGCCGAAGGGCTGAAGGTCATCGGCGCGCCCGGCCATGTCGGCGAGGCCGATCAGGCCGTGGCAATGGTGAATCGCGCCATCGACCAGCTCGGCCGGCTCGATCTCTTGGCCAACAATGCCGGCACGCCGGGCGTGACCAAGACGGTGGATATGAGCCGGCTCGATCTCGTCACCGAAGAGCTGTGGGCGACGATCCTCGCGACCAACTTGCTCGGCCCGTTTCGTTGCAGCAAGGCGGCGGCGCCGGCCTTGAAGGCGGCGCGCGGCGCCATCGTCAACACCGCCTCGATCGCCGGCACCGGTTCGGGCGGCAGCTCGATGCCCTATGGCGCGAGCAAGGCGGCGCTGGTCAATCTCACCAAGAACCTGGCGCGCGGCCTGGCGCCCGAGGTGCGGGTCAACGCGGTGGCGCCGGGCGGCGTCGACTCATCGTGGCAGATCGAATGGACGCAGGAGCAGCGCAAGGGCTCGCTCGAGCGGTCGCTCTTGAAAAAGCGCGCCGATCCGGCAGAGATCGGCGACTTGATCGTCTATCTCGGCTTCGGCGCAACAATGGTGACGGGCCAGACGGTGATTTGCGACGCGGGGCTTACGCTGTAGAGACACGGGAATGCGTCATCCCGCGAAAGCGGGGATCCCCGGTTTTCGCCGGGTTGACGCAGGAAAATGAATCGGGACCCTAGTTGAGTCGCTTCGACAGGTCGGCGATGGCGTCGTCGACGAGGGCGCTCTTGCGCGCGGCCGAGAGATCGTCGGCGAGGATGCGGCGCACGGCCGCGATCGCGATGTCGACCGCGTGGTTGCGCACGTCGGCGAGCGCCTTGGTCTCGGCCAGCGCGATCTTCTCCACCGCCTGCTTCTGGCGGCGCTCGAGCGACAGTTCGAGGTCGCGCTCGGCCTGTTTGGCGACGCGCTCGGCCTCGAGCTTGGCCTGCGCCACGATCGCCTCGGCCTCTTTCAGAGCGTCCCGCTGTTTCTGCTGGAACTCGGCCAGGGTGCGCCGCGCCTCGTCGCGCAGCCGCGCCGCTTCGTCGAGCTCGCCCTTGATGCGCGCGCCGCGGTCGTCGAGCGTCTTCAAGAGGATCGGTCGGACCTTGTAGATCAGGTAGCCGATCGCGAAAACGAACGCGACCGCAACCCAAAATTCGGCTTCGTGCAGCAGCGCCATCAGCCGCGCCCCGCCGCCGCGCGGTCGATGGCGGCGCCGATCCGCGAATCGTCGATGGTCTCGCCCACGAGCCGGCCGACGGCGGCCCGCGCCACGTCCGTCGCCACGCCCCTGAGATTGGCGAGCGCCGCGTTGCGCGCGTCGCCGATGCGTCTCTCGGCTGCGGCGGTGTCCGCCGCGAGCTCGTCGCTCACCACCTTCTGGCGCTCGGCCGCCGCGGCGGCGAGCTTGTCGGTGGTGGCCTTAAGCGTCGCCTGCGCCGCTTGCCGCGCCTCAGTCAGGGCGCGTTCGTAGGCGGCAAGCACCGTCTCCGCTTCCGCTTTCAAGGTGTTAGCCTTCTCGAGATCGCCGTCGATTTTTTCACGCCGCGCCGCGATGATGTTGCCGACCTTCGGCAATGCCAGCTTCGCCATCAGCACGTAGAGCACGGTAAAGGTGATCACCAGCCAGACGAGCTGCGGCGCGAAGGTGGAGAAATCGAGTTGCGGCATGGACCGCTCCTGCCGCGCCTCAGAACACGAACAAGATCAGGAAGGCCATCGCCAGGCCGAACAGCCCGGTGCCTTCCGAGAGCGCGAAGCCCAGGAAAGCGTACGGCGTGACCTGGGCCGCCGGGTTGCGGGCGGTGGCGTTGATCAGCGCGGCGAACACGATGCCGATGCCGATGCCGGCGCCCACCAGCGCGATGCAGGCGAGCCCCGCGCCGATCATTTTGGCCGATTGAATATCCATGATGATTCCTCTGTTTTCGATAGTTTCAATGGAGATGAAGCGCTTCGGCGAGATAGAGCGTCGTCAGAATCGCGAAGACATAGGCTTGCAGCACCGCGACCAGCAGCTCGAGGAAGATCAGCGCGAAATCGAGCGCGATCGGCAGCAAGCCCGGAACCAGATAGAACGCGCCGAGCGGTGCCACGAACCCGGCGAAGATCGCCAGCATGGTGTGGCCCGCCATCATGTTGGCGAACAACCGGATCGACAGGGTCAACGGCCGGATGATGTAGGACAGCACCTCGATCGGCACCACGATCAGCATCAATCCCACCGGCACGCCCTTTGGCACGAACAGCGTCAGGAAATGGAAGCCGTGCCGCCAGATGCCGAGAGTCGTGACGCCGACGAAAACGACGATCGCCATGCCGAACGTCACGACGATGTGGCTGGTGAACGTGAAGGAATACGGGATCATGCCCAGCAGGTTGCCGAACAGGATGAACATGAAGAGCGTGAAGATGAACGGGAAGTAGCGCAGCCCTTCGTGGCCGACATTGTCGTCGATCATCTTGGCGATGAATTCGTAGAACATCTCCGATATCGACTGGAGACGTCCCGGCACCAGAGCCGCGCGCCACGTCGCGCCGACCATGAGCGCCGTCGTCAGCACCACCGCGATCGTCATCAGCAGCGCGGAGTTGGTATAGGACGCGTCGATGCCGCCGACATGAATCGGCACAATCCGATCGATGAGGAATTGGTTGAGGGGATTTTCCTTAGTTATCGCCACATCGTTCCTCAGTCATCGTCGTCGTCATATCCCGTGCCCTGCGCCGGCGGCGCTTCGCGTTGCCGGTATCCGATGGCCATGCCCATGCCGGTGATCGCACGCCAGACATTGACCAACCCCGTCGCCACGCCCAGGAAGAAGAAGAAAATCGTCCCCCAAGGCCGCGTCCCCAGCCAGCGATCGAGCACCCAACCGATCAGGACGCCGACCACGACCGCCACCACCAGTTCCAGGCCGATGCGAAACGCCAGGCTCAACGCGTTTTGGTCGCCGCGCCGCAGACCGACGCCGCGTTGCGCCGTGTTCCCGTCGCGATTCCGTCGTGCCCGGTCGAGCCCCTTTTCCAGATCCCGCAATTCGGCCCGCGGGTCGCGTTCTGTCATCGGCGAACCCCCAAAAAGGCACGGAATTGCGGTCCCGGTTGCCCCGAAACGGCGCGCACCGTAGCCGCCGCCCTGCCCAAGGTCAAGCGACGCAAAGTCGCAAGGCGCGGTCGATTCGGCCCCCGGGTGCGTCGCGGCCAGGCGGCTCAAGGGGCGTGAATTTCGGCGACGTAGCCGCCAGGAAACTGGACCATCGCCGCGTTGCGCCCGTCTGACGCATAGGGTTTGACCACAATGGCGGCGCCGCTGGCCGTGGCCTTGGCGAGCGTGCCCGCTAGATCGGCGACCTCGTAGCCGGTGAGCTCGCGGCCATAGGGATACGGCAGATGGCCGTCGGTCACGAGCACAGTCATCTTGCCGAAGCCCGATTCGATTCGGATGCGCCGGTAGGTGCCGCCTGGCCGGCCGATCTCGATGCCGGGCGCATTCGCTTCGTCGGACACCTCCTTGCCGCCTGAAAACGCGACAAAACCGCGAACGAACGCCGCGGCGCTATCCGGCGACACATAGACCCGGTTCTCCGGCACGGTTTGGAGCGACGGATAGGACGGCTTGGTGAGATGCACGTAAAGCTGCATGTTGACGCCGCCCGGCCATTGGATGACGGCGTCGCGGCCGATCGGATCGGCAAACGGCGCGACCAGCACCGCCGCGCCGGCGGCGCGCGCCGCCGCGACCGCGGCATTCATATCGGCGACGAGATAGCCGGTGCGCTCGGCGCCGAACGGATAGGGGATCGGCGTGCGGAAGCCGAACAGCGAGACCATCCCGGCCGGCGTCTGCAAGAGCTGCGAACTGGTGGCGCTCGGCGTCGGCGTGACGGTGGTCACGACCTGTTTGCTGCTGGTACCACCGAATGTGGCAAGGAAGCTCGCGACGAAACGATCGACATCCGGCGGCGCGACGTAGACATGCGTCGAGTCATATTGCGGCCCGACGGCAACGGCTGGCGACGCCACGACCGCCGACGATACACAGCACAGCGCCATAAAAGCGGCGCCGAATGCGGCGTACGGTCGGATCATCGCGGCACCCCGCTCGCTTCGCCGAGCGGCGCCTCGAACACGTCATAGCCATAGACCCAGCCCGGGTCGGTCCGGCCCTTGCCCCAGGTATTTTGCCGCGAGGTGAGTTGGATGCGCGCGGTGCGGGCATGCCGCGCCGTCTCGTAGCGGTGGAACGCGGCCGCCGCGTCGTCCGACGCGTCGAGGCAGCGCGCGATCATCGCGGCGTCTTCGAGCGCGGTCGCGGCGCCCTGCGCCATGTAGGGGGTCATCGGATGGCAGGCGTCGCCCAGGAGGGCGGTGGCGCCGTCGGTCCAACGCGGCAGCGGATCGCGCTCGAACAGGGCCCATTGATGCACCGAGGGACAATTCGCCAACACGCGCTGCACCTCGTCGTGGAAGCCGGCGAAGGCGCGGCGTACCGCGTCCATGTCGCCTTTTGCCGACCAGGATTCGACGTCCCAGGTCGGATCGGGAACGGAGGTGACGAAATAGGTCTCGTCGCGGCGCGGATTGACCGGATAGATCACGATATGCCGGTCCGGCCCCCACCATTTGGTACAGGTATCGACCAGATTGCCGTTCATCAGCGACGACGGAAACACGGTGCGGTGCGCGATGCGGCCGGTGAAGCGCGGCTTTTCGGCGCCCAGCAGGATCGCGCGCACGGTGGAATGAACACCGTCGGCGCCGATCACCGCGTCCGCGGCAGCGCTGGTGCCGTCGGCAAAGCGCAGCGTGAAACCGTCACCGGCACGCTCGATGCCGACCAAATTCTTGTTATAGGCGATGAACTCGCCCGGCACAGTGGAAGCGAGCGCCTCGTGCAGATCGCCGCGATGCATCAGCAGATAGGGCGCGCCGTATTTGGCCTCGGCCTCGGCGCCGTAGGCGAAGTCGAACAGGTTTTCGCCGCTGTCCCAGACGCGGTTGCTCCAGGAACGCGGCGCGAAGGCGAGCTGGCGGATGCGCGGTTCCAACCCCAGTCCGCGCAGTACCCGCGTGGCGTTGGGGCTCATCTGGATGCCGGCGCCGAGCCGCTGAAACCCGCGCGCCTGCTCGTAGATCGTGACAGTGACGCCGCGACGCGCGAGAAACCCGGCGAGCGCGAGCCCGCCGACCCCGGCGCCGACGATCGCAAGCTTGCCGGTGAAGCTCACAGCGCGGCCACGCCCGGCGCCGTCTGTCGCAGAAGCTTCGCCGCCGCGTCCGCGACGACGGTGCCTTTGTAGTAATCGGGATTCGTCGTGAGGTGCATCATCGCCGGGTTGGTGAACGTGAGGTCGCGGAAATTCTCCTCGGTGATGAGGCGCAGCCGCACCAGGCTCCAGGCTTCGCTCAAGATGCTGGTCGCGTCGAGCACGTCCCAGTGGCCGATATCGGAACCGAACACCGGCTTCAAGGTCGCGCCCAAGGGATTGAGCCGCTTGTTGAACGCGGTCGAGATCATGCGGTCGTCGGCCTCGCAGCCGAAATAGAACGGATCGATGAACAATTCGCGCAACTGCCGCAAGATCGGTCAGGCCGCAATCGGCGAATTCGTCGATCGATTCCGGCTTGTCGAAGAAGCCGTTGCCGTGCGGATTGGCGCGGATGCGGTCGGCGGTGTGGCGCGCATCGCCGAACTCGCCGAACAATCGCGCCAGCAGATCGACATCGAGCTTCGCCGGATCGAGATTTTCCGCCATCGATTTGGCGTTGCGCTTCTCCCAATGCTCGACGATGTCGTTCAAGAGGTTGACCGCCCAGCCGACGCCGCCTTCGAGAAAGGCGAAGCTCAGTTGCGGGAACCGCCGCGTGACGCCGCTGAAAATCAGCGAACGGCAGAAGAATTCCGCGCCCGCCGCGAAGTCGCCGAGATGGTTGAAGACGTAGTTGGTCGGGCTGGCGCGAAAGCCGATGCCGCGCGACGAGGTATGGCATACCGGCGTCACTTTCAGCTCGACGCATTTGCGCCAGAACGGATCGTAGTCGTAGGGCGAATCCATCACGATCGAGCGCGTCGATTGCGTCGGCTCGAGAAACGGGTCCTTGCCGGTCGCCGGGCGGCCCGGGCCGCGCAGCTCGGTGCCGATCATCACCGCCTTGTGCCCGAGTTCCGTTACGGCGAACTCGAGCTCCTCGATCGCCTCTTGCGGCGTGTAGGTCGGGATCACGGCGACCGGGCGCAGCCGGTCGCCGACATCGGCGAACGCCTCGGCGTAAAGCATGTTGAGCGCGCGGCAGGACTCGTGCGCCGCGTCTCGGCGTCGGGGATATAGACGTGGCTCAACCCGCGCGTCGTGTAGCAATGCGCGAAATCGATGCCGAGCCCGTCGAGACGCGAGCGGAAATAGCGCGGCAGTTGCGCCATCGCCCGGTCGGCGGTGTGCGCGCCCGACGGCAGTCCCCACCAGAAGCCGCGCACGGTCGGGCCGTGATTGGCGCGCACCGCCTGGACCTTCTTGACCATGTCGGGGCCGGCGATCTGCTTGACGAAGTCGAGATGGGCGAAGTCGCACTCGACGATGTGGGCGTCGGCGTCGATCACGGGATGATCGAGCTTGGCGCGGACGTCGCTGCCCGGAAAGCCTTCAAAACCCGACATGGCTTCCTCCCTGTGCTGTTGCCGCCGACGCTAACATCGCCGGCGACGCGCGTCACGCCGTGACCGGGCGCGGGCGGGTGCCCGGCTCCTGACGCGGCATCGCACCGAGAGCCGGCGGTTCGGGCGGCGGCAGCGCCATCGCCTCGTTCTCCGCCGTCAGCACGGCGGCGGCCGTCGCCGGCAGAACCGGCGGGTCGAGACGCCGCGGCAGCCCGAAGGAAAAGGCGGACGTCATATCCCCGGTGGTCGCGCGCCGCCACTTGGTCAAATTCGGCACCTCGACACCGAACCGCGTCTCGAGCAGCCGCAGGGTCGAGGTGTGATCGAACATGTCGCTGCACACATAGCCGCCGCGGCTCCACGGCGAAATCACCAGACAGGGCACGCGGAAGCCGAGGCCGATCGGCAGCCCGCCGACGAATTCGCCGGGCGTGCCCGGTTCCGGCGTCGGCGGCGGGACATGATCGAACTGTCCGTCGTTCTCGTCGTAATTGAGGATCACCGCCGTGCGCGCCCACAGGCCCGGATTCGACCACAGCGCCTCGAGGATTTGGCGCGTGAAATCGGCGCCCTGGGCCGGCAGAAAATCGGGATGCTCGCTCAGATAGGACGGCGGCACGATCCAGCTCACTTGCGGGATGTTGCCGTGCCTTATGTCCCACAGCAGCTCGTAGATCGGCCGGTCGAGCCGGGCATTGTGAAACGAGCGACGAGGTCGGCGACGCCTTCTGATACGGCGACGAAAAAGCGCAGCACGTTGCACAGGTAATCGTCGAGTTCGTGATAGACGCGCCAGGAGATGCCGGCGCGGTCGAGCCGTTCGGGATAGGTCTCCCACCAGACATGCCGCAACGAGTTGTCGATCGACGGGCCGCCATATTTGCCGTCGGCATCGATCGTTCCGGTCATCAGGTAATACCGGTTAGGGTGGGTCGGGCCCATCAGCGACGCGTGAAAACGATCGCAGATGGTGAAGGCGTCGGCGAGCGCGTAATAGAACGGCAGGTCGTCCCGCGTCATGTAGCCCATGGTCAGCGGCGCCATCGGGCCGTCGACCGGACGGTGCGCCGGAATCCAGCGATCCATCTTGCCGCCGTTCCAGGCGCCGTGCTGGCCGCCCCAGCTATGGTCGGTCGAGAACAGACGCTGGGCATTGGTTTTCTTCGTGTCGAGGCGGAACGGCAGCATGAGACGACGGTCGCGTCGTCGTCCTGTTCGAACACCGAGCGACCGCCAGCGAGCCGCATCGCCTGCGCGTCGCCGTAGCCGCGGACGCCCGAGAGCGTGCCGAAATAATGATCGAAGGAGCGGTTTTCCTTCGTCACGATGATGAAATGGTCGATGTCCTTGAGGTTGCCGGCACGCGCCGCGCGCGCCGGCATGCCGCCGGCTGCGTCGAGCAGCGCCGTCCCCGCCAGCGCCGCGCCGCCCTGCAAAAAACGCCGCCGCGGTAATTTCGATCACGTACGCATCCCCCCAACCGTTACGGCTGACGGTTTAGCGCAAGTTCGGTGACAGGTGGATGAAAATTGCCGTGCGTCCCTCGACTACTCGCCGGCCAACGGCCGGGCGAGTAGTCGAAGGCGCACGAACCCTACTCCGCCGCCTGAAGCGTGACGATCGACTGCTCGTAATTGCCGGAGCCCATGGTGCCTTCGGGGAAGATGCCGCGCTCGGCGATCCAACGGAACGATTCCTCGAACACTTCCTTCGTATAGGGCTCGAACACGATGCGCTCGCCCGGGCCCCAGCGCCTGCGTGTCCATCTGCGCATGGAAGCGCTCCGGAAATTCGTTCTTGTAATAGTGCGTGTAGAGCTCGGGCCGCAGGTCGATATCGCGTTGCGTCCGGCGCAGCGCCTTGAAATATTTGCGCACATCGTCGGGATCGGGATCGCCGGTGATCATCGACGCCATCATGAAGGTGGTGTCGATGATTTTGCGGAAGCCCATCTGCTCGGCGAAATAATAATGGCCGCTGAACAGCGCGACCGCCGGCGCCTCGCCGTCGACCAGCTTCCCGAGACGGCTGAACGGCATGCCGTCCCCGAAATTGAGCTTGATGTCGGAGAGCGGCATGTATTGTTCGAGCGCCTGGATGGTCGAGTAGTGGCTGCCCGATTGATAGCCGACCGAGATCGGCACGCCGGCCAGGTCGGCTGGCGCCTTGACCCTGCTGTCGGGCGGCACGAACACGCCGGCGGTCGAGATCGAATAGGCGTCGGCATAAAGCTTGCCGTGACCCGACGAGGCCGCGACGTTGACGGTCCAGTGGCAGGCGGCGCTGACGTCGCATGCGCGGCCGGCCTCGAAGGTCTGATAAGCGCCGACTTTGTCGCCGAGATCGTGAATCGGCCGGCCTTCCTTGCGCGGGATCACCTCGCGGAATTCGTAGTCGAGCCCTTCGTCGCGGAAATAGCCCTTTTCTTCCGCGACCCACTCATGGAGCCGCATGTGCGGCGCGATGACGAACTTGCTCATGGTCTCCTCTCCTTATCTCTCACGCAGTTTTTAGCGCACACCCAGCTTTCTTGGTCACCCGCGGGCTCGACCCGCGGGTCCAAGGCCAACGGAACGGCCCGTCGCTTGCTCTGGATGGCCGGGTCAAGCCCGGCCATGACGGCGAAAATGATCTCAACCACGCGATGCACTCTAATCCTTCGACCATTCTCGGTTGGGGAGGCGTCTCGCGCCGCTCGGCGACGCGGCGGGCGCGGATCATTTTGACGTGGTCGTCCATCAGGTGCCGCGCGGCGCTGGGATCGCGATCCTCGATCGCCGCCAGCAATTCGGCGATGCGCGTCGAGCACGCGTTTCGCCACCGCGCGCGTCAGCGTCACGTTGTGGCGCGGATGCGAGATGTGCTGCAGCGACATCAGTTGCACAACCAGGACGCGGTTATGCGACGCCTCGGCGACCGCGACGTGGAACCGCTCGCAGGCGCGGGTGTAGCGGTCGCGATCGTCGATCACCGCGGCGCCCTCGTCGAGCAACCGGCGCAGCCTGGCGAGATCGGCGTCGGTCGCATTTTCCGCCGCGAGTTCCGCCGCCAGCGTCTCGATGGCGCGCTGCGCGTCCATGATTTCCTGCACCGTGGCGCCGGCGAGATCGAGTTGCACCGCGAGCGCGTCGGCGAACAGGCGCGGATTGCCGCGCGCCACCCGCGCGCCGCCGCCCGGCTCCGACCTTGATCTCGGCGACGCCGAGCGCTTCGAGCGTGCGCAGCGCGTCGCGCGCGACGATGCGGCTGACGCCGAGGCGCTTGGCGATATCCTTTTCGCTGCCGATGACATCGCCGGGCTTGAGGCGCTTTTCGTTCAGCGCCTCGCGCACCTCAGCGACGATTTGCGCCGAGAGGGTGGCGGCGCGGCCCGCGGGCGCCATGCGCCACTCACCGTCCTCGCCGCCGAATAGAGGATGCACGGTCATGCGCGACACTAGCCGCATGGGCATACGATAGTAAAGATAGCATCTTTCAATTTCCCCGCGTCGCCAGCACGCCCGGCAAAATTGGGTTCGTTCTGCAAATTCAATATTTCAGCGGATGCCCCATCCTGCCATCACGCGATGGCTCCCAACAGATATTTACGCACAATGCGTTCACTTGTCAAGAGCCCCGGTTGGCTTGGGAAATGACCCTCCGCGGGCAGATCTTTTGGCTTATTTCTTTGGGGCTTTCACTTGATCAAGGACCCGGTTGGCTTGGGACAGGACCCTCGCGGCAGATCTAATGGCCTCTCCGATGTCTTCGGGCCTTCGAGGCAGGATTTTAGCGCACCGGCGCACCGCCGTTTTCCGCGCCTTTTAGGATCGCCTGCCGGCTTCGGCCGGTGGGCGACATCGCGGTGACGCCGCTGCTCGCGGCCGACATCGCGCTGCAGCAGATGCGGAGCCAACGTGCCGGCGTCGAGCGCGCCATCGCCATCCTGTTCTGCGACATCCGCTCCTTCACCCGGCTGGCCGAAGGCAAGTTGCCGTATGATGTGGTGTTCATGCTCAACCGCTATTTTTCCGAGATGGGCACCGCGATCGAGGGCGCGGGCGGCCGCGTCGACAAGTTCATCGGCGACGGCGTCATGGGATTGTTCGGCGTCGACGCCACGCTGGTTGAGGCCTGCCGCCAGGCGCTGAACGCCGCCGCCGAAATGTCGCGGCGCATCGCGCAGCTCAATTGGGAGATGGCGTCGGACTTGATCGAGCCGCTGCGCATCGGCATCGGATTCATGCCGGGCCGGTCATTGTCGGCGAGATGGGTTGGGGCGACGCGGTCGGCCTGACCGCCATCGGCGACACGGTGAACACGGCAAGCCGCCTCGAGGGGTTGAGCAAGGAGTTCGGCGTCGAATTGGTGATCTCGGCGGAGGTCGCGACGCAGGCGGGAATCGATCGATGCGTGGCGGCGCCAAACCATCATGCGATGCGACGAAAGACCGTGACCGTCTACGCGCTCGCCTCGGCACGCGAAGCGGAAATCGTTCCGGCGTAGACGGGCCGGAAGATCGTCCGATTATCCTCGCGCCCGAGAGTCTCCATCAGCTCGGTCCATTCGCGCTTGGAGAGGCCGCTTTCGGCGTGGCTCACTTGCTCGCCCGCAAGAAGGCGTTCAGACCACGGCGAGGCCCTTTTGCGAGATGTGCGCGCCGCCCATCCGGTAATCTGATGGAACGCCTCGGCCGTCATCGGCACCCAACGTTCCGATCATGCTCCAACATCGCGTCGGCATAGACGCGGATTTCGTATTGGGCATGCGCATCGGCACGAAGGCGAGGAAGTTCATCAGATTGAATAGATCGGTCTTCCAGTACCACTGGGTATAAAAGTTGAGCGACAGGTTCAAGCTCCGCAAGCCAGATTCGCGGGCCAACCCTTGCCGCTCGTTCGGATGCGCGTCGCGCCGTCCTCGCCTTCGTTCAGCATCTCGGCGATAGTCGGTGTAGACGCGCTCGGCATCGGCGCGCAGGCAGGGTTCTCGACCGCACTGCGCGACCGCATCCGCGCCTTCGAGCAATCGCGCTTGTTGGTCGCGCCGAAAAGGTCCTTGACCTTCGCCTCGCGCCTTTCGATGGATTGCTCTTCCTTCAGGACCCAAGCTGCCCGGCGCCGGAATGTAAAATTCTTTGTCGAGAATTGAATAGCGCGCCGAATATTCGTTCACGTTCGCGGTGCGATGCCGAATCCATTGCCGCGCGACGAAGATCGGCAGCTTCACATGGAATTTGATCTCGCACATCTCGAACGGCGTGGTGTGCCCGTGGCGCATCAGATACTGGATCAGACCGCGATCCTCGCTAACGCTCTTGGTGCCTCTGCCGTAGGAGACACGCGCCGCCTGCACCACCGCGGCGTCGTCGCCCATATAATCGATGACGCGGACGAAGCCGTGATCGAGCACCGGCATCGGCTGGTAGAGAATTTCTTCAACTTGGAGCCACGGCCCGCCGGGTAGCGGCTGCGTCTCGCGCACGGTGCCTGTCGATTTCGGCGCTGCTGTCGGTTTCGGAGGTCAATGGCCATCGCCGCTCCTAAGCACTGACTCAAATCAATGGGATAGCGTTAGTTAATCTAGTATGCGCCGACATGATCTCAAAGGCTCTATGGCTGAGACGACAGACCCAATTGCGCGCCCCATTGCGATTACCCCGAAATGTCTTATATTTAATGCGTCGGGTAACCGACTATGGCGATAAACGGCGTATGGCATAAGCGTTGCGGACCCGGGGGCAGTACCCGGCGCCTCCACCATTACCTGCGGGGGCGAACTAGGCTCGACGCGCGTGGTAAAGATACAACTTTCGCCCGGCATGATACCGCCGTTATCGGGTCAAACCTTAGGTGCGAACGACAACTTCGCTCCTGCTGAAGCAGTTGCGGCCTAACATCCCTCGCGGGATTAAGGCTTAACTCTTAGCGCGGTCCGGAGGGCACCGGGCAACAGAAGCCCTCCATTTCATTGCCAACCGCAGAAGTTGGCTGCAATAATATTGAGAATGTTCGGTAGGAAGCCTGACGTGCCGTGAAGGACTTGCTGCGATACGACCAAATGGTTGAAGTCCGCGATGCGCGGCGTGGTGCGCGACGCGCTGGCGCGTACCGTTGCAAACGGGCTTCCCGGCGCCCATCATTTTTACATCACCTTCAAAACCCAGGCGCCTGGCGTCGAACTCGCGGCAAGCTTGGCGCAGAAATATCCCGATGAGATGACCATCGTCCTGGAACACCAATTCTGGGACCTGGAGGTGCGCGAGGACGACTTCGAGGTGACGCTAAGCTTCAATAACAGGCCCGAGCGCATCGTCATTCCCTTCGCCGCTATCGCCGCGTTCGCCGACCCCTCGGTGAAATTCGGCCTGCAATTTCCGGCGGCGGATGCCGCAAGCGCGGAGATGGCCACCTCGACCAAGCCGATCTCGGCCAAACTGGAATCCGCCAAGCCAGCGAAGCCCGCCCCGGCGGAAACGACGTCCGAGCCGGCAGTGGCGAAACGGGCGGGCCGCCTCGTTGGCAAACCCGCGCCTAGCAAGCCGGGCGAAGTAGTAACCCTCGCCGCTTTCCGCAAAAAGTAGAGTCCCCCTGCCAGCTTGACGGCACGCGGCGTTCTGGTATGCCCGCGCCATGGCTGACTTCGCTTTCCACGAATTGTTCGATCTCGGCGCGGACACGACGCCCTATCGCAAACTGACGAACGACCATGTCGCGACCGCGGCCTTCGCCGGCGAGACTGTCGTCAAGGTCGCGCCAGAGGCGCTTACGCTGCTCGCCGCCGAGGCCTATCGCGATTGTCAGCATCTGTTGCGCCCGGGTCATTTGCAGCAATTGCGCAACATCCTCGACGACCCCGAGGCCTCGGATAACGACCGGTTCGTCGCGCTCGACCTCTTGAAGAACGCGAACATCGCGGCGGGCCGCGTCCTGCCGATGTGCCAGGATACCGGCACCGCAATCGTCATGGGGAAGAAAGGTCAGCGCGTCTGGACCGGCGGCGGCGATGAAGCGGCGCTCGCGGCCGGCATCCGGCGTACCTATACCGAGACCAATCTGCGCTACAGCCAGGTCGCGCCGCTGTCGCTCTACGAAGAGGTGAATACCGGCGACAATCTGCCGGCGCAGATCGATCTCTTCGCCGCCGACGGCGACCAATACAAGTTCCTGTTCATCGCGAAGGGCGGCGGCTCGGCGAACAAGAGCTTCCTGTTCCAGCAGACCAAGGCGGTGCTGAATCCGAAAGCGCTGGTCAAATTCCTCGACGAGAAAATCAAGACGCTCGGCACCGCCGCTTGCCCGCCCTATCATCTCGCTATCGTCATCGGCGGCACCTCCGCGGAGATGAATCTCAAGACCGTGAAGCTCGCGAGCTGCCGCTATCTCGACGGGCTGCCGACGCAGGGCAACAAATTCGGCCAGGCGTTCCGCGACCGCGACTTCGAGGCGGGGGTGCTGGAGCTGACGCGGCAGAACGGCATCGGCGCGCAGTTCGGCGGCAAATATTTCTGCCACGATGTGCGCGTCATCCGCCTGCCGCGCCACGGCGCCAGCTTGCCGATCGGCATCGGCGTGTCGTGCGCCGCCGACCGGCAGATCCTCGGCAAGATCGACGCGCACGGTATTTTTCTGGAACAGCTCGAGACCAACCCGGCGCATTATCTGCCCGAGATCGACGAGGCGAAGCTCGGCGGCGACGTGGTCAAAATCGACCTGACTCGGCCGATGAGCGAGATCCGGAAAGAATTGTCGCGGCATCCGATCAAGACGCGCCTGGCGTTGACCGGGCCGCTGGTGGTGGCGCGCGACATCGCCCACGCGAAGCTCAAGGACGCGCTCGATCGCGGCGAGCCCCTGCCCGCAATATTTCCGCGACCACGCCGATCTACTATGCCGGGCCCGGCCAAGACACCCGCCGGTTTTGCCTCGGGCTCGTTCGGCCCGACCACGGCGGGACGGATGGATTCCTATGTCGACCAGTTCATGGCGGCGGGCGGCAGTTTCGTCACCCTGGCGAAGGGCAATCGCGGCGCCGAGGTGCGCGAGGCCTGTCGCAAGCACGGCGGCTTCTATCTCGGCTCGATCGGCGGGCCGGCGGCGCGGCTGGCCCAGGACTGCATCACCAAGGTCGAGACCCTGGCCTATCCCGAGCTGGGCATGGAAGCGATCTGGCGGATCGAAGTGAAGGATTTCCCCGCCTTCATCGTTATCGACGACAAGGGCAACGATTTCTTCGCCAAACTGACCTGACCATGGCCACCGCCGCCAATCCGCCGCCCGCGCCAAGCCGGCGAAAGCGCCTGACCTATACTGTCACCAGCGCGTCGACGCAACAGCGCGCGGAAGACCATCCTCAAAGGGCTTGATCGAATACAACCGGCAAAAGGCGGGGCCGTCGAAATGGCACACGGTCGCGGTCGTCATCAACGACAGCCGGGGCAAGGTGCTTGGCGGCCTCACCGGCTGGACCGGCTGGGGCTGGATGTATGTCGAACTGTTCTGGCTGCCCGAGGAGCTGCGCCGTCAAGGCCACGGCCGCAAGCTGATGGAGCTCGCGGAGGAAGAGGCACGCAAGCGCGGCTGCATCGGCATGTACCTCAATACCGCCAGCTTCCAGGCGCCTGACTTCTATCCCAAGCTCGGTTTCAAACCCTACGCGCGTGATCGAGGATTTTCCGCCCGGCCACAAGACCTATTACCTGGTGAAGCGGTTCGATTGATGCCGAAAGCGCCCGATCCCTTGGCCGACTATATCGTCGACCAGTTGCGCGACTGGGCGCCGGTCGCGGTGCGCCGCCTGTTCGGCGGCTGGGGCATCTATCGCGGCCCGGTGATGTTCGGGCTGATCGCGCGCGACGCGATCTATTTCCGCGTGGACGCACAGAACAAGCCGGACTACGAGGCGGTGGCGACCCAGCCTTTCGTCCATGCGGCGCGGAAGCGCGCCGGCGCGGCGCCGTCTGGCGCCAAGCCGTTCACCTACACGATGCCGAACGGCAAAACCATCGAGATGGCCTATTACGAAGTGCCGGCCGACATTCTCGAAGACGGCGAGACGCTGGGCCACTGGGCGGCAAAGGCCGAGGCCGCCGCGATGCGCGCCAAGATCGACGAAGACTAAAACCAAAATCAAGAAGCCGGCGAAAACAGCCGGCCAAAAAGCGGGGCGGAAAGTAGCAATGACGTGACCGAATTCGGTCGATCTCATCGCGCTATGCCAGGGGGACAAGGATGCCTGGGACGGCTTTGTCCGCCGCTATGCCGGGCTGATCGTGTCGGCGGTACGCGGCGTGGCGCGCGAACAGGCCGAAGCCGAGGATCTGGTGCAGGAAGTGTTTCTCCGGCTATGCAAGGACGGCTTCCGACTGATGCGCACCTATGATCCGCGCCGCGCCGGCCTCTCGACCTGGCTGACGATCGTCGCGCGCAGCACGGCCCGCGACGTGCTGCGCCGCCGGCAACTGCCCTCGACCCCGATCGACGCCGTGCCCGAGGCCCTGCTGGCGGTCATGCCGAAGATGACCGAGCACCTCAAATATCCCGATACCCTACTGTCGCCTCGGCAGAAGCTGGTGCTTTCCATGATCTACGACCGCGACCTGGACGTCGCCGAGATCGCCCAGTCCTTGGGGTCGACCCGCAAACGGTACGAAGCACCCACCACAAGGCAATGTTGAAATTGCGTACTTATTTCGCCCAGGAAGAGGTAGAGCACCATAGCCCTGGGGATGTTCGGCCGGGAGACCGCCTAAGTAATTGACGTCATGGAGACGAAGGAATGTCCGGAGGGAATGAATTCAACGAGGCGGCGCTATGGCGCCGCTGGCGCGACGGCCAGGCCGAGGCGGGGAAAGCCGCGGCCGAGCCCGATGCGCTGATCCTGGCCGCCTACGCCGAGCACCGGCTAGGCCGGCGCGGCACCGATCCCGAAACCGACCCGGCGATCGCCGCGGTCGAGGCGTGGCTTGTCGACAATCCTGATGCGCTCGACGATATCCTGGCCGCCCGATCGACGGCCGATCCGCCGGCGCCAGTGGCTTTGGTTGCGCGCGTCCAAGGGCTGATCGGCCGGCCGGACGGCAATGATCGTGCCGCTGCCGGCCGACGCGCGGCGATTGGCGTCACGCCGCAACATTGAGCGGTATCGCCGCCAGCATGATCGCCGGCGATGCATCGTCGGCTTCTCACTTGGCACTGACGATGTCGTCGACCTGTCCGGTTTCGGCCAGGATCAGACCGTCATCGAACAACAGGCGCTGATCGGTTTGCCGGGTTCTATCCTCCACCGATGACGAGGATAGCCGGGATATGACCGACGTCGTCGGGACGCGCCCGTCCCGCCGTCGCTGGCTCATCGTCGCGCTGGCGGTTTCCGTAGCCCTCAACCTGTTCTTTATCGGCATGATCGCCGGCCATATGCACGGCCGGCATCCGCCACAGCCGTCCGCGCAACGCGCGAGCGATTTGAGCACATTGCCGCTGAGCTGGGATTGAACGACACGCAACACGCGGCTTTCCAGAAATTCGAATCGGCGATGCGCCAGCACGGCGCCGCGATGCGCGCCGCAAACGCCGCTGTCTGGGCCAAGATCGCGGATCCCGCGACGCCGCCGGACCAGATACCGGCAATGCTTGGGAGCACGGTGAAAACCCGCACCGAACTCCAGCAGGAAATGGCCGACACGCTTGGCAAATTCTTGGCGACATTGACGCCCGACCAGCGCGCGACATTCGTCGATCGAGGCACGTGAATCCCAGCCGTCATCGGCGGTCAATATCGGCCAAAACGGCGGTATAGTCGCGGGCGACAATGGCCCGCAGCGCAACAGACCGACCGGCGACGCGATACCGAACGCGACAGCATGGGCGTTATCGAGGTGCCGGCCGAGCGTTATTGGGGCGCCCAGACCGAACGCTCGCGCCGAAATTTCCGCATCGGAGACGCCGACGCCGAACGCATGCCATTGCCGCTGATCCACGCCCTGGCCCAAGTGAAACGCGCCGCCGCCAAAACCAACGTCTCGCTCGGCGTGCTCGATGCCAAGCTCGGCAAGGCGATCGTCGCCGCGGCGGACGAAGTGATCGCAGGCAAGCACGACGGCGAATTTCCGCTGATCGTTTGGCAGACCGGCTCCGGCACGCAGACCAACATGAACATGAACGAGGTGCTGGCGAACCGCGCCAACGAGATGCTGGGAAAGCCACTCGGCGCGCGCGATCCGATTCACCCCAACGACCAGGTCAATCTGGGTCAATCCTCGAACGATTGCTTCCCGACAGCGATGCACGTCGCCGCGGTGACTGAACTGGACCGGCGGCTGACGCCGGCACTGAAACAGCTCAAGCGCGCGCTCGACCAAAAGGCCAAGTCATTCGCGGCCGTCGTCAAGATCGGCCGCACGCATCTGCAGGACGCGGTCCCGCTGACGCTAGGCCAGGAATTCGGCGCCTATGCGCGCCAAATCGAGCTCGGCATGGCGCGGCTCGACGCTTGCCTGCCGCGGCTCTATCCGTTGGCGCAGGGCGGCACGGCCGTCGGCACCGGCCTAAACACCAAACCGAATTTCGCCCGCCGCTTCGCGCGTCGAACTCGCCAAGGACACCGGCTATCCCTTCACCACCAACCCCAACAAGTTCGAGGCCCTCGCCAGCCACGACGCGATGGTCGAATTGTCGGGCGCGCTCAACGTTCTGGCGGCATCGCTGATGAAGATCGGCAACGATTTTCGTCTGCTGAGCTCGGGACCGCGCGCCGGTCTCGGCGAACTGCATCTTGCCGGAGAACGAGCCCGGCTCGTCGATCATGCCGGGCAAGGTCAATCCGACCCAGGTCGAGGCGCTGACCATGGTGGCGGCGCAAGTGATGGGCAATCACGTCACGGTGACGGTCGCGGGCAGCCAAGGTCAACTCGAGCTCAACGTCTTCAAGCCGGTGATCGCGCAGAACGTGCTGCGCTCGATCCGGCTCCTCGCCGACGCCATTACCAGCTTCACCGAAAATTGCGTCGCCGGCATCGAAGCCGACCGCAAGCGCATCGCCGAGCTGGTGCAAATGTCGCTGATGCTGGTGACCGCCCTGAGTCCGCATATCGGCTACGACAAGGCGGCCGCGATCGCCCACAAAGCGCATGCCGAAGGGACCACGCTGCGCGAGGCGGCGATCGCATCGGGCGACGTGTCGGCGGCCGATTTCGACAAATGGGTCCGCCCGGACAAGATGCTCGGTCCGTCGTGATCGTCAAACGATCGGTCAAAATCGCGGGACATGCCACAAGTGTTTCGCTGGAAGCGGAATTTTGGGACGCGTTGCGGGAGATCGCGGCGCGGCGCAAGCAATCGCTGGCGGGGGTCATCGCATCGGCCGACGCGATCCGCGCCGGCAACCTATCCAGCGCGCTGCGGTTGTTGGTGTTGGAGAGTTACCGCAGCGGCGAGCTGACTCAGTAGGCTTGGCCGATTTGAGTCTTTGACGGTTCTGGCCGCGTTTCGGCCGCGACGATGCGGTCGGCCCAGGCTTCGCCGCCTACTTTGGCGATCGTCTCGGTGGATGGCATCTTGTCGCCGATTTCGACTTTCAGATTCATTTCGTCGCGCCATACCACCGTCCGCTGCATGCACGAAAACGCCATGAGATCCGCGGTCGTGACCCGGTTGGCCGGCGAAAGGGATAGGCCGTTGGTATGATTGACCGAGCCGGCGTCACGCGCCGCCAGTACGAGGTCCGATCGCATCTTGCGGCAGACGATGGAAAAAGCCTCGATCTGTTCCGCGTCGGTCAAATCCTTGATGTAGGGCGAAATGTTGGCGTTAGCGAGGATCACGCGGACCTTGCCGGGCGTCTCGACCGCGAAGCGCCCAGACTTCTGCAATTTTTCGGCTAGATATCGCTCATGTTCGTCGCCGGGCCAGATCGCGACGCGACGCGCTGGCGGCAAAGGCTGGGGGGCCAGATCCTTGCCGTCCTTTTGCCCGAACGATACGCCGACCGACCCGCCCGCGCTGGTCTGGACCAATTTGTACGCCTCATACCCACCAACCCCGATTTCGGCCGCGGTCAGCGGCACGACCGCCGCGGCACAAGCGGACAGAGCAAGCGCCGCGGCCGTCAGGGCCGCGTACCGAAGACTGTTCTTGCGTATCGTCACGACCCAACTCCAAAACATCGCGCTTCCGCGATTCGGTATCGCAGGTCAAGGGCCATAACACGATTCGATGAAATGCCGAGTCGTTTTCGCGCAACTCGTTGATGGCGTTAGGGCTATGCAGCAATCTTCGCTTGCAGCAACTGTTCCGGCGGGAACGTGACGATGATGCTTGTGCCGACACCGACTTTGCTTTCAAGCACGAAACTGCCGCCGAGCAGCTCGACGAGACGTTTCGCCAGCGGCAGGCCGAGGCCGGTGCCTTCCTGGGTACGCGACCAGCCAGTCTGGACTTGCCCGTAATTTTCCATCGCCTTCGGAATATCGTCCGGCGCGATACCGACGCCGGTATCCGACACCGTGATCGAAACGCTGCCACCCTGCCGGTAGGCCGAAATCGACACGCTGCCACCCTGGGCGGTGAACTTGATGGCGTTGGACAGAAGATTGAGCAGCACCTGGCGCAGTCGTCGCTCATCGGTGAGCATCGACGGCAAATTGCCGTCGAACTTCTCGGTCAACACGATGGCTGCGCGTTCGGCCTGCGGGCGCACCATCTGCATCGTCTTGTGCAGGAACTCGGCGAGATCGAGCGGTTCCGCATAGGTCTCGGTGACGACGGTATCGAGCTTGGAAATGTCGAGCACGTCGTTGATGACGCCGAGCAGATGTTTGCCGCTGTCGCAAATGTCTTGCGCGTAGTCGCGGTAATGGGAATCGCCGAGCTTGCCGTAGACCTCGTTCGCCAGCAGTTCGGAAAAGCCGATGATCGCGTTAAGCGGCGTTCGCAGCTCGTGGCTCATGCTGGCGAGGAACTGGGTCTTGGACCGCAACGCTTCCTCGGTGATGCCGAGCGAGCGCCGCAATTCGAACGCCGTCCGTTCGAGTTCCCGATTGGTGGTTTCGAGCTCGGTCACGCGCGCGGCTAAACCCGCCGTGCGGCTCCGGGTGCGGCCCAGCACGACTCGGACTGCCACGGATACCGCCAGCCCCGTAACGAGCAGCAATACACCGGCCGCCGAAAAACCCAGTATCATCCAATGAGGATCGACCATTGCACCAATCCACCGAAAATCCGACGCGGCGAAGCTTGCCGGATTAGCATTAACGATCGGTGTAAATTTCGACTAATTGGCGGCTAATACGGCACGATAGAGATCGGCCGTCGCGGCGTCGAAGCAGGCGAAAATAACTTGCGCAATCAATCCGTTACCCGCGAGGAAGCGGCGTGTTTCCGCCACCGCGACTCCGCAGGCGGCGTGTTTCGGGTAGCCGTAGATGCCGGTGGAGATCGCCGGAAACGCAAGCGAGCGAACGCCATGCGCGGCGGCAAGCAACAGGCTGCCGCTGTAACAACGCGCCAACAATTCGGCCTCCCCGGCGTTGCCGCCGCGCCACAGCGGACCGACCGTATGGATGACGCGCCGCGCCGGCAGGCGGTAGCCCTTGGTGATGCGCGCCTCGCCCGTTGGACAGCCGCCAAGCAGCCTGCATTCCGCGAGCAATTCGGGTCCGGCCGAGCGATGAATCGCGCCGTCGACACCGCCGCCGCCGAGAAGCGTTGAATTCGCGGCGTTGACGATCGCGTCAACCGAGAGCCGAGTGATGTTCCCCTGAAAGACGTCGATCCGGTTCACACCCGGACCACTTTGCCGGGATTCAGGATATTGTCCGGATCGAACGCCTTTTTGAGCGTACGCATCAGCGCCACGCCTTCGCCATGCTCGGCGGTGAGAAAATCCATCTTGCCGTAGCCGACGCCGTGCTCGCCGGTGCAGGTGCCGTCCATGGCCAGCGCGCGCATCACCATGCGCTCGTTGAGACGGCGCGCCTCCGCCAGTTCCTCGGGCTTGCCCCGGTCGATCAGGAAATCGACATGGAAATTGCCGTCGCCGACATGGCCAACAATGCCGGTCATCAGAAATGACGCCTTGAGGTCGGCCTCGGTCTCGCCGATGCATTGCGCGAGGCGCGAGATCGGCACGCACACATCGGTCGGCCAGGCGCCGCAGCCCGGCCGCATCGCCATCAGCGCGTAATGCGCGTTGTGGCGCGCATGCCAGAGCTTGTTGCGCTCCTCGGCGCTCGACGCCCATTGGAATTCGGTGCCGCCCTGCGCCGCCGCCAGTTCCTTGACGATGGCGACCTGCTCGTCGACGCCGCCCTTGGTGCCGTGGAACTCGAAGAACAAGGTCGGCGCCACCGGATAATCGAGCTTGCCCCAGGCGTTGACCGCGCGCATCGCGAACGGATCGACGAATTCGACGCGGCCGATCGGCACGCCGGATTGGATCGTCGCCACCACGGCATCGACCGCGGCGGACATGCTCGGGAACGGGCACACCGCCGCGAGCACGGCTTCGGGGATGCCGTAGAGTCGCAGCGTCACTTGGGTGATGACGCCGAGCGTGCCTTCGGAGCCGACAAAAAGCCGCGTCAGATCGTATCCGGCGGTGCTTTTGCGCGCGCGCCTTGCCGTGCGGACGACCCTGCCTTCCGCCGTCACCACTTCGAGCGACAAGCACATTGTCGCGCATCGTGCCGTAGCGCACGGCGTTGGTGCCCGAGGCGCGCGTCGCCGCCATGCCGCCGAGCGAGGCGTCGGCGCCGGGATCGATCGGGAAGAACAAGCCGGTGTCGCGCAGATGCTGGTTCAACTGGTTACGCGTGACGCCGCATTCGACGGTGCAATCGAGATCGTCCGGCGAGACGCGCAGCACCTTGTTCATCCGCGACACGTCGAGACAGATGCCGCCTTCCAGCGCCGCGACATGGCCTTCGAGCGAGGTGCCGGTGCCATAGGGAATCAGCGGCACTTTGAACGCGCGGCACAGATTTCATCACCGCGACCACGTCGTCGGTCGATTCCGCAAAGACCACGGCGTCGGGCGGCGCCGTGGTGTGATAGCTCTCATCGCGGCCGTGCTGCTCCAGTACGGACGCCGCGGTGGTGAACCGGTCGCCGAAGCGCTGGCGCAGCGCCGCCAGCACGGCGTCGATATCTCGGTTGGGGCGACGTGCGGCGGCAATGGTCATGGTTCAGTGTTTCTGCGCGCCGGCGAAGGCGGCTTTCTGGTCCGGCGTCGCTTCCTTGGAATATTTCGCCTTCCATTCGTCATAGGGCATGCCGTAGACGATCTTGCGCGCGTCGGGATCGCTGAGCGGAATCTTACGCTCCTCCGCCGCTTCGCGATACCAACGCGAGAGACAGTTGCGGCAGAAGCCGGCGAGATTCATCAGGTCGATGTTCTGCACGTCGGTGCGCTCGCGCAGATGCTGGACGAGGCGGCGGAACGCGGCGGCCTCGAGCTCGGTCTGGGTCTGTTGGTCCATGGGAGAGTCTCCTCGCTCCTATTGTGGGACGCGGCGGAGGCAATTTCCAGGGGCCAGCATAAATCGGACCTAAATCGGTGAAGGACCGGTCGCAAAACGTGATTTTTCAGACCGAATCCAGACCGAAAAAAGCGATTTTCCCGTGATCGTCCGCCTAGCGGTCGGCGGCAATTCCATGGCGCCAGGGGCAGACTTAGCGGTTAGGATGGCCGGCAAAACCGGCACCGGGGAGGCCGCCATGAAATGCCATTTCTTCCATCTGATGCCCTACCCGGCGTTGCCCGAGGATTTCAAGCAGCGCTACCACTCGGTTTGGGTCGACGCGCCGGCGGCCGAGCTGTTCGATCCGCGAGTCGGCGAGCGCGCCTACAACGATTACCTCGACCAGCTCGAATATGCGGGCGAGGTCGGGTTCGACGGCATCTGCGTCAACGAGCATCATTCCAACGGCTACGGCATGATGCCGTCGCCCAATCTGATGGCGGCCACGCTGGCCCGGCGCACCACGAAGCCGAAGCTGGTCGTCATGGGCAATTCGGTCGCGCTCTATCACCCGCCGATCCGCGTCGCCGAGGAGATGGCGATGCTCGACGTGATCAGCGCCGGCCGCCTGGTCGCCGGCTTTCCGGTCGGCTCGCCGATGGATGTCGCTTACACCATGGCCGAGAACCCGGCGACGCTGCGCGACAAATATTACGAGAACGTCGCGTTCATCCTGAAGGCGTGGACCGAGAAAAAGGTCTGGGCCTTCAACGGCAAATATTCGCAACACCGCTACGTCAATCCGTGGCCGCGGCCGATGCAGCTTCCGCATCCGCCGGTCTGGATTCCGGGCGGCGGGAGCGTCGAGACCTGGGACTGGTGCGTGAAGCACGATTATCTCTACGCCTATTTTTCCTATTTCGGGTCGCAGGCGGCGCATAAGGGGCTCGACGGTTATTGGCAAGCGGTCGAGCGTGCCGGCAAAGAGCCGAACCCCTATCGTGCCGGCTTCAACACCTTCGTCGCGGTCGGCGACGACGACGCGCATTGCGAGCAGCTCTACGGCGAGGCAGCGATGTATTTCTACGACCGCTGCCTCCACATCTATCCGGGTTTCGCCATGCCGCCCGGCTACGTCTCGGCGGCGACGATCCGCGCCGGCGTGATGGGCCGCATCGAAGCGGCGACCGGCGGCGCTAAGCTGAGCTGGAAATCGCTGGTCGATGCCGGCGCGATCGCGGCCGGCAGTCCCGATACCGTGGTGCAGAAGCTCACCGAACTCTGCCGCGATCACAGGATCGGTCACCTGATGATGCTCGGTCACTTCGGCAACATGTCGAACGAACTCGCGCGCTACAATATCGGCCGGATCGCCAAGGAAGTGCTGCCGCGCCTGCGGCCGCTCCACGGCGAATGGGAAGACCATTGGTGGCCGAAGACTCCGGCGCTGGCGGAGGCGGCGCAATGAGCGGCGCGGAGACAATCGATCTGCCCGGCGTGCCTCAGGAAATCTATCGCGCGGGCAAGGGCAAGCCAGTGGTGTTCCTGCATGGCGTCGAATGCCGTCGCGGCGACGATGCCGTGGTCGCGGCGCTGGCGGAGAAATACACGGTCGTCGCGCCGGTCACGCCCGGCTACGCCGACATCGCCGACGCGCGCGAGCTCCGCGACGTGCACGATCTGGCGCTGCATTACGACACGCTGCTCGACACGCTCGGCATCGACGACGCGGTGCTGGTCGGCCATTCGTTCGGCGGCATGATCGCGGCCGAGATCGCGGCGCACGTGCCGAAACGCGTGGCGCGCCTGGTGCTGATCGCGCCCTTGGGTTTGTGGCACGACGATTACCCCGTTGCCGATCTGCCGGCGCGCACACCGCCCGAGATGCAGGAGCTGCTCTGGCGGGGCGCGGTGACGAAGCCCGCGGCGGGCGCGGCGCCGGCCAACGACGCCGAGGGGCTGGAGCGCATGGTCGCGGCGATGCAGGGCCTTGCCACGGTCGCCAAATTCACCTGGCCGATCCCGGACAAGGGCCTGCGGCGGCGGCTGCATCGGATTGCCGCCGACACGCTGGTGATCTGGGGCGAGCAAGACGCCTACGTGCCGGCGCGCTACGCCGACGATTTCGTCGCCGCTATCCCGCGCGCGCGGAAGCTGATCTGGCCCGGCAGCCACATGGTGCCGTACGAGCGGCCGGCGGATGTGGTGAAGGCGATCGGAGAAAAAGCGTGATGGCGCGTTTCGACGGCAAGACGGTGATCGTCACCGGCGCGGCGCGCGGTCAGGGTGCCGCCGAGGCAGCGCTGTTCCGCACCGAGGGCGCCAACGTCGTCGCGACCGACATTCGCGACGGCGACGGCATCCTTAGGCACGACATCGCCGACGAAACGGCGTGGGCGCGGGTAGTCGACCATGCGATGACGCGCTTCGGCCGCGTCGACGTGCTGGTGAACAATGCCGGCGTCTTGAGCACCAAGCCGCTCGACCAGACCGACGCCGCCGAGTTCGACCGGGTCATGCGCATCAATCAGCGTGGCACATTCCTCGGCCTGCGCGCCGCGATCGAACCGATGCGCCAAGCCGGGGGCGGCACCATCGTCATCACCTCGTCGGGCGCGGCGCTCACCGGCACGCCGGGTATGTTCGCCTATGTCGCGTCGAAATGGGCGCTGCGCGGCATGAGCAAGGCCGCGGCGCGCGACCTCGCCAAATACAATATCCGGGTCAACGCCATCCTGCCGGGGCTGATCGACACGGCAATGGCGGCGGAGAACCCGCCCGAGAGCCTTGCCCTGTTCAAGTCGCTGATCCCGTTCGGCCGCTTCGGCACGCCCGAGGAGATCGCGCGGCTGGTCGTGTTCCTCGCGTCCGACGAGGCGCGCTACATCACCGGCGCCGAGTTCGCCATCGACGGCGGCCTTAACGCCTGAGCGCGTGAATGGAACCGGCGCTCGGCAAGATGGACATCGTCAAGCTGTTGCGAGCGACGCACGGCTTGAACGAGGTGCTGGAAATATCGACTCCCACCACCGGTTCCCAGTTCGCGGCGATCGCGCGTGAGCGGCCGGTCGTGCATCGCCTGGTCTATCGTTGCACCGACCAGACCGATGACGGTCAGCCCTACCATTTTCGCTGCACCGCGTTGGACACGCGCCAGGCGATCCGCGCGATCCGCGCCGCGAACCAATGGCGCTCGTGTTACGACGTCGTCTTCGTCGATCCGTATCACACCTACGATTGTTCGCTCGCGGACCTGATGGGCGCGTACGCCCTGCTGCGGCCGGGCGGAATCATGGTGATCCACGACTGCAATCCACCGGACGCGTCCATCGCGCGGTCGACATTCCAAGCTGGCGGCTGGTGCGGCGTGACCTATTGGGCGTTCATCGATTTCGTGCTGCGGCGCTGGGACACCGGCTTCGTCACCGTCGATACGGACTTTGGTTGCGGCGTTATATATAAGCACCCCGCGCGCGGCCGGACGTCGCACGCCGACCGCGCCGCTCTGCGCCGTGTCGGCGATTCCTGGCGCGCGGCAAGGCAGGCCGACGATGCGGTTCGATTTCTTCGACCGCAACCGGCGGGACTTGCTCAACCTTAAATCGGCCGATGAATTCCTGGCCGAGGAGGGACTTTCTCCCGCCGACCTGACTTGGCGCACCCCGGAGACGACGGGGCAAACGGCTCAGCCCCGGATAGAATAAAGATCCGGCCTCGCCAGAATCGGTTTTAGCACGCGGGCGAGGCGCTCGGCCCATCCGCGCACGCCGGCATCGTCGGCGACGAGATCCTGACGCAGCTCGATCGCGACGTGCGGCAAGCCGCGTGCGTGCGCGTGGTGGCTTACCGTGTAGCCGCGCGGCTCGCGCGCCGAGTATGGCAGATTGTCGCCGACCACGATCTCGGCTTCCGCGCCCAGCGCCGCCAGCAGCGGCGCGGCGATGCGCGGATCGTCGTCCCACAGGATACCGGCATGCCAGGGCCGCGCGAAACCCTGCATCGCCGGCGTAAAACTATGCACCGAGATCAGCGCCGGCATGCCGGCGATAGCGGCGAGACGCCGATCGATCGCGTCGTGATAGGGCACGAAGATCGCGTCGAAGCGCTGTTGGCGCGCGGCCGGGCCAAGATCGCGATTGCCGGGAATGGCAATGCCGTCGCTCTCGGCTGGGATCGAGCTCGGATCGTCGGGCGCGCGGTTGCAGTCGATTACCAGACGCGAATAGCCGGCGAGGATCGCCGACGCGCCGAGCAGCGGCGCCAGGCGCCGCGTCACGGCGGCGGCGCCGATATCGACCGCGATATGCTCGGCGAAGCGCGTGCGCGGCAGGCCGAGCGCGTCAAGCGACGCCGGCACACCGGCGCTGGCGTGGTCGCAGACAAGCAATACCGACGCCGGGCCGGAGATTTCCTCGAACGGCGGCGGGTCGGCGGGACCTAAAAGGGACATAAGACCATCCTAAATTCACTCGCCACTCCGGCGAAAGCGGGAATCCAGGACAAGCGACGCGCGTCCTTCGAGACGCGAGCTCCGCTCGCTCCTCAGGATGAGGACATTTCTTTGCGCCATCATCCATCGGTCCTCATGCTGAGGAGGCTGCGCAGCAGCCATCTCGAAGCACGCACGGTATATATGTGCAGCGTGCTTTCGCAGGACCGACGATGAAACTATGGTGGCGCCAATGCCCGTCACCGATCCCCGTACGTTTCTGCGCTCCCTTCTGGACGCCGCGATCGCTGCCGCGGCGCCGGAAAAAGTCGTGCCGCCGCATCTGCCGGAACTGCCGAAAGGCCGTACCGTCGTCGTCGGCGCCGGCAAGGCCGCCGCGGCGATGGCGCGCGCGGTCGAGGATCATTGGGTCGGACCGCTCTCGGGCTTGATCATCACCCAGCACGGCTACGGCGTCGCGTGCCGGCGCATCGAGGTCATCGAGGCGAGCCATCCCGTCCCCGACGCAACCGGCATGGATGCGGCGCGACGCATTCTCGACGCCGTCACGGGTTTGGGCGCGGACGATCTGGTGCTGTTCCTGGCGTCGGGTGGCGGCTCGGCGCTGATGGCGCTCCCGGCGCCGGGCGTGACCCTCGCGGACAAGCAAGCGGTGACGCGCGCCCTACTCAAATCCGGCGCCACTATCGGCGAGCTCAACTGCGTAAGGAAACATCTCTCCGCTATCAAGGGCGGGCGGCTCGCGGCCGCTTCTTATCCGGCGCGCGTCGTGACCTTGGCGATCTCCGACGTGCCGCGCGACGATCCGTCGGTGATCGCGTCAGGACCGACCGTGCCCGATCCCACCACCTTCGCCGACGCGCGCGCGATCCTCGCGAAATACGGGATCGAGCCGCCGCCCGCGGTCGCGCGACGCTTTGCTGACGCCACGGACGAAACGCCGAAGCCGGGCGATCCGCGCCTCGACCGCGCCGAATATCGGATGATCGCCCGGCCACAGAAGTCGCTGAACGCCGCCGCGGCGGCGGCGCGCGCCGCCGGCGTGACGCCGCTGCTGCTCGGCGACGCCCTCGAAGGCGAGGCGCGCGACGTGGCGGCGGACCAGGCGCGGCGCGCCAGCGCGGCAGCGGCGGGCGACGACCTTCCCGCCGTCATTCTCTCCGGCGGCGAGCTGACCGTGACGGTTCGAGGACAAGGACGCGGCGGACCTAACACGGAATTCATCCTGGCGCTGGCCCTGGCGCTTAACGGACAGCCACAAATCCACGCCCTCGCCGCCGACACCGACGGCATCGACGGCACCGAAGACAATGCCGGCGCGATGTGCGATCCCGCGACAATCGCGCACGCCACCGCCGCGAAACTCGACCTTGCGTCCTATCTCGCGAACAACGATTCTTATGGAGCCTTTGCCGCGCTCGGCGATCTGCTCGTCACCGGCCCGACCCGAACCAACGTCAACGATTTCCGCGCGATCCTGATCCAGCCCAAACCATGAGACGCCAACGCAGCGCCAAGATCGTCGCGACGCTCGGTCCCGCGAGCGGCACGCCCAAGCAGATCGCGGCGCTGTTCGAAGCCGGCGTCGACGTGTTCCGCCTCAATTTCAGCCACGGCGAGCGCGAAGAACATAAAGCACGCATCGACGCTATCCGCGCGCTGGAGCAAAAAGTGGAGCGGCCGATCAGCGTGATGGTCGACTTGCAAGGACCGAAACTGCGCCTCGGCAAATTCGCCAAGGACAAGGTCGCGCTTAAGATCGGACAGAAATTCCGACTCGATCTCGACAAGGCGCCCGGCGACGCGACGCGCGCGCCCTTGCCGCATCCCGAGATTTTCGCGGCGCTCGAGCGCGGCACCGAGATTCTGCTCGATGATGGGCGGGTGCGGCTCGATGTCGTGAAGCACGGCAAGGATTTCGCCGAGACAACCGTGCGCGCCGGCAAGGAACTATCGGACCGCAAAGGCGTCAACCTGCCAGGCGCGATCTTGCCGCTATCGGCGCTAACCGCGAAGGACCGATCCGACCTGGCTTTCGCGCTGGATCACGGCGCCGACTGGATCGCGCTTAGCTTCGTGCAAAGCCCTGACGACGTCGCCGAGGCGCGAAAGCTGGTGGCGAACCGGGCCGGGGTGCTGGTGAAGCTTGAAAAGCCGGCGGCGGTGAAGCGTCTCGGCGAGATCGTCGACCTCGCCGACGCCGTAATGGTGGCACGCGGCGATCTCGGCGTCGAAATGCCGCCCGAGGACGTGCCGCCGCTGCAGAAGGACATCATCCATACCTGTCGCCAAGCCGGAAAGCCGGTCGTGGTCGCGACGCAGATGCTGGAATCGATGGTCAACGCGCCGGTCCCGACGCGCGCCGAAGCATCCGACGTCGCCACCGCGGTCTACGAAGGCGCCGACGCGGTGATGTTGTCGGCGGAGACCGCGGTGGGCGCCTACTCGGTCGAGGCGGTGACGATGATGGACCGCATCATCCGCCGCGTGCAGGCCGATCCGCTGTATTTCGCCGGACTGCATGCCGAGACGCTGACCGCCCCCGAACACACCAGCCCCGACGCAATCAGCGCCGCCGCGCGCCAGGTCGCCGATACGGTCGGCGCCGCCGCCATCGTCTCCTTCACCAATTCCGGCGCGACCGCGCTGCGCGCCGCGCGCGAACGGCCAAGCGTGCCGACTATCGCGCTGACGGCGCGGATCGAGACGGCACGGCGGCTGGCGCTGGTGTGGGGACTGCATTGCGTCCATACCAGCGACGTGCACCGCTTCAACGACATGATCCAGAAGGCGACTCGCATCGCGCGGCAGGAAGGCTTCGCCCGGAAAGGTCAACGCGTCGTCATTACCGCCGGCATTCCCTTCGGCACGCCGGGCGCCACCAACGTGCTCCATATCGCGTGGGTGACCGATAATTAGCCTCAGTCGCCGGCGCGCGCGTCCGCGCGCTTGGCTAACCGCGCCAGAAGGCGCGTGGTCGCAGTCGCGACCGGAAACGCGGTCCTCATCCCGAGCGCGGCCCATCGGGGCTTGGCCAGAGGGGAGCAGTCGAGAGACGCGAGACGCATTTCCAGTCAATCGCCCATATGTTATATTGTAACCCATGAAACATGGCGGTTTTGCCCGGACCGGGCACGATCACGAGCATTGTGTCGAGGAAGCGCTCGACCGTGCCGACGCGCTGTGCGCGGAGCAAGGCGCACGCTTGACCGAGCTGCGCCGGGCAGTGCTGGAGTTGGTGTGGCGCGGCCACGCGCCGGTCGGCGCCTATGCCTTGCTCGACGCGCTGAAGCGCTCGCATCCCAACGCGGCACCGCCGACCATCTACCGCGCGCTCGAGTTTCTCGCCGCGCACGGGCTGATCCATCGCATCGAGTTCCTCAACGCCTATATCGGGTGCGACCATCCCGCGCGGCCGCATGCCGGGCAATTCCTGATCTGCGCCAAATGCAGCAACGCGGCGGAAATCGACGATCCGTCGGTGGTTCGGGCCATATCGCGCAGTGCGCACGAACTGGGCTTCGCCGTGACGCGACAGACGGTCGAACTTTCGGGCTTATGTCCAACCTGTCAGCGGGCCGAAGCCCGCTGACACTTCCCGGACCAAACCGGCGCCAGGCTGCTAGGCGGCCTGAACCTTCCGTTCTTTCGGCTGGATGTACGCCATCGCCGCATGTTCCGGACAGTACGGCTTGCCGGGCACCACGCGCTTGCCGCAGAAGCGGAAGCCCGGTTGCCCCGGATGACCGTGCGGCCACGAGCAGGTCGGCCCCGCCTTGCCGGCGGCATGCCGGATCGGCGGCGACTTCAGCGGCGACGGACGCGGCGTGAGCATCAAGCGATGGGCCTTGCCCACCACGGCATTCTTGGAAATCCCCAGTTTCCGGCCGATTTCGGCGGTGGAAAGCCCCTGTTGCCACAAGGCCGAAAGCTGGTTGACCAGTTCGTTGGTCCAGATTGAGTCCATGTTCCAGCACCGTATGTTGTGTGCCAGCCCGAAGGCTATTACCAGATACAGTAGGCGGAAACGTCGGGCGCGCAATGGGAATCGCCCGGGACCTTGACGAAATCTGTGAATAACTTCCGGCACTTAGCCGCCGAATTGTTACCAAAATGGATGCGAATCGAGGGCTAAGCAACTGACGCCGGTAACGATTCGCCTGCCGAAAATTCCGCCGGCGGCAGGCTCCGGCCGCGGATCAGATCGGCGGCTTTTTCCGCGATCATGATGGTTGGGACGTTGGTATTGCCGCCAATTATCTCCGGCATGACCGACGCATCGACGACTCGGAGGGAATCGATGCCTCGAACGCGGAGCTCAGGATCGACCACCGCGTCGCCGCCGAGCCCCATGGCGCAGGTACCGACGGGATGCGAGCGGTGGCCGGCACGGGCATGAATCGCCGCCTCGATCGCGGCGTCGTCGGTCGCGCCGGGACCGGGAAACAGCTCGCGCGTGAGCAGATCGGCAACCGGCTTCTGGCCATAGATGTCGCGGGCGAGACGCACGCCGCGGATCATCGCCTCCATGTCGGCGCGCTCGGTCAGCAAATTGAACCGTACCAGCGGCGGCACGGTCGGATCGGCCGAGCGCAGCTTCGCCCAGCCGCGCGAACTCGGGATGGATCGCGCCGACGCGGCAATTGAGTTCGAGACTCTGCTTACGGGTCAGGCCGGGGAACCACAGCTCGGCGTCGTTCGCCGAGCGCCAGACACACGAGCTGAACGTCCGGCCGCGCCAGTTCCGGCCGCGAGCGCAGGAAGATATTGGCGGCGGCGCCGCTATTGGCGAACGGGCCGCGGCGCGTCAGGAACCAGCGCGCGGTCTGAAAAGTGGCCCGGTCGAGCCGCAGGAAGCGCGTGAATGTGTCGGCGCGATTGAGCTCCCAGGCGACGGTGACATTGGGGTGCTCGGCCAAGTTTCGGCCGACGCCGGGCAAATCGTGGACGGGTTCGATGCCGAGCGGCTTCAGCTCGTCCGGCGCACCGATACCCGATAGCAACAGGATCTGCGGCGAGTTGAAACTGCCGGCGCACAACAGGACCTCGCGCTCGGCCCGCACCGTCGCGCGATCGCGGCCGAGCAGATAATCGACACCAACGGCGCGGCCGTGCTCGACAACGATGCGGGTGATGGTAGCCCGGACAACGATCGTGAGGTTGGGGCGGGATTGCGCCGGACGTAGATAGGCAACCGCCGTGCTGGCGCGGGCGCCGTCCCGGATCGTGTGCTCAAGCCGGGCGATGCCTTCCTGGGTGTCGCCGTGCGGATCGCTGGTCAAGGTGTGGCCGGCATTCACCGCCGACGCCGCCAGCGCCTCGAACAGCATCTCTCTGTCCTCGACCGGCGAGACCTGAACCGGACCGCCCGTGCCGTGATATATCCCGCCGCCCCGCCAGGAATCCTCGAGCCGCCGGAAATAGGGCAGCACGTCGGCATAGCCCCACCCGGTCAGACCCTTCTGCCGCCACAGATCGTAGTCGAGCCGGTTGCCGCGGGCGTAGATCATGGCGTTGATCGAGGATGAGCCGCCCAGCACCTTCCCGCGGCGAATCGGCAGGCGGCGTCCGTTCAGGCCCGGCTCCGGCTCCGATTCCCATTCCCAGATGAAGGGCTTGCTGCGCGCGACTTTCGGAAACGCGATCGGCATCGCCATGAACGGATGGGTGTCGCGCCCGCCCGCCTCGAGCAGCAGCACCGACACGTCGCGATCCTCGGAGAGGCGGCCCGCCAGGACCGCGCCCGCCGAGCCCGCGCCGATCACAATGTAGTCGAACCCGCGCGGCATTATCGGTCGAGCGGCGCGCCGCGGGTGAGCTCGCGATAGAAGAAATAAGAATCCTTCGGGATGCGTTTCTGCGTCGCGTAATCGACATAGACGATGCCGAAGCGCTTGTCGTAGCCGAGCGCCCATTCGAAATTGTCGAGCAGCGACCAGACGAAATAGCCTTTGACCGGGCACGCCCGCCGCGACCGCGTCGAGCAACGCGCCAAGATAAGAGCGCAGGAAATCGATGCGCCGCGGATCGCGCACCCGGCCCTCGGCATCGACCACGTCGTCGAACGCGGCGCCGTTCTCCAGGATGTACACCGGCAGGTCGCCGCTCCATCGCGCCTTGGCCTCGACCAAGCTTTCGCGCAAACCATCGGGTGTGATCGGCCAGCCCATCGCCGTCACCGGCGCATCGATCCGCGCGTAGCCGACATGGAAGAGATGGTCGGGGTCCCAGCGGATGCGCGCGCGCGAATAATGGTTGAAGGCGAAATAATCGAGCTTCTGCTTGATGATGTCGAAGTCGCCGTCCTGCACGAACGGCTTGATGTCATCGGCGATCGGTTCGGGATATTTGCCGAGGAATTGCGGATCGGGGAACGCGGCATTCATGATCGCGTCCATCAACTCACACGCAACGCGATCCTGCTCGCGGTCGGTGGCCGGCTCGCGCGGCGCGAGATTGTAAATGTTACCGAGCTTGAGGTCGGCGCGTTCCTCGCGCAGCGCCAATACGCCGAGGCCATGCGCGAGATTGACGGTATGGATCGCCCGCCACACCGCCTCGCGGCTTTGCAGGCCCGGCGCGTGATCGCCCTGACCGTGGCCCCGATAGGTGAAGATATTGGGCTCGTTGAAGGTGGCCCAATGCGTAACGCGGTCGGCGAGGCGGCGCGCCACGATGGCGGCGTAGTCGCGATACCAGTACGCGGTATCGCGGTTGCGCCAGCCGCCTTTATCCTCGAGCGCCTGCGGCAAATCCCAGTGATAGAGGCAGAGCCACGGTTGGGTGTTAGCGTCGAGGAGCGCATCGACCAGCCGGTCGTAAAATTCGAGACCCTTTTCGTTGGCGGCGCCGCGCCCGGTCGGCTGAATTCGCGGCCACGCCGTGGAGAAGCGGTAGGCGCCGACGCCGAGCTCCCGGATCAGCCCGATATCGTCACGCCAACGATGGTAATGGTCGCAGGCGATGTCGCCGGTATCGCCGTTCGCGGTCTTGCCCGGCGTATGGCTGAAACTGTCCCAGATCGACGGGCCGCGCCCGTCCTCGCGTACCGCGCCTTCGATCTGATAGGCGGCGGTGGACGCGCCCCAGAGGAAGCCGGGAGGGAAGGTCTCGGACATAAAGTTATCAGTTCACAGTTATCAGTTTTCAGTAAGCACGATTATCTCACTGACAACTGACAACTGAAAACCGACAACTCCTCACCCCACCTTCTTCGCTTTCGCTTTGGCTTCTTCGGTCATGGCGCGGCGGCGGTTCTCGAATTCGAGCCGGCCGGGATCGATATTATCGTCGGTCGGGAACGACGCGAGGATGTCGTTGAACAGGCCCGCGACCTCGTCCTTGAACTCGCCATGCGTCAGGATGTAGGCGTCGTTGCGCCGGATGCCGCGCAGGATGCGCTCACCCATCTCGAGCGGGTCCATGCCCGCCGAGGCGGAAGAGGCGGCGGAGAGATGCCGCGGCGGATGCTGCGCCTGGGTCTTGAGATGATCCGGCCGCGATTTCTCGGCGTCCATGATGTTGGTGTGGACCAGACCCGGGCACAGGACAGAGGCGCCGATATTGTATTGGCCGAGCGCCAGACGCAGCGAATCCGTCAAGCCGCGCACTGCGAATTTCGATGCGGCGTAGATGCCGCCTTGCGTCGTCAGGGGAATGAGCCCCGCCATCGAGGACGTGTTGACGATATGCCCGCCCTCGCCGTGCTTCTTGATCCGCGGGATCATGGTTTTGACGCCGTTGACGACGCCGCCCAGATTGACGCCCAGCACCCAGTCCCAATCCTCGTATGCGGCCTCATCCATCGGCGCGTTGCCGCCGACGCCGGCATTGTTGCACACCACATGGATCTTGCCGAAGACGCGTTCGGTCTCGTCGGCGGCGCGGACGAAGCCCTCGCGGTCGGTGACGTCGAGCTTGATGAAATGATGCGGCAGGTTCGAGCCCTTTCAGCACCGCAGCCGCCTCGTCGAGATGGTCCTGGCGCAAATCCGCCATCACCACCTTCATGCCCGCCTTGAGAAATGTCCGGGCCATGCCGAAGCCGATGCCCGAGGCACCACCCGTGATAAAGGCGGTCTTACCGTCGACGTCTTTCATGTCGCCTCCTGTGCGCGTATTTGCGTTATGATTCGCATGACCGGACGGTTTCGTCGAGAGTTGCATCGCCATGAACACCGCCCCGCTTAAAACAATATTTAGTGGCACGGCCCCATGCGGTCTGCCAAAGCGGCACTGATGCAACTGAATACGAAGATTCTGCTAATCGAGGACGATGCGGAAACCTGCGCCGAGATCAGCGGCGCGCTCGGCGAACGGGGCTATGCGGTCGAGGTCTCGGGCAACGGCGCCGCCGGACTCACCGCCGCGCGGAGCGGCACGTACGACGTGCTGATCGTCGACCGGCTATTGCCGGAGTTGGAGGGCCTCGCCGTCATCGAAACGTTGCGCGCGGAGCGGGTCCGCACTCCGGTACTGGTGCTTAGCGCGCTCGGCGCCGTCGACGATCGTATCCGCGGACTGAAGGCCGGTGGCGACGATTATCTGACCAAGCCGTTCGCGATCGGCGAGCTGGCGGCGAGGATCGAGGCGTTGCTGCGCCGCCCGGTCGCGACCCGCGCCACGGTGCTGCAAGTCGGACCGCTGTCGCTCGACCTGATCGACCGCAAGGCGCGGCGCGGCGAGCGCGTCATCGAGCTCCTGCCGCGCGAATTCAAGCTGTTGGAATATCTGATGCGCCGCCCCGACCAGCGTCGTGACGCGCGACATGATGTTGGAGGACGTCTGGAATTATCGATTTCTGCCGCAGACCAATCTGGTCGATGTCCATATCGGCAAGCTGCGCCGGAAAATTGACGCGCCGGGCGAGGCACCGCTGATCCACGGCGTGCGCGGCGCCGGATTTATGCTGGTGTCGAACACCGAAGAATCGAGACCGCCCGCGGATCGTTGAGATAAAATCCCGCGCGGGCCCGATATGCGCGCACCGGAAATCTTCCGCACCTCGACCTTCCACATCGCCGGGCGTTCGGCCGGCGTGTTCGCGCTGGGCGTTCTGCTGTTGTTCGCCTTCGTCTATTGGCAAACCGCCAGCCGCGAGACCGGCACCGTGGACCGGTTCGTCGAGCGCCAGGTCGCGCGCTTCGCGGGCGGCGCCGCCCAGCGAGCTGATTCACGATACTGACCTTGAGCGAGACGCGGCCGGAACAACACCTCGCGTATGCCGCGCTGTTCGACCGCGCCGGCCATCCGCTCGCCGGCAATCTCGGCGGGCTGCCGCTGGATTTTCCGGTCGACGGCCACGCCCATGGCGCGACCGTCGCGGAGGGCCGCGCGGTGCGCGCCGCGGCGGCTGAGTTGCCCGATGGGCGCGTCGTCTTCATCGCTCGCGACGTTGCCGAACTGAATCAGCTTCAGACGTATCGTGCGCCGCGCGCTTCTGGTCGGCGCGATTCCAGCGCTGCTGCTGGCGCTTGGCGCCGGCGCGCTGTTGAGCTGGCGCGAGTTGCGCCGGGTGCGCATGGTGCATCGATCCGTCGCACGCATCCTCCAAGGCGATTTGAGCGAGCGCCTAGCCGCGCGGAACCCAGCCGACGATTTCGACCGGCTGGCGATGGCGGTCAACCGCATGCTTGAGGAGATCGAGCGCCTCCTCGAGGAAGTCAGGGGCGTCGGCGACAATATCGCCCACGATCTGCGCACGCCCCTGACCCGCGTGCGGGCACGACTGGAACGCATCCGCGACACGCCGCGCTCCGAAGCGGAACTCGAGGATGCGATCGACATCGCGGTCGCGGGACTCGACCAAACGCTCGGCATTATTACGGCTTTGTTACGCATTGCCGAGATCGAGGACGGCAATCGCCGCGCCGCGTTCGGCGACATCGATCTTGCCCTCATCGTTCAGCGACGTCGCGGAACTCTATGGCCCGATCGCCGAAAACGCCGGCATCGAATTGGCGGTGACAGCCGAGCCGCGACGGGTCAAGGGCGACCGCGACCTTCTGTTCGAGGCGGTCGCGAACGTGCTGGACAATGCGATCAAATTCGCGCCCAGCAAACAGCCGCATCGATCTTGCCGTGATCGACGGGCCGGAAGGGCCGATCGTGCGGGTCCGCGACCGCGGGCCGGGCATCCCGCTCCAGGAGCGGCAACAGGTTCTGAAGCGCTTCTACCGCGGGGACAAAAGCCGGACATTGCCCGGCAGCGGTCTGGGTCTCGGCGTGGTCAGCGCCGTCATGGCGCTGCATCGCTTCCGCATCGCCATCGGCGACGCCCAACCCGGCTGCCGGGTTCGACTTGATCTGCGCGCCGTTACCGGCCGATTAAAATAAAAATTAAGAATAGTTTCTTGTTTCCAACGACTTAGCCGGTCACCGTCGCGCGGTCTCATCGCTTCCCGCCCGGGGGGACGGGAAGCGGCGCAACGTCGGAATCATCAATGCCGATCGTCGCCTACGTCTTGAAGCGGCCCTATACGGTGGTCGCCGCCTTGATCCTCGTGTGCCTCCTCGGCGTCGGGGCGGCGCTGCGCATGCCCATCGACATTTTTCCCGAGATCAACATCCCGGTGGTCGCGGTGGTTTGGTCCTATCGGGGCATGAGCCCGCAGGACATCCAGAACCGCATCCTGACGCTGCATGAACGGTCGCTGGCATCGCTGGTGGACGACATCTCCCGCATCGAGGCGACCAGCTACGAAGGTATCGGCATCGAAAAAGTATATCTGCATCAGGGCGCCGACGTGACGCGCGCCATTTCGCAACTCGCCTCAAGCGCGCTAATCGTCCTGAAATACATGCCGCGCAACATCACGCCGCCGCTGGTGCTCCGCTACGGCGCCACCGATGTCCCGATCATCGATTTGAGCCTTTCCAGCAATTCGCTGTCCGACACAGCGCTCAACGATCTCGGCCAGAACGTGATCCGGCCCGATCTCGCTTATGTTCACGGTGCGGAAGTGCCGTAGCCATATGGCGGCAAGCCGCGCGAGGTGATGGTCGATCTCAATCAGCAGGCGCTGCAAGCGCGCGGTCTCTCGCCGTCGGACGTCAGCCAGCGCGTTGCAGCGCCAGAACGTGATTCTACCAGCGGGCGACATAAAAATCGGCACCCGGGATTACGTGCTGGCGATGAACAACAGCCCGGACGTCATTTCCGCCATCAATAGTTTTCCGATCCGCGAAGTGGCGGGGCGGATGGTCTTCGTTCGCGACGTTGCGCACGTTCACGACGGTTATCAAATCCAGACCAACTCTGTCTCGGTGAACGCCCGGCCGGGCGCGCTGATGACGATTCTGAAGACCGGCGGCGTTTCGACTCTGGCCGTGATCGACGGCGTCAAAGAGGCGCTGCCTTACATCGAAAAGCTCCTGCCCAAGGGCGTACAGGTGAAGACGCTGTTCGATCAATCCATCTTCGTCAAGGCCGCGCTTAACAGCGTGATGATGGCGGGCGCGATGGCCGCCGGCCTCACCGCAATGATGATCTTGATGTTCCTGGGTAATTGGCGGCTCACCCTGATCATTCTGGCCTCGATCCCGCTGTCGATCGTGACGGCGATGCTGGTGCTGTATATCGGCGGCGAGACGCTGAACACCATGACGCTGGGCGGCTTTGCCTTGGCGGTGGGCATCCTGGTCGATAACGGCACGGTGGTGATCGAGAATATCGAGCGCCATGTCCGCCAGCGCGAGGGCTTGAGCGCGGCGATCATCAACGGCGCGGGCGAGGTCGGGCGCCCGACCATGCTGGCGACCCTGTGCATCTGTATCGTGTTCGTCCCCGTATTTCTTTTGCAGGGTACCGCGAAATATCTGTTTTCGCCGTTGTCGATGTCGGTATGCGTGGCGTTGGTGGCGAGCCTGGTCTTGTCCTTCACGCTGGTGCCCGTACTGTTCCGATATCTTATGGGCACATCCAAGGAAGCGCGGATCGAGGAACGCGACCTTGATCGGCCCCTGCGCGATCACGGTTTTTTCAGCCAGCTGCATTACCGGTTCGAGACCGGCTTCGACCGTTTTCGGGACGGTTATCGCAACAGCGTCGCCTGGGCGGTGTCGCGACCGTATCAGACCGCGCTGTTTTTCGGCGTCCTGATGGTCTGCTCCCTGGCGCTTTTCCCGATCCTGGGCCGCGACTTCTTCCCCGACGTCGATGCCGGGCAGATGTTGCTTCATGTCAGGGCGCCACCCGGCACGCGCATCGAGCAGACCGAGCAGGATTTCGCGCGTGTCGAAAGCGCGATCCGCAAGATCGTCGGCGCCAAGCAGATCGACATGATGCTGGACAATATCGGCCTGCCTTACAGCGGCATCAATCGGGCATTGAGCAATTCCGCCACGGTCGGCCCAATGGACGGCGATATCCTGATTTCGCTGACGAAGGACCACACGCCCACGGTGGCGCATATCGCCGATCTGCGCCGCGATTTGCCGAAACTGTTCCCGGACATGACGTTTTTCTTTCAACCGGCCAATATCGTCGATCAGGTGCTGAATTTCGGCCGCCCGGCGCCGATCGACGTGCGTATCTCCGGGCCCGACAGCGACAAATCCTATGCGTTGGCCGCCAAAATCGCCCGCGATTTCAATTCGGTGCCGGGCGTCGTGGACAGCCATATCTTTCAGGTGCCCGATGCGCCGGCGCTGACCGCCGATATCGACCGCACAATGGCGCAGGAAATGGGTTTAAGCCAGGAGGCGACCGCCGACGACCTACTGGTCGCCACGACCTCCAGCATACAGACCGCGCCCAATTTCTGGGTCGACCCCAAGAGCGGAGTTAGCTATCCCCTCGTTGTGCAAATGCCGACCTATCGGATGGACTCGGTACAAGATCTGTGGCGGATGCCGGTGACGGCAACCCAAGGCGAGCAAGGCCAGCTTTTAATGAATGTCGCCCGCTTTGGCCGCACCAAGGTGCCGATGGCGTTGTCGCAGTTGAATATCCGGCCAGTGTTCGATGTCGAGGCCAATGTCCAGGGCGTCGATCTGCAGACCGCCGCCGATCGCATTTCCAAGGTCTTGGCAGCCGACCGGCCGCCGCTGTCGAGCGCAATCACGGTCACGCTGACGGGCGAAATCGAGACCATGCAGGAAAGTTACTCGGGGCTGTTCGGCGGCATGATCTTCGCCGTCGTCATAGTTTATTTGTTCCTGGTGATAAATTTCCAGAGTTGGATCGATCCGCTGATCGTGCTCCTCGCCGTGCCGTTCGCGCTCGGCGGCGTGATGTGGATGTTATATCTTACTGGCACGCATTTGAGCGTTCCTGCTTTGATGGGTACCCTTATGTGCATCGGCCTCACCACCGCGAACAGCATTCTGGTCGTGACCTTCGCCAATCAGCAAGTCGCGGTTGGCGACGACGCGGCGACGGCGGCGATGATCGCCGGCTACACCCGGTTGCGGCCGGTCCTGATGACGGCTGGCGCCATGATCATCGGCATGGTGCCGATGGCAATCGGTATCGGCGAAGGCGGTGAGCAGAACGCGCCGTTGGGCCGGGCCGTGGTCGGTGGATTGATTTTCGCCACATTCGCTACATTGGTCTTTGTCCCCACCATGTATCGCCTCATGCGCCGCACTTCCCATCGCGTAGCAACGTCGGAGGCGCAAATTGCGTCGTCCTGAAAGGAAATCGGCCGATGCCCGTACCGGGCGGCGACTGCGGTTCGCCGCGGTGACGGTCGCCGTCGGTCTCGCAATAGGCTTCCTCGTCGCGCACCAGATGCGCGGCGCTGCCGAAGACGAACTTGCCGACGCGGCGCGCGCCAAAGCCTCGGCACCTCCCGCGGTCGTCGTGGTCCGGGCCGAACGATCGCCCACCGCGGAAACGCTGACGCTGCCCGGCAAAACCGCCGCATGGTACGACAGCACGATCTATGCGCGGGTCAGCGGTTATGTCGCGAAATGGTTCGTCGATATCGGCGACCATGTGAAAAAGGGACAGGTGCTCGCGACAATCGAGACGCCCGATCTCGACGCCGAGCTGGCCGCCGCGCAAGCGAAGCTCAAGTCCGCCGAGGCGGACGTCAAAGTGCGCGAGGCCCAGGCCGCTTTTGCGAAGACCACCTATGAGCGCTGGCGCAATTCGCCGACCGGCGTGGTGTCGCGAACAGGAGCGCGAAGCGAAAAAGGCGGATTATCGGCAGCTCGGCGGCGCAGCTCACCGCCGCCATGGCCAACGTCACCGTCGACCAGGGCGAGGTCGACCGACTGAGCGCGCTGACGCAGTTCAAGAAAGTCACCGCGCCGTATGACGGCACGATCATCGAGCGGCGCATCGATATCGGCAATCTCGTCACCGCCGGCAGCACCTCCAACACAACCTTGCTCTATCGCATGGCTCAGGACGATCCGATGCGGGTTTTCGTCGATGCGCCGCAGAGCGTCGCCGCCGACATGACCGTGGGCTTGTTGGCAAGCATGACAGCGAACGACCTGCCGAATCGAAGCTTCAGGGGTACCATCACGCGCAACGGCGCAACGCGATCGACCCGCAAGCACGCACGCTTCGCGTCGAGGTCGACGTTCCCAACTAAGGATTCGACGTTGGTTCCCGGCATGTATGTCGAGGTGGCGTTCCAACTGAAGGCGCGAGGCCGGTCGAGGTGCCCGCCTCGGCGATGGTGTTTCGCTCCAGCCGGACCGCAAGTCGCCGTCGTAGGGGCGAACGGCCGCGTCGCGTTTCACACGGTCCAGATCGCCCGTGACGATGGCAACGTGGTTGAGATCGGCTCTGGCGTCGAGCCGGGCGACCGCGTCGTCCTCAATATCAGCAATGAGATAGCCGACGGCAACAAAGTCGCCGTGACCGGTGAGCAAGGCACCGGTGCGACGACGGCCGCGCGCTGAAATGCCAGTCGCGGCGGAAAAATCGTGTGAGCTTCGAGATGGCCGTTTCGCGGCCTCCTCGGACTGGGGATCGTTCGTGCACTCTAATGGATAATCCTCATGCCGCGGAAAATTCGAGGCGTGCGTCGCGAGGCGCGCTTGGCCGCGTTGCCGCCTCTCTTGCCATCATGACGCTCATGGCGGGTTGCACCGTTGGGCCGGACTATAAGGCGCCGACCGTATCGATGCCGACGAGTTTTCCAGATCCTGTCGCCGCCATCGCCGATGTATTGGGCGTGGCGGCACCGGCCAAGATGGAACATCCGCATAATCGCAAGCCAAATCCCACGCCGGTCGAACTCGACGTCTGGTGGCGTTCGCTCAACGATCCGGAACTGAACTCTTTGGTCGAACGCGCGATCGCCGGCAATCTCGATCTCGCGGTCGCGCTGGACCGGCTGCAAGAAGCCCGCACCCAGGAGGACGTCGTGCTGGGTACTGCGCTGCCCGCCGGCGACGTGGCGGGCGCGGCCGGCAAGGGCACGGGCAGCGACGTGACGCGCGGTCGCGTGCCCTCGATCCTGACCTCGGCAGACAACACGAACAGGCTTGACCCAGATCAACGAGATCGGCGGCTTCGAGGCAGGCTGGGAGCTCGATATTTTCGGGCTCTACCGGCGCGAGCTGGAGGCGGCGCGTTACGACACGCAAGCTACTCTCGCCGCGCGCAACGCCACGCTGGTCTCGGTGGTCGGCGACGTGGTGCGTGCCTATGTCGATCTGCGCGGCTTGCAAACGCGGCTCGCCATCCTGCGCCAGGAAATCGCAACCCAGAACCATTCGGTTCAAGTGGTGCAGGAACGTTTCGATCGCGGCCTGACCAATGAACTGGATGTGGCGTTGGCGAAACGCGAATTCGCGACGCTGCAAGCGACCTTGCCGCCGCTGGCGGCACAGGTGAAGGCCGCCGAATACACCATCGCCATTCTTGTCGGCGACGATGCCGGGCACGCTAGAGCGTCGAACTGGGCAAGCCGGCGATGATTCCGTCACTGCCCGAAACGATCGCGTCCGGTCTGCCGCTCGACATCCTGAAGCGCCGGCCGGACATACGAAGAGGCCGAGCGCGAGGTCGCCGCCGCGACGGCGCGGATCGGCGTCGCCACCGCCAATCTCTATCCCGCATCTGATCCTGACCGGCGCCGCGGGCGGCCAGGGTCAAGGCCTCGGCGTCTCGCCCAATCTCGCGCAGTCGATCTGGTCGGTGGGGCCAAGCCTCTATTGGGCCGTGCTCGATTTCGGCACGCTCGACGCCGTCGTTCAGGTCGCCGACTACCGCGCCAAGGAACAGCTCGCCGCCTACAAGGCGACCATCCTGCAAGCGGTGCAGCAGGTCGATACCGCGATCAACGATTATGCCGCCCAGCAACGAACGGCTCACGCAGACCTGGGCATCGCGCTGACCGCGGCGCGAGCGGTCGGTATCGTTGGCGTCGCAGCGATACGACCGCGGCCTCACCGATTTCCTCAACGTGCTCGACGCCCAGCGCGAGGAATACGCGCTCGAAGATCAATACGCGCACGCGCAGCAGACCGCGGCCGACGATTTCGCCGCGCTCTACAAGGCGCTGGGCGGTGGCTGGGAGAATTACCAATCGTTCCCGCCGATCCGCCAGCCCCAGCCGGCGATCGTCGCCGCGTTCGAGCGGGCGATCGAGAACCCGCCAAGCCCTGCGATCCCAGTCCCCTGATCGGGGTTTCCCGCTTGCCCGCCTCATCGCGTCCGGCGAAAATGCGCATAACGCTTCACGACTAAATCAAGGACAACGCAACGATGCCAGACCGTTCAAAGGGCGGCGGGAAGATTTCCGACTGGTCACGGGCCAGGGACGCTATACCGCCGACTGGAACCTGCCGGACCAAGCGTACGGCTATTTCCTGCGCGCCGACCGCGCCCATGCCGAGATCGTGTCGCTCGATACGGCGGAAGCGCGCGCCATGCCCGGCCTGTTGGCGATCCTCACCGGCGAGGATATCGCCAAGGCCGGCTACAAATCGCCGCCGACGATGGTGGCATGGCCCGGCAAGGGCGGCATGAAAATCCGCCACCCGGCGCGCCCCGTGCTGGCGCAAAACAAGGTGCGCCATGTCGGCGAGGAAGTGGCGCTGGTGGTCGCCGAGACGCCGGCGCAAGCGCAGGACGCGGCGGAAGCGATCATGGTCGACTATCGTGACCTGCCGGCGGTGATCGGCCCGGCCGAAGCGGACAAAGCCCGGCGCGGCGTTGCTCCACGACGATGTGCCGGACAATGTCGCGTTCGATTACGAGTATGGCGACGCGGCGGCAGTCGAGGCGGCGTTCGCCAAGGCGGCGCACATCGTCAAGCTGTCGCTCGACTCGCAGCGCCTCGTCGGCAATCCGATGGAGCCGAAGGCCTGCGTCGCGACCTATGACGCGGCCAACGACATCTACGAGGTCTATGCGCCGTCCCAAGGCATGTCGATGATGCAAGGCGCGCTCAGCGCCATCATCGGCGTGCCGGTACCACAGATCCGCGCCCACGCCTACGATGTCGGCGGCGGCTTCGGCATACGCGGCGGCGCCTATCCTGAATACGCCGCGGTGATGCTCGCGGCGAAGACGATCGGCCGGCCGGTGAAATGGGTCTCGACCCGCTCCGAGACGATGGCGAGCGATTATCACGCGCGCGCCGCGATTTTGAGCGGTGAGTTGGCGGTGGACCGCGACGGCACGTTCCTTGCGGTGCGCTATCATTGGATCGCCGATCTCGGCGCCTATCCGACGCCGGTCGCGGGCTTCATCAATACGCTCGCCTCGACCAGCCAGGCGGTAAATCTCTATCGCATCCCGGCGGTGTACGGCCTGCATCGTTTGGTCGTGACCAACACGACGCCGACCACCGCCTATCGCGGCGCGACGCGACCCAACGTCTCCTATATCACCGAGCGCCTAGTCGCGGAGGCGTCGCGCGTCACCGGCATCGATCCGGTCGAGATCCGCCGCCGCAACGTGCTGGCGAAAGAACAGTTTCCCTACAAGACACCGCTCGGCACGCCATTCGACAGCGGCGACCCGCCCGGCCTGCTCGACGGAACTGGAGCGCACGGCCGACATCGAGGGCTTCGCGCGAACGACGCGAGGCGGCGAAGCGGCGCGGCAAGCTGCGCGGCCTGGGCGTCGCCATGTTCATCGAGGCGTCGGGCGGCGGCGGACCGAAGGAAGAAGTCGCGATCAAGTTCGGCTCCAACGGCGACGCCAGCATCTACTCCCAAGTCGGCCCCTCCGGCCAAGGCAACGAGACGGCGTATCCCGAGATCGTCGCCGACGTGTTCGGCATCGATCCCGAACGCGTCATCATGCCGGTCGGCGACCAGCAGATCGCGCCGCTGATCGGGCATGGGCTCGATCGGCTCGCGCTCGGCGATGAGCCACGGCGGCGCGTTCCTTGTTGCCGCGCGCGAGGTCGTGAAGAAAGGCATGGAGCTCGCCGCCAAGGATCTCGAAGTGTCGGCGAGCGACATCGTGTTCGAGGAAGGCAAATACAAAGTGGTCGGCACCGACCTATCGGTCGGCTTCAGCGAGATCGCACGCAAATACGGCGCGTCGCCGGAAAAGCCGCTCGACGTCAAAACCGGCATTACCGTCGCCGATGGCGTTTCCGTCGGGTGCGCATGTTTGCGAGGTCGAAATCGATCCCGACACCGGCGTGCTCGATCTCGTCTCCTATGTCGCGGTCGACGATTGCGGCAATCAGATCAACCCGACCATCGTCACGGGCCAAGTTCACGGCGGCATCATGCAGGGCATCGGTCAGGCGATCGGCGAGCACGCGGTCTACGATCCCGAGACCGGCCAGTTCCTCAGCGGCAGCTTCATGGATTATTTCATGCCGCATGCGTTCGATCTGCCGGCCATGGCGCTCTACGATCATGGTGTGCCGTCGCCGAACAATCCGCTCGGCGCCAAAGGCGCGGGCGAGGCCGGCACCACGGGTGCGGTGCCGACGGTTGCGAACGCGGTGCATGACGCGCTGGCGCCGCTCGGTATCCACCACATCGACATGCCCTACTCGCCCCACCGCCTGTGGCAGGCGATTCACCGGGCCAACGGGAAGGGCTAAAGCTCCGCCGGCGTCAGGCGTTTTCCCGATAGGAGGTCGGCGGCTTTTTCGCCGATCATGATCGACGGCGCGTTGGTGTTGCCGCCGGGGATCGACGGAAATACCGAGGCATCGGCGACGCGCAGCCCTTCGACGCCGCGCACCTTCAACTGCGCGTCGAGCACGGCGCGCTCATCGGTGCCCATGCGGCAGGTGCCGGTCGGATGCGACATGGTCGTCGCCATGCGGCGGATATAGGCGGCGAGCGCATCGCGCGACGTCGCTTGCGGTCCCGGCATGATCTCGCGGGCCACCAGGCTCTTTTGCGGCTCGGTCCCATAAAGGTCGCGCGTCATCGCGATGCCCCGGATGCAGGTATCGATATCGGCTTCCGCGCTGAAAATATTGAGATGGATGTGCGGCTTCGCCGATGGGTCGGCGGAGCGCAGCGTCACGCTGCCTTTGCTTTCGGGATGGATTACCGCGACGATGCAGTTGAAGGCGTAATTTCGGCCCTTGCTTTGCCACGGCCACCATGGCCGGTCGAACAAGCCGACGGTGTTGCAGGTGAGCTGAATGTCCGGGCGCTCGAGCTCTGGCCGCGTGCGGGCGAAAATGCCGGCGGTGTTGCCGTTGCAAGCGAACGGTCCGTCCCCGAACAGCGCCCAGCGCAGCGTCCACCACGCGGCGCGGTCGACGCGCAGCTCGCTCAGGAAAGTTGGCCGCGTCGCCGCCATGATCACCGGCACCGAGCCGTGCTCCTCGAGATGCTTGCCGACGCCGGGCAGATCGATCACCGGCTTGATGCCGTGCGCCGCGAGTTCGTCCGCTGGGCCTATGCCCGACAGCATCAGAAGCTGCGGCGAATTATAGGCGCCGGCCGACAGCACAACCTCGCGGGCGGCATGGGCGCGCGTGAGAACGCCGTCCTTGACGTAGTCGACGCCGACGGCACGGCCTTCGTCGATGACGACGCGCGCGGTCAACGCGTCGGTGACGACGGTAAGGTTCGGCCGCTTCAGCGCCGGATAAAGAAAAGCGCGCGCCGTCGAATCCCGCCGATGGCGCGAGTCCACCGTCAGCTCGGTGACGAACAGGCCCTCGGGCCGGTCGCCGGAAATGTCGTCGCAGATCGGATGCCCCGCCGCCTGCGCCGCCGCGGCGAGCGGCTCGTACATCAGTTGCGGCGCGCCGCCTTTCCGAACGCGCAGCGGCCCCTTCGTACTGTGATATTTGTTGTCGCCGCGCCAGGAATTTTCCGAACGCATGAAATACGGCAGCACGTCGGCATAGCTCCAACCCTCGAGGCCGAGCTGGCGCCAATGGTCGTAGTCGCGGGGATGACCGCGCTTGTAACCCATGCCGTTGATAGAGGACGAGCCACCAAGGACCTTGCCGCGCGCGACCGGCAGTTGCCGTCCGTCAAGCTGCGGTTCGGGATCGGTCTCGTAACTCCAGTTGAAGCGCTTGTCCCAGGCGGCGATCGGCCAAGCGATCGGCATGCGCAATACGCCCACGCCCTTGTCCGAGCCGCCCGCCTCCAGCACCAAAACCTTTAGGCTCGGATCCTCGGTCAACCGGTAGGCGACGACGCAGCCGGCAGAGCCGGCACCGACGACGATGTAGTCGTACGTGTTTGTCATACGCTGGATTTCGACGGTGCGGCCTTCGCGACGGCGCTTCGCGCCTCCTCAGGCTGAGGATGCCCGTCTAATGCCATCGACAATTCCTCCTCATGCTGAGGAGCGGTGAGTAGCACCGCGTCTCGAAGCACGCACGCTGAAAATGCAGCTACGGCCCCGTCCCCGAAAAGAAGCGCATGATCTTGGTGCGCAGAAACGACGCCATGCCGACCTTGGCGATCTCCTGACGCTCGGCGGGTGTGAAGGCCATCACGTTGACATTGTTGGCCGAGCGCTCCGCCTCGATGCGGCTCAACTCCGCCAAGGTTTCGGGATATTGGGTCAGGATCGGCTCGAGCCGCGCTTTGTCGATTTCGATCAAGCTGGTATCGGCCGCCGCCGTCACCGTGGCGCTCCGCGCGGCCCCGGTCAGGAGCGACCATTCCCCAAATACGTGACCGGGCGCCAACAATCCGACCTTGCGCTGCGCACCGCTCTCGGTCTGTTTGAACACGTCGAGCAGGCCCGACACCACGACGAACAGGGATTGGCCGGCCTCGCCTTCGCGGACGATCTCGGTCCCGGCCTTGCGCTGCTGCATCGCGACCGTCCGCGCCAGTTCGGCGACCTCGTCTTGGCCGAACGCTTCGAACAGGGGCACGCGTCGCAGAATCGAGGCGATATCGACGCGCCGCTCGATGCCGCGCGTCGTCCGGGCCTCGCGGGCGTCATAGTGTTCGCGGCGCGGATAAGCGGGCGCGAATCCAGCTTGATCGAGGAATTTGAGCGCGTTGACCGCGACTTGATGGGTGATGAACTGCGCCTCGGGAAAATCCGGCACATGGTAGTACATCGAGTACGGCACCCCGTTGTCACCGAACTCCTCGATAATGACGTAGGGCTCGGGATCTGGGATCAGATTGGGCACCGCTTTCATCGCCGTCACCAGGATCGCCGCGACGCGCTCGGGCGGCGCCTCGTAACCGACCGTGATTTTGAGTTTGGACTGATAGGGCCGCCGGGGCGCGTTGAAGTTCATCAACTGCAGCTCGACGAGCTTGCTGTTGCGCACCACGATCATGCGGTCATCCAAGGTGACGAGGTGCGTGTCGCTCCAGGTGATCTGAGTCACCTTGCCGACGACGCCGTTGGCGACCTGAACCCAGTCGCCGATCTTCACCGTGCCCTCACGGAAATTGAGCGAGATGCCGGCGATCAAATCGGTCGCGGTCGGCTGCAACGCGAAGCCCGCCGCCGCCGCGATGATGCCGGACGTGAACAGAAGGCCCGTCAGCTCCAGCCCGAACACTTCCGACACGATCAGGATGCCGGCGCAGAAGAAAATCAGAATGGCGCCGATGTCGTACAGGAGCCGCGGCATGCGGCTGGCGAAGCCCTGCCGACGCGCCTGCGTCAGCACGAACATGCGGAACAACTCGGTGGTCAGCGAGGCCAGAGCCAGCCAGAAGCCTGTCCCGGCGATGTCCTTGGCGATGGTCTCGTATTCGGCCGCCAGCTCGAAGCCGTGACCGCGCACCGCCTGCCAGTAGGCGGCGCCAAAAATGGCGACCAGGATCAGCCGAAGCGCGAGGCGCATGATTCCCCCGCCCAACCTCTACTGACGCGCCGCGCCCGGCGCAACGGTTAGTTGATTTTTTTCAGCCGGACCAGCGGGCCGGTGGGCACGCCTTCGGCGAAATTGCGCCACGGATGCTTGGCCGCGACGACCTTGTTCGCGAGCGTGCCGATCCTGTCGACGATCAGCACCACTTCATCGCCGGCAACGATGCGCTTGTTCCCAGCGTACGTGCCGAGCGAGATCACGTCGCCCGGCTCCATCGGCGTGTAGTCGGAACAATAGGCAAGCACCTCGTAGGGATCGAAGATCATGTCCCGGCTATTGCCCTTCCGCCGGGATTCGCCGTTGACCCGCACCTCCATGTCCAGATTGCGCGCGTCGGGCAGTTCGGCGCGCGTCACCACCCACGGCCCCATCGGGCAGAATGTCGCGAAGTTCTTGGCGTAAGAATAGGGCTGGCCCATCTTCAGTCGCTCGCCTTGGCGGTCGCGCGCCGAGACGTCGTTGCAGATCGTGTAGCCGAAAATGTAATCGGCGGCCTCGGACGGGCGGATATGGCGGCAGGCGCGGCCCACCACCAGCGCCAGCTCGTGTTCCTCATCGACCTTTTGCGGGAATGGCGGCAGCTCGATCTCGTCGCCATGGCCGATCATGTTCGACGGGTATTTCTCGAAGATGATCGGCTCGTTGTAGAAGCTGAGCTTGGATTCGTCGATATGCTCCTGGTAGTTGAGCGCGAGCGCCAGGATCTTCGACGGCCGCAGCACCGGCGGCAGATATTTGGGCTCGGCGACGCGGAAGTCGCCGAGCCGGTTCGCCGCCTTGAGCTTGGCGACGCTCGCGGCGCCGATCGCGTCGATGTCGATCCCGGACTGGATGATCGCCAGCAGCGAGCCGCCCTCGTTTATATCGGGATGCGTCGCGGCGAGCGCGCGTGTCAGGTCGATCATGCCGTCGTCGAGCTTGGCGCCGACATGCGGGCCGGCATCGGTCGCGAAGGTTAGCAGCTTCATGGCGTCCTCCGGGGTTGGCTTGCCGACGCCTATTATAGCTCACTGCCAATCGATACGCGGCAATTTGCCGATCTCGGCCCGTCCGATGGCCAGCGTGCCGTTCTGTACCGTCACCGGCGCGGTCAGGCGCATTTGCCCGTCGGCGCCGCGCTTGGCGAGGAGGTCGAGCACCAGTCTCACCAGCATCGAATTCTTCTTCGGCAAAATGCCGGCCGCGACCGCCGCGTCGATCAGCGCGGCATGATCGACGATACTGGCGGTCAGCGCGGCGATTGGCTGCATGTCGCGGTCGAGCGCCAGCGTGCCGTTGGCCTCGAGCCGCAGCGCGCCCCATTGCACGTTGGCTTGGTCGATCTCGACATTGCCGCCCTCGTCGCGCCACGCGGCTAGCGCCCGTCGCCAATCCCCGGGCGTCAGGCCGCCCATGATTTTGACGTCGATGGCGAAATTCTCGACCGTGTCGCCCAGCGCCGTCACCGGCTTGGGCAAGACCAAGTGATAGAGTTGGACGGTCGCGGCCAGTCCGAGATCGCGGTCGCTGTGCGGCGCCTGGCGCGGCAAGGTGATATGCGCTGCAAGCTGGCCCGCGTTCGCGCCAGCCCCGGCGAGCGCCAAGATCGAGACGTCGATATCGGTCGCGTCGTCGCCGAGCCTGACATCACCCGTCAGCGACTGCGCGCTGATCGTGGCGGCAACGCCTTGCGCCGTGCCGGTTCCACCACGCGGCGCCGTCACATGCCAGTGCGTCGCATCCCACGGCAACGCTTCGCCGGCGATCTCCGGCACGGCGATCCGGTAACTATTGCCGCGCGCGATCGACGCGTCGGCGAGCGCGATGCGAAAGCGCAGGGGAAATCCCTCGACCGATTCCTTGCGCCATTGCAGCGCATAGTCCTGCGCGCGCCGCGCGGCCACCCATTTCTCCAGGCCGGCCTGAAGCCGGCCCGCTGCGATGAACCAATAACCGGTGTAAGCCCCCGCGGCGAGCGCCAGCAGAACAATAACGAGGACGACGATGCGCAAGGGCTTCATGTGTTCGTCAGGCATACACGATTTGCCGGCACGAAAAAGCCGCCGTTTGTCCCGAGTGGGCGGACGCTATATAAGGCGACATGCATTACGTCTTTCCAATCTTGGTCGTAATCGCGATGCTCGGCGCCCTGGGTTCGCTTGGACTTGGCCTGATTTCGATGGCCCGCGGCAACGATCCGCACCGTTCCAACAAATTGATGCGGTCGCGCGTCTTGTTTCAGGCCTTGGCAATTCTGTTCTTCGCGCTGTTCATGCTGCTGTTCCGCCATCCCTAACCGCGATGGTCAAGCTCACCCGCATCTACACGCGCGGCGGCGACAAGGGTAAAACCTCCTTGATCGACGGCAGCCGCGTGGCGAAGGACGACCCGCGCATCGAGGCCGGCGGCGCGATCGACGAGCTCAACGCCACGATCGGCGTCGCGCGCCTGCACGCATCGCCCAACGTCGACGCCATGCTGGCGCGGATACAGCACGATTTGTTCGATCTCGGCGCCGACCTGTCGATGCCCGACGACAGCAAGCGACAAGCCGGCGCGCTCCGGATCGTCGCGCCGCAGGTAAAGCGCCTAGAGCAGGAGATCGACGCGCTGAACGCCGATTTGAAGCCGCTCGAACTCTTTCGTGCTACCGGGTGGCACGGCCTGCTCGACCTATCTCCATGTCGCCCGCACGGTGGCACGCCGCGCGGAGCGCATCGCGGTCACATTGTCGAGCGACACCGCGGTCAATCCCGAGGCGCTCAAATATTTGAACCGCCTGTCGGATCATCTCTTCGTGCTGGCGCGCCACGTCAACGATAAGGGCGTCGCCGATATTTTGTGGCGCCCCGGCGCCAATCGCTGATTATTTTGCCCGCGCCGGCGCGACAGTGAACCGCTTCGGCGGTGCCTTTTCGCGTGCCACTCGAACGAGCAACGCGTCCCAGCCGTCCATGCTGCCGTGATAGGCCCGGTATTTCTCCGAGCCGTAGGGCTCGATCTTGCCGGCGGCGTCGGGATTTTGCGACCGCGCCAGGTCGATCGACTTGGCGATATACCAGAACCCCTCGGAGTCGGTCGGCTTCATTTCCAGCTCGGCAACCGCCAGACGGTAATTCTCGACGAACGTGGCATTCTTGAGTTCCAGCGAGCGGCGCAACGGCTCGCGAGCGGCCGCGTAATCCTTCACGAGAAGATCGCGAAGGCCGATCGCGTCGTAGAAGACGGCATTCGTCTCCCGGCGCATCGTGGCGAATTGCGCTTTCGTCACGCCCGGCTCGCTCTTCCATCCCGGCAGCAACTTGAGGCCGCGTTCCGCCAATTCATTCGCTTCGGTGATGGATGAGGGCGTTCCTTCGTTCATCTTTGCGAATGTCAGGATCGCGAGCGCTTGCACGTTCTTCGGGTCGAACTTTATCAAATGGCCCGCGACTTCTTCCACTTTGGCGCCGTTTCCCGCTGCCTGATACGCCCCAAGCGCTTGCTCCAAGGCGATGGCAAGAGCCGTGCTATGCGGGTAACGAGCCACGAACCGTTCCATGGCGGCGCCGCGCTCGGCCGGATCCTTGATGTGGAGCGCGTCCATGTAGGCTTTAAATTCCGTCGGATCGTGGACGACCTTTTGCTCTGGTGTCGGCTGCAAGGTCTTGCTCTCCGCCGCCGCAGCGCGCGACGGCACCCCGGACACCGTCAGCAACGCGATCGCAGCCGCTAGCAACAATAACTTCATAAACGCCGCTCCTGATTTTACCGGCGCGGACCCTATCCCATGACCGCGCGGAAGCAAAGCCGCGCCACAAGCCGAGACAAGGCTTGCCGGTCGATACGCGCTCCCGCGCCGTGCGCGGCGTGGACGACACCGTGGAGGCCGCTGAAAAGAAACAGCGCCGCGACACGCGGATCGGGTACGGACCAGGCACCGGCAGCGCCTCCGGCGCGCAACAACGCCGTCAAATGATCGACGATGACATTGTCGGTGGCACCCGCGCGGCTGGGCGGATGCGCGTCGTAAAACAGCACGTCGTCCAAGCGGATAGCATCGAGATAGGCCGAGACGGCCCCGCGTGCCCAGGCATCGAGCTTGCCTGGCCAGTCCCCGGACGGAACATCGGCGATCGCGGCCTCGATGCCCGCCAGCAAGGCTTGCGCAAAACGTTCGCCCAAAGCGGCCCGGATATCTTCCTTGGCGGAAAAATACAAATAGAACGTGCCTTTCGCGACGCCGGCGGCATCCGTAATCCGCTCGATGCTCGTCGCGCCGACGCCGTGGCGGAGAAACAACCGTTGCGCCGCGTTCATGAGCTCGGCGCGCCGGGCCTCCGGCGGCTTGGTGCGCGGCGCGGCCTTACTCCGCATGCGCCGCCAACCGGTCCGCCCGTCGCAACTCCGGAAAAATCCACGCCCAAAGCGCCACCACGGCCAAAGTACCGAGCCCACCCAACAGTGCGGACCAAACCGTGCCGAATAGCGCCGCGGCGGCGCCCAACTCGAATTCGCCCAACTCCGCCGAGGTACCGATGAACAACCAGTTCACCGCGCTGACCCGGCCCCGCATCGCGTCCGGCGTCGCGACTTGCACCATGGTCTGTCGGATCACCATGCTGACCATGTCGAAGCCGCCCGCGGCCGCGAGGGCTGCGAGCGACAGCACGAAATTTCGCGACACCGCGAACACGACGACGGCGACGCCGAAGCCCGCTACCGCCGACAGCATCAGCGTCCCGGCGCCGCGCGCGATGGTGCGATGCGCCAGCACCAGCCCGACGATCGCCGCGCCAACGCCCGGCGCGCACCGCAAGCAGCCGAGGCCGACGGGGCCGACCGCAAGAATGTCCTTGGCATAGATCGGCAACAGCGCCGTGACACCGCCCAACAGGACCGCGAACAAATCGAGCGAGATCAATGCCAGCAACAGCCGGTTGGCGAAAATGTAGCGCACTCCGGCGAACATGCTCCGGTCGTCGATCGCCGGCGGAAGCACGTCGCTTGCGGCCGCCGCGCCGCGCAACCGAAAGGCCTGGATCGCGGCGACGGCGACCAGCGCCGTGACCGCGGCAAATAGCGCCGTGCCACTGACCGCGTAGATCAGGCCGCCGATCGCTGGGCCAGCGATGCCGCAGATTTGAAACGCCGAAGAGGACACCGCGACGGCGCGCGGAAACTCCTCGACCGCCATCAGGCGTGGCAGCAATGCCGACATCGCCGGAAAAACAAAGACGCGCGCCGCGCCCACAAATAGCAGCAAGAGATAGACCGGCCCCGCGGCGGGCACCGCCGTTGTCATCCACGTGCCGAACAGGGCCAGGCAAACCGTTTGCGCCGCCAGCGCCACCGCTACAATCTTGCCGCGATCGAACCGGTCGGCGACCGGTCCCGCCACCAGTACCAGCCCGACCGTCGGAATGAGTTGCGCCAGCCCGACATAGGCAAGGCTCATCGGGCTATGCGTCGCGTTGTAGACGTACCAGCCGACCGCGACGTTGAGCATCTGCGCCGCGAGCTCGTCGGCCGCGCGCAACACCAAATAACTGCGCAATTTCGGCCGCGCGCGCAGCAGGTGCCATAGATTTTGTTCCGCCGCGACAGGCACCGCCATACCCTCAACATTATTTGCTGACTGGTGGTCAGTCAATTAAAACCCACGTCGACCCGGGCATGGCGACCCGCCGGGTGTTGCTTTATCGTGCCGCCAACGAGAAGGAGGCGAAAATGGCAAATCCGCTCACGGGCTGGCGCGTCAACCCCGCCGAAATCACCACCACTGGCCACGATCTGCGGCGGCCGGAATGCGTGCTGGCGGAAAAAAGCGGCGATCTGTGGTGTGCCGACTTACGCGGCGGCGTGATGCACATCCGGCCGGACGGATCGCAGGAATCGATCAGTCCGCGCAACGGCGGCGGACCTTTCGCGGGCCCAAGCCCGTCGATCGACGGCAATGGCGGATTCTCGATGCCCAACGGCCTCTGCTTTGACGCCAAGGGCGATTTCATCATCGCCAATTTCGGCACCAACCGGATCGAGGCATTGACGCGCGGTGGCGAGTACAAGCTGCTGCTCGACGAGGTCGGCGGCAAGAAGCTCGGTAAAACCAATTTTCCGGCGATCGACGGCAAGGGCCGTCTGTGGTTCTCCGTCACCGCGTCGGCGGAGTCCTGGGCCACCGGCCGCGTCGGTCAGGAGGTGGACGGCTATATCGTGTTGGTCGAAGACATGAACAACCCGGCAAGCGCGCGGGTCGTCGCCACCGGCTTCGCCGGCACCAACGAGCTGCGTTTCGACGAAAAGGAGGAATGGCTTTATGTCGCCGAGACCGGCGGCGGCCATATCAGCCGGCTGCGCGTCCAGCCCAATGGCTCGCTGACCGACCGGCAGATCTTCGGCCCGGAAAAGATCGGCGGCAATCCCGACGGCTTCGCGTTCGACGCCTACGGCAATATCTGGACGACACTTGTGTTGCAGGACCAGCTCGTCGCCATCACGCCCGAGGGCGACGTGTTGGTGCTATGGGAGGACGGTGACCGCGAGGAGAAACGCCGCGCCGCCGAAGAACGTGTCCGCACCGGTGCGCGGCCCGACATCAGCAAGCTCCAGCCTGGCGACGGCCTCGCGCCGCGCATGGCCAGCATCACCTTCGGCGGTCCAGACCTGCGCACCGTCTATGTCGGCTCGCTGCTCGGTACGAGCCTGCCGACATTCCGCTCGCCGGTGCCGGGGCGGCCGTTATCGCATTGGGATAAGGCCTGGCGGCGCTAAGCGGCCGCACGGGTCAGCGTGACGATGCGCCGCCGCACCAACAAGTGAACCGACGGTTCGCCGGCGAACAGCCCGCGAATGGCGTCGTCGTCAATGTCGAGCCCGCCGGTATAGGCACCGAACGCCGGCATCACGAGCCGCCGCGCGTCATGGATGAAACATGGGCCGGCGAGGCGCCGGCCGCGCAATCGGATGGCCGATTGCGGGTGATAGTGGCCACTGATCTCGCCCGGCGCCGCGTCGCGCCCGGCAATGTGACGAAGCACCAGAGGCCCGATCGCCATTTCTTCCGCGACGACACGTCCGCCGAGATGATCGGGCGGATGCGGGTCGTGATTGCCTGCAATCCAGACCCAGTCACATGACTCCGTGAAGCGCCGCAGGTGCGCAGCGTCCTCGGCGCCGAGCCGCGCCGGTCCGTCGCGGTCATGGAAACTGTCGCCAAGACAGACGGCGCGCCGCAGGCCGTCTTTGCGCATCGCATCGCCAAGCCGCAACAGCGTCTCCGCCGTGTCGTAGGGCGGCAGGAATTGGCCGCCGACGGCGAAGCTCGAGCCTTTCTCGAAATGGAGGTCGGCGACGATCAGCGTGCCTTCGTCCGGCCACCACAGCGAGCCGGTCGCTTCCGCCACCAGCTCAGCACCGTTCAGCCGGATCGGGATCGCAAACGTATCGGCGCCGTCAGGCATCCTGCTTCAATCCCGCTTCGATCAACAATTGCTCGGTCGCTTCTTGGAGAAGGTGGTCCTCGGCCTCGCCATAAACTTGTTCGCGGCCGATTTCCAGCAGCACCGGAATCGCCAACGGCGACACCCGCTTCAAGCCGCGATGACGGATGCGGCCCCTGACGCGGCCGAGCATGGCGCCGAGCCGCGCCACGTCGGTCAACCCGGTCGCGGCGTCGACATAAGTGGCGCGCAGCAGAATGTGGTCGGGCTGATGCTTCCGCAGCACATCGTAAATCAGGTCGGAATTGAACGTGACCTGTCGGCCGCTTTTCTCCTGGCCCGGATATTTACGCTCGATCAGCCCGGCGACGATGGCGACGTTGCGGAACGAGCGCCGCAGCATCGAGGATTCCATCATCCAGTTCTCGAGATCGTCACCAAGCATGTCCTGGTCGAATAGCGCGTCGAAATCGCGCGCCGGCTCGATACTCCACACCGCCAGCACGTAGTCGGTGGCGACGAAGCCCATCGGCTTCAGTCCCGCCCGCTCCATCCGCTTGGTCAACAACATGCCCAAGGTCTGATGCGCGTTGCGGCCCTCGAAACAATAGGCGACGAGGAAATGCTTATTGCCGCGCGGAAACGTCTCGATCAACAGGCCCTTGGCGTCGGGCAGGAACGAGCGGTCCTTCTGCGCGTCGAGCCATTCGTGCATCGGCGCCGGGAAACCTTTCCAGGACGCTGGGCGCGCCAAGAGACCGCGCACGCGATCGGCGAGGTGCGTCGTCAACGGCAGCCGGCCGCCTTCATAGGTCGGCACTTTCGGCTCGCCGCCTTTGGCACGGGTCGCGCGCACCTCGAGCTCACGGATGCCCTCGAATTGCAACATCTGGCCCGCGAACATGAATGTATCGCCGGGCGTCAACCCTTGTGCGAACCACTCCTCGACCTCGCCCAGCACCTTGCCGCGACCGAGCCGCACGCGAAGCATGTCGGCCTCGACGATGGTGCCGATATTCATGCGGTAGCGGTGGGCGATGCGATCGGAGACGATGTGGAACTTGCCCTCGCTGTCCTCGAACAGCTTTTTCCAATTGTCGTAGGCGCGCAGCGCGTAACCGCCATCGACGACGAAGCGCAGCACGTCGTCGAAATCCCGCCGGCTCAAGTTGGCGTACGGCGCGGCGGCGATGACCTCCGCGAACATCGCGTCGGCGGTGAACGGCGCCGAGCACGCCATGCCGAGGAGATGCTGCGCCAGCACGTCAAGCCCGCCGGGCCGGGGCGCGTCGCCGTCGAGATCGCCGGCATCGACCGCGTCGACAGCGGCCTGGCACTCCAGCATCTCGAAACGGTTCGCCGGCACCAGCACCGCGCGGCTCGGCTCGTCGAGCCGGTGATTGGCGCGGCCGATGCGCTGCATCAGCCGCGAGACACCCTTCGGCGCGCCGACATGGACGACGAGATCGACCGCGCCCCAATCGATGCCGAGATCGAGAGACGAGGTCGCGACCACCGCGCGCAACCTGCCGGCCGCCATCGCCGCTTCGACCTTGCGGCGCTGCTCGACCGCGAGGCTGCCGTGATGCAAGCCGATCGGCAGATTGTCGTCGTTCATCCGCCACAGCACCTGAAACACCAGTTCCGCCTGGGCCCGCGTGTTGACGAACAGCAGCGTCGTGGTGTGGCGTTCCACCGCCGCGTAGATTTTGTCGAGTGCGTAAAGCGCCATGTGGCCGGACCATGGCAAGCGGTCGTCGATGTCGAGAATCTCGACCTCGGGCTTAGCGCCCGGCTTGCCGATGACGCGTTTCACCGTGAGGCCGCCGGAGCCAAGCCATTGCCCCAGCTCCTCGGGCCAGGCCACGGTCGCCGACAAGCCGACGCGGCGCGCGTCCGGCGCCAGCACGGCAAGGCGCGCGAGACCGAGGGCAAGAAGATCACCCCGCTTGGTGCCGGCCAGCGCATGCACCTCATCGACGATCACCGCCGAAAGGCCAGCGAACATGCGGGCCGCATCGGGATACGACAACAGCAGTGCCAGCGATTCCGGCGTTGTCATCAGGAGATGCGGCGGATCGCGGCGCTGACGCTCGCGCTTCCCCTGCGGCGTGTCGCCGGTGCGGGTCTCGAGCCGCAGCGGCAGGTTCATCTCCGCGATCGGCTCGGCGAGGTTGCGGTGAATGTCCACCGCCAGCGCCTTCAACGGCGAGATATAGAGCGTGTGGAGGCCGGCCCGCGGCGTCTCGGCAAGCTCGATCAGGCTCGGCAGAAAGCCCGCCAGTGTCTTGCCGCCGCCGGTGGGCGCGATCAGCAGTACCGACTCACCTGCCTGCGCCGCCGCCAGCAAAGCCAATTGATGCGCGTGCGGCCGCCAACCCCGCCGGGCGAACCAGTCGGCGATAACCGGCGGCAGGAGAAGGGAAGGCTCGGCTACCGGCATCTCACGCGATAATGTCGCCGGGCCCCGGTTTTTCGCCCCCCTTGCGTTTCATTAACCGGTCAAACGCCGCGAAGTCCGCGCGATTGCGCCGCTCGGTGAAAAATTCGGCGGTGTTCATGGCCGCAAGTTTCTCGGCGACCGCGGTTGCCACGAATTGATTGACGCTGGTGCCGTCTTGTTTCGCTCGGCGTTCGATCTCGGTCTTGACCGAGCGCGGCAGCCGCAGCGGGTACGTCGATTTTTCCTTCATTTTGCCAATCTCCGAATGGTTTGCCCGGGCGTAAGCACCTCAATTCCAAATCGCGCCGGAATTACGCCGAAGTCGCGCCGATTGAACGTCACAATGGCGTCGGCCCGCCCGTTTACAGCGGCCTCCAACACCAGTTCATCCGCGGGATCGCGCAGTTGCGGCCGCCAGAGGAAATGCGTTTCAGTCGGCGCCGTCATGGCAAGCACCGCGTCGATATATATTCCCACTTGTTTAAGGCTTAAGCCCGCGACCAGACGATGTTCCGCCAACAAGCATGTTGCTTCGTATTCAAGCGCCAACGCAACGTTCGCGAGCGGCACAATGCCCCCGTTCCGCGCGAACTCGAAGCAATTCCGCCGACGCGCCGCGAGGGCTGCGCATCGCCGCGACGATAACGTTCGTGTCCAATACACATCTCACATTGCCGGTAATATCATATCAAAATATTCCATTCAACGCGGCACAAGGCTGATGCCTATATATGGGAACCATGTCCGCTTCCCCCGAAACTTGGCTGCACGTCACCGGCAAAGGGCTTTATTGCGAGCCGGGCGACTTTTACATCGACCCGCGCTGGCCGGTCGGGCGAGCCGTCATCACGCACGGCCATGGCGACCATGCCCGCGCCGGGCACAAGCACGTCCTCGCGACGCCCGGTACGCTCGCGATCATGCGGCACCGCTACGCCGACGACACCGCGTCGTATCAGCCCCTGCCCTATGGTGAGGCGCTTTCGCTTGGCGACGTCAGTGTCAAGCTGGTGCCCGCCGGCCATATCCTCGGCAGCGCGCAAGCGGTGATCGAGTACCGAGGGCAGCGCGTCGTCGTCTCCGGCGATTACAAGCGCCGACCCGACGCGACCTGTCCGCCGTTCGAGCCGCAGCAATGCGACGTGTTCGTCACCGAGGCAACGTTCGGCCTGCCGGTGTTCCGCCATCCGATCGACACTGACGAGATCGACAAGCTACTCCGTTCGCTGACGCTATTCCCCGAGCGCGCGCACCTCGTCGGCGTCTATGCGCTCGGCAAGTGCCAGCGTGTCATATCGCTCTTGCGCCATCAGGGTTATGAGCAGCCAATCTACATGCATGGCGCATTGTTCGGCCTGTGCGGCGTGTACGAGGCGCAAGGCTTACCGCTCGGCGATCTGCGGCCGATCCTCGATGTGCCAAAAGTTGAGCTTGGCGGCAAGATCGTGCTGGCGCCGCCGGGCGCGCAGAACGAGGTGTGGGCGCGGCGCCTGCCTGAGCCGCTAGCGGCTCAGGCGTCTGGCTGGATGCGGGTACGGCAGCGCGCCAAAGCCGGGGGAATCGAGCTGCCGTTGGTGATTTCCGACCACGCCGATTGGGACGAGCTAACCGCCACGATCGACGAGGTGAAGCCGGGCGAATTGTGGGTGACGCACGGCGCGGAGGAGGCGCTGCTCTATCAGGCCGGCAAGATGGGAATCAAAGCGCGGGCGTTGTCTCTCATCGGCTACGAGGACGAAGAATAATGCAGCGGTTCGCGGCGCTGCTCGATGGGCTGATCTTCACCCCGGCGCGGAACGGCAAAATGACGCTGATGATGGAATATTTTCGCACCGCGCCGGACCCGGACCGCGGCTGGGCGCTGGCGGCGCTGACGGGCGAGCTGAGCTTCCGCGAGGTGAAGGCGTCGCAGATCCGCGCCTTGGTCATGGAGCGCGTCGACGAGACGCTTTTTAATCTTTCCTACGACTTCGTCGGCGATTTGGCCGAGACCGTATCGTTGATCTGGCCGACGCAACACGGGGTTAATTACGTCCCGAGCTTGTCCGAAATCGTGACCGAGCTGCACGAGGCGACGCGAGTCGACGCGCCCGCGCGCATCGGGCGCTGGCTCGACGCGCTCGACGCCACCGGACGCTGGGCCTTGCTCAAGCTCGTCACCGGCGGTTTGCGCGTCGGTGTGTCGGCGCGGCTGGCCAAGACCGCGCTTGCCGAATGGTCGAACGTGCCGCTCGAGGAGATCGAATCCGTGTGGCACGGGCTTAGCCCCGCCCTATGCGGAATTGTTTCAGCTGGCTCGAAGGCCACGCGCCGCGCCCCACCACCGAGGGTCAGCCGACCTTCACGCCGATCATGCTGGCGCAGCCATTGGACGATGCCGATCTCGACAAGCTCGACGCCGCCGATTATCGCGCCGAGTGGAAATGGGACGGCGTGCGGGTACAGCTTGTCGCTCGCGACGGCCAGCGACGGCTTTATTCGCGCACAGGCGACGATGTCGGCACGGCATTTCCCGAACTGGTGGCGGCAATACCGACAGGGGTGGTGCTCGATGGGGAGCTCTTGGTGATGCGCGACGGCGAGGTTGCAAGCTTCAACGATTTGCAACAGCGCCTCAACCGCAAGGTCGCCAGCCCGAAGATGTTGGCCGAGTATCCCGCCTGGGTGCGGCTGTACGACATTCTCGAAGACGGCGCCGAGGATTTACGGCTCCTGTCCTTCGACCGGCGCCGGGCGCGGCTCGAAGCCTGGTTCGCGGCGACGCAACACGCACGCATGGATCTGTCGCCGCTGATCCCGTTCCAAACCTGGGACGAGCTCAAGGAACTGCGCGCCGGCGCGCGCGAGCGCGGCATCGAAGGCGTCATGCTGAAGCGTGGCGATTCCGCCTACCTTTCGGGCCGCCCGAAAGGCCCGTGGTTCAAATGGAAGCGCGACGCGCTTACTGTCGACACGGTATTGATGTACGCCCAGCGCGGCCACGGCAAGCGTTCATCGTTTTATTCCGACTATACGTTCGGCGTCTGGCGCGACGACGAGCTGGTGCCGGTCGGCAAGGCCTATTTCGGCTTCACCGACGAGGAGCTGCGCCGCCTCGACCGCTGGGTGCGCGAGCACACGGTCGACCGGTTCGGCCCGGTGCGCGCCGTGACGCCGGAATTGGTGCTGGAGATCGCGTTCGACAGCATCCATAAATCGACGCGCCATAAATCGGGCGTCGCCATGCGGTTTCCGCGCGTCCACCGCATCCGTTGGGACAAGCCCGCGACGGAGGCGGACCACATCGCCAATGTCGAGCGGTTGATCACATGAGCGGCGCACCGACGCGCGATCGCATTCTCGCCGTGATCCTCGCCGGCGGGCGGGCGCGGCGCATGGGCGGCGGCGACAAATGCCTGCGGCCCCTGGCGGGCCGGCCGATCCTGTCCCATGTGCTCGAACGGCTCGAGGGGCAGGTAACGCAAATCATCCTGAACGCCAATGGCGATCCGGCGCGGTTCGCGTCGTGGGGCTTGCCGGTCGTCGCGGACGTTATTCCGGGATTCGGCGGACCGCTGGTCGGCGTGCTGTCCGCCCTCGAATGGGCGGCGGCGCATGCGCCCGGAATAACCGACGTGGTCAGTGTGCCGGCGGACGGGCCGTTTTTGCCGCGCGACTTGATTCAGCGCTTTGTTCAGGCGCGCGACGACGCCGGCGCGATACTGGCGCGGGCCGCGTCGAACGGCCGGCCTAATCCCGTCGTCGCGTTGTGGCCCGTGAGTGTCGCGCCGGCGCTGCGGCATGCCGTCGTCGACGAAGGCGTCGCCAAAGTCGATGCATGGACGGCACGTTATCCGCTGGCGACCGTCGAATTCGATACCGACCCGGTCGATCCATTCTTCAACGTCAATAATGCGGCGGACCTTGCGCGGGCGGCTCGATTGGTCGGTGACGGCCGGATACGGTGACAGCGATTATCTTGTCTTAGTCGGCCCGTGCGCCGCGTTGAATCTGGTCGAAGGCGTCGGCAATTTTGCGCCACTTCGCGGCAAGCGCCAGCAGCCTTTCCCGCTCGGCATCGTGGCCTGCCTTTATTGCGCTTTGCTCGCAATATTCGGCATGGGCAAGGCAATCGTTGAACTTTGAGGTCGCTTCGTCGGACCGCAGAGCGTCTCTACTCCCGCCTCGTCATCATCGCCCTTACGCGCAGGGCCAATACGTCATAGCCGTTGCGGAACAATAGCGCAAACGTCACCGCTCTCGCGCCGATGCCTTTTCAAGCGGTGAGGTCGGTCTGAGGCAGACTCCATCCAGGTCCAGCCTGTCTAAGGACAACATTGCCCGTTGAGGCGATCGCCCCGATTATGCGCCTTATTCGCCACGCCGACGCGATTCAAGGAAACGCATGACGGAAAAGCCTCTCGAGACCGCAGCCGATCGTCGGCGCCCGTCGCCCCCACACCCGCACGACCGGAAAAGGCCGCTGCCGTGGCAGGAACCCAAACCAAGCGAAGACGATTCGCGCGCGCTCGATGCCGTTAAGGCGATCCTCGACGATCCGAGCTATCGGGAAGCCGACGAAGACATCGAATTTCTGCACGGGGACGCGACGCGCGGCGTCCGATTGCAGCTCGACTATTTGAAGACGGAAAGCCTGCTGCGGGCGCACGATGTCGCGCACACCATCGTCGTGTTCGGTGGCACCCGGATCGTCGAGCCGCAGGCGGCGCGGCGCGCGGTGCAGCAATGGACCGAAGCGGCGGCGGCAAACGAGGCCGATCCCGATATCCGTCGCCGCCTCACGATCGCGCGGCGCGTCGAAGCGAAAAGCCCGTACTATGACGTCGCCCGCAATTTCGGCCGCATCGTCGGCACGAACGGCGCAAAATCGGCGGGCGGCCGCATCATGATCATGACCGGCGGCGGTCCCGGGATCATGGAAGCGGCGAACCGCGGCGCTCACGATGTCGGCGCGAAATCGATCGGCCTCAATATCAGTTTACCGCATGAACAATTTCCCAACCCGTACGTGACGCCGGATCTGTGCTTCAGTTTCCATTATTTCGCCATGCGGAAGCTCCATTTCCTGATGCGGGCGCGCGCGTTAGTCGCCTTCCCCGGCGGCTACGGCACGCTCGACGAGCTGTTCGAGGTGCTTTCGCTGGCGCAAACCCGGAAGATCAAGCCTGTCCCGGTAATTTTGGTCGGCGAGGCTTATTGGCGCCGCGTTTTCGACGCCGAATTCCTGGTGGATGAAGGCGTCATCGATCCGGAGGATCGAGAATTGTTTTGGTTCGCCGAGTCGGCCGACGATATCTGGCGCGGCATTCTCGGCTGGTACGAAGCAAGCGGCGCGCCATTGCTGCCACCGGCCGCCGGAGCAAATCCATGAAACTCTCATTTCATGGCGCCGACCAGGATGTCACCGGATCGTGCCATCTGCTCGAGTGCCTCGGACACCGCATCCTCATCGATTGCGGCATGCGGCAAGGCAGCCGCGAATTGGACCAGGAGAATGCCGAACCCTTCGGCTTCGATCCCGCGGCGATCGACGTCGTGCTGTTGACGCATGCCCATCTCGACCATTGCGGACGATTGCCCCTCCTGGTGAAGCGCGGTTTCAAGGGAGAAATCGTCGCCACGGCCGCCACGCAGGAATTGGCGCGCCTCGTGATGGTCGACGCCGCCCATCTTCAAGAGGAAGACGCACGGCGCGGATCGCGCCACGAGCACCGTACCGGCGGCAACAAGCCGCCGGCGCCGCTTTATTCCCTGCTCGATGCGTTCGCGGCGCTCGGCCGGTTCGGCCGGGCCGTCGCCTACAACGCGCCGGTCGACCTAGCGCCCGGCATTCGCGCGACGTTCTTCGACGCAGGACATATTCTCGGCTCCGCCAGCATTTTGGTCGAGGTCACCGAGCAAGGCGGCACCCGATCGGTATTCTTTTCCGGCGATATCGGCAACGCGGGACGGCCGTTGCTGCGACCGCCCGCAACTCCGGACCGTACCGATTTCATCGTCATGGAATCGACCTACGGCGACCGTTTGCATCGGCCCATGGGCGCATCGATCGACGAACTCTACGCGGCAGTAACAGAAGCCTTTGCCCGCGGCGGCAACGTCATCGTCCCGACCTTCGCGCTCGAGCGCGCACAGGAAATTTTATATTTTCTCCATCAGGGCGTCGAAGCGAGCAAAGTGCCCGCGTCGGCCCAAGTTTTTCTCAACTCCCCGATGGCGATCTCCGCCACGGAGATATTCGAGCATCATCCTGAATGCCTCGAGCCCGCTGTCACGGCCCTCTTTCAGCGCGGCGGCGACCCGTTCCGCCTGCCCAATCTCCATCTAACCCGCGAAACCGCGGATTCGATGGCGATCAACCGCGTCACCGGCGGCGCGATCGTCATGGCCGGGGCCGGCATGTGTACCGGGGGCCGCATCCGCCACCATCTGCGGCACAATCTTTGGCGAAGCGAATGCGCCGTCGTGTTCGTCGGTTTCGCCGCCATCGGCACGCCCGCCCGCCAGATCATCGATGGCGCGCGTTCGGTCAATCTGCTTGGCGATGATATTCCGGTCCGGGCCCGGATCCACACGATCAACGGCTTTTCCGCCCACGCCGATCAGCAGGAGCTCATCGACTGGCACCATCGGATCGACGGCAACAAGATCACGTTCATCGTGCACGGCGAACTGGCGGCCATGACCGCCCTCGCCGCAAAGCTCGCAGCGCCTCGCATCGAAATGCCCAAGCCGCACCAGACGTACGATCTCTAGGCGATCCCGTCACCGCTTCAGGCTCACAAGTCGGGTGCGCGGGGTCGACAGGAAAGCATGGAGCCCGCTCGGCGTCGTTGTGGAGGCGTTGGCGATGGGGATGATCCCGACCGACAAAACCCCGATGATCGCGCGCCACACGCGACGGGTTCTCGACGCGCGCTAGTCCGGCAATCCCTTGCCGGGGGCCAGTTCAAGCCACATCGCGTTCAGTGCCGCGAACGCACACGCAAATCCCAGTCCCAAAATCCAGCTGAAGTACCACATGGCGCGGCTCCTCAATAAACCGAGTGCGGGTCTTTGGTGATCAATTCCGCCGTGACGAGCCCGCGCAGCACGCGATAGACCCAGCCCGTGTAGATCAGGATGATCGGCAGGAACACCGCCGTCACGGCCAGCATGATGCCGAGCGTGGTCTGGCTCGACGACGCGTCCCAAACGGTCAGGCTCGATGCCGGGTCGGCGGAAGACGGCAGCAGGAACGGGAATTGGGCCAGCCCCGCCGTGGCGATCACGGCGGCGACGGCGATACCGCTGCCGACAAACGCGGCGCCGCCGGCGCGTCTTAACAGGTTCAGAAGCACGACCCACCCGGCCGCCACCAGCGCAATCACCGGCGCCGCCAGCATCCAGGGATACGTGCCGTAATTGGCCAACAACTGCCCGACAGCCCGTGTCACCGTCTTGTTCAGGGGATTTGAGGGCGCGCCCGGTCCGGCGAAATGACCGAGCGCGTAGCCCTCGATGCCGGTGGTCCAGACGCCGCCCGCGAGGAACAGGACGATCAGCGCGACGCCCGCAATCGCGGCGGCGCGGCATGCACGACTGCGGATCGGTTCCTCCGTCTTGATCGCGAGCCAGCTCGCGCCGTGCATCGCGATCATCGCGACCGACACCAGGCCGCACAGCAGCGCGAACGGGTTGAGCAGGCCGAACAGCGAGCCCTCATAGGTCATGCGCAACGTATCGTCGAACCGGAACGGCACGCCTTCGAGCACGTTGCCGAAAGCGACGCCGAACACCAGCGCCGGCACCAGGCCGCCGATGAATAGCGCCGTGTCCCAAACCGTCCGCCACCGCGTGCCGTCGAGCTTGCTGCGGAACTTGAATCCGACGGGCCGCAGGATCAGCGCCAACAGCAGCAACAGCATGGCGAGATAGAAACCGGAAAAGGCGACGGCATAGAGCGGCGGCCAGGCGGCGAAGATCGCGCCGCCGCCGAGGATCAGCCAAACTTGATTCCCCTCCCACACCGGCCCGACCGTGTTGATGACGATCCGGCGCTCGAGATCGCTGCGTCCGACGATCGGCAGCAAGATAGCGGTGCCGAGATCGAACCCGTCCATGACGGCGATGCCGATGAGCAGGATGCCCAGCAGCGCCCACCAAATCACGCGAAGCGTTTCATAATCGAACATCGTGGCCTCTCATGCGCTTCGGGTGGCCGGCGACGGGGCAACGCCCGACGCGGCGGATTGCGTCGGCGCGGCCGGGCCGATCCGCACCGTTCGTACCATGAGAACGGCATCGACGATGGCGAGCGCCGAATAGAAGATCACGAACGCGACGAGCGATAGCCAGACGTTCGACGCCGACACGCTCGACGCGGACAAGAAGGTCGGCAGCACGCCGTCGATGGTCCAAGGCTGGCGTCCGCCCTCGGCGACGTACCAACCGAGCTCGGCCGCGAGCCACGGCAACGGCAGCGACCACAGGCACAGCCATAACGGGGCGCGATAGCGCTCGAGGCGGCGCGACGAAGCGAGATAGAACATCGCGGCGAACAGCGCGATGAAATAGAAGCCGAGCCCGACCATCACGCGGAACGACCAGAATAGCGGCGCCACCGCCGGCACCGTGTACCACGACGCGGCCTCGATCTGCGCATCGGTCGCGCGCGCGGGATCGGGCGTGAAGCGCTTGAGCAGCAGCGCATAACCCAAATCCGCGACGTGGTCGTCGAACGCCTTACGCAAGGTGGAATCCTCGGGATGAGCGCGCAACCCCGGGATCGCGCCGTACGCGATCATACCGCTCCGGATACGCTGCGCCGCAATGCCGACCAGTCGCTTGATGCCGGGCACGGGCGTGTCGATCGACCGCGTATCGATAATGCCTAGAACCCAGGGAATGCGGATGGCGAAGCTGTTGGTATGCGCCGCCTCGTCCGGCAGCGCGACGAGATTGAACGCGGCGGGCGCGGGTTCCGTGTCCCAGTCCGCCTCGATCGCCGCGATCTTCATTTTCTGATTCAGGCCGGCGGTGTAGCCGCTTTCGTCGCCCAACACGACCACGGACAATGCCGACGCCAGCCCAAAACTCGCCGCCACCGTCATCGAGCGGATGGCGAGACCGCGATGCCGGCCGCGCAGCAGATAGAACGCGCTGATCGACAGCACGAACATCGAGCCGACGACATAGCCCGCCGACACCGTATGGACGAACTTGTCTTGCGCCACGGGGTTGAAGACCACGGCGGCGAAGTCGGTGACTTCCATGCGCATGGTTGCGAGGTTGAACTTGGCGCCGACCGGATATTGCATCCAGCCGTTGGCGATCAGAATCCACAGCGCGGATAGATTGGTGCCGAGGGCCACCAACGCGGTCACGATAAGATGCTGGACGCGGCTTAGCCGCTCCCAACCGAAGAAGAACAGGCCGACGAACGTCGCTTCGAGGAAGAACGCCATCATGCCTTCGAAGGCCAGCGGCGCACCGAACACGTCGCCGACATAGTGGCTGTAATAAGCCCAATTGGTGCCGAACTGAAATTCCATGGTGATGCCGGTGGCGACGCCCATGGCGAAATTGATGCCGAACAGCGTGCCCCAGAACTTCACCATGTCCCGCCAGATGGTCCGGCCGGTGGTGACGTAGATCAATTCCATGATCGCGAGGATGACCGACAGGCCCAGCGTCAGCGGCACGAACAGGAAGTGGTACAGCGCGGTCAGCGCGAATTGCAGACGCGAAAGCTCGACAACATCCATGTCGGTCACCGTGTGCTGACGGAAGCGGGAGCGGTGGGCACGAGATGCCGGGCCGGATCGATTTTCGGCGGCTCGGCAAAGAATAGGTAATAGATCGCGGCGAGGGCAATGAGCTTCACCGCCAGCACCCCGGTCAAATCGATCGCCAGTCTTCGTCTCGGCATTTGCGCTTCGATATCGCTCCGCGCCCGAAGCCGCTTTGATCTACGTCAATTTCAATCGGCCGAATTCGGCGGATTGTCAAACTTGCTGACAAGGAATGGAGCCAGTCATGGCGAAAATCGCGCTCGGGATGGCAACATCGCACGGACCGATGCTGTCCACCCTGCCGGAGCATTGGCATCTGCGCGCCAAGGATGACGGCGCGATGCCGGTCCTGTGGTATCGCGGATTCGGTGCGTTGAGGATCACTGCAGACGCAACCGCACGAAATCGTACGGTACGCCCGTTTGCCCATCGTCACGATAAGGCGTAAGGCTTCTCCATCGTCCGCAGGAGTTTCGGGCGCGGACGGCTGAGAGACTTGATGCGCTCTTGCCCTGGAGGCAGGAGCGCATGGCTAGGCACCCATCCCACGAAGCGACCACGAATGCCGTCCTCGCGGGATTCTCGCGAACGGATTTTCGCATGTTGGAATCTCGATCTTGCCCGGGTCGCCCTCCCGCTTCGGATGATGTTGGAGGAACGCAACAAGCGGATCGAAAACATTTACTTCATTGGAAGCGGCTTTGCATCCGTCGTGGCCAATGGCGCTAGTCCCGCGCCGATCGAAGTCGGTCTCATCGGCCGCGAGGGAATGACGGGCCTCGCCGTCATCATGGGAAGCGATCGGCCTCCTTACGAAACATATATGCAGGCTAGCGGCAACGGCTGGACCATGAAAGCCGTCACCTTGCGCGCGCGCATGAAGGATAGCGCCACGCTGCATCAATCGTTGCTGCGCTATGGGCATTCATTAGTCATTCAAGCAACCCAGACGGCGGTAGCGAACGGACGCTACACAATCGAGGAACGTCTCGCGCGCTGGCTGCTCTTGGCGCAGGACCGTTTGGGTGGCAATCATCTTCCCCTGACCCACGAATTTTTGGCGTTGATGCTTGGCGTGCGCCGTCCCGGCGTCACCCTCGCGCTTAACCTTCTCGAACAGCGCGGCCTCATCCACGCCGAGCGGGGCACGATCGTGATTGTCGATCGCTACGGGTTGGTCAAAGCCGCCAACGGCGCCTACACCGCGCCCTGAACTGACATTTCGTCCCTTACGCTCGGTACGGTTTCGAACCAACTCCAACATTGAATGGTGGATGGGATGAATTTACGTTTGGGGTAAGTCCTAAAGAAGGATGCCGCGGGGCGCAGGAGGCAGCGGGGTTCCCATGTCAGCGCGCATTGTGGTGGTTCACGCGGAAACTGACTTCCTCGCGGAAGCGATAGCGGCGCTTCGCCAAGCGGGATTCGAGGTTGAGGGATTTTCAAACCCGCACGAAGCCCTTGATGCTCTCGAGGCCGAGCAAGATGTCGACCTGCTGATCACGGGTATATCCTTTGGGCACGGAAAGCAGAATGGCATCTCCCTCGCCTTGATGGAAAAGACGACGCGCCGCAACTTGAAAGTTCTCTTCGCCGCTTCGCCGGAATACCAGGGCCAGGATGACGGGATCGGCGAATTCTTGCCGCTCCCTTCAAGCGGCGTTGAAGTCGCTCAGGTCGTCCAACGGGTGTTGTCAGAGCCGCAAACAAAAAAGACCGCTACCGAGAGTAAGTCGCCCAGCGCCGGGCGCGTATCCAATATTCCCACCGTCATCACGCCGCATCGCCGGCATTTTTAGCGCTCCAGGCGAGGCGATGCTCCAGCGCGCGGCGGAATACCTTCAAAATGCGGAGCGATGCGACGCGATAGCGAGAGACCCGCTATTATCTCAGGATTCTCGCGACATAATGCGACGCGCGGCAGCGACCTGGCGGAAGTTGGCGAGGGAGGCATTTGACCGCGATATCCCCGACGCGCCAGAGTCATTGCCGCAGCGCAACATAAGAAGTGCAGGCTAACGCCGACGCCCAACGGGTTCCGATTAGCAAAGCGTAACGATCCCATTGGTTCGAACCAGCTCGACAACCTTTGGTGGGTGGCGGAGGGAGTGGGATTCGAACCCACGTTAGAGTTTCCCCTAAACACGCTTTCCAAGCGTGCGCCTTCGACCGCTCGGCCACACCTCTCGCGCGAGGCGGCACAAGCCCGCGCCAATGATGTTCGAGCTCAATCCCAACGTGATCAGGAGTTTAGCCAATGTCGTTTTGGCCCGTTTACCTACTAAGCGCGAATTTTGCCGTGTGATACGTTTCCATCAAACTCCGCTTGTCTGGCATGCCTTTCCCAATCGACCATGTAGTCCCGGGTGATCGGCATGGCATCGACGCGCTTCCCGAGCTGTATTTGAAACACCACGTTAGATCGCCGGCGGAAACCGATCTCGCACAGCGCCAGATAGAATTCCCACATCCGGCAGAAGCGCTCGTCATAGAGCCGAACCACCTCGTCCCGGCGCGCCATGAAGCGCTCGCGCCAGTGGCGCAACGTCTCGGCATAGTGCAACCGCAGAATTTCGACATCGGTGACCCACAAGCCACACCGCTCAACCACGGCGAAAATCTCGGACAAAGACGGCAAATCGGCGCCCGGGAAGATATACTTCCTGAGGAAGGGATTGATGGGTGCCGGCGTGTCGGAGTAGCCGATCGAATGCAGCAGAGCGACCCCGTCATCGGTCAATAGTTCGCGGACCTTGGCGAAGAACTCGGCGTAGTTGCGTTTGCCGACATGCTCGAACATGCCCACCGAGACGACGCGGTCGTAGCGCCCGGTCTCCTCCCGGTAATCCCGCAAAAGGAACCGCACACGATCCGCGAGCCCGGCATTGGTCGCGCGTTCGGAACTCAGTGTGTGTTGTTCAGTGCTGAGCGTTACGCCGGTGACGTCGACGTCCGAATGTTGGGCGAGATAGAGGCCGAGGCCGCCCCATCCCGAGCCGATATCGAGCACCTTTATCCCGGGACGATCGAGCAGAAGTTTCGCCGCGATGTGCCGTTTCTTGTCCTCCTGCGCGGTGTCCAGACTGTCGGTTGGCGACGAAAAATAGGCACAGGAATATTGCCGGTCCCGGTCGAGGAATATGTCATAGAGTTGGGCCGAAAGATCGTAATGGTGCGCGACATTGTGTTGCGCCTTCCCAATAGGATTGTGCTGCTTCAATCCCCGGCCGATCCGCTCGATAAAGGCCAACCAGGGCAGGCGTCCGACATTGTCGAAATTGCGCGCCACCACGTCGAGGAAGTCGTAGAGCGTGCCGTCCTCAACCACCAGCGCGCCATCCATGAATGCCTCGCCGACCGATAGGCTGGGATTGAGCAAGAGCGAATATTCGAGACGTTTCGAGGTCAGCCGGATCGCGGCGCGCGGTACCGTCCCGTCGCCCACGATATGGCTTCGGCCCGCGGCATCCGTCACGCGCAGGCTGCCGTTGCGAATAACGGATTTGAGAATCGCGATAAACATAATGCGCTGCCCCGCTTTGCCTTTCCTCGCCGCAACCATCTCAGTCGTTCAATGGGACGCCACCACGCCCGCCGATGACTCGGCTCAGCCCCGCTCGCACAGACACGTTATCGCGTCTTTCGCTTGTTGTTGAATCTGTCGCAAATGCTCCTCGCTGCGGAAACTTTCAGCATAGATTTTGTATACGTCCTCCGTCCCAGACGGCCGCGCGGCAAACCATCCCCGCGCTTACCGGATTTTCGATCCGGTCAGAAATCATGAAAATGCCCGCCCCAATGGGGCGACTCCTGTGGTTAGGGCCTTACCGCTTCGAGGATAGTGTGTGACTTTTTAGCTTGTGGACGCAGCCGGCAAAGATCGCGGAAGCAATCTCCAGACATGCTTGGCGATCTGCTCGTCTTCCTGCGAGGGAAGAACAAGGACGTTCGGTCCTTCGTCGCGGCCGGTGCCGATCCAGGACAAGCCGCCGCAAATGGCGGCGCGCACCGCCGCATCATTTTCGCCGATGCCGCCGGTGAACGCGATGAGATCGACGCCACCGAGCGCCGCGATCATCGCGGCGATCTGCTTGCGCACGGAATAGCAGAACATGTCGATGGCAAGCCGCGCGTCGGGATTCGACGAAACGGCCTCACGCAGATGCCACATGTCGCCGCCGACGCCGGAAATTCCCAGAAGGCCGGAGCGGCGACTGGAATGGCGCGGTTGAGGCTTTGAAACGCGCACTCTCCAAATTGCTTGGCGAGGCTGGACCGCGGCGGAAGTAACAGGCCAATTTATAGCGGACAATCAAAAAGGTGCTGG
>CAWKOL010000004.1:0-5366 GCA_963851285.1 uncultured Alphaproteobacteria bacterium
AACCGGTTCGTACGTCGCACAGTAGGCATTGCCGCGGACATAGCGATCGTGCCTGACGCACAGCCCGTCGTCGCCGCGCGCGGAGATATGAGCCGAGGACAGGCTGATCAATCCGGGTATTGTGGCTTCGAGCTCCGCCGGATCGTTGCGAAAATACGTGCATCCGAAACACATATCGCCCGTGCTCATCGCGTTAAAGCTTCCCAGTGCGAGGCAAAAACCAACGCGGACAGCACCAGGCCCAGAACGACATTGACCGCGACGCCCGACGTGAACGCGAGGAACGGCTTGCGGCCGGCGCCGGCGAGGCCGCGGAACCGGGTGGTCAATCCGATGCTCAGGAAACAGAAGATGAAGGCCCAGGTGCGGAGATCCTTGATCGGCGCCACAAGCGTTGGGTTCACGCTCTTGTTGAAATCGCCGAGGCTGTAGCCGCTTGTCACCGCGGTCACGATCAGCGACGCGACGATGAAACCGATGACGAACTTCGGAAAGCGCCACCAGATCTGCGCCAGATCGGGCTTGCTCTCGATTCCGGTGCGTTCCCAGCGCGTCGTCGCGACGAACGCAAGAACGAACGCCCAGATGCCGATCCAAATGTCCCGCCCGACCACCTTCATCAACGTGAAGGCCCAGATCGCCTGGTCTTGCGTCCCGCCGAATTGACCATGCTCCGCGACCGCGCCGTAGGTCTGCGCGGCGGCGAAGCCCGCGGCGTCGGCGAACTCGGACGTGCCGATCCACGCGCCACCGACCCCGGCCGACAGATGCATCGCGCCCGCCGCGAACGGAAGAACGAAGATCATGATGATCGCCCACACAATTACCAGCGTGATGGCGATCGGCGGGTCTTCCTTCTTGGCGCCGACGGCACCCGCGATCGCGATCGCGGCGGAGACCCCGCACACCGCGCCGCCGGCGCCGAGCGTCGCCGCAAGGCGCCTGTCGAGCCCAAAGGTCACGCCGATCCAGTAGATGACCAGGAACGTGACGACGGAGACGATCGATGCCTGGAGGATGGCGATCGGCCCAGCCCACAGGATCAGCTCGATCGGCAAAGTCGCGCCCAACAGGACAATGCCGGTCTTGATGTAGAACTCGACGCGGAATCCAGCATCGAAGGTGCGAGGCACGCCGATCAGATTCGAAATCGCCAAACCGAGGACCAGCGCGACCAGCGGCGGCTCGAGATTGTATTTGTTGGCGACGTCCCATTGGCCGAGGGCAAAAATGGCCACCGAGAGAACGTAGAGGAACAGGAAGGATGGAACGAAGTCGCGCGCCTTATGGCCGAGCGCGCTCAGCGCCACGGCGAAGATCGCCAGCCAGGCCAGGAATTGCGCCATGTAGCGGTCATAGTTCGCGCCGAAATGGGCCCAAAGTTGCTCGAGCGTGTGGAATTTGGGCGGCGTCACCGCGATCCACCGGATGCTGGTGCCGCCGGCAAATAGCAAATATCCAACGATGACGATGCCGAGACCAAGCCAGATGGCCCACCAATCTTCCTTGGCCCACAGTTCCCGCCATCCCGAGGTTTGGCGTGCGGAAAAATCTGGCGAATCGGCGGTCACAAAATTCTCCACAACCAGAATGTGAAGAAATTTTAATCCCGCGAACGGCCCTGTCAAATAAATACTTTTTGACTATAGATTTTATAGATTTTGGGCAGGTTGGGTGGTTCGACAGCTGGCTGGCGCGCGGGCGGCGTGGTTCGCTGAAAGGTCAGCAGTTGAATTTGCCAAAGATTATTGTGCTGTTCGGCCATAAGGCCGGATGGGGGAAATTCGTCGCGCGCCGGATGGTAATAGGTTCCGAACAAGATATCGAACAGGGGGAAGAAGCTCGCGAAATTCAGGTTGGCGTGTTCGGCCAGGCGCGAGTGGTGAATCCGGTGATATTGCGGTCCGACAAAAATCGGCGTCAGCCGCCCAAGCGAAATCCGCAGGTTGGCATGGGCGAAAAATCCGTAAGCGAGATAAGCAACCGTCAGCGGGATCGGCAGGGACAAGACGCCGAACAGCGGCGCGGAAATGATGGCGAAAACGGCGTCACCGTAAATCGTGCCGGTCCATTGTTCGCGCAAATTGGTGCTGGCGTTGAGGTGGCGGTCGCTGTGATGGGCGCGGTGGAACCGCCAGAACAACGGCACTCGATGCATGGCCCGATGCATCCAATATTTGATCAGGTCGGCGGCCAGGACAAAGACAATAAAGCGAAGGATCAAACTGATCGTAGTCAGGTCGCGACCGACGAAATCGGAAACGCCGATGCGGACCTCGCGGAGATTCTCGACGTAACGGTTCAGCTTCGCCATCTCGTAGTAGTAGCCCGACAGGCCGAGATAGAGCAGCGAGAACAGCGACAGATTGAACAGGAATGTGCGCGGCGACTGCCGCTCAACGGGACGCCCGCGCTCGACGAGCGCGAAGATCGCGACAAATGCCCCGTAGCAAACGAGGTTCAGCGCATGTTGGCGCAGAAAATCCCCGAACATTAGTTCCATCCGCTTTTGTTCGGCGTGTTACGCCGTTATTCCCAAACAATAGCGGATATTGCGGGCGGTTCCTGACGCCAATCGTTAACCCAAAACATGGTTAACGATTTTGGGCAAACAATACTGTATTTCTGGTTACGAATACTTAGAGAGTTGGGCGTTCGTGAAATCCGACGGTGCCGTCGTCCTCGGCGCCCTGTAATGTGATGTCATCGACGTCGGCAAGGGCGGGGCCCTGGCTGCATTGTTCCATCAAGAGATCGACTTGGTCCGGCTCGCCGATGACCGCGATCTCGACGCGGCCGTCGCTTCGATTGCGTACCCAGCCGTCGAGGCCGAGCTCCAAAGCCCGCCGCCGCACGAAGGCCCGGAAGCCGACCCGCTGAACGCGGCCGATGATGGTGATGAGAAACGCGGTCCGTGCCATTAGGCAAATTCCAAGATGACCTGATCGACGCCCAGCGACTCGCCGGGTTTGGCGCGCAGGACCTTAACCTTGCCGTCGCGCTCGGCGCGGAGCACGTTCATCATCTTCATTGCTTCAACCACCGCGAGCTCCTGGCCGGCGTGGACCTGCTGGCCCTCCGCGACCGCCACCGACACTAGCAGGCCGGGCATCGGCGACAAGAGCAGGCGCGAGAGGTCCGGTGGCGGCTTCTTGCGCATGCGCCCGAGCAGTTCCGCCACGCGCGGCGACAGGACCTTGAAATCGAGCGAGGCACCGCCGTGAGTCACCGTAATGTCCGGTCCGTCGCGATCGATTTGAAATGTCAGGATGTCCTGGCCGATCGTAGCCTGAAGCAAGGGTTGGCCCGGCTGCCAATGGGTTTCCATCGCTTTACCGGCGACCCGGTAGCGCGTGCCGTCCCCAGTGACCGTGACGGGAAAGCGATCGACGCCGTAACAAACGCCCCAGTCGGATGCGCCGCCGCCTTCCCGTTTGGCGGCGATGAATTGCGCGAGCGCGGCGATCGCGACGATGCGCTGGACCAATGTCTTGTCGGCCGTCGTGTCGGAAAATCCGTTCGGGAATTCCTGCACGATAAAGTCGGTCGAGAGCTTGCCGTCGGCGAAACGCTTTTTCGCCAAGACGGCGGCAAGAAAATCGACATTGTGCCGCGGTCCGCGAATGTAAAAGCCGTCAAGCGCCGTACGTAGTCGCGCCGTCGCTTGCTCCCGCGTTTTCCCATGCGCGGCGAGCTTGGCGATCATCGGATCGTAATTGATGCTGATTTCGGCGCCCTCATCGACGCCGGCATCGACGCGCACGCCCTCGCCGCTCGGCTCGCGATAGCGCACCAATCGCCCGATCGACGGCAGAAAATTGCGCCGTGGGTCCTCCGCATAAACCCGCGCTTCGATGGCGCTGCCGCTCAGCTTGATGTCTTTCTGTTTCAGCGTGAGCCGTTCGCCCGCGGCGATCCGGATCATCCATTCCACCAAATCGAGGCCGGTCACCATTTCGGTGACGGGATGTTCGACTTGCAGGCGCGTGTTCATTTCGAGGAAATAAAAATTGCGCTTGCGGTCGACGACGAACTCGACCGTACCGGCCGAGCGATAGTCCACCGCCTTGGCGAGCGCGACGGCCTCCTTGCCCATGGCGGTGCGGGTCTTGGCGTCGAGAAACGGGCTCGGCGCTTCCTCGATCACCTTTTGATGACGACGCTGAATCGAGCACTCGCGCTCGCCGAGATAGATGACGTTGCCATGGGCGTCGCCGAGTACCTGGATTTCGATATGGCGCGGCTCCTCGATGTATTTTTCGAGGAACACGCGGTCGTCGCCGAAGCTCGATTTCGATTCGGCCGTCGCCGAGCGGAATCCCTCGCGGGTCTCGTCGTCGCTGCGGGCGACGCGCATGCCCTTGCCGCCGCCGCCGGCCGAAGCCTTCAGCATCACCGGATAGCCGACTTTCCGGGCAATCTTTACGGCGGCCTCGGCGTCGGGGATCACGTCGAGATAGCCCGGCACGCTCGAAACGCCCGCCTTCTGGGCCAGCTTCTTGGATTCGATCTTGTCGCCCATCGCGGCGATGGCGCTCGGCGTGGGGCCGATGAACACGATCCCGGCCTTTTCCAGCGTCGTGGCGAACGCCGCGTTCTCCGACAGAAATCCGTAACCGGGATGCACCGCTTCAGCACCGGTTTTCCGGCACGCCTCGACGATGCGGTCGATGCGGAGATAAGAATTGCGCGACGGGGCCGGGCCGATCGGCACTGCCTCGTCGGCCGTCCGCACGTGGAGCGCGTTCTCGTCCGCCTCGGAATAGACCGCGATGGTCGCTATGCCCATGCGTTTGGCAGTGCGCATGACACGACACGCGATCTCGCCGCGATTGGCGATCAGGATTTTACGGAACATAATGGCGCAAACGTAACGGCAGTTTGAAACGCAAAGACGCGAAGGCGCAAAGATGATCGAACTTTCCGCGGAGCACGAATTTGTCGCGCGACACATCGTCGATGCGGCTTATACCGTGCATTCGACGTTCGGCCCGGGATTGCTTGAAACTGTTTATGAGCAATGTTTGGTCCATGAGCTTCGTGGTCGCGATCTGCGTGTCGAGCGGCAAGTTTCCTTGCCGATTCTAATATCGCGGCATCGCTTATTGAAGGTGGTTTTCGTCTCGATGCTGTCGTCAACGACTTGGTTATTGTTGAGATCAAATCGGTCGAACGCTTCGTTCCGGTCTTCGAAGCGCAGATTTTGACCTACCTGAAGCTTTCAGGGAAGCATCTCGGATTCCTGATCAATTTCAATGTCCCGCTGATCAAGGATGGGATTCGCCGCTTCGTGCCCTAGATTTGATTGGGCACAAATAATCGGCGAAGTGCGAGCGACAATACAACGGGGGCCGACGGAGCCATTC
>CAWKOL010000005.1:0-68737 GCA_963851285.1 uncultured Alphaproteobacteria bacterium
GATTGACGAGACCCAGCGGGATGATGGCATCGGCAATCTGTCGTTCGAGAAGGACGCCGCCGCCGCCGCCCTCATAAAGACGCTCAACCGCTGCTACGAAATCTTCAAAGACGATCCCGCCCTCGACGAAAAGAACGGGATGAAAGAATTTTCAGTTGAGTATTTTATCATCTCGATGGTCATGCTTATTCGCCACCTTCAGAAGTATTACGCATTATCGCGCGACCATTACCCGGTGCTCAGAAAATTTATTTACGCTTTTCACAGCCGATGGAAAGAACACGGCGAAGCGGATCACGACATTCTGGTCTTTGCCGACAATCGGCAGCAAAGCGAGGTAGACCTGGAAGCGCGGGACCGGATATCGCGGCTCGCGCTGTTCGAATTCCTGGAGACCGAGAACGTTACGCTCAAGGTGCTGGATACCAAGCGGGCATTCAGTGAGGCGGAGCGGATTCGCATTTACCGAAAGCAAGACGGCCTCTGTCAGGCATGCATTGCCCAGAAATTGTCGCCAGAAGAAGCGAAAGTGTCCTGGAGCCAATTCCAGGCCGACCATATTTTCCCGTGGATCAAGGGCGGCGAGACCCGAGAGTGGAATGCGCAAGTCCTCTGCAAGGCGCACAACGCTTCGAAGGGTGGGAAATAGCGACGGAGGCAGGCGTGGAACGACCGGGGCTTTAGGGAGTTGGCGAAGTGTCGAGTACCTTGACCGTCGACGCGTTCATTCGCAAATGGAGCGCGGTGGAACTGAAGGAGCGCTCGGCTGCACAAGAGCATTTTATCGATTTGTGTCGGGTACTCGACGAGCCGACTCCCGCCCAAGCTGACCCGAACGGCGACTTCTACTGCTTCGAGCGTGGGGCCACGAAGACGAGTGGCGGCGACGGTTGGGCCGATGTGTGGAAGCGGGGGTGCTTTGGATGGGAGTACAAGGGCAAGCGTAAGAACCTGGAAGCCGCCTTCGGGCAACTTCAGCAATACGCTTTGGCGCTGGAAAACCCGCCGCTTTTGGTCGTCTGCGATTTAGATCGCTTTGTCATACGGACAAATTGGACGAATACGGTAAGCGAGAAACACGAGTTCACACTCGACGAGCTGCGCGACCCTCACACACTCGAAAAGCTCAAGTGGGTGATGTCGGACCCGGAGCAGATGCGGCCGGGCAAAACCCGTCGGGACCTGACCGAGGACGCGGCGGCCGAGTTCGCCGCCCTTGCCCAAAACTTGCGGTCGCGAGGCCATGACCCCGACAAGGTCGCCCACTTCGTGAACCGGCTCGTCTTCTGCATGTTTGCCGAGGATGCCAACTTGCTGCCGAACAAGATGTTCGCGCGAATGCTGGAAGCAGCCAAGGCCACACCAAGCGAGTTCGAACGACTCGCTTCGACCCTGTTCGCCGCGATGAAGGCCGGCGGCCTTGTCGGCTTCGAGCGCATCGAATGGTTTAACGGCGGCCTGTTTGACGACGACAAGGCGTTGCCGCTCAACCCTGACGACATTGCGCTGTGCTTGCGGGCGGCGGCTCTCGACTGGAGCGAGATCGATCCGTCGATCTTCGGTACGTTGTTCGTTCGCGGCCTCGATCCCGATAAGCGCTCCGAAACCGGCTCCGAGTACACTGACCGCGACAAGATTATGATGATCATTGAGCCGGTGATCACCCGACCGCTGCTGCGCGAATGGGAAGTTGTGAAAAGCGGCATCACTGCGATTATCGAGCCGGCCCAAAGGGCAATTGAAGAAGCAATTGCCAGCGCGTCCGGCTATCCCGAACTTGCTGACGAGGTGCGCGCGGTCGAGAGCCACCTTGCGGAACGACCGCAGCTGGAATTGTTCGATGAGCTGAGGCGACAACGTCGGGTGCGCGCAGTGGATAGCGTGCGCGGCGCGCTTCGCGCCGCCGACCGGGCGCTAGCTGACGCGCAAGAGCAAGGCCGGGCAGCTTTCAATGCCTTTTTGGCGCGGCTGCGGGCGTTTCGCGTTCTCGATGCTGCGTGCGGCTCCGGCAACTTTCTTTATCTGGCACTCGTTGAACTAAAGAACATCGAGCGCCGCGTTGCGATCGAAGGCGAATTGCTGGGCTTCCCTCCGCGATTTCCAGAGATTGGTCCGGAAGCACTGCTAGGGATCGAGATCAATCCCTATGCGGCTGAGCTCGCCCGCGTTTCCGTCTGGATCGGCGAAATCCAGTGGATGCGCCGATCGGGTTTCGACATCGGGCGCGACCCGATTCTCAAACCGCTGACGACGATCGATTGCCGTAACGCAATCATCAACGACGATGGAACGGCGGCAATCTGGCCGGACGCCGACGTGATCGTGGGCAACCCGCCATATCTCGGCGCGAAGCTGATGAAACGACGCCTCGGTGTGGAAATGACCGCCGCGATCCGCGCACTGTATGCCGGCCGTCTGCCTGGCTTTACCGATCTCGTCTGCTACTGGTTCGAGAACGCGCGGACGATGATCGAGGCAGGTACGGTCGCTCGCGCTGGATTGGTCGCCACCAATTCGATCCGGAAAAACACAAATCTGCCCGTCCTGCATCGGGTCGCGGCGACCACGCGGATTTTTGAGGCGTGGAGCGAAGAACAGTGGACAGTTGACGGCGCGGCGGTTGATGTCTCGCTCATCTGCTTTGGCGACGCGGGAGACGAACCGGCAAGGCTCGATGGAGAGGTCGTGTCCTTCATCAATCCGGATATCACGTCGGGTCTCAACTTGACGACGGCTAGGCCGCTACGTGAGAACCGCAACGGTGCCTTTCTTGGAATCCAAAAGAGCGGGCCCTTTGATGTTCCGGGTGAAGTGGCGCGTGCATGGATGCGAGAGCCGGTCAATCCGAACGGACGGAGCAATGCGGAAGTGCTCAAGCCCTATTGGAATGGCGATGATCTGACCGCGCGCCCCCGCGATATGTGGTTTATCGATCTGCCGCTTGGGCTCAGCAAGGCTGAGGCATCTCTCTTTGTCAGTCCCTTTCAGCACATCGCGACGACTCCAGACGAAGACGGCAAAACCATCCAGCAACTGCGAGATGCGCTGGGTGAGCGCGCGGGGCCGCGTTGGTGGGAGCCGCACTGGCCGCGTCCGGACATGCGCTCACGGATACAACGGCTCCGGCGATACATGGTAACCCCCGAGACGGCCCAGCATCGGCTATTCGTTTGGCTTTCCTATCCCGTGCTGCCCGACAAAAATTTGATTGTCATCCCCCGTGATGATGACTTGATGTTTGGATTGCTGCACAGCCGCTTTCATGCCGCGTGGGCGCTTCGGAAAGGGTCGGACCTCGAAGACCGTCCCCGCTACACTCACACGACGACTTTCGCGACATTTCCGTTTCCGGAGGGCATGTCGCCAGACGTAGCGCCAGACATTGCCCGCACGCTGGCGGCCGCACCCGCAATTGAGGCTGCCGCCGCGCGGCTCAATGCACTTCGCTTGGGCTGGTTATACCCCGACAACATGGTCGTTTCGTCACCCGAGGTCGCACCCGGTTTCCCGGATCGGCTCTTACCGAAAGACGAGGATGCGGCTCGCGTGCTCGCCCGCCGGACTTTGACGGCGCTCTATAACGAGCGACCCGAGTGGTTGATTGAGGCGCACCTTGCGCTCGATCACGCGGTTGCCGCTGCCTATGGCTGGCCGGTGGACATTTCGGACGAAGAAGCTTTGCACCGCTTGTTGGACATAAACGCGACAAGGTCTTCGCCGACCGCCAGTGATACCTCGGCTTTGGTATGAGCGTATCGATCGCGCCCAAGCAGCTTGCGGCATCCCCCGTGCCTGATGGCGAGCATTTAGTGTCAAAAGTCGCCAATCTTCAGCGCGAGAAATACGATCGCTTCCTTTCTCAAGGGCTGCTCGCAATCGGCTACCCGGCGGATGGCATGACGATGTGGCCGGTAGACAAGCGCGGCGGCAACGGCAGGAACAACGACCCATCGCTGATCGAGCCGATTGCCCTCGGGTGAGCTTATAAGAGAAGCCCGCCGTGCTTCGGCGGCGGACATCCTCCGTCTGTCCGGCCGCGGACGCCCGATATCCGCAGAATGACCGATGATACGTGGACCTTCGCTTCATATTCTGGACGAATATTTCGGCCAGTTTAGCCTCACGTAATCAGCCATTCCCTGCGCGGGCGCGTATGCTGGATAAATTTCTTGGAAATCCTGCAAATCTTGAGAGAGGCTCTCCCGCCGAAATACATCCGAAAATTTCAACATATATAGAAATCCGATGGTAGGAGAACGGGATAATCCTTGATTACAATGAACTAAGATTTTTGTTGATGTGATATTTTCGTGAATCTCACTCAACGCGGTGTCAATAATCTCTGGCGGGATGAAATTTACGTCATTGGCGTCTATCAGATTAAGAATCAAACGGCCGGGACGACGGGCGATAAGATATTCGGGGTGGTCTTTAGCGGCCGCCCGCCCTTGATAGCCCAACGCCTGCCGGTGATAGGGTTCTTTGCAGGCGTGAACGACAAACCAGCCGCTTTGGCCTCGGACAACGGCTTCATCAGCTTCCGAGCCGACAAACAGATTACGATGTACCTCGATCAATATTTTCCTCCCATGCGCCTAGTTTCGACCGCATGCCCGTGCGCTTGTCCCGCTGGCCGCACCCGTTCGACGCGACCAGACGTCATGAACACGATGAGGCCAAGAGGAGCGCCGGTCGCCGCGAGGTAGTCGCGCACCTGCTCACGGTAAAGGTCGATTTGGGCTGGCGCCGGATCGACATCGCTCTTCCAATCCACCACGACATCGATCCGCCCGCCGTCATCGGTGGCGATGGCGTCGGTGATTCCCGCCGTAAGCGACATCGCCTGATCGGCCTCCGTTCCCTGATAGACACAGAATTCCGGTTGGAGCCGTGGCCGCAGCGCGACGATTTCAGGGAGCTGGAGCGTGCGTAGCGCCGTGGAGGCCATCTCACCGCTGGACGGGCCGATGGAGGCGTCTACCTGGTTTTTCAGCCCTAACTGCGCGAGGAGCGTCGTCGCTCGCGCCTTGAGAGAGGGGAGTCCGTCCTCGGTTTCGCCGGTAAGGACTTCTTCCATCAGTTTGTGCAGCACGACCCCGCGCTCTCGACCGCCCTGAATGGCCATGCCGTTCTCAGTTGCCGGGATTTGCCCGGCAAGTGCCTCTGTCCCGGCAAAGACCTCCTCCGGGTTCGCGATCGCGGCTGCGGGACCTTCATGACGGCTTGGCTGATGCCACACAATCTTGCGTTCGGATGCCGCGATGACGGCCGCCTCGCGCTCCCAGGTCGCAAGGTCTTGCGCGTTGGCTGCGCTAGCGGAAGCCCGAATGACCGACGGCTCGATACCCGTCAGATCAAGTGCCGGGAGCTCAGCGATGTCGAGGCTGACCAGACTGAGCCAGTCGCCACTCATACGCTCCGTCTGGCGCGGCAGCAGGAGCAGATCGCGTGCGCGGGTGAGCGCCACGTACCAAAGACGCACGCGTTCGCGCGCGAGCTCACCCTGCTCATCCTGAACCACACTGTCATAATCGGGGCTGGGAAAGTCGAAGATCCGGAAATGCACGCTGTCGTCGCGACGGCGGTATAGAAAGCTCGCGTCCGACCATAGGCTCGTCGTCGAATTGATCGGGATCACGATCGGCCATTCGAGGCCCTTGGCGGAATGCATGGTGATAATCGACACCGCGTCCGCCTCGGCATCGGGACGGCCCTCGGCCTGCGTGTCTCCATCCTCCCAGCGCTCCCAAAGGGCGCGCGAAAAATCACTGATGCCGCGTGCGGCGTAGGCGCGGGCCATTTCCAAGACCAGCTCGACGTTGGCGAGAGCCCGCTCGGCGCCGCGCGGGTGGCGCGCCTTGAGAATGGGCCGAACCTGAAGCTCCTCGACCGCCTCGGCGAGGAGATGGTAGGGCGTCGTGTGCCGGACTTTGCGCGCTAGATTTTGCAGGATAGCGAGCGTCTGCTTGAGTACCGGATGATTGATCCGTGCGGGGTCCGTCCAGAGATGGAGCCGTGATCCTGCGCTGCCGTCTCCCCGGAGGCTCTCGATTTCATCGGCAATCTCCTCCTCGGTGAGGCCCACGAGCGGTCCGCGCAACAGCGCGCCCAAGGCGAGTGTGTCGCGCCGGTCAGCGATGGCGCGGGCGACCGCGATGAGGTCCTGGACTTCCTGCCGCCGGAAGAAGCCCTTGCCTGCTTGTGTGGCGATCGGAATCTCGCGCGTCTCAAGCGCCCGCTCGTAAATCCACAGGCTGGTGCCGGTGGGGGCAAGAAGCGCAATGTCGCCGGCGCGGGCCGGACGGAAGGCTTCCAATCCCCTGTCCCATACCGTATAGGCACCTATGAGCCGCTTCACAACGTCCGCTACCGCCGTCGCTTCCTGCCGCCGCACCAACTCGACTATCAGGTTGCCTTTGGCATTCCGGTGCTCATCGCCGAGCACGATCTCAAAAGCGGCGACGCTCGCCTTCTCCCCCTGATCCCGTACGGGCGTCAGCGCGGTAAAACCCGGTTGTCCCTGCGATACGTCCAACATCCCGGCAAAATGCGCGTTGACGAATTCTAGGATGCCGCCCTGCGAGCGAAAGTTCGCCGAGATTTCCAGTATCGCGTCCGGGTCTTGTCTTTCGAGAGCGCGCTTTGCGGTGAGGTAGGTCTCCACATCGGCCCCGCGAAACCGGTAGATCGCCTGCTTCGGATCGCCAACGAGGAACAAGGCGCCCGGCCGGATTGACCGCTCATGCCAGGCCGATGCTGCGTCACCTTCGCCCGCAAGCCGCCACAGGATTTCGGCCTGTAAAGGGTCGGTGTCCTGGAATTCGTCGACCAAGACCCGCGGATAGCGCCGGGCGAGCGCACCGCGCACCGCTTCATTCCCCTTCAGGAGATCGCGCGCGTGATGGAGAAGGTCGTCGAAGTCGAGCAGCGCCGCGTTTCGCTTGTAATCGGCATAAAGCTTTCTCAGCGCATCAAACTCGGAAACGAAGCGCTGGAATGCGAGAGCCGCGATGCCTTCACAAAAATCCTGGTAGCTCGCGCCGCACGCTTGGTAGAGCGCTTCGCCGGCGGCGCTGAGCTGCTCGCCGTGAGCCGCGCTGCGGCCAACAGCCTTTCCCGCATCCCTCCATCTGCCTTTTCGGCCCCACTGCTTAAATGCCAAGTCGTCCTTTTTGCACGCCTGAGGAGCCGCGTGGAAGAGGAGATCGGCCACGCGCCGACCGGTCATCGGCACCGCCGCGGCTTCACGCGCAATGTTCGCGACGCGCGTCAGGTCTTCGATAAGTTCCGCAGTGGTGGCTTCGGCAATGCCGCAGCCACCATACCAGGACGTGAAAGCCTCGACGGCGTTTGCCAGTCCTATGAACGTAGCCGCGTCAACCAGCGCCTCAGTCGTGCCAGCGGTACGATGGAGCTTGAGGAACCCCGCAGTTTTTTTGATCAGCTCAAGCGTCTTATCTGGTGCCTTCACAAGCAATTCCGTGAAGAAGTCGTCCTCGCTCCCGGCGCCGGTGATCGGCGGAATTCGTCCCAGGCCTTCCGCCCCCCGGTCGCGACCGAACCGGGCCGAAAGCCACGCGTCCATCAGGTCTTGATAGGCGATCTCTGCGGCAGCCGGATCGATGATCTCCGCGCCAGGGTCAATGCGGGCTTCGACCGGGTAGGGTTTCACCAGCTGCTGGCAAAACCCGTGAATGGTCGTGCAGGTGATCTCATCAAGAGCCCGCGCGCCGGTTTCGAGCCTTTCGCGCGGCTCTTCTCCAAGCCCGCAAGGCAATGCTTCCTTCAGCTCCGCCGGTATCCTGCCATCGAGCAGCCCCTGGACGAAGCGCTCGATCCGTTCAAGAAGTTCCGAGGCCGCCGCTTCCGTAAAAGTTATGGCGACGATTTCTTTAGGATGGACTCCTGCGGCCATAAGGAGCGCCACCCGCCCCGCCATGAGGGCGGTCTTGCCGCTACCGGCGCCGGCCTCAACAAGGAGAGTCCGCTCGTGATCCTTGAGTGCGGCGAGGCGGGCCGGTGCGTCGGGAAGTCGCAGTGGCGCGGGCGCATCAACCATTTCAGGGCTCATCCCAAAGCGGTGCGATCGCGCCCAGCTCTTGCGCCGCAAGCGGCCTCATGGTCGCGAGGTAAGTCTCCTGCGCGCCTCCCGGCAGCGCGAAAGCCAGGTCATACCAATCCTCATCGGCGGCAGGGCCCGGAATGGTCTTGCCGGCAGCGAACAAGGTGCTGGCGGCCGTTAGATAGCCGGTCAATTTCGCAAGGGTCGCTTCCGGATTTTCCAGCGGCAGACCCTGACCGTCTCTGCGGGGATAAAGAAGTTCTGCCTCGACCTGCGGTCGCTCGGCGACAAGAGCTTTGACCGCGTAGGCGTAAAGACAGCGTTGCAGTTCAGCGCCCCCTCTGAGCTGCGGCGGTCTGCCGCGAAGACGCCCCGATTTGTAATCCGTGACTCGCGCGCGGCTTCCGTCGCCGGCGAGATCAAGGCGATCGATCGAGCCGCCAATCTGAATGGCGGTTTCGGGAATGCTGACCGGCGCCATTGGATCCCAGGGCAGCAAAGCTCTCGCTTCGGCGTCGAGCTCCTCTGCCCGCCGGTCGCCGCCGAACGGAATCTCTGCCCAACTGCGCTGGCCGGGAAGCAGATTGTCCCGGTGTGAAAGAGCGATAACGGCCAGCTCAGCGGCCTCGGCGCGCTTGCGTTCCCAAATGACGGGTGGCGGCACCGGCCGCGTTTCCTGCCAGCGAGCGGCCACGTTATTGCTGGCGCTCTCTATCTCCCGCGTCAGTTCGTCGATCGAGGCGTTCGCAAACCCGCCCGATCCGCGGCTCTCCAATCGCGTCACCGCCTCCTGAAGAACCTCATGCAGCAAGTTCCCGAAGGCGAGCGGAAGGAGGGTAAGCGGCTCGTCGGTTTCTTCCGGCTCCGACCAGCCGAAACCGTAAGTCCAGAGGTAGCCAAGGGGATCGCGCAGGAGCTTGACCAATGACGAAGCCGATTGGCGTCTCTCCAACGCCCGCACGAGCAGCGGGTGGTTTGCGCGCATCAGGCCGTCGTGGGGCGTGATCTTGTCGCGGTGCCAGTCGATCCATGTCCCGAGCGCAGCCCTGGCGACCGGTATTGATCCGAATTCTTCCGGGCGCGCGAGCAACCGGTCGCTCGCGCTCGCGGCATGTTCGGGTTCGCGGCTTTGAGCCAGATAAACCTCTCCCGCGTACCGCGGATATAGTGGCGAGATCCCGTTGAGACGCCCGCCGCTGTCCCGCCGCGCCCGTGAACACACGAGTTCCGTACGTGTCATGTCCTGAATAGTGCGGAAGTCACGCCGGTCAGCCTGGTGGACCGGCAGCGGATCAAGGCGTGTGGCCGGTATCACGTGGTTTGGCAGCAACGGGTTTTCACCGGCCCGCCGCGGCCATGACCGCGAGGTGAGCCCCACCAGCCAGGTGAGTGGCCGCGGGACGGCGGATATTTCCGACGCGGGCGCCCAGAGGATCGCCGCTTCCGGTTCCATCCCGTCGTCAACCCGCAGACCCGCGAGCGTCACGTCGAGTGCGGCCGGCGGTCCTTCGGTGAGCGCCTTGCGCCAAATCGAGAGAGCGCGCGACTCAAAAAGGAGTTCGCCGATTGCGGCCGCTGAATTCAGTCCCTTGCTGACTGTCTCGACTATTTCGAGAAGTAAAGGCCGATGATCCGCTCCATCGGAAAAGCATTCGGGCGTAAGCGCCGCGATGGCGCGGTGCCACCGCGCCGTATCAAGTAACGGAGCGTCTTCCGGCAATGCTCGCCACCAGTCGCCGGGCAAAGGCGCGAAGCGGGAAATTTGCGACCGGAGAAGCGCGACGAGACGCGTGATACGCGCTCGCGAGAGACCGCGCAGCAATATTTCGGCAAGCGCGGCCGTGAGCTGGCCTTCAGAGGTCGTAAGCGCCGCACGCCCATGTACGAAGTGAATTGGAAGATTTGCCGCTTCGCTCAAAGCCAGCATGTGGTCGTCCCACATGTCCGGCGCAGCGGCGGCAATTGCAATTTCTTGAGGCGATGTGCCGCGCGCAAGATGCTGACGCGCCCAGCGCAAAGCCTCCAAAATCTCATGTCGCGGGCTTGCGCAAGAAATTGCTCTCAGCGACGGCTTTTCCGCGTCTCGCGATTCCAACTTGACGCCAGCCGGAGCAAGCCAGTCGGGGATGTATCTTGCCTCCGCGATCCAGAATATCTCCGTTCTCTCCGCGATGGCGGACAGCAATGGCCGCCAGACTGGCGACATTTCCGTGCGGCCCCGAATTTCGATCCGGCCAAAGACTGCCTGGATATGTTCTGCGTGTTCCAATGCGGCAGTCACGAGATCGTGCGGGCGGAGCTGATTTTTTGGAAGACGGGTAAGCACCTCTTTCTCAAGGCCGGCGAGCGACTCTAGCCGCGCCCTTGCTGTTGGGTCGGTTGCTGCTCCTGATTCCTCTCCAAGATTGATGCCTGCGGCCCAGGCCTTTGCCAGAGCTCCGGACGCCGCCCGTTGAAATCCGGGCAATTCCTTGATGGAGTCAAGCTCACCCATCGGCAACGCCCCGAGCGCCGCCGCCACCGCAGCGTTACATTCGTCGTGATCAATCGGTTGCAGGAACCCCCCGGCTAGACGCGCGGCCACTTGCTCAATCGTCAAGAGCTGAAGCCCTTGTTCACCCGCAAGCGCGGCTCGCGTGCGGTAGCAGCGCCAGGCATAACGGCTGTGAACGACGAGCGTCTTGCGCATGGGAGCTTCCAGTTCCTGGTCAATTATCCTGTGCTGGCCGCCGCCAGCATGACGAAATGTGGCTTTAGTCACCCCAAGGACTTCCCGCTGTGGTGACGATCAAACTTTGCAGCTGTCACGGCCCCTTGCGCGGGTGCACGGCAGTTTCGAGCGCCTGACGGATGAAGCGCTGATACGGAACCCCGGCCTTGGCTGCCATGACCTTCACGGCGTCCAGCAGCGGGCGCGGCAAGCGCATATTCACCCGTTCGCTCTTCGGCTGGAGCTCGAAGCGCATAATCTGCCCTCCCGACAGATCGTATTCCGTCAGGTCGGAATTCTCCACGAACTCCTCTGCTTCCTTATCGCTTTTCAGCGTTGGCAGCTTTTTCAATTTCTTTCTCATAGTGCTCAATCTCCTTCCGGTGCATGTAGCGGGCGCTCAAGGGGCGGACAAACGTGTCCTTACCCTTCTTGCGCGGGGTGAACACGATCAGCACCGCTCGCCCGTCCTCCGTCCGCCCAATCGCCTTAAACCGTTCCTCGACTCCCGAATGCGCAGAATTGGGGAACACCATCAACGGCCCATTAAACAGGCTTTCGATGGCGGCAAGTGGGACGCCGTGCTTCTGGCATTTCTCCCGATTGCCTTTGTCCCACTCAAATCCGGCAACTTCTAATCCCATCTTTTAATTGTACAATTAGTACACCCATTTGTCAATACATTTAAGCGGTATTCTGGCCCGTCCCGCCTATAGCTGGACCAGGCTCTAGGCTCCGCCCCGAGCCGCTGGGGCGTCTCGGCCAGCCGGTTACGATCCTTCGGGCGAGTGTGTCTTTTAGCGGCTGATGCGGCCGTGCCAGCGGGTTTGGCCTCTCTCTCGTAATGACCGCTGGCAGCGCGTTTCTCCGTGCCGATCCCGGATGGACGCCGGAGCGGCGCGAGCCTGCCGCAGCTTAGGCGGCTCAGTCCCTTTCGTGTTTGCGATGCCCCGAATGGGAGGGTCCAGCGATCGTGCCAGACACGGATGCTTCTTGCGTTAACAAAAAGAATTGGTTTCCCCGCAAATGCGGTCCCCCCAATTTTTTTGTCTATGCCGCGTCAGCGCGCCTAGCCTTGAGTGCATCGCTTCGGAAAGGGTACCTTTGCCGATCACCGACACCGGCTACTGTTCGCATTTCACGTCGCCGGATATCGTGGCCGCCTACGGCGGCCCCGTCGCCTTCGTCGAAGCATGGCTCGAAACCGAAAGCCAGGCTCCCGATTGGCGGCGCGAAAAACAGGAGCGTCGCCAACTCTTGCTATTCTAACGCGATTTTGCCGGAAGTCTGCTTTGGTATTGTAATATGGAAATCTATTCCTTCATTGCGGCAGCTATCCGCCCGTGCTCTACATTTATTATGCGCGATTCGTTGTCGCGGATCGTCCGGGGTGGCTCATGGGGATTGACGGCAATACGCTACGAGAGTTAGCGATAAAAGTATCGCAATACTTTCTCGACTTCCTTGAGTCAGATTTCAAGCGTCAGCAGGCCCCGCGCCGCCGCATCATATTGCAGACCGAGACCGGCTTTCGCTCGGGAATGAAAGTCGCCGCCTATCCCGGTCTCCAGCACAACATCTGGCAGATACTTGAGAAGAGGAGCGACGGCGAACTTGCGCTGAAATTCCAGCCGCGAATATATACGCGGCCGATTAGCCCAACGCTGCGGGGGATCATTCGCGAGCAGGTTCAGGTCATCGCTGAAGAATCCATTGGCGTTGTTCGCGCCGAAGTCCTTGCCCAGGCTCAGGCCACGCGCGGCAAGGCTGTGGAGAACCCGGAAGAATGGGTTGATAGCGTCCGTGCCGTCCTGGCCGGTGAGGCGGGCACACAAATTGTCCGTCCGCTTCTCGCAATGCTCGACGGGCCGCTGTCGCAACAAGCGTACTCGGTTCATGACTCCATATTCTCTGCTGAAACCGAGTTGATCGAACTGGTGGTTGCCAAGCTCGACCGCGTGATACCGGACGTTCTAAGCCGCTACCTAGCGACCGGCGATACAGCCGAATTCGTCACGGCAGCCGCAAGCATGCTGACGGTCGAGGACACCCGCGTAGCCCTGACGGCTTATTTCGAAAACTTCATTGCGGCAGACGCGTTTCTGGAATTTCGTGATCTGGAGACCTACGCCGTGACCGGCGAGAACCTCCAACTTTATTTGTATATCGGCGCGCTCAAATACGGAAACCTGAGCTATCCGCTCTTCTATGTGCCCATCGACGTACGACGCGTGCCTGACGGCGGCGGGTTCGTCTTCAGTCTCGTCAATCACCTCTACGCCAACACGCGCGCGATCAACTTCGTGCTTCAGGAGCTCGGGCAGCGCCAAAAGCGCGAATGGCTCAGTCCTATCAAAGAGCGCATCACTTATCTGTCGCCGGAACAGAGCCTCGCGGACGTTGCGCGCCCGCTGTTCCGCCAGATTGCAATCGCCTTGGACCTTGGCGGCCAGATCGAACTGGAGCCGGGAAAGGTGCTCGAAGCCTCGAATACCAACGTGTTGCTTTCGACCGTCTTGCACCTGGCCGTGTTTGATCGGTCCGACGAAGCGTTGCTGAACGACTATGAGGAAATGATTGCCCAGGCGCGCAAGAACGAGCCCGGCGTGGTGGGGCTGTTCGAGGGAATCGTGCAAGGGGTTCTCCTCGACAACCCAAAAAGCATTCACGAAATGGTCGAAGCAGAATGGGACGCTTTGCCTCTCGTCGAACGCGTTGTCATCGACTCGCCTGTGCCGCTCAACGAAGAGCAAATTAAAATCCTTTCCGCGATCCGGAATCCTCAGGGGAAGATTATTGTTGTTGAGGGGCCGCCGGGTACGGGCAAATCCCATACCATTACGGCGATCGCTGCGGACTGTGCGCTCCGTGGCCGTTCGTGCCTGATCCTGTCCGACAAAACGGAAGCACTGAACGTCGTGCAGAACAAACTGTCCGACGCCATGAGCCAAGTGAGGCATGACAAAGACTTTCCAAATCCCATCCTGCGGCTCGGTCAGGATCAGGCCAACTTCAAACGGCTCACATCCAGTTCAACGCTGACCCAAGTTTCAGCGTATGTGAAAGCCAACAAGGCCAATCAGCCCAAACTTCAAGGCGAATTGACCGACACGCGCGAAAAGCTGAAGGGCCAAATTAACGAGACCGTCGAGACGCTCGGGCAACTGTCACTTGCAGAGGTCGCGCGCGTATACGCGGGAGAAACGAGACTTGCGGCGTTGGCCGTCCATCTCATCCCCGAACTGCAATCGGTCAAAGATGCGGCATTGCTTCCGCTCCTGGACAGAGCCGCCAGTTCTGACGCCGAGCTTGAGCCTTATTTGCGCGCAGCCTTTTCAATGTTAGCGGCCGGCGCGGGCAGATCATTGTTGCGGCGTGTGTGCCTGGACGCGGCAGCGCTGGCGCTCGCGCCGACGGTGGACGCAAATACGCTGTCTTTATTTGACAAATTGAACGCGGAGCAAATTCGACAACTTGGTTCCTGGTTGCTCGAATTCGAGCAGCTTCGCATGCCGGTCGTCCGCTACCTGTTCCGAGGAGGGGCAATTCGCGCCATTCAGCTCTCTCTCAACGCCGCGCTTTCCCCGAACCGGCCCGTCCTTCTGAAACGGGACGCGGCCAAATTGCGAAAGATAATTGATGACGCGAACAAACTTCGCCTTGGCCTTGCCAATCACGGCTTGGTGGAGGAAGACCTCGCAGAGATTTTTGAGCCGATAGCGTGCGGTCGTCTGCCACTGGCCGGTGCCGCAATCGCCCGCACGCTCGTTGAGGCGTTAAAAAAAGGAATCCCCGGTGGCTTGCCCCACAGCCTTATAAACGGCGAGTTGCCGGATCATCTGGCGAAAACGTGGTTGGCAGCGGTGGAGTATCTCCGAAGCTGGATTACCACGAGCGACGCTTTCGCCCGCGCGCCTGAATTCGATTACGTCGGCACAAAATCCCAGATTGAGAGACTCAACGTAACGGTCATGAACGCCGAGGTAGACAACCGTCTTGTGTCGTTCATGAACAACTTTAAGGCTGATGCAAAGACACTGGCCTCGGTGATTTCCCAACGCCAAAAGTTTCCGGAAGATAAATTCGCCAACGTCAAAGAGTCCTTTCCGATCATCATCGCCAGCATCCGTCAATTCGGCGAATACATGCCGCTAGTGCCGGACCTTTTTGATGTGGTTGTAATCGACGAGGCGTCACAGGTTTCCGTGGCGCAGGCGTTTCCCGCGCTGTTGCGCGCCCGCAAAATTGTGGTCCTTGGCGATAGCAAACAGTTCAGCAACACAAAGTCGTCAAACGCCAGCATCGCCTTGAATGAAAAATACCGCTCCGACCTGGAGGCATTTTTCCGACAGCGTGTCTCACAAGAAGCGTCCATGCTTCACCGGCTGGCGCGGTTCGATGTCAAATGCTCCGTGCTCGAATTTTGCCAACTGTGTGCAAACTATTCGACCATGCTTAGAAAGCACTTCCGCTCATATCAGGAGCTGATCAGCTATTCGTCCCGGACGTTCTACAACGACCAGCTACAGGCGATAAAGATTCGTGGCGTGCCGCTCGACGAGGTTATCCGGTTTGACCAGGTCGAGGTTGACCCCGCCAAGGCAACACGGGGAACAAACGAATCCGAAGTTGATTTTATCGCTGAGCGATTGATAGAGCTTCTTGAGGAAGAAGCGCCGCCAACGGTGGGAGTGATAACGCCGTTCCGCGAGCAGCAGACGCTCTTGAGCAAAAAGCTGTTTGGTCATGCCAAGGGCACCGGGTTCCAGGACAAGTTGCGGCTCAAAGTCATGACGTTCGACAGCTGTCAGGGCGAAGAGCGTCAGATCATCTTCTACTCGATGGTCGCGACGACCAAAAACGATGTTCTCAATTATATTTTTCCGGTTGACCTGAAAGACGCGCAAGAGACAGTCGAGGAAAAGCTAAAAGTTCAGCGCCTCAACGTCGGCTTCAGTCGCGCCGAGGAAATGATTTGGTTCGTGATTTCCAAGCCGATTTCCGAATTCAAGGGTTCAATCGGCCGCGTGCTTCACCACTATGCCAACTTGTTGGAGAAGGGGGAGATCAAGGCTGATCGGACAGACCCGAGTAGCCCGATGGAATCACGCGTCCTTGATTGGCTTCAGAAGACCCCCTTCTATCAGGTGAACCGCGACAATATTGAGATACTGCCTCAGTTCCCAATCGGCGACTATTTGCGTCAACTCGATCCGACCTATCAGCACCCGGCCTGGCGGGTCGATTTCCTGGTGACGTATGTCACGAGCAAAGGGATTGCCCGAATCGTCGTCGAGTACGACGGGTTTGACCATCACTTCCAGAAGGGAAAGCAGGTCAACGTCGGCAATCACGAGCGCTACATGTTAGAGGCGGACATCGAGCGCCAATTGACGCTCGAAAGCTATGGCTATCGGTTCCTTCGGGTAAACAGAATTCAACTTAGGCAAGGACCCTGTGCAGACGCTTTCCGACCGGCTGGCGCGTTTGGTGGATCGTCTTGCGGAAGACAACGGCGTCGCTTCGGTCGAGCGCATGCAGGAGGTCGCTGTCGGCTTGGCGACAAAAGAACTCAAACCGTGCTCCCGCTGCGGCCAAATAAAGCCGCACGAGGCATTTTTCGACCAAAGTCTCAAAGACGGTGAAGGCGGTTACGGCCGGGTGTGCATGACCTGTAAGGGCGATGCGGAGAAGACGCAGGCGGCGAAGCGTCAATCTGCGAAGGGGACCCGGCGTCGGCAATGGCGGCGGCGGTGGCGGTAATTCGGCGAGCCGGACTCGCGCCTGGAAGGATTTCTAATTTAGCCGGGAGGATTTTTGGGCGACCACGTCGAACAAACAACTCAATTTCGTGCGGCATATGGTCTTGTGACGAATTGATCCGGATGGCTAGAATGTTGCGTCGAACCCGCTGAACCGCGATTTAATCGAGTGGAAACCGATGGTTTTCTCCAAAAATAGTTACACAGTACATACACAGGTTATTTACAGTAGAAAATATGCAATTAATTCAGTATGTTAAAATACAATGCCTCTCCTCGCGGGAGAGGGAGGGACCCAGCCCGTGAGGGCTGGGAGGGTGAGGGCGCGAAGTCACGAAAAAAGCTCTCACCCGCCCAGCGCTTCCGCGCCGGGGCACCCTCTCCCGCAAGCGGGAGAGGGGCTGTTATAGTGTTCGCTGCTTCTAACGAGGAATAAACCATGCGGGTCTATTACGATCGCGACGCCGATGTGAATTTGATCAAGGGCAAGAAGGTGCTGGTGGTCGGCTACGGCAGCCAGGGCCACGCCCACGCCAACAATCTGCGCGACAGCGGCGTCAAGGACGTGCGCGTCGCGCTGCGCCCCGGTTCGGCGTCGGCAAAGAAAGCGACCGACGCCAAGTTCGAGGTCATGGCGCCCGCCGATGGCGCTAAATGGGCCGACGTGGTGATGATCCTGACGCCCGACGAATTGCAGGCGAAGCTCTACAACGACGATCTGAAGCCGAACATGCGTCCCGATACGGCGCTGGCCTTCGCGCACGGCTTCAACATCCATTTCCGCCTGATCGAGCCTCGCCCGGACATGGACGTGTTCATGATCGCGCCGAAAGGGCCGGGCCATACCGTGCGCTCGGAATATCGGCGCGGCGGCGGCGTGCCGTGCCTCGTTGCAGTCGCGCAGAACCCGTCCGGCAACGCGCTGGAGCTGGCGCTGTCCTATGCCTCGGCAATCGGCGGCGGCCGCGCGGGCGTGATCGAGACCACGTTCAAGGAAGAATGCGAGACCGATCTTTTCGGCGAGCAATCGGTACTGTGCGGCGGCCTGACGGCGCTGATCATGGCGGGCTACGAAACGCTGGTCGAAGCCGGCTATGCGCCCGAAATGGCGTATTTCGAGTGCTGCCACGAGGTGAAGCTGATCGTCGATCTGATCTACGAGGGTGGCCTCGCCAACATGCGCTACTCGGTGTCGAACACGGCGGAATACGGCGACTACACCAGCGGCCCGCGCGTCATTAATGACGGCGTCAAGGCGGAGATGAAACGCGTGCTCGCCGATATTCAGTCGGGCGAGTTCGCCAAGAAATGGGTGCTGGAGAACACTGCCGGCCAGCCGAGCTTCAAGGCGATGCGTCGCCGCGCCGCCGAGCACGACATCGAAAAAGTCGGCGAGCAGCTCCGCGCCATGATGCCGTGGATCAAGCAGAACGCGCTGGTCGATAAGACGAAGAACTAATCGGCCGCGATGGCGGCGCAACGGCGGCCGACGAAATGCGTCAGCGTTATTGCCGCGAATGGGCGCATCCCTTGACCTAAAGGGCGGTTTGCCGCATTTATGGTTCATCATGTTCGGCACGTCGATCAGGGAAACCGGCATCCGGTCCATTTCGGGCCGCGATCTGCCGTGCCTTGGCGGGAGCCGGGGGGCTCTGCGACTTAGCGTCCCCTGAGCGCGGGCATTCGGCGGATCACGGCCCGGCGCTTAGGGGTTCATCGCAACTATCCGCGCGATTTCCTCCCGAAATTCAAGGAACCGTGCCATGACCGACCAGTAGCAATCCCAACGCCTCGAATCCGGCTTCGCCGCGATCGAGCAACCGCGTCTACATCTTCGACACCACGTTGCGCGACGGCGAGCAATCGCCCGGCGCGTCGATGAATCTCGAGGAAAAAATCCGCATCGCCTCGTTGCTCGAGGAAATGGGCGTCGACATCATCGAAGCCGGCTTCCCGATCGCCTCCAACGGCGATTTCGAGGCGGTGCGCGAGGTGGCGAGCGTCGTGAAGAATTCGACCGTGTGCGGCTTGGCGCGCGCCGGCCGCGCCGACATCGACCGCGCCTGGGAAGCGTTGCAACACGCCGCGCGCCCGCGCATCCACACCTTCATCGCCACCTCGCCGCTCCACATGAAATACAAACTTGCAGATGGAGCCGGAGGATGTGCACAAGGCGGTGATCGCCAGCGTGTCCCACGCCCGCAATCTTTGTCCCGACGTCGAATGGTCGTGCGAGGACGGTTCGCGCAGCGAGCACGATTTCCTCTGCCGCACGGTGGAAAGCGCGATCAAGGCCGGCGCCGGCACCATCAATATTCCCGACACGGTCGGTTACACCGTGCCGGAGGAATATGCGGCGCTGATCCGCATGCTGTTCAACCGCGTGCCGAACATCGACCAGGCGGTGATCTCGGTCCATTGCCACAACGATCTGGGCTTGGCGGTCGCCAACTCGCTGGCCGCGGTCGGCGCCGGCGCGCGGCAGGTCGAATGCACCGTCAACGGGCTCGGCGAGCGCGCGGGCAATTGCTCGATGGAAGAAATCGTGATGGCGTTGAAGACGCGTCACGACCGCATGCCGTTCGATACCGGCGTCAAGACCGAGTACATCATGCGCGCGTCGCGCCTGGTGTCGCAGATCACCGGCTTCGCGGTGCAGAACAACAAGGCGATTGTCGGCGCCAACGCGTTCGCTCATGAGAGCGGCATCCACCAGGACGGGATGCTGAAACATTCCGGCACGTACGAGATCATGACGCCGGAATCGGTCGGCCTCATCAAATCCAACCTGGTGATGGGCAAGCATTCCGGCCGCAATGCGTTCCGCACCAAGCTCAAGGAACTGGGCTTCGAGTTGGGCGACAATGCCTTAAATGACGTGTTCCATCGCTTCAAGGCGCTCGCCGACCGCAAGAAGGAAGTGTTCGACGAGGATCTGGTGGCGCTGGTCGACGACACGGTCCAGCACGAGGCGGAGCGGATCAAGTTCGTCTCGCTCCAAGTCGTTGCCGGTTCCAAGGGACCGCAGACGGCCGACCTGGAACTGCAAATCGACGGCACGACACGGACGGTCAAGACCGAAGGCAACGGTCCGGTCGATGCCATCTTCAACAGCGTGCGGGCGCTGGTGCCGAACGAGGCGCGACTACAGCTTTATCAGGTCCACGCCGTCACCGGCGGCACGGACGCGCAAGCCGAAGTGACGGTGCGGCTCGAAGAGGGCGGCAAGACCGTCAACGGGCAAGGCGCCGATCCCGACACGTTGGTCGCGTCGGCGCGCGCCTACATCCACGCTCTCAATAAACTGTTGACCAAGCGCGAAAAGACGGCGCCCGCCGCGATGACCGCTTAGCCGCGCCACAAACCCTCTCCCCCCCGTTGGAGGGAGAGGGTAGGGTGTGGGTCAGGCGGGGCACAGGGGCCATCGGGACCGATGTTCGGAAATCTGTTGGGCATGTTTTCGGCCGACATGGCGATCGATCTCGGCACGGCGAATACGCTTGTCTACGTCAAAGGCCGCGGCATCGTGCTGAACGAGCCCTCCGTCGTCGCGATCACCTCGATCAAGGGGCGCCGTCAGGTGTTGGCCGTCGGCGACGAGGCGAAGCTGATGCTGGGCCGCACGCCCGGCAACATTCAGGCGATCCGCCCGCTGCGCGACGGCGTCATCGCCGATTTCGAAGTCGCGGAGGAAATGATCAAGCATTTCATCCGCAAGGTTCACAATCGCCGCAGTTTCGCCAGCCCGCAAATCATCGTCTGCGTGCCGTCGGGCTCGACCGCCGTCGAGCGCCGCGCCATTCAGGAATCGGCGGAAAGCGCCGGCGCGCGCCGCGTGTTTCTGATCGAGGAGCCGATGGCCGCCGCGATCGGCGCCGGCTTGCCGGTGACGGAACCGACCGGATCGATGGTGGTCGATATCGGCGGCGGCACGACGGAGGTCGCGGTGCTGTCGCTCGGCGGCATCGTCTATTCGCGCTCGGTCCGCGTCGGCGGCGACAAGATGGACGAAGCGATCATCGCCTATATCCGCCGCAACCATAATCTGCTGGTCGGCGAGTCCTCGGCGGAGCGCATCAAGAAGGAGATCGGCTCCGCCTGCCTGCCCCAAGACGGCGAAGGCCGCGTGATGGAGATCAAGGGCCGCGATCTGATGAACGGCGTGCCGAAGGAGATCGTCATCAGCGAGCGCCAGATCGCCGAAAGCCTGGCCGAGCCGGTCGGCGCCATCATCGAGGCGGTGAAGGTCGCGCTCGAGCATACCGCGCCGGAACTTGGCCGCGGACATCGTGGACAAGGGCATCGTCCTGACCGGCGGCGGCGCGCTGCTGGGCAATCTCGACTATGTGCTGCGCCATGCCACCGGGCTGCCGGTTTCGATCGCGGAGGACCCGTTGTCCTGCGTCGCGCTGGGCACCGGCCGCGCGCTCGAAGAGATGAAGACCTTGAAAAATCTGCTCGTGACCATGTATTAGGAATTGCTTACGCTAACCGCGGCTATTTTCTGAGCAATTTTTGAGGTTATCAGCGTTGCGCGACCGCCCGGAATCGACGCTCGCATCCTTCCGCCTCCCGCTGGCTGGCGCAACGCCTCGCGGTGCCGTTTCTCGTCATTGCCGTCGCTGCTGTTGATCGTGCTCGGCAAGGCCGATCTCATCATGGTCGAACGCGTTCGCGTCGCCGCGACCGATCTCGTCGCGCCGGTCTTGGCCGCGCTGGCGAGCCCGGCGGCGTCGCTGGCGGCCGGGGTCAGTCACGTCGAGGGCCTGTTCGATCTCTATCGAGGAGAATCGCGGCTTCGCGAGGACAATGCGCGGTTGCTGCAATGGCAGTCGGTGGCGCGCCGCCTCGCGGCCGAGAACGAGCAGCTTCGCGCGCTGACCCACTACCGGCCGCGCGGCGCCACCTTCTCGATCACGGCGCAGGTGATCGCCAATTCCGGCGGCGCCTTCGCCCGCAACGTGCTGGTCGATGCCGGCGCGCGCGACGGCGTCGCGCGCGGCCAAGCGGCCATGACGGGCGAAGGGCTGGTCGGCCGTGTCGCCGAGGTCGGCGAGCGCACCGCGCGCATCCTGCTGTCTGAGCGATCTCAATTCGCGCATTCCCGTCGTGGTGGGCGACGACAGGCCAGCGCGGCGTGCTCGCGGGCGACAATTCGGCCGAGCCGCTGCTGCTATTTCTGCCGGCCGATCGGTTCGGTGAAGGTCGGCGACCGCGTCGTTACCGGCGGCGCCGAGGGCGTATTCCCGCCCGACCTGCCGGTCGGCACGGTCGCCGCGATCGACGGCGACACGGTGCGCGTGGCGCCTTTCGCCGCACTGTCGCGGCTCGATTATCTCCGCATCGTCGATCTCGGCCTGTCCGCTTTCCTGCCGCAACCGGTCGCGCCGCCGCCGCGCGCCGCGCGCGGCGAGCCGAGCCCCATGTCGGGCCGATACCGCATTAGCGGCGCGGCGCCATGCAGATTACCTTCCGTCAACGCGATGTCGATGTTCTCTACCGCGCGGTGCCGTTCACCAGCGGCCTGGTCGCGGTGTTCCTGTCGGTGGTGCCGCTTCATGTGCCCGGCCTTGCGGTGGCGACGCCGGCCTTCGCGTTGATGGCGATCTATCATTGGACCGTCTATCGCCCGGATCTGCATACCGCCGGGCATGGTCTTCGTTATCGGCATCCTGCTCGATCTATTGGACGGCACGCCGTATATCGGCATGTCGTCGCTCACGTTTCTCGTCGTGCGCGGCCTGATCCTGCTTGGCCGTCAGCGCGCGGCCAATCGATCCTTCGCCGTCGTGTGGGCGGGATTTCTGATCGTCGCAACCGATAGCCATCGGCTTGCAATGGCTCGGGGTGAGCGCGCTCAGCATGGCCGCCCTGTCGGCCCGCCCCTTCGCTTTTCAAATATTGGTGACGGTGGCCGCCTATCCCATCGCCGATTACCTGCTCGCGCAATTGCAGCGCGCCCTATTGCGGCGCGTATGAGATGGATCGCGACGCGCGGCAAATCCCGTCTGTTGACGCGCCGCGCGCTGGTTATCGGCGCTTTGCAAGGGGCTGCGCTCGCGACGCTTGGCGGCCGACTTTATTACCTCCAGGTGATCGAGGCCGACCGCTACACCACGCTGTCCAACGAAAATCGGTTGGGCATTCGCCTGATCGCGCCGCGCCGCGGCCTGATCCTCGACCGGTTCGGCGCCAGGCTCGCGGACAATCGGCCGACCTACCGCGCCGTGCTGGTGCCCGAGCAGGTGCGCGACCTCAACGCGACCCTCGACGCGGTCGCGACGCTGGTGCCGCTGAGCGACGCGGACCGGCGCCGCGTGCTGCGCGACGTACGCAACCATCACAGTTTCGTGCCGGTCTCGGTAAAGCGAGGATTTGACCTGGGACGAGATGGCGCGGATCGAGGTCAACACGCTTGAGCTGCCCGGCGTGTCGATCGAGGAGGGACTCATCCGCGAGTATCCGTTCGGCGCGCTGCCCTCGCATGTCATCGGCTATGTCGCGGCCGTGTCGGAGGACGAACTGAACGGCGATCCGGTCCTGGAGTTGCCCGGCTTTCGCATCGGCAAGAGCGGCGCCGAAAAAGAATACGATGTCGATCTGCGCGGCGTCGCCGGCTCGAAGGAAGTCGAGGTCAACGCCTACGGCCGCGTCGTGCGTGAGCTTGACCGCGAGAACGGCAAGCCGGGGCAGGACGCGGTGATCGCCATCGACATGGCGATGCAGGATTTCGTCACGCGGCGCTGCGCCGGGCTCGGCAGCGTCGGGTCGGTATTGATGGATGCCTGGACCGGCGACGTGCTGGCGCTGGTCTCGGTGCCGAGTTACGACCCGGCGCCGTTCGCCAACGGCGTCAGCGAGGCGCAATGGCAGGCGTGGCAGACCGATCCTTATCGGCCGCTCATCGATAAGGCGATCGCCGGCACCTACGCGCCCGGCTCGACCTTCAAGCCGGTGGTGGCGCTGGCGGCGCTGGCGTCCGGCGCGATCACGCCGCAGACGCGGATCGATTGCCCCGGCGTGTACCGTCTCGGCAACGCCGAGTTCCATTGTTGGAAACATGCCGGGCACGGCACCCTGGTTCTGCGCGACGCGATCAAGCATTCCTGCGACGTGTTTTTCTTCGAGACCGCGCATCGCACCGGCATCGACCATATCGCGGCGATGGCGCGGCGTTTCGGCCTCGGCGACCGGACCGGCATCGATCTTCCCGGCGAAGCGACGGGCCTGATCCCCGACACCGCGTGGAAGCTGCGCACCACCGGCATTCGCTGGCAGCAGGGCGAGACGTGCAGCGCGGGCATCGGCCAGAGCTACGACGCGGCGACGCCGTTGCAGCTCTGCGTCATGGCGGCGCGCCTGATCACCAACCGCGCCGTAATACCCCGCGTGCTGCGCGACGAGGGCGTCTTCGCCGACGGCGCGGCCGCGGCCGGCATCGATCCCGACTTCGAGCGTCTCGAGATCGCCGACAAGCATCTGGCGCTGGTGCTCGACGGCATGAAAGCGGTGGTCAACGAGCCGGGCGGGACCGCCTACGCCGAACGCATCGTCGATCCGGGCATGGCGATGGGCGGCAAGTCCGGCACGTCGCAAGTCCGCCATATCAGCCAATCCGAGCGCGAACACGGTGTGCGCAAGTCGCTGGATTTGCCGTGGAAGGAGCGCGATCACGCGCTGTTCATCGCCTTCGCGCCGGCGGAAGCGCCGCGTTATGTCTGCGCGACCGTGGTCGAGCATGGCGGCGCCACAGGCGGCGGCGGGTCGGCGGTGGCGGCGCCGATCTGTCGCGACGTGCTGCGCGAGGTGCAGCGGCGCGACCCGGCACGGCGCATGCCCGACAAGCTCTTCACCATCGCGGACGCGGCGAAGGTCTGATCATGGCGGACGGTCCCTATCTCGGCTCGGCGCGCGTCCAGCTCACGGTGCCCGAAAAGCTCCTGCGGCTCGATTGGGGACTGGTGCTGCTGATCGCGATCGTCGGCGCCGTCGGTCTCGCCATGCTCTATTCCGCCGCTAACGGCAGTTGGCAGCCCTGGGCCGGCAAGCAGGCGATCCGGCTCGGCGTCGCGGCCTTTATCATGATCGCCGCGGCACTGGTCGATATCCGCGTTTGGCTTCGGCTCGCCTATCCGCTCTACGGCGTCATTTTAGCGTTGCTGGTCGGCGTCGGTTTGCGCGGCGCCATCGGCATGGGGGCGCAGCGCTGGATCGATCTTGGCGTCATCCAGTTGCAGCCGTCGGAATTGATGAAGGTGGCGCTGGTCCTGGCGCTGGCCCGCTATTTCCACGCCATGGATCGGGAGACGATCGGCAAGCCGTGGCGCCTGATCCCGCCGGCGGCGATGATTTTGGTGCCGGCGGCGCTGGTCTTGAGGCAGCCCGATCTCGGCACCGCGCTGATGCTGGTGCTCGGCGGTGCCGCGATGTTCTTTCTCGCCGGCGTGCGGTGGTGGATGTTCGTGCTGGTGGGCGCGGCCGGCGGCGGCGCGGTCCCGCTGATCTGGCGTCACCTTCGCGATTATCAAAAGACGCGCATCACCTCGTTCCTCAATCCCGAGAGCGATCCGCTCGGTGCCGGCTATCACAGTCTCCAATCGAAGATCGCGATCGGTTCCGGCAGCGAGTTCGGCAAGGGCTTCATGGCGGGCACCCAGGCGCATCTCAATTTCCTGCCGGAGAAGCAGACCGATTTCATCTTCACCATGTTCGCAGAGGAGTTCGGCCTGGTCGGCGGGCTGGCGCTGCTCTTCGTCTATCTCCTGATTTTCATCTACGGTTTCGCCGTCGCCTTTTCGAGCCGCAACAATTTCGGTCGTTTGTTGGCGCTCGGCATCACCGTCAATTTCGCGCTCTACGTCTTCATCAACATGGCGATGGTGATGGGGCTGATCCCCGTCGTCGGCGTGCCGTTGCCGCTGGTGTCGTATGGCGGCACGGCGATGCTGACCGTGATGTTCGGATTCGGCCTGCTGATGAGCGTCCACATTCACCGCGACGCGCGCATCGGCCGGCACGGCGTGGAAGATTGAGGCGCATCCTTGCTCGACAAGCACGGCCTGCCTTGTTATACCCGCGCCTCGTTCCGGGCGGGCGCATAGCTCAGTTGGTAGAGCAGCTGACTCTTAATCAGCGGGTCGCAGGTTCGAGTCCTGCTGCGCCCACCATCCTGCTTCGCGCTGACGCGCTTCGCAGGATCGTGCGGTTGACATCCACGCGTCGTCGCGCAAGGTGCACCATGATCAAGCTCGAACGTATCGGCCATGTCTATCTAAGCGTCGCCAACCAGGACGTGTCGGAGCGCTTCTATCGCGACGTGCTCGGCTTCCGCGTCGCCGAAAAAGACCCGCAGCATGGCGGTGTGTTCATGACGCTGGGCGACAATTTCCACACGCTCGATATCGGCGAAGTCCCGAACCCGGAAGTGACCCGCGATCCGGCGAATGCGGGCAACCCGGATCGCGGCCGCATCGGCATGGGCCATCTCGCGTTTCAGGTCGGCAGCTACGAGGCGTTCCGCGACGCCTACATCCACCTTCAGGCGCATAACGTGTCGATCAAAGTCGCGCTCAACCACGTCAACCAGCGCAGCCTGTATTTCGCCGATCCCGACGGCAACACGCTCGAAATCTATTACGAGGTTCCGTATGCGCTCGACCTGTTCCCGAACGGGCGCGAAGACACCGACGAGCGACTGGCGCTGAGCAAGCCGGGCGAGCCGTTGCCGGATTGGCTGCTCGAGGACTGGCCGTCGCCCGAACTCAAGGCGCGCATCGCGGACGTCACACGGCGCAAGAAAGCATCAGTCGTCGCTTAGCAACACCCAGCGCTCGCCGTTAAAGCGCAGGAAGCGCATCGTCTTGATGCCCTGATAATCCGTCGGGCTGGTGCTGAACGCGATACCGGGCAACAGCCACGGCAGCTTCAAATCGTGCAGATTGGCGGCCTGGCGGATGACGTTCGCGCGCGACAGATCGTTGCCGCATTGCTTCAACACCTGGATCAACACCATCGGTGCCGTGTAGCCCGCGGCGACGAAACCGTCGGCGGGATTGGCGCCGGGATCGTATTTCGCGATCCAGGCCCGATAGTCTTTCGTCGCCGGATCGTCCCGCCATTGCGGATCCATGAAGTCCTTGGCGACGGCGGCCGACACGATACCGGCGGCGTTGTTCAATCCCGCCGGTTTCAGCACCGCCGCCACCGACGTCGAGGTGTAGGACAGGAATTGCAACGGCTTCCACCCGATCTCGGCGGATTTGCGGATCGATTGCGACGCGAATTTGAGCGCGGCAGCGTTGTAGAACGCGTCGGCGCCCGACGCCTGCAACGCCACGATCTGCGTGTCGACCATCGGGTCGGTCAGTTCGTAGCTCGCTTCCTTGACGATCATGCTCGCGGCGCGGTCGCCGAGCCCCTCGCGCAAGCCGCGCACATGTTCGCGCCCGGAATCGTCGTTCTGATAGATCACCGCGATCTTGCCGTTGGGCGCGTGCTTCAGGAAATACCGCGCCGCCATCCGCCCGCTCATGTAGAGACTCGGCAGATACGGGATCGACCAGGGAAAATGTTTTGGGTCGTCGAAAGATTCGGCGGGCGCGAACGCGAAGAGCTGCGGCACTTGCCGTTCGTTCAGGTATTTCCGCACCGCGAAGTTCGACGCGACGCCGACGCCGTTGAAGATGAACGCGACCTGGTCCTGCTCGACCAGGCGCCGCACCTGCTCCACGGTTTTCGGCGGGCTGTAGCCGTCATCGACGCTGACCAGCACGATCTTGCGGCCGTTGATGCCGCCCGCGTCGTTGATCATCTTGAAATAAAGCGCCTCGGTCTTGCCGACCGTGCCCCATGCCGACAGCGGCCCGCTATAGGGCATGGTCTGACCGATCTTGATCTCGGTCGCGGTGACACCGGGCGCGTTCTCGGCCCAAGCCGTTCCCGACGAAAGAAGCACGGCACTCACGGCCAGCGCGGCCACAATACGGCTATTCATTATTTCCTCCCCCGCTTTTGCAGCGAGATTACATCGTTAGGGCTGGGCTAGTCCGGTTGAAATCCATCCTTCATCGTCATTCCCGCGGAAGCGCGAATCCAGGGCAAGCGACGTGCGCCTGCCCCCGGATCAAGTCCGGGGCAGGCTCTGGGTCTCTGCTTTCGCATGGACGACGAGTAGTGTTCCGAATTGACTGGATCGCGGTCTAGGTCACCGACTTATAAACCGCATCCAGATTTTGGCGGCGGCGAGTTTGATGATGGCAAGGTAGTTTGCATCATGCTTTTCGAAGCGGGTGGCGACGGCTCTGAAATGTTTGATCTTGTTGAAGAAGCGCTCGACCAGGTTGCGGTAGCGATAGAGGAATGGGCTGAAAGCGGGGATGTTGACCCGGTTCGGCATCGGCTTGATGTTGGCCCAGGCGCCCTGCGCGGTCAGGCACCGGCGCAGCGCGTCGCTGTCGTAGGCGCGGTCGGCGAGCAAGATTTGACCGGGGCCGAGCTCGCCGAGCATGTCAGCGGCGCTTCGCCCGTCATGAGCTTGACCTTCGGTCAGTTTGAGCGCGATGGGCAAGCCGTTGCCGTCGACCAGAGCGTGGATTTTAGTGGTCAGTCCGCCGCGCGAGCGCCCCATGCATCGGGCTGGAGCGTCGTGCCCTTCCGCGGTCTCCGGCCCCCCTTTTTGACGTTGGCCGCGTGCTGATGGACCCGGATCGAAGAGGAGTTGATCATTTGCAGATCGCCTTCGTAAGCCCGCGAGACCGCGTCGAAAAGCCGGTCCCAGACGCCGCGTTTCCGCCACCGGACGAAGCGGTTGTAGCAGGTCGTTGGCGGACCGTAGCGCTCCGGGATGTCCGCCCACGGCGAACCCGTCCGCAGCCGCCAATAGATGCCGTTCAATGTCCGGCGGTCATCCACCCGCGCGACGCCGCGCGGTTTGTTCGGCAACAGCGGCTGGATGATCGACCATTCAAAGTCCGTCAAATCATACCGGCGAGGCATCATGGCTCAAGCTCCGTTCAGGAGCTTGAATCAGAATTCGCCACCCAGCGGAATCCCCTTTATGAGTTTAAGACCTAGAATGACCCGATGCGATTGATTCGAGTTGCGGCGCTGGCCGCCGTCATGTTCGACGCCGCGCCAACGATGGCGGCGCAGAGCTTCGACATCCCCGTCATCCTGTCGCTGACCGGCGGCGGCGCGTTCCTCGGCACGCAGGAGCACCAGGCGCTGCTCGTCGAGGAAAAGCTGGTCAACGAGACCGGCGGCATTCACGGCGCCCCGGTCCATTTCAGTTTCGCGGACGACCAGTCGAGCCCGCAGCTCGCCGTGCAGCTTACGGCCGCGGCGCTGGCGACCAATCCGCCGGTGATTCTCGGCTCGACCTATGTCGCGGCCTGCAACGCCATGGCGCCCTTGGTGAAATCGGGGCCGGTGATGTGGTGCTTTTCCGCCGGCATCCATCCGCCGCCCGGCAGCTATGTCTTCACCTCCGGCGTGTCGACCCGCGATCAGGCCGCGGCGTTGGTCCGGTTCTTCCGCCTTAAGGGTTGGACGCGCCTCGCCCTGATCACCAGCACCGACGCCACCGGTCAGGACGCGGACCGCGGCTTCGACGATCTCGCGGCGCGGTCGGATAATCGCGACATGAATTTCGTCGCGCGGGTCCATTTCAATCCCGGCGACGTCAGCGTCTCGGCGCAGATCGAACGGGTGAAGGCGGCCCAGCCGCAGGCCTTCATCGCGTGGAGCACCGGCTCGCCGATCGCCACCGTGTTCCGCGCCATGATCCAGGCCGGGTTCGTCGTCCCGGTCGGCACCACCGGCGGCAACCTGACCTACGCGCAGATGAATCAATTCGCCGACATTCTGCCGAAGGAACTCTACATACCCGCGCCGGAATGGCCGATCGACGGCGACCCGAAAATCCCGCTGCCGCCTGCGGTCGCCGCCAAGCAGCACGATCTCTACGCGGCGTTCGCCGCCGCCGGTGCCAAGCCCGACGAGGGATCGGTGTTGGGCTGGGAGCCGGCGAATATCATCGTCGACGTGTTGCGCCACCTGCCGGCGGGCGCGAACGCGGCGCAGCTTCACGATTATCTGACACAGTTGAGCGGCGCGGCCGGCGTCAACGGCATCTACGATTTCCGCAAGTCACCCCAGCGCGGCCTGTCGCTGGACAATGTCATCGTGACGCGGTGGAGTCCGAAGGAGGGCCGTTGGAATCCAGTCGCCGGACCGACCGGCGTTCCACTGCCGCACTAAGGTCTGCATCCGAATGATGACGAATCAAAACAAGGAGATACGTCATTCCCGCGCACGCGGGAATCCATCGGCGAGCGTCTGCGAGCCTAAGAGTTCTTATGCCGCGCGGACGCGCGGCGATGGACCCCCGCTTCCGCGGGGGTCACGATGGAAGGATCGGTGGGTTTCGGCACCGCAGGGAGAGTGAGGAATGAATCGCCGCGAGGAAAATGAGCTGCTGACCCGGACCGGTCCCGGCACCGCGATGGGCGATCTGTTCCGGCGCTATTGGATGCCGGCGCTCCTCACCCGTGAACTGCCCGAGCCCGATTGCCCGCCGGTGCGCGTCCAGCTCCTCGGCGAGAAACTGATCGCGTTCCGCGACACCGAAGGCAAGATCGGCCTGATCGACGAGTTCTGCGCCCATCGCCGGGTCTCGTTGTGGTTCGGCCGCAACGAGGAATGCGGATTGCGCTGCGCCTATCACGGTTGGAAGTACGACACGACCGGGCAATGCGTCGATCTGCCGTCGCATCCCGATCTCACGGCGCGGATGAAGCTCAAATCCTATCCGTGCCTCGAATTGGGCGACACGATCTGGACCTATATGGGTCCGCCGGAATTGCAGCCGGCGCCGCCCGCCTATGAGTGGGCGTTGGTGCCGCGCGAGCGCTGCTTCATGTCGAAGCGGTTTCAGGAGTGCAACTATCTCCAAGCCGTCGAGGGCGGCATCGATTCGAGCCACGTCTCGTTCCTGCATCGCGCCGCGTTGCGCAGCGACCCGTTGATGCAGGGCAGCAAGGGCAATCAATATAACGAGCGCGATCTGGCGCCGGTGTTCGAGGTCGAGGAATTTTCCGGCGGCCTGCTCATCGCCGCGCGCCGCGTCATCGACGAGCAGCGCTACTATTGGCGCATCACGCCGTGGCTCGCGCCGTTCTATACGCTGGTGCCCCCGCGCGGCGGTAATCCGATCAACGGCCACGCCTGGGTCCCGATCGACGACACGCATTGCTGGGCGTGGAGCCTGTCCTATCATCCGCGCCGGCCGCTGACGGACCGCGAGCGCGCGGCGATGGAGGCGGGCGCCGGCATCCACATCAAATACATTCCAGGCACGTTCCTGTCGCAGGCCAACAAGGACAACGACTACCTGATGGACCGCGACGCGCAAAAGGCGGGCATCCTCTATAGCGGCGTCGAGGGTATCGGCATGCAGGACGCGTCGTTGCAGGAAAGCATGGGGCCGCTGGTCGATCGCAGCCTGGAGAATCTCGTCGGCACCGACCGCGGCATCGTGATGATGCGCCGCGCGCTGCTGCGCGCCGCCGAAGCGAACCGCGATGGCGGCGCCATCCCCGGGCTCGACGCCGCGACGCAGCAGGTCCGCTCGTGTTCCATCGAATTGCCGCGCGGCACGCCGTTTCAGGAAGGCGCGCGCACTGGCCTGTTCCCCGAATTGTTCAGCGAACCGGTGACGGTATAGATCATGAACGGTTTCGCCGCATTTTCGGGTTTCACCTCCCCCTCGATGGGGGAGGTCGCGAGAAGTCGGAGACCTCGAGCGGGTGGGGGTGATCTCTCCGCCTGCATCGGCATCACCCCCACCCCGACCCTCCCCCATCGAGGGGGAGGGGGTGTTTTCTCGGAGTTCCTTGTATGCACAAAGTAGCGATCAGTATCGGCGATCCGGCCGGCATCGGCCCCGAAGTGGCCCTCAAGGCGGCGCTCGATCCGCGCGTCCGCGCCGTGGCGATGCCGGTACTGGTCGGCGATGCCGGATTCATCGCGATGCACGCGAACCTGTGCGGCCTCGTGCCGAACCTGCGTCCGTTCAAAACGGTGGGCGCGGTCGACTGGTCGGCCGACGGCGTGCCGGTGCTCGATCCGGGCGATCTCGGTGGCCCGCTCGCCATCGGCAAAGTCGCGGCCAGCCACGGCAAGTCGGCCTACGCGGCGGTGACGCTCGCGACGCAGACGGCGCTCGCCGGTGGGGTCGATGCCGTGGTCGCGGCGCCGATCACCGAGACCTCGATCCGCGACGCCGGCATTACGTTCGACGGAAACCCCAGTTTCGTCGCGCGCTGCGCCGGCGTGCCGGAAGAAGACGTGTTCCTGATGCATTGCTTCGACGACATGCGCATCGTCCACACCACGCTGCATGTCAGCATCGCGCGCGCCGTGTCGCTTATCACCCAAGAGCGGGTGCGCAAGGTCGTCGCCGAGACCGACCGCACGCTGCGCCGGCTCGGCATCGCGTCGCCGCGCCTCTGCGTGTCGGGCCTCAATCCGCATGCCGGCGAAGACGGCATGTTCGGCGACGAGGAAATCCGCATCATCAACCCGGCGCTCGACACCGCGCGCGCCTCCGGCATTCGCGCCGACGGCCCGATCGGCGCCGACATCATGTTCCGCCGCAAGGGCTATGACGCCTTCGTCGTGATGATCCACGATCAGGGTCACATCACCTCGAAGCTGTTGGCGCCGAACCGCATCGCCGGCATGGTCATCGGCGCCAAGGTTCTGTTCTCGTCGGTGGCGCACGGCAGCGCGCTCGACATCGCGGGGAAAAACCAGGCGACGCCCGAAGGCATGGTCGAGGCGGTGCTGCGTCTCGCCGGCGCCGCGCGGCAACGCGAGGCGGCTTAGCGCGCCCGATACGCCGCCAGGAACCGGCGCGTCGCCTCGCCGGCGCGGCGGGCCCGTTCGTCGAAGGAGAGACGCGCGTCGGCCGCGACCGGCGCTTCGAGGTCGATGGTGATATCGCGCGGCAGCGCGTCCATCAGCTCGAACAGCGGCAGTTCCCCCTCGCCGGGATAGAGCCGGTGGCGCAGCAATTCCTCGCGCCGCTCCATCGCCGCCGGTCGCTCGCGCGGCGCGTCGCAGAGCTGAACATAGGAAATGAGTGATGGGTCGACGGCGGCCACATCGGCCGGCGTGCCGCCGGAACGCGCCAGATGCAGCGCGTCGACGATGATCCCGGCGTTGGGTTGCGCCGCGTCGCGCAAAAGCCGGGCCGCGTCGCCGACACTCCGCACCGGCAGGTAGGGCATGAACTCGACGCCGATCCGCAGTTGGCGCCGGGCCGCTGCCTGGCACAGCGCGGCGAAATTTTCGGTGAGGCGCGGCCAATCGTCGTCGTACCCGGCGGCAAGGCAATAGTCCGCGCCGAGCGCCGCCGCGTTGTTAAGCGCGCGCTCGACATGGCTCACCTGGAATTCCGCCTTCAACCAAATGCCCGTGACAGAGAAAATGCCGATGCCGAGGTCGCCGGCGCACCGCCGGATTTCCGGGATCTGTTCAGCCGCGACCACATCGGTTTCGACGCCCGGCGGGCCGATGACGCGCAGCGCGACCGCGTCGAACCCGCCCGCCGACGCCGCTGACATCAATTGCAACGGCCCCGCGTCGTTGATGGTCAGCGGCGCCAGCGACAGGCGGTTAGCCATGCAGAATCTCCTTCAGGCCGCGTACCAGCCGCGCCCGCCGATCGTCGGTCGCCGCGGCGGCGACTTTCTGCCCGACGCCGAGATAGCGTTCGGCGACGTCGCTGCTGTCCAACAATTCCATGCCGCTGCCTTGGAGCGTGATGCGACCCATCTCCATGACATAGGCGCGGTCGGCGATGGCGAGGCTCATGCGCGCGTTCTGTTCCGACAGCAGGATCGCGATTCCTTGGTCGCGCAACCCGACGATCATGCGGAAAATCTCGGCGACCAGCGTCGGCGCCAGGCCGAGCGACGGCTCGTCGAGCACCAAGAGACGCGGTTGCGCCATCAACGCGCGCGCGATGGCGAGCATCTGTTGCTGACCGCCGGAGAGATTGCCGGCGGGCTCGCCGAGACGGCCGCTCAGTGCCGGGAACCGTTCGCACACCGCCGCGACGCGTTGCTCGATCGCGCGCTCGGTCAGGCGGCGGCGCTGCGTGTAGGCGCCGAGCCGGAGATTGTCGCCGACCGACAGGCCGGCGACGATCTGCCGTCCTTCGGGGACGTGCGCCATGCCGCGCGCGATCCGGCGCGGCGCGCCGAGATGTTCGATCGGCGCGCCATCGAACACGATCCGTCCGGCGCGCGTCGGCAACAAGCCGGCAAGGGTTTTCGCCAACGTCGTCTTGCCGGCGCCGTTGGCGCCGATCAGCGCGACGATCTCGCCGCTTTTCACCGCAAGATCGATGCCGTGCAGAACTTCGACCTCGCGATAGCCGGCGCGCAATCCGCTGATATCGAGCATCTAGGCGTCCGTCCCCAGATAGGCTTCGATCACGCGCGGATCGCGCTGCATTTCGGCGGGCGCGCCTTGCGCCAAGAGGCGCCCGAGATCGAGCACGATGACATGGTCGGCGATGTCCATGACCAGCGACATATTATGCTCGACCACGACGACGGTGATTCCGTTGTCGCGGGTCGCGCGCAGCAAGGTCGCAAGCTCCGCGGTCTCGGCGTCGTTCAGGCCCGCGGCCGGCTCGTCGAGCAGCAGCACGCGCGGCCGCGCCATCAACGCGCGGCACGCCTCGACCAACTTCTGCCCGCCCATCGGCAAGCTGCTTGCCGGCGCGTCGCGAAAGCGGGCGAGGCCGACGAGATCGAGCATCGCCTCGGCCTGGCGCCGCAACGCCGCCTCTTCACGTAACGCCGGCGGCAGCCACAACATTTGCGCGGGCGCCCCAACGCGGACGTGACGATGCGCGCCCGCCATGACGTTCTCCAAGGCAGTCATGCCGGGGAACACGCGCGCCGTCTGGAACGTGCGCAACAGGCCGAGATTGGCGATCGCGCTCGGACCGCGCCCGCGCAGCGACGTGCCGTAAAGCCGCACCTCGCCGGCATCAGCGTGGAAACAAATTGGTGATGAGGTTGAACACGGTGGTCTTGCCGGCGCCGTTCGGGCCAATCAACGCGGCGATGGCGCCGTCCGCGACCGCGAACGACAAATCGGCGACGGCGCGGACGCCGCCGAAACTTTTCGACAAGCCGATCGTTTCCAGCGCCAATTCGCTCATCGCGCCGTTGCCCAGCGGCCGAGCCGCCACGCGCCGCCCAGCAGTCCATCGGGCAGATATTGGAACGCCAGCACCAGGATCGCGCCTTCGGCCAAGGTCTTGTAGAGGGCGAAGGGTTGGAACACGGTCGGCAACAAGCGTAATCAGCGCCGCGCCGGGCAAGTCCGCCGATCAGCGTGCCTTCGCCGCCGACGATCAGCATCGCGATCATCTCGAAGGAGCGCGGCGTGCTGACCATCTCGGGCGACAGGAAATGAAAATCGAACGCGTAGAGGCTGCCGGACAGCGACGCGAGCATCGGCGCTGATCGCGAACGCCGCCATCTTGTAGCGCGGTACGTTGATGCCGAGCGCGGCGGCGGCGGTCTGGTCGGCGCGGATCGCATGGAGCGCGCGGCCGAAGCTCGACCGCATGCCGCCGGCCAGCGCCGCGATCAGCACCACGATCAGGGCCAGCACGAAATAATACATGGCGCGCGGCGTGCGCGAGCACGAGCGGGCCGAGCGACAGCGACGGCACGCCGACCAATCCGGACGGGCCGCCGGTGACATCGACCAGACCCACCGTCAGGGAATCGATCAGCAGGCTGAAGGTCAGGGTCGCGAGCGCCAGATAGGCGCCTTGCAAGCGGATGGTGACGACCGACAACAACAGTGCGCAGAGCAGCGACACAATCATGCCGGCGGCGATGCCGAGAGCGGCGCGACGTCGTAATTGGTGGCGAGGATCGCGGCAGCGTATCCGCCAAGCGCCATGAAACCGGCCTGGCCGAGACTGACTTGGCCCGCATAGCCCATCACCACGTCGAGGCCGAGCACGCGATGAACAGAATGAAGGTAATGACCAGCGAGCTCAGCATGGCGCCGCCGACCAGATTAGGCAGGGCGGCGAGCAGGACCGCGAACAGCGACGCGCCGCGATACCGGCACCGCGACCCTTGAAGCGGACGACCGAGCGATAGACGCGCTGTTCCTCGCGCACATCGTGGCGCCGCCGCGCGGCCGCCGAAGAATCCTTGCGGCCGCCACAGCAGCGTCGCCAGCAGCAGGCCAGCGCCAGGCCATTGGCGAACAAGCGATGAGACATAGCCGGCGGCGAGCTGCTCGGCGACGCCGAGAAACAGGCCGCCGGCGATCGCGCCCGGCAGCGACGCCATGCCGCCCAGCGCCACGGCGATGAAGCCGGCATTGGTGAAAAAACTGCCGGCGTCGAATTGCAGCGACATGATCGGCGCCACCGCGCCGCCGCCGATCGCGCCGATCGCCGCGGCGAGGCCGAAGCTGAACAAGGTCAGGCGCGCGACATCGACGCCCATGAAGCGCGCCGCGGTCGGGTTTTCGGCGCAGGCGATCAGCGCCTTGCCGATCGCCGGTGCGCGCGATCAGGTACCAGATGCCGGCGATGATGACGATGGCGATGGCCGCGATCCACAGGCCCTGCGACGGGACCAGGATGCCGGCGACGTCGATCGGCTGTTCGCCGGAGAAGGGCGGCACGATATAGGGCTGGCTGCCCCACACGATCAGCGTCAGGCCGCCGATGAAGGTGAGCAGGCCCGCGGTCAGCATCAGCATGCTGCTGGTCGGCAGCCGGGCGAGCGCCGGGACGAAGGTCGCGGCGCCGATGGCGACGCCGAACGCGGTCGTCACGGCGACGGCGGCGACGAAGGCGAGCGGCGTCGGCCAGCCGAGATCGAGCTGGAAAGAATAAAGCAGCAGCGCGCCGAGAATGCAGAAACCGCCTTGCGCCAGATTGATGATGCCGATGACGCGATAGACCAGCGATATGCCGAGCGCGATGATCGCGAACACGCTGCCTTGCAGCAGGCCGCCGATGACGATCTGAACGAATTGATTCATCACTCAAAAGACCGACATGTGTCCCTCGACTGCTCGCGCCGCTGACGCGACGCTCAGCGCTCGGGATGAGGTAAAGCCTTTCCTCATCCTGAGCGCGCAGCCCGGATGTAATCCGGGCGAGCAGTCGAAGGACGCACCATCATTTTGCAGTCTCATCGGCGACAGCCCTCACGGGGAGGGACAAGAGACCGGGCTTCTCCTCATTTCAGCGGCGCGCCGCCCGGCTTCGACAGCCAAATCCACGCGTCCGTCTTGGGATCGTAGGCGGTGACCGTCGACGCGTCGGGACCAAGCCCTCGCTCGGGATATTTCTTGAAGTCGTACACGCCGTCGATACCCGGGAAATCGGTCAGGTTGGCGATGTAGTCGCGCAACTGGGCGGCCGTCGCGCTGGCGCCAAGTTTCCGCAGGCCGGCGACGACGATCAGGCCGGCGTCCCACGACGTCGCCACCATATTGTCGGGCTTGAGACCATGCGGCCTGGAGCACCGCGTACATTTCGTGCTGGGCCTTTTCGACGCGCGGATCGAGGGTCAGCACGCCGTCATGCGGCGGATAAAGCGCCGAGGCCAGGACTAGATGCTTCGGCAGGAACGATTTCCACTGATGCATCGCGGCGAAGGTCTGGTTGCCGCTGGTCGGCGCCACGGGGATGTCGAGCCCGTCCTGGATCATGCCGCGCAGCACCGTCGCGGCGGGCGCGCCGGTGGTCCAGGCCACGATCGCCTGCGCGCCGGATTCCTTGATGCGCGCGATCTGCGCCGCGACCGACACGTCCGACGGGTTGAAATGCTCGGCGATGACCTTGGTGATGCTCTTGTTCTCGGGATAGGCCAACACCGCGTCGATGGAGCGGTCGCCGTCCTGGCCGCTGGCGTCGGTCGTCATCAGCGTCGCCAGCTTGGTCCAGCCGTTCAGGCGATAGTACCGGATCACCGCCGCGATCTGGTCGGTCGAGGACGCGCTGGTCGAAAACATATAGCCGCCGGGTTTCGGATGGACGCCGGGCGACAAGCAATAATGGACCGGCCCTTCCTTCATCAGCGGCCCCATCGCAAGGCACATCGCGACGAGGCTCGATCCCATCACCACCGCGGGCTGGTTCGCGAGAATGCCGTTGGTCAGTTGCACCGCGATCTGCGGGCTGGTCTGGTCGTCGTGGAAGACGAAATGCAACGGTCGCCCCGCGATGCCGCCGTCTTTATCGACATAGGTTTCAAGCGCGTCCAGCGCGTCCTTCTCGCCCTGACCGACGAACGCGGCGCCGCCGGTCAGCGGCAGCACGACATGGATGTCGTAGGGTTCAGCGGCGACGGCGCCCGCCGGCACGGCCAAGGCTAGGGTGGCGGCGCCGATCGCGCGGCAGATTTTTCGCATTGTCTCCTCCACGATTTTTATTGGTCAGACATTCGCATTTTCGAGAATTGGCAGCACGCGCTCCCACAGTTTGTAGTGGTGGGCGAGTTCGTCCTCTTCAAGGCACTCCGAATGATACGCCAGCATGTTTCCGGCGCCGGTCTGGCGGCATTGCGCGACGATCTTGTCGGCGACGGTCTGGGGCGAGCCGTAGATGAACTCGTCGTTCATGTCGACGAAGCCCGCGGTGAACGGCGCGAATTCCTTCGGCGGACCGCCCGCGGGCGGCACCGAAGCCGCGTCGCGGACGCCCGAGCGGGCGACGCCCTCGGGCATCGCGCCTTGCATCTTCGCCATGCGCTCCGTCAGCGGCCGAAAGATTTTCTTCTGCCGCTCGATCGCGGTCTCCAGCAGTTCCTTGTGCAGCGCTTCGGCCCGCGCGTCCGTGTCCCAGATCATGACTTGACGGCGGATCGCCATGTCGTCGGGGCCGACGCCGGCGCCGGCCGCGGCCTTCCGATAGGCGGCAAAGCTTTTCGCCGCCGACGCGGTCGATTGATAGCCGGTGGTGACTTTCGCATTACGCCGTGCCGCCATCTCCGCGGTCGCGGGCGAATACATCGTGACCCATTCGCGCCGCCGCGCCACTTTCTTCAAACGCGGCATCGCCAGCAGGTCGTCATAGTTCCAGTATTTGCCGTGGTGGCTGAACATCTTGTGTTCGCGCGCTTGGTCGAGGAATTGCAGCATCTCGGCATACATCGGACGCACATCCGCGATTGGGATGCCGACGAACATGAATTCGGGCGGGATGCCGGTCGCGGTGCCGATCTCGAGCCGGCCGTCGGTGATGTAATCGAGCATCGCCAGATCCTCGGCCAGCCGCCACGGTTGGTGGAACGCCAGCACATTGCCCATGACGCCGAGCTTCATGCGCTTCGTCAGCCGCGCCAGCGCCGCGATCAGCAGATTCGGGTTGGGGCTAAGGGAGTCGAGGAAGTGATGCTCGCTGAAGAACACGCCCTCGAAGCCGAGCCGCTCGAGATCGACCAGCCGCGCGAACGCCTTGTCGTACACGATCTGGACGAAATCCGTGTCCTCGCAATTCGGGATGGCGCGGCCCGAGGCGGTGTTGAATTCGAAATTCCAGACCTTGATCATGGTCGCCATCCTGACGTTTCCTGCCGCTTGATATAACAGAAGAAGCGAAAAGAGGAAAAAATGAGCCAGCCGACCTACGCCGTGCGCGATCCGCGCAGCGTCTATCCGGAGATCGGCGCGGTGCCGTTGGCGCCGCGCTTGGCCAAACCCGAGACGGCGCGGTTCGTCCTGGTGCAGACCATGCCGCCGGGTTCAGGGCTCGAGCCCGTGATCGACGCGGCCGAGAGCGAACTGCGCCAGCGTTGGCCGGGCGCGCAAATCGAGCGCTTCATGCGGCGCGACTTCATGATCGACGACGCGGACGAGCGCGCGGCCCTCGCGGCGCGCGCCGATGCCGCGATCCTGTTCCTCGGCCCCGCCGCGACCATGGTTCATGTCGGCGGCGTCTATGGCGCGGCGCTGGAGGCGGCGGGAATGCCTTGCGCGCTGACCGTGTTCGACGGGTTGCAGCCCGTGATCGAGCATCGCCGCGCGGTCGGGCCGACGCGGCTGCGCTACGCGGTCGCGCCCAACCCGCCCGAGCCCGGGAAGCTCGGTGGGGTCGCAACGGCCGCGCTCGATGCGTTGACGGCGCCCCTCGAAGACGAGGAGCGGCATACCGGACGCAAGGCGGCGCCGCAGCGACCGCGCATCGCCGTGACCGGCGCGCTCGACGAGGTTCAGCGTCATTTCGACGAGCAGGGATCGAGCGACGGCTTGCCGATTGTTCCGCCGACCGAGGCTGCGGTCGCGGCCATGTTGCGCGGCACGTCGCGCGCGCCGGATGCCGTCGTCACCGAAACGATGCGGCCGGAGGGCCTGCGAACCACGGTCGAGATGGTGGCGATCAACGCCGTAATGGCCGGCGCCGCGCCCGAGCATCTGCCGGTGATCCTCGCCGCGGCGAGTTTGTTCGGTCATGTCCAGTTCGAATCGATGACGCGCTCGGTCAACAGTTTCGCCTTTCCGATGCTGATCAACGGCCCGATCGCGTCGGCGCTCGGCATCGCCGGTGGCACGAACGCGCTGGGTCCCGGCAATCGCGCCAACGCCACCATCGGTCGCGCGGTGCAGCTCTCGATCCGCAATTGCGGCGGCCAGCGCGTCGGCGTCACCGCCTCGCCGACGCAAGGCAATGTCGGCACCGCGTCGTTCGTCTTTGCCGAGAACGAGGCGGAAAGCCCATGGCCCCTGTTCCATACCGGCGAGGGTTTCGCCGCCTCGGACAATACCTTGTCGCTGTTCACCGGCGGCTGGGGCCATCTCGGCAATTTTTATTACACGGGGATCGAGGAAGCGATCGCGGGATTGAAGACATTCGAGCAGCCGACCGGCGCCTTGCTCCTGGTGACGCCGAAGCGCGCGCATCTTCTTGACGAGCAAGGTATCGGCCGTGACGAATTGCGTGACCGCTTGTGGCGAGGCACGACCGGCACGCTGAAGGATTTTCGTGCCAACGGCTTCTTCCCGTTGATGAAGGCGATGATCGCACGGCCGCGCGGCGACCGCATGGGCGCGGTGTGGCCGGCCGACTACCTGACGCGGCCCGAGACGGACGTGGTGCCGCTGTTCCCGCGCGACGCCATCAAGATCGCGGTCGTCGGCAGTTCGGTGGCGTCGCTCATGCAGTTATGGAACGCAGTGCATTTCCGCACCGTGCCGATCGATCCCTGGCGCTAGACCAGGCACAGCTCCGTCAGATCGCGCATCGAGCGCAGCGTCTCGACCTTAAGGGCGAGCGCGCCGAGTTCCGCGGCACGCCGCTCGCCGAGTACCGGCTCGGCCAGGCGGCGGAACTTGTTTTGAAGACGCGCGCGTTGTTGCGCCAGGTCCCCGACCGGCTTGCCGGAATCGAAATCTGCCGTGAGCGTGCGGCCGTCGGTCGTCGTCACCGCGATCTCGGCCCGGCCGCGCGGGACATCGGGCGAATAGTCGATCGCGACCTTGTCGCGCAGCGCCGCCAGGGCGGGGTCGTTCGCCCGCGCGTCCGTGAACGTGTCGAGCGCCGCCGTGTCCAGCCCCGCGAATACCGACGCGATGCACTGGCGCAGCGAGAATTTGCACTCGAGGCCGGAACGCGGCGTCGGGATGCCGCAAACATCGCGCGCATCGACGCGGATGCGCAGCCGGGCGCCTGCGATGTTGCCCGCCGTGGCGCCTTGCTCCCGCGCCTGCAACGCGCATTCGATCGGCGCATGGGTGAGGAAACAAGCGGCATGGAACTTGAAGATGTTGTAGCGCAGATACCATTCCTGCGGCGGCTTTGGGAACGGCCGCGCCGGATCGAAATCGGGGCTGTGCGTCGCGGCGAAGCCGATATCGGTTTCGAGCGCCGCGTCGTTGCTGGTGAAGCCGCGCGCCGCCAGGTCGGCCGCGATCAGCCCGTTCTGCGCCGCCTTGCCGGCATGGAACGGCTTGCACATGGTGCCGAACATCGCCCGGATGCCGGCCGCTTGCGCGGCGGCGATGCCGAACGCGGTCGCCGTCTTGCCGGCGTCGAGCCCCAGCAGATTGGCGCACGACGCGGCCGAACCGAAGCTTCCGATGGTGCCGGTGGAATGAAAGCCGAGCCGGTAATGTTTCTCGCCGACAAACGCGGCGGTCGCGCCGATCGCCTCGAACCCCGCCGCCAGGGCCGTGACGAAATCGCGGCCCGAGGCGCCGCGTTGCTCCGCCAGGGCGAGCATGCCGGAAATGGTCACGACGCCCGAATGCACGGTGGCGAGGAAATGCGCGTCGTCATAATCGAGCGCGTGCGACGTGGCACCGTTGACCAGCGCCGCTTGTTGCGTCCCGGTCTTGATGGCGCTGCCGATCACGGTGGCAGCCGGGCGGCCGCCTTGTGCCACCGCCTCGTCGCGCAGGATCCGCGCCAAATCGTCGCGCGATCCGGCCAGCGCGACGCCGAGCCAGTCGAGCAAGGTCTGCCGCGACAGCTCGATCAGGTCCGGCGGCAGATCGTCGTAGCGGAGCGATGAGGTACGCGCGGCGATGTCGTGGGTGGCGCTCATGAGACGGTTCCTTTGTTCCAGGCGAGCGGCAGCGACAACACGCTGTGGACGATGCCGCTGCCGGTACGCACGGCGGCTCCGGGCTTGATCCAGAAATCCGGAATCCGCTTCAGCCATTCCTCGAGGAAGGTGCGGAACTCCGCCAGCGCGAGCCGGGACAGCGATGTGTGCCTTGGCCGAACACCGAATGCCGGCGCGCGTCGGCGGGGCGGAAATCGACCGCGAGCGCAGGTCGCGCGCGAGTTGGCGCGCTTCCTCGGTCCAGGACGTGATCGCGTTCGGATAGAAGAACGGCTGGATCAGCGCGCGATAAGCGGCATGATGCGGCGGATCGATCTCCGCCGGGACGATGCGCGGCCGATCCATCGCCGGCAGGAAGATGACGCGCGACGAAAATGTTTCATGGTCCGACAGGATCTTGCGAATATCCTCGCCGCGCGTCGCGACCCAGTGGCCTTTGTTGTGCGGGGTCCAAAAAATGTCGGGTCCGTCGTGGAGCCGTTTCAGCGTCAGGAACGGGTCGTCGTCGCCGCTGACCGCGTGAAGAAAATCCCAATCCACCACCAGTTCCCGGGGAACATGGGCGGGGATCGCTGAATTGGCTTCCAGCATGCGCATTTTTCCCGCAATTTCTTAACCGATTTCAGGGGCAACCGCCCGTTACAATCGCTCGCGCGCTTTATCTTTGTCAGCCGCGCGCGGACGGTATTTAATATCACGACTTAACGGCGCAATCCCGACAGATCGGAAGGCGGCAGACGGCGATGGACGTATTCGTGTTCGATCTCTTGCAGTATGGCAAGAACCTGAAGGACCTCACCACCGACGGCGAGCATTTGCCGTTCCCGATGGTGAAAAAGCATTTCGATCCCGCCGTCGCGGTCAAGACCTATGCCGAGCATCTCGACGCCTGGGTCGAGCTGGAGCGGCTGGGGTATGACGGCGTCTCGTTCAACGAGCACCATGCGACGCCCTACGGGCTGATGAACTCGCCCAATCTTCTGGCCGCGTCGATCGCGCAGCGCACCAAGAAGCTCAAGCTGCTGATGTACGGCAATCTGCTGCCGCTGCACGATCCGCTGCGCCTGGCCGAGGAAATCGCGATGCTCGATTGCCTCTCGGACGGCCGCATCGTGTGCGGCGTGGCGCGCGGCGCGGCGCGCGAGTACCGCGTCCTGGGCATCCCACTGACGGAATCGCGCGCGCGGTTCGACGAATGTTTCGAGATCATGCGCCGCGCCTGGACCGAGGAGAGCTTCTCGTTCGAGGGCAAGTTCAATTCCTACAAGGACGTGGCGATCTGGCCGCGTCCGGTGCAACAGCCCTATCCGCCGGTGTGGGTGCCGATCACCGGGTCCAAGGATTCGATCGATTGGGCGGTCACGCACAACGTCTCGATCACGCCGGGCATTCCGGGTCCGGCGCGCGAGGACACGCTCAAATACTATATCGCCGGCCTGACGAAGCGCGGCATTCGCGTGACGCCGAAGCATCTCAACATCATGGTGTCGTCCTACATCGCCGACAGCAAGGAAAAGGCGATCGAGGAAGTCGGCCCCTACGCGATCTATTTCCACAACACGCTGTTCAATTTCGACCATGTCCGCGCCGCGCAATCGGTCGGCTATTACCAGAAGGGTTCGGAAGAACATCTCCGCAAAGAGCTGCGCGCCGAGCATGACGACAGCATGCGGATGAAGGACATGACGATGGACGACATCCGGATGCAGGCCGATTTCATGCCCTGGGGCACGGCCGACGAGGTCGCGCGCCGCATCATCGTCGAGGCGGACGCGGTCGGCGCCGGCACGGTGCTGGTCAACATGAATCGCGGCTCCATGCCGCACGACATGTTCCTGACCCAAATGCACCGCTTCGCGGAACAAGTCCTGCCCAAGCTCCACGCCCACAAAATCGCGCGCGTCCCGCTCGCGGAGGCGGTCGCGGCGTAAGATCACAATCGCCTTTTAATTCATCGTCACCCCCGCAAAAGCGGGGGTCCATCGCCGCGCGTCTGCGCGGCATAGGACACTTATGGCTCGCGGACGCTCGCCCGCTAGGTGCCCACTTTCGCGGGAACGAAGGTGTGGGGTTTGAACGAGGGTTGCGACTCAATTACTTCCGGCGTCGTCCCTGCGAAAGCAAGGACCCAGCGCCGTGCGTCGGTGCGGCATAAGACTCTTGTGGCTCGCGGACGCTCGCCCGCTAAGTTCTCACTTTCGCAGGAACGACGGTGTGGGGTTTGAACGAGGGTCAGGACTCAATTACTTCCGGCGTCGTCCCTGCGAACGCAGGGACCCAGCGCCGCGCGTCCGCGCGGCATAAGAACTCTTGTGGCTCGCCGACGCTCGCCGCCGGATTCCTAAATCGCAGACCGTCAGCAACATCTGCGCATGGACTTACTGAGCCGGCTTTAGCACCGGGCCGGTTTCGAGGCGGTGGCTACGGCGGCTTGGGCAGAAATTTGCGTGTATAATGCCAACGGCGTAGATAGAGCCTTGGGGAGGGGAGATGGCAAAGCTCGTATCCATCGCCCTATACTTTGGTGTCCTATTGATGCTTATGCCCTGTGCGAACGCACAAGAGCAGTACTGGTATTATTGCCGCGAAAGTAAACTCTACTACCCATACACGCAAAGCTGCCCCGGCGGCTGGCAAAAAGTTCTGCCTCGCACTGTCACCCCAAACACATCGGAAAACCGCGTAGATCAACCCGCCGATGGCGCGAATGCAACTCCCGAAGATGCATTCAAGCAGGGACAAGCGGTCCGACAGACTTGGGAAAGTTGGTTTGCAAGTTTAACCGGCGAATATCATGAAGGCGCTGCGTATTGGGCGGCCACCGCTCCGACCGCGCCACGCCATCATGTGACGCATTCCCGCCATCAACAGGGAACGATTGGGCCACCGGTTGTCATGCGGCCCGGACCCGACTGGCGATGTCCGACTTGCGGCGTCACACCGAGCCCGAATATCGCCAAGGTTGGAACAGCGTAACGTCCGCGCCGCAACGCGTTCAGGCGCCGACACCACTGACATCTGACCAGCCGCATTCCGAAACCTCCGATCCGCCGCCCCCACAGTTCGTTCAAGTTTCTCCACCGTTGAAAGCGGAACGACCGGACACAGAAGCCTCCAATCCGCCGCAAACCCAGGCGCCGACATCGGACCCGAATGTCGCTGAAGCTGCTCTGGCTCAATCACAAGAAGCTAACGGGCCGGCGACGCAAAATAAAAGTTCATCGGGTTCCGACAACACCCTCGCAATCCTAGCCATGATTGTGGCCATAATGTTCGGGATTAACCGGCTAGATCGTGCCCGCCGCAACAGAGAACTGGCAGAACAGCAACAACGCTTTAGGGAGCGGTATAACGGGCTGATGGAAAAATATCACAGCGCCGAGATCGTCGAAAAAATCATGCGCGGCGAATTCTGGGAAGGCATGACGAAGGACATGCTGTTGGACGCACGAGGTGAGCCAATAGACACTGACGAGCAGGTGTTTAAGTCGAAGGTACGTGAGACGCTCAAGTATGGGCGGATGGGCCGTAATAGATACGGCCTGCGCATCACGTTGGAGAATGACGTGGTTATCGGTTGGCGGCAAAGCAATCAGCTATGACCAAGACATTCGATCCACCCTACATAATTCCAACAATCCCTGCGCCAAAGGATCATCCCGCATTGACGCCGCTACGCCGTGCCCTTGGAGTGTCGGCGGCTAAAGGGCGGATTTCTCGAAAGATCGGAGTGCCGCTAACGCGGTCAGGCCGAGACCGTAAGACCGGCCGGCTGGTAAACAAGTACGTCTCGCCGATCATCCTCCTCATCGTGCTAGCACTCATCGGACGATGCGTTGCGACGAATGACGCGCCAACCAAAGGCACCACCGCAGCGCCCGCTAGAGATCCATGAACATCGTCACCGAGAGCCGCGGGTCGATGGTTTCCTTGATGGCAATAATCAAGCTGCTTTTAGCCGCGAGTTCCGCCGCTTCGGCCGGCGCGAATCCAATATCGACAAACACGTTACCGCTGCTTTTCTTAAAGGGAATTTTTGCCATGGTCCTCCCAGGTTTTTTCATCTTCGGCAATATGGTAAATTTGCCATAATCCATCCAGACCTGTAATGAAGGAAGATCACCCGCCGAAGATTATCGTGTCGTAATGACGAATAGCCGGTGCGCGACCGCGCGTCGTGGCTATCGAACTCTTATGGCTTGCGGACGCTCGCACGATGGACCCCGGCGTTCGCCGGGGTGGTAAAGTCATTTTCGGCACGGGCTGATCTCGAATAACCGAAAAATAATGCACCACCCCTGCGCATGCGGGGGTCCATGGCGCCATCGGTACGGGCAGCGCTCTTATTGCGACAGGCGCGGATACAGGTCGATCCAATGCGGATTATCGCGCTCGATCAGATCGATCTTCCAATCGCGCCGCCATTTCTTGAGCTGCCGTTCGCGCAGGCGCGCCAACTCGAACAACTCGTGCGCCTCGAACCAGACCAGCCGAACGACATCGTAGCGGTTGGATCCCGGAACGACTTTGTTCCGGTGCTCCCATATCCGGCGCAGCAGATCGTTGGTGCTGCCGACATAGAGCGTGCCGCATTTTTTTTTGCTCAGCAGGTACACGAAGAACATCGCCAACCGTACCGTCGGCGGCAGTGCCGGCGGAAGCCGGTTTCCGTGGCCGGCATGGACCCCCGCGTTCGCGGGGGTGGTGAGAATTATTTGAGAATAACCGAATCCTGTCCCTGAAAAATACGTACCACCCCCACGCGGGGCTCCATGGAGCCCATCGATACGAGCAGCGCTATCGGCGGCGACATGGCCGCGCCCGTAACTTGCGCGACATGGACCCCGGCGTTCGCTGGGGTGGAGGCGCGAATTTTTTGATTCAGAAGAGAGTACCGCCTCGGCGTTCGCGGGGGCGGTTCATATTTTTCAGGGACTGGATCGCCGGGATGACGAAATCATTAACGCGCCGGCGCAACTCGGCGTCCACCGCGCTTGACGGATTCGCGGCACTGGCACAGCTATACGCGCTGGCAATTCGGCGCGGCGCCGAAGCGAGGTTCGTGTGGCGGAACAGGGTTTTGCGGTCGTCGGGCTCGGCTATGTCGGCTTGCCGGTGGCGCTGGCGCTGGCGAAAAAATTCGCGCCCGTCCACGGCTTCGACATTTCGGAAAAGCGCATCGCCGAACTCCGTAACGGCCTCGACCGCACGCGCGAGGTATCGAAGCCGGAATTGTTGGCGTCGGCGCTCCGGCTGACGGCCGTCCTGGCGGACATCGCCAACGCCAGCTTCTTCATCGTCACCGTGCCGACGCCGATCGACGCCGGCAAGCGGCCCGATCTCGAGCCGATCATGGCGGCGTGCGAGTTGATCGGGTCGGTGATGAAAAAGGGCTCGGTCGTGGTGTTCGAATCGACGGTCTATCCCGGCCTGACGCGCGAACTATGCGGGCCGCTGCTCGCCAAGTCGTCGGGGCTGGAACAGGGCAGGGATTTCAAGCTCGGCTATTCGCCGGAGCGCATCAATCCGGGCGACACGGAGCGGCGGTTGGAGACGATCGTCAAAGTGGTTGCCGGCGAGGATGCCGAGACGGCGGACCGCGTCGCCGCGGCCTATTCGGCGATCGTGCCCGCGGGCATCCATCGCGCGCCCAGCATCGAGGTCGCCGAGGCCGCGAAAGTCATCGAAAACACCCAGCGCGATCTCAACATCGCGCTGATGAACGAGCTGTCGCTGATTTTCGAGCGGCTCAACATCTCCACGGCCGACGTGCTCGCGGCGGCGCGGACGAAATGGAATTTCCTGCCGTTCACGCCCGGCCTGGTCGGCGGCCATTGCATCGGCGTCGATCCCTATTACCTGACGGCGCGCGCCGAGGAGCTGGGCTATTTCCCGCAGGTGATCCTGTCGGGCCGGCGCATCAACGACGCGATGGGCAATCACGTCGCGCAGCGTCTCGTCAAGATGCTCATCGCCGCCAACCGGCCGGTGAAAGACGCGCGGGTCGGCATTCTGGGGCTCACGTTCAAGGAGGACGTGCCGGACCTGCGCAACAGCCGCGTGCCCGACATCATCGCCGAACTGAAGAGCTTCGGCATCGAGCCGATGGTGCACGATCCGATGGCGGACCCGGCCGAGGCAATTCACGAGTTCGGGGTCCGGCTGGTCGGCGTCGAGGCGCTGTCGGAGCTCGACGGGCTGGTCTACGCGGTGCCGCACCGCGTGCTGAAGGATGCGGGGCGACCGGGCGATCGCCGCCATGGTGGTCAAGGGCGGGGTCATTTTCGACGTCAAATCCGCCTTGAATCGGGCGAAGCTGCCGGCGTCGATCGGCTATTCCGCCCTCTAGCCGTCCTGTTCCGTCACATCCGGTAATAGTCACGGAACCAGGCCACGAATTCGCGGACGCCGACCGCGACCGGGGTCTTCGGCGTGTAGCCGACCAGGGCGTGGAGCAAGGCCGGCGACGCCTCGGTCTTTTGAATGTCGCCGGGCTGGAAATCCATGTAGTTGTATGTCGCCTTTTTGCCGAGCGCCGCCTCGATTTCCGCGACGAAATCCATCAACTGCGTCGGATTCCCGCCGCCGATATTGGCGACACGGTACGGCGCCACGGGGCTGAGGGAATCAACGTTTCCAACGGGTTGCCCGGTCACGGGAATCGCGCCGCACAGCCGCACGATGCCTTCGACGATGTCATCGATATAGGTGAAATCCCGCACCATATCGCCGTGATTGTAAATGTCGATCGGCTCGCCGCTGAGGATGTTGTGGGTGAATTTGAACAGCGCCATGTCGGGCCGGCCCCACGGCCCGTAAACAGTGAAAAACCGAAACATCGTCGTCGGAATCTTCCAAAGATGCGCATAGGAATGCGCCATCGCCTCACCGGCCCTTTTCGACGCGGCATAGAGGGTCAGCGGCAGATCCGCTTTGTCGGTCTCGCGGAACGGAAAATCGGCGTTCGCACCGTAAACCGAACTCGTCGAGGCGATCAGCAAATGCTTCGGCGGCACGGCGCGGCACGATTCCAAGATGTTGAACGTACCGACGACGTTCGCGTCGATATAGGCGCGCGGGTTTTCGAGGCTGTAGCGGACTCCGGCTTGCGCCGCGAGGTGAATGACCATCTCCGGCACAAAATCGTCGAATACCCGCCGCACTGCCGCTGCCTCCTCGAGCATGAATTGATGCGCGCGGAAATTGGGATGTTGCGACAGCATCGCGTGCCGGCGTTCCTTGAGGCGGACATCGTAGTAGGGGGTCATGCCGTCAATGCCGACCAGCTCGTGCCCCTCCGCCAGCAGCCGTCGCGCCACATGAAAGCCAATGAAGCCGGCCGTTCCCGTTACCAAAATTCGCATTTTTTTTTGCTCTCTTCGTGACATTTCGGAATTGTCCCGCGATTTCTGCGGCATTGGCAAGACACCGTCGCCTGACGCATTATGGTGGAGCACTTCAACAATCAGGATACCGGGAGATCGGGTATGGCCAGAAGACTTGAGAAACGGGACGCCGCGCCGCGGCAATCCGTCTATCCGATCCCTGAGCCGGACCTGACACCCGAGGAGATGATCGCCCGCGCGGTGGCGCTGCGCCCACAACTGCGGGCCGAGCAGGCGGAATCGGACGAGCGTGGCCACTATTCGGAGGCGATGCACCAGGCGTTCCTCAATGCCGGTTTCTACCGTTGCCTCCAGCCGCGCATGTTCGGCGGCTACGAGTTCGACGTGCCGACCTTCTACAAGATCATGCTCGAAGTATCGCGCGGGCATCCGAGCGCGGGCTGGTGCCTGACGCTGTGCGCGTCGCATCCTTTCATCATCGCGTCGCATTGGAGCGAGAAGGGACAGCGCGAGATATTCGGGCCGGGCGGATTCTACGCGTCGCCGCACCGCCCGCCGCCGCTCGGCACCGCGACGCCGGTCGAGGGCGGCTACATTATCGACGGCGTCTGGGATTATTGTTCCGGCATACCCTATTCGTCGCATTTCGTCGGTGGCGCGCGCGTGCTGAACGGCAAGAATCCGCCCGACGCGATCAATGTTTGTGTCCCGAAAGCGCAATGCATCGTCCTCGACGATTGGGGCGGCGACAAGACGCTCGGCATGCGGGCCTCCGGCTCCAACAGCGTCAAGGTCGACAAGCAATTCGTCCCGGAGCACTACGTGACGCCGGCCAACGGCATGTGGGCGCTGGCCGAAAGCATGAAGGACGGCACGCCCGGCACGCGCCTCCACGGCAATCCGATGTATCTCGGCCGTGTCATGGGCCCTTACCACATGTCGCTGGTGACCCCGACCCTCGGCGCGGCGCAAGCGGCGCTCGACGAGTTCGAGCACATCATCAAGACACGCAACACGCTGTTTCCGCCGGTTATTCCACGCTACCAGCATATCGATTTCCAGCGCGGTTTCGGTCAGGCGGCGGCGCTGACCGACGCCTCGGAAGGCATCCTGATGTCGGCCGGGCACAAATACATGGATTACTGCCGACGCTGGGAACGGGACGGCACCCCGATCACCCTTGAGGACAATATCGGCCTCTGGGCAATGATCCAGCATGCGGGCCGGCTTGCGGGCGAGGCGATGGATGTGATCTACGCGCTGTCATCCTCGGCCGCGACCAAGAAGGGCCAGAAGATCGAGCGCTATTACCGCGATGTTGCCATGTATAAGAGTCACATCTCGGCGCAATACCTGAATTTCGCGGCGCCGCTCGCGCGGGCGCATTTCGGTCTGGAGCTCGGCTTGTTCGGCTTGTAGCAGCCGTTCCGCCGCTCGAATATCGCGTGGCGGAAATCGATCTATACTATAATTAATGGACGTTCCCCGCTTGACGCGGTGCCTCGTTTCGCGCAGGGTTCCGCAAAATTCTATTTGCCGCGCGAGCACATCTGAACGCGCGGCGATGACGAGGGCGACAGGCCCGACGGAGGGAGGAAGTCTGATGAAGCGCATCTTGTGCATGCTTACAGGTGTGTTCGCCGCTGGCTTGGTGTTCGCGGCGGCGCCAGCGTTCGCGAAGTTGGATTGCGGCCTGAACACCGGCAAGGCGGCGACCGGCGAGCCGATTCCGGTTGGTGCCGTGACGTCGATCACGGGCATCGCGACGTTCCATGAGGCCGATCAGGGCGCCGAGGCGTACTTCAAGTGCGTCAACGCCAACGGCGGCATCCACGGACGCCCGATCGTGTATCGCGAGGAAGACGATCAGACCAAGCTCGACATCGCGGCGCAAGCGGCCAAGAAATTGGTCGGCGATGAAGGCGTGTACATCATGGTCGGCAGTACCAGCTTGATCGAGTGCATCACCAACGCCAACTATTACATCAAGCAGAACATTCTCGAGATTGGGCTCGGCATTCCGCCGCAGTGCTATCAGTCGAAAAACATCGCCGAGATCAATGCCGGCCCGCGCGCCAGCGCGCTCGGCGCGCTCGACTACGCGCGGCGCAAGCTCGGTGCCAAAAGTATGGTGTGCCTGATCTTCAAGTTTCCTGGCTCCGACTATACCTGTGGCGGTGCCGAGGAATGGGGCAAGAAATTTCACGTTAAGGTGGACAGCATCTATGCCGATCCGATGTCGCCCGATTTCGGCTCGCTGGCTTTGCAGGTGCTGGCGACCGGCGATGACGGTGTCCAGGCACTGTTTGTCGACGATCAGGGCGCGCAGCTTCTTAACGCCGCCGAACAACAGGACGGCGCCGCCAAGATGAAATGGACCGCACCGACTTCGTGGTACACCGCCCGGTTCCCCAGCGCGATCGACACCAAGTACTGGAACGATCGGATCTGGATCAACACCGAGTTGGGGCCGCTCGACGCAAAGGGCCAGGACAATGCGAATTGGAATGCGGTCATGGACGCGTACGGTCCGAAGGTTCTGAAGGACAGCTTCTCCCAGGCCGGCTATATCGCGGCCCGGGTCGCCGTCGACGCGATGCTGACGATCAAGAATCCGAAGGACATCAACCGTAATTCGGTCACCGCCGCCGTCCAGGTCATGAAGCCCTATCACACCGACATTCTATGCGGGCCGTGGTATTGGGGCGGACCGGGTGCCACCGAGCATCAGGGCAATCACACCACCCGCACGGTCACGATCCATGACGGCAAGTTCAAGTTCGTGGAAGGTTGCTTCCCGGTCGCCGATCCCGCTTATGGACCGATGATGGCCCTGGAAAAAAAGATGGGTATCAACAGGAAGTACGACGAAGAATACGAGCATCTGAAGTAGAGACCGAAACCGCACGGCCAAGCCGCCCTGAAAGGGCGGCTTGGCGGGTTTCTGGGGGTACGTCAATCGTTGGCCCGGCTGCAGGTCTCTTGACGGAACGGCAAGATTCCCGCAGGGTCGCCGCAAAATCGTAACGGCCCAGCCGGCAAATTTGCCGTGCCGATGGGTCCCAGGGAGGGAGACATGAGGCGCATCCTTTGTATGTTGACCGGTGTGTTTGCAGCGGCGCTGCTCGTCGGCGCCGCGCCGGCCGTTGCCGCGAAGCCCGACTGCGGACTGAATACCGGCAAGGCGGCCACGGGCGAGCCGATCCCGATCGGCGCGGTGACGACGATGACAGGTCTCGGCAGCTTCAAGGAGGCCGATGAGGCGGTGAAGGCGTATTTCGATTGCGTCAATGACAATGGCGGCATTCACGGCCGGCTGATCGTCTATCACGATGAGGATGACCAATCGAAACTCGACGTCGCGGCGCAGGCCGGCAAGAAGCTGGTCGTCGACAACAAGGATTACGTGCTGGTCGGCAGCACCAGCATCATCGAATGCATCGCCAACGAGAAACTGTACATCGACCAGAACATTCTCGAGATCGGTGAAGGCATTCCGCCGCAATGCTATCAGTCGAAAAATATAGCGGAGGTCAATGCCGGCCCGCGGCAGAGCGGCATCGGTGGCGCCGATTATGCCCGGCGCAAGCTCGGCGCCAAAACGCTGGTATGTTCGATTCCGAAGTTTCCGGGCTCGGACTATAGCTGCGGCGGCCTCGAGGAGTGGGGCAAGAAGTACGGCGTGAAGGTGGTCAGCATTTATTCCGACCCGGTATCGCCGGATTACAACTCGCTCGTCCTGCAAATTCTCGCCACGGGCTATGACGCGATCATGATCTATGGCACCGACGATATCGGCGCCCAGATCTTCGGCGCGGCGGAACAGCAGGACGGCGCAGCCAAGATGAAATGGACCGGCCCGACCTCGTTCTACACGGTCCGCTTCCCTGGCGCGATCGATACCAAGTACTGGAACGATCGCATTTGGGTCAACGCCGAACTAGCGCCGCTCGATAGCAAAGCCAAGGACAATCAAAACTGGGTCGCGGTGATGGACAAGTATGGCGGGAAGAGCCTGCGAGACAGTTTCTCTCAGGCGGGCTATATCGCTGCCCGCGTCGCGGTCCGCGCCATGCTGACCATCAGGGATCCGAAAAAGATCAATCGGAGTACCGTGACGGCGGCGATTCAGAACATGAAGCCGTACCCGACCGACATTCTGTGCCAGCCCTGGTACTGGGGCGGTCCGGGCGCCACCGAGCACAATCCAAACCACGTCACACGCACCGTCACTATCCACGACGGCAAGTGGAAGAACGTCGAAGGCTGCTATAACGATGCCGATCCGGGCTTGTCTTCGATCGAGGCGACGGAAAAGAAGCTCGGCATCCGCATCTCCGATATGGCGAAGTAAACCACGTTTTCGCCGGCCGAGTCATTTTCGGTTGATGGCTCGGCTGCCGCTCTACTCAATGGCTTTTGGACCGCACCGCGTATGAATCTCCTTCCTTTCGTCGCTTCCGGAATTGGTCTTGGCGCCGTTTATGCCTTGTCCAGCGTCGGTCTCGTGATTTTGTACCGCGCCTCGGGTACGCTCAATTTCGCGTTCGGCGCATTCGGCGGTGTAGCAGCGTTCCTGGCATTCGAACTGACTCACAATAACGGTATCCCACAGCCCGTCGGTTGGTTGGTCGGGATTTCCGCGTCGACGCTGATTGCCTACGCCTATGGCCGCATCGTCGCGCCGAGCATGGCGCACCGCGATCGCGTGGTGCGCGCGGTCGCGACGCTGGGGCTCGCGTTGTTTCTGCTCGGCGTCATGGCCTATATCTGGGGTGTCGGCGTCGCCCGGCGCCTGACGCTGCCGACCGATCTCAGCTTCGTCATCCTGTTCGGCGTGCGTCTCTCGATGACACGATTGATCGCGCTGGGCATTTCCGTGGGCATGGTCGGCGGGATCGTCTTGCTATTGAGCCGCACGCGCATTGGCCTCTCGATGCGCGCATTGGCCAGCGACCGCAACGTCAGTGCGGTAGTCGGCGTCCGGGTCACGCAGACGGATTCGTTCGCGTGGGCCCTTAACGGCGCCTTCGCCGGTATCGCGGGCCTGTTGCTGGCCGATCTCAACCGGCTCGATCCGGCGCTCATGAGCTTCCTCGTTATTCCGGCGATCGCCGCCGCTATTCTGTCGAGACTGGCGTCGCTGCCGGGCGCATTTATCGGCGGCATGATATGCGGGCTGCTCGAGGCCGTCCTGACGGCATTTCCGGCTTTCGCCAATTTGCGCAGCGCCGGCCCGTACGTGTTGGCGTTGTTGTTCATGATGGCGGTTGGCGCCGGACAGGGTGTCGGAGCGCGCGAATGACCGAAGGAGCCAAGACCGAAATGCTCCCGATCGTCTCCGCGGCGCGAGCCGCGACGGCGGAGATCACCCCGACGGTGCGGGTCCTCGCGGTGGTGGTAACCGTTGCGGTGATCTCCGGGGTCATCGCGCTGACCAGCGGCGGCTATTGGCTGTCGAATTTTACGCAAGCCTATTGCTTCATTCTGGCGCTGCTGGGCTGCGCTTTGCTGTACGGACAGCTCGGTCTGGTGTCGCTGTGCCAATGGGCCTTGGTGGGCGTCGGCGCGTGGATCAGCCTCCGCTTTTATCACTGGGTCCATCCGCCGTTCGTCGTTACCATTCTCGTCGGCGGCGTCGGTGCGTCGGCGATCGGCATGATCTGGGGGCTGCCGGCGTTACGCATGCGCGGCCTCTACCTCGCGTTGGTGACGCTGATGTTGGCCGGGGCGTTCCAGACCGTGATCACCGTTACCAGCTTTCCGGTCGGCGGCCCCGGTTTCCTCGGCCAAGTTGGCGCCAGCGGCAACGACCGCATCATGATGGCGCGGCCGATCTATGCCTCGAGCGATACCGCGTATTTCTTGTTCGTCGCCTTCGTCACTATGCTCGCTATCTTGCTGGTCGAGGCGCACCGGCGCACCAAACCGGGCCGCGCTTGGGCGCTGATTCGCAAGAACGAGCAAATGGCGATGGCGAGCGGTGTAAAGATCGTCTTTTACAAAGCGTGGGCCTTCGCGCTCGCTGGATTTCTTGCCGGCGTCGCGGGTGCGTTATTGGCTGGCTTGTTCGGCCAATTGGATGCCGGTAATTTCGCGCCGACGGATTCGATCGTTATTTTTATCGGCACGTTGTTGGGCGGCGTCGATGTCTGGCTCGGCGCGTTTCTCGGCGGTCTCTTGACACGGTTCGTGCCGGCGTTGCTGATCGACTTCAACGTCAACGCCTACGTCGGTTTGATCTTTTTCGGCGGGGCCTTGATGATGGCGTTGCGCGATCCGGTCGGCATCGGCGGCGTGCTGACCAACTTGGCCGAGCGCCTCTATACCAGGTACATGACCCGGCGGCGTTCGTGATCAAGATCGAAGCGTTGACCGTGCAGTTCGGCGGCGTTCGGCCGCTGGACGCGCTCGACGGCGAATTCAACGCGCCGAATCTGCGGCCTTATCGGACCTAACGGCGCCGGCAAGACGACGCTGCTCAACGTCTTGTCCGGCTTCGTCACTCCGGCTGAGGGCAGCGTGTCGCTCGACGATCTTCCGTTGCGCTCGTTGTCGCCCGTGCGCCGCGTCGCGGCCGGCCTGCGGCGTACCTTTCAGCAGGAGCTGGTCGTCGACGCGTTGTCGGCGCGCGATAACATTCTGGCGATTGCCGATCATATTTCCGCGACCCGGCGCGAGGCACGGCAAGAGATCGATCGTGCGATGGATTTCGTCGGACTGACGGCGCGGGCTGAAGTGCCGGGAAGCCAGCTCAATCTTTATGAACGCCGCATGATCGAAATCGCGAAGACGTTGATCGGCAAACCCAAGGCCATTTTATTGGACGAACCCGGCGCCGGGTTGAACGAGAGCGAAACGGAACGGTTGCGCGGACTGCTGTTGCAAATTCCGGAGCGGTTCGGCGCTCAGCTCATTTTGATCGACCATGACGCGGACCTGATTGCGTCGGTCTGCGTCGAGACCATGGTACTCGATTTCGGCAAGTTGCTGGCGTTCGGTCCGACACGTGCGGTGCTGGATGATCCCGTCGTGCGCCGCGCCTATCTGGGGACGGCATAGTCATGGCGAATTCGTTGCTCCAGGTTAAGGATTTGATCGTCGGGAGGGGGGGGCGCGAGGTCTTGCACAAAATCTCGCTGGATTTGCCTCAAGGCGAGATCACGGCGCTGCTCGGTGCCAACGGCGCGGGAAAATCGTCGCTGGTGATGACCATGTCGGGCGCGTTGCCGGCGACCGCGGGAAGCGTGTCACTCGACGGGGTCGAGGTTCTCGGCAACACGCCGGACACGGTTCGGCGCATGGGCATCGCGATCGTGCTCGAGGGCCATCCGGTGCTGAACAATATTTCGGTGATCGACAATCTGCGCGCGGCGGGGCTCATGCATTCGCGCCGCGAGGCCGACCGCGAGGTCGAGGCGGCGATCGAGGTTTTTCCCGAACTGAAACCGCGGCTGCAAACGGCCGCGCAGAACCTATCCGGTGGCCAAAAGCAAATGGTCGTGGTAGCGCAGGCGCTGATCTGCCGGCCGAAATATTTGCTGATCGATGAATTGTCGTTCGGGCTGGCGCCCGCGATCGTTCAACGGCTGGGCGAAACCATCGTCGCCGTTGCCAAGCGAGGCGTCGGTGTTCTCCTGATCGAACAGTTCACGACTCTGGCGCTCAGTCTCGCCAACCGCGTCTATGTGATGGAGCGTGGCGATATGGCGTTTTCGGGCGAAACCGAAGAACTGAGGCAGCACCCCGAAATCCTCCATGGTGCCTACCTCGCCTCGGGCAAGGCGGCGGCCGCCGCCGACTAACCGGCCCTGGCGACTCGTTTCGCGCTTGCATCTTCTACGCTGTGAGTTCAATTTAGCCACCCGCTCCAAGTCTTTGTTTGGAACCGATTTATGAACCGGCGGCCATTGGCTGGATTGTTAACCCGACGCGGACTATTGGCGATTGCGGCCGGCGGCTTTGGCAGCGGCGTGATGACACGGCAGCTTTACGGTGCGCTGACAGTGCCCTCCGCATCGCCGACCATGGGCATTCCGATGGCGGGCCACATCCTGCCCATGGAGGAAGAACCGCTGCCGCGCAACGTCCATATTTCAGCGGCGCGGGCGGAGCCGCGCCTTCCGTCGCCCGAAGCGCCGCCGACGACAGCTTCGCCCACCGCGCTTGATCCCGATCCGTTGATTTGGGCGCCGGACGTGCCGCCATTGCCGGCTGCAACTGTGGCTGCTCCTGCACCGGCACCAGTCGCAAAAACGATGCCAGCGCCCGCTTCAGTACGGGCAGCACCGACGGACCGGGCGGCGTGGCTGCGGAACGCGCGGCCGTTTATCGACACCGGCTCGACGCCAGCCGTTGCCATCGTCATCGACGATCTCGGACTCGCGGCCGAACATACGCGCCGCGCAATTGCACTCGACGGCGCGGTAACGCTGGCGCTAATGACCTACGCACCGAACCTCGATAATTGGTCGGCTGCCGCTCGTGCGGCGCGCCACGAGATTTTGGTGCATGTGCCGATGCAGCCAATCAACGGCAAGATCGATCCTGGTCCCAACGCGCTGACAGTCGCGCTGTCCGAAGCCGAGATTCTCGATCGCCTGCGCTGGGGCCTCGGCCGACTCGAGGGCTATATCGGCATCAACAATCATATGGGCAGCCGCTTCACCCAGGATCGCGGGGGCATGGCGGTGGTCATGAGTGAGGTCAGACAGCGCGGCTTGCTATTCCTCGATTCCGTTACGATCGGACGCACCGTGGGCGCCGCAACCGCGGAATCGATGCATGTGCCCGCTGCCGAGCGCAATGTGTTCCTCGACGATGAGGCGACTGTTTCCGGCGTGTCGCGGCAGATCGCGGTGCTGGAGCAGGTCGCGCGCAAGCACGGCACGGCGATCGCCATCGGCCATCCCCATCCGGCGACATTGGACGTATTGGCGCAGTGGCTGCCGAGCGCTTCGTCGCGCGGCATCGCGGTTGTCCCGTTGACGTCGGTGGTGCGCCGGCAAGCGATGGGTTAGGGCGGAATAATGTGATTCGACCGGGTCGATTCCGCTCTACAATATTGTTCCCTCGGTGGGAGCGATAACATGACGGAATATTCACGATCGCGGCGCCAGGTAATTCTCAATTCTGCCGCCTGGATCGGTGGCATCGCCGCCATTGCCGTGGCATCGAGGCGGGCGAGCGCGGCGATGCAGCAAGTCGAGGTGCCGGCGCAAAGCCCGCTCGGCATCGCCATTGCCAATCGTTGCAAAGTGTCGTCGGCGGACCACGACGCGATCAAGGCCCGCCTCATGGCGGAGCTCGCCGCCGATCCGTCGCTCACCACGTTGTCGGAACAGTGCCCGATCTGTGGCTGCCCGATTATCGTCAGTCGCTGATCCGTTGCGGTTCTTCTATGCCGCGCTGTGCCTGGCGGCGCTGACGGTCCCTGCCGCGGCGCATCCGCACGTCTTTATCGACTATTCCACGACGGTGCTGTGCCAGCACGACAAGATCGTCGGCGTGCGAATGGCGTGGACCTTCGACGAAATGTACAGCGCGTCGCTCTATCACGATTACACCAGCCGACCGAAAGGGCCGCTTACGCCGGCGGACATGGCGAAACTGAACAAGGAAGCGTTTCAAGACGCGGCGGAAGAGCACTTCTTTACCGACATCGTCTTCAACGGCAAGGCGCTGCCGGTCACGAAAGCGACGGATTTCTCGGCGTCGTATGACGGGCGCAAGATGACCTACCGCTTCACCGTGCCGCTCGACCTCGCGCCGGCGCCCGGCGCAAATACGATCGATATCGACTCCTTCGATACGGAGTTCTACATCGATTACGAGCTGGTCCAGCGCGATCCGGTGAAAGTGGAGAACGGCGCACCGTTGAAAATGTCTTGCGTCGCGGCCGCGATCACCAAGGACACCACGACGTTCGGTCCGCTCACGACCCATATCGCGCGATGCCATTTTTCGGGGGCCGCATGAACCGGACGTTGGCGGTGTTACTGCTGGTGATTGCCGTCGTCGCCGCGCCAGCCTGGGCCGATTCGTTCCACAGGGGCGCGCCATCCGCGCCCGCCCAGGCCGCAAGCAGCACCCCGTTAGGTGGCGGCTTGATGACGTGGCTCGCCGAACGTCAGCATCAACTCAATGAACTCGATCGCCGACGCTTTTCACGATGTCGAGCACGGGTCGCGCGCGGCGCTGATCGTGGTCCTGGGTCTCGCTTTCTTCTATGGCGTACTGCACGCGATCGGGCCGGGCCACGGCAAGTCTGTGGTCGCGTCGTATTTCGTGGCGCATCGCGCGCGATGGACCAGCGGCATTCTCATGGGCAGCCTTATTTCCGTGATTCAGGGCGCGTCGGCGATCGTCCTGGTCGGCGTTCTGGCCATCGTCCTCCGGGCGAAGCAGATCGAGATTCTCAACCGCGGCACCGTCGTCGAATTCGTCAGCTACGGTTTGATCGTCACGCTCGGCGTCTGGATGTTCTATCGCGCCGCGACCGGGCAACTGCACGCGCACGACGGGGACGAACACGGGCACGATCATCACCATCATGGTCGCCGCCCGCGCAAGCTCGACCCACGCCTGATACTGGCGACCGGCCTGACGCCCTGCGCCAGTGCCATCATCATCTTGCTGTTCGCGCTCGCGAACCGCGCCTTCGGCCTCGGCGTAATCGCCGTCGTGGTTCTCACCGTTGGCATGGCGGTGACAATTTCCACTATCGGCGTCGCGACAGTGCTAGGCCGCCGCGCGCTTCTGGCAATGATCGACAAGGCCGGCATGGAGACGCATCGCCTTGAGCGCGGCCTCGCCATTGCCGCGTCCATCGTCATCGTCGGCGTTTCCGGCTTGATGATGTATGACGCCTGGACGCGTCTTTAATCGCGGCTTGACGCGACGGCTCAGGCGCAGAAATGTTATATTATAACGTAACGTTCTGGGGTCGCCGCCGATGCGCCTCGTGTCATTGGTCATGATTGTGCTCGGTCTGGGCATCGCCGCGGTGCGCGCGGAGCCGATTGCCGTCGTCGCCGCGGAGAACGTTTACGGCGATGTGGCGAAACAGATCGGTAGCGCATCGGTCGCTTCCAGCATTCTCACCAATCCCGATCAGGACCCGCATCTATTCGAGGCCAGCCCCTCGACCGCACGACAGATCGCCGATGCGCGCATCGCCGTCTTCAATGGCGCCGATTACGACCCTTGGATGGTTAAGCTGCTCGCCGGTTCGCCGAGCCCGCGCCGCATAACCATCGAGGTCGCGACGTTGATACACCGGAAAGCTGGCGACAATCCGCATCTTTGGTACGATCCACCGACCATACCGGCCTTTGCCAAGGCATTGGCGGCACGGCTATAGGACTTACTATGCGCAACGAACGCTTCCAGCTTGCGGTGATGAACGACACTGAGCCGGGCGCGTCTGACATCGCCGCGTTCGAAAACGATTTGAGATCGCATCGCGTTACGCGTCCTGATCTACAACGAACAAACTTCCGACGCGTTGACGACCCGCATAAAACAACTGGCCGAACAGAACGGCATCGCTGTGGTCGGCGTTAGCGAGACGGAACCACCCAACGTCAAATATCAAAACTGGATGATGCGCCAATTGACGGCGCTCGACGCGGCGCTCGGCGGGAAGGTGCATTGAACGCCGTCAGCATGCGCGGCGTCGCCCTAACCCGGAGCGAGCGCACAATTTTGTCGGATATCGACGCCGACGTCGCCACCGGCGAATTCATCGGCATTCTCGGCCCGAACGGCTCGGGCAAGACCACACTGCTGCACGCGATCCTTGGTCTTATCAAGCCGGCGGCAGGCGAAATCCGCGTGTTCGATCGCTTGCCCGGCGCGGCTGGCGGCATCACCGGGTATCTGCCGCAGCAGCGCGCTCGGCGATTGCCGATTTGGCGATGCGCGGCCGCGACTATCTCGGCGGCGCGGTACGCGGCGAGCGCTGGGGCGTACCCCGACTTACCGCGGCCGACCGCGCCGATATCGAAGAGAAGTTGGCGTTGGTCGAGGGCAGGGACCTCGCCGAGCGGCCGCTGTCGCATATGTCGGGCGGCGAATTGCAGCGGCTGCTTCTGGCAAAGGCGTTGCTCGGCCGGCCAAAACTATTATTGCTCGACGAGCCGCTGATGAGCCTCGATTTGCGCTTCCAGGCTGGCGTGGTCGCGCTGGTCCGGAAGGTGCAGGAGCGGCTCGGCCTCACCGTGCTATTCACGGCGCACGAACTCAATCCCCTGCTCGACGTCATGGACCGCGTGCTTTATCTCGCCGCTGGTCATGCTGCGCTCGGATCGGTTGACGAGGTTATGACCGGCGAAGTGCTGTCGCGCCTTTATCGCACGCCGATCGAGGTGCTGCGGGTCGGCGGGCGCATTGTTGTGGTGTCGGCGCACGGCGAGACGGACGGCCATCATCATCGCGACCATGATCATGCTTGATTACGAATTCATGCGCGCGGCGTTTCTGGCCGGCACCATCGTCGCCATCGCTGCTGGCGCGGTAGGGTATTTCCTAGTGCTGCGTAATGTCGCCTTCGCCGGCCACGCGTTGTCGCATGTCGGATTTGCCGGCGCCACCGGCGCGGTGCTGGTCGGAGTCGCGCCGCTCTGGGGTCTGGTGCTGTTCACCGCAATCGCGGTCGCAGCGATGAGCATGCTCGGCGACCGAGTGCGGGGCCGCGACGTCGCCGTCGGCATCATCTTTTCGCTAGCGCTCGGTCTCGGCGTTTTGTTCCTGCACTTCTATACCTCCTATGCGACGCAAGCGACGGCGCTGCTGTTCGGTAACGTGCTGGGCGTCAGCATGGATGGGGTGTGGAGTCTGCTTGGGCTTGCAATCGTGTCGCTGGCCGCGCTGGCGGTGATTTCACGGCCCCTCCTGTTCGCCACTCTTGATCCCGGAACTCGCGGAAGCGCGGGGCGTGTCGCTGCGACTGGTTTCGGTGCTTTTCCTACTGGTTGTCGCTCTGGCGGTGGCGGAGGCTACTCAGGTCGTTGGCATTCTGCTGGTGTCGCACTGATGGTCGGACCGGCGGCAACGGCGCAACGCCTGTCGGGTTGGTTCCGCGTCGGGGTCGCCCTGTCAGTGCTGTTCGCGCTGGCGCAAACGTGGCTCGGCATCGTGCTCGCTTATATGAGCGATTTGCCGCCGAGCTTCTGGATCACGTTTTTGAGCTTCGTGACCTATGCCGCGAGCGTGGTCGCGACTCGTACCTGGCGCCACCGGGCGCCAATAGTCAAAGGGGCCTAACTGGACCCGGCCTAGGGTCGACGAAAATTTCGATGTTCCTTATATGTTCATTATAGACGTAGGATTCGCTTTGACCGCTCCGATTGTTCCTGGAATGAACGGGCCAGATCGGTCGGCGCAATCCACCAATGGTTGAGAAGGTTGGCGGCGAAGCAAAATAACCCGCAAACCGCCTGCAGATGTGGGGGCATGGCCGGTAATTTTCACCGAGCCGTCAATTGCTGCTTCCAATGAAATCCGGTAGTGATGTTCGGTCGCCCTGAAATGCTTTTGTGAAGGCGACCCCCTGGATTGGCGCTGTAATTGCCGCGGGGTAGGGAGGGGACGATTAAGCGCCGGGCGGCGCGCGGGAGGAATTTTCATAAATGCTTTTTGAACGGATTACTGGCGCCGAGGCCTTGCGCAGCGCCGACACGGGTGCGGCTGTCGCGGCCGCGACGCGGATTGCCGCGCGTCGGCGCGATCTCGCCGATGCCTGGCGGCTGACCAAACCCTATTTCGTCTCCGAGGAAAAAGTCGCGGCCTGGACACTGGTTGTCGCGGTGGTGCTGCTCAATCTTGCCAACGTCTACGTCCATGTCCGCATCAATCAGTGGAGCGCCGCCGAGTACAATGCGCTCGGCATGTATAACTACGACGAGTTCATTCACCAGTTTTGGATCTTCTTGATCCTGTCCGCGTTCAACATCGTCATCACGGTGTACGCGCTTTATCTTAACCAGATGCTGCAGATTCGCTGGCGACGTTGGCTGACGCGGCGCTATCTTGCAACATGGCTAACTGACCGCACCTATTTCCGGCTGCAACTGGTCGGCGGCACCACCGACAACCCCGATCAGCGTATCCAGGAAGACCTCAACCTGTTTACCACTTACGTGATGAGCCTGTCGCTCGGCCTGATGACCGCGGTGGTTTCGCTGTTCTCGTTCCTATTCATCTTGTGGGAATTGTCGGGCCCGGCGACGATTCCGCTCGGAACGTGGGGCACTTGGTACATACCCGGTTATCTGGTTTGGGCCGCGCTGCTCTATTCCGGGATCGGCACCTGGCTCAGCATCAAGGTTGGGCGACCGCTGGTGCCACTTAATTTCGCGCAACAACGCTTCGAGGCCGATTTCCGCTACAGCCTGATCCGGCTTCGAGAAAACGCCGAGAGCATCGCGTTCTACGGTGGCGAGGCGCCGGAATATTCGATCTTCCGGTCACGGTTCGCCAACGTCGTCGACAATTTTTATCGCATCATGGTACGCCGCAAACACCTGTCCTGGTTCACCGCGAGCTTCACCCAAGCCGCGATCGTGTTTCCGATTCTGGTCGCGGCGCCGCGTTATTTCGCCAAGCAGATTCAGCTCGGCGGTCTTATCCAGGTCCTCGGCGCCTTCGGCATGGTGCAGAACGCGCTGTCCTTCATCATTACGTCGTACCCGGACATCGCCGCATGGCAAGCCTGCACCGAGCGCCTGAGCGCGTTCGAGGGTCGCATGCGCCAAGTGGTGGAATCGATGCGCGCGCCGCAGCAGATCAACCTGCGCCGCGGTGGCGGGGTCGAAGTGCAGAATCTCGATGTCGATCTGCCCGACGGCACGCGGCTCCTGCGCGGCGTGACGTTTTCTGCGGCTCCGGGCGAGGCGCTGCTGCTGATCGGTCCGACCGGCGCCGGCAAGAGCACCACGCTGCGCGCGATGGCCGGGCTGTGGCCATTCGGCAAGGGTGATGTCGTCCTCGGCGAGGGTGTCGAGATGTTCCTGCCACAAAAGCCTTATTTGCCGCTCGGCACGCTTCGCCAAGTGTTGCTCTATCCGCGCGAGGACAAGGATGACGCGCGGCGCGTGCCGGACAAGCGGCTCGCGGACGTACTCGAGCAGGTCAATCTCAGGCCGTTCGCGCGGTCGCTCGATACCGTCGACAACTGGTCGCTGCGCCTGTCGCTCGGCGAACAGCAACGTCTCGCCTTCGCGCGGGTGCTGTTGATCGAGCCGTCGGTAGTGATAATGGACGAGGCGACGTCCGCGCTCGATGAACCAACAGAGGCGCGGCTTTACGGCCTGATCCGCAACATGCCGCATCGCCCGACCGTCGTCAGCGTCGGTCATCGCAGCACGCTGCGCGAATTCCACGACAAAGTCTGCGATATCGGCGAGTTCCGCTGAGCGGGTTCGACGAGCGCCGCCGTCGTCACTTCGCCGCGATCAATTCCTCGTCCGGCGGTTGAATTTCGGAGTTGATCGACGTCATGATCGCGTTGGCGATCTGTCGCGATGCCTCGGGCGCCGCCATGCGTTCATGCCCGCAAGCGACCGGCGTCACGTTAATGTCGCCGCCGACGAACGGCGCCCAGCCGGCGACGAGCTGATCCGGGTCCGAGCTCTCGCCGGTAAAGAGGCGAACATCGCCGTCGAACCGGTCGGGCCGGTAGGTGAGCGGCAACCGAATGGTAAGACTGTAGACCGCGAGCAAACGTTCCGTTTGTTCGGCGGTGAAATCGCCGGGGAACATGCCGCTGTTGCGGACGACTTGCGTCAGATCGGCCAGTGTTTCGATCGGCGCGGTAGGCGGGGTGCCGGATCCTGCGATTGCTAGGACATTGGCTAGTTCGGTCATTATCGTGGCCTCATCGGGCATTGAGCCGGCGGCCTGTGGCGCCGCACTGTCGAGGAGTACCAATAGAGCGACGGTTTCGCCGACTTGGCGCAGCCGGCAAGCGATGGCATGGGCGACCAGTCCGCCGAACGACCAGCCCAGCAGATGATAGGGGCCGTGGGGTCGCAGCGACCGGATGGAAGCGAGATAATCGTCGGCCATTTGGGCGATCGAGCCGGCTAGCGCTTCGCCCGGCTCGAGCCCTGACGCTTGTAGGCCATAAACCGGCTGATCCGGCGCTAAGGCGCGAGCAAGGTGCATATAACAGAAAACGGTGCCGCCGGCAGGATGGATGCAAAACAGCGGCGGTTTGAAGCCGTCAGGTTGCAACGCCAGAAGCAGCGAGAAGTCGTGCGGTTGTTGCCGACGACGTAGCACGGTGGCAAGACCCTCGATGGTCGGATGCTCGAATAGAATGCGGATCGGCAAGTCGACGTGGAACGCACGGTTGCAGCGATTGATAAGGCTGATAGCGAGCAGCGAATGGCCGCCTAGTTCGAAGAAATCGTCGCCGATGCCGATATCGTCGATCGGCAAGACGCTGCGCCAAATCTGTTGCAACGCCAACTCAATCCCGTCCCGCGCCGCCCGGTACTCAACCCCAACCGACAACCCCGGAAACCCAAGCCCAGCCAGCCTAACCCGGTCAACCTTCCCGCTCGACGTCACCGGCAACGCAGCCAGCCATACCACCGACGACGGAACCAAATGGCCCGGCAATACGCCCCGCAAATACGCCCGCAATCCAGACCCGTCCCCGCTCCCAACCGCATACCCAATCAACCGATCGTCCCGCGCCACCACCGCGCAACTCACAACATGGCCGCTCCCCAACAGCGCCGCCTCAACCTCCCCAACCTCAATCCGGTAACCCCGAACCTTCACTTGCCCGTCACGCCGGCCCACATACTCCAAAACCCCATCAACACCACGCCGTACCAGGTCCCCCGTCCGGTACAGCCGACCTCCCGACCCACCATACCGGTCCGCCATAAACCGCGACGCCGTCTCCCCGCCGCGACCCAAATACCCCCGCGCCAAACCAACCCCACCCAAATACAACTCCCCAATAACTCCCGACGGCACCAACCCCATATGACCGTCCAAAACATAAGCTTGATATTCGGGAGCGGTACGCCGATCGGTATACGGGGGCCATCTTCCTCCGTCGGTACGTCATAACCGATCGCGTCGATACAGGTTTCAGTGGGGCCGTAAAAATTAAGAACAGTTTCGACGTGAATGCGGTTATGGATGCTGCGGTTGAGTGTCGGTTGGAATTCTTCACCACCGAGCAATAGATAGCGAAGCGAAAATTCTTCCGGCGCTTCGTTGAGTAAGCTTTCAATAAGGCTCGGGACGCATGAGAAGATCTAGTCGGCCGGTGATGGTTTCTGCCCAAAATGTTTTCGGTGTGGAGCGAAGCTTCTTCGCTCAATCCACGACGAGCGTCGCCCCCAAAGTAAGGGGCAGGGCGATTTTCGACGGATGGGTCAAAGCTCGGGGCCGCCAGGCAGCAGCGGAATCCGGGACGAACACGGAATTTCTCTCCCAAGGAAAAATTTGGTTCGTAACGCTGTCATGGCTGATGGCGACGGGTTTGGGTTGGCCGGTGGAGCCGGAGGTGTAGATGACGTAGGCCAGGCTCTGGCCGTGGCGTGGGCCGGTCGGGGCAGGGGACGCCGCCGTGTCCGCCGCGCCGTCGCTCACGTCGTCGAGGTCGAGCACCAGCGCCCCCCCGCCGCCCGTCAGCGCCTCAAGCCGCGCCGCCGTCGCGGCACCCCGGCACAGCACCAGGCGCGCCCCGCTGTCGCCCAAGAGATAGGACAGCCGCGCATCGGGATAGGACGGATCCAGCGCCATATAGCAGCCCCCCGACCGCCACACCGCCAGAACCGCCACCACCGCCGCGATGCCACGCTCCAAACACAAACCCACGACCCGATCCGGTCCTACCCCCAGCGCCGCCAGCCGTCCCGCCAAGAGCCCCGACCGCTTCCACAGTTCCCGGTAACTCAACCGCTCCCCGCCGCCCTCAACCGCTATCCCCCCGGGGCGCGCCTCAACCTGCCGAGCGACCAAAGACACGATCGAGGCCGATCCCGATGCCGACGCCCCGTCCCACCGCCGATCCACCAGCCGGGCGCGTTCGGCGTCGTCCACCAGCGCCAGCCGCCACACCGGCCGCTCCGGCCCCGCCGCCAATTGTTCCAGCACCGAGCCCAGCTGCGCCACCAGCCGCGCCATCGTCGCCCGATCAAACAGGTCGCTGTCGTATTCCAGCGACCCCGTCAGGCCCCCCTGGGCGTCCTCCGCCAGCGACAGCGTCACATCGAACTTCGAGCCCAGCGAGCCAAGCTCAACCGCCGTCCCCGACAGACCCGCCAGCGACACCGCACCCTGATCCGAACCCTGCAGCGCCAGCATCGCCTGAAACAGCGGCGAATGGCCCAGGCTGCGCTCCGGATGCAGCGCCTCAACCACCCGCTCAAACGGAACCGCCTGATGATCAAACGCCGCAAGCGCAACCGACCGCGCCCGGCCCAGCAAGCCGCGGGCCGTCGGCATGCCCCCCAACCCAAGCCGCAGCGCCAGCGTGTTGACAAAAAATCCAATCACCCCTTCCAACTCAGGACGCAACCGGTTCGCAACCGGCGTCCCAATCACCACCTCGCGCTGCCCGCTCCACCGACCCAACACCAAGCCAAATCCCGCAACCAGCGCCATGAACAGCGTCACCCCCTCCGCCCGGCACAGCGCCTTCAACCCGCCGACCAACCCACCCCCAAAACCCACCCCCAACACCGCGCCGCGATGCCGCGACACCGCCGCCCGCCCCCGGTCCGACGGCAGCCGCAACAACCCGGGCGCCCCCGCCAGCGCCCCCTGCCAATACCCCAACTCCCGTGCCTCAACCCCCGACCCAAGCCACGCCCGCTGCCACGCCGCGTAATCCGCGTACTGAACCCCAAGACCAGGGAGACCCGCCGCTACCCCCGCTACCGCACCCCGGTAAAACGCCGCCAACTCCCGCGCCAAAATCCCAACCGACCAGCCGTCCCCCGCGATGTGGTGCAAAACCACCACCACAACATGATCCTCAGGTCCCAGCGCAATTACCCCAACCCGCAACGGCCAATCACGGTCCAGCGCAAAGCCTCGCCCCGCAAAGCCCCGCGCAACCCCAACCGCTTCCGCCAACGACCCAGCCCGCAAACCCTCAACCGCAAAACCTCCAGCCCCGTCGATCCGCTGCGCCGCACCCCCCAAACCCTCAACCAACCGCGTCCGCAACACCTCGTGCCGCAAGACAACCCCGGCAAATG
>CAWKOL010000006.1:0-324120 GCA_963851285.1 uncultured Alphaproteobacteria bacterium
ATGCAGCGCCTGGCCGCTCCGACGGCGTGCGTCGCACCTCCGCCCGACGTGACCGCGGCCATCACCCGCTGGACCTCGATCGCGTTGCAGGGGGACGAATCCAGCGTTCCCTTGAATCTGTGTCGTCAGTACGCGCGGATGCTGTGGGAAGGCGAGGCGGCGACGATCGCTCCGTCCTTCGATCGGCCGCCCGCAGTGACGACCATGGTCACCCGCGATCGCGACGCCGAAGCGACTGCGCTCGAAGAGCTGCGCAGCGCATGCAAGAATCGCCTCGGATTCGAGGACGCGTTCGCCGGCAACCTGGCATCCCTCGCCATGCTGGCTCGAGGATTCGGCGAGGCCACCGACGGCGATCCGTGGCACGCGGACCGGAGCGGCGCGCCTCTGGAGCTGCGCCGCTACAACGAGGCGGCCACGGTGCCCGCCTGGGTCGAGCACCTCGCGTCGCGGGAGACGGCTTGCCGCGCGCTGATGATCTCGGACTCGCGCTGCGAGCAGTGCGACACCCTGCAGCAGGGCCCCACGTACGACTGCGACCTGCGCGACCGGCTCGAGCGGCGCTGGACGCGCTACGGGCGGGTGACCGCATGTTCTTTCGGCGGAGTGTTCGCGATGGTGTGCTTCGTCGTCTGGGGGGCGCATGCACCGCGCGCGAAGATCGTTCACGAACTGGGCGCGCGCCACGCGCGCGCGCATGAGCGCCCTGGGTCTCGTCGCCACCGCGGATCCCTTTCGCCTGATCCTTCCGTCGCGAAACGACGTGCTCCGCGTCCAGCTGCCCCGCGACGCGGCCTGGGAGCGATGGGGGCGCGACGCGTGCATCGTGCGCGTGTGGGGGCCCAAGGTGCAGGAGCACCAGATCCAGCACGCCGTCGACGTGTGCCGCCGCGTCGGCGCGCGCCTGGTCTTCGTTCTGCACGACGACGCGGGGTCGCTCGACTTCGGTGCGGCTCGGGCGGTCCTCGACTGGGCCGGGCGGGGCGGCAGCCGTACCGTCCACGTGCTGCCCCTTCGCCTTCGCGTCTCGAGTGGGCGCGCGGCGCCGGGGATCTCTCGGACCTCGTCGAGGAGACGTCACTCCGGGGAAACCCGTTCGAGGTCCGCGGGCGCATCACCTCGTCGAGCCAGTTCTGGAACCGCGAACGCCTGGTCTCGGGCTTCTCGCCGAGACGCGTGCCGGGCGCTGGATCGTCGTCACGGGGCTGCGGCGGTTCGGAAAGTCGTCGCTGGCCCTGGAGGTCGCGCGCCGGCTGCCGGGCCTGTCGGCCTACGTCGACCTCGCCGGCTTCCACCACGAGATCGCCTTCGACGAGGATCCCTCGCGCGCCGTCGACGCCATACTGCGGTCGCTGTGCGCACGGCTCGTTGATTCGGCGCGCGCGCTCTACCCGTCGGCCACGGTCCCGGAGGCGCCGACGGGCGAGGTCGACGCCGCGGCCCTGACGCGGGGCGTTCGCGACTGTCGCCGCGTGCACCCCATTTGCCGACGGGCGGCCGCCTCCGCCATGCTCCTCGTGGTCGACGAGCTGGAGCAGGTGCTCGCGATGGGTACCAGCGCGTCGGCCACGCGCTCGACGTGCTCGCGATCCTGCTCGGACGACTGCGGAACGCGTTCGGCGAGAGCTCATCGCCCACGGGCAATGGCGCCGTCGGCGTGCTCTTGTGCGGCGCGCTGCACCCGCTGCTGTGGGCGCCTCTGCGGACGCTCGGCCAGCAGTCGATCATGGGCGCATTTCCGTCGCTCTGCGTCCCCTGCCTTTCGCAGGAGGCCGCCTCGGCGATGATGCGGGGCCTGGGGGCGCGGCAAGGCATTCGCTTCGCCGACGACGCGCTCGTCTACGTCGTTCAGCAATCGCAAGGTGTCCCGCTGCTGCTCCGGCGGATCGGGACGTCGCTGCTCGAGCTCTACGACGCCGACCATGCGCGGCAGGGCGGTCTCGGGGCCGTCAACGTCGGGCGCGAGGGGGCGCGCGAGGCCGTGGCACGCGAGGAGACCGAAGGCGCACCGCTGCGCGTGTGGGTCGAGTCCGAGATCGCCGAGCGGGCCGGTCCGGCCGGCGCCATCCGCGCGCCCTCGCTGCCAGCGAGGCCGATTCCCCTCCACGAGCTACGCCACGTCGCAGAGGCAAGCGTGCTTGCCCAGTTCGCCTCCAGCGGCATCATGCGATGGACTGCCGCGCCCCGAGGTGCAGCGGCGCGCGCAGGAGGCCGCGAGCGTCATCCTGCGGCTCCTCGGCGAAACGGGCCTGCTCACCCCCATCGGGGACCCGATCTCACCGGAGGCTTACTCGCTGCCCGACGGCTCGATTCGCCGCGCGCTCCAGCCGTCGCCCAGTCAACCGTAAGACGGCAACAGCGACCGACTATCGCGTGCCCCAGCGCTCGTCGCGCACCGTGATGAGCGCCCACGGCAGGATCCACTGCAGGAAGCAGGCGCTGAAGATGGCGTAAAGCAGGCCGTACGCGAACCTGAAGCTGCGTTCGATCCGAAGGTAGTACGCCGCGGAGAACAGCGCACCGACGCAGAGCGCGAGCGCGGCCTGGATGTGCGTCGAGACATCGCCCGCGAACGCGAACGGCAGTTGCATCAGCCCCCACGTGAAGAGCACGAGGCGCAAGTTGGACGCCACGAACGTCACGATCGGAAGCACGCGGTTGCGGGCGCGGTACCGCGTGAACATGAACTTGGCGAACGTGAAACCCTCGACGATATAGCTGCGATCCCAGCGAAGGAACATGCGGGACAGCTGCCGATACGTGGTGGGCGCGAGCGTGTGCACGGTGGCGCGCCGCTGGTACACCGTGTCGTAGCCTTGGCGCAGGACGATGTTCGTGAGCGCCTGATCCTCGCCATGGCCCACCGGTCGACCAAGGAACTTCTGGCTCGTCCACTCCTCGAGCTGCGGTACCACGGCCGCCCGTCGGAACGCTGAGAGCGCCCCCGGACAGCAGCTCACGGCCCGGTACACCGACTGCGACGCACGGCCGAAGTCGAACGCCAGCGCATAGTGAACCTCGAGCATGCGGCTGATCGTCGAGTCGCGGTTGAGCACAGCGACGCGCCCGGCGACGCCGCCGATGCGTGCATCGGCGAGGAACGGCGACACCATCTCTGCGATCGTGCGCGGCTCGACCTCGCTGTCCGAGTCGATGGTGAGCAGGATATCGCCCGAGGCCTCGCGGAAGCCCTCGGCCAGCGCGGCGCGCTTGCCACGATTGCTCGAAAAGCGGAGCAGGCGCACGAGGTTGGGGAACTCGCGGCGCAGCCGTTGCATGTGGAAGAAGGTGTCGTCGCGCGAGCCGTCGTCGACCACGATGATCCCGAGTTTGTCGACCGGGTAGCTCGAGCGCGCAACGGAGCGAATGCTCCGTTGCACCATTGGCCCTTCGTTGAAGGCCGGGATGACGACCGTCACCTTGGGCCACGGCGCGTCGGCGGGCCGCTCGAACGGCCGGTACCGTTGCCAGAGCAGGCTCTGAAGGGCAGTGTAGAGCGCCTGAATGAGGACGATGGCGCCGAGCGGGTGCGTGATGCAATCGAGCATCCATGCGGCGATCGCCGCACCCCACATCTCGGGCCGGTTCTTCGCGAGCAGCATCCAGAGGATGCTGAGCACGGCTCCCACCAACGGAAGCAGGCCGAGGGATGCTCGCGCCGCGCGTCGTACCGGGATTCGCACCTTCATGCGGTTGCTTCGCTTTGCGACGAACGCGCCAACGCGCGCATCCGGTGGGCGGGCGGCGGCAAGCTACGCCCTCTGGCGCACCCGAGCAAGTTGCGACCCGGCGCAGCCGTGATTTCCGGAACGAGACATCGCTTGAGTAGACGGCCGTGACACTGAAATCATCCAACGTGACGATTGAAGGGACCGTGGAGAGGGTCACGTTCGAAAGCCCATCGTCCGGCTTTCGCATCCTCAAGGTGGCTGTGGCCGGTCGCCCGGACCGGCTCGCGGTGGTCGGGACGTTCCCCCCAGCCCCGGTCGGGGCGCGTGTGCGCGTCCGGGGTCGAATCGAACAGGACCGCAAGCATGGCGAGCAGTTACGCGTTGATTCGCTCGTGGAGCTGGCGCCCGACACCCTCGCTGGGCTCGAGAAGTACCTGGCCTCCGGTCTCATCCGAGGGGTAGGCCCGAAGCTTGCCGCGCGGATCGTCGCCACGTTCGGCCTCGAGTCGCTGCGCGTCCTCGACGAGGACACCGACCGCCTCACGGAAGTGGAGGGCCTTGGCGAGAAACGGAGGACGGCGCTGGCTCGCGCCTGGCGCGAGCAGCGCGCCGTGCGAGACGTGATGGTCTTCCTCCAGGCGCATGGGGCCAGCGCGTCGCTTGCGACGCGCATCGTGCGTCGGTACGGCGCGCACGCGATGAACGCGGTCTCGCGCGAGCCGTATCGTCTCGCGCTCGACGTGAACGGTGTCGGCTTCAAGACCGCCGATCGCATCGCGGCCACGATCGGGGTTCGCCCGGATTCGCCCGAGCGCATGCACGCGGGTGTGCTTCAGGTGGTACACGACTTGACGCTCGCCGGTCACGTCTGGACCTCCGAGCGCGAGGTGACGGCGCGCGCCGCGCAAATGCTCGGCCTCCGCGAGGACGACGAGGGCGTTCGGGTCCGCCTGAGCCACGCGCTCGACGCAGATCCACCGTCCCTGCGTCAACACATGCAGCAGCAGCGCGCGCTCGCCGTGCTTCCGTGTCGCTAGCACGATGCCGGTGTCATGCCATTGCATCGGACCGGGCTCTATCGTCAAAACAAGAAATTCGTCTTGCCCCGGCTGGGCCCCGGCATCCACGAATAAGTTCGCGCGACGACAAAAAGTAAAAATTCGTAGGTGTCCCGCCTAAAGCGGGCCAAGACGGGACGAGAATTTGATTGAGAGGGAATGATGTCAACCGCGCTCACCCCTCATCGTCCAACCCCAGCGCGGCGAGGTGCTCACGGCTTTCGGCCCAACCTTCCGTGACGCGAACGAACAGAAACAGATGCACGCGGCGGCCGAAGCTGCGCTCCATCTCGGCGCGCGCCAACTCGCCGATGCGTTTCAATTGCTTGCCGCCCTTGCCGATGACGATGGCCTTCTGGCTGGCGCGCTCGACATGAATGATCTGCTCGATGCGGACGCTGCCGTCCGCCTGATCGGTCCAGCGCTCGGTCTCGACCGCGCTGGCATAGGGCAGTTCCTGGCGCAGCTCGAGGAACAAGCGCTCGCGCGTGATCTCGGCGGCGATCAGGCGCTCCGACAGATCGGTGAGCTGGTCGTCGGGAAAATGCCACGGGCCTTCCGGCATGGCGTCGGCGAGATCGCGCTTCAGGTCGTCGATGCCGTCGCCGGTCAGGCTCGAAATCATCATCACGCGACGGAACAGGCCGGTCTGGTCGAGCCGCTGCGCGAGCGGTAGCAGAGCCCCCTTGTCGACCAGATCGATCTTGTTGAGCACCGCGATGGCGGCCGGTTTGTGTTCGGCAAGACCGTCGAGCACGCGCCGCGCATCGTCGTCGATGCCGCGCTCGGCGTCGATCAGCACCATCACCAGATCGGCGTCGGCGGCACCGCTCCACGCCGCGCCGACCATGGCGCGGTCGAGCCGACGGCGCGGCGCGAAAATGCCGGGCGTGTCGACCAGCACGATCTGCGTCTCGCCCTCGATGACAATGCCGAGCATGCGCCGCCGCGTGGTTTGCGGCTTGGGCGTGACGATGGCCAGCTTGGTGCCGAGCAGCCGGTTCAAGAGCGTCGACTTGCCGGCGTTGGGCGCGCCCAGAATCGCGACGAAGCCGCAGCGTTGAGTCATGGCCCTAAAGGTAAGGCTCTTTCGCGGGGACGACGAATTCTATTTCGATTCGATGTGCGGACAGTGCTACGGCCGCCGCCGCGACTTCGGCGGCGCGCTTCGAGGGGCCGGGCGCGGTCGCGGGCTCCAGCCCCTCGACCGAGACCGTGACGGTGAAGGTGCGGCGATGCGCCGGCCCTTCGGTCTTCACGGTCTTGTAATCCGGCAGCGGCAAACCCCGAGCCTGCGCCCATTCCTGTAGCGTGGTTTTCGGATCGCGCGGCGGCGCGGTACCCATGCCCTCCAATTGCGGCCGCCACCAGCGCGCGACGAACTTGCTCGCCGCCGCAAGCCCGCCATCGAGAAAGAGCGCCGCGATCACCGCCTCGCAGACATCCGCCAACACCGAGGGATTGGCACGCGCGCCGGCGGCATCCTCGCCCGGCGACAGGATGATATGCGCGCCGAGACCCGTCGCCTGCGCCACTTGGGTCAATGTCTCGCGCCGCACCAGGCTGGTGTGGCGCCGGGTCAACGCGCCCTCCGCCTCCTTGGGAAACCGGCGGAAAAGCTGTTCGGCGACGATCAGGCCGAGCACGCGGTCGCCGAGGAATTCGAGCCGCTCGTAGCCGCGCGGGTCGCGCGCAGCGACGGCCCCGCGCGCTGGGGTGGGTCAGCGCTTCGCGCAACAGATCGGGCCGGCTGAATTGGTGATCGAGCACCGCGGCCAGCGCCACGGCATCCATGGTCCGTTCCGCCATCAATAGATCGGGCTGAACAGGCGGTCGTAACGGACCGTGAAGGGCCAGCGCCATACCTCCCACCAATCGGCGTAGCCGTTGGTGGAGAAGAAGATGAACTGCGCATGTCCGATCAAGTTCTCCGCCGGCACATACCCGACGCCACTGTCGGGGTCGCGGCTGTCAGCGGAATTATCGCGATTATCGCCCATCATGAAGTAATGGCCGGGCGGAATGTGGAAAACATCGGTATTGTCGAGCAGGCGGTCGTCGCCGTACTGGATGATGCAGTGTTTAACCCCGTTCGGCAGCGTCTCGACATAATGCTGCGCACACCGCCGAGCGCGGATCGTCGGGGTCGCGGCAGAAATCGGTCGGCTCGCGTTGCACCATTTTGCCGTTGATATAGAGGCGGCCGACCTTCATCTGAATGGTGTCGCCGGGCAGGCCGATGATGCGCTTGATATAGTCGACCGACCCATCGCAACGGGTCGCCCGGTCCGCCGCTTCCGGCGGGGTCAGCAGCGGAAACTGGCACGGCAGTCTGAACACCACGACGTCGCCGCGACTAGGCGGCTCGTGAAAAAAGCGCGGCCCTTGAACAGCGGCGGCGAGAACGGCAGCGAATAGCGACTATAGCCGTAGGAAAATTTCGACACGAACAGGTAGTCGCCGACCAGTAGCGTCGGCACCATCGAGGCCGACGGAATGTTGAACGGCTCGTAGAAAAAGCTGCGGACAACAAGTGCAATCAGAATGGCATAGACCAACGTCTTAATGGTCTCGGCGGTGCCGCCCGAACGTTTCTTTGCCATTGAGGATTACCTTATAACTTATTGATTTTACACAATACACGTTCGGCGAACGGCGTCGGTCCCGATCAAGCCAAGCCTGCGCCCCGGAGTCAAGCCGGAACGTCCGGCCTACGCACCGGGATCGGCGGAAATGATCACCATCGCCTGTGCCATCGGGTATTCGTCGGTGATGGTCAGATCGATTCGCGCGACCATGCCCGCGGGCGTGATGGCGTCGAGCCGCGCCTTGGCACCGCCGGTCAGGGCCAGGCTCGGCCGTCCGCCCGGCAGATTGACCACGCCCATATCGTGCCAGAAGACGCCCTTGCGCAGACCGGTGCCGAGCGCCTTGGCGCAGGCCTCCTTGGCGGCGAATCGCTTGGCGTAGGTGGCGATACGGTCGGCCCGGCGCTCGGCCCGCGCGATCTCGATCGGCGTGTAGATGCGCTTGATGAAACGGTCGCCGAAGCGATCGATGGTTTGTCGGACGCGCTCGATATCGATCAGATCGCTGCCGATGCCGATGATCACGGCGTGCCGGCCCGCGCCTGCTGCATCAGTACCCGCATCCGGCGTACCGCGCTGTCGAGCCCGCCGAAAATCGCCTCGCCGATCAGAAAATGGCCGATATTGAGCTCGACGATGGTCGGGATGGCCGCGACGGGAGCCACCGTGTCGAACGTGAGACCATGGCCGGCATGGCATTCGAGGCCCAGTTGCTCGGCCTTGCGCGGCGGCGCGCTGGAGGCGCGCGAGCTGCGCGTCGTGCGCGGCGCCGGTCGACATCGCAATAGGCGCCGGTATGCAGCTCGACCACCGGCGCGCCGATGGCGTGCGCGGCTTGGAGTTGCACGGCCTCCGGCTCGATGAACAGCGAGACGCGGATGCCGGAGGCGCCGAGATCCCGAACGTAGCGCGCGAGGTGATTGTGGCCGCCCGCGACGTCGAGGCCGCCCTCGGTGGTGCGCTCGGCCCGCTTCTCCGGCACGATGCAGGCGGCGTGGGGCCGGTGCTTGAGCGCGATCGCCAGCATCTCGTCGGTCGCCGCCATCTCGAGATTGAGCGGCAGACGCAGGTCTCGCATCAGCCGCGCGATGTCGTCGTCGGAGATATGACGCCGATCCTCGCGTAGATGCGCGGTGATGCCGTCGGCGCCCGGCCGCGGCCGCGGCCAGCGCGGCACGCACCGGATCGGGATGGGCGCCGCCGCGCGCGTTCCGGATGGTCGCGACGTGGTCGATATTCACGCCCAAGCGGAGCGGTCTAGGAGTCATAAAAAACTTAAACCACCAAGGTACAAAGACACCAAGTTCTTATTTTTCCTGGTGCCTTGGTGTCTTGGCGGTTCAAAAATCTTGTTACCGCCGGGCGCGTTCGACGGAATTGATCACGGGCGTCGCGCGCAGCGCCGCAATGACATTGGTCAGGTGTTTCAGATCCTGCACCTCGACATCGACCAGAAGCTCGAAGAAATCCTGGCTGCGGTTGGTGATCTTGAGATTGGTGATGTTGCCGGCGTGCTTGCCGATCACGGTGGTCAGGCTGCCGAGGCTGCCGGGCTCGTTGCCGATGGTGATGTTGAGGCGGCCGACATGGAGCGCGTCGGTGTCCTCAACCGGGTTCCACGCGACGTCGAGCCAGCGGTCGGGCGTGTCGGCGTATTCGGCGAGCTTGTCGCAATCGATAGTGTGAATGGTGACGCCCTTCCCCGTCATCACGATGCCGACGATGCGGTCGCCGGGCAGCGGATGGCAGCAACCGGCATAATGCACCGCCATGCCGGGGATCAGGCCGCGGATCGGCACCGCGTTCTCGGCGGTTTTCTTGCCGCGCGCCTTCGACAGCGACACGACCTTTTGCGGCTTGGTATCGGGGGGCGGCGGGAACACCGCGTTCACCACCTCGCGCCCAGTGACATTGCCGGCGCCGGCGGCGACGTAGAGGTCCTCGACGGTCTCGCACTTGAACCGGTCGAGCACCGCGTCGAGCGCCTTTTCCGTCATGTCATGGCCCTCTTGGCGGAAGGCCTTTTGCAGGATCACCTTGCCGAGATCGAGATATTGCGCGCGCTGCTGAGTGCGGATGAAGCGGCGGATGCGCGCCCGCGCCTTCGCCGTGACCACCATGCGCTCCCAGGTCGGCGACGGCACCTGGGCCTTGGACGTGATGATGTCGACCTGGTCGCCGTTGGCAAGCTGCGTCCGGAGCGGCGCGAGCTTGCCGTTGATCTTGGCGCCGACGCAGGTATCGCCGATCTGCGAATGGACGGCGTAAGCGAAGTCGATCGGCGTGGCGCCGTGCGGCAAGTTGATAAGGTCGCCCTTTGGCGTGAAGCAGAACACCTGATCCGTAAACATCGCGAGCTTCGTGTGCTCGAGAAATTCCTGCGGATCGGCGGCATGCTCCAGAATATCGAGGAGTTCGCGCAGCCAGCGGTATTGCCGGCCCTCGGTGCGCGCGGCGTCTTGCTTATAGACCCAGTGCGCGGCGACGCCGAGTTCCGCCACTTCGTGCATTTCCTTGGTGCGGATCTGAATCTCGATGCGTTGCTGCTCGGGCCCAATCACGCCGGTATGGAGCGATTGGTACTCGTTCGGCTTCGGCAGCGAGATGTAATCCTTGAAGCGGCCCGGCACGACCGAATAGCGGCTATGGATCACGCCCAACGCGTGATAGCAGTCCTCGACGCTATCGACGACGACGCGGAACGCCATGATGTCGGAGAGCTGCTCGAAGCCGACATCCTTCTTTTGCATCTTTCGCCAGATCGAGTACGACGTCTTTTCGCGGCCCGAGACTTGCGCCTTGATACCGGCCTTTTCGAGCGTGTCGTCGAGCGCGACGATGACACGCTCGACCAGGTTCCCGCCCTTTTCCTTGAGGAAGGCGAGCCGGACGCGGATGCCGTCGCGCGCCTCGGGCTGCAATTCGGCGAACGACAGGTCCTGCAGTTCGTCCTTGATGTCGTTCATGCCCATGCGCTCGGCGAGCGGGGCATAGATCTCCATGGTTTCGCGCGCGATGCGCTTGCGGGTCGCGTCTTCTTTTAGATATTTCAGCGTCCGCATGTTGTGGAGCCGGTCCGCGAGCTTCACCAAGAGGACGCGGATGTCGTCCGACATGGCGAGGACCAGCTTGCGGAAATTCTCCGCCTGCTTGGTCTGGTCCGACTGCAATTCGAGGCGCGACAGCTTGGTTACGCCGTCGACCAAGCGGGCGATCTCCGGCCCGAAACGCTTCTCGATATCCTCGAGGGTGGCGAGCGTGTCCTCGACCGTGTCGTGCAGAGTCCGGTCACGATCGAGGCGCCATCGAGCTTCATCCGCGACAGGATGCCCGCGACCTCGACCGGATGGGAGAAATAGGGGTCGCCCGAGGCGCGCAACTGCGCGCCGTGGGCCTTCATCGAAAAGACGTATGCTTTGTTGAGCGCGTCCTCGTCGACGGACGGGTCGTACGCTTTCACCCGCTCGACGAGTTCGAACTGCCGCATCATCGGCGCAGGCGCCCGGGTGGCGAGCGTCGCGCCGTCCGTCACGTCAGTCTTCTTCCTTGGTTACAGCGTCGCCGGCGTCCTCATCGATTTCGGGCAGCGCCGATTCGTCGAGGCCGGTGACTTCGTCCTCGGCGACTTCGAGCATGTCTTCCTGCATCTCTTCGTCGACCGCGGCGGTGTCGTCTTCCGGTGAAACTTTCGCCAGGTCGATCGGCCATTGCTGATTGCCGACCTCGATCTCGCCCTCTTCCTCGGGCTCGTCGATCTCGACATGCTTTTGCATGCCGGTGATGACGGCATTTTGGAGCTGGTCGAGTTGCACCGTCTCGTCCGCAATCTCGCGTAGCGCCACCACGGGATTCTTATCGTTGTCGCGGTCGAGCGAAATCGGCGCGCCCGCCGTAATGTCGCGGGCCCGTTGAGCCGCCAGCAAAACCAGCTCAAATCGGTTGGGAACCCTAATAACGCAATCCTCGACGGTGACGCGCGCCATGCTCAACTCCAAATTTGCGAAAAGTGTAGGGAACTATATGGGAACACCGGCGCTTTCCGCAACAGGGATTGGCACGTCGCGTTTGGCGTTCTGTCCCGCATTTTGTTAACTTACATCGACGAACGCCAAGGGATACGGGGTTGAACTCAACGACGGCGGTTTCGGTCTCAGCGGAGGATCCGGACCTAATCGGCGGCGGCACGCGTCGTTGCGCGCGTTCGACTGGAGCCGTTCGCCGCTCGGCGCGCCTCGCGTCTGGCCCGCAGCGCTTCGCACCGCGACGAACCTGTGCCTGGCTTCGCCATTTCCCTTGTTGCTGTGGTGGGGTACGGAATTCGCCGTTATCTATAACGACGATTGGGTCAAGCTCGCCGGCCCGCCGCCCGAACTGGCGCTCAGATGCCCGGCGGCAACCGGATGGCCCGTACTCTGGCAGGCCCTCGCCCCGCAAGTGCAGCACGTCATGGACAGCGGCGAAACGATCGAAACCCACCGCCTGACCGGTCCATGGGCGATTGTCGCGTTTTCGCATATGCCGATCCGCAATGCCGACGGCAGCGTCGGCGGCGTTCTTTCGGCGGTACGCGAGGTGGTCGCGCGCGAGGGGCTGCGCCGCGAACGCGAATTGCTCCACCGACCGTGCGATCTGTTATCGCCCATTCCGATAATAGGCAACTCATCCGCGCTGCCGTCGCTTGTCGTGAAAGGGGCGGAGTGGCATGGTCGAAGCGATGGCAACCGAGACAATTCAACACCCCGACATGGTCGAAATTCGCGGAATTGCAGTCGAGCTGGCGAAACGCGGCGCCGGTCCAGCCCTGCTCTACCTCCATCCCCATATCGGACTCCGGCGCTCCGACGTGTTTCTCGCGGCGTTGGCGCGGAAATTCACGGTGTATGCGCCGTCGCATCCCGGATTCGGCCGTTCGGCCCTGCCGCGCCGCGTCACCACGGTGGACGATCTCGCTTATTTCTATCTGGATTTGATCGAACAGTTCGGCCTCGACCGCGTCACGCTGGTCGGCTCGTCGTTCGGGGGCTGGCTTGCCGCCGAGATCGCCATCAAGGCCAGCCCGCGCCTGGCGCGACTGGTCCTGATCGACGCGCTGGGCATCCGCGTCTCGCCCGAGCCCGACAATCCCGACATCGTCGATTTCTTCGCCACCAAGCAGGCCGAACTCGACCTCCTCGCCTATCACAATCCGAAGCACGCCCTTCTCGACCATAACGGCATGTCGGAGGAAGACGCCTATATCCATTTCCGCAATCGCGAATCCGCCGCCCTGTTCGGCTGGTCGCCCAATATGAACAATCCGAAGCTCAAGGACCGGCTGCATCGCGTCCAGGTGCCGACGCTGGTTCTGTGGGGCGACAGTGATCATATCGCGACGGCGAATTACGGCCGCCGCTTCGCCGATTCGATCCCGGGCGCGCGGTTCGCGACGATCGACCGCGCCGGCCATTTCCCTCATATCGAGCAGCCCGACGACGCCGCCGAACGAATAATCGCCTTCGCGGGAGGATAAGCCATGCGCGTCTATCACATGACCGAGGAACCCTATCCCGACGCGTGGAATGTGGGCGCGGAAAGCCTGCGCGTGAATCTACCTAACCGCTATTGCGATCCGAAGATCGCGGCGGATCAGTACCATCGCTTCCTCGACGAATGGCAGCTCTGCGACGAGCTCGGCATCAACATCTTCGTCAACGAGCACCATTCGACCGCGACCTGCTTGACCTCCTCATGCAACATCGTGCTTGGCATTCTCGCCAAGACGACGAAGCGGGTGCGCATTCTCGGTCTCGGCATGCCGATCGCGAACCGGCCCGATCCGCTGCGCGTCGCCGAAGAATGCGCCATCATCGACGTGATCTCGCGCGGCCGCTTCGACATGGGCTTCATCAAGGGCGTGCCCTACGAGATCGTGCCGTCGAATGCACGCCCGGTGCATCAGGCCGACCGGTTCTGGGAGGCGCACGACCTCATCGTCAAGGCGCTGAGCACCCGCGACGGGCCGTTTTCCTGGGAGAGCGAGAACTTCCATTATCGCTCAGTCAATATCTGGCCGCCGCCGTGGCAGCAGCCGCATCCGCCCGTCTGGGTCAGCGTCAATTCAGTCGGCAGCGTGCGGCCGGTCGCGGAACACGGCTACGTGCTCGGCACGGTGATGACCGGCTACGGCGCCAAGAAGATTTTCGACGAATATCGCCGCGTCTGGCGCGCAAGCGGCCGGCCCGAGCCGGTACCGCTCGATCGGTTCTGCTATTGCTGCTTCATGGCGTGCGGTCATAGCGAGGAAGAAGGACAACGGCGCGGCAACGACGTGATGGCCTATCTGCGCACCAACGCCATCGTCGGCGAGCAGTTCCGCAGCCCGCCCGGCTATATCCCGCCGCAGGCGTTGGCGAGCCAGTTCGTCCGCACCGGCCGCGCCGGCTTTTCCGAACTCGGCCTGTTCGACAAGGACGGCAGCCGGATTTCGGGCTTCGTCGAGGCGAAAGTGCCGGACGCGATGCGCGGCGGCCTGCTGTTCGCCGGCACGCCCGACCAGGTCTATCGCCAGATCGTCGAATTCTACGAAGCGATCGGCGGTTTCGGCGTGCTGCAAATGATGGCGCAGGCCGGCACGATGTCGCACGAGGACACGATCGACAGCCTCACCCTGTTTGCGAAGGAAGTGATGCCGCGCCTCGAGGAATATTACGCGACGCGGCGGATGGCGGCGGAATAGCTACAGCGTTATCGTGCCCTCGAGCACGGGGGCGCAATGGCCGGCGATGATGACGCGGTCGCCACGCAGCTCGCACCACAATTCGCCGCCCCGCGCCGAGACTTGGCGCGCGAACAGCTTGTTCTTGCCGAGCCGCCCCGCCCAAAACGGGATCAGGGTCGAATGCGCCGAGCCAGTGACCGGATCCTCGTTGACCCCGGCCTTGGGCGCGAAAAAGCGCGAGACGAAATCCGTATTGGTGCCCGTCGCGCCGGGCGCGGTGACGATCAGCGCGAACTGTTCCAGCGCCGCGATCTTCGCGATATCGGGACGCAGCGCCCTTAGCTCCGCTTCGCTGCCGAACACCGCGACGGCGTCGCGTGCCGCCAGCACGTCCTTGGGGCGAGCACCAAGCGCCGCCGCGACGGCGTCGATATTGGCGGCTGGCGATGGCGGCCGCGACGGGAAATCCATCGCCAGCCGATCGCCGTCGCGCGACACGGTGAGCGTGCCCGCGCGGGTGCGGAAATCAATCGCCTCGAGCGGCCAGTCGAACCGGTTGAAGATCACCCACGCCGTCGCCAGCGTGGCGTGGCCGCACAGATCGACCTCGACCGCCGGCGTGAACCAGCGCAGGTGGAAGTCATCGTCTTCCGCCACGTAGAATGCCGTTTCCGCAAGGTTGTTCTCCGCGGCGATCGCTTGCAGCGTCGCATCGCCGAGCCATTGCTCAAGCGGACACACGGCGGCCGGATTGCCCGCGAACGGGCGCGAAGTGAAGGCGTCGACCTGATAAAGGGGAATTCGCACGGGACTACCGATCCTCGATGAGGTGCGTATGATTGAGCGGGCCGTGTCCGTGCCCGAAGCTAGGCGCGGTGCGGAGCGCCTGTTGAACGAAACGATGCGCCCGAGCGACGGCCGCGCGCGCCTCCATCCCTTGCGCGATACCGACCGCGACCGCGCTCGCAAACGCGCAACCGGTGCCGTGGGTGGAGGTGGTGTCGACCCTCGGTGCTTCAAGGGCCGCGATGCCCGCCTCGTCCGCGATAACGTCGCGGACGGTCGGCCCGGCGCCGTGCCCGCCAGTGATGACCACGACGCGCGGCCCCAGCGCGCGCAACGCCGTCGCCGCTTCGGCAACATCGGTGATGCGGCGGCCAAGCAGGATCTCCGCTTCCGGAATGTTCGGCGTCACGGCCGCCGCACGCGCGATGAGACGCCGCTTTAGTACTTCGATCGCATCCTCGCTCAAGAGCCGCGTGCCGCTCGACGAGACCATTACCGGATCGACGATCAGCGGTACCTCGGGTGCGATTTGATCGAGCGTATCGGCAACGGCGGCCACGGTCGCGGCGTCGACCAGCATGCCGGTCTTGACGGCATCGGCCCCGATATCGCGCAGCACGGCCGCCATCGCCTGCGCGACGAAATCCGCCGGCACCGCCATCACGCGCGCGATCCCTTGCGTATTCTGAACCGTCAGCGCGGTGATCGCGGTCGCGGCATAAGCGCCGAGCGCGGTCGCGGTCTTGATGTCGGCTTCGATACCCGCGCCGCCGCCCGAGTCCGAGCCGGCGACGACGAGAACGCGACCCTTCATTCGGCGGCCTGGCTTGGCGCTCCGCCACTCGCCTTACGCAGCGCCGCCTCGACCGAACCGACCACGTCCTCGACCAGCGCCATATCGTCGCCCTCGGCCATGATGCGGATCACCGGCTCGGTGCCCGACGGCCGCACCAGCAGGCGCCCGCCATTCGCCAACCGCTGTTCGCCGTCGGCAATCGCGGCGCGGACCATCGGCGTCTCGTGCGGCTTGCCGCCGCCATGCTTCACGTTGCGCAGAAGCTGCGGCACGGGCGCGAATTGCCGGCAAACGCGGCTCGCCGGTTCGCCCCGCTGCACCAACGCCGCCAGCACTTGCAGCGCCGAGATCAGTCCGTCGCCGGTGGTGCTGTAATCCGACATGATGATGTGGCCCGATTGCTCGCCGCCGAGATTGGCGCCGAGCCGCCGCATTTCCTCGACCACATATCGGTCGCCGACCACAGTGCGCGTCAGGCGGATGCCGTTCGCCGCCAGGCAGCGCTCGAAGCCGAGATTCGACATCACGGTCGAGACGATGCCCGCGCCGTTGAGCCGTCCCGCGGCACGCCATTCGAGCGCGATCAGCGCCATGATCTGGTCGCCGTCGAGGATGCGGCCCTCCTCGTCCGCCACGATCAACCTGTCGGCGTCGCCGTCGAGCGCCAGGCCGATATGGGCGCCGCGCACCACCACTTCCCGCCGCATCGCCTCGGGTGACGTCGCGCCGCAGCCGCGATTGATGTTGAGCCCGTCGGGCGACACGCCGATGGCGTAAATCTCCGCGCCCAATTCCCACAGCACTTTCGGCGCGACCTTGTAGGCGGCGCCGTTGGCGCAATCGATCACGATCTTGATGCCGTCGAGTCGCAGATTCTTGGGGAAGCTCGATTTTGCTGCTTCGATGTAGCGGCCATCGGCATCGTCGAGACGCCGCGCACGTCCGAGGGTGGCGGCATCGGCGCGGCCGTCGACTTCGTCGAGCCGGGCCTCGATATCGCTTTCGATCTCGTCGGAGAGCTTGTTCCCGTCGCGGCCGAACAGCTTGATGCCGTTATCCTCGAACGGATTGTGCGAAGCCGAAATCATGACGCCGAGATCGGCGCGCAAACTGCGCGTCAGCATGGCGATCGCGGGCGTCGGCATCGGCCCGACCAGATCGACGTCCATCCCCATGGCAATGAAGCCGGCGGTGAGCGCCGGCTCGATCAAATAGCCGGAAAGGCGCGTGTCCTTGCCGATGACCACAAGATGGCGATGGTCGCCCCGCCGCAGCACGCGCCCCGTCGCCATCGCCACGCGCAGCGCGGTTTCCGGCGTCATCGGCTCGAGATTGGCGGTGCCGCGAATGCCGTCGGTGCCGAAAAGCTTGCGGGTCATCGGGCTATTTGGCTACCGTGCCGGGCGTCGCGTCAAGGATGGCCCGGCGCACCGCCAGCGCTTGATAAGTCTCGGCCACGTCGTGCACGCGCAATATCTGCACGCCCCGGCTCGCGCCCCACAACGCGCCGGCGAGCGATCCGCCGAGCCGATCCGCCGGCGGTTCGCTGCGGCTGAGCCGGCCGATGAAGCTTTTGCGCGACAGGCCCAGGAGGATCGCGCAGCCGGTGGCGTGCAAGAGGGCAATGCGCCGCAGCAGCGGCAGATTATGCTCGATCGGATGCTTGCCGAACCCCATACCGGGATCGACGGCGATCCGCTCGCGCGGGATGCCCGCCGCCACACACGCCACGACGCGCGCCTCCAGATAGTCGAGCACGTCGAGCGCGACGTCGTCATAGTGAGGCGCCTCTTGCATCGTGCGCGGCTCACCCGCCATGTGCATCAGCACGACCGGCGCGCCGCTCCGGGCCGCGACCGTCATGCTTTCCACGTCGCCGGTCAGCGCGGTCACATCGTTGAGGATGCTGGCGCCGGCATCGAGCGCGGCGCGCATCACCGTTGGCCCGCCGGGTATCGACGGAAACCACGGCGCCGTCGCGCGCCAACGCCGCGACGATCGGAACGACCCGGCGCGCTTCTTCCTCGGGCGACGTGGGGTCGGAGCCCGGGCGTGTGGATTCGCCGCCGACATCGATAATGTCGGCGCCGGCCTCGATCATCGCGCGGCCGTGCGCCACCGCGCGCGCCGGATCGATATAGGCGCCGCCATCGGAAAAACTGTCGGGCGTGACGTTGAGGATACCCATGATCACCGGGCGATCGAGCGCGAACCCGGCCCACGGGGCCCGGGGCGCCGCGATTATCTCCAGCGCGCGCTCAATCTCCGTCGCGCGCTCGGCCCGCGCGGCCCAATCCTTCAGTTCGGCGATGGTGAGATAGCGCGACGCGGCGGCGCCGTCGGCCGCGCGCTCTAATAGTTCGACCGCCGCGAACGCCAGCGGCCCGCCGGCGAGCAGCAGCGCCCGGCCGCGCGTCACCGCGTCGCGCGCGGCGGCGCCGGAGAGAATTTCTTCGGGACAGAGACGGGCGCGGGCGTAGTCGCTCAAGCGCCGGGTTGCGGCTCCGGCTCGAGGCCGCCCGCGGCCTTGCCTGACGGCGGCACCGACGAACGCCGGCCCGGCGTGCGCGTTCGGCTCTTCCATCGGACCGCCCGCGTCGCGGACGATCTTCTCGCCGCGGATGATGCGGCGGATTTCGTCGGCCGACAGCGTCTCGAATTCGAGCAAGCCCTTGGCGAGACGATGCAACTCGTCGAGATGCTCGGTCAGTATGTTCCGCGCGCGAATTTCCGCCTCGTCGACCAGCCGACGGATTTCCTCGTCGATGATCTTGGCGGTCGCCTCGGACACGTTCTTGCGCTGCGTCACCGAATGACCGAGGAACACTTCCTCCTCGTTCTCGCTGTAGCGCAGCGGCCCGAGCTTCTGGCTGAACCCGAATTCGGTGACCATGCGCCGCGCCAGCGTCGAGGCGCGGCGGATGTCGTCGGCGGCGCCGGTCGTCACCTTCTCGGTGCCGAAGATCAGCTCTTCCGCGACGCGGCCGCCGAACAGGCTGGTCATCATCGCCTCGAGTTCCATCTTCGACTGGCTGTACTTGTCGCGCTCCGGCAGGAACATGGTGACGCCCAGCGCGCGGCCGCGCGGAATGATCGTGACCTTGTGCAGCGGCTCGTGGCCCACGGCATAGAGCATGACCAGCGCATGGCCGCCTTCATGATAGGCGGTGAGGCTCTTCTCCTCTTCCGTCATCACCATGGAGCGGCGCTCGGCGCCCATCAGCACCTTGTCCTTGGCCATCTCGAATTCGGCCATGGTGACGGAGCGCTTGCCGCGCCGCGCCGCCATCAGCGCCGCCTCGTTGACGAGGTTGGCGAGATCGGCGCCCGAGAAGCCCGGCGTGCCGCGCGCGATGATGCGCGCGTCGACGTCGGTGGCGAGCGGCACCTTGCGCATATGGACTTTGAGGATCTTCTCGCGGCCGACAACATCGGGGTTCGGCACCACGACCTGGCGGTCGAAGCGGCCGGGACGCAGCAGCGCTGGGTCGAGCACGTCGGGCCGGTTGGTCGCGGCGATCAGGATCACGCCTTCGTTCGCCTCGAACCCGTCCATCTCGACCAGCAACTGGTTCAGGGTCTGCTCGCGCTCGTCGTTGCCGCCGCCCAGACCGGCGCCGCGATGACGGCCGACCGCGTCGATCTCGTCGATGAAGATGATGCAGGGCGCGTTCTTCTTGCCCTGTTCGAACATGTCGCGGACGCGCGCTGGCGCCGACGCCGACGAACATCTCGACGAAGTCGGAGCCGGAGATGGTGAAGAATGGGACGTTCGCTTCGCCGGCGATGGCGCGCGCAAGCAACGTCTTGCCGGTGCCCGGCGGGCCGACCAGCAGCACGCCTTTCGGAATCTTGCCGCCCAAGCGCTGGAAGCGCTGCGGGTCTTTCAGGTACTCGACGATCTCTTCGAGTTCCTGCTTGGCCTCGTCGATGCCCGCGACGTCGTCGAAGGTGATGCGGCCGACTTTCTCGGTCAGCAGCCGCGCGCGCGATTTGCCGAAGCCCATGGCGCGGCCGCCGCCGCCCTGCATCTGGCGCATGAAGAAAATCCACACGCCGATCAGCAGCAGCATCGGGAACCAGTTGATCAGCACGCCGAACAGCGTCGGCACGTTCTCTTCCGGCGGCGCCGCCTTTACGGTGACGCCCTTGGCCAGCAACTGCGACACCAGCGACGGATCGCTCGGCGCATAGGTCGAGAACGTGCGCTTGTCGGTGAACGTGCCGTTGATCGTGTTGCCCTGAATGGTGACGTCGGAAACCTGGCCGTTCTTCACGTCTTCGATGAAGGCCGAATACGGCAACGTGTTCTGCGGCCCGTGCGACGTCGAGCTCTGGAACAGATTGAACAGAGCCACCAGCAGCAAGCCGATGATGATCCACAGAACCAGGTTCTTGCCGAAATTATTCAAGGCTCAAGCCCTCACAGGGATACGACAAAGTGCAAGATGGTGGCGCCATACCCATTAAACAACTTTAATCCCGGCCGTGGTCGCCGGTCGAGAGGCTCGTAGCAGCAGCGCGTCTGGCGCAACCTTGCCCGCCGCGCCGTCGCGGCAGAAGCCGAGCGCCGGCACCGCCATAATACCACGATCGTCGCGCAATGCGGCGATACCAATACGCGCCACCGCCGGTAACGCGCGTGACGTTTCGTTAACGTTAACCGTGCCGAGCGCGCCCAAAATCAAGCCCTTCGGCGCGTCGGCGGGCAAGGCGACGCTGAACCGGCCATCCCAATTAACCCTTGCGCCGGGCGGCGCGGGCACCGGCGCCGCCAGGGCCCTTCCTTCCCGGCAAACCAACAAATGGCCGCGACGCGGCACGATCCGGCATCCGCCGAGCGTCCGGCCGCGCGTCAATCCCGTCACGATTTCTTGATACAGGCGCTCGAGCCGCTCCAGCCGTGGTGGATAATCGGCGCCGCCTACCGCCATCAGCATCGCGCCCAACGCGCGCAATCCGAGCTCCTCAGGTGCCGTCGCCAGAGCCGCCGGCATCGAACCGGATGAACCCCGCGGGATCGGGAACGGCGGTGCCTGCGCAACAGCCGCGCCAACGGCAGTTCGAGCGCCTGACGCGCGCGCGCCAGCCTGCCTGCGGTCGCCGCGAGGCGGGCGGCGCTCAATCCCTCGCGCGCCAAGATGGCGTGGCCCCGTCGCAGCCGGACGCGCGCGAATTTATCGTTGCGATTGCTCGGATCGTCGAGCCACGCCTGATCGTGCGCCGCGAGGGTCGCCACCAGGCTCGCCCGCGGAACCGCCAGCAACGGCCGCAACAGGCGGCAGCCGGGCCGCTCCACCACGGCCGCCATCGCTGCCAACCCATCCAGCCCGCTGCCCCGGGCGAGACGCAGCAGGAAAGTCTCCGCCTGATCGTCCCGATGATGCGCCAGCAACAAGATGAAAAACGCCGGCCGCCGCGCACCATTCCTCCAGCAGGCGGTAACGGGCGGCACGCGCCGCGGCTTGGATGTCGCCGGTCGGCTTCGGGCCGGTCCAACGCAGCGTTCGATGTGGGATCCCGCGAGACCCCGCCCATGCGCCGACTTGCTCCGTCTCGCCGGTGGATTCCGGGCGCAAGCCCGTGATCGACGGTAAGCGCGGTGATTTGACCCTGCCGCGGCCGCCGCCCATTCCTGCGCCAGCAACAGCAACGCCATGCTGTCGGCACCGCCCGATACCGCGACCGCTAGACGCGGCGCGCGCTCGAATGGACCGAGCGTCGTCATTGCGGCGGCAAACGCCGCGCGTGTCGACCGGCGCCTGTCGGTTCCCGCTGGGCGCTCACGGCCGCATGCCTAGCGGCATCCGGCCCGACGCTTCTCCTCCACTTCCTTCGCCTTCAGATTGGCCGGCGCGATCGGGAAATCGCGATCGAGCTGGGCAAAGGATCGGCAGGCATCGGGGCGGCGACCAAGCATCGACGAGCGAGCTGCCGAGCTTCAGCAGATCGTCGGCGGCCTTCGGCCCTTTCGGATAGCGCTGATATCCCTCGGCGAAGGCGGCGGCCGCGGCCTGGAAATTGCGCCGCACGTAATAGGTTTCGCCGAGCCAATATTGCGCGTTGCTCGATAGGCGGTTGTCGGGATAGCGCTGGATGAAGTCGCGCGAGCGCGCGTTCGGCCGCGGCATAGTTGGCGTCGCGCAATAGGCCGAAGGCATAGTCGTATTGTTGCTGCGGCGAGCCGTTCGGCAAGGTACCGGCATCGGCCGCGGGCGGGTTGGCCCGGCCATCGCGGTCTGGTGTCGGTGGCGGTGTCGGCAGCGCCGCCGTTGCGTTGGCGCGGCGGCGGCGTCAGCACCGGCGCCTGACTGTTCATCGCGGTCGGCGGCGGCGGTTGCCGCTCCGGACGCAAACGTACCGCCGTTTGCCTGCTCCAGCGCTTGCAGCCGCATATCATCGTCGGTCGACATTTTGTCGAGGCGCTGCCGGAGCAACGTCGACCGTATGCTGCAATTCCTCGACCCGACCGGTCATTTCGCGCATCTGGTCGGCGAGCTGGTCGAACCGCATCTCGTCCCGCGCCGCGGACAGGCGGCGACGGCGCGCCGCATATCGTCGTCCTGATCCTGCTGTGCGAACGCGCCTTGGCGCGCTCGCCGCCAGCGCGATGCTGGTGATGGCGACAAGAAGCAATTTTTGCATGGTGTCTGGCCGGAATGAGTTTAGGCGGCGAGCAACCTCGTCGGCCCGCCGCCATGCCAGTTTCTGGACAACAATTAGGGCGAAACAAGGGCGCCGGCTTCCACCCTCATGACAGGGAAGCCGGCGCGCCCATCGTCAAGCTCGGCACGTGCCGACTGGTCAGTTGATAACGGTGATGCCGACGCGATTCTGCGCCCAGGCCTGCTCGTTGTCGCCAACGACAATCGGCCGCTCCTTGCCGTAGGAGATCACCGCGACGCGATTGCCGGCGACGCCGAGGCTGACCAGCATCCGCTTCACCGCGGCGGCGCGGCGATTGCCAAGCGCGAGGTTGTATTCGCGCGTGCCGCGGTCGTCGCAATGACCTTCGACCGTCACCGTCACGTTCTGATAGCGCTTCAGCCAATCGGCCTGCTTCCGCAAGGTCGCCTGCGCCTTCGGGCGTGATGTCGCTTCGATCGAACTCGAAGAACACGCGGTCGCCGACATTCTGCACGAAATCCTGGCGCGAGCCCGGTACCGCCTGGTTCGACCGTGTCGGCTGCATTTGGCCGCCGCCCGTGGTTCCGCCGCCGGTCGTCGGCGTCTGGGAGCAAGCGGCGACGAGCAATAACGCAGCGAGCAAAGCGAATGGACGCAAATTCATCGTTCTGAACTCCTCGAAGGTGCGGCTCGATTACTCATGATAGAAACGATGGGCTGAAGCCCGCGCGTTCCGGGTGGGCTCGCATAATCGCCTATGTTGAGGTCCGAAGACGCGCGGGACTATAAGTGCGAGAATCTACGGAATCAAGGGGGACCATGCCGGATCGGACGCATCTTGCGGTGTCACGACCTCGCGTTCGTTGTAACCGGTAAGATCGATGGTCCAGAGATGGCTGTGGCCGCCGCTGCCGTTCGATTGCGCGGGTGTGCTTTTGAAATACATCAGCACCCGCCCGTTGGGCGCCCAGGTCGGTCCCTCAACCAGAAAAGCATTGGTCAGCAGCCGCTCGCCCGAGCCGTCGGGATGCATCACACCGATATAGAACTGGCCGCCATCGATCTTGGTGAAGGCGATCAGGTCGCCGCGCGGCGACCACACCGGCGTGCCGTACTTGCCCTTGCCGAAGGTGATGCGGTGAATGTCGGTGCCGTCGGCATTCATGACATAGAGCTGTTGCGAGCCGCCGCGGTCGGAATTGAACACGACCTTGGCGCCGTCGGGCGAATAGCACGGCGAGGTGTCGATCGCCGGCGTATCGGTAAGCCGCACCGCCCGCCGCGTCCGCAAGTCGAGCGTGTAGATGTTGCTGGCGCCGCCGACCGCGAGGCTCATGATCACCTTGTTGCCGTCGGGCGAGAAGCGCGGCGCGAAGGTCATGCCGGGGAAATCGCCCAGCACTTCCTGCTGCCCGGTGTCGATGTTGAAGAGATAGACGCGCGGCTGCGCCGCGCGCATAGGACAGATACGTGATCTCCTGCGACGTCGGCGAAAAGCGCGGCGTCAGCACCAGATTGTGGCCGTCGGTCAGGAACCGGTTGTTGGCGCCGTCCTGATCCATGATCGCCAGACGCTTGATACGGCGATGCGAGCGGGCCGCTTTCGGAGATATAGACGATCCGCGTATCGAAATAGCCGTCCTCGCCGGTGATCCGCTTATAGATCGCGTCGGCGACGATATGCGCGATGCTGGCGCCAATGATCTGCCGGGTCGCGGTGTAGCGCAGGCCGGCGAGCTGCTGCGCGGCGAAAACATCCCAGAGCCGGAACTCGACCGCGAGGCGGCCGTCCGGTTGGACCGTGACGTTGCCGGTGACCAGCGCCTGGGCGTTGAGAATGCGCCAGTTGGCGTAATTGGGCGGCGTGCGCGTCGCCGCGTCCTTGTCGACGAAGGCGCGCTGATCCAGCGGCTTAAACAGGCCCGAGCGTTCAAGATCGGCCGACAGCACTTGGGTTATGTCATGACCGACTTGCGCGCCCTCGTCCGTCCCGGCGAAATCCGGGATCGCGATCGGCAAGGGTTGAACCTGGCCATGCGTCAGGTCGAGATGTAGCTCGGCGCGCGCCGTCGGGAGCGCCGAAGGTCAGGCGAGCGCGATCACGGCGGCGAACGGCGGCGGAAGTGAAACGAATCATCCAGCGATGTCCTTGGGGTCGAAGGTGATGGTGAAGGTTTGCCACTCGTTATATTTGTCGAACGGCAACTTGAGCGGCGAGCAAGCCGGATTGAGCAACGCGCGGCGCGCGGAGTTCGGCGGCGGCCCGGAAAAACGGGTCGCCGTAGCGCTCCGTGTTGAGCAGCTCCACGCCGCGCACCGTCGCGTCGGGATTCATCGTGACGCGAAATTCCGGGCGTCAAATCGGCGGCGTCGCGCGCGCCCGGCCGGCACATTCCAGCATTGATCGATCTGCTGCTTCACCAGATCGAGCTCGCTCGCGGTCAATTGCGCGCCGAGCGGCGCGATCGGCTGCGACGACGCGCGTGCGTGCTGATTGGCTTGCCGGCGGCCGGTCCGGCTCGATTCCGCACCGGATCGTTCTTCGCCAAATTCTTGAGCAGCGCGTCGAACTGCTGAGTTGATCGGGCTGTGGCTTCGGCGGTTGCGGCTTCGGCGGCGGCACCGGCACGTTGACCGGTTTCGCCTCGGGCGGCGCTTGCGGCTTGGGCGCCGGCACCGGCGGGATCGGCGCGGGCGGCATCGGCTTCGGCTGTGGCGCCGGCGGCGGTGGCGGTTCGGGCGTCGCAAGCTGCGGCTCGGGCGGCTTCACCAGTCGGCGGCGGCACGGGCTTCGGCTCGACTTTCGGCGGGGTCCGGCGCCGGCGGCACCGGCTTCGGCGGCGGCACCGCTTCGGCGACCTCCGGTTTGGCTTCGCGCGTCGGCGGCGTCTTGGTGAGCTGGGTCGCCCGCGTCTCGGGCCCGATCTTCACCAGCTGCACCACCAGCGGCGTCTCTTCGGGCAGCCGGTGGCGAAAGAAATTCGGCAGGCCGAGCATGAACAGCAGCACCAATCCAAGGTGCAGGATTCCCGATGCGATATACCCGCTGCGTTCCGGCATTGCACTTAAGGTTGTTTCGGCGCGCTCGTTTGGCTCGGTGCTGCGGGGCGTAGCACCCGATTGTGTCGGTTCGGTGATCAACGAAACTTTGTCGAAGCCGGCGGCGCTGATCATGCCCATGATCTGCATCACGCGCCCATAATTGATCGCTCTGGTCGCCGCGGACATAGATGTCGGCATTCGGGTTGGACTTGGTGATCGCCTGGAGACGCGGCACCAATTGATCGTCCGCGATCGCGTCGTTCTGCAGGAACATCTGGCCCTGGGCGTTGACGGTGATGACCAGCGGCTCTTGCGGCTGGTTGATCGCCGGCGCCTGGGTCTGCGGCAAATCGACCGGGACGCCGACCGTCAGCAGCGGCGCCGCGACCATGAAAATGACCAGCAGCACGAGCATTACGTCGACCATTGGCGTGACGTTGATCTCGCTCATCGGGCGATACCGGTGATTGCTGCCCCGTTTGGTTTGCTGAAGCGTAACGGCCATGGTCAGGGCTTCTCGTCAAGCTGGCGCGACAGGATCGCGCTGAATTCGGTGGCGAAGCCTTCGAGCCGCCCGGCATAGCGGCTGAAATCGGTCGAGAATTTATTGTAGGCAATGACCGCCGGGATCGCGGCGACCAACCCGAGCGCGGTCGCGAACAAGGATTCGGCGATGCCCGGCGCCACGACGGCGAGGCTGGTGTTCTTCGCCGCGGCGATCGACTGGAAGCTGTTCATGATGCCCCAGACCGTACCGAATAGTCCGACGAACGGCGCCGTCGCGCCGACCGTGGCAAGGAACGGCATGAAGCGCTCGAGCCGATCCATCTCGCGGCCTAGCGTCACCTGCATGACGCGCTCGATGCGTTCCTGGAGCCCGGTCTTCGTGCCGGTCGAGGGCACGCGGCCCCGCGCCGCGGTGCGCCGCCATTCGCGCATCGCCGCCGCGAACACCGCGGACATCGGATCGGCCGGGCGCGTACCGATGCGGTCGTAGAGATCGTCGAGCGAGCCACCGGACCAGAAGGTTTCCTCGAAGCTCTTCGCGTCGCGGCGTAGGCGGCGCAGCTTGGTGACCTTGTCGAAGATCACCGCCCACGACCAGAACGACGCGAGCAGGAAAGGACGCAGACGATCTTGACGACCAGGTCGGCTTGCAAGAACAGCGTGATGATCGACAGATCGTGCGGCACCGCGCCCGCCCCCGCGAGCGCGACCTGACTGACAGGGTTTGAACCTTCCATGTTTACTCTTTCGTTGAGTTGCTTTTATGAAGAGATGCGACCGCGGCGGCGATCGCCGACGGCAGACGCCGCGGCTTGCCGTCTCGGCCGAGACAGGCGATCCGCAGGACAAGCCGCACCAAGGGGCGGTCGCCGCGCCGCACTTCTTGACCGAGATCGAGCGACGCACCGCCGAGGCGCCTCACCTCGGTCGCTACCGCTAGCTCGTCATCGAGCCGGGCCGGCTGAAGATAGTCGGCGACCAGACGACGCACGACAAACAGCATCCCGGCCTCGCCGTGCAATTTCTCCTGTTCGATGCCGAGATGGCGCAGCATTTCGGTGCGCGCGCGTTCGGCGAATTTCAGATAATTCGCGTGATACACGAGGCCGCCGGCATCCGTGTCTTCCCAATAGACGCGCAGATTGTAGAGATGCGCGGTCATCCCGCCTCCGCCTCGCCATCGCCGAGCAGATCGAGCTGCGCCGACGGCGGCCGCAGCGGCACCAGCCCGAGATGGCGATAGCCGCGCTCGGTCAGGAGCCGGCCGCGCGAGCTGCGCTGCACCAGCCCTTCCTGCATCAGATAAGGCTCGATCACTTCCTCGATCACGTCGCGTTCTTCCGAAAGCGCTGCCGCCAGCGTCTCGGCGCCGACCGGCCCGCCGCCATAGCTCTCCGCGATGCAGGTCAGATAGCGCCGATCGATGGCGTCGAGGCCGCTCTTGTCGATATCGAGCCGCACCAATGCGGCATCCGCCACCTTGGCGTCGATCTTTTTCGCGCTGCGAGACCGCGGCGAAATCGCGCACACGGCGCAGCAGCCGCACGGCGATGCGCGGCGTGCCGCGCGCCCGCGACGCGATCTCGGCGGCGCCGTCCGGCTCGAGCGGCATGCCGAGCAAACTCGCGCCGCGCGACACGATCTGGCGCAATTCGTCCGCGGTGTAGAAATCGAGCCGGAGCGGAATACCGAAACGCTCGCGCAACGGCCGCGTGATCAGGCCCGAGCGCGTCGTCGCGCCGACCAGCGTGAAGGGCTGCAGATCGATGCGCATCGAGCGCGCCGCCGGCCCTTCGCCGATGATGATGTCGAGCTGAAAATCCTCGATCGCAGGATAAAGCACTTCCTCGACCGCCGGCGCGAGGCGATGGATCTCGTCGATGAACAGCACGTCGTGCGGCTGCAAGTTGGTCAGTAGCGCGGCGAGGTCGCCGGCGCGTTGGATGACCGGGCCGGACGTGGCGCGGAATCCGACCCCCATCTCGCGCGCGACGATCTGCGCCAGCGTCGTCTTGCCCAGGCCCGGCGGGCCATGCAGCAGCACATGGTCCAGCGGCTCGCGCCGCGCCTTCGCCGCCTGGACGAAGATGCGCAAATTCTCGCGCTGTTTCGACTGGCCGATGAAATCGTCGAGCGATTGCGGGCGTAGGCCGACTTCGGCGGTATCTTCCGCCTCCGGCTGCGGCGCGACCACGCGCTTGCCGTCGGCGCTCACCGTCCCAGCTCCTGCAAGCCCGGCGCGCACCAGCGCGTCGATCTTGGCCTCACCGCCCAGGCGCTTGCGCCGCATCCATCACCGCGCCATAGGCGGCGCTCTTGGCATAGCCGAAATTTACCAGCGCCGAGACCGCATCGGCGACCGCGCCCGACGGCGCGATCGTGCCGTCGAAATCGGCATCGCCATATCGCCGACTTTGTCGCGCAACTCCATGACGATGCGTTGACCGAGCTTCGGCCCGACGCCGTCGGCGCGCACGAACGCGGCCTTGTCTTGCGCCAGGATCGCGGTGGCCATCGCGTCGGGATCGAGCACGCGACAGGATCGCCAGCGCGACCTTGCCGCCGACGCCCTGCACGGTCGTCAGCAGACGGAACCATGCCCGTTCCGCCGCGTCGACGAAGCCGAACAGTTGAATCCGGTCTTCGCGGATCTGCGTCTCGACCAATAGCTTCAGCGGCTGGCCGATTTTCGGCGCGTGGCCCAAGGTGCGCGACGAGGCATAGACGAGATAGCCGACGCCGTTGCAGTCGAGCACCAGCGTTTCTTCGCCGATCTGATCGACCAGGCCGGACAGCATCGCGATCATGATACGGTTCCGCCTTGTCCCAGATGCGATTGGTCTGGACATGATGCGCGTGGCAGATGGCGACGGCGAGCGCGTCGGCGGCATCGGCCAAGGCTGCGTGCCGGGCAACAGCATCCGCACCATCACTTCGATCTGATGCTTGTCGGCATGGCCGGCGCCGACCACCGATTTCTTGACCAGGTTGGTCGAATATTCCGCGACCGGAATGCCTTTGAGCGCAGGCGCCAGCAGCGCCACGGCGCGTGCCGAGCCGAGCTTCAAGGTCGAACCGGGATTCTTGTTGAGGAAGGTTTCCTCCACCGCCGCCGCATCGGGATTATAGGCCGCGAGGACCGCGCCCAGCCCCTCGAACAACTGCGACCAGCCGCTCCGCCAGCGTCCCGCTCGGCCGCGCATGGATGGCGCCGTCAGCGATATGGCGCAGCCGATTGCCGTCGACGGCGACCACGCCCCAGCCGGTATGCCGCAGACCCGGATCGAGACCGATGATGCGCATTCCTCGCTCCATCTGCCGGCGCGCGATCACGCGCTCAACCGCGCCATTGCCTCGTCGGTCATGTCGAAGTTGGCGTAGACATTCTGTACATCATCGTTGTCTTCGAGCGTTTCGAGGAGCCTTATCAGCGACTCGGCCGTCTCGCCTTCCACGGTGGTAAGCGTCTTCGGCTTCCAAGCCAGCTTGGCCGAGGTCGCCGGGCCGAACACCTTCTCCAATGCGTCGCGCACCGCATTGAGATCGTCGGGGGCGCAGATCAGGCGATGGCCCTCGTCGTCGCTTTCGACATTTTCGGCGCCGGCCTCGACGCCGGCCTCGAACATGGCATCCGGCAAGTCGCTGCGGCGGCCGGATAGACGATCTCGCCGACACGGTCGAACATGAAGCTCACGCGAATTGCTTTCGCCGAGATTGCCGCCCGACTTGGCGAAGGCGGCGCGGATGTCGCTGGCGGAGCGGTTGCGATTGTCGGTCAGCGCCTCGACGATCACAGCGATGCCGCCAGGGCCATAGCCCTCGTAGCGTACTTCCTCATAATTCTCCTGCCCTTCGCCGCCGGCGCCGCGTTTGATCGCGCGCTCGACCGTGTCCTTGGGCATGTTGGCGGCCCGCGCCGCGATCAGCGCCGCGCGTAACCGCGGGTTGGCGGCGGGATCGGGCAGGCCGCCGCGCGCCGCCGTCGTCAGTTCTCGGATCAGTTTCGTGAAGATTTTGGCGCGCTTTTTATCCTGCGCGCCCTTGCGATACATAATGTTCTTGAATTGCGAATGGCCAGCCATGGCAAACAGCTAAATCCAGAAGATCGGAGAGCGGCACCATACCACATGTGGGGAATCGGCCGAAACCCGCCAGTTTCGGTACGGCTGGGGCTGTTACCCCTCCAATATGGCAGGATTGCGGCGATTCTTTCGTGAAAATTGTTGGCGGCCGAGGCCCGACAGTGTCACCGCCCGCGCCGACCGACCTCGTCGTCGTAGCCTTCGCGATTGCTATAGAACAGCAAGCTCATCAGCCCGATTCCCAACACCAGTGTCAGCACCACGCCGCCGCCAAGCGCGATCACCGCGATCAGGCTCATGTTGGAATCGCGCAGCATGAACCAGCCATAAACGACGATCGCTACGAGGCAGCCGACCAACACCGCGACGGCGATCCAGAAGCTGCGACGGGCGTTCCCGCGACCGGCGGTCGCGGGCATTACGACGCCGGCACCGGTCGCGCCGTCGGGAAGCGGCCAAACCGGCGCGAGTTTGCCGCCGAGCCGCAACGGCGCGATCCACCTCGTGAAGCCGGTAGCGTCGTCGGTCTCGACGAAGATCGCGCACAGCGTCGCGTCGCCTTCCGCCACCTGCATTCGTTCGCCCGGCATCTTGGTAACGAACCGCGCGATCACGCCTTCTTTCTTCATGCCGATGACGGAATCGTAATCGCCGCACATGCCGGCGTCGGATTGATAGCCGGTGCCGCCCGACAGGATTCGGTGATCCGCGGTCGGAACGTGCGTGTGGCTGCCGACCACGGCCGAGGCGCGACCATCGCAGAAGTGGCCCATCGCGACTTTCTCCGAGGTAGCATCGGCGTGAAAATCGACCAGGATCGCGGTCACCGAACCAAGCGGATGCTGGCGCAGCAAGCCATCGACCGCGCGGAACGGATCGTCGATCGCGTCCATGAACACGCGGCCCATGGCGTTGATGACGAGGATGGTGCGCCCGTCCGCGAGCCGATACATGCCGTGGCCATTGCCCGGCGTGCCGGGCGGGTAGTTGATCGGCCGCAGCAGGCGCGGATCGCCGCCGATATAAGGTATGATCTCGCCCTTGGCCCAGGAATGATTGCCGCCGGTAACGACATCGCAGCCCGCGCCATAGAACTCGGCGCAGATTTCCTTGGTGATGCCGAAGCCGTGCGCCGCGTTCTCGCCATTGACCACGACGAAATCCAGCGCCAGTTCGCGGCGCAACCGCGGCAAATTCTTCGTGACGACCTCGCGGCCGGTCCGGCCCACCACATCGCCGCAGAATAAAAGTTTCATCTCGCCTCGTATCCCCTCTCCGCCTATTGGGGGGAGAGGGAGGGACCCATCGCGACAGCGATGGGAGGGTGAGGTGGGCTCGTCATGCGCTTCAATTTCCCTCACCTCACCATAACCCTCTCCGCCCCCAAGGGCGGAGAGGGAGGATTGTACCAGGATGGAGCCGCGACGGCCGTCGGTATGCTTACCCTCGCGGCCCGCTTTCGCAGGTCGGGGGCCATTTACCGGAACCACGGTTCCGACAGGGACAGCCCCCTCGAGGTGAATATCGGCCCCGGGGTATCTGCGACCTAACGCGCCGCGCAGCCCCATCCATTCTGTCTCGACGCTATTACTTGGTGCCTTCCAAGCGGTCCGCAACTATTTCGATGCGCTTGGCCAGCGCCTTGATGCCGTCGGCGAAAGCGTCGGGGCTGTGCCCATTGGCACCGCCCTTCGCCTCGGTCAGTTCGTCAGCCATCGTCAGCAGCGTCATTACCAGCAGCCGTGCACTCACCGGTCTGTCCGGCCAGGGCGCCGAATTTCCGCAACCGGCTGTCGACGCCCCGCGCCAGCTCGCGGATACGTGCTTCCTCGCCCGGCCCGCAGCCGATCATGTATTCGCGGCCGTTCAACGAGATCGAGACTTGCGCCATCAGTCTTCCAGGATCCGGTCAAGCCGGGCGATCGTGGCGTCGAGCCGCGCCGCCACTTGCGCCGCGGTCTGCGCCAGGACGCCATTTTCCGGACGGCGCGCCGAGCCTTTGCCAACCGCTTTTTCGAGACGGCCGATCGCGCCTTCCAACTGTTTCATCGCTTCGTCGACATTCGCCATGGTGTCACCTTTGCGCCAACCTTAGACGGGCGCCGGGGCAAACTCAATCGGCCGATGCGGGCGCGGTTTCCGTGGCGGCCGCCTCGATCTGACGGGCACGGATGATCTGCAACCGGCGGTGCATCAAGGCTCGGGCGCCATCGGCGTCGCGCGCTTCGATCCGCGCCAGCAGCGCGGTGTTCGACGCGATGACGCGCGCCGCGACCTCGTCGTTGAGCCGCTGCGCATAAAGGGGCTCGAGCACGAAACGCAGCGCCTTGAATTGCGCGATCATGGCGCGATTGTGGGACGCCGCCACCACCGTCTCGTGAAAGCGCAGCGACAGGTCGGTGAATTGCGGCTTCGAATGGCGATGCTCCCGCTGCCCGCGCAAAATCTCGCGCAGCGCGGCAAGGTCGTTCTCGTCGGCGTTGCGCGCGGCAAGCTCGGTCGAGTTCACTTCGATGGCGATCTGCGCGTCGAAAATCTCCGCGACGGTAACGCCGATCAGTTTGAGCTGGATCGCCAGCGCGTCGGCGAAGCGCTCGATATTGCCGCCGGCGATGAAGGTGCCGCCCTTGGCGCCGACGCGGATCTCGACAATGCCGGCCGCCTCCAGCGAACGCAGCGCGTCCCGAATCGCCATTCGGCTGACGCCATAGCGTCGCGCAAGCTCTATCTCGCCGCCGAGCCGCTCGCCGCTCTTGAGGTCGCCCGCGAACAGCATCGACCTGATCTGGCGGATGATGCGCCACGACAAGGTGCCGTCGCGCGCCGGCTGCCACGGTGCAACGTCGCCCGACTTGTCGGCTTCGCGGAGGATCGCGGTCGGGCGGACCATGGCGATTACGCCGCCGAGTCCCAGATCGCGGCCGCGGTCTCGACGCACAGCGCCAGCTTCCGCCACTCGATGTCTTCGGTGACCGGATTGCCCTGATAGCCCGAGGCGAAGCCGCATTGCGGCGACACGCCCATATCCTCGACCGCCATGAACTTGCCGGCTTCCTCGACGCGCCGCTTCAGCATGTCCTGGGTTTCCATCTCGGACACTTTGGAACTCACCAGGCCCAGAATGACGCGTTTGCCCTTCGGCATGAAGCGCAGCGGCCCGAACCCTCCGGCGCGCGCCAATTCATATTCCAGGAAATAGCCGTCGACGTTTAGGTGCGCGAACACCGGCTCCGCGATCGGCTCGTAGCCGCCCTCGGCGGCCCAGCGGCCCGCCATGTTGCCGCGGCAGAGATGGATGGCGATCGTCATGCCGGCCGGCTTCTTCGCGATCACCGCATTGATGAGCTTGACGTAGCGCTGCGGCAGCGCGTCCGGGTCCTCGCCGCGATCGCGCATCGCCTGGCGCATCTTATGGTCGCACAGATAGGCGAAGTTGGTGTCGTCGAACTGGACATAGGTACAGCCAGCGTCGCCCAGCGCTTTCAACTCCGCCGCATAGACCGCGGCCACGTCGTCGACATAGACATCGAGATCGGGATAGGCGCTCTCGCTGACCGCGCCGCGCCCGCCGCGCAGCAACATGGTCGGCGACGGGATGGTGAGCTTCGCCGTCTGCTTGGTCGCGGCCTTGGTGAATTTGAAACCGTCGACTTCGATGTTCTGGCTGTGCCGGATCTTGCCGACGATCTTGAGTTGCGGCGGTTGGAAGGCTTGTCCCGGCGCGTTCGGGTCGGGCGCGCGCCCAAGCACGGCCGACACGCCCTCGATCCGGCCTAGAAAATCGAAATGGAACGAGGTGCGGCGGAACTCGCCGTCGGTGACGCTGGCAAGGCCGACGGATTCCTGGAGCGCGATCGCCTCGCGGATATATTTGTTCTCGAGCGCGCGCAGCTCGCCGGCATCGAATTTGCCGGCGAGAAACTTCTCGCGCGCGGCGCGCAACGGCGCCGGGCGCAGCAGACTGCCGACATGATCGGCGCGAAACGGCGGTTTCACCGAACCAGGCATTCGTCGCTCACAGGTTGATGTTGAAGACGCGCTTGGCGTTCTCGGAGAAGATCGCTTGCCGATCTTTCTCGGACAGCCACGCGAATTTTTCGAAGACCGGCTTGAGATTGTCGAGTGTCTCGCCGGTCTCCGGATCGACCGACGACCCCACGCCGGGACATTCCGAGCCGAACAGGCAACGGTCGGCGCCGACCGTCTTGATCAACAGTTCCAACGCCAAGGGCGTGTACAGCACCGTATCGTAATAGAGCCATCGCAGCCGGTCGCGGAACCGCATCCCGCCGCCACGGTCAGGCCGCAGCGTGCCGGCATCGAAGCGGCCGACCTGATAGGGCATCGCGCCGCCGCCGTGGGAGACGACGATCTTCAGCGTCGGGAAATCCTTGAACACGTCCGACATCAGAAGATTGTAGACCGCGACGCTCTCTTCGTTGATGAAGTGCAGCGTGTAAGGCGTTCGTTCGGAATGCGAGCCGGTGGCGTGAATGTGCGCGGGCGTGTCGAGCGCGCACAGTTTTTCATAAAGCGGGTACCAATAGCGCTCACCCAGTCCCGGCGGCTCTTGTCCCGAGTTCTCGTACGGATCGGGATTCAGAAGACAGCCGACGAATCCCATTTTGTGGGTGCGCTCCAATTCGGGAATCGCCGCTTCGACCGGCTCGCCCGCCGCCTGCGGCAACCCCGCGACGCCGCGGAACTTGTCCGGGAACATCTTCACGTGGCGCGCGATGAGATTGTTGGTTTCCTCGGTGAACCAATGCACTAGCTTCGCCGGCTTCTGTGAATGCATCATCTGGAACGGGCGCGGCGAGATGAGTTGCATGTCGGTGCCGTACTCCGACATCGCGCCAAAATGACTCTTCGGTCCGATTTCTTTGGCATTCAGCGCCGCAGTAATGTCATCATCGCTGTAGCGCACGCCCGGGCCACGGCCGTGCGAGCCTCGGTGGGACAAGAGCAATGATTTGTACGCCCACAGCGCGGGGGGCGCGCTGACATGGCCGTGACAGTCGATGATCATTCCTGCACTCCCGGGCCGGTCTCAGATGCCTCTGCGTGGGGCCACGCGAGTCGCATCGCGATTTGCCTTTTTTCCTCCGACGGCGGCGCCGAACGGATTTGTATGATGTTTGAAAAGTTCAGCAATAGCCTTGGATTGTCAAGGGGCCGAGCAAATGCGCGATGAGTCTGCTTCGCATTTCTCTTGCGCTCCTTATAGTTGAATTCTGCCTGGCTGGAGAGAGGTAGCTTGAGCGACTGGCAACTCGACCGGCTTCCGGGGGACGTACGTCGGGAGGCCGAAACCGGGGCGCAGCGGGAAGGTCTGCCGCTGCACCGCTGGCTCGGAAAATTGATTCACGAGACCTGCGACGAAGAGGGCATCCCGCCGGGGCGCGAATTGATGCGCGCGGCGCCGAGCCAGGCCGCGGGTAACGGACATCGTCAGCAGCCGATCATGCCGGCTCGGCCGCCTGTCGAGCCGATCCGCGTGCCGGCACAGATGCGCGCGACCGAACCGGCTCGCCGCGCGGAACAGCCGGCGGCCGCTCCGGCCAACATCCGTTATCGCAACGGCAATGGCGGCGGCTATGCCGCCCCAGGCATGCAACCGCGCGAAGCGACGCGCGCGCAAGAGCCGCCGCGGCGTTCGGAACGAGTCGCGCCGGTCGCTCGCGAAGCGGCGCCGAGCCAACATTTGCCCGGTCAACAGGAGCTGGACCAACGCGTTCGTCAAGCGCTGCGCCCCCTTGGCGCACGCGAAACGTTCGCGCAAGCTGCGACGCCCGTCGTTCGACCCGGCGAACCGCCCCGTCAACCGGCTCCAGCCGCACGCGAACCGATGGCCCGCGAACCGTTCGCTCGAGAACCGCGTCCGGCGATGACGTCGCCGGCGCCCTCGCCGGCCCCGGTGCAAGCGCCGCCCACCCGGTTATCCACGATGTCCTCGTTATCCACTGTCCTTCCCGCCGCCACGCCGCCGGTACCGCACGGCATGCCACCGACCTTGCCGATGCAGTCGGCATCCATGCCCAGCCGGTTCGCGGAGCCGGCGCCGCGCCCGCCGCGGCAGGAACCGCTGCGGCAGGAACGCGCCGCCCCGTCGGCTTCAGCATCCCAGACTACGGCCGCGTCGGATAAGTCAGTGCCGGCGGCCTTGCGCTCGGATGAACGTCTATCGTCGCTGGCGAAGCTGGTTCAAGGGCTGCGTCGTAACGAGTTGTCGCCGATCGGCGAGGCTCGCCTGTTCCTCAAACTGATGACCGAACAGATGGCAACCATCGGTGACATCACGGTCGCGACCGGCAGGACGAAAGAGCAAGTCGCGCGATCGCTCCGGCTGCTGGGCCTGTCGGACAGGCTGCGCGACCTGATCGACCGCGGCGCCTTGTCCCGTGAGCAAGCGTTCGCCTTGCTCGATGCCGACGATCCGGATGCCGCCAATCCCGTTATCCCGCCCAGCAGCGGACACCGTGCGCCATGAGCCTCAGCCCCGACACCGACGACCCGAGACGGAACCTTTCGGCGCTGCGCTGGGACGCTGCTTGGATCGACCCCGCGCTGCGGCGCATGGCGGAAGCGGCGGCGGCGCGCGCGGATATCGATGTCGAGGCGTGGATCGAGCGCGCCATCCGCCGGCGTTGCGGCATGCCGGAGGTCCGCTATCCCGCGGCCGAGGCGGCACAGCCGGCGCCGTTGGATTTTCCGAGCGCGCTCAGCAGCGCGCGACGCGACGCCGAGCGGCGGCCCGCCGAGCCGCAATTGCGCGCACTGCCCGTCAGCGCAAGGCAGCCCGAAGCGCCCCGCTACGTCGACGACGAGGAACCGCTCGCGCTGACGGATTTGGTCGATCGCGTTCCAGACCGCATGCCACGCCGCCCGCCCGGACCACAGCCACAGCCGCCACAGCCGCGCGGCATGTCCGTGTTCTGGGCCGGCGGGATCGCGGCCGTGCTTGCGTTCATCGCCGTCATCGCGGTGCGCGATCCGAGCTTGTTGGAAGGCCGCTTCCTAACCGCCGACAATCAGACCGACCGCAGCGCGGCGCCGCCGACTTACGCCAATAACAATTCCGCGCCGCTGCGCGCGACACCCACGAAACCCAGTGACGACAAGACCCGGATCGCTCTCCTGCCGCCACCATCGGCGATCCCCAACCCGCCTGCCGACCGTAGCGCCCCGGCAACCCGCGTCGCGGACCTTCCGCCACCGCCGGTCGAGACGACGCCAACGAGCGATGTCCCGGCACGACCTGCCGCGACCGGCGCCGTCGCCGAAATTCCCCCGCCGCCGAGCGTGACCGCACCGGAGACAAGAGAGCCGCCGGCACCAACCTCTGTCGCCGAAACCTCCGCGCCCGTGTCGGCGGTTGCTCCCGCCAAGAAGACACGGCAACCGGTTCAGATGGCGGCACTGCCGTCGTCGTCCGAGGCGCCGGCGCCTTCCCTCGCTCCGGCGTCGCCGGTTGCCACCGCGCAGCAGCCGCCGGCGCCGGAATCACCCGATTCCGTCCACGCGTCGGCGCCGCTGCCGCCAATCGCGCCGATGGCGGCAGCACCCGCACCTGCCGCCGAGACATCGATACCGCAATCCGTCGCCGGCGATACGCCGACGACCGAACCGCCGACCCAAGTCGCGATGGCGCCGGCCGCCGCCCCCGCGCCGACACCAGCCGCGCCGCCTCGGCAAGAGGCTTCCACCGCGGACGCGGCAGCCGACGCACGGATGGCGGCCGACCTCGCAGCGAAGATCAAGAGCGGCGACCATATCGCGGAGTACCGGCTCGGCATTCTCTATGCGTTGGGCAAAGGCGTGACGCGCGACTATGACCAGGCCGCGAAATTGCTGCGCGCTTCGGCGGAATCGGGTTTGCCGGAAGCGGAATACGATTACGGGGTCATGTGCGACAAGGGTCTCGGCGTGCCGCGCGACGCGGCGGAGGCCGCTCGGTGGTACGGCAAAGCGGCGCAGAAAGGTCATCCGCCAGCAGCCCTCAATCTGGGTTACGCCTATGCTGAAGGATTGGGCGTCACGCGCAATCTGCCCGAGGCGGCACGCTGGTTCCGCCGCGCCGCCGAAGCGGGCTTGATCAACGCGCAATTCAACCTTGCCTATATGTACGAGCAAGGCGCCGGCGTGACGAAATCGGCGGTCGATGCTTACGCCTGGTACAGCATCGCGGCGGAAAAGGGCGACCGGGGCGCGCAACAGGCGCTCGATCGCATCACGGTAAAGCTGACGCCGCACGAGTTGCAGACGGCGAAGACGCGGGTCAAGACGGTGAAACGTTCGATCCGGGTCCAGAGCTGAGCATACCGGCGGCGACCCACCAAGCCGGATGATGTTGCCGTAACTGACGGGTCGCCCGTTCCGCGTCGTCCGATGTGGCAAACAGCGCGAAGCACGTAGCGCCGCTTCCGGACATACGAACCAATAGCGCGCCCTCGATCGCCGCCAGCGCCCCGAGCACCGCGCCGATCTCCGGCACCACCGCCATCGCGGCATCGGTCAAATCATTGTTTCGCTCCGCCAAGAGCATGGCGAACGCCCGTGCATCGTGCGGGATCGGGAAACGCGCCGGCGGCGAGAACCGTCCTTTGAACGCGCGATAAACCGACGCGGTCGGCAACGCGACGCCAGGGTTGACCAGGACGACCCCGCATGGCGGCAATCGGCCGGCGCGGTCGACGCGGTCGCCGACGCTGCTTATCCACACCGGCCGTGCTTCGAGGCATGCCGGCACGTCGCTGCCGAGCGCGGCGGCGACCGATGCCAGCATGTCCGCGTCGCCGCGTCGCCACAACGCGGCCAACGCCTTGAGGCAAGCGGCCGCATCGCTCGAGCCGCCACCGATGCCCGACGCAACCGGCAGGTTCTTGGTAAGTGCGATGGCGACATCGGCTCGTCGTCCCAGCCGCGCAGCCAGGAGCTCGGCCGCGCGCCATGCAAGATTGCCGCGCGGATCGCCCGCGAGCGCGGATGCAAACGGACCGTCGATGGCGAGGCTCAATTCATCCCTCGGCGCGATAGCGAGCTCGTCGCCGATCGAGGCGAAGGCGACCAGCCCGTCGAGCAGATGAAACCCGTCGTCCCGCCGGCCGGTGACATGGAGATAGAGATTAAGCTTGGCGGGCGCGAAAATGTTGTCTCACCCGCCCTTGGATTGGGGGACCGCCGGCGATTGCCCGAGCCCGTGTTCGACTTTGCTTTCGATCTTGGCGACGTCGCCGGCTTCGGGCTTGAAAAGCAACGCCCGGTTCCATTGGAACCGCGCTTCGAGATGCCGTCCGGTGACCCAATAGGCGTCGCCGAGATGATCGTTGATGGTCGGGTCTTCCGGCACCAATTCGATGGCGTGTTCAAGGTTCTGCGTCGCTTTGGCGTAATTGCCGAGCCGGAAATAGGCCCAGCCGAGACTGTCGACGATGTAGCCGTCATTGGGCCTAAGCGCGACCGCGCGTTCCACCATCTTCAGCGCCTGGTCGAGATGCACGCCCTGATCGATCCAGGAATAGCCGAGATAATTCAGCACCAATGGCTGCTCGGGTTCGAGCTCCAACGCGTGGCGCAGATCGGCCTCGGCGCGCGGCCATTGGTGCGAACGCTCGAGCGCGATACCACGGCTATAGTAGAGACGCCAATCCTTGGGCTTGGTCTTGCCGAACCGCACGAACGCGTCATCGTAGGCAACGACCGCCTCCTTGAAGCGATCGTGGTCGCGCAAAACGTCACCCAGCTCGACCAAGGGCTGAGAACTGCGCGGACGTTCGGCCGCCAGCTTCCGCAGCAGCGCCACCGCGTCGTCGGTGCGGTGAAGATCGTCAAGCATCGCCGCTTCGCGCAGCCGCGCCGACCAGGCGAGCGGCGACGCTGGATCGACGGCGCGGTAGTCCGTCAGCGCTTCCTCATGATGATCGAGTTCGTCGGCGATCTCCGCCACCAACAACTGGGCAATCGCGAAATCCGGCTTGAGATAAAGCGCGAGCCGCGCGTGGATCAGCGCGACATCCAGCGTTTCGCGCGCGTTGAGGATGCTGGCGAGATCGAACATCGCCTCGGCCGCGCCATCCTTCGGCGTCGCAATCAGGCGCGGCGGGATGGTGCCGCTGTTGAGGCGCTTCAGCGCCGCATCGACGACTGCGCTGCTGTCCTCTTCGCCGTTGAGCTTCTGGTAAAGCCGACGCGCCGCCGCATCGCGCTGATGGCGCTCAAGGAAATTGCCAGCGAGTTCGACGCTGCGCCACGTGGCGTGCGCGGCATTGCCGGTCAGCACGTCATAGGCCTTGGTAGCAACGTCGATACGGTCGGCAAAATCCGCGATCAACGCGCGGTGAAACGCGGCAAGCTCCGGCAGCCGATTGGACGCTGTCGCCGTCGACAGCGCATCCAGCGCCTCCGCCGGCTTGCCCAAGCCCACTTGCGCCCAGGCGGCAAGGATCGGGGCGGCGACGCGCTCGATACCGTCTTGCGGCAGCGCCTCGGCGCGGCTCAAGGCCTTGCCGAAATTTCCGGCTTTGAATTCTTCGAGAACGAGGACGAGGTCGGCAAGGCCGGCGCGTCGATCGAGATCGGCGATCCGTGTCGCCAGCGGCATGGCGCCGACAATGTCGCCCCCGCTGACGCGGAATAAGAATGTGCGGCGCACCAAATCGTTGTTGCCGGGATCGGCCGCGAGTGCCGCGCCCATGTAACGCGCGGCGGCGGCATAGTCGCGACCCTGCTGGGCGTGGCGCGCCGCGAGATAGGCCCCGAACCGCGACATCGTTTCGACCTGCGGCACCGCTTTCGCGGGAGGATTGCTCTCGGTCGCCGCGCCGGCCGCGCCGGCGTACAGCAAGCTCAAAACAAGTATCGCCGCGCTTTCCACTCTCACCAATGTCGCCATCGCCTCACATGTTCTGATAGACCGGCCCGCCGCCGCCCTCGGGCACTACCCAATCGATATTCTGCGTCGGATCCTTGATGTCGCAGGTTTTGCAGTGAACGCAGTTCTGCGCGTTGATCTGCAACCGCGGCTCGCCGTCATCGAGACGGACGATCTCGTACACGCCGGCCGGACAATAGCGCTGTTCCGGCAAATCGTAGAGCCGATAATTCACGTCGATCGCCAGCGCCGGATCGCGCAAATGGAGATGCGGCGGTTGGTTCTCGTCGTGATTGGTGTTGGAAATGAAAACCGACGACAGTCGGTCGAACGTCAACTTGCCGTCGGGCTTCGGATAGGCGATCCGCTTCGCAAGATGTGCGTTCTTGAGCGTACCGTTATCCGCGTGGTTGGGGAACGTCCATGGCGCATGCCCGCCGAGGAGATACGTGTCGATCGCCGAATAAGCGAGCGCCAGCGGCAAGCCCCACCGGAACGCCGGGCGGATATTGCGGACGGCGTAAAGCTCCGGCCAGATCCACGACGCTTCGAGCGCGGCGCGGTAGCTGGCGGACGGCTCGCCGGACAAGCGTCTGAAAATCGTCTCGGCCGCGACCATGCCCGACTTCATCGCGGTGTGGCTGCCCTTGATCTTTGGCACGTTCATGAAGCCCGCCGACGCGCCGATCACCAAGCCGCCGGGAAAATCGACTTTGGGGATCGACTGGAAGCCGCCCTCGTTCATCGCGCGCGCGCCGTAGCAGAGGCGGCGCCCGCCCTCGAAGATCGGACGGATCGCCGGATGCGTCTTGATGCGCTGTAATTCCTCGAACGGCGACAGGAAGGGATTGCGATAGTCGAGCCCGACCACCATGCCGATCGCGACCTGACGATTTTCGAAATGATAAATGAAGGCGCCACCATAGGTGCCCCAATCGAGCGGCCAGCCGATCGTATGAATGACGCGGCCGGGATGGTGCTGCGCCTCCGGCACCTCCCACAATTCCTTCACGCCGAGGCCGAATGTCTGCGGATCGCATTCGTCGCGCAGATCGAAGCGCGCGAACAATTGTTTGGTGAGCGAGCCGCGTGCGCCTTCGGCGAACAGGGTCTGCGGCGCCCGCAGTTCGACGCCGGGCTGGTAGTTCGCGGTTTCGTTGTCTTGCTTGTCGAGCCCCATCGCGCCGGTGGCGACGCCAGCGACAGCGCCCGCCTCGTCGCAAAGAATTTCGGCGCCGGCGAAGCCCGAGTAGATTTCGACGCCGAGCGCCTCGGCCTGCTCCCCGAGCCAGCGCGTCACGTTGCCGAGGCTGACGATGTAATTGCCGCGATTGTGCATCTGCGGCGGCGTCGGCAATCGGATCCAATTGCCTTGGGTCAGGAACAGGAACCGGTCGTCGGTCGCCGGCGTGTTGAGCGGCGCGCCAAGCGCGCGCCAGTCCGGCAACAACTCGTTCAGCGCGCGCGGCTCGACCACCGCGCCGGACAGAATATGCGCACCGACTTCCGCGCCTTTCTCGATGACGCAGACCGACAGATCGCGGCTGGTTTTCGCGGCCAGTTGCTTGAGCCGGATTGCCGCCGCCAGCCCGGCCGGGCCGGCACCGACGATCAGCACGTCGTAGGTCATGGTCTCGCGGGCCATTGGCCGCACTATAGAGGATGCGGTTCGCGGAATCCTAGGCTACCCTTCGCCGATGCAAGCAACCCAAACCGACCTCGCCTTGCTGCGCTGGTATGTCGAGATGGGCGCCGACGAAGCGATCGGCTGGGAGCCGCAAGACCGGCTGGCGCCGAAGCGGCCGCCGACGACGCTGGTTCGAATGGCGCCGCCGGTCGCGGCACCCGCTATCGTCGCCGCTGCCCTCCCCGAGCCCGCCCCTATTGCCGCGCCGGCGCCGTCACCCGAAGCCGCGGCGGCATCCACTCTGGCGGAACTCGAGGCCGCGGTCCGCGGGTTCGAGGGTTGCGCTTTGAAACGCACCGCGACCAACACCGTGTTCGCCGATGGCGTTCCGGGTGCGCCGCTGATGATTATCGGCGAGGCGCCGGGCGCCGACGAAGACCGGATCGGCAAGCCCTTCGTCGGCCGCAGCGGTCAGCTCCTCGACCGCATGCTCGCGACCATCGGGTTCAGCCGCAAGACCAACGCCTATATCACCAACATCCTGTTCTGGCGGCCGCCCGGTAACCGCAAGCCGACCGGCGACGAGATCGCGGCGTGCCTACCGTTCGTCTGGCGGCACATCGCGTTGGGAAAGCCACGCGTGGTGTTGCTCAGCGGCGGCACGGCGACGGCGACGATGTTGGACCGGACCGAGGGTATTACACGACTACGAGGCCGCTGGTTTGAGCTATCGGTGCCCGGACTCGATCAGCCGGTGCCGGCGCTGGCCAGCTACCATCCGTCGTTTTTACTGCGGACTCCTGCCCGTAAATCGGAGGCATGGCGCGACCTTTTGTCACTGGAAGGCCATTTTCACGAATCGAGCTAAGCGACGGTATTTCCGAATGGAATCGGACTTTAGCCAAAAATATGGCAAGGAAGCGTCAAATTTAATGTTGCCTCGTCAAAATTCTTCGTCTAATGCCGTTGCCCATGCCAAGGCAAAAAAACGTGGGGGCACGGGGTAGAACTTTATCAATTGCTCGAACTCGTTACGAGTATTGCCGGTTCCCTCTTTATCGTTTCTATCGTCTGCCCCAACAATGCTTCCGCGGCGGATATTCTTTCTTCGGCGAAAACAAATTCGCCGATCAATTCTTCGACAAGACACAGCATCGCGCTACCGCAACCGCTATCGGACGAGGACGCCGGCCGTTACGTCGACATTTTCCGCCTCCAAAGCAAAGGCGATTGGGCGGCGGCGGATCGACAGATCGCGGCCCTCGGCGACCGGCTGCTACTGGCCCCCGTCGAGGCGCAGCGTTATCTGAGCCCGCGCTACCGTGCCGCTTACGCGGAGTTGCACGCCTGGCTCGACGCCCACGGCGACGCGCCGGACGCGGAACGTATCTACCGGCTTGCCGAGAAGCGCCGGCCTCGGAGCGAGCCCGCGCCGCCCAAGCCGGTAATCGGCACGGGCCTGGCGGGTCCGCCGGCCAAGCCCGCCTATCATATCGACAGCGACAAGATCGGCACCGGCGATGAGGCGGCAAGCGATCATGGCCAGAGCGGCCTATGGCTTTCCGGCCTTGCCGCTTGGCGCGCCAACCGGATCGACCGGGCACGCCACAATTTCGAAACGTTGGCGAAATCAGGCGACCGGTCGCCCTGGACGATTTCGGCCGCGGCGTTTTGGGCGGCGCGCGCCGAGCTGCGCACCGATCATCCGGAAATGTTCAACTATTGGCTCGGCATCGCCGCCGCCAATCCGCGAACCTTCTATGGCTTGCTGGCCCGCCGGACTTTGGGGGTCGATACTTATATCGATTTCGGCGCGCAAGATTTCGGCGAGCTCGACGCCCAGATCTTGACCGGCGTCGATGCCGGACGCCGTGCCCTGGCGCTGATCCAGATCGGCGACAACGTGCGCGCCGAGGCGGAATTGCGCGCGCTGGCGATGCGCGCCTCGACCAATCTCTTGCAGTCGATCGTGGCGCTTGCCGACTGCGCCAACATGGCGTCGCTCTCGGTCGAGATCGCGGCCCGCGTGACCGAGGACAAAGACGAGGACCACGACCGGGCGCAATACCCCGTGCCGCGGTGGCGACCGCGCGGCGGCTTCCAAGTCGACCGCGCACTGCTCTACGGCGTGATGCGTCAGGAATCAAAGTTCAAGCCGGTGGCGCGCAACCCATCCGGCGCCGCGGGATTGATGCAGCTCATGCCAGCGACCGCGCGTACCATGGCGGCGCATACCGGGGTGCATGGCGGCTGGTCAGACCCGGCGGTCAATCTGGCGCTGGCGCAGCAATATATTATCGAGCTGCTCGACGATTCCCGCGTGAATGGCAACCTGCTCTATTTCGCGGTCGCCTATAACCGCGGCCCCGGCTCACTGCCAAAACTCAAAGATCGAGGCGGCAATCGGGCCGACCCGCTGATGTTCGTCGAAAGCGTTACCAACCGGGAAACGCGGTTCTTCATCCACCAGGTGCTGACGAATTACTGGATCTACCGGCTGCGCCTTGACCAACCGACGCCCGACCTCGACGCGCTTGCCGCGGGCGAGTGGCCGATCTATACCGCCGAGGACAACAGCGCGGAGTTCCCGGTCCGCCATGCCGAAAATTGATGAGACGCGGTCTTTCCTCCCGGTCAACATCGCGGTCTTGACCGTTTCCGACACGCGTACCGAAGCCGATGACAAGTCCGGCCGCTCGCTCGTCGAGATGGTGACGCGCGACGGTCATAAGGTCGCCGCCAAGAAAATCGTGCGCGACGACAAGGCAGCGATCGTGACGCAGCTCAAGGCGTGGATCGCCGATCCGCAGATCGATGTCGTGATTTCGACCGGCGGCACCGGCGTCACCGGCCGCGACGTCACGCCCGAGGCCTTTCATTCAGTCTACGAGAAGGAAATCGCCGGCTTCGGCGAGCTGTTCCGCTATCTCTCGTATCAGAAGGTCGGCACCTCGACGATCCAGAGCCGCGCCACCGCCGGCGTCGCGGGCGGTACCTATCTCTTCGCCCTGCCCGGCTCGCCCGGCGCCTGCCGCGACGGCTGGGAAGACATCATCCGCCATCAGCTCGACAACCGGCACCGCCCGTGCAATTTGGTCGAGCTGATGCCGCGCCTCCAAGAGCACCTCGCCTCGGGCTGATTCTCGAGAAGAACTCGCCACCCCAGCGTAAGCCGGTGTCCATGGTGGGCGAGATACGGGCACGGACAATTCGCCGCTATCGCGCCCGAAGATAACTTCGACAAAACCGTATTTGGATCGCGATGGACCCCGGCGTTCGCCGGGTGGCGCCTGTTTTTTGCGGGCACTCCCGAAATAGGTATCTGAACGCGTCCGAAATAATCCCGACATAACCGCTTCTCGATTCGCGTTGACTCCCGACATCGGGTTTGTTCTAATTTTGTTCTATTTGTTTAAGTATGGTTAATTTTATGAACAAAACAACGTCATCGGAAATTCAACACGGTCGCGGCGCCGGCAAGAATGAGTCCGGACGCTTCGAACGCGAGCGCCGCGAGGCATTCGATGACGGTTGGGATACTATTGAAGAGTCCGCGCCTCCCCTGCACACAATCTATGCGCGTGACTCGGCGAAGACGATTTTGGCGCGCAATGACTCGCCGGACATCCCGTTCGATCGTTCGATCAACCCCTATCGCGGCTGCGAGCACGGCTGCGTCTACTGCTTCGCGCGGCCGAGCCATGCCTATTTAGGATTATCGCCCGGGCTCGATTTCGAGAGCCGCATCTTCGTCAAGGAAGACGCACCGGACTTGCTCCGTGCCGAGCTGGCGCGGCCTTCCTATCAAGTCCGCACCATCGCGCTCGGCTCGAACACCGACCCGTATCAGCCGGCGGAGAAAAAGTACCAACTGACGCGGCGCATTCTCGAGGTGCTGCGCGAGTTGCGCCACCCCGTCAGCATTGTCACCAAATCGGCGCTCGTGGCACGCGACATCGACATCCTCGCCGAAATGGCGCGAATGCGCCTCTGCTCGGTCGCGATATCGGTGACGACGCTCGACCGCCGGCTTGCCCGCGCGATGGAGCCGCGCGCCGCGACGCCGCAACGCCGCCTCGATACGATGAAGCTGCTAGTCGATGCGGGCATTCCCGTCTGCGTTCTCGCTTCGCCGATGATCCCGGCGCTCAACGACAGCGAACTCGACGCTATTCTCGAGGCCGCGGCGGCGCACGGCGCCAAGTTCGCCGGCACGATCATGCTGCGCCTGCCCCTGGAATTGGGGCCGCTGGTCGAGGATTGGCTCAACCGCCATTTCCCCGACAAGGCGAAGCACGTCCTGTCGCTGATCCGCCAGGCGCGCGGCGGCAAGATCTATCAATCGGACTGGGGCACGCGCATGACCGGCACCGGCCCGTACGCCGACCTGCTGCAACTGCGTTTCGAGAAAGCCTGTAAGCGCCTCGGCCTCAATCAGCGGCGCAACACGTTCGAACTCGACAAGACCCTGTTCCGCAAACCGGCCAAACAAGGCGACCAGTTGAGTTTGCTGTGACGTGAGCCCCTTATCTCATCCGGAGATGAGGAGAGTCTGTTCGTCATTTGAGCCTGTCTGGCTCGGTGGCGCAACGGGACGGGGCGCGTAGGCCCCGATCGAGCGCAGCGTCCCGTCCCGTTGCATCGCGGGGGCGCTGAGTCTTGGCAAAGATGGCGGGCGGCAGATTGCCGATCGCGCTGTGCGGCCTGACGGTGTTGTAGTCGTCCCTCCAATCGGCCAAGACTTCGCGGGCATGATCGAGCGAGACGAACAGGGTCTCGTTCAGCAGTTCGTCGCGCAGGCGGCCGTTGAAGCTTTCGACGAAGGCGTTCTGGGCAGGCTTGCCCGGCGCGATGTAGTGCCATTCGATCGCGGTCTCCTGGGACCAGCGCAGGATCGCCATGCTGGTGAGCTCGGTGCCGTTGTCGGACACACACAGGCTGGGGCGCCCGCGTTCGGCAATGACGGTGTCGAGTTCGCGCGCCACTCGCATGCCTGAGAGCGACGTGTCGGCCACCAGGCACAGGCATTCGCGGGTGAAATCGTCGACCACCGCCAGGATACGGAAGCGCCGGCTGTCGGTGAACGTGTCGCTGACGAAGTCCAAGGACCAGCGCTGGTTCGGCCCTTGCGGCAGCGTCATCGGCGCCCTGGTGCCGAGCGCCCGCTTGCGTCCGCCGCGGCGGCGCACCTGGAGCCGTTCCGCGGCATAGAGCCGTCGCAGCTTCTTGTGGTTCATGTGCAATCCCTCGCGATCGAGCAGGAGATGTAACCGCCGATAGCCGAAGCGCCGGCGGATCGCGGCGAGTTCCCGCAGCCGGCCACGGACAACGCCGTCATCCGGTTTGCGCGATCGGTACCGGATCGAGGTGCGATCGGCGCCAATCACTTGGCACGCCCGCCGCTGGCTCGCCTCATAGGTTTGGCAGAGGTGAGCCACGGCCTCTCGTCTGGCGACGGGCGTCACCATTTTTTTGACGCGATGTCTTTCAACATGACGTTGTCCAGCATCGCCTCCGCCAGTAGCCGCTTCAGCTTAGCGTTCTCATCGGTCAGCAGCTTCAGCCGCCGGGCCTCGGAAACTTCCAACCCGCCGTACTTCGACTTCCATTTGTAAAACGTGGCGCTGCTGACCCCGTGCTTGCGGCATACATCCGCCGTCGACGACCCAGCCTCCTGCTCCCGCAGGATCCCGATGATCTGTTCTTCGTTGAACCGCGATGACCTCATCGTCCGTCTCCTTCACTGCGACGGACTCTACTCATTCCTGGAGGAGATTCAGGGGCTCAGGTCACCAGCAAGGCGTTTGCAGGCTCAATCCGCAGCTAACGAGGGCGATAGTCAAAGCCGTCGTTCATATGGAAATAACGATTGGCAAGTTAGAACCCCTGATGGTCAAAACTATCGCACATTGGGGGCCTCTATAACGGAGGCACGCCGGAGATGATTGGGAACAGATCGAAAATTACTGAGATCATTCGTCAGATGGCTCCGCAAAAACTCCTGTTGTTGCTCATAATCCTCCTACTTGCTCCTGGTTCTGCCGACAATCAAACCGGGGGATCGTCCCAAATCGAAATTCAATTGGACATCAAAAACAATCCGGACGATCTGAGAACTGAAAGGTTCTTTGCTCGGCCTATAACGGAGCTTGAGGTCATCCTTCTTAATCTTCGGGCGCAGGCCAAAGACAGTGCATCCTTTGTTGGAATGAATGAGCGACTTCATATTGACAAGAGTTCTGGCATGGGACCCGAGGGCAGTGTTGCCTTCAACACAAATTCTAAGAGAATATTTCTGTCACTTAAAGTAAATGTGGAGGAAATGGCGGATCCATGGAGAGAGGTTTGCGCTTCAACAATTGAAAGCTTTTACAGATGGTTCTACTTTCCCTCATCCAGAGCGAATGGGGGCCCCGATTTGAGCCTCTCTCTATTGGGAAAATATTTTGGTGACGCAATCTGGCTTGACCAGACAAACGCGAAGCAAGCCATCGCTCCATTTTTGGAATCGATCGTTACAAGCGCGATATTTCTCGTCGCCGATCAGTCATCCAAGCACCTGAAATGGTATCGCGTATGTGCCAAAGATAATAAGACCGGTAAAATCACTTTTGCCGAACATCGATATTCCGGCGAATAAAAGGACCCGATAACGGGGCCGTTCGAGAATTATACCTCTTTAAGTAATTCACGGCCGATCGATTATTTCTGACGCTTCGCCAAGCTTGAAGAAACATGCATTTTTGGTCCCGTTCTTGTTGTAATGGTCGCGGCGCTCATCGGACAGGGGGCGTGCTGGGTGCGACATCTTAGCGAGGGCAGTGGCGAAACGTTTACACCGGAGCTGGGCGGATCCATGAGTTTGAGCGCGGATTTTCTTTCAAACCGTTTTCCATTAAGCGACGTAGCGCAATCTTTCTATAAAAAATTGTTAGTGGCCTACCAAGCTTCCGGGCTTGCACCTCCGAACTTTGCGAGCGAGGTCACGAGCGGTGATGACGGAAAATTTTTGGCGCACGTTTGGGAGGCGCTGCTTTATCGCCACCTAACGGCACTTGGGTGTGAGTTTCGAACGGGTCTGGTAAATAGGTCAGGTCAGCGAGGGCCGGACTTTGGAATCATACATCGGGAAACGACTGTCTGGATCGAAGCAGTGGTTCCCTCGCCGGAGGGCATTCCATCCGATTGGCTTGAGCCGCCAAAACCTGGCGTCTTTAGATTGCGAACTCCGCCTCATGACCAACTGCTTTTGCGCTGGACTTCAGTGTTAAGGGACAAGCGGAACAAGCTTCAGTCGTACCTCGAAAACAGAATCATCGACCCGACGGATTGCACCATAATCGCCATTAATTCTTGTCGACTGTCTGATTTTCCGACCGACGATTTAGGGATCAGCCAGATGCCTTACGCCGTCGAGGCTGTTTTTCCGATCGGTCCAATCGCAGCCCCGATTGAGGCTGACGGATCGCTCGGCGAGGCGGTGAACGTCCCTCGTTTCTCGATCAAGAAACCAAATGGTTCGGAGGTGCCAACCGGAAACTTTCTCGATCCGGCCTACGCAATAGTTGGTGCTGTGATGGGGTGCAATCGCACCTATGTGACGGAAGGAATGAGCGCTACGGAAACGATGCCTCCGTTTGCGATCGTCCACAATCCCCTCGCCACCAGTCGCGTCCCCCAAGGCATTTTTGGGGCGACCAAGGAGTTTGTCCCTGAAGATAAGGGCGACCACTACGTCGTGCGACGATTGGCGTAACCGTCCGCCGGGACTTTGATGGGCGACAGCTGATACGCAGTCGATTGGAACGTAGTGACAGAGGTCATGGACGGCCGTCGGGTTCCGATGTCGTGGCGTATATCTCCTTCGACAAAGAGGATTGGCAGACAAAGCTCGGCAAAGTGCAAACGGCAGGCTCCGCCGGCCCCGCACCATTGCGTGACAGTTGAGGGGGAAATCACGCCATCAAGTTGACGAAGCCGGAGAAGGGCCTGGCTCTACCGGTCACCGTCGATCCGGCCGAACCTTTGGACGCCGGCCGCTCTTGAGGGGTTTTGGCGGTTTTGATCCCACGCGGTGCGGACGAAATAGCTCCGCGAGTTTAACTTCCAGCGCCTGAGCCAGACGTTCCAGAACGTCCAGGCTGGAATTTACCGCGCCGCGCTCGATTCGAGCGACATGCGAGGCGTCCACATTCGCGTCACCCGCGAGCGCTTCGATCGAGTAACCACGGCGAACCCGAATCCGTCGAAGATTCCAGCCAACGAGTTGGCGTGCCTCCCCCATGGCCGACAAGCGACCAGCTTAGGGATCAGTAAAACAGGGTATACAATCCCTTCATTTGTATTTGGCACAATCCCAACGCCGAGTGTCTTCCTGACAAAGAGGGAACTAGCCCTTTTTATTCACGACGGCGGTGATATTGGGTTGGCGGATGTAGCGTAATTCGTTGATTGCATGCATGATTTTGTTGCTGAGACAGGGTCAATGCCGTGATCACGGAGCGCCACACCCGCCATGGACGAAGATAACCTTCTGCCGTTTTCGTTGCCATCGATTTGCCGTAGGAAGGTGAGCGTCGCCTTTGACGGCGGTCTTTTATCGTCGGATGGCGGCGTGATGCTATTGCGGGATGTCGAGCGGCGTCTCGGGCTCGCCGAGGTTTTGGCGCGATGCTTGAAGGATCGTCGCGATCCGGCCCGCATCGATCACGATCTCGTCGCGATGCTTCGGCTGCGGATGTTTTTGATCGCGGCGGGCTATGAAGATGCCGACGACTGCGACAGCTTGCGCGTGGACCCGGTTTTCAAGATGGCGGTAGGGCGGTTGCCTGAGAGCGGGAATGCGCTGTGCTCGCAACCAACCATGTCGCGGCTGGAGAACGCGCCATCGAAGATCGAGATCGCCCGGATGATGGCCGCCATGGTCGATCTGTTTTGCGCGAGTTGGGCGCGGCCGCCGGCCGCGATCACGCTCGACATCGACGACACGCTCGACCGGGTCCATGGGCACCAGCAGCTTTCGCTCTTCAACGCCCATTACGACGAGCGATGCTTCCTGCCGATCCACATTTACGAGGCCGGTTCCGGCAAGCCGGTTGCGGTCATCCTGCGCGAAGGTAGGACGCCGGGCGGGTCCGAAGTCCGTGCCCTCATCGAACATGTCGTCCGCCACATTCGTCGCCATTGGCCCCAGACCCGCATCTGCTGGCGCGGCGACAGCCACTATGCCCGCCCCGAGGCAATGGAGTGGTGCGAGGAGAACGGTGTCGATTACGTCTTCGGGCTCGCCGGGAACAACGTGCTGCATGCCCAAATCCGCACCCTCGCCGACGATCTCTGCGTGCGCCGCGCCGAGGCCGAACAAGAGAAGCGCCGGACCTGGACCGAGTTCCGCTATGCCGCCAAAACCTGGACCAAAGAGCGCCGCGTCGTGGCTCGTCTCGAGGCCACCAGCCAGGGCTTCGATGCGCGCTACGTCGTCTCGACACTCAAAGGCTCGGCGGGGCATCTCTACGAAACGGTCTACTGCGCGCGCGGCCAGGCCGAGAACTTCATCAAGCTGCACAAGGCTCAGCTCGCCTCGGACCAGACCTCTTGCCGCAGCCCCCGCGCCAATCAGTTCCGGCTCATTCTCCATACCGCCGCCTACTGGCTGCTGCACACCCTGCGCGCCGCCGCACCTAAACGCTCGTCCTGGAAAACCGCCGAGTTCGCGACGTTGCGGCTTCGCTTGATCAAGATCGCCGCCCGCGTCGTCGAGGGGGCCGCGCGCATCCGCATCTGGTTGCCGACCGCCTGCCCCGACGCCGCAATCTTCCGATTGCTCGCCCGCCGCTTCGCCGCCGCGGGGCCTTAAACCCCGGGGCGCTGTCGCCCCACCAGCCCATCCCCGCAACCTTCAACCACGACACAATCAGCATCCCTACCCGCGTCGTAACCGACGCAACGGATCGCCGTGTCGCCCTCCAAAAAAAACGGCGGGCGCCGAAAATCCAGCTACCGTCGTGAATACGTCAGGTTAGCACTACGTCATTTAGATAAAGCAGGCGATCAAGAAAGCGGCGAGATGCGATGAGTTGTGGACCGGTATTAAGTGACCACCCCGGAATCTCATCGATCCGGTGGATGAGCAAGTTTCTTTTTTCGAGGAATTCGTCGAGCATGGCGTCGAATCCCTCGTCGAGTTCGACTAACTTCTTTAGCGCAGTTAGGAATTGTCCAAGGGTTCTTTTCCTATCCTGCTGCGATTTAAGTTTTTGCAATGTAAGAGCGCCGCCTTCAGGCAACGCGAACGTCATGCAAAATTGAATCATGTGTTCCGTCGATTGAATGAAAACTATCGTCAACCCTATGCGGGTCAGGATGTCTCTTTGTTCTTCCGAAAAAGCTTCCATGGCGGTAGCCTCAAGCGCCGTGCCAATTCACAGCAATCATGGACGTGCATCGGTTGGCAACGACAGAACGGGTGTATTGGCGAGCAGGACCCCTCTTCATTGTCGGTCTCCGTTGCCGAGCCGCGATGTGATGGCGCTGCCAAGTATGTCAAATAACTTTCGACGATGGCCAGCCAACAACCGGCGATTAACTACGGCTTAATCGGTAACACGGACAATAGCCTGCGAAATATTTCAACTTTCGGCGATGGGAGTGGTGAGCCGGGCGCTTGCGAATCTGTTGAGATGAACTTGGCCGCCCGATTGGACAGGAAACATGGACTTTTGGGGATTTCGCAAAGAGCTGGAAAAGACGGATCGGTCCTTCAGAAATTATCGAGGAACGTTTGAACCCGCAGCACCGTTGTGGCCCATCCCGTGGGGGGCGAGAGATGCGCTTCCGTTAGCGCATTTGGAGCATATTTTGGCCTCGGAAGCGCTATCACCCCCGCATGGTCTCGCGCTGTTGGAACCAATCCCTCTGCCGGACTTGCCAATCATGCCCGACAGGGCCCTCATGAAGGATCACCGCGGACATCCGGATTTGGCGGTCGCCCACTATGATCGGTTGGTTAAAGAACGCGCGGAAATCGCGGAAAAGGTCCGAAGCGAAAAAAAGGATGAAGAAAGACTTCGCACCGACATAGCAAAAGGGTACTCGGTCGGTGACGCGGTCGCGCTCGGCAAATTGATGGGACTTTCATTGATCCGCCATCCATTGCCGTCGCCGCTCATGATGGGGGCGGACTTCGGGTTCGACCACAATGCCAGGGTCGTGTTGTGTACGATCGAGGTCCCCGACTTTGCCCGGCTCTTGATCGTCCGCCCGCGAGGCGATGAGCATTGGTCCAAATGGCATCCTGTTTCCGACGCTGAGAAGAGGCGCTCTTCCGGACGCCTGTTGTATTCCCTATGCGTTCGCGCTGCCTACCTCACGGCGATGAGCGATCCCGGCGACTTCTTCGATATCATCGCGGTGAATGCTCATCAGAAATGGTTTGACCCGGCAACCGGTGTGCCGCGCGAGGGCGTGATCGCGTCCCTTCAGGCCGCCAAAACCGAGCTCACGGCCTTTCGGCCAGGTTATATCGATCCCAAAGCGTGTTTCCGTCACCTCGCCGGAATCGCGACGCCGAACCCGCAAAATGCGGCGCCGATTCGACCAATTTTCGTGATGAACACGGATGACAGTCGGATCGTCGCCAATCGGGATGTCGTTTCGGGACTGGAGCCGGAGGCCAATCTCGCGACCATGCCGTGGGAAGATTTCGAGCATCTGGTGAGACAGCTCTTCGAATGGATGTTCAAGAGCGACGGCATCGACGTGAATGTCACGCGCGCCTCCCATGACCGAGGCGTAGACGCGATCATGTTCGATCCCGATCCCGTCCGTGGCGGCAAGTACGTCCTTCAAGCCAAGCGATACACGCGAACTGTGGATGTCGCCGCCGTCCGTGATTTGTACGGAACCCTGCTGAACGAGGGTGCCAACAGAGGTATTCTTGTCACCACGGCTAGCTATGGGCCGGATGCATACGAATTCGCGAAGAACAAACCGATTTCGCTTATCGATGGACCGAACCTAATCGCTATACTGCATAAGCATGGCAGAAAATATCGGATCGATCTTGAGGAAGCGCGGCGCCTTGAAGGCGTCACCGATCGTTGAAGTGCGCGAGGGCGACGGACTAGGAATATTGGGCGCCGTGAAGGATGGAGGCGAAAACTTTGAGTTGGCAAAGCGCCTTCTGGCGAATGCTTTCGCCTTCTATTGTGTTTCCAAGCGTATCGCCGATGGAAATTCGCGCGATGCCAATGGGCACACCCTAAAACATTGGCCGGTCTTCTACACAAACCTTGGCTTTGCGATTGAATTATCCTTGAAGGCCTATCTCACCCTTCGCGGCTGCACAGAAGATCAAATCAAAAGCGAGATACGCCACGATTTGAAAACCGCACTCGACAGAGCTCGTTCGTGCGGCTTGGGTGAGCCGTGCGAGGCCGTTGTCCAATTGATCGAGGCGATCAACCAATATCACAGGGAGCGCAGCTTCGTTTATTTGAGAGATATCGACGTGAAAACGCTTCCGAACTTCGAAAGGGCCATCGACGCAAGCTGGACCCTCTTTCAGGCGATTGAACCCGCTTTTCCAAAATGAGGGCTGCGTGGCCTCCGTGGACACTAATTGCCAAAACCGTCAACTCCGCTGCTGTCCCCTATACCCCCTCCGCGACGCGGTGAGGGTATAATTTGCAACGGGTTAGGGAGAAGCACCATGACCGACACACGTCCGCTTCAGGAGCGCGACCTCAAGGAAGCGCAGCGCATCGTGCGGCGGGCCTTCGGCACCTTCATGGGCGTCGCCGATCTCGACAATTTCTGGACCGATTTCGATTACGTCTATGGCAGGTTCGGGTGCGAGCATACGGCGGCCTTCGCCGCAGACGATGAATCCGGCGCGCTCGCCGGCGTCAACTTCTGCACCAACTGTGGCAGCGTCGGTTTCTTCGGCCCGCTCTCGGTCCGCACTGATCTCTGGAACCAAGGTATCGCGCAGCCGCTGGTTGCAGCGGTGTCCGACCAATTCGTTCGCTGGGGCATGCGCCACACCGGTCTCTGCACCTTCCCGCACTCGACCAAGCATGTCTGGCTCTACCAGAAATTCGGTTTCTTCCCGCAGTACCTGACCGCGATTATGGCCGCGCCGGCCGCCGCGTCCGGCGCCTTGCCGCGCGACGCGCGGTACTCGGCACTGTCGTCCGGCGAACGACGCGAGGCCGAAGACGCAAGCCGCGCGCTCACCGACGCGATCTATGACGGGCTCGATCTGCGCGCCGAGATCCGCACCGTCGCCGCGCGCCAACTCGGCGACACGCTGCTGTTGTGGGATGGCTCGGAACGGCTCGTGGGTTTCGCCGTCTGTCATTGGGGGCCGGCGAGCGAGGCCGGCGCCGATTGTCTCTTCATCAAATTCGGCGCGGTGCGGCCGGGCCAAGGCGCGTCCGACCGGTTCGGCGCGTTGCTCGATGCCGCCGGTGCGCTCGCCCGCGATGCGGGCATGGCGAACGTCCTTGCGGGCGTCAGCACCGCGCGCGAGCCGGCCTATCGTCAGATGATGGCGCGCGGCTTCCGCAGCCGCATGCACGTCATCGCGATGCACCGGCCGAACGAACCGGGCTACAGCCGCCCTGAGGATTTCGTCCTAGACGATTGGCGCTAACCGGCGGTCACGACCGTGACACGCCGATCGAATAAATCGGCATGGTCTGATTGATTCCGCGTAGCGCGGCGTCGACGCGCTTGCTCGCGAACGGCGCCAGCAGGGCCGCGACGCCGGGCGCGCGGCAGACGTCATCGGTAAGACATATCTCGTCGCCGCCGGCGAGGCCTTCGACGCGCGCGGCGATGTTCACGGTCTGGCCGAAATAGTCGAGACGCTCGTTGAGAGTCACCGCGATCGCGGCGCCCTTGTGCAGACCGATCTTCAGGATGAAGTCGCGTTGCGACCGTTCCCGATTCAACTGTTCGACGGCTTCGCGCATATCGAGCGCCGCATGGACTGCGTCGGCGGGCGTCAAGAACGCCGCCATCACCGCGTCGCCGATGGTCTTGGCGACGGCGCCGCGATGCCGAACCGTGACATCGAGGAGCCGCTCGAAATGACGCTGCACCTGCATATACGCATTGAGATCGCCGATGCGTTCGTATAGCGCGGTCGAACCTTTGAGGTCCGTGAACAGCAACGTGACCTCCTTGACCGCGACGCCCTCGGTCGCGCGGATCACCTCCGAACGGAAGAAATCGCGGAATGTCTGCGTCATCAACAGGCGATTGCCCGAGAGGAACGGCGCCATTTGCAACATGCCGCGCTGCGGCACTCCCGGCGGAAACTGGAGAACGCCGAAAATCCCGATCCGATCGGCGACGCTTTTCACCTCGAACACAACCTTGCCCGGCGCGACGCGACCCTGAGCGGGCGTACATTTACCGGCAGCGAATTCGATCCGTATACGTTGCGCCGCCGCGGCGGAATCGCCGCCGACCTCGAACGTGAAACTGGCGTCGCTTTCCATATCGAAGCCGAGAAGCACGCCCTCGACGGCGTCAAACGCGAGCTCAGCCGTTGTCCCCGGCATCAAGCGGCTCAAGCCCCGGAGCAGCGACTTGACGACATCGATCCACGGAACACCGTCGGGCGTGCGGCCGATATTGATGGCCTTGTAGATAAAGGCGTAATCCTCGACCGACAGCGACGCCGGATCGTGAAAGCGGATGCGCCGGACCGCAGGCGACACCGTGAATGTCACGACGATATGATCGTCGAGCACGGCCTCATAGTCCGATTGGCACAACGGGCAATGAAAATGATTCTGGAGGGTGCGCAGGCTCTGGAAGCTTTCGACCACATCGGAGCACATCGGGCAGACCAGCAGCCAATCCATCTCCAGAAGACCGATCAGCGTCGCATGCAGGAACAGGTCGATCGCTTCCGCTTCCGCGATCCCCTTGTCGGCGCCGAACGCGATCGGATTGACGCGGAATACCGCCTCGTCCGCGCCCGACCGTAGCAGCGTCTCGAGTTCGCGAGACGACCCGCGGACTCCAGGACTTTGCCGCCTCGAGCGCGGCAAACCGCTCTTCCAATAGCTGCTCGTTAAGCATGCCCCCCCCCCGGGAAGATTACGAGATTGTAATGTCGCGCCGCGCCGAATTAAAGCCGTCCGCCAGCTGGATGTTGGCCAACCGGGCAGCGGTCCAGTTCGTGTTAACGTTAATCATTTGTTGAAGAATCCTCGGTAAATATTTGATCTATGAGGAAACCGCTTTTCCGCATCGCCTCCGACAAAAGGGGCGTGTCGACGTTGGAATACGCGCTCATCGCAGCACTACTGGCGGTGTTCGTGATCGGCAGTGTCACCCGCTTCGGCAAAGCCGAAAGCAAGACATTCACGACGATCGAAAAAGACTTCAAGATCAGCAAGACTGGTAAGCTGGGCTGACCGGGTTCCCGCAATTCGCGACGATCGACGCGGCCAAACAAATCGCGTCACAAATGGTCCCGATAACGGTCTGAAAAGTCACGAAAACGCATCGATCGCGTACTGGAAAAATACAAAAACGCATCGATTTATGCCGGCCGGGCAAGTCACGCTTGTCTCCGTGGCCGCGCGGTGCGAGGGTCGGCGCATGCCGAGTTTCCGGTATGAGCGCGCGCTCGAAGGCATGGTCTGCGGCGTGGATGAGGTCGGGCGCGCCCCGCTGGCCGGGCCGGTGCTGGCCGCGGCGGTGATCCTGCCGACGAAGCTGCCGCGCGCGCTTCAAGGCATGGACGACAGCAAGGTGGTGTCGCGGGAACGCCGCGAGGAATTCGCGGCGCATCTCTTCGAGCGGGCGCAGATCGGTATCGGCGCCGCCAGCGTCGCCGAAATCGACACGATCAACATTCTGCGCGCGACGTTCCTGGCCATGGCGCGGGCGGTAGCGGCGTTGTCCGCCGTCATCGGCGCGACTCCGGCCTGGGCGTTGGTGGACGGCAATCAGGCGCCAAAACTGCCGTGCCGCGTCCAGACCATCGTCGGCGGCGACGGCAAGTCGCTGTCGATCGCGGCGGCGTCGATCGTCGCCAAGGTCACGCGCGACCGCCTCATGCACGCGCTCGCGCCGCGCTATCCGGGCTATGGCTGGGAGACCAATGTCGGCTACCCGACCAAAATCCACCGCGACGCCATCCTGTCGCTCGGCATGACGCCCCATCACCGCAAGCGCTTCGTCAATCTCCAGCGCAGTCTCGATCTCGAACTGGAGTCGAGCGAAGCCGAATAACTTATTGACTCTAAAGATTCTTGACGCGGCAACTCGGCCTCGCGCAATATCGCCCCCGGCATGATAAAAAGCGAGGCGGCCGCCATGGGGGGCTCAACCCAAAATCGGATTCTGCTGGGCGATTGCATCGCCGAAATGGCGGCGCTGCCCGCCGCGTCGGTCGATCTCGTCTTCGCCGATCCGCCCTACAATCTCCAGCTTTCAGGCGAGTTGCGACGCCCCAACAACAGCCGCGTCGACGGCGTCGAGGAAGCGTGGGACCAGTTCGAACTCGTTCGCGGCCTACGATCGCTTCACCCGCGATTGGCTCACGGCGGCGCGCCGCCTCTTGAAGCCAGACGGCGGGCTTTGGGTCATCGGCTCCTATCATAATATTTTTCGCGTCGGTGCCCTGCTCCAGGATTTGGGCTTCTGGATCCAGAACGACGTCATCTGGCTCAAGACCAATCCGATGCCGAATTTCCGCGGCCGGCGCTTCACCAATGCCCATGAAACGCTGATCTGGTGCTGCCCGCAGCCAGGATTCGAAGCCGACCTTCAATTACGAGGCGATGAAGTCGCTCAACGAAGACCTGCAGATGCGCAGCGACTGGCTACTGCCGGTGTGCACAGGGGCCGAACGGCTGAAAGACGTGGACGGGCACAAGGCGCATCCGACTCAAAAGCCCGAGGCGCTCTTGCATCGCGTGTTGCTGGCGACCACCAAGCCGGGCGACACGGTACTCGACCCGTTTTTCGGCACCGGCACCACCGGCGCGGTGGCGAAGCGCCTTGGCCGAAACTTCATCGGCATCGAGCGCGACCCCGACTACCTCGTGATTGCGCGCGAGCGCATCGCCGTCGATCGAGACGGCGCCCGACGACGCATTGATCTTGCAGCAAAAACGCGACGAGAAGCGCATTCCCTTCGGTACGTTGATCGAGCGCGGATTGCTCCGGCCCGGCGACGTGCTATCCGACATCTCGGGACGTTGGACCGCTAAGATACGGGCCGACGGCACACTCGATTTCCGCCGAAAGCCGCGGCTCGATCCATCAGGTCGGCGCGCAGGTGCAAGGTGCCCCGGCCTGTAACGGCTGGCAGTTCTGGTACTACCGAGAGCAGGGCCGGCGCATGCCGATCGACCTGCTTGCGCCAACGCGTCCGGGCGGAAATGGCCTAGCTTCGCGCCCCCTGGCGCCAGAATTGCGGGCGAACGAAGGTGCCGGCCCAGGCGCCACGCTTCTCTCGCCGCGCCTCCGCTTCGATCGGCAGATATTGCAGCCCCCGGCCGTAATAGAAGGCAAGCCCTTCGCTGACCAAGAGCGCGCCGACATCCTTGCCATCGACAGTGCAGACCGCAAATTCGCGCGCGCGTTTGTCGATGAATTCGTTGTCGACGTTGCAGGCGAAACCGGGCCGCGCCACCAGCTCGGCGAGGCGCCGCGTCGCGACCGCGCCGCACGCCCATACCTTGCCCTGGGCGTCGCGGCAGGTTTGCGCCGGCCTCGAATGCGTCGACGCCGTAAAGCCGCAGCTGCTGCGCGCAGGCACGCGAGGCCGATCCGCGACAACGAGCAATCGCGCGGCGTCCACTCGAGCGTGTCGCCCTCGCGCACGACATAGCGGTCGACGCCCACAGTCGGCCCGTCCCAGATCGCGGCGCCGATCGCGACAGCCATCAGGAGCACCGCCGGCCGCCAGCCCAGCCGCCAATACCGAGACCGGCTCGGCTCGGTCGCTGGATTTGTCGTCGTCCGAAGCTCATTCGATTTGGCTACGCTCCCGCGCAGGGCAGGGTCAAGGAGCGCGCGTTTGAGTTTTCCCGGCGGATCGCTAAAGTCCCGCCTCGGAAGCAAGAGAGAGGCGGATGACAGACCAGATTACGACGCGATTGCTGCGCCTCGATAGCTGCGCCGTGTCAGATGCCCTCGACAAGCTCGGCCTGCCCGCGGCGGTCACCGGCCTGCCGCCACGCAGCGTCGTGCGCAAGATCGCCGGCCAGCGTCCATACCGTGAAGCTGGTGGCGAAGGACCAGGCGCCGTCCGCGACGGGCGCGCCGCGCCATCTCGGCACCGCCGCCATCGAGGCGTGCCAACCAGGCGAGATCATCGTGGTCGAGCAGCGGTCCGGGATCGACGCCGGCAGCTGGGGCGGCATCCTGTCGCTCGGCGCCAAGGTGCGGGGCATCGCCGGCGTGATCGCCGACGGGCCGCTGCGCGATGTCGACGAGGCGCGCGAATTCGATTTCCCGGTCTATAGCCGCGCCGTCACCGCGCGCACCGCGCGCAACCGCGTCGCCGAGGCGGCAACCGACGTGCCGGTGCAGATCGGCGAAATCACGGTCCAGCCCGGCGACTATGCCATCGCCGATTCGACCGGCGTGTGCTTTCTGCCGGCAGCGCAAGCGGCGCGAGATCGTCACCGAGGCGGAAAACATCGCGATGCGCGAGGCGGCGATGGGCAAAGCCCTGCTGCGCGGCCAGCGCATCACCGAGGTGATGGGCGCCAATTACGAGAAGATGCTGGAGAGGCAAAATAGATGGATAAGAACGTCGAACGCGCGTCGAAGCTCGATACCGCGACCATCAGCGACGCGCTGGACCGATTCGGCATCGTCGGCCAGTGCTACCAGATCAAGCCGCGCGACCCGAAATTCCGCATGACCGGCCGCGCCTACACGCTGCTGTGCGGACCCGCGGCCAGTCCACCCGGGACGGTCGGCGATTATATCGACGACGTGAAGCCGGGCGAGGTCGTGGTGATCGACAATGGCGGCCGGCTCAACGCCACGATCTGGGGCGACATCCTGACCGAAACCGCGTCGGCAAAGGACATCGCCGGCACCGTGATCGACGGGCTGTGCCGCGACACCGCGCTGTGCCTCGAGCTGAGCTATCCGGTCTTCACCGCCGACCATTGGATGCGCACCGGCAAGGACCGCGTGCAGGTCGAAGCCACCAACGTGCCGGTTACGATCGGCGAGGCGCGGGTCCAACCCGGCGACATCCTACGCGGCGACGCTGACGGCGTGGTGGTGATCCCAAAGGAGCACGAGGACAAGGTGCTCGCCGCGGGCGAAGAGATTCAAGAAGCCGAAAACGCCATCCGCGAGGCAGTGCGCGGCGGCATGCGGCTCGACGAGGCGCGCAAGCAATTCAAGTATCACACGCTGCAGACACGGGTGAAATCATGAGCGGTTTGAAGACACTGTCGCCGACCGAAACGATCGATTTCGAGCGCGTCGATGCCAAGCTGTGCGAGGCGGCGCGGCCGTTCGGCACGGCGACGCTGCACGAAGCGGGCGGCAAGATCGGCGCGCTGCCGCCGCAGATCAAGCCGATGGCGCCGTCGTTCCGCGTCTGCGGCCCGGCCTTCACCGTGCAGGGCCCGCCCGGCGACAATCTGCGGCTTCACCGCGCGCTTGCGGCGGCACGGCCCGGCGACGTCATCGTCGCGTCGGTCGGCGGCGTCTACGAATACGGCTATTGGGGCGAGATCATGTCGACCGCCGGCGTCGCCCGGAAGCTCGGCGGGCTGGTAATCGACGGCTGCGTGCGCGACGGCGCGCTGCTCGAAGGCGTCGGCTTTCCGGTGTTCGCGCGCGGCCTGTGCATCAACGGCACGGGCAAGGATTTCGAGGCCCGCGCGTTCCTCGGCCATCCGCTGCTGATCGGCGACATCACGATCAATCCCGGCGATCTGGTCTGCGGCGACACGGACGGCGTCTGCGTCGTTCCGCGCGCCCGCGCCGCCGAGGTCATTCAGAAATCGCTCGACCGCGAGGCCAAGGAAGCGAAGACGATAGAACAGCTTCGCGCCGGCGCCACTACGATGGATCTCTACGGCTGGAACCGCTAGCCCTTCCGGTTCTGCGCGTCCCAGTATCGTTCGAGGTTGGCGATCAGCGCCGGGCTGAAATGGCAAAACGCCTGCTCGCGCGCATAGACCGCCATATAGCGCCGGAATAGATCGAGCGGCTCCTCCGCGACGCGGAAGGCGCGGCGATTGCCGATGGCGCCGACGGCGCCCGAATTAGTCAGGCTTTCGACGACGCGGTCAATTGCGGTGTCCATCTCGGCTGAAGGCACGGTCTCGTCGCAAATCAGCCGGCCGGCCGGCGTGTCGCAGTCGAGCCGGCGCTCGTATTGGATCAATTGGCGTGCGATGCGGTCGCCGACAAAGCGGATCAGCCGCATATTGGACACGCCGGGGATGATGCCTTCCTTGCGCGCCGGGAGCGTCATGTAGGCATCAGCGGCAGCCAACACGTAATCCATCGTCAGCAGGATTTGGCAGTGGCCGCCGATGGCGAAACCGTCGACGGCCCCGATCCACGGCTTCTCGACGCCGTAGCCGCGCACGTCGTCGGGGAGCATGTCCGGCCGCGCCACGCCGCGCAGAAATTTATGCACGAAGCCGAGATCGTGAAGCATGAACCACACAAATGGAATCCGGCCCTGATAGAGATGCGTCAGGTTGATGCCGCTGCCGAACGTGCGCCGGCCTTGCCATTTGGGATGCTCGAGCGGCCCGCCGCGTAGCACTGCGATGTCGCTCTTCGGGTCGAGCGTCGCGACATCGACAGCGATTTCGGTCGCCGCGATGGTGGTCGTGTCCTCGGCGTTGAGAAAGCGCGGATTGCGGTGTGTCAGATGCACCGCACGACCGCGGCGTTCCAATTTAGCCGCGCCGAGATCGAGCACCCCGTCCTCAGTGAACCGTTCGAGTGCCGCTTGCGATTCGGCGCGCGGCAGCAACATGGCGTGGCATAAATGCGTACCGGCGCGCTCGTCGCCGAGAATGTGCGACAGCAAAATCCCCTGGTCGATTTCGAGACCGGCCTTGTCGCGCTGCAACCGGCCGACCTCCACGTCGATCTGCGCCCGCGAAGGAACCAGTCCGGGAAAGAACTCGGCGGCGCGATAGATCAGCTCCTCGACACGGACGAATTTCGTCCGCCCGTCAGTGATCGCGTCGTACACCGCGCCGACATGTTCGCGAAGAAAGGCGTCGCGCGTCGCGCGTGTCGAAAAATCCGCCGTCATCGTATCGCCGACCCTATCACTTCCGCCTTCGCATCAATACCGATAAGCTCTCCGGCATGAGTCTCAATTGTGTGGCCTTGGTGGTCGCGGCCGGACGCGGCGCGCGCTTCGGCGGCGAAATCCCGAAGCAGTACCTGCCGCTCGCCGGCAAGCCGATACTGCGTTATTCGCTCGAGACGCTGCGACGGCACCCCGGAATCGACGGCGTGCGCGTCGTCTTCAATCCCGACGATCGCGGTCGTTACGAGGCGGCAATCGCCGGGCTCGACCTTTTGCCGCCGGTCGAGGGCGGCGCCGCGCGGCAGGATTCCGCGCGGCTCGGCCTAGAAAGCCTGGCGAAGCAGGCGCCGAAACGAGTGTTGATTCACGACGCGGCGCGGCCGTTTCTCGACAACGCCATCGTCGACGCGGTGTTGACCGCGCTCGACGACGCGCCCGGCGCGATCCCGGCCCAACCCTTGCGCGACACGGTAAAGCGTGGCGCCGACGGCATCGTCGCCGAGACGCTTGATCGCGCCAACCTTTGGCGCGTGCAGACGCCGCAAGGTTTCCATTACGCTGACATTCTTGCGGCCCATCGCGCCGCTAAAGGGCTGGACCTAACGGACGATGCCGCGGTGGCGGAGCGCGCCGGTCTCACCGTGAGGCTGGTTGCCGGCAATGCCGCGAATTTCAAGGTGACGACCGAGGACGATCTGCGCGAAGCCGAGTGCCGTCTCTTGTCGTCGCTTGGCGACATCCGTACCGGACAAGGTTTCGACGTCCACGCGTTCGGACCGGGCGACCATTTGTGGCTTTGCGGCGTGAAAATTCCGCACGAGCACGGTTTGGTCGGCCATTCCGATGCCGATGCAGGCTTGCATGCGTTGACCGACGCGGTTCTCGGCGCGATCGGGGACGGCGATATCGGCATGCATTTCGCGCCGAGCGATGCGCGCTGGCGCGGCGCACCGTCGGACCAATTCCTGCGGCATGCCACCCAACTGGTCCGCGCGCGCGGCGGCATAATCGCCCATGTCGACGTCACGATCATCTGCGAACGCCCAAAGGTCGGGCCGCACCGCGACACGATGGTGGCGCGTATCGCCGATATTCTCGGCGTCGACCGTAGCCGTGTCAGCGTCAAGGCAACCACCACCGAGAAGCTCGGCTTCACCGGGCGCGGCGAAGGCTTGGCGGCGCAGGCCGTCGCCACCGTGAGGTTGCCGCTATGACCGACACGCGCACCCTCGCCGAGACCGTGCTCGATCTGTGCCGGCGCCGCGGCTGGAAATTGGCGACGGCTGAAATCCTGCACCGGCGGCATGATCGCGGCGGCGCTCACCGACATCGCCGGGTCGTCCGACGTGGTGGAACGCGGCTTCGTCACCTATTCCAACCAGGCCAAGACCGACCTCCTTGGTGTGCCCGGTCCGTTGATCGCGCAACAGGGCGCGGTCAGCCAGCCGGTCGCGGCGGCGATGGTCTCCGGCGCGCTGTCGCGCGCGCCGGTTGATCTTGCGGTGTCTGTCACCGGCATTGCCGGACCTGGCGGCGGTTCGGCGGAGAAGCCGGTTGGGCTCGTCCATTTCGGCGCAGCGCGCAGAGGCGCCCCGGTCAAGACCGAGCACCAAATCTTTACCGGCGACCGCGATCAAATCCGCGCGCTCGCGACACAGCGCGCGCTCGAATTGCTCATCGAGCAAATCAATTGATGAAAATAGCGCTCCCCCGTGGCTGGGAGCGCTTCATCGCCTCAAAAGGCCCCGCTGCACGGACGGCCTGCTGATCAGCCGCCGGCCAGGATCGCTAACAGCAGCAACGCAACGATGTTCGTGATTTTGATCATCGGGTTGACCGCGGGACCGGCAGTATCCTTGTAGGGATCGCCGACCGTGTCGCCGGTCACGGCCGCTTTGTGCGCGTCCGAACCTTTGCCGCCGTGATGGCCTTCCTCGATATATTTCTTGGCGTTGTCCCACGCGCCCCCGCCCGAGGTCATCGAGATGGCGACGAACAGGCCGGTAACGATGGTGCCCAGCAGCATCGCGCCGAGCGAGGCGAAGGCGTTGGCCTCTCCCGCGAACGACCAAATGATGAGGAACAGCACGATCGGCGCCAGCACCGGCAGGAGCGACGGCGCGATCATTTCCTTGATCGCCGACTTGGTCAGCATGTCGACCGCCTTGCCGTAATCGGGCTTGCCGGTACCTTCCATGATGCCGGGGATTTCCTTGAACTGACGCCGGACCTCGACGACCACCGCGCCAGCCGCGCGGCCGACCGCGGTCATGCCGAGCGCGCCGAACAGATACGGCAGCAGGCCGCCGATGAAGAGGCCGATGACAACATACGGGTTCTGGAGCGCGAAGTTGACCTGAAGCTTCGGGAAATAATGCGCCAGGTCCTGGGTGTAGGCCGCGAACAGCACCAGCGAAGCGAGGCCCGCCGAGCCGATCGCATAGCCCTTAGTCACCGCCTTGGTCGTGTTGCCGACCGCGTCGAGCGCGTCGGTGAACTTGCGCACCTCCTTCGGCAGCTCCGCCATTTCGGCGATGCCGCCGGCATTGTCGGTAACGGGACCGTAAGCGTCGAGCGCGATGATCATGCCGGCGAGCGCCAGCATGGTGGTCGCCGCGATTGCGATGCCGAACAGGCCCGAAATCAGATACGCGACGATGATGCCGGCCGCGATCACGATCACGGGCAGCGCCGTCGCTTCCATCGAAATGGCGAGGCCCTGAATCACATTGGTGCCGTGGCCGGTCGTGGACGAGGTGGCGATGCTGCGCACCGGGCGGTACGCGGTCGAGGTGTAATACTCGGTGATGACCACCAGGAGCCCGGTGACGGCGAGGCCGACAAGGGCGCAGCCGAACAGCCCGCTGCCCGTGGTCACGGTGCCGCCCGTCATGGGGAGCATCGTCGAGAAGCCGATCAGCCATTGCACGACGATCGCAATGAGGATCGCGGACAAGACACCGGCGACGATCAGGCCCTTATACAGCGCGCCCATGATGTTCTCGCTCGCGCCGAGGCGAACGAAATACGTGCCGACGACGGAGGCGAGAATGCACACCGCGCCGATGACCAGCGGGATCAGCATCATCGTGTCGCGCACCGCGCCCGTGAAGAAGATCGCGGACAGCAGCATGGTCGCGACAATGGTTACGGCATAGGTTTCGAACAAATCCGCCGCCATGCCGGCGCAGTCGCCGACATTGTCGCCGACATTGTCGGCGATCACGGCGGGGTTACGGGGATCATCCTCGGGAATGCCGGCCTCGACCTTGCCGACCAAGTCGGCGCCGACATCGGCGCCCTTGGTAAAGATGCCGCCGCCGAGACGGGCGAAGATGGAGATCAGCGATGCGCCGAAGCTCAACGCGACCAGCGATTCCAGGATCGGACGCGGATTGTCGGTCGGCAGGCTCGACCGCAGGAAATAATAATAGAGCGAGACGCCGAGTAGGCCGAGCCCGACCACCAGCATGCCGGTGATGGCGCCCGCCTTGAACGAGATGGCAAGGCCGGGAGCAAGGCCACCGCGCGCCGCCTGGGCGGTGCGCACATTGGCGCGCACCGACACATTCATGCCGATATAGCCGGCCGCCGCCGAAAGGATGGCGCCGATGGCGAAGCCGACGCCGGAGCGCCAGCTTAGCGCGAACAGCAAAATCACGAAGATCACGACGCCGACGATGGCGACCGTCGTGTATTGCCGATTGAGATAAGCCCTCGCGCCTTCTTGAATGGCTGCAGCAATCTGCTGCATGCGCTCGGTGCCGGCATTGGCCGCGAGCACGGCGCGGCTGGTGACAATGCCGTAAAGCAGGGCCAGCACGCCGCCGGCGACAACTACCCAATAGGCAATCTGCATTTTTTCAAACCCCGTTTATTTTGTAAGGAACGCGGCGATCCCCCGCCGGAAGTCGGCGGACCATGCCAGAAGAGGAACGGTCAGGCAACCCGGGGTTTGTGCCGTCGATTCGCGTCAAAAATGGCGATACCCGCCCTTTTTTAGCGCCATGGGCCGATCATCAGCACCCAACACCGTGACGCCTCGCCCTCGCTCAATACGGCCGATGGGGGTGACAGGAAGTTTCGCCAAAGCGCGCCGCGCCGTGGGTGGTGCCGAGAACAGGATTTCGTAATCGTCGCCGCCGGTCAGGATGGTCGTCAGCAGCGATGTCTCGGCCTCCAGCGCGGCGCGGGCGCCGGAGGACAACGGCAACCGTACCGTCTCGATTACGCCGGCTACATTCGACGCTTCACAGAGATGGCCGAAATCGGCGACCAACCCATCCGAAATATCCATCGCCGCCGAGGCAAGGTCGACCAACTTTCGGCCCAGCGCGAGGCGCGGCCGCGGCAAGCGATAGCGCCCGATCAAATGGCGGCGATGCGTCGCCGATAGCTTGATCCGTCGGCCCTTCAATAAGGCAAGGCCCAGTGCCGCATCGCCGAGCGTGCCGGACATATAGAGCGTGTCCCCCGCCCGCGCCCCGCTGCGCAACAGTGCCTTGCCCTTCCCGACGCGTCCGATCGCTGCAACCGATAGGGTGGTCGCGCCGATGGTGCGAACGCTGTCGCCGCCCAAGAGACCAATGCCGAATTCTTTCTGGTCCGCCGCGAGGCCCGCCGAAAATTGTTTGAGCCAGGTTTCGTCGTTCGCCGCCGTCAGCGCGGTGGTGAGGAGATAGCCGACCGGCTCGGCACCCTTGGCGGCGAGGTCGGACAGATTCACCCGCAGCAGCTTTTGCGCGACAGTGCGGGGCGGATCGGTCGGAAAGAAGTGAATGCCGGCGACGATGGCGTCGGTCTTCAGTACATACTGCGTACCGCGCGGCCCATCGATCAGCGCGACGTCGTCCGTGAGGCCTAGAGCGCCCGGCCCGGCAAGCGGCGCGAAGAAGCGCGCGATGCGCGCGAACTCATCGAGGTGTGGCGGCTTGGCCATCGAACTCGCTAGCGCGCAGGCGATGCCCAACGCGGTCGAGCACGCCGTTCACCAGCTTCGGCTCTTTGCCGGAAAAGAACGCGTGCGCGATGTCGAGATATTCGTTCAGCACGACGCGCGCCGGAATTTCGAGCCGAGCTAGCAGTTCATATGCGCCGGCCCGCAACACCGCCCGCAGCACCACTTCGAGCCGCGCCAGCACCCAGTCCGGCGCCAACATTTCGTTGAGCAGCGCGTCGAGATCGTCTCGGTTCGCGATGACGCCGTGCACGATGTCGGTGAACAGCGCATCGTCCGCCTCACCGAACCCTTCTTCGTCCTCGCCGCGCTCGCGCATTTCTGCGATGACGGTTTCGGGCGGTGTATCGTTCAGATCGATCTGATAGAGCGCTTGTACCGCGGCGAGCCGGGCGAGGCTGCGCTTGATGGTTCCGGCCGCAGCACGCGGCTTGTCCGCGCTCATGGCGTGCCGAGTGCGTAACGGCGCTTGAGATCGACCATGGCGAGACAGGCGCGCACCGCCTCACCCCCTTTGTTCTTCTTATCCACTCGTGCGCGCGCAAGCGCCTGTGCCTCGTTCTCGACCGTGAGCACGCCGAAACCGATGGCAAGCCGCTCGCGCAACGCCAGGTCCTGCAAGCCCCGCGCGCATTCGGCGCAGATCAAATCGTAGTGAGTGGTCTCGCCGCGAATGACGCAGCCAAGCGCAACATAACCGTCGAAGCCTTGCCGCGACAGATGCGAGAACTGTACCGCCGCCGGAATCTCGAACGCGCCCGGCACGGTGACCCGCTCGAACGCGACACCGGCGCGCTCTAGTTCGGCCGTCGCGCCGCGCAACAACTCGTCCGCGATATGCGTGTAGTAACGCGCCTCGACAATCAGGATGCGGATGCGGGTCGCCGCCATCGCTTAGACGCTCGGCTCGCCGATGGGTTGTCGTCCCACGACGCGCAGGCCGTAACCTTCGAGACCGATGATGTTATGGTCGGTGTTCGACAGCAGGATCATTTCGTGGACGCCAAGATCGATCAGGATTTGCGCGCCGATGCCATAGTCGCGCAGCGCGCCGGAATCGGGTGGCGTATCGACGATGACTTCGTGAAGGCGCGTCGTCAGGTTCGACGGCATCGGCTCGCGTAGCGCCACCACGACACCGCGTCCCGCCTTCGCCACCGCCTCGAACGACGCGCGCAGCATGCCGGCGCGCCCGCTTTTCACGCTGCCGAACATGTCGTCCATCATGTTCATGGCGTGCATGCGCACTAGCGGCGGCTTAGGGCTCGACACGTCACCCTTAACGAAAGCGAGATGCTCGACGTTACTAACCTTGTTGCGATAAATCAGCAGCCGGAACGTGCCGCCGAAATGCGTCTCGAACGGCTGATCGAAAGTGCGCTCGACGGTACGGTCGTGGCGGCGGCGATAGGCGATAAGATCGGCGATGGTCGCGATCTTGAGACCGTGAAGCTGGGCGAAAGCGATCAGGTCGTCGCGCCGCGCCATCGTGCCGTCGTCGTTCATGATCTCGCAGATCACGCCCGACGGGTTGAGGCCCGCGAGCCGGGCGATATCAACCGCGGCCTCGGTGTGGCCGGTACGCACCAGAACGCCGCCGTCCCGCGCCATCAGCGGAAAGACATGGCCGGGACTGACGATATCCTCGGCTCCTTTGGTCGGGTCGATCGCGACCGAGACGGTGCGCGCGCGGTCCGACGCGGAAATGCCGGTCGTGACGCCATCCTTGGCCTCGATCGAGACGGTGAACGCGGTCTGGAGCCGCGAGGCGTTGGCCTGCGACATCAGCTTGAGATCAAGCTGCTCGACGCGCTGCTTGGTCAGGGCGAGACAGATCAGGCCACGGCCATGCTTGGCCATAAAATTGATCGCATCGGGTGTCGCCATCTGCGCCGGGATGACGAGGTCGCCCTCGTTCTCCCGGTCCTCGTCGTCGACCAGAATGAACATGCGGCCGTTGCGGGCGTCTTCGATGATCTCTTCGATCTGCGAGACCACTTCGACGAAGCTCATGCGATTTCCTTGCCGACGAGGCGTGCGAGATAGCGCGCGATTAAGTCGATCTCGAGATTGACCCGGTCGCCGGGCTGGAGCGCACCGAGCGTCGTCTCCCGCTGGGTATGTGGAATGATGTTGACACCAAAACTGTTGCCGTCGACTTCGTTCACCGTCAGCGACACGCCCTCGATCGCCACGGCGCCCTTCGAGGCGATGGCGCGGTCGAACGGCCCCGGCACGTAAAAGGTTAGGCGCAGCGAATCGCCCTCCGGCCGGCGCGCGGTTAGGGTGGCGACAGAATCGACATGGCCGGTCAGGAGATGACCCCCGAGCTCGTCGCCCATCTTGAGCGCGCGCTCGAGATTGATGCGCGTGCCTTCGTGCCACGATCCGGCGGTGGTGCGCGCCAGCGTCTCGGCGGAGGCATCGAGGGAAAAACTGTCGTTGCTTTTCTCGACCACGGTCAGGCATGGGCCGGAACAGGCGATCGAGGCGCCGATCGCAATGTCGCCAATCGGATAACAAGTCGCGATGGTGAAACGCGTGTCGCCGCGCTTCTCAACGGCACGCACTTGCCCCACATCGGTGATAATGCCGGTGAACATGCCCCGGTAAGTTAAGGCCGCCGCCGCAAGGTTTCCAGTACATCCTCGCCGACCGGTTCGACCGTTAACCGTTCGAAGCGGGGTATTCCTGCCAATTTTTCATGGCCGAGATCAGCGACGGCCGTGATGCCGTCGCTGCCGATCACGCTCGGGGCGTGGAACCAGGCGAAACGATCGACCAGATCGCGGCGCAGCAATCCCGTCGCCAAGCCGGCGCCACCCTCGGCCAGAATGCGGGTTAGTCCCCGCTTGCCCAACGCTTGAATCACCGCCGCGAGGTCGAGCCCCTCGTCCACGCCCGCCAATTCGATCAGATCGACGCCGGCGGCACGGAAACCGTCGTGCCGCGCACTGTCGCTGCCGGTGCGGGTGACCATCCACGTTCGGTTTCGAGACGCATCGGCCACAAGGCGCGCCGTCAGCGGCAGGCGCAGGCCCGGATCGATGACGATGCGCACGGGATGCCGGTCAGCCATGCCGGGCAAGCGGCACGTCAGTTCTGGGTCGTCGGCAACCGCGGTGCCGACGCCGATCATCACGGCGTCGTGTGCCGCGCGCAGCAGATGGGCGCGGCGCCGCGCCGGCTCTCCCGTAATCCAGCGGCTTTCACCCGACGCCATCGCGATCTTGCCGTCGAGCGTGGTCGCCAGCTTCAGCGTCACCAGCGGCCGCCCGGACGCCGTGCGTAGAAAAAAACCGGCATTGATCTCGGCTGCGTCGGCGGCACCGATACCGATATCGACCGCAATGTCGGCGCCGCGTAGCCGCGCGAAGCCGGTGCCTTTGACACGCGGATCGGGATCTTCCATCGCGGCGACCACGCGCCCGACGCCGGCGGCGATCACCGCATCGGTGCAAGGCGGCGTTTTGCCATGGTGGCTGCACGGCTCCAACGTGGTGTAGAGCGTCGCGCCGTCGGCGAGCGTTCCGGCACGATCGAGCGCCTCCGTCTCGGCGTGCGGACGGCCGCCCGGCTGCGTCCAGCCCCGCCCAACAACGCGGCCATCCTTGACGATGACGCAGCCGACCGCCGGGTTGGGCCAAACGCGCCCCAACCCGCGCCGCGCCAGCGTCAGCGCCGCGTTCATGTGTTGCACGTCACTCATCTCATGAGCGCGAAAAGCGCGCGATCAATCATCCCCATCCGCGGCAATGCGGCCGACGAACTCGCCGAAATCCTTGGCCTCGCGGAAATTGCGATAGACCGAGGCGAAGCGGACATAGGCGACCTGGTCGAGTTGGGCCAGCGCCTCCATCACCAGCGCGCCGACCTGCTCGCTCGGAATCTCGCTCTCGCCCGAACTCTCCAACTGACGGACGATCGAGTTGATGACGCGTTCGATGCGATCGGGCTCAACCGGCCGCTTGCGCAGCGCGATTTGCAGGGAGCGGGCCAGCTTGTCGCGATCGAACGGTTGACGCTCGCCGTCCTTTTTTACCACGGTCAGTTCACGGAGCTGCACCCGCTCGAACGTGGTGAAGCGCGCGGCGCAATTCGGACATAGCCGCCGCCGGCGGATCGAGCCGCGATCGTCGGTCGGACGCGAATCCTTGACCTGGGTATCTTCGAAACCGCAGAACGGGCACCGCATGCTCCCCCTCCTCCCGTCTCAGGCTTCGGAATAGACCGGAAAGCGCGCGCACAAAGCCGCCACCTTGCGCCGCACCGCCGTCTCAATCGCCTGATTGTTGTCAGCGCCGGTCGCCGCCAGCCCGTCCAGCACCTCGGCGATCATCTCACCGGTCTGGCGGAACTCGGCCGGGCCGAAGCCGCGCGTCGTCGCGGCGGGGCTGCCGAGCCGGACGCCCGAAGTGATGGTGGGCTTTTCCGGATCGAAGGGGATGCCATTCTTGTTGCAGGTGATGCCCGCCAGCTCCAGCGATACTTCTGCGGCGCGGCCGGTGAGTTTCTTCGGTCGCAGATCGACCAGCATCACGTGGCTGTCGGTGCCGCCGGAGACGATGGCACAGCCGCGCTCGGTTAGCGTGTCGGCCAGCATCTTCGCGTTATCGACCACGGCGCGGATATAAGTGTTGTACTCGGGCCGCAGGGCCTCACCCAGGGCCACCGCTTTCGCCGCGATGACATGCATCAGCGGTCCGCCTTGCATGCCGGGGAAGACGGCGGAGTTGATCTTCTTGCCGATCTCCTCGTCGTTGCTGACGATCATGCCACCGCGCGGGCCGCGCAGCGTCTTGTGCGTCGTCGTCGTCACCACGTGGGCATGCGGCAGCGGGCTCGGGTAAACGCCCGCCGCCACCAGTCCCGCGAAATGCGCCATGTCGACCATCAGAATGGCACTCACCGCGTCGGCGATGCGCCGGAACCAGGCGAAATCGATGATGCGGCCATAAGCCGAGCCGCCGCAAATGATCAGCTTTGGCCGTTCGGCGCGCGCGATGCGCTCGACCTCGTCCATATCGATGCGGCCCGTGTCGCGCGAGACGCCGTAGTGCGACGCATGAAACCATTTGCCAGAAAGATTGAACGACGCGCCGTGCGTCAGGTGCCCGCCCGCCGCGAGATCCATGCCGAGCACCTTGTCGCCCGGCTGCAGCAAACCGAAGAACACCGCCGCGTTGGCCTGCGCGCCTGAGTGCGGCTGGACGTTGGCAAAGGCACAGTCGAACAGTTTTTTCGCGCGCGCGATGGCGACGCTTTCGACCTCGTCGACGAATTCGCAACCGCCGTAGTAGCGCCGCCCGGGATAGCCCTCCGCGTATTTGTTAGTGAGAACGGAGCCTTGCGCCTCCAACACCGCGCGCGACACAATATTTTCGGACGCGATCAGCTCGATCTGATGCTGCTGGCGACCCAGTTCGCGACCGATCGACGTGGCGATCTCCGGATCGCGCTTGGCGAGTGTCTCGGTGAACATGCGATCTGCCGCGTAGGCGGCGGCAGTATTGGCAGAAGAGGACATTGCGGCAAAACCCGGTCGTTGCGGACAAATCGGTCGAGAAACTGGAACTCTACCAGATTTGGCGCGGCCATGTCAGCTATCCACAATGGCTCGGGGCATCGGCGACTCTGGTTAATATCGAAGTCGGTCGCCACGCGCCGCCGATCCGCGCCGCCATTATCTTATATTGTTTAGATCAAGAATAATCTTCTTCCGTGCATTGTGGTCTTGATTTTCGACGGCACAAACGCCGAAAGGTAGAAGAAGAACACGGTTAATTGGGTGTACTTTTTCGAACAATATTTTGCAACGCGCATGGTTGCGATTGACGCATCCGACATGCTTCTGCAACTATGACGGATAAGGGGACAACCTGGGGGCGGTAATGGCTGACTTTTCAACGGCGAAAGCGGTCGACGACGACCTATTAAGCATGACCGCCACCGTCGTGGCGGCCTATGTACGCAAGAACACGGTCCCACCGGGGCAGCTCCACGAGATCATCGATTCCGTCTACCGCTCGCTGCGCGCGCTCGACGATCCTGGCGACGCGCGGAACCAGGCAGCGGCGCCGGCGGTGCCGGTAAAGCGGTCGATCACGCCGGACTACCTCGTTTGCCTGGAAGACGGCAAGAAATTAAAGATGTTGAAGCGGCATTTGCGCACCACCTACAGCCTCTCGCCCGACGCCTATCGCCAGAAGTGGGGCCTGCCCGCGGACTATCCGATGGTGGCGCCAAACTATGCCCACGCGCGCTCGCTCTTCGCGAAGCGGATCGGCCTCGGGCGAGGCGGCCGGCCGGGCGTGAAGCGCAGCCGCAAGAAGGCCGCCGAATAATTCGTGGAAGCGGCACGTAGCCGCGCTTGCCCACACTAGCGCGACCGACGATGATCTGTCGCGCATGAGAGACTCGGTATCCGTGCTGATCACCGGTGCCAGCGGCGGCATCGGGGCCGCGTTGGCAAAAGCCTATGCGCGTCCGGGCGTTGCGCTGGCGCTGACCGGGCGCAACGAAGACCGATTGCGCACAACGGTCGACGTGGCGACTGCCGCCGGCGCGACTGTCATGCATCGCACGCTCGACATCCGCGACCGGCCGGCACTTGCGGCTTGGATCGGCGAGGTCGAGGCCGCCCACGCACTCGATCTGGTGTTCGCCAATGCCGAAATCACCGGCGGTCACCATGTCGACGTCGAGGAGACCATCGACGAAGTGCGCAACCTCATCAAAACCAACTTCTTGGCGGCTTGCGACACCGTGGACGCCGCATTGCCCGCGATGCGTCGGCGCCGGCGGGGACAGATTGTGTTCGTAAGTTCGCTTGCGGGCGTGCGCGGCCTCTCTCATATGCCCGGCTATTGCGCCAGCAAGGCGGCATTGATCGCGTACGCCGAAGCGATGCGCGGCTGGTTGCGCGACGACGGTATCGAAGTCGCGATCGTGCTGCCCGGCAACGTCGATACACCGATGCTGGCGCGTGAAAGCGGTCCGAAACCGATGGTTCTGAGCGCCGACCGCGCCGCCGCCATCATCCGGCGGGGGCTCGATCGCGGGCAGGCGCGAATCGCTTTCCCATTGCCGCTTTATTGGCTGTTGCGTGCCTCGACATTGTTGCCGGCGGCGCCGGTCGATAAGGTCCTTAACCGGTTTCGCGTCACCGTCACCGCATACGATTAAGGGAGGCACGCCATGCGCGACTTCAAGGGCAAGACGGCGTTTATCACTGGCGGCGCCAGCGGAATCGGCCTTGGCTTTGCACAGACCTTCGCCGATGCCGGCATGAACATCGTCATCGCCGACATCGAGGCGCCGGCATTGGGCGCGGCAGTCGCGGCGCTCAACGCGCGCGGGGCGCAAGCGATCGGCGTCGAGTGCGATGTCGGCGACCGGCAATCCTACGCCCGGGCCGCCGACCGCGCTTTCTCGGCCTTCGGCAAGGTGCATCTTTTGTGCAACAACGCCGGTGTCGCCCGCGCTGGCCATACCTGGGAAATCGCGGAGAGCGACTGGGAATGGACCATCGGCGTCAACCTGATGGGCACGATCCACGGCTTGCAGATTTTCGTGCCGCACATGAAGGCACACGGCGAGGCGAGCCGTATCGTGACGACCGCGTCGATGGCTGGTATGCGGGCGAGTGTCGCCGGCGGGCCCTATACAGCAACCAAATACGCGCTGGTCGGGCTCAGCGAACAGCTTGCCAAGGAATTGGCTGACACCAATATCGGCGTCAGCGTGTTCTGCCCTAACAACATCCGCAGCAACATGCCGAACAACGGCCGCAACCGGCAGACGCGCTTCGGCGGACCGATCGACGCCACGACCGATATTCACGCCGCGGAGCATATCGCGGTGATGCGGGACCGAAACCGCGCCGGCATGGACCCGCGCGAGGCGGGCCTGCGCGTCAAAAAGGGCATCGAGAACGATCAACTCTTTATATTTTCGCACGCGACGGAGCGCGACATCATCGAGGAGCGGTTCGCCCGTATCCTCGGCGATATGGATGCGGCGGCCGCGCTCGGTCCGCAAGGCGCGCTGTTAAAATAGCAACGGCGACGGCGGTCAGTCGGAGGACCGCCATCGCCGGTCGCTCCGCCGTTAGTTCGGCATCAACACCTTGTCGACCACCAGGATCACGCCGTTCTTCTGATAGACGTTCGCGATCGTGATATTGGCGGTGTTGCCCTTGTCGTCGGTTACCCTGAGCGTCTTGCCGTGCCCCATCACGGTCAGCGTGTCGCCCTCGACCGTCTTCAGTTCGGCCTTGCCGCCGCCTTTCTTGATCCAGGCATCGAGCTTCATGGTGTCGAGCCGACCGGGGACGACGTGATAGGTCAACACTTTGACCAGCATCGCCTTGTTCTCGGGCTTCAGCAGCGTATCGACGGTGCCGGCGGGCAATTCCGCGAACGCCTCGTTGGTCGGCGCGAACACGGTGAACGGCCCCGGCCCTTCGAGTGTATCGACCAGCCCGGCCGCCTTTACCGCGGCGACCAGCGTGGTGTGATCCTTCGAGTTGACAGCGTTCTGCACGATGTTCCAACTCGGATACATAGCAGCGCCGCCGACCATCGGATCGGTCGCCGCCACGGCGAAGCCGCCAATGCCGAACGCGATAATGGCGGAAGCCGCGGCAAGTTTCAGTTTCATGATGAGAGCGTCCCTTCGTCGTTTGAGTGGAGCGGTTGCTCCTAGGCCCAATACGCCGGGAACGCCGTTTCGGATGCGGCCGCTATTTCTTGAACATTGCGTTGAGGCCGGGATAGGTCACGCCCTGGACGTGCTCCGCGAAGATGTTCGCATCGCCGCTGGCGAGAAATTCGGTCGCGAGCTTCTTAGTCAGGTTCAGCGCGCTCATGGCAATGCCGCCCGCCGCCGACAGCCGGCGCACGCCGAGCGTTTTCAGCGTGTCCGCTGGCGGGAGTCCCGCGCGCACGAAGACATTGAGCGGCAACGGCGCCACGGCCTGCGCCAGAGCCCGGATCGCGTCCTGATCGGTCACGGCGGGAACAAAAATGCCGTCGGCGCCAGCCTCGCGATAACGCATCGCGCGCGCGATGCTTTCTTCCAGCATGCGCTCCTTAGGCACCAGGGCGTGGAGATAAACGTCGGTCCGGGCATTGACGAACGGTTTGACGCCCGCGCGCTGGCCAGCGGCACGCGCCGCCGCCATCTTGCGCAGCATCAAGTCCGGCAGATCGTCCCCGTCCTCAAGATTGATGCCGACGGCGCCGTTGTCGAAAAGCGTCGCGACGTTTCGTCCGACTGTATCAGGATCGGCCGAATAGCCGCCCTCCATGTCGACCGACAGCGGCACCGAAATGATGCGTTCGATCGCCGCGACCGCCCGGCCTAGCACAGCGATAGGGATGGCGTTGCCGTCGGGATAGCCGCAGCTCCATCCCAGGCCCGAACTGGTGGTGGCGATGGCGGCGGCGCCGCAGGATTCGATGATGCGGGCGCTGCCCGGGTCCCACGCATTGGGCAAGATGAGGAAATCATGATGCAAAGCATGGAATTTTTCGGCCAGGCTCGGGCTGGCGGTCATCTTTTGTCTCCTTTTGCGACGGCGACGACCACCCCTTCATGACGCAGCAGCCAGCGTTTGCGCGAAATTCCGCCGCCATAGCCGGTGAGACTGCCGTCGGCGCCGATGACGCGATGACAGGGAATCACGACGGCAATAGGGTTGCTGCCGTTGGCGAGGCCGACGGCGCGCATCGCCTTCGGCTTGCCGACGTGCTTCGCCAATTGACCGTAACTCCATGTCGCGCCGGCCGGAATCCTGCGCAGACCCGCCCAGACCTTGCGCTGAAACGTGGTGCCTTCGGTCACGGTGGGCAGTTTGTCGATCGCCTTGATATCGCCGGCGAAATAGGCGTGGATCGCGTCGCCGATCTTGCGCGGCGCCTTGCCCGCGACGAGCTCGGCGTCGCCGCAATGGCGCCGCAGCAGCGTCATGAAGCGCGGTTCGAATTCCTCGAAGTCGAGCGCGCGGATCGTCTCGCCGTCACAGACGAGCAGGATCGTGCCGATCGGCGACGGCAGTTTTTCGAGCGAGAGTTTCATGTTTTCTCTCCTTTCGCGCCGGTGAGGCCGCGAAATCGTGGGTCCAGAGATGCTGCGCGGCGTAGGCGCGCCATGGCCGCCACGCCTCGGCGCGCGCCAACACGGCTTTCGGCTTCGGCCGTACGCCGTTCTCGGCAAGCGCGCGCAGCAGGCCGATGTCGGACGCGGGAAACGCATCGGGCTCGCGCAAGGCGCGGATCGCGATGTAATGCGCGGTCCAATCGCCGATGCCCCGCACGGCGCACAATTTCTCGATCGCCTCGTCGAGGCTCGCCGCGCGCTCGAACAGGGACGGATCGGCCAGCGCCGCATGCGCCACATTCTCGATCGCGCGCGCCCTCGCGGCAGGCATGCCGAGCGCCGCGATGTCCGCGCCGACCAAGCGGTCGGGCGCGGGAAAGACATGCGTCAACCCGTCGATCCCGCCTTCGAGCGGCGCGCCGTACGCGGCGACCAGCTTGCCGAGCAGATGGCGTGCCCCCGCAATCGTGATCTGCTGGCCGATTATGGCCCGCACCGCCATTTCGAACCCATCCCAGCCGCCCGGCAACCGCAAACCGGGCCGCCGGCGCACCAGCGGCGCCAGCACGGGATCGCGTGACAAATGCGCGGCGATGGCGTCGGGGTCGGCGCCAAGATCGAACACGCGCCGTACGTTCTGCAAGATCGCGGGCAACGCCCCAACGTCGTCGAGCCGCACCGCGACGCTCAACCGGCGGCGCTCCGGCTCGTGTGTTACCGCGATGGTGCCGTTGGCGAAAGTGCGGCGATAAAGTTGCGGCGTCACAAGCTCGACGCCGGGAATGGCGCGCGCGGCGAGAAACGAAACGATCGCGTCCCAGTCGTACGGCGACTTGTAGGCCAGCGTCAGTTCGAGCGCGGAGCCGTCGCGCGCCCCGCCGCGACGACGCAAGGCGCTGGGTGCCCGGCGGAAAAGCCGATGGAAGGTATCGTTGAACCGTCTGATGCTGCCGAAGCCGGACGCCAACGCGATTTCGGCCATCGGCAGGCTCGTCTCGTGGATCAGTTGTTTTGCCAACAGAATGCGCCGCGTCTGTGCCACCGCGAGCGGCGATGCGCCGAGATGCTCCTGGAACAGCCGGCGCAATTGACGGTCGCCGACGCCGACCTTTTCCGCCAGCGCCTCGACGTCGCCGTCATCGAGCGCGCCGGTTTCGATCAGCGCCAGTGCGCGGCTTACCGTGTTCGAGGTGCCGCGCCACGCGCCGATATGGGGCGCGGTTTCGGGACGGCAGCGGAGGCACGGGCGATAGCCCGCCTCCTGCGCCGCAGCGGCGGTCGGATAGAAGGTGCAGTTATCGCGATGCGGCGTGCGCGCCGCGCAGATCGGCCGACAATAGATGCCGGTCGTGCTCACCGCGACGAAGAAGCGACCGTCGAAACGCGGGTCGCGCGCCGCCATCGCGCGGTAACAAATATCGGGGTCCAGTTCCATGCGCGTAATGTGGACCTTCGGCGCGGGCCCGTCTCGCCATTTTCGGACGCGCTCCCTTTCTCCCTCTCCGCGTTGCGGAGGGGTAATTGCGATCGTTGCGGGACTTCCACACTTTTGACCACACTCTCAATTCCCAACTGAATTGCTAGTGAGTAATGAAGCCGTTCTTTTCTGCCCAGGCGCGCCACTCGACAAACTCTTCGTCGATCGAGTCTAGCCTTTCGGTGAGCGCATGATTATCGGTAAAGATCATCAGATTTTCGCATGGCCAGCGGGCAGAAGGCGCAATGAGACCATCTAGTCCCAGCCACGCTAACGTGCTTCCAATTTCCTGCGTGCGGACGTAGTCGCGCGCTCCATAGTGATCAATGTCGACACCAAGGTTGACAAGATCAGTGCGCACCAAACGAAGTGCCTTGGAAGTGGAGACAGCAAGGCGGGTGACCTTGAATTCTCGTGGACCTGGAATTGGCGTCTGATCGGCTAAGAGCGATACCAGTTCTGCCAGCGCACCTTCACGCTCCATGCTCGTGTAAAGTACGTTTGTGCCGGGATCGCTATTTTGCGGTCTTGCCCAACGACCGCCGTAAAATGAAGGTGCTGTCGGATCGGCTCCTGGACGTGCCGCGCGAAAGACGTCGCCCGCGAACCCTTCCGTTGGGATAGCGCTCAGACGATTCGCAAGGTTCGGATCGTAACTCATCCCCCAGCTTTCACAGATAGACCGCATCCCTCAGCTGGTTCACCAATCGCCGCACCTCCTCGATCTTACCCCCTTGAATTAACTCAGCCGGCGAATGTCCATTCAGGTGTTTCTGCGGGGAGAACAACCATTGACGCGCTTCGTTAGGCTCATAAAAATCACCGAGCTGGTCGACGATGAACTCAAGCTCAAGCAGGGCCCTTTCTGTCGTAGAATGCGGATAAGCCTGTCCCTTATTCCATCGAGACACCTGTTCGGGTCGTGTGCCCAATAAAATCGCCACCTCAGTTTGCTTCAGTCCTTTGCTGCGAAGGGACTCCAATTTTCTTGCGACCGCGCTTGGCATTACTTCGCTTCCTCTCGAATCGAAATTGAAAAAATTGACAGTTTGATCATGCTGGCCGACCGTGGCGTAGGGGCGGAATTGCTACTGATTCACCCGACGAATTCGTTGCCAGACTTGCCATGGCGTCCCGAAAATGGCCTACGTTTTTCTGTTTCTCTTGGAGCTTTTTCCTAAATTCGTACTCGATTTTATCCGCGCCTGCGGCCAGCGCTACGTCGTCAGATACGCGGCGGACATGATCTAGATATGTTGCAACGCGGACAGAGCCTGGAATTTCGCCAAGCTTCTCGATTTCTCGCGCACGCTGATAAATGGCATGTCTGGCAGGGCGGTCGAACATATCGTTTAACCCTCGCGGGCAACAATGCGAGTCACGACAGACATGCCGTCCACGGACCCGTTGCGAACTGGTCAGAAATTGGCGTGCGTCGCTGGGCCTCACAAACATATCAAGTTGAGGAAGGTAAATTCTTCGTTCAGTACTACCACCCCCCTTTGTTGGCGGTCGGCGCCAGCTAGACGCACTAAAGTTTTGGTTCACAGTCACGCCGTGCGCTATTCCGCCCACTGCGCCAAAGGCCAACGTTGCTAAGCCCGGCAAACCGCCGACAAAATCAGCAACCAAGGGCGCATCACACGCGTGAAAATCCCGACACGCCTTGATGTAAGCCTCTGTCTTTTCGCCAGTCGCGCTATCGCCAAAATTTTCTATTTTGAGCCACACCGCATCAAAGGGAACGTTGCGGATCGCGGCAACGATAGCTGAACGCCGTTCGTCATCGCGAAACAAACTCATTGGAATCGCGAGGGGGTAAATCAGACCAAGATTTCGGCTAGATTTGTCGACCAATTCTTTGGTTAGCTTCATCATCGCAAGATCGCGCGCAAGCCAAGGATCATTAGGATCATCAACTAGATGCGATGGACCCAGAATTTGGGTGAAGCCATAAGTCTGCGCGAACTCGACAATCTGTCCCGCCCGAGTCTTCCCTGCCTCCCCCTCGAAATCTGCGATGGTGTGGTGCCGCGTCGACCTTCCCCAAGGCAGACCGACCAATACATCATTGTATCTGCCCGGTAGCCCCATTTGTTGTGTCAGCGGGTCGAGGATTACGTCGAAATCCCTCTTTCGCGCCTCGGTAATCAACTCCTGGTGTCTATCAATGTACGGGGCGGCAATAACGATGCCGAACATGCCCCGCTCGCCCGCCGCGATCATTTCAAGGATTTCCTTGTGATCGTTGCGACCAACACGAACATAGAAGCCCAGTGGTTCTCGGCCGGTTCTCGACTGTCTAGGCCGAGGGAGATGGATCACGTTGTCAGTCATGGAAACCTCCTTACACCACATCATAGACTTGCGTTTTAACTTGCGCAAGCTTATGCGTTATAAATTGCGGTTTCCATTAAAAGTAGAAAATTTCGGTCAAAAAATCACAGATAATCGAATGATCACAAAACTCTATGCTCTCGAAGGCCATCCCTACGGGAACTCTATTACGGCGCATGGGCTTTCCGCGAACCATGCAGACCATCTCGACGTATGATGCCAAGTCCTCAGCCACTAATCATTTGGGCAAGGTCAATATGTCGGTTAGCGAACTCATTTCTTACGATCTAAAAGGCGATGCCGCAAAACGCCGTATCACCGAAGATGAGTTTGGCCTCGGCGAGATAGCGAGGGTGATTTCTACTGCTATTCAAAAACGCGGAGCCACCGAAGGATATGGCGAAAGACACGAGGTGACGTGAGCCCCTTATCTCATCCGGAGATGAGGAAAGTCTGTTCGTCATTTGAGCCTGTCTGGCTCGGTGGCGCAACGGGACGGGGCGCGTAGGCCCCGATCGAGCGCAGCGTCCCGTCCCGTTGCATCGCGGGGGCGCTGTTCTTGGCAAAGGTGGCGGGCGGTCAGATTGCCGATCGCGCTGTGCGGCCTGACGGTGTTGTAGTCGTCCCTCCAATCGGCCAAGACTTCGCGGGCATGATCGAGCGAGACGAACAGGGTCTCGTTCAGCAGTTCGTCGCGCAGGCGGCCGTTGAAGCTTTCGACGAAGGCGTTCTGGGTAGGCTTTCCCGGCGCGATGTAGTGCCATTCGATCGCGGTCTCCTGGGACCAGCGCAGGATCGCCATGCTGGTGAGCTCGGTGCCGTTGTCGGACACACACAGGCTGGGGCGCCCGCGTTCGGCAATGACGGTGTCGAGTTCGCGCGCCACTCGCATGCCTGAGAGCGACGTGTCGGCCACCAGGCACAGGCATTCGCGGGTGAAATCGTCGACCACCGCCAGGATACGGAAGCGCCGGCTGTCGGTGAACGTGTCGCTGACGAAGTCCAAGGACCAGCGCTGGTTCGGCCCTTGCGGCAGCGTCATCGGCGCCCTGGTTCCGAGCGCCCGCTTGCGTCCGCCGCGCCGGCGCACCTGGAGCCGTTCCGCGGCATAGAGCCGTCGCAGCTTCTTGTGGTTCATGTGCAAGCCCTCGCGATCGAGCAGGAGATGTAACCGCCGATAGCCGAAGCGCCGGCGGATCGCGGCGAGTTCCCGCAGCCGGCCACGGACAACGCCGTCATCCGGTTTGCGCGATCGGTACCGGATCGAGGTGCGATCGGCGCCAATCACTTGGCACGCCCGCCGCTGGCTCGCCTCATAGGTTTGGCAGAGGTGAGCCACGGCTTCTCGTCTGGCGACGGGCGTCACCATTTTTTTGACGCGATGTCTTTCAACATGACGTTGTCCAGCATCGCCTCCGCCAGTAGCTGCTTCAGCTTAGCGTTCTCATCGGTCAGCAGCTTCAGCCGCCGGGCCTCGGAAACTTCCAACCCGCCGTACTTCGACTTCCATTTGTAAAACGTGGCGCTGCTGACCCCGTGCTTGCGGCATACATCCGCTGTCGACGACCCAGCCTCCTGCTCCCGCAGGATCCCGATGATCTGTTCTTCGTTGAACCGCGATGACCTCATCGTCCGTCTCCTTCACTGCGACGGACTCTACTCATTCCTGGAGGAGATTCAGGGGCTCACGTCAGAGGCGAAGAGCACAGCCTTTCCGAAGCCCATAAAGCAAAATTTGAGTTTGAGTTGCCAAAGGACAATTTTAACGGGAAGCAGGTATTTGTCGTCCTGACCAACGGTCTTGATGTCGAAACCCGCCAAGCCATTCGCTATTGGAAGACCACCGGCCTTGAAATTCGCCCTTGGGTCTATCGGGCCTATCGCGAAGTCGACAAAATGCTAATTGAGATTTCTCCCTACCGCACCGAGGACGACCCGCTTGAGGATCAGGCAGAGGGGGCGGGGAACAACTACTACCTTGTAAACACAAACACAAAAGACGGCGAGCGGGACGACGCCGACATGCTCGCGGGAAAGAAGGTAGCGGCATATTTTGAACCGTGAAAATACAAGATCGCACGTATCAAGCGCGGCGACAAAGTTCTTCTCTATCGATCCGGTCACGGCGTGGTCGCCTTCGGCACCGCAGATGGGAAGTTACTCAAGGCTCCCTACCACGGTGATCCAAAACACTACGACGAAGAGTTTTCGATGAAGTTGGTAGGCTTTACGCAGGTCAACCCACCGCTCACAGCCGCCGAGCTAAAAGAAATGACGGGTAATCCAGGCATAGTATTTAGGCAAACCATGGTGAGCCTCGACCCTGGCAGCGGAGCAACCGTTCTTGCGGGTCTTGAGGCTCGCAAAGCATCCGCTTGATTAAATATACCGCACGAGTCCGAAATTCGTCCCCGAACTTGCCGGCGTGAAAGTGTGGTCAAAAGTGTGGAAGTCCCGCAACGATCGCAATTACCCCTCCGCGTTGCGGAGAGGGCGGGGCCCGCGCCGAAGGCGCGGGAGGGTGAGGTGCTGACGCCTTTAATCAAGCCACGAACTTGACAACTCAGGACGAAGCCGGTTGGGCTGCCGACATAATTCTCGTCGACCTGACCGGCGTGCGCCCGAACGTTTGCGTGGAGGCTGGGTTTGCGCTGAGGAATCATGAAAAAAATCGGCTCATTTTTGTCTTCCAGCCGGACAAAACGTATGAAGCGCCCCCTTTCGACCTCAATACCTTTCGCTACGAAAAAAAACACCGACACCGGACAGATCCCAGAAAAAATCAAGCCGCACATATTGACAATTCTCCGTGGTGCCGAAGTCGGCAAATAAGACGAGAGAACGCATACCGGCGACAAGCAACTCCGTCCTCAACTCAAACAGCATTTCCTCATCGAAAATATCGATTTGGGAAATTAATTCGACATCTAGACAGGCACGGCAAAGGCAAAATAGGACCACTACGGACAGGGAGAGGCAGCAACAGATAGAGCGCGAAGTGTCGGACTACATCCAACGCAATTTCAGTTTCGTTTTGCTGCAAGCGGACGACCGGGAACGAAGGCTCCAGCTGGAGTCCAAGATGATTTCGACTTTATCGTTGTGCGAAGCGTGCCATCCGTCTGCCCATTGGTTTGGACAATTTTCTCCAAAAGAAAAAATTCGCCAGAGCGGCCTGTGGCTAGTCAATGAACTCTATAGAACGCCGCTGTCCGAAGGTGACTTTCGTGCAATTCTTGGTTCACACTAGAACCAGATTTCCATCCGCAAACCCCGCGCATCAGTCCCAGGTCTATCTGGTACGCAATTGCGCTGGCCCTCAAATGCGTGACGTGCGGCAATGGCGCAGGCGCAGGCGTCAAGCATGTCGTCAACCTTCACGCGGCTCGGAAGAGCACCGAGCCACTTATCTACATTCGTGAAGCCACTTGCAGCCACCAAGTCACGACGACGCTTTTGTCCCTCGTTGCAACGTTTCTTAGCGAGAGCTCGGTAGCCGTTGAGACGAAGAAACGTCATTTCAGGGTGCGCTTCACGAATTCGACCTTGGCGTTCGCTCGTCATGAAGTCGTCTACTTCCTTGATCTTAGGCAATATCCAAAACATTTGCTGTGAGATGCCTTTGCCCGGATCATCTTTCGCCCAACGATTTGCTGGGGCAAGGCGGATGCGCCCCCCCGTTGTCATGTTCGTTCAAGTCGAACCACTCTGTCCCTACCCCCTCCTCGACGAGGAGAGGGTTTATGTTTCCTTTAGCTTCATGACGCCGACGGTGCAGCCGACAGCGAAGGGTGGGAGGGCGTCGTAGTGCCAGATCTCGCCCGTTGCCTCGGGCGCGGCGCCTGCGATGGCGATGAAAGTTCGGATCTCGAAGCCGCCCTGCCCCGCGTCGCGATAGGTGTCGGCGTCGCTGTAGGACAGCATCGCCGCCCTGTCGTTGCGCGACCACCGCGCCAGGAAATCGCGGTCCCAGGCCGCGTTGATCTTGCCGGAATTGGGCGTCGCCGGCCAATGCGATATGCCGCCAGTGCCGACGACGGCGATACGCTCCGGCACCGCGTCGGCGGCGCGGCGCAACGCCTGGCCGAACGCCCAGGCGCGATGCAGCGGCGTCAGCGGCGGACCCTGGCAATTGATGTTGGCCGGAATAATGGGAAAATCGTAATCGGGCGTCAGGAAATGGAGCGGCACCATGATGCCGTGATCGAACTTCCATTCCTCGGAATAAGCGACATCGACCTCGTCCATCGCGCGCGCGATGAGGCGCTCCGACAGATCGCGGTTGCCCGGGATCTTGCGGCGCGCGATGCGCATCCAGGCTTCGTCCTCGATCGGGCCTTCGTAGTAATCCGCCATGCCCATCGCGAACGCGGGCATGTTGTTCATGAAGAAATTGGCGAAATGCTCGGCCGCGATCACGACCAGCGCCTCGGCGCGGGCGTCGCGGATGGCCTGCCCCATGCGGCGATAGGCGCCATAGAACGCCTCGCGGCGCGCCTCCTCGACCCGTTCCGCCCGGTTGACGATGCCGGGCGCGTGACTGCCGATGCCGGCGAAAACCAGCGGCATCAGTCGTCCACCATCGCGTAAATGCCGGCGCGCACCGGCCCGTACTGCTTCACCCCGGCGCGCATCGCCGCGATATATTCGTCCCAGGACTGCCCGACCAGCGCGGCGTAGTGCATCAGCAATTGGCCGTTGACGCCGAGCACATACAGCAGCCCGACATCGGGATCGGTCAGCGCCTTCAGCTCTTCCGCATTGAGGTCGTAATCGGCCAGCACGAAATCACGATCGGCCTTAAATCGCGCCTGCACCGCCGGCTCGCGATTGAGGGTGTAGAGCAGCTTCTGGAGATAGTAGAGACTCATCGTTGGCATCTATTATATCAAGAGGTCGACGGCCTGTTCAAAGGTGGATGCGATGCGACTGGTTTCCTATAGCGCGAACGGCAAGGATTCGTGGGGCGCGGTCAAGAACGACGGCGTGATCGACCTGGGCGCGCGGCTCAAATCGCGCTATGCGAGCCTCCGCGACGCCATCGCACAGGGCGCGCTGCCGACGCTACGCGATGAGGCCGAGCGCGCACCGGCCGATGTCGCGTTATCGGCCATTCGCAATCGCATTCCGGTACCGGACGCGGAAAAGATCCTGTGCATCGGCGTCAACTACGCCGACCGCAACGCCGAATACAAGGACGGGACCCCGGCCGCGGCCTATCCGAGCATGTTCTTCCGCACCCGGGAATCGCTGGTCGGACATAACGAACCGATACTTCGGCCGCCCGAATCGAAACAGCTCGATTACGAAGGCGAAATCGCGCTGGTGATCGGCAAGGCCGGACGCCGCATCCCAAAGGCGGACGCGACCAAGCATATTTTCGGCCTGTCCTGCTTCCAGGAAGGCACCATCCGGGACTGGACCCGGCACAGCAAATTCAATGTCACGCAAGGCAAGAATTTCGACGCCAGCGGGTCCATGGGGCCCTGGTTGGTCACGGCCGACGAGATCCCGGCTATACCGACCTGACGGTCTCGACCTACGTCAACGGCGAGCGGCGTCAGCACGATACCACCGCCCACCTGATGTACGGGTTCGCCGACCTGATCGCCTATGTCTCGACCTTCATGACCCTGCGACCGGGGGACGTGATTTCGACCGGTACGCCCATCGGGGCGGGTACGCAATTCGACCCGCCGATTTGGCTCAAGCCCGGCGACGAAGTAACCGTCGAAGCCGCCGGAATCGGCCGCCTGACCAACAAAATAGCGGACGAGAAATAACCGCCAACGCTTTGTGTTTTGAGGATTTTAGCAAGGCGCCCCGCCCGCCATCATGGAGGATGGATAACGGGCGGAGCCACCCAGGGGTCTTCGCCCGTCAAGGGGGTTGAACGGGCGGTGCGGCAAAGCCGCTGAACGGCATTAAGCGGCGGTTCGATGGCCGAACCAAGTTAAATAGAGTTTATGATTCTCACGCCAATCCAGGCACTTATTCGCCAGGCGGACGCCGGCGGAAGCGCCCCAAATCGGCCGGCGACAGGCGTACGGCAACGTGGGCCGACACCTCGTCGTCAACTCGGCGAAGCACCTCGCCGTGAGCATAGAGCCAAGCTAGGCCGGCGCCGTCGCTGTTCGGAACGTCGAGCTCGACCAGTTCCCGGTCGCCCGCAAGCCGTTCGTCGACCAGCGCCAACAGCCGGTCGCAACCGTCGCCGGTCGCAGCCGACACCGCGACCGCGTCGTTCGCCGCGCCATTACGCCGCAGGCGCTGATCCAGCGCCGCGCGCCGTTCGGGATCGAGCAGGTCGATCTTGTTCAACGCCTCGATGCTGTTGTGTTGCATTTGCTCAGCCAGGCCCAATTCCTCGAGCACGGCGTGAACATCGGCGCGTTGCGCCTCGGCGTCGGGGTGGTGAACGTCGCGGACATGGACGATGAGGTCGGCCTCCGTCACTTCCTCGAGCGTGGCGCGAAACGCGGCGACAAGCTGAGTCGGCAGGTCGGAAATGAAGCCGACCGTATCGGAGAGGATCGCCTTGCGCCCGGACGGCAATTCGATCTGCCGCACGGTCGGATCGAGCGTCGCGAACAACTGATCCGCCGCGACCACCGCGGCGCTGGTCAACCGATTGAACAGCGTCGACTTGCCGGCGTTGGTGTAGCCGACCAGCGCGATCGCGGGATAAGGCACGCGCTTGCGCGCGCGGCGCTGCAATCCGCGGGTGCGCTTCACGCCGTCGATCTCTTGCCCCAGTTTGACGATGCGGTCGCCGATCAACCGGCGGTCCGTCTCCAACTGGCTCTCGCCGGGACCGCCAAGAAAGCCGAAACCGCCGCGCTGCCGTTCCAAGTGGGTCCAAGATCGTACGAGGCGCGAGCGCTGATAGGTCAGCGCCGCCAACTCGACCTGAAGGCGGCCCTCGTGCGTGCGAGCCCGTTCGCCAAAAATCTCAAGGATCAGGCCGGTGCGGTCGATCACCTTGCACGTCCAGGCACGCTCCAGGTTGCGCTGTTGGACCGGCGAAACGGCGGCGTCGATCACCGCGACCTGCACCGACTTTTCTTCGATGACCTGCCGCAGATTGTCGACCGCGCCCTGGCCGATCAGCGATGACGGTTGCCATTGGCGCACCGGCAAAGCCGCGGCATGGACGACGCGCAGATCGATCGCCGCGGCGAGGCCGACCGCCTCCTCAAGGCGCGCTTGGGGCGAGCGCGTGCCGACATCGGCGCCGGACTCGCCGCCGCGTCGATAGGGATGAAGCACCAGACAGTTTGTACAGGAGGTCACCGCCGACGCGGCGCCGCGTGAAATCAGTCTTCGTCAGGTTCCTTGCCGCCTTCGAACAATTGGATCGGCTGCGCCGGCATCACCGTCGAAATCGCGTGCTTATAGACGAGCTGCGAGTGCGCGTCGCGCCGCAGCAAAACACAAAAATTATCGAACCAGGTAATGATGCCCTGCAACTTCACGCCGTTGACGAGGAATACGGTGACGGGCGTTTTGTTCTTTCGAACATTATTCAGGAATACATCCTGAACGTTCTGTGATTTTTCCGACGACATGGGGATTCCCCTTGTTAAACTTTTGGCCCTCGGAGGCGCCCCCTCGATAGGGACGGGGCACCCGTTCACTCATAGACATAGCAAATAGGATACCACCGCCAAATCACAAGCCTTTGATATGCGTCAAAAAGGCGGCGCAGTCGGCAAATCGCAGGGCCGGCGCAAACTGTTCGAGCACGGGATCGCCCGGAAATGCCGCATGGAGCAATACGCTGTGACAGCCGGCATTGGCGGCACATTGCATATCCAGACCGGTATCCCCCACGTACCAGACATGGTGGCCCGGCGGCACCCCCACCGCCTCCAGCGCCATCAAAATCGGCGCCGCCGCCGGCTTGTCCGCACCGGCATCGCCCGCCCCGACCAGTTTGACGAAGCGCGGGGTCCAACCGAAATGTTCGGCCTCCCTGCGCAAGGTCGCCCCGGTCTTGTTGCTGACCACGGCCAGGGGCATACCCAACGCCGCCAGCCCATCGAGCAGCGGCGCGACGCCCGGCAACGGCTTGATCCTGTCCAAATGGATAGCATGAAAACGATCGAAATAATGCTGCCGCGCCTCTTGCCAGCGCGCCCCGAAGATCGGGGGAAACGCCTCGACCAGCGACAACCGCGTGCGCGCCTTCACCTCGTCCAGCGTCCACGGCTCCTGGCCCATTTGCCGGAAGCAATGGCCCATCGCGTCATGGATCGTGTCCCAACTGTCGACCAATGTGTTGTCCCAGTCGAACAGCACGGCGCGCGGGCGGGTCACGACGCCCCGTCCATGAAATCGCAATAGGCGGCGGCGAGCTTGAGCGCCAGCGGGCCGGGCTTGCCGTTGCCGATTGGTTTGCCGTCAATCGCCACCACGGGCAGTACCCCGTTGGTGGCGCTGGTCAGCATGCCTTCGCGCGCGGCCTTCGCCTCGGCGACGCTAAACGGCCGCTCGACCAGACGCAGGCCCTCGCGCGTCAGAATATCGAGCACGCCCATCCGGGTCACGCCGTTGAGGATGCCGGTATCGGCCTGGCGCGTGACGACCTCGTTTTTGGCGGTGACGATCCAGGCGTTCGACGAGGTGCCCTCGGTGACGTTGCCCCCGTCATCGACCTGCCACGCCTCGTAGGCGCCGGCTTCCTTCGCCTGCTGCTTCGCCAGCGCGTTGGGCAGCAACGACACCGATTTGATGTCGGGCCGCTTCCACCGGAGGTCGGGCACGGTGATGACCGCGATGCCGTTCGCGATCAGGCGCGGATCGGCGATGCGCATGCGCCGCGCGGTGACGACGAGGCTCGGCTTTGCCGCCTTCGGAAAGGCGAAGTCGCGGGGCGCGGCGCCGCGCGTGACCTGAAGATAGACGATGCCGTCGGTAATGCCGTTGCGTTTCGCTGTTTCGCGCAGCACCAGCTTCAACGCGGCGTCGCTCATCGGCCCCGCCAGCTTCAGCGCGGCGCGCGACCGCGTCAGGCGCGCGAGATGACGATCTTCGTCGATGAAGGCGCCCCCGCGGATGCCGATCACTTCATAGACGGCGTCGGCGAATTGAAAGCCGCGATCCTCGACATGCACTCGGGCGTGCCGATGCGGCACATAGCGGCCGTTGACGTAGGCGATGCGGGACATCGGAGGTCAGGGATCAGGGATCAGAAGTAACAAATCCGGTATCCGGTATCGCCTCTCTGATCCCCGATACCTGATCCTTGTTTTCCGGTTCCGACAATCCCAGCGACTTGAGCTTGCGGTGCAGCGCCGAGCGTTCCATGCCGATGAAGGCGGCGGTGCGCGAGATGTTGCCGCCGAAGCGGCTTACCTGCGCCAAGAGATAGTCCCGCTCGAACATTTCGCGCGCCTCGCGCAGCGGCAAGCTCATCATCTCAGCGGCACGGTCGCCACGGGCCGCCGAGCCGCCACCGGCGACGTCGGACGGTAACATATCGGCCCGGATCGGCTGATGGCTCTCGCCCGGTGCCATGATCAGCAACCACTCGATCACGTTGCGCAACTGTCGGACGTTGCCGGGCCAGTCATAGCCCTGAAGCGCCGCCAACGCGTCGTCGCCGAACGCCCGCGGCGCAATGCGCGCCGCCGCCGCCGCGCGCAGCATCAAATGACTGGCGAGCATCGGGATGTCCTCCCGGCGCTCGACCAAGGACGGCACCGCGATCGGAACGACCGCGAGGCGATAGAACAGATCTTCTCGGAACCGTCCCGCCGCGATCTCCATGGCAAGCTCTCGGCTGGTCGACGCGATGACGCGGACATCGACCGTGACCTTGCCACCGCCGACCCGGTTGAAGATCGAATCCTGCAAGGCGCGAACGATCTTGCCTTGAGTCTCGCCGGGCATGTCGGCGACCTCGTCGAGGAACAGCGTCCCGCCATGCGCTTGTTCGAACAGACCGATGGTGCGCGGGCTGTCGGGCCCCGCGACGCCGGCTTCGGCGCCAAACAGCTCGATCTCGAAGCGCTCCGGCGCGAGCCGGGCGCTGTTGACGACAATGAGGGGCCCTTCGACGCGACGCGAGCGCTTATGCACCAGGCGCGCCACCACTTCCTTGCCGGCGCCGGCCGGCCCGCTGATGAGGATCCGGCTGCCGGTGGGGGCGATGCGGTCGATGGTCTGACGCAGCTGCGAGATCTTGCTCGACACGCCGATCAATTCTTCATCGCCGCCGGCGCGCAGACGTAGTTCCTCGTTCTCGCGCTTCAGTCGCGCCGCCTCGATCGCGCGCTCGACAAATACCAAGAGACGGTCGGTCTTGAACGGCTTTTCGATGAAATCATAGGCGCCGATCTTGATCGCGGCGACCGCGGTCTCGATGGTGCCGTGGCCGGAGATCATGAGCACCGGCACGTCGGGCGTATCGCGGCGGATGATTTTGAGGATTTCGAGCCCGTCGAGCTCGCTGCCTTGCAGCCAGATATCGAGAATCACCAGGGACGGACGGCGCGCGCGGATCGCGGCCAATGCCTCGGTGCTGCCACCGGCACCACGCGCCTCGTATCCCTCGTCATTCAGGATGCCGCAAATCAGCGCGCGGATATCCGCCTCGTCATCGACTACCAGAATATCATGCGCCATGAGCCGCCGCTTTCATCGGAGCAGTTTTCGCTTCCTCCACCGCCGCGCCCAGATTGAACACCAAGCGCACACGGGCACCGCCCCCCTCGCGATCCTCCAACAGCAATTCGCCGCGATGATCTTCCATGATCTTCTTGACGATGGCGAGTCCCAGTCCCGTCCCTTTGGCGCGCGTCGTCACGTAAGGCTCGGTCAGACGATCGCGGCCTTCGCTCGGCAGGCCGCGGCCGTTATCCGCCACCGTGACGACGACCTGTTGCGACCCGACCGTCACCGCGACCGCGATCTCGCCCGGCGGCGCGTCGCCGTCGCGCCCTTGGATCGATTCCGCCGCATTCTTCAGAATATTGACCAGCGCCTGACTGACCTGCCGGGCGTCGCAATGGAGCGGTGCGTGGTCCGGCATATCCACCGTGAAGTCGATCTCCGGCGTCGAGGTACGCTGCAGGAACACCGCCTGACGGACTAGATCGACGAGATCCTCTTCCTTCATCAACGGTGCCGGCATGCGCGCGAACGACGAGAATTCGTCAACCATCCGGCCGATATCGCCGACATGGCGAATGATCGTGTCGGACAGATTGGTGAATGTCTCGGGGTCGTTCGCGATCTCGCGGGTGTATTTGCGTTTCAGCCGTTCGGCCGAAAGTTGGATCGGCGTCAGCGGATTCTTGATCTCGTGCGCGATGCGGCGTGCGACGTCGGCCCAGGCCGCCTTGCGCTGCGCCGATACCAGCTCGGTGATGTCATCGAATGTGACGACATAACCTTTGACCTCGCCGTCGGCGCGCTCCGCCGCGATGCGGACCAGCAAAGTCTGCGTGCGATGGTTGCGCGTCAGCTCGATTTGGGCTTGCGCGAGCCGGTCGGGACGACGCCGCACCTCGTCGAACAAGCCCGCCATTTCGGGTACGGCGGCAACCAATTCCCGACCGACGCATTGATCGAGATCGGTTGCCAGTAGCAGCGAGGCTGGGCGGTTGGGCAGATTGACGCGGCCATTCTGATCGAGTCCGATCACGCCCGCCGACACGCCCGCCAGCACCGTTTCGGTGAAGCGCCGGCGCTCGTCGAGTTGGCGGTTGGCGGCAACCAATTCGGCGCGTTGCGTCTCAAGCTGGTGGGTCATACGGTTGAACGACCGCGACAGCGATCCGAATTCGTCGTCGCTGTCGCCTTCCGGCACGCGGGCGGTCAGATCGCCGCCGCGTACCTGTTCCGCCGCCGCCGCGAGCGACGAGATCGGCCGCGCCATGCGCGTGGCGAAGCTCAAGCCGGCCCACACCGCGCCGGTCAGGAGCAGCAATCCCACCACCAGAAACAACACCGATAGCGCGAATTGGAATTGCGAACGCTCGCCCTCCAATTTCTGATACTGCGCGACGGCGCTTTGGGTCTGCTGCATATGGGCGATCACGGTCGGATCGATGAAACGCCCGACATAGAGATAAACGTCGCCAAACTGCGGCAGCTTCACGAGCGCGCGGACGCGGTCGTCGTTATCGGACGTCAGCACCGCGATGTTGCCGGCGTTGGCCTGCTGCATCGCGCTGTCGGGCACCGGCTCCAGCTCGAGCGACGCGGTCAGGCCCGAACGTGCGAGGATGTGGCCCTCGCCGTCGAACACCACCGCCTCGGTCAGATTGCGCAACGCCGCTTGCGCCGCGACCATCTGGCCGAAGCGACCCGGCTCCATGACGAGGAATTGGGAATCCCGCGCGAGGTCGGACGCCATACTGCTGACGTCGGCGCGGATCGTGTTCTGATGCTCGTGCAGATAGGCTTCGGCGACCGCGAGCAATTCCGTCAGCGCGGTGCGGACGCGCTCCGAGAACCACGACTGCACGCCGAAACTGAACAGCAGATAGGAGAACACCGCGACGATGATCGTGGGGATCACGGCGATCAAGCCGAACAGCAGAACCAGCCGGATATGGAGCCGCGATCCGGCGAGGCCACGGCGCCGCTCCGCCCAGACCCGCGCCACGCGCCAGAAAATGATGCCGCACAGCGGCAACACCAGGATCAGGTTCAGCAGCAGGAAAAGCTGATTGATGGTCGCGCGGTTGCCGAATGGCGGAATGCCGAGCACCGCGCTGTACGTTCCGACCGCGGACGCCACCACGGCGATCGCGAGCACGACCGCCAATTTGTACCAAAGATTGACGCGTCTCGCCCATGCGAGGAAACGCGCCCAAGCGCCCGAGCGTTCGGCGGCGACCCCGGCGGTCATAATACCGCGAACCGCGTGGTGCGTCCCTCGACCGCTCGCACCGCTGCCGCGGCGCTCCGCGCTCGGGACGAGGTAAAGTTTTTCCTCATCCTGAGCACACGGCCCGGTCCGTCCGGATCGGGCGAGCAGTCGAAGGACGCACGATCGCCTTGAGCGGTGAATTCCCTCACGCGGCTATTTTAGGCCGCGGGCGATATCGATGTCCAACTCGCGGATTTTCTTGCGGAGTGTGTTGCGGTTGAGGCCGAGAAGCTGAGCGGCCTTGAGCTGATTGCCGCGCGTCGCGCCGAGGGTAAGCTGGATCAGCGGCCGCTCGATCTCGCGCAGCACGCGGTCATAAAGTCCGGCCGGCGGCAAGCCGCCCTTATGCGCGGCGAAATAATCCTTGAGATGGCGCTCCGCCGCGCCGCCAAGTCCTTCGCCCGCGGCCGGCTCCCCGTTGCCGTTCGGCGCCGTCTCGGCCAGTTCTGCCTCGATGATGTCGAGGCCGATCACTTCCTGCGAATAAAGCGCGGCGAGGCGGCGAACCAGATTCTCGAGCTCGCGGACGTTACCGGGCCAGCGATAGGATTTGAGCCGCTCCATCGCCGCCGCGTCGAGCGACTTCAGCGGTAGCCCTTCGCGATTCGCCAACGTGAAGAAATGCCGAGCCAGCGCCGGAACATCTTCGGTGCGCTCGCGCAGCGGCGGCAGCCGGATCGGCACCACGTTGAGACGATAGAACAAATCCTCCCGGAACAGCCCTTGGCGGATGAACTGGCGCAGGTCGCGATGCGTCGCGGCGATGACGCGGACATCGGCGCGGATGGGCACGCGACCGCCGATCGTGGTGTATTCGCCGGTCTGGAGCACGCGCAGGAGCCGGGTCTGGGCTTCCAACGGCATGTCGCCGATCTCGTCGAGGAACAGCGTGCCGCTTTGCGCCTGTTCGAACTTGCCGACGCCGCGCGCATGCGCGCCGGTGAACGAGCCTTTCTCGTGTCCGAACAAATCGCTCTCGATCAGTTCGCGCGGGATCGCGGCCATATTGACCGCGATGAACGGACCGTTACGGCGCTTGCCGTAATCGTGCAGCGCCTTTGCCACGAGCTCCTTGCCGGTGCCGCTTTCGCCGACGATCATGACGGTCAGGTCGGTCTGCATCAGCCGCGCGAGGACGCGGTAAATCTCCTGCATCGCCGGGGAGCGGCCGATCAACGGCAGTTGTTCTTCCGGCTCCTCGCCGTTGACCGCGGGCGCGGCGGCGGGCGCAGTCAGCGCACGCTGAACGACGTTGACCAGCTCGCGCAAATCGAAGGGCTTGGGCAGATATTCGAACGCACCGCGTTCGGTCGCCTTCACCGCAGTGAGCAAAGTGTTCTGCGCGCTCATCGCGATGACGCGCAGCTCCGGGCGCAACTTTTTGATTCGCGGGATCAGGTCGAGACCGTTCTCATCGGGCATTACCACGTCGGTGATGACCAGATCGCCGTCGCCGTCAGCGATCCAGCGCCACAGCATCGCCGCGTTTCCGGTGGTGCGCACGTCGTAACCGAGCCGGGCCAATGCTTGCGTCAGCACGGTGCGGATGGCGCGATCGTCATCGGCGACGAGAATGGTTTCGCCGCTCACGCCGCGACCCCCGAGACGCGACGCGCCGCCATCGGCAGGCAGACGCGAAACACGGTGCGGCGGGGCTGGCTGTCGAATTCGATGACGCCGCCATGGTCGTTGACGACCTTGGCGACCAACGCCAGGCCAAGGCCGGTGCCGTTGTGCTTGGTGGTGACGAAGGGGTCGAAGAGATGCGCGCGCAGATCCTCCGGCACGCCGTCGCCGTTGTCGATGATCGACACCACGAGCGGCAGATGGACGCGTTCGTCGCTGCCGGGCACGGCGAGCCGCACGCCTTGCTGATAGGCGGTCGCGAGATGGATCTCGCCGCCCTGCTTCGGTACCGCCTCCGCCGCGTTCTTGACGAGATTGAGGAAGGTTTGGATCAGCAAGTCGCGGTTGCCGTGAACCGGCGGCAGCGACGGATCGTAATCGGCGACGAAGCGGACATGTCGCGCGAAGCCATTCTGCGCAAGCAGCTTCGCCCGGTCCAGCACCTCGTGGATATTGACCGGGCCGCGCTCGATCGGGCGGCGGTCCGAAAACACTTCCATGCGATCGACCAGCGCGCAGATGCGATCGGCCTCGTCGCAGATCAGATGGGTCAGTTCGCGGTCGGGCTGCGACGCATTCTCCTCGAGCAATTGCGCCGCACCGCGGATGCCGGAGAGCGGGTTCTTAACCTCGTGCGCCAGCATCGCCGCCATTGCCGTGACGGAGCGCGCGGCGTTGCGATGGGTAAGCTGACGGTCGATCTTGTCGGCCATCGAGCGTTGCTGCAGCAACACAACGACGTCGGCGCGATCCTCGGCCAAGGCTGTCGCCTGAATGGTGACGGTATGCGACTTGAGCCGCGGCGTCTCGATCAGCACGCCGTATTCGGCAACGCTGTGGCCAGTCTTGCGCACCGATTCGATCAAGGCCAGCACGGGACTGTCCTTCGGCAACAGTTCATTCGCCGCCAGCCCATGCAAATTTAGCGCCGACAGTTCGAAAAACTGCTCCGCCGCGGCATTGGCGTAGATCAGCCGGTTGCCGGGATCGATCACCAATACCGGGTCGGGCAGAACGGCCAGGATCACGGACGAGTCGATGTCAGCGCCGACAGCTTCCGGTTTGCGCACAACACCGTTCTTCACCATTTCAGGCGGCCTCACGCTGCTCGATCAGGGGATCGTAGAAGCCACGAATCGCATCGATGACGCGGTCGGGCTCGCCCATCTGATTCACCGCGTGGCGGAACTCGGCCGAGCCAGGCAGACCCTTCGAGTACCAGCCGATATGCTTGCGCGCGATCCGCACGCCGGCGCCCGCGCCGTAATGCGACAGCATGGCGCGGTAATGCTCGAGCACGATCTCGCGCTGCATCGCGAGCGGCGGATCGGGCGGCGGTTCGCCGCCCGCGAGATGGCGCGCCACTTGTTGCGGAAACCACGGCCGACCGTAGGCGCCGCGGCCGATCATCACGCCGTCGGCGCCCGACAATTCGAGCGCGCGGCGCGCATCCGCGAACGAACAAATGTCGCCATTGACGATCACCGGAATCCGCACGGCGTCCTTCACCTCGCGGATAAACGCCCAGTCGGCATTGCCGTCGTAGAACTGGCAACGCGTGCGGCCATGTACCGTGATCATACGAATGCCGGACGATTCGGCGATGCGGGCCAGCGCGGGCGCATTGCGGCTCCGGTCGTCCCAGCCCGTGCGCATTTTCAGCGTGACGGGAAGACGCACGGCCTTCACCGTCGCCTCGAGCAGCTTCGCGGCCTTGACCTCGTCGCGCATCAGCGCCGAGCCGGCGTGGCCGTTCACGACCTTCTTCACCGGACAGCCGAAATTGATGTCGATGATCGCGGCGCCGCGATCCTCGTTGAGTTTTGCCGCCTCCGATAGGTCCTCCGGCTCGCAGCCCGCCAACTGCACCGCCATCGGCTGCTCGTCCGGCTCGGTCGACGCCATCAGTAGGGTCTTGCGGTTTTCGCGGATGATCGCCGCGCTGGCGATCATCTCGGAGATCACCAGGCCCGCGCCATGGCGCTTCACCAACCGGCGGAACGGCAAGTCGGTGACACCCGACATCGGCGCCAGCAACACCGGCTCCGACAAGGTTAGAGGGCCGACCGCAATGCTCATTATTTGTGCAGTCAAGGTTTATGCCTACCGAATATGCATGATAGCGTTTTTGTTGCGGCGCGCAAGACTCGATTGTTAAGGCAAAGATTACCGGTTTCCAGTGTCTGCGGGGTTCGTTTGTGCACCGCACACTTGCCGCCGCTACCCGATCTGGAGTCAGGTCATCAATACGTCCGTCACGAATTTGACGCCGGGATAGGCGAGCGTGAGCAACAGATAGGCGAGCAGCGCCCAGCGCGCCGCCCGACGGCCGCGGAGACCGGTCTGCCAGCGCAGCAACAACAGCGCGCCAAGGACGACGAAAGCGGCGAGCGAAAATCCGATTTTGTGGTCAAGCGGCATCACGCTGTTTCGGAGCAGATACTCGGCGCCGGCGCCGCTCAACAGATTGAGTGCCAGCAGTAGCTCGGCGCCAATCAACAAGCGGATTTCGGTGCGTTCGGCGTCGGCGATCGGCGGCAAGCGCCGCGCGACGCCGCCGCGCCGCTTGGATTTCAGCGCCTGCTCCTGCACCAACACCGCGACGCCGGCGACCGCCGCCAGTGTGATGAGGCCGTAAGTCAAGATCGCGAACACGATATGCGCGTCGAGCCAGCCCGCCGACACGGTCGAGGCCAGCGGTCGCCCGCGATCGTGCTGCCACACCGTCGCCAGCAGGCCGAGCAGAAACAGGACCGGCATGAGGATCGGCGTCAACCGCCAGCTCTGCTTTTCGAGCGCGACCAGGCCCCAAAACAAAATCATCGTCACCGCGATGGTGAGCCACAGCGAGGCGGCAAATCCCGTGCGCCATGCCCCCGCAAACTGCATCCCGACATCGAGCAACGGGCCTGCCGCGGCCAGCACCAGCGCGGCGAAGAACCAGCCGTCACGCGCATCGACCCGGCGCCAGCGCACCAGCCGCCGCCGGCAGCAGACACGCGAGCGCAATCAGATCGAAACCGATGGTCGGCATGGGCTGAAGGAACCACCGCGCCGTACGAATGGCAAGACGGGCCGTCACGCCCGGCTGTGGGCGAAGAACACTTTGCTGGCGATTTTCCACTGACCGTCGCGCTGGAGCAGCACGAAGAAATCCGTGTAGCGGACGCCGCGCCAGTTCTCGGATTCGACGCGCGCCGACGCGGCGGTGCCTTCGATGTCGATGGCGGCGACACGCGATTTCACCTCCGCCGCTGCGCCTTTGCTCACCGCCTCGCAGAAGGCGTCGAGCGTGTAGTCCACGAGCTTGCCGCGGAAGCTGCCCTGGATGCGGGCGGTGTCGAGAAACGGTTTGCGCATCGCGGCGCCGTCGCCCGCGCGCGCCGCGTCGATATAGAGTTGGACCGTCGCCGCGATCGCTTCGGCGGCGGCGAAGCTGGCGGTTTCGTCGTCGGCCGTGATGGCGCTCATATGGTTCCTCCCCGCAGAATGATGGTGCGAACGTCGAGCAGGGCCGGTACGACGCGGTAATCGCCCCGCGCCTCCACGCCCGCGGACTTCGGATCGAGCAGAAATAGATTGGGAATGCCGGCGTTGCGGCTGGCGTCGATGTCGCGCGCCTCGTTGCCGATGCTGACCGATGCGGCAAGATCGAGACCGAGATCATGCGCGGCCTGGCGGAACATGCCCGGCCCCGGCTTGCGCCAGTCGGATTTCCGCCGGAAATGGCCTTTCGCCTCGGTCGGATGGGTCGGCGCGTAATAGACGGCGTCCAGCGTACCGCCGTTCTTCCGAATCTCGGCCCGCATCCAGTCGGTAAGCCGGGTGAAGGTCGCCTCGTCATAGAGACCGCGCCCGATGCCGCTTTGATTGGTCGCCATCACCACGGCGTAGCCGCGCGCCGCGAAATCCCGCGTCAGCTCAAACAGACCGAGCATGAACCGGGTGTCTTCGATGCGGTGCAGAAATTCGACGTCGGCGACAATGACGCCGTCGCGGTCGAGGAAGAGGGCCAGCCGATTTTGCATCATCGACCACAAATCCCTCCCCCTCGATGGGGGAGGGAAGAAATGGCGCGCCACCGAGCGACATTTCGGGTGGGGGTGATGCCGATGCAGATGGAGGGCTCACCCCCACCCGCTCGCAGCTCAAAGCTGCTCCCGACCTCCCCCATCGAGGGGGAGGTGGAAGGAGAAAATTCTATTTGCCCGTACATGATGTGCGCTTGACCTTTATACTCCGCCAAACGTCCGGTGAAAGGAACCGCCATGACCGCTCTGTTGAACTATGCCACGGCCTCGCCGGAAGCCCACCGGGCGATGCTCAGACTGTCGCAGGCCTCGCAAGCTCTCTCGATCGAGCCGGCCCTGCTCGAACTGGTGAAGACCCGCGCCTCACAGATCAATCACTGCGCCTTCTGCCTCGACATGCACACGATCGACGCGCGCGCGGCCGGCGAGACCGAGCAGCGGCTCTATGCGTTGTCGGCGTGGGAAGAGGCGCCGTTCTTCACCCCGCGCGAGCGCGCGGCGCTGGCCTGGACAGAAGCGGTGACGAAGCTCGCCGACGCACCGGTACCCGAGGCGCTTTACCGCGAGACCCGCGAACAGTTCAGCGAAAAGGAAATTGTCGACCTGACGTTGGCGATCATCGCCATCAACGGCTGGAACCGCCTCGCGGGCGTGTTCCGGACCGAGGCCGGGCACTACCAGCCGCGAGCGCACGCGAAGTCGGCTTGAGCGGCTCGTTGTCGATCAACCGCGCGCGACCGAGCTGAACCGCTACCAGAAGCCGCCCCGGCCGGTCGAGACGGTCGAGCGGCTCCAGCGTCTCAGCGTCGACGGCGGCGAAGTAGTCGACGCCGTCGAAGCCCGACATGGTGAGCTCGCTGGTAGCGCGCGCCATCGCGTCCTCGATATTCGTACCGTCCTGAATGTGCTCGGCGGTATCGAGCAGCACGCGGTGCAGCGTCGGCGCCAAGGCGCGCTCGTCCTGGGTCAGATACGCGTTGCGCGACGACAGCGCCAAACCGCCGCGCTCTCGCACCGTCGGCACGCCGACAATGCGTGTCGGAATCTCAAGGTCGGCCGTCATCCGCTTTACGATCTGAAGCTGCTGATAATCCTTTTCGCCGAAGCAGGCAAAATCCGCCTGCGCCGCAATCAGGAGCTTCGCCACCACCGTGGCGACGCCGGTGAAGTGACCCGGCCGGTGGACGCCGTCAAGCACGTCGGCGAGGCCGCTGACGGTAACGGCGGTGGCGAAGCCGGGCGAATAGATTTCCCCGACCTCGGGCGCGAACAACAGATCGACGCCGGCTTCGCGCAGCTCGGCTCGGTCGGCCGCCTCGTCGCGCGGGTACTTGGCGAAGTCCTCGTGCGGCCCGAACTGCGCCGGATTGACGAACAGGCTGACCACCGTGCGCTTCGCCAGGCGTCGCGCCCGCGCCACCAGGGCCATGTGACCCGCGTGTAGCGCACCCATCGTCGGTACGAGCGCCACCGTATCGCCGCGCTTCTTCCATTGCGCCACGGCGCGACGCAAAGCCGCGGTGGTGCGGACGGTAACGAGAGACGACTTAGCCATGGCGGCCTATAGTTGTCAGTTGTCAGTTTTCAGTTATCAGTAGGCTTGCACCGGCCGTGAACCGAGAACTGATAACTGAGAACTGACAACTTTGGAACTGTCCGTCGTCATCCCCGTCCGTAACGAGGCGGCCAACATCGCGCCGCTGGTCGGCGAGATCCGCGCCGCCCTCGACGGGCGCTTCGCCTATGAGATCGTCTATGTCGACGACGGTTCCTCCGACGGCACTGTGGCGGCGGTCGAGGAGCTCCAGCGCGGGAATGCGGCCCTGCGGCTCGTCAAGCATCGCGCGCGAGCGGGGCAAAGTGGGGCGATCCGTACCGGTGTCAAGGCGGCGAGCGCGGCCTGGATCGCGACTCTCGACGGCGACGGCCAGAACGACCCCGCGGACATTCCACGCCTCTGGGATATGACGCGCGCGGCCGCCGATGCGCCGCGTCTCCTCATCGCCGGTCAGCGCGCCAAGCGCCGCGACAGCGCCGCGAAACGCTGGTCGTCCCTGATCGCCAACAAGGTGCGCGCGCGACTGCTCGGCGACGATACGCCGGACACCGGCTGCGGGCTGAAACTGTTTCCGCGCGCGCTCTATCTCGACCTGCCGTTCTTCGATCACCAGCACCGTTTCTTGCCGGCGCTGGTTCTGCGTGAAGGCGGGCGCGTCGTCTCGGTGCCGGTCAATCACCGGCCACGCGAGCGTGGCGCGTCGAATTACGGCACGCTCGACCGGCTGTGGGTCGGCATCGTCGATCTCGGTGGCGTGATGTGGCTCAACCGCCGCCCCGGCCGGGCCGTAGTGCGGGACTAGGCATGCTGCGACCTTTTTTTTGTTCGTCACCCCCGGGCTTGGCCCCGGGGTCCAAAGCTGGCGACCGGCCCGTCACCCGCTCTGGATGGCCGGGTCAAGCCCGGCCATGACGGTAAAAATCGAACAACCAAAGAATTCGCCTCTAACCAAGCTGAAGCTTGCCGGCCGGATCTTGCTTCTGGCCGCCATCGTGGTCGGCATCGCCCTCGCCTGGATCAATCGTGCGTCCCTGTCGCCGAGCGGCATCGAGGCGGCGATCTCGCACTCGACGGCGGCGCCCGTGTTGTTCCTCGCGGCGCACATCGTCACGAGCCTGTTGTTCATCCCACGCGCCCTGATCGCGGCGGCGGCGGGGCTGATGTTCGGTCTGTGGTGGGGCCTGTTGTGGGCGACTGTCGGCAGCGTGCTTGGCTCCGCCGCCGGGTTTCTGGTCGCGCGCTACATCAATAGCGGGCTGCTCGATCTTGAGGCACTACCGCGCCTCGGTCCGTATTTCCTCCGTGCCGAGCGTGGCGGCTGGACAGTGGTGGCGTTGATCCGCGTGTTGCCCATCATGAATCACGGCTTCATCAATTACGCGCTGGGCCTGACCAAAGTATCGTTTGGCGCCTATCTCATCGGCTCGTTCCTCGGGCAAATTCCCAGCACAGTCGCGTTCGTCGAGTTCGGCGCGGCGGGCGAACGCGCGGCCAGCGGCCGTCCGGGGTGGCTGGTCCCGATGCTGATCGGAGTGGCTGCCTTGGCGGTGGCGTTTTTGCTCAGGCGCGTGTTCAGGAAGCAGGCGCCCGAGTCGTAACGCATCCCCCTCGCGTTACCGGGGCCGAAGGTTTACATTGGCGCAAATTTGACCATCCTCAAGACTGCACACGCCATGCCCGAAGATTTCTATCGAATCAAGCGCTTACCGCCGTATGTTTTCGCCGAGGTCAATGCTCTGAAGGCGAAGGCCCGCGTGGCGGGCCGCGACGTGATCGATCTCGGCATGGGCAACCCCGACGGAGCGACGCCGCGGCACATCGTCGATAAGCTGGTCGAGGCGGTGCAGAATCAGCGCGCGCATGGCTATTCGGTGTCGCGCGGCATCGCGGGGCTTCGCCGCGCGCAGGCCGGCTATTACGGCCGCCGTTTCGGCGTCGAACTCGACCCCGAAAGCGAAATCATCGTCACGCTCGGCTCGAAGGAAGGGCTCGCCAACCTAGCCCAGGCGATCACCGCGCCGGGCGACGTCGTGCTGGTGCCGAGCCCGTGCTACCCGATCCACGCCTTCGGCTTCATCATCGCCGGCGCGACCGTGCGCTATGTCCCGGCCGGGCCAGACAACGATTTTCTCGCCGAGATGAAGAAGGCGGTCACCAATTCATCGCCTAAGCCGGTTGCGGTGGTGCTGAACTATCCCGCCAATCCGACCGCGCAGGTGGTCGGGCTCGATTTCTACGCCGACGTCGTGGCCTTCTGTCGCGAGCACGGCATCTACATCCTGTCCGATGTGGCCTATGCCGAGATTTATTTCGACGGCAATCCGCCCCCCTCGATCCTGCAAGTGCCGGGCGCGCGCGACATCGCCGTGGAGTTCTCGTCGCTGTCGAAGACCTACAACATGGCGGGCTGGCGCATCGGCTTTGCGGTCGGCAACAAGCGGTTGATCGCGGCGTTGGCGCGGGTGAAGTCCTATCTCGATTACGGCGCCTTCACCCCGATCCAGGTGGCAGCAACCGCGGCCCTCAACGGGCCTCAGGATTGCATCGCCGAAATCCGTGAGCGCTATCGCCTGCGCCGCGATGTACTGGTCGACGGACTGCGCCAATCCGGCTGGGACATTCCCGTTCCGCCGGCGACCATGTTCGCGTGGGCGCCGGTGCCGGAACGGTTCCGCAGCCTCGGCAGCCTCGAATTCTCGAAGCTGCTGCTCGAAGAAGCGAACGTCGCGGTGTCGCCCGGCGTCGGTTTCGGCGAACACGGCGAGAATTACGTCCGTATCGCGATCGTCGAGAACCGGCATCGCCTGCGCCAGGCCGCGCGCAACATCAAACAGTTCCTCGAGCGGCCGCAATTCCGGCGGCGGCAAGCTCAAGGAACGGGTGGTGGCCAGCCCGAACCGGAATTGACTTCGCCGGGCGCGGCCCTTATGGTCCGCCCCTCTTTGCCGGAACCCGTGTCATGAAGATCGCCAATTCCCTGAAATCGCTCAAGAAGCGCGACAAGAACTGCCGCATCGTGCGCCGCAAGGGCCGGGTCTATGTCATCAACAAAGTGAACCCGCGCTACAAGGCCCGCCAGGGCTAAGGCTCGTTGCGTCGTGGCCCGCGAAGGCGGGCCATCCACGACTAAAGCTTAAATCGAACTACCAGGGCACCAAGACACAAAGAACTTGGTGTCTTTATACGTTGATGGTTCAAAATTCGTGGATGCCCCGGCCAAGCCGGGGCATGACGGAATTGGTTTTTTGTTGTGACAAACCGATTCGACCCCGAAGATAGCGGCGGAGGCTGACCTATGTTGATGCCGGCGCCCGATGAGGCGACCGTCGCCCGCCGCAGCGACATCGCGGCCGATCTGCGCCGCATCGTGCCGCCCGCCGCGAGTGATCGAGGGCGAGACCGAGCGCCGTGCCTACGAGAGCGACGGCCTCACAGCCTATCGCCAGCCGCCTCTCCTCGCCGTACTGCCCGAGACCACGGACCAAGTCGCGGCCGTGCTACGCTATTGCTTCGAGCATCGCATCAAGGTGGTGCCGCGCGGCGCCGGCACGTCGCTGTCGGGCGGCGCGCTGCCGCTCGCCGACGGCATCCTTCTCGGCATGGCGAAGTTCAACCGCATCAAGGAGATCGACCTCGCCAATCGCTGCGTCGTGGTCGAGCCCGGCGTCACCAATCTCGGCATCTCCACCGCGGTAAGCGCCGCCGGATTTTTCTATGCACCCGACCCGTCAAGCCAGATCGCCTGCACTATCGGCGGCAATGTCGCGGAGAATTCGGGCGGCGTGCATTGCCTCAAATACGGCCTCACCACCAACAACGTCCTGGGTGTCGAGCTGGTCACCATCGAGGGCGAGACCGTGCGGCTCGGCGGCAAACAGCTCGATGCCGGCGGCTACGATCTGCTCGGCGTCACCATCGGGTCCGAAGGATTACTCGGCGTGGTCACGGAAGTGACGGTGCGCATCCTGCCCAAGCCGACGGCGGCGCGGGCGCTGTTGATCGGCTTCCCGTCGAGCGAGGATGCCGGCGACATGCGTCGCCGCGATCATCGGCGCCGGCATCATCCCCGGCGGCATGGAGATGATGGACACGCCCGCGATCAACGCCGCCGAGGATTTCATCGCCGCCGGCTATCCGCGCGACGCCGGCGCGCTGCTGATCGTCGAGCTCGACGGTCCGCCCGCCGAAGTCGCGCACCTGATCGAGCGCGTCGAGACAATCGCGCGCGCCAATCGCGCCGCGTCCGTTCGCATCAGCACCAACGAGCAGGAACGATTGCTGTTCTGGGCGGGGCGCAAGGCCGCGTTTCCCGCCATCGGCCGCATCTCGCCCGACTATTACTGTGTCGACGGCACCATTCCGCGCAAGAAACTGCCGGAGGTGCTGACGCGTACCGCAGAACTGTCGGCGCGGATCGGCCTGCGCGTCGCCAACGTGTTTCATGCCGGCGACGGCAATCTCCATCCGCTCATTCTCTACGACGCCAACAAGCCAGGCGAGCTGGAGCGTGCCGAGGAACTGGGCGCGGAAATTTTGCGCCTATGCGTCGCGGTCGGCGGCGTGCTCACCGGCGAGCACGGCGTCGGCGTCGAAAAGCGCGACCTGATGCCGGCGATGTTCAACGAACTCGACCTCGATCAGCAGATGCGGTTGAAATGCGCCTTCGACAGCGAAGGCTTGCTCAATCCCGGTAAAGTGTTTCCGCAACTGCGACGGTGCGCCGAACTCGGCCGGGTGCATGTACACCATGGCAAGACGGCGTTCCCCGACCTGCCGAGGTTTTGAGTGACCCATCTCCGTCCCGCCGACGAGCAGCAACTGAGTGAGGCGATCGCCACCTGCTCGGTGCGCGGTGAGACGTTGGAGCTGAGCGCGGGCGGCTCGAAACGGGGCTATGGCCGGAAGGTCGACGCCGCACACACGCTCGACCTGTCCGCCTTCGCCGGCATCCGCCTCTACGAACCGGAAGAGCTGGTGCTGACCGCCGGCGCCGCGACCGATCTCGGCGAGATCGAACGGGCGCTCGCCGCGGCCCGCCAGCATCTCGCGTTCGAGCCACCGGACTGGCGTCACCTCTGGGGCAGTAACGCCGCGCCCACGCTGGGCGGCGTCATCGCCTGCAATCTGTCGGGCCCGCGACGGTTGCGGGATGGCGCGGCGCGCGACCATCACCTCGGCTTCCGTGCCGTCAGCGGTCGCGGCGAACAGTTCAAGTCCGGCGGCCGCGTGGTGAAGAACGTCACCGGCTACGATCTGTCGAAGCTGATCGCCGGCTCCTTCGGCACGCTGGCGGCGGCAACCGAGGTCACCGTCAAGACCGTGCCGGCGCCAGAAGAGACACGCACGCTGTTGCTTTCCGGTCTGGGCGACGCGGAAGCGCTGGCGGCGATGACCGCCGCGCTGGCCGCGCCCTACGAGGTCAGCGGCGCCGCGCATCTGCCGGGCGATGCGCACTCTGCTGCGCCTCGAAGGCCATGCGCCGTCCGTGGCGGCCCGATGCGAGAGCGCTCGCCGCCGCCCTAAAATCGTTCGGCGTGTGCGCGATTGCCGATCGGAACTCATCATTGACACGATGGCACGCGATCCGCGACGCCAAGCCGTTCAGCGATTTGCCGGAGCACGCGATCTGGCGCGTCTCGGTCGCCCCCAACGAAGGGCCGCGGCTGGTCGCGGCGCTGTCGCATGCATTCGAGTTCAAGCATTTCTATGATTGGGCCGGCGGGCTGGTGTGGCTTGCGATTCTCGGCGCCGCCGATGGCGGTGCCGCGGCAATTCGTGCGGCGCTGCCCGCCGATAACGGCCACGCCACGCTGCTCCGGGCGTCCGACGCGATGCGCGACGCGGTTCCCGTGTTCCAGCCGTTGCCGCCCGCGCTCGCCGCGTTGAGCGCGCGGGTCAAAACCACGTTCGATCCCGCCCGCATCCTCAATCGCGGCCGCATGTACCGCGACGTCTGAGAAATGCAAACCTTGTTCACCCTGGCGCAATTGGCCGATCCCGATGTCGCGGCGGCGGATCCGATCCTCCGCGCGTGCGTGCATTGTGGTTTCTGCACCGCGACCTGCCCGACCTACGTACTCCTGGGCGATGAGCTCGATGGGCCGCGCGGCCGAATTTATCTGATGAAAAATAATTTGGAGCTGGACGAGACGCCCGGCGACGATTTTGTCACCCATATCGACCGCTGCCTCTCCTGTTACGCCTGCATGACGACGTGCCCGTCGGGCGTGAACTATATGCATCTGGTCGATCCGATGCGGCAACGCATCGAGCAGAATTATCGCCGGCCGTTCGCGGACCGCACCGTGCGTGCCCTGCTCAATTGGACCATGCCGCATCCGACACGGTTCCGCTGGGCGTTGCATGCGGCGCGCCTCGCTAAGCTCGTCGGCCTGTACCTTCCCGGGCGGCTCGGCGCGATGTTGCGTCTGGCCCCGAAGCCGCCACGTCCGACGGCGCTGGAGCGGCCGCAATTCTTCGCGGCGCAAGGCGAGCGACGCATGCGCGTCGCACTGTTGGCCGGCTGCGTGCAACAGACGATCGCGCCCGAGATAAATGCCGCGACTATCCGCCTCCTGACGCGCCACGGAAGCGACGTCGCCATCGTCGACGGCAGCGGCTGTTGCGGCTCGCTGTCGCATCATCTCGGTAAGGACTCGCTCGGCTTTGCACGCGCCAATATCGACGCTTGGATGCGTGCCGTGAACGGCGACGGACTCGACGCGATCGTGGTCAACGCTTCGGGGTGCGGCACGACCGTAAAGGATTACGGCTTCATGCTGCGTAACGATCCCGCCTATGCGGAAAAGGCGGCGACGATCGCGGCTCTGGCGAAAGACGTGACCGAAGTGATGGCGATGCTGGGCATCAAGCCGGCGGCGCCAGCGGAAAAGATCACGGTGGCCTATCATTCCGCGTGCTCAATGCAACACGCGCAGAAAATACACGCGCAGCCGATGGGGTTGCTGCGCGAAGCGGGATTCGACGTACGCGATGTCCCCGAAGGGCATTTGTGCTGCGGCTCAGCGGGCACGTACAACATGCTGCAACACGAAATCGCGGACCTGCTGCGCGCGCGGAAGCTGGCCAACATCGCCACCACCGGCGCGGACATTGTCGCCACCGGCAATATCGGCTGCATCGCGCAGTTGCAGTTCGGCGCGCGGCCCGTCGTGCATACCGTGGAACTGCTGGATTGGGCGACGGGTGGGCCGCGGCCCGCTATACTCGGCGGATGATCGGCAAGCTTAACCATGTCGCGATCGCGGTGCCCGACGTGCGCGCCGCGGCCGCGCTCTACCAGGCGCGGCTCGGCGCCACGGTATCGGAGCCGGTGCCACTGCCCGACCACGGCGTCACCACCGTGTTCGTGATGCTGGACAACGCCAAGATCGAGCTGCTGGAGCCGCTGGGCGACAAGTCGCCGATTGCGTCGTTCCTCGAACGCAACCCGCAAGGCGGGATGCACCATTTGTGCTACGAGGTCGGCGACATCATCGCCGCGCGCGACCATCTCAAGGCCGAAGGCGCCCGCATCCTCGGCGACGGCGAACCCAAGACCGGCGCGCACGGCAAGCCGGTGCTGTTCGTCCACCCGAAGGACATGCTAGGCACGCTGGTCGAGATCGAACAGGCGTAACTACCGGCACGAATGCCCGGCGTCCTTCGACTGCTCGCCCGATCCTCCGGATCGAACTGCGCGCTTAGGATCAGGTTCGTAGTCGCTATGCACAGAAAAGTTCCTCATCCCGAGCACGCAGCCCGGCGAAGCCGGCGAGTAGTCGAGGGACGCACGATCCCAGGCTGAAAAAGCGCGGTTAGATCGTGATTTTAATAAATTGGCAGGATTTGGCCGCGATGCTGCGCCCTCACTTCAGAGGCAGGCGACGTGACCACCCAAACCATCGACATCCGGCCCAATACGGGCGCCGTCACGCGGTTCCTGACCAATCCGTTGGTCGACAAGGGCTTCGCGGTCGCCGGCATTTTTCCCTTCATCTACCCGATCGCGCATCATTTCTCGCGCTTCGGCTGGAACCTCCCCGACGTCGTCTATGTGGTCCAAACCCTGCTGCTCGCCGGCACCATGATCTTCCGCAATGCGCCGGTGCGCGTCACGACCAATCCGATTTTCTGGGCGCTGGCCTTCGTCGCGACCTATTGGGGCTTCATCGGCATCAGCCTCGAAGACCATGGCACGCGCATCGCGCCCGAATGGCTGCTGGCCATGATCACGCTGACCACGCTCGCCGGCATTATTTGGGCGCGCATTAGTCTCGGCCGCAATATCGGTTTCGTGCCGGCGCAACGCGAGATCGTGACGCACGGCATGTATAAGTACATTCGCCACCCGGTCTACGCCGTGGTGTTCGTCAGCATCGTCGGCGCGATGATGGAACGCTGGTCGCTGCGTAACGCGATCGTGCTGGGCGCCGGCATCCTGCTGTTCGGGGTCAAGAGCTTTGTCGAGGAAGGTCTGCTCAAACAGGATCCCAAATACGCGGCTTACATGAAGAAAGTGCGCCACCGTTTCGTTCCGGGCATCTTTTAGCATCCGTCCGTTTCCGCTCCGCCGTTCTCCGTCCAAGCCGTGCGTGGCGCCGGGTTCTCCCCGGCGTCATTCGCATTTGGCCAACCGGCGCCGGATCGGCTAGATTCCATCCCGCTATCGAGGGAGGAATGACGTGACGGCGGAATCGTTGAAGGACGGCCTTAAGGTTCAAAAAGAGATTTTCGGCATCGAATTCCCCCAGCGCGCGCTCGACAACAGCACGCCGCTGACCCGGCCCTATCAGGAATTGCTGGTTGGCTTCACCTTCGGCGAGATTTGGAAGCGCGAGGTGTTTACCCGCGCCGAACGCAGCCTCGTTACCTGCGCGATGCTGATCGCGCTCAACCGCCCCGACCAGCTCCGCACCCATATTCGCGGCGCGCTCAATAACGGCGTGCCCAAGGAAAAAATCTTCGAGCTAGCCATCCATGCCCTCGCCTATCTCGGCGCGCCGCTCGCGGGCACGGCACGGAACACCATCGTCGAGGAATTCCAAAAGCTCGGCCTCGAACCGCCCGCCGCGCAGCCCGCCGTCGCGCCTGAGGTGAAGAAATGAGCGACGCCAAGCCCCGCATCGGATTCGTCGGCCTCGGCAATATGGGCGGGCCGATGGTCACCAATGTCGTGAAGGCCGGTTACAGCGTCACGGGATACGACATCGACCGCGCGATGCTGCTGAAGCGTGCGCAGGAAATCGGCTTCCACGCTGCCGACAACAGCGCCGAGGTCGGCAAGCGTTCCGACATCGTCGTCACCATGCTGCCGACGGGACAGAACGTCCGCGACGCGGTGCTGGGACCCAACGGCATCGCCGAAGGTCTCGCCAAAGGCGGGCTGATCGTCGACATGAGTTCGGCCGGCGCGGCGGGCACGGCCCAGCTCGGCAAGGAGCTCGCGGCGCGCGGCCTCGCCCTGATCGACGCGCCGGTCTCCGGCGGCGTCACCGGCGCGGTCGCCGGTACCCTCGCGATCATGGTCGGCGGCGACGAGGCGTCGATCCAGCGCGCGTGGCCGTTGATCGAGACCATGGGCAAGAAATTGTTCCGCGCCGGACCGCTCGGCGCCGGCCATGCTGCGAAGTCGATCAACAATTACCTCGGCGCCACCAACCTCATCGCCATCGCCGAAGGGCTGATCGCCGGCACCAAGTTCGGCCTCGATCCGGCCAATCTACTCGCTATCATCAACGCCTCGACCGGCAACAGCGGAACCTCGCAGGGGCTTTATCCGGGCCAGGTTCTGAACCGCAAGTTCGGCTCCGGCTTCGCGCTGGCGCTAATGGCGAAGGATGTCGGCCTCGCCGCCGACCTCGCCAAGGATGTCGGCATGAAGGCGGAAGTGATGCAGCACACCGCCGACGTCTGGGCCAAGGCGCGCGCCACGCTCAAAGGCAATCCGGATTTCACCGAAATCGTCAAAATGTACGAAGCCGAAAACGACGTCGAACTCGTGAAAAAGTAAGAGGAAACCCGCCATGCTCTCGAAGGAAGACAACCAACTCATCAGCCAGGTCGGCGCCGGCACCCCGATGGGCGATTTCATGCGCAAATTCTGGGTCCCGGCGCTGCGCACCGACGCGCTCGAGCCGGGCGGCGACCCAACGAAGCTGCGGCTCCTGGGCGAGGACATGGTCGCGTTCCGAGGCCATGACGGCCGCGTCGGCGTGCTGGACGAGCGCTGCCCGCACCGCGGCGTGTCGCTGACGTTGGCGCGCAACGCCGATTGCGCCCTCACCTGCATCTTCCATGGCTGGAAGATCGATGTGGACGGCAACGTCGTCGACGTGCCCGCCGAACCGGTGGAGCGCCGCGAGGCGTTCCAGAAGCGGGTCAAGGCGAAGCACTATCCCACCGCCGAACGGGCGGGCGTGGTCTGGGTGTGGATGGGCGGCGGCGTGCCCGCGGCATTGCCGAACTTCCCGTGGATGAACCTGCCGGCCGAGAATGTCGGCTCGCGCATCGGCATCATCAACGCCAACTGGGTCAACGGGCTCGAGGGCCAACTCGACAGCGCCCATGTCGGCATCCTGCATCAGGACTGGGTACAGGTCCTGCCCGGCCAGGTCAGCGACCTGCAACGCACCCAGTTCGACCTGGCACCGCGGTTCGAGTTCGACGAAACACCGTGCGGCTATCGCGAAGGCGCGGTACGCAATTCCAAGGAAGGCGGCCTCTATGTCCGCGTCCGCGAATTCGTCGCGCCGTGGTACTCGTTCATTCCGTCGATGGGTGGCCTCGACAGCGGCCATCTTTGTACCATGTCGATCCCGATGGACGACGAGCATTCGATCCAGTGGGACCTGTTCTACAACCCGGTCTCGCCGCTGGTGCGGCGCAACTCGCCCGACGACGGCCGCAACCAGAACAATCTGGCCGAGGACATGGGCACGATCGACAATCGTTGGGGCCAGAACCGCGAGCGGATGCGGGCGAACCAGAGCTTCTCCGGCTACCCGATCCTGCGCCATGAAGACTACGCCGTGGCGATGGCGCAAGGCATCTGGGCGGCGCGCGAAAAGGAACAGCTTTCGTCGAGCGACATTCCGATCGTGCGCGGCCGGCGCTTCCTGGTGAACGCCGCGCGCGACAAGGCGGTGGGCGACAAGGTCGCGGCGGCGATGTCGTCAGAGCTGGCGCATGTCCGCGCCTTCAGCGATGTGATCGGCGCGGCCGCGAAGTGGCAGGATTTGCCGCTATACGGGCCGGAGCATTACGCCGGGTTCAAGCAAGCGGCTGAGTAAGTTGGGCACCGCCATCCTCGTTTCCTTAGGAAGCGAGGATGGACGATGCAGATAATCAGAACAGGCTACTGCGCGGAGGCGTTGCCGTTGGCGTTGACCGCGCCCGACGCATCCGCCGAAACATAACCCGGCGAGCCGCTTGTGTTGCTCGCTTTCTTCGATGAGCCCGAGCCCTTCGACGCGCTCTTGCCCGATGTGCCATTCCCCGACGACGAATTGCTTCCGGGCGATGAGTTGCTCGCGGACTTGGACGAATTCTTCGACGACGAGCCACTTTTTTTGTCGCTGCTGGTGCCGGAATTGTCGGTCGACGCCACGCTTGCCGTGCCAGTGGCGTCGACATCGACGTCGGTCGAGGTGGAAGTGCCAACCGGTGCGATGCTGGCATTCAATCCGGCGGTAGCCGACGCGCCAAGTCCGGCGCTTGCCGCGCCCAAACCAGCGGCGGCCGCGCCGAGACCGGCGGCCGCGCCGCCGAGACCGCCGTGTCCGCCGCCGCCTAGGGCGAACGCTGGTGTGCTGAGGACCAGCGGAGCCGAAATGGCGGCCGAGATGATCAATGCCGACGCCGTCTTACCGAAATAGCTCATCAGGAATCCCCTTCTATCGTTTCGTTAGCGACGACGCGGCGTAACTCGCTCTCCGCGCCTGCACCTCCCTGGTAGGGGCGCTTTGCGGCGGCAACGGGGCCATTTGCGGCAGGAAAGTGGCAAGTCGTGGGTAATCCGATGGCACTGGCAAATAGGGTCGCGCGCGGTTCTGGTGGTGCGATAATTCCGGAGCGGTTTAGCTACATGGCGGCGCGGAGTTGCGTATCGAAATAATCGGCGAGCGCGTTCAGCGCCGCCGTGCCGTCACCGGTATAAACGGGGCCATGCATCAGCGCGAGGCGGCGCGGCTTTAGCTCAGCAAGCTTGCGGATCGTCTTGCCGGTCGACGGGCCGACGCTGGTGGCATGCGCACCGGCCTCGAATGCGATCGCCGGCGAGAGAATGTCGCCGTCGGAAAATAGCGCAGCCTCGCCCGGCTGCGCGAACAGATCGCTGCAAAACAGCGTGCCCGTCGTCTCCTCGTGGAGCAGGCCCGCGTCCCAACAATGCGGCAGATGTGGCGTCGCGATCCACCGTACGCGCTTGCCGCCGAGGTCTATGGTCTCACCGTCCTTGACTGCGCGTGGCGATCGGAGGGCGGCATCGTTGAGCCAGATGTTGCAGCCGATGCGGCTGTGAAACGCGGTCGCGCCCGGCGCCGCGCCGAGCCATTCGTTGATCGCGCCGGCCTCGTCGGCCTCGGCGTGGGAGTAGCTGATCCATCTGAGACGGTCGACCGGCATGACCCGCGCCACCGCCGCCGACCCGAGGGGAAAGCGTTGGCGGTGCCCGCAATGGAACAACAGCGGCTCGTCGGCGTCGATCAGGTATTCGCAATAGGTGATCCCCTTCGGCCCACCCTGCGTCGACACGAAGGTCGAGAGGCGATAGATGCGGTCGCCGATCTCGTCGATGCGGGTTTCCATTACGCCACTCGCCACGCGGCGAAGCCGCAGCCGACATAGACCTCGGGCACGGGGAGATATTCCAACAGTTCGAAGCCGCGGCTGCCGGCGGCGGCATGCGCGATGAACCAGCTCCGCACCTCGTGGCCGCCATTGCCGACGGTCGGCAGCTTCGCCTCGAAATAGTCGATCATCGGCTGCTCGGCGCCTCGGTCGAACAGCGCGATCGATTCGTGGTCGAAGTCGATCTCGATGGCGCCCATGGTCGGCTCACCGATCGAATGGCTGAGGCCGCCGCTCGCCAGGATGACGACACGCAGATTTTCCGGGTAGCTCGCGATGGCGTTGCGCAACAGTCGGCCCCATTCGAGGCAGCGCCGCACGCTCAGCATCGGCAGCTCGACCTCGTTGACCAGCAGCGGCACGATCGGCGGCGGCGGATCGAGACCGGCGCGCCACAGCGGAATGCAGAAGCCATGATCGAGCGTCAGGCGGTGCGACAGTGCCGGCTCGAAATCCGCCGCGAACGCCGCGTCCGCGATGTGCTTCGCCAATCCAACGTGATTGGCGATGACCGGGTTCTTATAGACTCGGCGCATGAACGGCTCGGGCGGGCCTTCATTCTCCGGCCCGATGCCGATACATACCGCCGGCAGATTGTTTAGGAAGAAATTGACCCAGTGGTCGGTCGCGATCTCGACGATCACGTCGGGTTTGAGCGCGCGCAGCCGCGTACCGACTTTATCGTAAGCGCTGGTTATTTGCGCGCGCAACGGCGGCGCAAAATTATCCCATTCGCGCGCCACCAGCGGCGCGTGGCTCGCGGCGAAAATACCAACCAGCTCAGCCATGGAGGTAATCCTTCGGCAGCGACCGCAGGCCCTCGATGAACTCGGGGTCCTTCACGCCGCTATATTGGTAATAAAAGCGCAGTAGGTAAGCGTTGACGCGCGGCGCCAGCACATTGATGTCGTGGGTTTCGAGCGCGCGGACCACCGCCGGCTCCAGCTTATAACGCGACAGCACGGCGGCGCGGTCGGCGCGATAGTCCTCGCGTAGCTTCGGATCCTGCAAATCGTACATGAGCTTCGACAGCCAATAATCGGTCGCCATCGGCGCATCCTGCTACGTACGTTGCGATTCCGCCAGCGCGGCGAGCGAAGGCCAGGCTACCGGCGCACGCACCTTCGCCGCGGCTTCGCTCGGCGGCAATCCCGTGTCCCAATCGCGCGCGATGAAGCGCAAGCCAGTGACGCCATCCGACTGATTCGAGGCGAGCCACTGGATCGGCGGGCCCATCAGCGCCGGATTGAGCAGCTTCACCTTGTCGCGCGGAAAGTCGGGTGGAAAGAAAGCGGTGTCGGTCGGCCCGCCCGGCACCAGCACATTCGCGGTGACACCCGTGCCGTCGAGCTCCTTCGCCCACACTGCCGTGTTTGCCTCGAGCGCCGCCTTGGCGCCGCCATAGGCGCTGAGGCCCGGCGCCATCATCGTATCGTAGCTCGTGGTGACGTTGACGATGCGGCCCCATTTGCGCGCGATCATGCGTGGTGCCGCTTCATACGCCATCAGATAGGCCCCGGTCGCGTTGATCTGGATAACGCGCAGCCAGCCCTCCGGCACCGTTTCCCAGAAACGCGCGCGCTCGGTCGTACCTTTCGGCACCGCCAGGTTCATGCTGACGCCGGCATTGTTCACCAGAACGTCGATGCCACCGAAATGCTCCGCCGCTTGCGTCACGGCGCGGCGGCAATCGGCGAGGTTGCTGACATCGGCGGCAATGCCCAGAAAGACCTTCTCGTTGTGGCGGCGCGACCATTCCGCGCCCTTCGCCGCGAGGCCCGCCGCATCGACATCGACGCCGGCGACGCGCGCTCCGGCCTCGAGCAGCGCGCCGGCCATCACTGCGCCCATGCCGCTGGCGGCGCCGGTGACGATGGCGATCTTGCCGGCCAGGTCGATCGTACTGTTCATCTGCCTCTCTCCGTTTGGTCCAAAATAGCCCATAATTTAATTGCCGCCGAATCCTTGTCGGCCCACTCTTGGGGATGAGGATCGCATTATGCCGCCCGACGCCGACGATGTGAGACGGGACGCTCCGGCCGGCGCCAGGGGCGAAGTTTTTGCACGATTCGCCGAACTGCTCTTTGCCCACATGGCGCCCGCCGACCTCGCAGAGCGCACCCAAGAAGCGCTGATGGACGCGACGCAATCGCTGTGGGACCTGGCGGCCAACCGCGTGCCCCGCCAGATCAATCTCCGCGTCCGGGAGGCAAGTCCACCGGCACGCACCATCGTCGAAATCGTCAACGACGACATGCCATTTCTTCTCGAACTCGGTGACGATGGCAATGACCGGCGCGGGCTTGACGCTGCATCTCGCTATTCATCCCATCCTTACGGTGCGGCGCGACGCGGGTGGTACATTGGTTGACATCCCTCCGGCCGGCAACACGCCCGCCGGCGCCATCCGTGAATCGATCATGCGGCTCGAGATCGAGCAGGCGACCGACGCGACCGAACGCGCCGCCCTGGAACGGACCCTGCACGATGTACTGGCCGACGTGCGCAGCGCGGTCGAGGATTGGGGCGCGATGCGCGGTGCGGTCGCCGCGGCACAGGCGGGGCTGACCGCGCATCCGCCCGCCGCCGCGCCCGAGCTGTTGCCCGAGGCGCGGAGCTTCCTGTCCTGGCTGCTCGACGATTATTTCGTGTTTCTCGGCAGCCGCCAATATCGGTTCGCGGCGCAAGAGGGCGACATCGTGCGTGGCAGCGGGCGCGGCATTCTGCGCGACGAATCGCGCTCCGTCTTCGAGGGGCTGCGCCGCTTCGTCGACCTGCCGGCCTACACCCGCGCCTTCCTGCTGGCGCCGCGGATCATCGAAGTGTCGCGCTCAACCGAGCGGAGCCGCATTGTGCGGGCGGCGCCGACGGACGCGATCGCGGTCAAGCTGTTCGACCAGCGCGGTCAGCCGGTCGGTTTGCAACTCTTCGTCGGACTGTTTACCTGGCATGCCCACCGCGTCAACCCGCAGACCGTACCGCTCTTGGCCGGTAAGGTGGAAGGCGTACTGCGCCGCTCCGGCGCGCCGCTCGGCTCGCACGACCGCCGCACGCTGGTGCATATCATCGAAAGCCTGCCCCGCGACGAGTTGTTTCAGATCGAGGAGGATCAACTCCTCACCATGGCGCTCGGCGTCCGCGACCTGACGGAGCGGCCGCGCGTCGGATTGTTCATCCGGCCCGATCCGTTCGGCCGGTTTTACTCGTGCTTTGTCTTCGTGCCGCGCGACCGTTACCGAACCGAACTGCGCCAGCGTTTCGTTTCGATCCTGACGTCGGCGCTCGATGCGCGGCTGGAGACATTCCATGTCGCGCTCGACGACCAGCCGCTCGCCCGCGTCACCTTCTTCCTGCGAACCGGACCAGAAACCGCACGCCGAAATCGACGTCGCCGAGATCGAACGGCGTTTGGTCGAGATAGCGCGCAACTGGTCGGATGGGCTGCGCGAGGCGCTGATCGCGGCGAAGGGCGAAGACTCGGCCGCTGCGATATTCGCCCGCTATCGCCACGCTTTCCCGGCGGGCTACCGCGCCCGGTTCTCGGCGCAGACGGCGCTCGACGACATCGCGCTCGCGGAGCGGGTCGACGACAGGCGCGCCGTTCGCGCTTGCCTTCGCGCCGGAGGCGGACGGATCGCCGCATCATCTGACCTTCAAACTCTTCGGCCGCGACACGCCGATGGCGCTTGTCGGACATCCTGCCTCAGTTGGAGAATTTGGGCCTGCGCGTTACCGAGGAAAATCCGTTCGGCATCGCGCTGTCCGACGGGCTGGTGATGTACCAGAATTTCTCCGCCGATAGTTTGGCGGGGCCGATCGATATCGCGCGCGAGCGCGACGCGGCTCGAAGCGGCGTTCGCCGCAATCCTGTCCGGCGCCGCCGAAAATGACGGCTTCAATCGGCTGTTGCTCGCCGCCGGGCCTCGACAGCCGCGAGGTCGCGGTATTGCGCCTTTACGCGCGGTTCCTGCGTCAGACCGGCACCAGTTTCAGCCTTGCCTATATCGAACAGACCCTGGCACGCCACGGCGCCATCGCCGCGAAGCTGGTCGTGCTGTTTCGTCACCGCTTCGATCCCGCGCGCGCAGACGGCACGACGGAGAGCGATCGGATCGCGGCGCAGATCGAAGACCGATCTCGACAAGGTGACGAGCCTTGACGACGACCGCATCCTGCATGCCCTCCTGTCGCTGGTGCGCCATTCGCTGCGCACCAATTTCTTCCAGAACAGGCCCTACATTTCGGTGAAGCTCGCGAGCGCGGAGCTCGACCTGTTGCCGCTGCCGCGGCCTTTGGTGGAGATTTTCGTCTCGAGCCCTTGGATGGAAGGCGTGCATATGCGCGCCGGCTTGGTGGCGCGCGGCGGCATCCGCTGGTCGGACCGGCGCGAAGATTTCCGTACCGAAATACTCGGGCTGATGAAGGCCCAGGTGATGAAGAACGCGGTCATCGTGCCGACCGGATCTAAAGGCGGCTTCGTCATCAAGCAGCCGCCGGCCGACCGCGCCAAGCTCCAGGACGAAGCGGTGCGCTGTTACCGCACGCTGCTTGGACGGCATGCTCGACATCACCGACAATTATGTCGGCGACGCGGTCGTGCACGCCGCCGGACGTGGTGCGCTATGACGGCGACGATCCCTATCTCGTAGTCGCCGCCGACAAGGGTACGGCGACGTTCTCCGACATCGCCAACGGCATCGCCGATCGAGCGCGGTTTCTGGCTTGGCGATGCGTTCGCCTCGGGCGGCTCCGAAGGCTACGACCATAAGGAGATGGGCATCACCGCGCGCGGCGCGTGGGAGTTGGTGAAACGGCATTTCCGGGAGCGCAGCACCGACATCCAGGCCGCCGATTTCACCGTCGTCGGCGTCGGCGATATGTCGGGGGACGTGTTCGGCAACGGCATGCTGCAATCGCGCCACATCAGGCTAGTCGCGGCGTTCGATCACCGGCACATTTTTCTCGACCCCGATCCTGACGCCGCGACGAGCTATCGTGAGCGCGAGCGCGTGTTCAAATTGCCGCGCTCGAGCTGGGCCGATTACGACCCGAAACTGCTCTCGCCCGGCGGCGGCATCTATCCTCGCACGCAGAAATCGATCCCTTTATCGCCGCAGGTGCGCGAGCGTTTGGGTATCAAAGCGGGGGCGCTCGATCCAGCGGCGCTGATCCGCGCCATTCTGGCGGCGCCGGTCGATCTGCTGTGGTTCGGCGGAATCGGCACCTATGTCAAATCGTCCAGCGAGCGACACGCCGAGGTCGGCGATCGCGCCAACGATGCCTGCCGCGTCGATGGCCGCGACGTGCGCGCGCCGGTGATCGGCGAAGGCGCCAATCTCGGCGTGACCCAGCTTGGCCGCATCGAATACGCGCTGGAGGGCGGTCGCATCGACACGGATTCGATCGACAATTCCGCCGGCGTCGACATCTCCGACCGGGAGGTCAATATCAAGATCGCGCTCGACTTGCTGGTGCGCGCCGGCACCCTCGACGCGCGAGGACGGCACCATGCCCTGCACGGCCTAACCGATGAGGTCGCGGCGCTGGTGCTTGCCGACAACGATGCCCAGGGCCAGGCGCTGACCTTCGCCGAAACGGCGAAACGAGAGCGGTTCGAGGCGGATGTGCGGCTGATGCGCGATCTTGAGCACCGCAAGGAGCTGGACCGCGCTGTCGAATTCCTGCCCGACGATGAAGCCGTGACGGCGCGCGCCACGTCGGGCGCCTATCTGACGCGGCCGGAATTGTGCGTGCTGTTGTCCATCGCCAAGAACGCGCTGGTCGATCGGTGATGGCGACGGATTACCCCGACAGTGATGGCGTCGAGCCCTTGCTGTTCGCGGCGTTTCCGCCGAGCCTGGTGCGCGACTACCGCAGCGGCGTCGGGGCGGCACCGGTTGCGGCGCGAAATCGTCGCCACCGTCGCCGCCAACGAGTTGGTCAATCGCGGCGGCATCGCCTTCGTCAATGAGCAGATGGCGGAAAGCGGCCGCGATGCCGGCGATGTCGCGCGCGCCTTTGCCATCGCCCGGGGCGCATTCGATCTCGACGCGACTTGGGACGGCGTGCGCGCGCTCGACAACAAGATCGACGCCGCGACCCAGACCGACATGCTGCACGATTGGCGGCGGCTTGCTGCGGGCTTCGACCGGCTGGCTGTTGCGGCGACGCGGCGCAGCTCGACGTCGCCACCGACATCGCGCGCTATCGGCCGGGCGTGGCAGCGCTCGCGGCACAGCTTGGCGAGATCGTCCCGCCGGACGCCTTCGCCGCGTTCGGAAAAGCGCGCGATGCGCTGTGCGCCAAGGGCGTGCCGGAGCCGCTGGCCGCGAGCGTGGCGCGGCTCGACCTGCTCGATCCAGCGCTCGCCATCGTCGAGCTTGGCCCCGATCCGGTCGCGGCCGGCAACCGATTCTTCGCCGTCGGCGCCGCGCTGCGGTCTCGACCGCATGGTGGCGAAGCTGCGAGCTCTTGTCGGTTCCGGCCTGTGGCAACAACGCGCCGCCGAAAGCCTGATCGAGGAACTTTATCGCGGACCAGGCTGCCATCACCCGGCTCGCCGCCGGCGACCTCGACGCGCTGTTCGCGAAGCGCCGCGCCGCCGCCGACCATTTCTTGGGCATCGCCGAGGAGATCGAAATCGCCCCGGACGCCGCCCCGCATAGCTGCGCGCGCGCCAGTGTCATTGGCGTCATTGCCGGGCTTGACCGGCAACCAAGGCAGCGACGGGCTCCAAGCGCTGACCGCGCAAGCCGCGGGGCAAATAGCGTATATATCGTTGCCCGCTTGCAACTCGGGGCGGTTGCCGCCATTTTCTAGGCGGGTATCAGGGGACGCTCAATGGTAGATGCAATTCTCGGCAATGCCGGTGGACCGCCGGCCGCCGATTTAATTAAAAACGGCTCGACCGCGACCTTTATGGCCGACGTCATCGACGGCTCGAAGGACCAGGCGGTGATCGTGGACTTCTGGGCGCCGTGGTGTGGGCCGTGCAAACAGCTCGGGCCGGCCCTGGAAAAGGCGGTGAAGGACGCGCGCGGCGCGGTCAAGCTGGTCAAGATCAACGTCGACGAGAACCAGGAACTGGCGGCGCAGATGCGCATCCAGTCGATCCCCGCGGTCTACGCCTTCAAGGGCGGACGCCCGGTCGACGGTTTTGTCGGCGCGTTGCCCGACAGTCAGGTCAAGCAATTCGTCGGCAAGCTAGCGGGCGGCGCGGCCGGTCCGTCGCCGATCGAAGAAGCGCTGGCGATGGCGAAGGAAGCCATCGCCGCGGGCGATCAGGCGCAGGCCGACGATATCTACGAACCAGATCCTCGAGCACGAACCGGACAATGCCGACGCCATCGCCGGCCTGACGCGCAGCGCCATCGCGCGCAAGGACCTCGACATCGCGAAGGCGCATCTCGCCGACTTGCCACCTGCCGCGGCGAGCCATGCCGAGATTCAGGCGGCGCGCGCAGCCCTCGAACTGGCCGAAGCCGGGCAGAAAGCGCAAGGCGCCACCGGCGAGTTGGAGGCACGGCTCAAGGCCGATCCGCAGGATCATCAGGCGCGGCTCGATCTCGCGGTCGCGCTGTTCGCGGCGGGCGAACGCGAGCGGGCCGTCGACGAGCTGCTCGATATTGTCCGGCGCGCACGCGAATGGAACGAACAGGCGGCGCGCAAGCAGCTCGTCAAATTCTTCGAGGCGATGGGCCACACCGATCCGCTGACCGTGGACGCGCGCAAGCGCCTTTCTTCGATCCTGTTCTCATGACCCGACCATGAGCAAGGCGCCGTTCGAGCCCCGTGCCGAGGAATTGCCCGAACGGATTCCGATGTTCCCGCTGGGTGGGGTGTTGCTGTTGCCGCGCGGGCGTCTGCCGCTCAACATTTTCGAATCGCGCTATCTCGCCATGATCCGCGACGCGCTCGCGGCGCCGTTGCGGCTTGTCGGCATGATGCAGCCGCAGCGACCAGTCGCACGGTGCGGGCGTGATCGAGGGCGAGCCCGAACTGCATCGCGTCGGCTGCGCCGGCCGCATCGTGTCGTTCGCCGAGACTGGCGACGGACGCTATCTCGTCGAGTTGAAAGGCGTCGCGCGTTTCACCATCGCGTCTGAGACACACGAGAACCATCCGTATCGCGTCGGCCGTCGCCGATTGGTCGCATTATCACGCCGATCTCGACGCGGTGCCGCAATTCGTCGACCGCGACAAATTGATCGCGGCGCTAAAGCCCTATTTCCACCAGCTCGGTGTCAATCCCGATTGGCGCGCGCTCGAGGCGTTGATGGACGATCGGCTTGTCACCACCGTGTCGATGCTGGCGCCGTTCGCGCCGCAGGAAAAGCAGGCGCTGCTCGAAGCCGCCGACACCAAGGCGCGTGCCGAATTGCTGATCGGCTTGATCGAAATGGCGGTGAGGGCCAACGTCGGGCCCGCCGACGCAGGTGAATTGAGGCGACGCATGGCCGACATCGATCCCAAGCTACTGGAGATCCTGGTGTGTCCGTTGACCAAGACGACGCTGCGTTACGACCGTGACAAGCAGGAATTGATCAGCGTCGAAGCCGGCCTCGCCTATCCGATCCGGGACGGCATCCCGATCATGCTGGTGGACGAGGCGCGGCGTCTCGACGACGCCGAGCAGGCGCGGCTCAAGGGCAAACCTGCCCCGTGAGACCGACGGAAATCCGCCTCAAGCGGGCGGAAAAAATTCTCGAAATCGAATTCGACAACGGCAAGACGTTCCGTCTGCCGGCGGAGTTGCTCCGCGTCGAAAGCCCGTCCGCCGAGGTGCAGGGCCATTCGCCCGATCAGCGCCAGCTTGTGGCCGGCGCGAAGGATGTCGGGATTTTGCGTCTCGAGCCGGTCGGCAATTACGCCGTGCGCATCGTGTTCGACGATGGCCACGACACCGGGCTTTTCACCTGGTCCTATCTCCACGAGCTCGGCATGGAGCAGCCGGTGCGGTGGAAGCGCTATGTCGAGGCCATGGCGAAGGCGGGGTTGAGTCGATAGTAGTCGTTCTGCGCCGCTAGAGTTGCTCGCCTCGCACCAATCGCGGCAGATCGCCGACCATCCCCATGGCGTGGCGCATGAAGAAGTGCTTGAGCAGTGGCACCTGCCCGACCGCGGCTAGGCCAAGATCCCGCGCCAACTTAACCGGTGGGACGCTGTTGGAGAACAACCGGTTCAGCCCATCGGTGACCGCCGCCAGCACGACATTGTCGAAGCGGCGCCAGCGCTCATAACGCGCCAGCACCTCCGCATCGGCAAGATCGAGACCGACGCGCCGGCCGTCGATCAGACATTCCGCTAGCGCCGCCGTGTCGCGGATGCCCATGTTCAGCCCCTGCCCCGCGATCGGATGAATGACGTGCGCCGCCTCGCCGACCAGCACCAGGCGGTCCGCGACATAGGTCGCGGCGTGCAGGAACGACAGCGGATAGGACCAACGCGGTCCCTCGACCGCGATCGCGCCCAGGAAATCGCCGAACCGGGAGGCCAGCTCGCCATGAAACGCGGCATCGTCGAGCGCCAGGAGTTTGGGCGCGAGTTCGGCGCGCTCGGTCCATACGATCGAGGAACGGCTGTCGGTCATCGGCAGAATTGCGAACGGGCCTGCCGGAAGGAAATGCTCCACCGCGACGCCGCGATGCGGCTTGCGCATGGCGCACGGTCGCGACGATGCCGATTTGGGGATAGGACCATTTGACGGAGCGGATGCCCGCCGCCTCGCGCAGCGGCGAGTTCTTGCCGTCGGCGGCGGCGATCAGTTCGGCCCGAACCGTGTCGCCATTGGCAAGGGTCAGTGTGCCGTCGACGCGGCCATCCACCGCCATCGGCGCGATCAGCCGCAAATTCGGCAACGTGCCAGCCCGCGTATGCAGCGCGCGGCGGAGGTCGCGGTTCTCGACGATCCAGCCCAGCGGTTCGTCGCCGATCTCGCGATGATCGTAATGCAGGAAAAGCGGCGCCGAATTGTCGGCGACGCGTATTTCGCGGATCGCCTCGGCCTTGCCGGCGACCGGCGGCCATACGCCGATCCCGTCGAGCACCCGCATCGAACCGTAGGAAATGGCGCTGGTACGGCCGTCGAACCGATCGGCCAGCATGGTCGCCGGGTCGTCCCGGTCGATCACCGCGACCTCGAGCCCGGCCGCGGCGCAGGCAATGCCCAGCGTCAGCCCGTTGAGGCCGCCGCCCACCACAGCCAGCTCGACCCGCGTTAGTGCCATCGCCCGCAAGATGCGCGACTTAGCCATGCACTGTCCAGGTTTGCCGGAACGCGAAACCTACGTAATATCCCTCGCGTTTCGAGAGGATCGCATGGCGCTAATTCTCGTTATCGACGATCAAGACATGGTGCGCTTCACCATAAGGCGCATTCTCGCCAGCCAAGGACACGAAGTGATTGAGGCGGCCAGCGGCGACGCCGGAATCGCACTTTATCGCCAACGGTCGCCCGCTTTGGTGCTCGCCGACTTGATCATGCCGGACAAACCGGGCGGCGAAACGGTCGCGGAATTGCGTCAAGGCGGCGCCACGGCGAAAATCGTGGCCATGTCGGGCGGCGATGGTCTTGACAAGGCCGTGGCGCTCGGCGCGGATGCGGTCTTGGAAAAGCCGTTCCGGGCCGACGCATTGCTTGCCATGGTGACGTCGCTGCTCGGATAGCGTTCAGGGAGGACACGGTGCCGGGCTACGAGGATCTGACGCGGACGCTGCCCGCGATCGAAACCATCATCAATTACATCGACCGGCAGGCGCCGATCGGCGCGATGAACGACGCCGAGCGTCATAAGTCGACACTGAAGCTACTGCCGTATCAGGTCGCGATCCGCGACATGCGGCCGATCGCGAAATCGCTATCACTCGACACCACCGGCTTCGTGCTGGTGGAGCGGCCGTCGCGCGTGACGAATTTCTGGGAGCCGAAGCAGGTCGAGGACGTCTATTTCCCCGAGATCAAGGAATTGATCCGCGACCTGACCGGTTGCGCGAAGGTCGTGATATTCGGCCACCTGCTGCGACACAACGGCAAGGACGCGCCGGCGGCGGCGCATAAATCCGTCCACAACGCCCATATCGATTACGACCTGCCGACGACGCGCGCCGTGGTCGAGCGGATGCTGCCGCCGGACGAGGCGGCCTACTACGCCGACCGCCGAGTCATGCAGATCAATGTCTGGCGGCCGCTGGTCACGGTGGAAAGCGCGCCGCTGGCGGTGTGCGATTCGAGCAGCGTCTCGCGCGCTGACTTGATCTACGGGCCGATCGGCGGCAACAGCCAGGCCGGGCGTGAAGAATCCCGCCGGTTGGAACCTCGCGCACAGTCCGGCGCATCGCTGGTATTACGCGCCGCGCATGCGGCCCAGCGAGGCGCTGGCGTTCCGTCTCTGCGATTCCGAGCCGAGCGCGCCGCAATGGGCCGCGCATACCTCGTTCCAGGACCCGACCAGCACGCCAGACTCCGCGCCGCGCCAGAGCATCGAAGTCCGCACCCTGGCGCTGTTCTAAACCGCACATAAGACAACTCGTCATGCCCCGGCTTCGCCGAGGCATCCACGAAGGAACCGGCTTCGCGGATGGCCCGCCTAAAGCTGGCCGTGACGACGTAGGAGGCAGCATTGAAACTCAGCACCGACCGCATCCTCACCACCCACGTCGGCAGCTTGCCGCGCTCGGCGGAATTGTCGGCGCTATTGGTGAAGAAAGATCGTGGCGAAGACTACGACCGCGCGGCACTCGACCGCACGGTCCGCAACGAGACGGTCGCCATCGTGAAGCGCCAGGTCGCAACCGGGATCGACATCGTCAGCGACGGCGAGACCGGCAAGGTCGGCTATTCGACTTATATCCACGAACGGCTAACGGGCTTTTCCGGCGCCAACACGGCGAAGCCCAATCTCGACATCGCGCCTTACCCCGAGTTCCGTCGCCGCATGGCGTTGATGGTCGGCACGCCGAGCCTCGTGCGCATGTTCTGCACCGGCGCGATCGCCGTGACGGATCATGAGGCGGCACGGAAGGATGTGGCGAATTTTCGCGTGGCGATCGACGCGGCAAAGCCGGTCGACGCCTTCATGACCGCGGCCTCGCCCGGCGTTATCTCGTCGTTCCAGCCCAACAAATACTATCCGACCCATCTCGCCTATATCGAGGCGGTCGGTGCCGCGATGCAGGAGGAATACGAGACCATCGCCAACGCCCGCATCGTGCTTCAGCTCGACAGCCCGGACCTCGCCATGTCCCGCCACACCGGCTTTCAGGATTTGACCGAAGCCGAGTTCCTAACCCGCGCCGCGCAGCAAGTCGAGGTGCTGAACCACGCCGTGCGCAACATCCCGTCCGACCGGATGCGGATCCATCTGTGCTGGGGCAATTACGAAGGCCCCCACGACCACGATATCGACGTGGCGAAAATCCTGTCGATCGTGCTCAAGGCCAAACCGCAGGCGATTTCGTTCGAGGCCGCCAATCCACGCCATGCGCATGAATGGGCGGTGTGGCGCGAGCACAAGATGCGCATATCGGAAGACAAGGTGCTGATCCCCGGCGTGATCGACAGCTGCAGCAACTATGTCGAACACCCGGAACTGGTGGCGCAGCGCATCGAGCAATTCGCGGGCATCGTCGGCCGCGAACGCGTACTGGCCGGCGTCGATTGCGGCTTCGGCACTTTCGCCGGCGTCGGCAAGATCGATCCCGACATCGCGTTCAAGAAGCTCGGCGCCCTTGCCGAAGGCGCGGCGCTCGCCTCGAAGCGCCTCTGGGCACGATGAAATTATTCACCAGCGACAAGGCCGAGCTGATGGATATTTCGTCGCTCGACCGCGACGGAAATGTGCTGCTGATCAAGGGCAAAATCTACGGCACCATGCCCATGACGGCGCGTCTTAAACCCGAGGAAGCGCGCCGCGCCTTCAGGATCTTGAACCCGCGGCTGCTCTTGTTCTTACTGACGTTCCTGTTCCGTCGCTCGGAATAACGCTACTCGATCTGGAACGGCAGGGAGCACGAGCCGTCCTTGCCCGTCGCCTTGTCGCGAAAATGAGTCTCGGCGATATATTCGCCCGGCGGCGCCTTTACGCTGTAGGTCAAGTTCACGTCGAACGCGCGATTGCGGGCGCGGCTACCGCCGGTAAACTTGCCGAAATCGTCCTTGCGGAACAGTTGCTTGCCGGCCTTGTCGCGGACGATGAAGTCGGCCGTCAGATCGGGGCGCCAAATCTCGCCGGATTTGCGCCAGCCGAAGCCCATCGGTTCGGCATACGCCAGCATGTCCTCGCCCGATTTGAAAACATCGCTTTCGCGCGGATTGTATTCGCCGAAGCGCGGCGCCCGCTCGGCCACCCACAAAACACGGCGGCAAACCAGCGGCGATTTCTCCCAAACCATGTCGGCCGCGTCATCGAGCGCGTCAATCGCCTCCACGTATTTGCCGCTGGCGGCCAACGCCTCGGCTTTCTTTGCGTCATCGGAAATCGTTAGCGCGAAAGCGGCCGTCGAGACTGCGGCCATCAGAACGATAGCGGCGCCGAAAATCCGGTAGATCATGTCCCCTCCGTTTAGCGTGACGGGGAGGCTAACGCATTCGCGCCATACATGAAATGGCGATGACCGGCTGGCGGCCAGGCGTTACAGTCCGGCAATCGATAGAGGGAGCAGATAAGAAATGGCACCGAACAACGTCATCGCCGAGCTCGCGCCCATGGGCGCGTTGCGCGCGGGCATCAATCTCTCGAATTACCTGCTCGTCACCGGCAAGAGCGCGTCGGGCGATCCCGAAGGCGTTTCGCCCGACATGGCGGCCGAAGTGGCGCGGCGTCTCGGCGTGCCGGTGACATACGTGACCTTCAAAACGCCGGGTGAGCTCGCCGACGCGGCGCCGAGCAATGTCTGGGACATCGGCAATATCGGCGCCGAGCCGCAACGGGCCGCCGAAATCGCGTTCACCGCCGCCTATTGCGAGATCGAGGCGACCTATCTCGTGCCGGCGGCATCGAAGCTCGAGAGCCTCGCCGATGTCGATGCGCCCGGCGTACGCATCGCAACCGCGGGTCGCGCCGCCTTTGGCCTATGGCTTGAGCGGAACATCAAGCGGGCGACCCTGGTGCGTACCGAGGGGGTGGACGGATCCTTCGACACGTTCGCGCGCGACAAGCTCGAAGCGCTGGCCGGCTTGCGGCCCCGGCTTCTGACCGACGTCGAGAAGCTACCGGGGTCACGGGTGCTCCCCGGTAATTTCATGACGGTGCAGCAGGCGATCGGCACGCCGAAAAAGAACGCGGCCGGAGCGGCGTGGCTCAAGGATTTCGTGGAGGAAGCGAAAGCGTCGGGCTTGGTCGCGCGGCTCATCGAGAAACACAAGGTGCGCGGCCTGTCGGTGGCGCCGCGCGCGATCTAACGCGGGAGGAACGAATGGACCTACAACTCAAGGGCAAGAAGGCGATCGTCACGGGCGCCACGCGCGGCATCGGCCGCGCCATCGCCGACACGTTGGCGGACGAAGGCTGCAACGTCGCGATCTGCGCACGCAACGCCGAACAGGTCGAGGCGGCGGTAAAGGCGCTGTCGGCGAAAGGCGTGAAAGCCTGGGGCCGCGCGTTCGACGTCGCCGACACCAAGGCGCTGATCAAGTTCGTCGACGACGCCGCGTCGGCGCTCGGCGGACTCGACATCTATGTCTCGAACGTCAGCGCCTTCGGCCGCGGCTCGGACGAGGCGAGCTGGCGCCAGAGCTTCGAGACCGACATGCTCGGCACCGTGATGGGCGTGCAGACTGCGCTGCCGCACATCGAAAAGGCCGGGGGCGGCTCCATCCTCGCGATCGGCAGCGTCGGCGCGGTCGAGCCGGCGGCTAGCCATCCGCGTCCCTACCCGTCGATGAAGGCGATGTTGCTGCCGTTCATGAAGTCGCTCGCGGTGCATTACGCGCCGAAGAACATCCGCGCCAACGTCGTGTCGCCCGGTACGATCTACGTCGAGGACGGGGTCCATGCGCGCACGCGACGCGACAACCCGAAGGCTTACGAGGCGGCGCTGGCGCGCAACCCGATGGGCCGCATGGGCCGGCCCGACGAGGTCGGCAGCGTGGCCGCGTTCATCGTCTCGCCGCGCGCCAGCTTCGTCACCGGCAGCAACATCATGGTCGATGGCGGCGGCACCCAACGGGTACAGTATTGACGGCGTCCGACCTGCTTCAACTCCGCGTCGATCAAATCGGCGGGTTGGCCGCGCCGAAGGAATATTTCAAGGCGTTCCAGGGCTTCGCCGCGGGCAAACTCGACGCGGCGACCTGGCAGAGGGCGCAAGACGAAACCGTGATCGCCATGCTGCGCGCAGAGGAGCGGATCGGTTTTCCGATCCTCACTGACGGCGAGCTGCGCCGCACCAATTTCCAGGAAAGCTTCGCCAGCGCCGTCAGCGGCTTCGACGTGCCGGCGGGCGCGCAATACGATCTCCAACGCAACGTCCATGCCGGCAAAGCGAATGTCCGCGCCGAGCAGAATATTTTCGCCGCCGGCCCCGCGATCTTCACCCGTCGCCCGGTGAAATCGCGACTCAAGCTCGTCCGCAACGTGCCGCTCGAGGAATATCGTTTCGCCGCCGCCAACGCGGCAACCCCGGTGAAGGTGACGCTGCTCGGACCCGACCGCATCGTGCAGCGCTTCGATTGGCAGAATTCGCGGGCCATCTATCCCGACGGCATGGCGGAATTTCTTGCCGATGTCGTCGCCATCGAGCGTGCAATGATCGCGGCGCTGGTAGCGGCCGGCTGCCGCTACATCCAGATCGATGCGCCCGGCTACACCGCTTATGTCGATCAAGTGTCGCGCGACCGCATGACCGCGCGCGGCGAAGACCCCGACGTCAATCTCGCGCGGTCGATCGCGGCCGACAACGCGGTGATCGCGGGCTTCGACGACGTCGTGTTCGGCCTGCATGTCTGCCGCGGCAATCCGCGCACGCGCGACCCCAAGACCGGCAAGATCGTTGGCCAGTGGCATCGCGAGGGCAAATACGACGCCATCGCCGAACAACTCTTCACCGGCCTCAAGCACCAAAGACTGTTGCTCGAATACGACACCGAGCGCGCCGGCGATTTCACCCCGCTGCGCTTTGTGCCCAAGGACAAGATCGCGGTGCTCGGCATCGTCACTACTAAGGATGCCGAGACCGAGAGCAAGGACACACTGAAGCTGCGCATCGATGAGGCCGCGCGCCACCTGCCGCTCGATCAACTCGCGCTCAGTCCGCAATGCGGCTTCGGCGGGCTCAGCCCGAACGTGATGGACCCGGCCGATCAGTGGCGCAAATTGGCGCGGATCGTGGAAACGGCGGCCGAGGTGTGAGGCCTAGGTCAGATCGTGAAGACGAGGCGGTTGGCGCCAGTGTTACGGATCCATGCGGCGGCAATGTCGCTCAACGGCGCGGTCTCGGTCGCAATGGCCAGACCTGCCGGAACCACCGCCTGCATCAGCGCGCCGACGCACCCGAACAGTCGATCGAACGGCACGCTGCCCAAGCCACTGCCGAGGATTTCGAGGCCGGAGCTGCGCAGCGCCGCCGATGGCAGCGTGATGTCGCGCCCGGCGATGCCGCCGATCTCGACATAGCGGATCCGCGTGGCCCGCGTCGCCGCCGTCGCCCGCGATCGCGGCGATGATGCGCTCCGCCGGCGGTCCCCAGAGATAATCGAGCACGACCGAGACGTCTGTTCGCGCGGATGGCGTCACGGAAGCTGAGCCACGAGATTTTCCGGCGTGTCTTCGAGGCTGATGACGCTGTCGGCGCCGAGCGCGGGCAACTTCCTCAGCACGGCGGGGTTGCGCCCGGTCGACGATCACCTTGGCGGCGCCGAGATATTTCGCGATCCGCACCGCGAGCTTGCCCGACGTGCCGGTCGCGCCGTTGACCAGAACGGATTCGCCGGCGACGAATTTGGCGCGCTCGGTCAGCGCCGCCCAGGACGACATGCCGGGATTGCCGATCGCCGCGGCGGTCACGTCGTCGACGCCGTCGGGCAGCGGCACGCAGAAGGCGCGGCGGACCGCCGCGCGCTCCGCCATCGCGCCGAACGGCTTGCGCGGCGACACGAAATAGATGCGCGTGCCGTCCGCGAGCGCGCCGGCGCCGTCGAAGCCGGGCACGAACGCGCCAGCGCCGCTCTCGCTGCTGTAATGCGTGCCTTGGGCTTGGCCGCGCGTGATATTGCTCAGCGCCGAGGCGCGCACGGTGACGACGACCTCGCCTTCCCGCGCCGCCGGTTCCTCGAACTCGCCATAGGCCGGCGCCGCGCCGCCCTGCGTCACTACTGCCGCTTTCATGGCTTGATCCTTGTCCGATGACCCCGCGGGACTATACGCGGCAGGGCCGCGCCGTCATCCCTCCGGCATCCCGGCCTTGCGCAAACCGTCGAAGAAATTGGGCGTGTCGGGACTGTGGGTGAAGAGCCGGATTTCATTGTCGGTCGTGGATTGATATTGCGGGCGTCGGCCAGCGCTTCTCTTGCCGCAACGCGCGTTGCCGAGAAGGGCATGCGCAGCCGGCCAAATGGGCAGGTGGGCGAAAGTAGCCGCGATAACCGAGAGATCGAGCGCCCTGCGTTCATCTCGCTATAGCCGCTTCTAATGGCGCGAGGCTCAATTCGTTGCCGCCGATCTGTGCGTACCAAGCGCCTATGATCGACTTCCGCGGGGAGACTTAATCGATGGCATGGCGGTGATCGGCGATTGCGTTTCTTCGCCGCGGCCAAGCCAATATTGGCATTGACGCGCACGAAGAAAAGTCGGGCGTTTGCCAGATTTCGGATCGTACCGCAACGCCGGTTTCGACCGTCGACCAGCCTTGCGCAAGCGACGACGGTCACGAAGGAGATAGCCCTATGGCGATGTAAGCCAAACGTTGATTCGGGTTCAGGGCGATCGCTCGTCGGCGAAGCCTGATTGTCTTGGCATTCGTAATCGCCCCGCGAATCGTCCTGCCGTGGCGAAATTCACGCATGCAAGATGTACGCGAGGCCGGCGAGGGCGTCGTCATGGTCGGGATCGAGTCGAGCGCGCTGTTCGAATAAATCGCGTCCAGCGATGTTGATTCTCATTCGTGAGTTGCCGGTTGATAACGGCCCAGCCCCGCCTTGAAATATAGATCCATGGCGTCGCCATCGGAGGGCGGTCGCGCGAGCCGCGCTCGGCCTCGTCATTAATGAGTCCGATCTGGAGCGCACGCGCGAGGCGTCCGACGATCTCGTCCTGCATGTCGAACAGGTCGGCGACCGGCTTGTCGAACCGCTCGGCCCAAAGATGCGTCGCCGCTCTCGGTGTCGATAAGCTGGACATTGACGCGGAGCCGGTTACCGCCGCGCTGCACGCAGCCTTCGAGGACATAGCGGACGTTCAGCTCACGGCCGATCTGCTTCACATCGACCGGCCTTCCCTTGTAGGTGAAGGCGGTGTTCCGCGCGATCACAAAGCGAACCGGAAATTCGGCTGAGGTCCGTCGTCAGCGATTCCGTCACGCCATCGACGAAATACTCCTGCTCCGGGTCGCCGCCGATATTGGCGAAGGGCAGCACCACGATGGAAAGCCGCGGCGCCGCTTCTTTTTTCTGTTCCGTCTCCGCCCTTTTTCCCCACCCCTGCGGAAGTCGGCGGGGCCATGCTTGGTCGAGGTCGCGGTGTCGGCCCGATGGACCTCGGCGTTCGCCGGGAGGGGAACTGAAATTTGGCGATACTGCGTAAACCCGGATCGGCCGGGCGATGTTCTTCAATCACGTTCGCCCAAGTCCGTGAATTGCGCCGGCAGTCGGTCGCGGACCTGCCGATACGCGTCTTCGGACAGCACAATCCCGCCTGGCTCGGCAAATGCCTTCGAGCCGCGCCGCGATGTTGACCCCGTCGCCCATCACGTCGCCGTCGGCCTCGCCCACCACGTCGCCGCTGTGGATGCCGATGCGGAACAGGATTTGCCGCTCGGGCGGCAAGGCCGTGATTGCGCTCGACCATGCCCTGCTGCACTTCAAGGGCGCAGCGCACCGCGTCGACGACGCTGCGGAACTCGACGATGGTGCCGTCGCCGGCGCGCTTTCACCACGCGGCCTCGATGCGCCGCGATGGCGGGATCGATCAGGTCGCCGCGCAGCGCGCGCAGCCGCGCCAGCGTGCGCTCCTCGTCGGCGCCGGCGAGACGCGAATACCCCACCACGTCCGCGGCCAACACCGCCGCCAGCCTGCGCTCGCTGTTTTCCGCCATATCCCGCTGCCTAAGCCAATCAACCATCGCACGAAAATGCTTACGCCGCGAGACGGCGGAGGATATGATACATAACGGTCGCGGCCGCGCGGTCTTTCGGCTCGCCGCCAAGGCGAGGAGGAGCGAACTATGGCCGAGCCGATCCGTTTTCCCGACGTGCCGGTGTATCAAGGCTGGGGCGCGCCGGTGCGGCTCGAAAGCGAGCTGCGCGACCTCGAAGTGGTGCAGGGCAAGGTGCCGGAGGATCTGAACGGCACGCTCTATCGCTGCGGCCCCGATCCGCAATATCCGCCGATGCTGGGCGACAGCGTGTTCATCGACGGCGAGGGCATCGCCTCGATGTTCCGCTTCGACCAGCGGCCATGTCGATTTCCGCACCCGCTACATCCGCAACGAGCGCTTCACGCTGCAGGAAAAGGCGCGTCGCTCGCTGTTCGGGCGCTACCGCAACCGCTACACCGACGATGCCGAGCGTCGCCGGCAAGAACCGCGGCACCGCCAACACCAACGCCATCTGGCACGGCGGCAAGCTGCTCATCCTCAAAGAGGATTCGCTGCCGTGGGAGGTCGACCCCGACACGCTCGAGACCATCCGCGAATGGGACTATGACGGCGCGGTCAAGGCGGTGAGCCTCACCGCGCATCCCAAGCTCGATCTCGAGACCGGCGAGCTGCTGACCTTCTCCTACCAGGCCAAGGGCGACGCCACCACCGACGTCGCGTTCTACGTCATCGACAAGCATGGCAAGGTCGCGCACGAAATGTGGTTCAACGCGCCCTGGGCGCCGATGGTCCACGATTTCGCCGTCACCGAGACGCATGTCGTGATCCCGTTCTTCCCGCTCGCGACCGATCTCGAAGTCATCAAGAAGGGCGGGCCGTTCTATCAATGGCATGGCGACCGGCAGACGGTGGTCGCGGTGTTCCCGCGCCGCGGCCGCGCCGACGAGGTGCGCTGGTTCCGTGGGCCGACCGACCAGCGCCGGCCATATGATGAACGCGACGATGGAGGGTTCGAAGCTCCACCTCGATCTCTGCCTCTATCAGGGCAATTGCTTCCCGTTCTTCCCGACGCCGGACGGCAAGGAAACGGAGCCGGTGCCGCCGTTCCTGTCGCGCATGACCTTCGACCTCGCCGTCGAACAGCGACGGGTACGAGACCAGGCAGCTCTCGCCGATGCCGTGCGAAATGCCGCGCACCGACGACCGCTATCAGGGCCGGGCCTATCGCCACGGCTACATGATCTGCTTCGGGCCGGACCGCGCGCAGGGCAGCCAGCTCGGCCATCTCGACCATCGTCACCGGCAAGCTGAAACTGTGGAGCCCCGGCGAGGCGTCGGGCATCCAGGAGCCGTGCTTCGCGCCGCGCCGGCCGGATTCGCCCGAGGGCGACGGCTATCTCCTGGTGCTGGTCAACCGGCTGAAGGAGATGCGCAACGACCTCGCGGTGCTCGACGCGCAGAAGATCGAGGCCGGGCCGGTGGCGCTGATCCGCCTGCCGACGCGGGTGCGCTCGACCTTCCACGGCATGTGGGTCCCGGCGACGGCGCTCGCGACCGGCATCTATCCGGTCACCGCGATGCACGAGGCGGAAGGCCGCGCGGGAGTGCACGCATGAGCGAGGCGCCACGCAAGCTGTCGGCCGAGGACCGGCTCGAAATCCAGGAGCTTCGCGCGAAATATTCCTGGGGCATCGACCTGGCCGACGCCGAACTGGCACTGTCGGTTTTCGCCGAGGATGCGTGTTTCGATCATCTGTGGCAAGGCCGGGTGCAAGGCCACGCCGCGATCCTGCAAGAATCTCGAAGAACTTTGGTACAACCGCCAACATTGGTGGTACGGGCGCCAGCATCTTTTCAATCACTTCATCATGACGCCGACTGCCGACGCGGGAGAGGAAACGGCGCGGGTTCGTTGCTTCTTTCAGATCCTGCAGTTCAATGTCGAGTACCGGACCAATTTCGTGTTCGGCATCGGGACGCGCGACGATGTCTGCGTGAAGCGCAACGGCGTGTGGCTGTTCAAGCAGCTTTACATCAACGCCTGGTCGACACGGGAAGCGGTGCCGTGGCAGGGCGAGAACATGCTGACCCCGGCGCCCGGACAGCCGCCTCGACAAGCGCCGCCGCGCGCGGCGGAGTAGCGTCTGCGCGCTCATTGCCTACGTCGTCGCCGCCCTGGTGGCTCTGGTCCCGGCGGCGCGCGGCGACCCGTTGATCGCCTATTACGAGGCGAGCTGGGCGTCGCTGCCGGCGGCGCATCTGGTCGCACAGATTCGACGATGGCACCGCGGCCTATCCATGACGAGCTGGAGATGGACACGGTCGGACTGCCGCATCTGCTGTTGCATTTTCGGGCGCGCGTCGAATCTGCCGGTCGGTTCGAGGCCGATGGTGCCGCGCGGCCAGCCGCTACGCGGTCGATTACGATCTACGCCGGTCACCATGGCCAGCGGGTCCGCGTCGCCTATGTCGCACGCGACGGCACACGTTATCGCCGAACGCACCGCCGAAGACACCAACCGCAAACCAGTGCCTGCCGGAAGAGTACCGCCGCGACGTGATTGACCCGGTGCTCGGCCTTCGCGACACTCCGCCGCTATCTGGTCGCGCATGGCGCCAAGCCGGGCGACCGTTTTACCCTGCCCGTTTTCGACGATGTCCGACGTTTCGATATCGCCGTATCCGTCGTCTCCGCGAACGCGGCGGACAAGTCCATCCACGTACATCTGGAGCTGACCGCCGTCGCGGGCTTCAAGAAGCGCGGCAGCCGCGACGCGGAGGATGCGCCGCGCCCGATCGAGATTATCTTTCGCGACGACGGCACCATGTTGCCGACCCGGCTTGAGGTTTCGGTCGGCGTTCCTGCCGCTGGTCGTGCGTTTCGATCATGGCTGCGCCGATATGGCGCACTGTGCGGCGGAAAAGAAGTAGGAGCTAGGCGATGAAGATCGTCTTGATGTTGACGAACTCGCGGATGCCAAAGCCGGACAGTTCGCGGCCGTAGCCCAATTCCTTGATGCCGCCGAACGGCAGGCGCGGATCGGATCGCACCGCGTCGTTGACGAAGACCGTACCGCTCTCCATCCGCTCGACCGCGAGCTTTTCGGCGCGCGCCACGTCGCTGGCGATGATCGCGCCGCCAAGGCCGAAGACGCTGTCGTTCGCCACCGCGATCGCCTGCTTCCTCGTCGGCGACCGGAATGATCGCCGCCACCGGGCCGAACATTTCCTCGTCATAGGCCGGCATGCCCGGCTTTACATCGGTCAGCACCGTCGGCGGATAGAACGCGCCCTTGTTGTTCGGGATGTTGCCGCCGAGCAGGCATGTGGCGCCCTTGGCGATGCTCTCCTGCACCTGGCGATGGAGGTCGTCGCGCAGATCGTGGCGCGCCTGCGGCCCGACCTGCGTTGCTCTCGTCGAGCGGATCGCCCATCTTGACCGCGCCCATCTGCCTTGACGAAGGCGGCCTCGAACCCCGCCTTGGTCTTGCCGGTGACGATGAAGCGCTTGGCCGCGATGCAGCTCTGCCCGGAATTGACGAGCCGCCCCTTGGTCGAGATCGCGCGCCGCCTGCTCGATATCGGCGTCGTCGAGAACGACATAGGCGTCGCTGCCGCCGAGCTCGAGCACCGTCTTTTTCAGCATGTGCCCGGCCTTCGCGGCGACAGCGCGGCCCGCCGCCGTCGAGCCGGTCAGCGTCACGCCGCGCACCAGCGGATGCTCGATCACGGCGTCCACCGCCTTCGAGCCGATCATCAAGCGTGCGGAACAGATCGTCGGGAAACCCGGCCTCGGCAAAGACCTTCTCGATCGCCAGCGCGCAGCCCGGCACGTTCGAGGCATGCTTCAGGACCATCGCGTTGCCGGCCATCAGCGCCGGCGCTGCCGCGCGGAAGACCTGCCAGAATGGGAAGTTCCACGGCATCACCGCCAGGATCACGCCCAGCGGCTGAAACGCGACGTAGCTCTTCTTCGCGTCGGTCGGCACGATTTCCGGCGTCAGGAATTTCTCGGCATGGTCGGCGTAATAGTCGCAACCGAGGGCCGATTTGTTGGCCTCGGCGATGCCGTCCTTGATTGGCTTGCCCATCTCCAATGCCATCAAGCCGCCCGTATTCCTTGGCGTTGGCGCGCAGCATCTGCCCGCCTTGCGCATGCGCTCCGCGCGATGGGCGAAGCTCGTGGTACGCCAGGATAGGAACCGCTCGTTCGTTGCCGCGATGGCTCGTTTCACAGCATCGGGCGACATCTCGTCGTAGCTGGCGATACGGCTGCCGTCGATCGGGTTGATGGCTTCGATCATGATGGAATCTCCTGCGGCGACTGTCGTCGTCAGGCGAAATTAGAGGATGGCACAGCCAAAGGGAAATGCGCCGGCGAATGGATGGATATTCTCGCCAGCCGATCTCCGCTATAAATTGGCCCAAAGTTGGGAGGGACAACCATGCAGGAATACGACTACATCATTGTCGGCGCCGGTTCCGCGGGTTGCGTGCTCGCCAACCGCATCACCGCCGACCCCAGCTTGAAGGTGCTGGTGCTCGAAGCGGGCGGGCGCGACCTGCATCCCTATGTCCACATGCCGCTGACCTGGCGTACCATCTGGCAAGGACCGCTGTACAACTGGATGTACAAGACCGAGCCCGAACCCTATCTCGACGGCCGCAAGGTGGCGCTGCCGCGCGGCAAGGTCCTGGGCGGCTCGTCGACCATCAACGGCCTGCTCTATATCCGCGGCAACCCGCGCGACTACGACACCTGGCGGCAGCTCGGCAATTACGGCTGGAGCTACGATCAGGTCCTGCCCTACTTCAAGCGCTCCGAAAACAACTGGCGCGGCGAAAGCAAGGTGCATGGCGCCGGGCGGACCGCTGCAAGTCACGCCGGTCGACGTCACGCATTACAGCTACGAGCCGATGATGCAGGCGGCGGTCAACTCCGGCATCCCGCTGACCCACGATTTCGCCGACGACCCCGAAGGCTTCAATCGGCTCGACGTGACGGTCGGCAACGGCCGCCGGTCGAGCGCGGCGCGCGCCTATCTCTATCCGGCGATGAAGCGGCCCAACCTCTTCGTCATGATCAACGCGTTGACGCACCGCGTGTTGGTCGAGAAGGGCCGCGCCGTCGGCATCGAGTACGCCCATCAAGGCAACATCTTCAAGGCCTGGGCGCGGCGCGAGGTGATCCTGTCCGGCGGCTCCTACAACTCGCCGCAACTGCTGATGCTGTCGGGCATCGGCGATGCCGACGAAATCGCGCAACACGGCATCAAGCCGGTCCACGAGCTGAAAGGCGTCGGCAAGAACCTGTCCGAGCATCCGATCGCTGCCAATGCAGTTCGAGGCGAACACCACCGACACCTTCGTCCAGCAACTGCGCTTCGACCGGCTGATGGCGCAAGGCGTACGGTATGCGTTCACCCGCGGCGGCCCGTTCGGCAACCAGGTCATCACCGCCAACGCCTTCGTCCGCACCCGGCCCGAGCTCGATACGCCGAACATGCAACTGTTCTTCGCGCCGGTGAGCTTCACCACCAGAGTCTGGTTCCCGGGCATCCGCCCTGCTGAAAAAGTCGGGCTCGGCGGTTCGGTGTGCCTGCTGCGGCCGGAAAGCCGCGGCCACGTTACGCTGCGCTCGGCCAATCCCACCGACCCGCCGAAGGTGACGCTCAATTTCTTAAAGGAGCGCGCGGACCGCGAAGCAATGCGCGACGGCATGCGCATGCTGCGCAAGGTCTACAACACGAAGCCGTTGGCGGACATGATCTCGTCGCGAAGTCATTCCTGGCTCCAACGTCACCTCCGACGAGGATCTCGACGCCTACATCCGCAAGATGGCGGAGGTGTGCCACCATCCGGTCGGCACGTGCAGCATGGGCACCAACGGTCATTCCGTGGTCGATCCGGAACTGCGCGTCCACGGGCTTGAAGGGCTGCGCGTGGTCGATGCGTCGGTCATGCCGTTGGTCCCCAGCGGCAACACCAACGCGCCTACCATCATGATCGCGGAAAAAGCCTCCGACATGATTCTGGGCAAGGCGCCGCTGCCTGCCGTGGAACTTTAAAGTTCGCGCTCAGCTACGATATTCGTCACCCCGGGCTTGGCTTGACCCGGGGTCCACCGCCGCGCGTCGGCGCTACATAAGACTCTTATGGCTCGCGGACGCTTGCTAGGTTCCCGCTTTCGCGGGAACGACGTGTCTCCTTTTATCATCGGCTTATCATCGGCCCGTAAATTGGGTTCGTTCCGGAAATTTTGTATGTGGTGTGCGTCCTTCCACTGTCTGGCTCCTGTTCTCCTGATAAATGCTGGTTATTTGCTGGTGCCGGCGATCCGCGTGCGCCTACATCTAGGCGTACGCTAAATTTATTCACCTCTTCAAGAGCGGCGAAACTATTTTGCCGACGATGGAACCGCCCTATACCCCATTCGGACAAACTCGTCGTGGAAAGCTTTCTGGCTACGGCGTGAACAGCCGTGCGTCCCACCAAATCGGTGTAGCCAACCCGCAGGTCACTTTGGCAAATTCCGGATGCCTCGGGTTAAGCAGGAAGTTGGTCTCCTCGCGCGCGACAACGCTAGGGACGATTAGCAATAAACTCCTGCCGCTTTGCTGCCACGCATCGCCATAAGGTTTGCTGGCCGAACAATTCTGCAGATACCAATCCGGCAGATGCGCGGTATTGAGAACTTCGTAGGTAACACGGTTGGGAATTGCGATCTTAATGAAATGCTGGTTGGGCGGCATGCTGCCGCTCCCTTGGACAAGTTTTTCCAGCATTGCGGTTGAATAGTGTTCGCTGGTGTACAAAACCGGAGAAGCGACCGTATTCCATCGACCCGGGCTGATTGTCGAACCAGTCGCATCGAAGATGGGATACCGGCCCGCCGGATCGCCTATTCGATAACACGTCAGGACGCGATCAAGAACCTGAGCGGTCACACGGCGGTTCCATATTCGAGGCGTCCTAATACGTCTCGAACCAATTGGGCGCCAACTTCGCTTTGCAGCGCCAAATCCATAGGACGCTTGTTATCCAACAAAGGATGGTTTCTATTTAGAAACCGACGTGCATCGTCCTCTGTTTTCCATACCCGCAGCGCATCGGTCCACACCTCGGCCAGGCGCGTAACGAGTTCACTCTGTGATCTATTCAAGCGATGACGTTTAAGTTTTATACGAGCGAACGTCGCCTTTGGCACGATCCGATACCGAAACTCCCTATCTTCCGGCGCGATGGCATCGGCGATGCGATAAATGCTTTTGACCGGCAGCCCTTTATCGAGAAGGTCCAGATACTGGACATCCGACTCGAGAGGTTTGTCCTTAGCCGGGATTTCTAAGAATTTTGCCGCCTGCAAAAGTGAATTCATCGGACGCCTCTAAGTCTCATAGGAGACGTAATATAGTCTCATGTGAGACTTGTTTCAATCCCCGTCAATGCCTTCGGTAAGTGGCGCCAATCGGCACGGATACAGGCATAGTGGAATCACCGGCGCGTTCGGTGGAACCGCACCTCACACCGGCCGTTCGTCGGCGATCACCTTGCCATCGTTGGGCAATGAGCCGGACGGCACCAGCGCGACCGTACCCTTAAGCTTGGTCACAGCCTGCAAGGTCTGGCTCACGGCCTCGCCCAGCGCCGCCTGCGGCTGAGCACATTCGGCACAGAGGGTCATGGCGTCGATCTCGTTCTCGCGTGTTACCACGAGACGCAGCCGGCTTAGCTGTGGATGGCGGCGCCCAATCTCCGCAATCTGATCCGGACGCACGAACATGCCCTTGATCTTCGTGGTCTGATCGGCCCGACCCATCCAGCCTTTGAGTCGCATGTTAGTACGGCCGCACGGGCTGACGCCCGGCATCACCGCCGACAGGTCGCCGAGCGCTAGGCGAATCAGCGGATGGCGCGGATCGAGCGACGTCACCACCACTTCGCCGACCTCGCCCTCGGGCACCGGATCGCCGGTGCCGGGCCGCACGATCTCGACGATCAAATCCTCGCTCACCACCAATCCCTCGCGTGCCGGCGTCTCGTAGGCGATGACGCCAAATTCGGCGACGCCATAGGTCTGGAACGCGACGATGCCGCGCGCGGCAAAGCTCTCCTGCAGCGAGCGCGGAAAGGCCGCGCCGCCGACCGTCGCTTTCTTGATGCAGCTAGCGTCGCGTCCGGCCTTCGCGGCGGCGTCGAGCAGGATGTTGAGGAAATCCGGCGTGCCGGCATAGGCGTTCGGCCGATACGCCGCGATCACGTCGAGCTGCTGCTCGGTATTGCCGGGACCCGCGGGAATCACCGCGCAGCCGACGGCTCGGGCCCCCGAATCCGTGATGAAGCCGCCCGGCGTCAGATGATAGGCGAAGGTATTGAGCACGATGTCGCCTGGCCGAAAGCCCGCCGCGAACAGGGCGCGGGCGCTATGCCAAGGATCGGCGTCGCGCATCTCGCCTTCATAGATCGGGCCGGGCGAGGTGAAGAGATGCGCGAATTCCGACGCCGGCGCTGGCGTCAGGCCGGCGAACGGCGGCGCCTGCTTTCTGCATCGCCGGCAATTCCGATTTGCGCAGGATCGGCAATGTCGCCAGCGCGGCGCGGCTCGTCACCGAAGCGGCATCGATCGCGCCGAACTGATCGCGCCAACCCGGCGCCTTCAGCGCGGCCTCGATCACGCGCGGCAAGCGGAAGAACAGCGACGTCTCGCGCTCGCGCGGATCGCGGGTTTCAGCGGCGTCGTAATGCTCGCTGCATGTCAGGCCAGCCACCGCTTGCGCCGGCGATAGCTTTTCACGTCGCGGAACGAGCGGCGGCCGCGCTCGGAAACGCCGAGATAGAATTCCTTCACGTCCGCGTTTTCACGCAAGCCGGCGGCGCTGCCGTCCATGACGACGCGGCCGTTCTCCAGGATGTAGCCGTGATGCGCGTATTGGAGCGCCAAGTGCGCGTTCTGTTCGGCCAGCAAGAAGCGACACGCCCTGGCTGCGGTTGAGATTGCTGACGATCTCGAAAATCTCTTGCACCACCTGCGGCGCGAGGCCCATCGACGGCTCGTCGAGAAGCACCATGCGTCGGATGCGACATCATCGCCCGGCCGATGGCGCACATTTGCTGTTCGCCGCCCGATGCGTAGCCCGCCAGCGCATGGCGCCGGTCGCGCGAGCGGCGGAAAACTCTCGTAGATCAGATCGAGGTCGCGCCTTATCGCGGCATGGCCATCGCGGCGCGAAAACGCGCCCGTGAGCAAATTTTCCTCGATGGTCAGATGGCCGAAGCACAAGCGGCCCTCCAGCACCTGGATACAGCCCCGCCGCACCAGCTCGTTCGGCGTCAGCTTGTCGACACGCGTGCCGTCGAACGTGATCGAGCCCTTGGTGACGTCGCCGCGCTCGGCGCGAAGAAGATTGGAAATCGCTTTCAACGTCGTGGTCTTGCCGGCGCCGTTCGCCCCCAACAACGCGACGATGCCGCCCTTCGGCACCGACAGCGACACGCCCTTCAGCACCAGAATCGACATGGTCGTAGACGACTTCGATATTATTGACGACGAGAACCGGCGCCCCCGCTGAAGTCACCGACTCTGGACCGCCCGCTTCATCAGCGATTGCCATACAAGATCACATCCCACGTCGCGGCGGCCCCCCACCCTAACCCTCCCCCGCAAGCGGGGAGGGAAGAAACGCGTCAGCGTTTCGGGTGGGGGCTACGAGCGGCTCCGTTTAGCTGGTGTGGTCGCAAGCCTCGGTGCGCTTGGGCCAGCCGGTGTTCTTGTCGACATACTGCTTGGCCGCGGCCTGCAGCAGAGGATCGACGACATCGCTCATCGGGCTGACCTCGCCCGACGCCTTCACCCATTTGGTGCCGTCCCATTCCTGCACGAACAGATCGCCGTGGCCGTTATGATCGGCGCAGGACAACGACAGCGGGTTGGCGAAGCCCTCGAAGCCAAGCGCCTTCCACCGAACCGCCGACAGGTCGAGGTTTTCGAGGCCACGACGCACGTCGATCCCGACCACGACCTTCTTGCCGCTGAGCTTCTGGGCATTGCGGATCGCTTCCGCGATCAGCACCGAGTTATAGACGCCGCGATCGTAGAATTCGTCACCGAACTCGTCCGCCGGGGTCTGGCTCATGCCCTTGTCGATGACGTACTTCTTGATGTCTTGCAGCGCCGCGAAATTGGCGCCGACCGCATGCCAATTCAGATTATGAAAGCCCTTACCGGCCGTGCCGGGTCCGCGCAAATCCTCGTCGCCATTCCACCAATTGGCATAGAAATTGTTCATTGGGTAGGCGATCTTGGCGGCTTCTTTTACGGCCGTCGGCTGCATCGCGCCCCAACCCCACATGATCATGTATTTGGGATGGTCGCGGCGGACGCCGAGCCATTGCGTCGATTGGTTCTGCATCTCGGCTGCCAGCGACTGGATAGAGCTTCGGCATGAAGCCATATTTTTCAGCCAGTTGCTGGAGCAGCGGGATCGGTTCCTTGCCGTAGGGTGCATCGAGATAGATGTAGCCGATGACGACGCCCTTGAGCTTATCGAAGCCGCCTTCACGCGCCGCAATTTGCTTCACCAAAACGGAGAGACCGTCCCAATACGTGTCGGGCGGATTGAAGATCCAGGGGAACGTATCGCCCAACGCCGCGGCCGACAGACCATAGGCCATCGACAGAATTGGAATCTTGTCGACCGCCGCTTTCGGGATCAGCGCCTCGGTGATTCCGGTCGAGAACGGATTGATCACGGTGGGGTCCTTGCCCTTCACCGCCTCGTAGCATTCGATGCCCTTCTGGGTGTTGTAACCGGTCTCACATTCCTGGACATTAAGCTTAACGCCGCCGATACCGCCGTCGCGGGCGTTAAGCATGTTCAGGTAGTCATGCATGCCATTGGCGATGGGAATGCCCCCGCCGGAATACGGCCCCGTCCGATAGGTAAACAGCGGCACGAAAATATCGTCCGCTGCCGCGGCCGGTAAAATCGTACCCATGAGAAGCGCGGCAGCAGCCGCGATCGAAGTCCATTTAATCGACATGATGTACCTCCCAGTTGGTTGCCGCGGCGCCTAATAGGGAAAGGGCCAGACCCGCAGCTTTTGTTTTGTCGTTAGCCACAGCCTGGCAAGACCGAGCGGCTCGGCAACAAGAAAGAGAATAATCAGGGTGCCGACAATCATCAAGTTGAGGTGTTCGATAGTCGCCGGCCGCAGCGCGAGACCGATCCCCGGTAGCACGCTGCGCAGCACAATCGGGAGGATGTGGATCAAGGCGGCCCCCAGAAAACTCCCGAGGATGCTCCCCAGCCCACCGATAATCACCATGAACAAGATGGTGAAGGAAAGATCGATCCCGAATACCGACGATTCCGCGCTGCCGTACCAGAGGAACACCAGCATAGCGCCAGCCACGCCGCAGACATAGGACGAAACCGCGAACGACAGGAGCTTAGTCGGTAGCAACCGGATGCCGATCAATTCCGCAGCGATATCCATGTCCCGAACCGCCATCCACGACCGTCCGATCCGACCATGGACGAGATTCGACGCGAGCCAGGTGAGCGCCACGACAATGCACAGCGTCACCTCGTAACGGGTCGCGGGTGTCGCCGTCGGTCCGGTGATCGGCAGACCGAGCAGCGTCCGCTCCGGCACTTCGATGTCGCCGGAGATGTTATTGTTGTAGAGCCACGGCACACGCTCAAACGCCCATTGCAGGAAGAACTGCGCCGCCAGGGTCGCGACCAACAGATAAAAGCCCTTGATGCGCAAGCTCGGCACGCCGAAGAGCGCGCCGACCGCCGCGGCCGTCAATCCGCCGGCCAGGATCCACACGACGATGTCGACGCCGGGAAACCACGTGGTGAGCTTGTAGCAGGTATACGCACCGATCCCCATGAAGCCGCCGGTGCCGAGCGACAGCAAGCCGGTATAGCCTGTGAGGAGGTTGAGGCCGATGCTCGCCAGTGCGTAGATGAGGAAAGGGGTCGCGACGACATCGAGCAGGAACGAATTGCCCAGCGCCGGAATCGCGATAACCGCCACGGCGAGAATGATCAGGATACCAATGCGATCCTGGAGGATCGGAAAGATCGCCGTGTCGGCGCGGTAGGTGGTTCGGTACTGGCCGACCTCGCGGTAAAACATGTCAAATCCGCTCGATGATCACGTCGCCGAACAGGCCGTGCGGTCGGAACAACAGCACGATCAGCGCGATGACGTAGGCGAACCACACCTCGGTGCCGCCACCCATCAGCGGTCCCCAATAAAGCTCGAAGAGCTTTTCGCTGAGACCGATGATCACGCCGCCGACAATGGCGCCGGGCACCGAGGTGAAGCCGCCGAGAATCAGCACCGGAAGCGCCTTCAGCGCCACAACCTCGAGCGAGAACGATACTTCGGAACGGGCTCCCCACATGATGCCGGTGGCGAGCGCGACGATCCCGGCGGCGAACCAGACGATCACCCAGATTTGGTTCAGCGAAATGCCGACCGCGAGCGCGGCACGATGCGAATCGGCGACCGCGCGCAACGCCCGGCCGATGCGCGTGTACTGAAATACGAAGGCGAGGGTCGCCACCATCACCGATGCGATCACCGCGGCCGCGATGTCGAGCTTTTGCAGCATGACGTGTCCGCCCAAGATCGCCAGATCGTAGGCCCCGCTGGGCAGATAGAGCTGGCTGGTGATCATCTGCTTGGTCTCGCCGCCGAATACCAGCTCGCCGAGACCGATCAGGAAATAAGTCAGCCCGAAGGTGGCCATGAACAGGATGATGTCGGGCCGATTGACCAACGGCCGCAGCACCAGCCGTTCGACCGCGACCGCCAACACGAACATGACCAGCGCCGTCAACGCCAGCGCCAACAGGGCCGGCACGCCCAGCGCGTAGAGGCCGACGAGCGTCAGCGCGGCGAACACGACCATGATGCCCTGAGCGAAATTGAACACGCCCGACGCCTTGTAGATCAGCACGAAACCCAACGCGATCAACGCGTAGAGCACGCCCGACACCAATCCTTCCCACAGCGTCTGCGCCAACAGATCGGGCGCCATGCCCATTTGCACGAACGGATCAACGAAGATGAGATAGAGCGAATGCATCGGCTCAGGCGGCGACGCCGAGATAAGCGGCGATGACCGCGGGGTCCTGCTTCACGACCGCCGGCACGTCGTCGGCGATCTTGCGCCCGTAATCGAGCACCACGACGCGGCTCGACAAATCCATCACCACGCCCATGTCATGCTCGATCAGCGCGATGGTGGTGCCGAACTGCGCGTTCACCTCGAGAATGTACCGGCACATATCCTCTTTCTCCTCGAGGTTCATGCCGGTCATCGGCTCGTCGAGCAGCAGCAGATTCGGGCTCCATCGCCAAGGCGCGGCCAAGCTCGACGCGCTTCTGCAACCCATAGGGCAAGCGCCCGACCGGAACGCGCCGGATCGCCTCGATCTCGAGAAAATCGATAATGTCCTCGACCACGCGGCGATGCGCGATTTCTTCGTCCATCGCGGGACCGTACCTCAACAATTGCCAGAAAAAGCCGCGGCGCATCTTGAGCGCGCGCCCCGTCATCAGATTGTCGAGCGTCGTCATGCCGCGGAACAGCGCGACGTTCTGAAACGTCCGCGCGATGCCGTTGCGCGCCGCAAAGCCGGGATGCATGCGGCTGAAATCGCGGCCGCGAAAGCGGATGGCCCCGCGCTGCGGATGATAAAACCCGTTGATGACGTTGAGCATCGACGTCTTGCCGGCGCCGTTCGGGCCGATGATGGCGCGGATCTCGCCGCGCTTGATGTCGAACGAGACGTCGTTCAAGGCCGTGACGCCGCCGAATTGGAGCGATATGCCCTCGACCGCCAGCAAGGTGTCTCCGGCGGCCGTCTCCATCATGCGTCGACCAGTTCGCTTGTCGCGCCTGCCGGCGCCAGATCGCAAATCTTGACGCGCGCCGCGATGGTGCCCGTACGCCCGTCGTCGAACACGACGTCGGTCGCGGTATCGACCGCATCGATATCGCTGTAAAGCGCATCCACCAATCGCGAGTAACGTTCGGCGATAAAGCGGCGGCGAACCTTCTGCGTGCGCGTCAGCTCGCCGTCGTCGGCGTCGAGTTCCTTGTGCAGAACAAGAAAGCGCCGAATTTGCGCGCCGGCCGTTGTCGGCTCGGCCGCGAGATCGTTGTTGACGGCGCGTACATGATCGGCGAGCAGCGCCATGACGCGATCATGTCCCGCCAACTCCTGATAGGAGCCATAGGTCACATCGTTGCGTTCGGCCCAATCGCTGACCGCGGTCATATCGATATTGATGAAGCACGTGACGAAATCGCGGCCGTCGCCGAATGCCACGGCCTCGCGGATATTGGGAAAGAACTTGAGCTTGTTCTCGACGTATTTCGGCGCGAACAGCGCGCCGTTGCGCAGCCGGCCGACATCTTTCGACCGGTCGATGATGTGCAGATGGCCGGACTGGTCGAGGAATCCGGCATCGCCGGTCTTGATGTAGCCGTCCGGCGTCATCGCCTCGGTGGTCTTTTCGGCGTCCTTAAAGTAGCCAAGGAATTGACCGGGGCTCTGGTATTGCACCTCGCCATCCTCCGCGATGCGGAGTTCGACGCGCGGCATCAGCGCCCCGACTGTGTCGGCCCTGACTTGGTTGTCAGCCTGCGCCGCCACGAGAATGAACGCCTCGGTCTGCCCGTACGCTTGCTTCAGGTTCATGCCGATCGAACGGTAAAAGGAAAAAAGATCGGGGCCGATCGCCTCGCCCGCCGTGTACGCGACGCGTACTTTCGAAAAGCCGAGCGCGTTCTTGAGCGGCTCGTACACTATAAAGCGGCCAATCCCATAAAGCAGCCGCGCATGAGGGGGCACGGGCTCCCCATTCAGGATTTTTTCGCCGTACCGACGCGCATGCGCGATAAAGAAGCGATAGAGCGCCCGCTTGATGGCGCCGGCGTCGGCCATGCGCACCACGGTCGCCGTGAGCAGCGTCTCGAACACGCGCGGCGGTCCAAAATAATAGGTCGGGCCGATCTCGCGCATGTTTTCCTGCACCGTTTCCGGACTTTCCGGACAGGACACGCAAAAGCCGGCAACCAATGATTGACAATAGGTCAGATAATAATCGCCCACCCATGCCAGCGGCAGATAAGCGAGAACCTCGTCGCGCTCGGTGAAGCCATCGAACGCGATTGAATCGCTCACCGCCGCGATCGCGCGGCCCGACCCGATTTCGACGCCTTTCGGCCGTCCCGTCGTGCCGGACGTATATAAGATGACGCAGACATCGCCGGGGCCGCCCGCCGCCAATTCGTCGTCGAGCCATGCGTCAAGCGCCGGGTTCTCGGCCAACGCGCGGCGACCGTCGGCGATGATTTCGTCGATGGCGTGAAGCCGCGCGTGATCGTAATCGCGAAGGCCGCGCGGCTCGTCATAGACCACGGCCTGCAACACCGGCAGCTTCTCCGACACGACCAGTATTTTGTCGACCTGCTCCTGGTCCTCGACCGCCGCGAGACGCGTCTCGGCGTGACCGAGCACGTACCCCATCTCGTCGGCAATGGCGTCCGCATAGATCGGAACGGGCACCACCCCGAGCCACTGCGCCGCCAAAAACGACCAATAGAGTTTCGGCCGATTGGTGCCGATGATCGCGAAGCGGTCGCCGCGTTTGAGACCGAGCCGCGACAGGCCCAGCGCGTAGGCGCGCACCTCGCGTTCGACCTCCGCCCAGCTCCAACCGTGCCAGATGCCGCGATCCTTGTGACGAAACGCCGGACGACGCGAAAACCGCCGGGCGTTAAGCACCAGCAGCTTCGGAAACGTGTCCCGTTCGCCGATCGTCACCACGACCTCCCAGACGCGGCGCCGTACCGCGCCGAGCGCCGGCCGGAACCGTCGACTTATGCGGTGGAGTGTAACGCCTGTTTATTGAATTGGGGAGAGACGAGACGCCCGCACGTCGTTCCATCTAATGCCGCCAAGGGGAGACGCCTTGCGCGAGAAGCACAAGGCGTTGCCCAAAACGACGACCGCACGGCCTTAGTGGGAGCTCGCCGAGCTAGATGCGAATGACGCCGCGACTGCCGGATGCGTCGCGGTTCCGCCCGTTGCGGCGTCGTAAGATATTGCAAGACCCGCCGCACCATCGGCCGTTGCCACTCGGTTAATATGCAGATGCCCCTCCGCCGCCAACGTGACCGAAACCGATGTTGCGCCGGTCGTGCCATGGGCAAAGCCCGCCGGCCGTGGCGGTCGCGTGCGCCCCGGCGGTCACCTGATCCAGTTGATTGTCGGACATCTGCATGGGGCCGGCGACCGCGCCCGACGCAACGCCAAGAGCCGAGGCAACGGCCAGGGCAGCGATTAGCTTGTTCATGTGAGATACCTCCACCGCTAGTTCGGCATACAGCCAACGATGTACGGTACGCCGCACGTATGCTAGCCCCAAAACGAAGATCGGGCCGTTACCGGCCCGACCTTTTTCAGACGACGCCAACGTAGCGATTTACATGCCAGCCGGACGCAGCGTCACGTCGGCGATGCCCGCCGCGACGTTCAGACCCTGGTTGCCCTCGATGCTGAGCGGCTGCAAGGCAATGGTGTTACCGTTGCCGCCAACCAGGGCATTGGCCGCGAGACCGACACCTGCCGTCGCACCGGCCGTGGCGCCGCCGTAATGACCCGCCAGCGCGCCTGGCGCGAGATTGGTGCTCGGCGCGACCACCGTCCAAACGATAACTGCGGCCTTTGTGAAGCCGATATCGACGCCGTATTTGTTGATTTCTCCGGTGTAATGTTCGCCGGTCGTCGAATAGACGCAGTGCAGATCGCGTGACGAGCCGAAAATGAAGCCGAAACCGCTGCTAACGTTGCAGGTCAGAACGCCTGCGGTGACGCCGGGTGCCGCCTGAGCCGATGGGCCGAACCCAACCGCACCTGCAACGATGGCGCTCGTCGCCAGAAGCGCCAAACCAAATTTCCGAACCATCGTCAATCCTCCGTTTTCGCACCGTGGACGCAGCGGGGAAAGCCACTACGCTATGTTGTGGAGCACTATAACTAGGCGAAACAACCGCCCGCGCCAAGTCCCACCGCTCCGGATAACGATTTGGAACGTACCTCCGTTCCGATAGAATAAGGCAAAAAGGAGGTCGCACCCTATGGTTGAAGCTGCTACCACCGATCGAACCGATATTGACGTCACGATGAGGTTCATCGATCCCGACGCACCACCGGGCTTTGTCTATCTCAACGCCTACGAGCGAAACACCATGAAATTCGACTCGCATCGCCTCACCGTGGCGAATGCGCGGCCGATGGCCGATCGCTTCACGCTCGCCCGCAACGGCTTTGCCTTGATGCGTCGCCCCACCCGTTTCACGGCGTTCGACGATGCGGCGCGCACCGAGGCAGTCTATTGGTCCGAAGCGGCGGCGCTGGTGAAAGAGGTGCTTGGCGCCGACAAGGTGATCGTGTTCCACCCCGCCCTGCGGCGTGACATTGCCGACTGGCGGCAGAAGCCCGCGCGCAACGCCCACCTCGACTACCCGGTCAGCACCTATCGCATGTGGGCGGAACAAATTCTCGGCGCCGAAGAAGTGGCCTATTGGCTCCAGCGCCGGTTCATCGGCATCAATGTATGGCGGCCGCTGACGCCGGTCATGACAGCACCGCTCGCGGTGTGCGACGGCGCCACGCTTTCGGCCTTGGACCTGAAGATCGGCTACGCGTCGAACGAGACGGACAACACAAAGCCGCGCGCCACCTTCAACGTCGCCTACAATCCGGCGCAGCGTTGGTACTACTTCCGGCACATGCAGCCCGACGAAGTGCTGCTAATCAAGATCGCGGACAGCGACGCCGACCAAATTCAGGGCGCACCGCATTCCGCGATCGATGATCCAACCGCCGCGCCAGATGCGCCACCCCGCGAAAGCTATGAGCTGCGCACCCTCGCCTTCATGCCGGAAAAATCCGCTCAGCCGACCGTGTAGTACGTGAACATGGTATGGTCGGGGTCGGTATGGCGCACGCCCTGGCCGACGATTATCGTCCGTGTCAGCCAATCGTGTTTGCCCTTCGCCACGTCGAACTTCGGCGTGAGGTAGAAATAATGCGGCACGTTCACGCCGCCCGGGCCGCGCAGGATGTTGCCTTGCGCGTCATGGCGATAAAGGTAGCCAACATTTTGGATGTAGATCGGCGTGCCGTCGTCGGCCTCGAGCATGTAATGGGCGTTGAGCTCGAGCACGCCGTCCGGCCGCGTCCACGCCCAATCGGCGCCGCTGTAGCCGATTACCTTGCCCTTAAGCCGCGGTCCGTCGACCCAGCCGCCGGTCGGCGGCACATAGCCGCGCCCACCGCGCGGCGTCTCGCCGAAAATCACGCGCTCGCGGAAATCGACGCGGATCTGGAACGCGAATTCGGTCTTGAGCGCCGGAATCATATGCATCTCCCATTCGATTTCCCCGATCTTGCAAGAGGCGCGGGCGACGTGCAATCTCGGCGCCAATCGAAAGGAAAAACCAATGATCGATCTCAGCAAAATTGTCGCCATCGACGTCCACACGCACGCCGACGGCCCCCCGGGCAGCCCCTCCTACGAGGACGGCGCCGAAGGCCGCGCCTATATGGCGAAATATTTCAAGACCAGCTATGAGCCGAAGCCGATCAAGGAGATCGCGCAATATTACCGCGACCGCAAAATCGCGGCGGTGATCTTCACCGTCGACAGCGAGGCGGCAACCGGCAAGCGGCGCTATCCCAACGAAGAGGTTGCGCGCCAGGTCGCCGAGAACGACGACATCCTGATCCCGTTCGCCAGCATCGATCCGCATAAGGGCAAGCTCGGGGTTCGCGAGGCACGCGACCTGATCAAGAATTACGGCGTCAAGGGCTTCAAGTTCCACCCGTCGAGCCAGGCCTTCCACCCCAACGACCGCATGGCCTACGAGCTTTACGAAGTGATCGCCGAGCACAAGCTGATCGCCCTGTTCCATACCGGCCAGACCGGCGTCGGCTCCGGCATGCGCGCCGGCGGCGGCATCAAGCTCGAATATTCGAACCCGATCTATCTCGACGAGGTCGCGATCGCGTTCCCCGACATGTCGATCATCATGGCGCATCCGTCCTTCCCCTGGCAGGAGCAGGCGCTGTCGGTGTGCCAGCACAAGCCCAACGTCTATATCGACCTGTCCGGCTGGTCGCCGAAATATTTTTCTCAGAGCCTGATCCGCTACGCCAACACGCTGATCAAGAACAAAGTGCTGTTCGGCTCGGATTTTCCGGTGATCACGCCAGACCGCTGGCTCAAGGATTTCGAGACTATCGACATAAGGCCCGAGGTGCGGCCGCTGATTCTCAAGGACAACGCCGCGAAGCTGCTGGGGCTGGCGGAGTAGTGCGTTTGACGATCTCGTCGGTCGCGCTCGCGACGATCGCGAACCGGTCCTCGGGTTACTCCTTGGTCCAGCGCGAGGCGGCCGCGTCGTCGCTCGCCTCGGCGGCGACCCAGCGCGGCCCGTCCGGCGTTTCTTCCCGTTTCCAGAACGGCGCTTTGGTCTTGAGATAGTCCATCAGGAATTCGCACGCCTCGAACGCCGCGGCGCGGTGCGCCGACGCCGTCACCACCAGCACGATGCGATCGCCCGGTTCGAACCGGCCGTAACGATGAATGACGAGGCTCGCGATCAAGGGCCAGCGTTTTTGCGCCTCGGCCTCGATGCGTTCGAGCTCGCGTTCAGTCATGCCCGGATAATGTTCGAGCGTCATGGCGCGGATCGCACTGCCGCCGGCGACGTCGCGCATCAGACCGATGAACGAGGCGACGCCGCCGATGCCGGTCTTGCCGCGCGTCAACGCTTCGATCTCGGCGCCGACATCGAAATCCTCGCGCTGGACGCGGATCATTCTCAGCCCCCGGTCACGGGCGGAAAGATCGCAATTTCGTCGCCCGGCTTCACCGGGTGGGACCAGCCGACATAGGTCTGGTTGACGGAGACGCGTAGCGCCTTGGGGTTAGCAAGCGCCGACGCGAATTTCGGCCCCCTGCCTTTCAGCCACTCGATCAACCCGGTCACGTCGGCGACGCCCGACGGCAGGTCGAGCTGCTCCTCGGCAGTGCCGATCTTGTCGCGAAGATGCGCGAAATAGAGAAGCTTCATGGCGTAGAGCTAGGCCGTTCGGCCGGACGGCGCAAGACGGCAATGGCCGACGACGAACGCCGCAATCGCCACCGCGTCGTTCAGATCGAAACACGGCAGCGCGGTCGCGACCGGCGCGTCGGACGCAATTGCGACAATATGCGGGTCCTCGGGCGCGATCAGCGATTTGCCGAGCACTGCGCGATGCACCTCGAGCTTCGGGATCGCCTCGCGCTTGAAGCCTTCCACCAACACAAGATCCGACACGCTCATGCGCGACAGAAGATGCGCCAGACCGGTCTCGGCATGATCCTGAACCTGATGCACCAAAGTCCATTGTTTCGGCGCGGCGATCATCACTTCGTCCGCGCCGGCCTGGCGGTGGCGCCACGAATCCTTGCCCGGCTTATCGAAGTCGAAATCCTTATGCGTGTGCTTCACGGTTGCAACCCGCAGACCGCGCGCCGTGAGTAGCGGCAGCATTTTCTCGATCAGCGTGGTCTTGCCGCTGCCGCTCCAACCGGCGACGCCGAAGACGGGTCCAGTATAGGGCATGACTTCAGTGAGCGCTTTCGGTCTTCACGACCTTCGCGTCTTCCTCGCCGATATGCGACATGCCGGCGCGCCAATAGTCGTAGCCCGTAATCAGCGTCAGCGCCGCCGCGAGCCATAGCAGCAGCTCGCCGACGGTGCGGACCGGGAGGCCGCTTGGGCCGGCGTCGCCGACCAGCAACACGCCGATCGCCACCATCTGCAGCGCGGTCTTCCATTTGGCGAGGCGCGACACCGGCAACGGCACACGCAGCTCGGCCAGATGCTCGCGCAAACCCGAGACCAGAATCTCGCGTGCCAGGATTACCAGCGCGGGGAAGATCGTCACCGGGGAAATGCGGTCGAGCGCCGCGAGCATGAACAATACGGTCGCGACCAAAAGCTTGTCGGCGATCGGATCGAGCACCCGTCCCCAGGCCGATTGCTGATGCCAGCGCCGCGCCAATTGTCCATCGAGCCAGTCGGTGAACCCGGCTGCCCCGAACAGCACGCAGCCCGCCCACGGACCGAACGGCGACGGCAGAAAGAAAGTCAGAATCACCAATGGAATCGCCACGATGCGCGACAGCGTCAGCAGATTCGGCAAGTTCATCGGCATGCAGTTACGTCCTCGGCGCGGAGTTTAGAACGTCCACCCTATTGCCGTCACCCGCGGGCTTGACCCGCGGGTCCAAGGCGGGCGACGGGTCCCGTCAGACGGCCCGAGATTGGCCGGGTCAAGCCCGGCCATGACGATCAAGGGAGGTGGGCACCGACGGTGCGCGGCAATTACCCACCCGAATGGAAATGGTCATAAATCTTTTTGGCGACATTCTTGCTAATGCCCTCGACCCGCTCGAGATCGGGAAGGCCGGCCCGCGCGACGCTGCGCGCCGAGCCGAAATGATGCAGCAGGGCCTTCTTCCGCCGCGCCCCGATGCCGGCGATCTCGTCGAGCGGCGAGACGCCGATCGCCTTGGTCCGGCGCGCGCGATGCGAGCCAACGGCGAAACGATGCGCCTCGTCGCGCAAGCGCTGGAGGAAATAGAGCACCGGATCGCGCGGTTCGAGACTCATCGGTTCATGCCCGGCGCGGAAAAAGCGTTCGCGCCCGGCGTCGCGGTCAGGCCCCTTGGCAATGCCAACCACGCCGATATCGCCGATGCCGAGATCGGCCAGCACGGCGTTCGCCGCCGTCACCTGGCCAGCGCCGCCGTCGATTAGCAACAGGTCGGGCCAAGTACCGCTCTCCCGCCCAGGATCTTCCTTGAGCGCACGCGAGAAACGGCGCGTCAGGACCTCGCGCATCATGGCGTAGTCATCGCCCGCGTTCTCGACCTCGCGAATGTTGAACTTGCGATAGGCGTTCTTCATGAATCCTTCCGGCCCCGCGACGATCATGCCGCCAACCGCGTTGCTGCCCTGAATATGGGAATTATCGTAGACCTCGATGCGCTTCGGCGGCGCCTCGAGGCCGAACGTGTCGGTAACCCCTTGCAGCAATTTCTGCTGCGCCGAGCTTTCGGCGAGGCGCCGGCCCAGGGCCTCGCGGGCATTGACCAACGCCTGCTCGACCAGTTGCCGCTTGTCGCCGCGCTGCGGCACTAGCAGCTCGACGCGACGGCCCGCGCGCGCCGCTAGCGCCGCGGCGATCAGTTCTTCGTCCACCGGTGCCTGGTTCAGCAGTATGAGGCGCGGCGGTACCTTGTCGGCGTAAAACTGGCCGAGGAAGGCGGCGAGAATGTCGCCGAGGTCAAGATCGCGGGCATGCGCAGGGTAATACGGCCGGTTGCCCCAGTTCTGGCCGCCGCGGAAAAAAAACACCTGGATGCACGTCTGGCCGCCGGCCTGATGCGCGGCGATGACATCGGCATCCCCCAGTTCGCGGATATTGATGTCCTGGTGGCCCTGGATCTGCGTCAACGCGCGAATGCGATCGCGGACGGCGGCGGCTGCCTCATAATGCTGCGATTCCGCTAACGTCTGCATTTCGACGGCGAAGCGTTGCTGCACGTCCGCGCTCCGTCCGGCGAGGAAGTTGCGCGCGTCGTCGACGAGCGTCGCGTAACCTTCCTTGTCGATGCGTCCGACGCAGGGCGCGCTGCACCGCTTGATTTGATAGAGCAAGCAGGGTCGCGTTCGGCTTGCGAAGATGCTGTCGCTGCACGAGCGCAGCAGGAACGCGCGCTGCAACGCGATCAGCGTGCGGTTGACCGAGCCAGCCGAGGCGAACGGGCCAAAAAAATCGCCGACGCCGTCATGGCCGCCGCGATGCTTGGTCAGCAGCGGGAAATCCGTCTCGCCGGTGAGATGGATGTACGGGAACGACTTGTCGTCCCGCAGCACGATGTTATAGCGCGGCTCCAAGTGCTTGATCATGTTGCTTTCCAGCAACAGGGCCTCGACCTCGGTATGGGTCAGGACGACTTCGAGCTTGCGGGTTTCGGCGACCATCCGCTGCAGCCGGTGCGGGAGCGTCATGAAGTGGGTGTAGTTGGCGACGCGCGCCTTGAGATTCCTGGCTTTGCCGACATAGAGCGCGTCGCCCCGCGCGTTCAGCATTCGGTAAACACCGGGCGACGACGGCAGCGTTGCCAAGGCCGTGCGGATAACGCCAAGTCCCTCGACGCCCGGAGCAGCCTCAGTCGCCATCTCGTTGTCGTCAGGTAATGTTTCGTCCATCACATTGGGGCTCTCGCAGATATCCACGAAATCTGTGGATAAATCTGTTGGCAACCGCCTGCGGCATGCCGCCACGCACGTGAAAAGCTTACATTTCGATGACTTGCATAAAATATGGGCATTGGATTAACCCATTGAAATAACGAAATTTTAGGTCGAGCTGCTCAGAATATCTCAATAATGTTGCGGCTTTTTCATCGTTGCGTCCACGCCCACGAGAGCCGCGCCTTTTGTGCACAAGTGCCAGCGCTCCGCCGACATATTTCTGTCACGCCTTGGATATGCCCAATATTTCCATGATTTAGCCATGTTGATTAAATCGCTCTATTTCAACTCCTACTATGGTGCCCCCGGGATAGATATCGAGCTTTTCGACCCGGACCCAGACCGAATGAACGCGGCGGTCTGCAAGGCACAGGCCGGCGATCCGCTCGGCCAGCGTTTCGACCAAGTTTATCCGCCCCTGCGCTGTCAACGCCTTTATCTCGTCGATGATGTCGCCGTAGGACACGGTCGCCACCAGTTTGTCCTCGATGGCCCTGCCGCCATCGGCAATCGTGAGCGTGGCGTTGACCCGCACCCGCTGTTTCTTCCCATACTCGTGCGGGAAGACGCCGATTTCGCAGGGCACGACGAGATCGCGGATCAAGATATGGCGACTGCCCACGCCGCCGTCACCGCTCACGACTTGCCCCACAGAATCTCCTCATAAACGGCGATGGTCTTTTGCGTCATGGTCTCGCGACTAAAGCGCCCCGCGACGGACGCCGTCGCGCGTTCCGCCAATGCGGCGCGCTCGGCCGGGCTCAGCGACAGCGCGCCGTGGAGCATTCGCGCAAGCGCCTTAGCGTCGCCCGGCGGCACCAGCCATCCGGTAATTCCCGACACGACGATCTCGCCGGCACCGCCGTGCTCCGTCGCGATGACCGGCCGACCCATGGCCAACGCTTCCGCGATGACGCGGCCGAACCCCTCCGGCCGGGTCGAGGCCGATACCACGATATCGGCCAGCATGTAGGCTGCCGGCATGTCGGCGCAATGATCGACGAAGCGGCAGAGACCGGTCAGGCCGAGCGTCCGAATCTGTAGCTCCAGCATCCTGCGGTAGCCCGCGCGGCCCGCGCCGATGAATAAGCAGACGACATCGCGGCGGCCCAGCCAGGACAGCGCCTCGATCAACACTTCCTGGCCTTTCCAGCTTGTCAGCCGCCCCGGCAGCATTATTACCGGCGCGCCGTCCGGCAGGCGCCACGCCTCGGCAAGCTGCACGATGCGCGACGGCGTAACGCGGTCGGGATAAAAATTCTCCAGATCGACGCCGCGGTCGATGATCCGAATCCGGTCGTTGCCGATGCCGTAGGTCGCGGCGGCGTACGCGGCGACGAACCGCGAGATCGCAATTACGCGTTCGCCCCGCGCCATGACGGAATTGTAGCGGCGCTTGGCCCAGTTTTCGGCGCCGTAGGCGTTGTGGAAGGTGGTGACAAAGTGGCGCCGCGTGCGTCGCGCGGCCCACATCGCGCTCCAGGCCGGCGCGCGACTGCGGGCGTGAACGATGTCGATCCGCTGCGTTTCGATCAGCGCGGCGAGACGTCGCGTGTTAAGCATCATGACCGCCGGATTTTTGCTGGCGAGCGGCAACTCGACATGCTCGCCGCCGGCGCGCAAAACCTCGCCGACCATGCGCCCGCCCGCGGACGCGACTACTGCGCGCCATCCTGCTCGTACCAGCGCACCCGTCATGTCGACCGTGCCGCGCTCAACGCCGCCCTGATCGAGCCGCGGCAGGACTTGCAGTACGGCCGGCGGACGGCCGCGCAGTTCCGGCGCGGGCGACGCGATGCTAGTTTCGGGATCTGTCGATTGAACCGCCACGGAACCTGCCAATGCCCCAAGATATAGGGCGTCCATCAATCTTAACACGCGACGATGGCGCGACAATCGCCTACCGCCGCCGCGCGGGTTCGGCGCCGGGCATCGTGTTCCTCGGCGGCTTCATGTCGGACATGAACGGAACCAAGGCAACGTTCCTCGACAACTACGCGGCCGCACGCGGGCGTGCCCATTTGCGGTTCGACGCTTTCGCGCATGGCGCGTCGTCGGGCGATTTCGATGAAGCGACGGTCGGACGCTGGCGTGACGACGCCGTCGCCGTGCTCGACGCGCTGACCGACGGACCTCAAATTCTGGTGGGATCGAGCCTCGGTGCCTGGATTATGCTGCTGGCGGCATTGGACCGACCCGAGCGCGTCGCGGCGCTGGTCGGCATCGCCGCGGCACCCGACGCGACCGAAACGCTGATGTGGCGGCGTGCCTCGCCGGAGACGCAGGCCAAGGTCATGCGCGACGGCTATGTCGACATGCCATCGCAATACGGCGAGGCGCCGTATCGCTTTACTCGCAAATTGATCGAGGACGGCCGGAAGCATCTGGTGATGGACAAACCGCTGGCGATCGCGTGCCCCGCACGCTTGCTTCACGGCATGCAGGACCCAGACGTGCCGTGGCAGACCAGCCTCGATCTGGCGCAACATTTGTCTGACACGGACGTGCAAGTGACGCTGGTGAAAGACGGCGACCACCGCCTGTCGCGCGCGCAAGACCTTGATCTTTTGGCGCGCACGCTGGATGCGCTCACTGCTCAAACTTGATTCGTCATGGCCTGCTCTAAGCGGGCCATCCACGAATTAGTCCGGTTCATAAAGAATTCGTGGATGGCCGGGTTGACCCACGGCTGTCCGGTTGAGATTTCAGTTCCATTGTATTGCCGATTGGGAGGTTGGGGCGACAGGCGGCGGCTCGGTTTGGAGCAGGCGGTCGATGCGTCTGCGGTGGAGGAGGTTGGCGCGGACGAGGCGTGCGAAGGCGAGCGGGCTTTGCACGGCTTTTTGCGCGGCCTGAGCGAGCCGCAAGAGCAGGAAGGCGATGAGGGCGACGGCGATCTGGATGCGGACGGCGTTTTCGGAGGTACCGAGAAAGCGGGTGATTTTGAGAACCTGCTTGACCCAACGGAAGAACAGTTCGATGGCCCAGCGCCGCCGGTAGAGGTCGGCGATCTCCTGGGCCGGGGCGTCGAGATCGTTGCAGAAGATGCGCAGCACCTTGCCGGTCTCGGTCGTGACCTGGACCTCGCGCACCGGGTCCTGGAACGGGTTGCGGCGGTTTCCGGCTTGGCGGGCCGGCAGATAGCCGATGCGGTCGCGCAGAATGCCGCCGCCCGTCGGCACCGGCAGTTCGCGGACCACGGCCAGCGGCGTATTGCGCTTGAAGCGGGTCACGATCCGGCATTGCGCCCGGTCCAGCTTCGCCCACCAGGCATAATCGTAATAGCCGAGGTCGAAGACATAGGTGGCGCCGGGTTCGATCGGCATCGCCCGGCCCGCCACGATGTCGTTGACATTGGCGGCGCTGATCGCGGCATAGATCGGCCGGTCGGCGTCGGGATCGTAGATGACATGGAGCTTGGCGCCGCAGACGCCGGTCGAGAAACGCGCCCAAGCGGCGCTGATGCCGTTGAGCCGCACCCCGGTCGAATCAATCAGATACGTGACGTCGGCCAGCTTGCGGCGCAGGCCCCGCCGCGCCTGCCGCATCAGCGTCGAGAGAAGCTCGCTGAACACCGACGCGGGCCGCCCGGCGTTGGCATCCGTCAGCGTCGAGCGCCGCGCCGGCGCAGCGCCTAGATGATAAAGCCGCGCCTCGTGGCTCTTCAGCCCAGTCTCGATCTCCCGCAGGCTCGTCGCCCCCGACAACTGCCCATACACCAGCGCCACGAATTGGCTCTTCGTCGTCAAGCGCCGGACCCGCGCATCCGCGCCGTGCTCTTCAACTAGCCGATCGAACTCACCCCACGGAACATGCTTCAAGACATCGTGCAAAACGCTATTCTGGTGCCGCATGACGTTGACCCTTTCCGTGTCCCGATACGTCGCCAAACGCTCGGAACTCAGAAGAATCAACCTCATGCGCCTTGTCCACAAAATCTCAACCGGACAGCCGTGGGTCAAGCCCGGCCATGACGGAACAGGTTTAGAGTTCCACACTGACTACGGCGTCACCGGCGCCGCCACGCAACGCGGCGCCCAACCGGGCAATAGTTTCGCACACGGTGCCGAGGTCGCGGCCGTCGAACACCGCCGCACCGGGCATCGCGCGGAGCTCCGTTTCGATGTCGGCGGCGCCGAGATCGGGCGGCACAATGATCGTGTCCGGCAGCGCCTCGCCACGCGTGCCGCCAAACCCGACCTCGATGACCGGGCCCCACTCGGGATCGCGCATCGCCTTTACCCGAAGCTGTAACGCGGCGGGCGCGGGCTTCGGCGGCGGAGCGAACGCGGCCGAGGACGGCGGCATCTCGGGCCGCGTCAAGGCGCGGGCATATTGCGCGAGATGGGCGAGCGCGCGGAGCGCGCGATCCGGCGACAAGAAATAGGGAATGCCGTGCGCGCGGCATTCCTCGATCAGTTCCGGCGGTACCGGGTTGTCGATGCCGAGATTGCTCATGATGACGGGCTTCGACGCACCCTTCACAGCCTTGAGGATGCGCTGCCCCTTGGCTAGACCGAACCCGGTCGAGCCCATGATCGGTGCCAGGACCAGCCCGCCGATCTTAGGATCGCTCAGCATCAGCGGCAGCGACTTGTCGTACATTTCCGGTTCTTTGATCGCCTGCGCGGTCATGTCGAGCGGGTTGGCGGGCGGCGCGTAGATCGGCATGACCGGCACCAGCGCCTCCTGGATATGCGGGCGAGAATTTCGGCAGCTCGATCCCGATCCGCTGCGCGTAGTCGAGCGCCAGCCCCTTATACGCGCCGGAATCCGCCATCACCGCCGGACCCATTGTCGGCGGCGTCGGGAAATACATGAACAGCTCGGCGGTATCGAGCAGCTCTTCCATCTTATCGACCAGCACGATGCCGGCTCGTGCCGTCAGCGCCCGCATCGCACGATAATTTCTGGTGATGGAATAGGTGTGCGTGATGGCGGACTCGCGCGCGATCGGGCTCGATCCCGCATGCAACATGACGATCGGTTTCTTGAGCCGTCGGGCACGCGCCGCGAGTTCGAGAAAGCGCGGCGGATCCCGCAGTTGCTCTGCATAAAGCACGACGACGCCGACCGCTGGATCGTCGAGCATGTAGTCGAGATAATCCTCCGCGGTCAGCACCGCCTCATTGCCCGAGGACACACTGTACGACACCGGCAGGCCGCGGTTCTGGATCGCCGCACGGAAAATACCGGCAAGCGCGCCGCTTTGGGCGACGATGGCGAGCGTGGGACGCTCGGCCGTAACCTTGCGCGCCTCCGAGGCGCCGAAGGTCAATGCCTGTCCGCCCTCGAGCGAATTGGTCACGCCGAGGCAATTCGGCCCGATGATGCCCATGCCGGCGGCACGCGCGGCTTTGGCGATGCGCTCTTGCGCGGCGAGACCGTCGCCGCCGACCTCGGCGAAACCGGCCGCGAAAATCATCACATTGCCCATGCGCTTTCGCGCGCACGCCTCGACCGCCTCGACTACCGCGCGTTCCGGGATGCACAACACCACAACGTCGATGCCGTCGGGCAGATCGTCGATGGTGCGAACGCACGGCCGGCCGAACACTTCGGTGCGGTTGCGGCTGACAAGATGGAGCGCGCCGGTGAAGCCGACCTTGTCGAGATTGCCGATGATGTTGCCGCCCGGCTGGCCGGGCTCCGGAGAAACGCCGACGATCGCGACCGAGCGCGGCTTCATCAGACGGGTGACGGCGTCGCGCATGGCAGTCACGGCATTTTTCCTGTTGCTTGTTTGAGACCAAACGATATGACAATTGCCTAATTGAAGGAAGGTTCAATGCCGTCAGCCTCGCTTGCCCGCAACGCCCCGCCATTTCGCGCCGATCAGGTCGGTAGCCTGAAAAAGCCCCAGGCGCTGATTGATGCCTATAAGGCGCGCGACAAGAAGGAAATCGGCGGGGAACGGTTCCACGAGATCGAGCACGAGGCGATCCGCGGCATCGTCAAGCTTCAAGAAGAGATCGGCTTCAAGGCGGTCACGGACGGCGAATATTCGCGCTCCGGCTGGCAGCGCGATTTCCTGGTGAGCTTCGCCAACATCAAGATCGTGCCGACCACGGTGAAGATGCGTTTCCACACCGAGGAGGGCGCCACCGAGATGATCCCGCCCGGCCTATTCGTCGCCGGGAAATTATCGCGGCCACGACCGATCTTCATCGACGCCTTCAACTATCTCAAATCCGTCACCAAACGGGCGCCGAAGATCGCGATCCCGTCGCCATCGTTGATGCATTTCCGCGGCGGCCGCAAATCGGTCGACGAGAAGGCCTATCCGGACATCGAGGAATTCTACACCGACCTCGCCCGCGTTTATTCTGAGGAGATCGCCGATCTCGGCCGCAACGGCTGCACGTATTTGCAGATCGACGAAACCAATTTCGCCTATCTGTGCGATCCGAATTTGCGCGAGCAGGTGCGGCAGATCGGCGAGGATCCGGAGAAGCTGCCGCACACCTACGCGCGGCTGATCAACAATTCGATCGCGGGCAAACCCGCGAACATGACGGTGTGCATGCATCTCTGCCGCGGCAACGCCGCCAGCGCCTGGGTCGCGTCAGGCGGCTACGAGCCGGTGGCAGAAACGCTGTTCAACGAGATCAACATCACCGGCTATTTCCTCGAATACGATTCGGACCGCGCCGGTGGGTTCGAGCCGCTGCGTTTCGTGCCGAAGGACAAAGTCGTGGTGCTGGGCCTAGTCACGACCAAGAAGGGCAAGCTCGAAACCAAGGACGAACTGAAGCGCCGCATCGACGAAGCGGCGAAATTCCTGCCGCTGGAGCAATTGGCGCTGAGCCCGCAATGTGGATTTTCCTCGACGCTCGAAGGCAATAAGATCACGGTTGAGGAAGAAATCGCGAAACTGAAGCTGATCGTCGACACCGCGCGCGACGTTTGGGGCGACTGAGAAAGGGGATCGAGCATGGCGAAATTCGCGGCGGCCTTCGGTTCATCGCACAGCGTCATGCTGGTGTGTCAGGAGGAGGATTGGGTCGGCAAATTCCCGCCCTCCGACAAGCGCATGAAGCATCACGATTTCAACGGCGACCTGATTTCCTACGATGACCTGGTCACCAAGTTCGCCGACCATTCGGCGCCGCTGATCACACCGGACGCGATCGCGAACCGTTGGCGCAAGACCCAAGCGACGATGGATCATATGCGCGACGAAATCCGAAGCGCCAATCTCGACGCGCTGCTTATCGTCGGCGACGACCAGCACGAACTGTTCCCGCCGCAGCACAATCCCGCGATCGCGATCTATTACGGCGAAACCATCCGCAACACCAAGGCGCACACCGACTTGCCGCCGGACGACTGGTATCATCGTGCGCAGCAACGCCGCAAAGAGGACGGCGCCGACGTCGAGTATCCGGTCCATGCCGGCCTCGCGAAACATCTCATCCACGGCCTGACCGAGCGGAAATTCGACATCTCCGCGATCAGCGCGCTGACGGCGGGCCAGTCCGAGGGCCATGCCTATTCGTTCATTCACCGGCGCTATCTGAAGGGCTACCGCCTCCCGATCGTGCCGATCTTCGTCAATACCTATTATGAGCCAAACCCGCCGACGCCGGAGCGCTGCATCGAGCTCGGCAGGGAAATCGGCGAGATGATCTCCAGCTACCCCGAGGATATTCGCGTGGGGTTCCTCGGCTCGGGCGGCCTGTCGCACTTCGTGGTCGATGAGAAGCTCGATCACGCCGTAATCGACGCGCTGAAGCGCGGCGATCTCGATTGGCTCGCGAAGCTGACGCCGAAGCGGCTGCAAGCCGGCACGTCGGAGATTCGCAATTGGCTTGTCGTTGCCGGCGCGGTCGCCGGCACCGGCATGAAAATCACCTGGTCCGATTACATTCCAGGCTATCGCACACCGGCCTTGACCGGGACCGGACTGGGCTTCGTGCGCTGGGCCTGATACAGGAACAAGGGAGGCATCGCATGCGTCAAAAAAGCATTCATCTGCCGGGCGTCAGTCATAACGCGCCGATCCCGCTCGCTGCCCGGGTCGGCAACATCCTCGCCACCGGCGGCGTCAGCGGCATCGATCCGGCGACCGGCAAGGTCGCTGAAGGCGCGGACGCGCAAGCCAAGCATGCCTTTCAGAACATGGCCAATATCCTGAAAGAGGGTGGCATGGACTGGGGCGACGTGGTCAAGCTGACGGTGTTCCTGGGCGACGAGGCGCATCGCGGCGCCATCAACAAATACTGGCTCGAAGCCTATCCGGACGAACATCACCGCCCGGCGCGGCATGCGCTGGTGCAGAATCTGCGCGGCGGGGTGCTGTTACAACTGGAAGCGCTCGCCGTCGCGAAGTAATGTTGCACACGGATTAAGCGGCTCGATAGAACGCCGCGGACTTGGGGGGCGCCTTCGGGCGCCCTTTTTTTGCGCGAACATTCCCTTCGACTGCTTTAGGCTCGCCGCCCGCATGGCCCGCCGTCCTGTTCGTCCCACCCCGCCCGCCCGTCCCATCAGCACGATTCCGCCCGAAAGCGACGAAGAGCGCATGTTCCGGTGGGCGCTGTGGTCGGTGTTCATCCTCACCATTGCCCGGCTGGCATGGCTGGCGCTCGACCGCACCGACCTCTATCCGGACGAGGCGCAATATTGGGCGTGGGCGCGACATCTCGCCTGGGGCTACTACTCGAAGCCGCCGATGGTGGCGTGGCTGATCGCGGCGTCGACACAGATCTTCGGCGACAACGGACCGGCGGTGCGCCTAGTCTCGCCGCTGCTGCATTTCGGCACCGCCATGACGATCTATGGCTGCGCGCGGCGGCTATACGATCTGCGTACCGCCTTTTGGTCTGCGATTACCTATGCGGCGCTGCCGGGCGTCACGGTATCGGCGACGATCATGTCCACCGACGCGCCGATGCTGCTGTGCTGGGCGGTCGCGCTGTTCGCGTTTCTCAACGCCCGCGCCAGCGGCGACCGGCGCTGGTGGCTCGTCGTCGGTATCGCGATCGGCCTGGGGCTCCTGTCGAAATACGCGATGGCCTATTGGCTGCTGTGCGCCTTTATCTTCCTCGGAATTTTCCGCGACGAGCGGCGTCATCTGCCGATGTTGCTCGGTGCTACCGCGCTCGGTCTCATTATCTACGGACCGAACTTCTTGTGGAATTTCGGCAACGGTTTCGTCAGCTATCACCATACCGAAGCCAATGCCTCGCTCGGCGGCACGCTGCTCCATCCTGCGCATTTCTTCGAGTTTTTCGGCGCGCAGTTCGGCGTGTTCGGGCCGCTGCTGTTCGCGGCGTTGATCGCGATGATCGTGCTGGCCGGACGCACTCTCGATGATCGCCGCGCCGCCCTGCTGATCTGTTTCACCCTGCCGCCCTTGGCGCTGATACTTGGCCTCAGCCTGTTGTCGCACGCCGAGGCCAATTGGGCCGCGCCGTCCTACATTGCCGCCACCATCCTCGTGGTGGCGTGGCTGCTGGCCGAGGGGTGGCGCATCGTCGTCATCGTCTCGCTGGCATTGCATCTCGCGGCGGCGGTGCTGGTCGGGATCGGCCTGCGCAATGTAGCGGCCGTCGCCGGCGTGACGCTGCCAGTCAAATACGACCCGCTGCATCGATTGCAGGGCTGGCGCACGCTCGGCCGGGCCATCACCGCGGAAATGGCGCGACATCCCGGCGCGATCTTGATGGCCGACGACCGCGAATTACTGGCGGCGCTGATGTTCTATGTCGAACCGCACCCGTTTAACGCCCTTGAATGGGATCCCGGCGGCGGCGTCCACGATCAATTCGAGCTGACGCAGCATCCCGCGCTCGATCTCGGCGCCGATTTCGTCTTGGTGACGCGAAACCCGGCCAACGTCGGGCCTATTCTCGCGCGCTTTCAGAAGGCTAATCCGCCGGAAATGGTCACGATCTTCATCGGCCGCCGCGGCGCGGTATCGTCGCCCGAGGAGCAGCGTCACTACGCGGTCTATTTCCTCCAGGGGTTCAAGGGGTTCCCTTGAGCTTGGGCACGCGGCGTTCGTACCAGGGCCGCAGGCACCACCACGTCAGAAGCCCGACGTAGAAGCCACCGAGCAGATCGCTAGGGTAATGCGCGCCGAGCACGAGACGGCTCGACATGATGGTGAGCGCCGCCAACCACCAAGCCGGCCACAGACGCGGCCAGATCGTTGTGAGCGACAGCGCGAGGGAGGCCGCAGTCGCGCCGTGGCCCGAAGGGAAGGACCAATGGGCGGCGCCCCAGCGGAACCACGCGAACCCGTATTCGCCATCGCTGAAAAACAATGACGGCCGGGCGCGCGCCACGATCGCCTTCACCACATCGACGGCAAGGCCCGAAATGGCGACGTTGAGAAAGATGAACGCGGCGCGCCACGCCCAAACACGCGCGCGCGGCCACAGGAAATAAATCAGTACGAACGCCACGCCCGTCACGATCTCATAGCCCCGCGAATAACCGAATTGAGTGATGAATTCGAAGGCGGGATGGATTTTTTGACTGAGGCCGTGGGCCCAGATCGCGACCGGCAGGTCATAGAAAAAATACGAACCGGCGCCGATCGCCAAGCACAGGATGCTAACCGCGGCAAATCTTCGGGAGCCGGAAAGCGTGGCAATGCCGCCGCGGCGCACGATCAGATCATGCCCCAGCCAGGCGACACCGACCACAAGCAAGCCGGAAAACACCACGTCCGACACGAAATGCGCGCCCTGCGCCATTCGCATCAACCCCAGCAGCGCGCCGGCGGCGATCGCCACGCCGAACACCGTCCGCCGGCGCCACGATGCCGGGATCAGTATCGCGAAGGAAACGAAATAGAAACCGATGGCCGGATGACCAGCGGGAAACGAGCAATTGCGGTTGCATTGATCGCTCGGCTCCAGCGCCGGGGTGAACTGCTTCGCCCCACCGAATTCGACGATCTGGCTCGGCCGGGCGCGCCCCCAATGATCCTTAAGCACCGTATTGACCACCAGGCCCGGACCGACGGCGAGCGAGACGATGAGAAACGTCGCGGCGAGACGATCGAGGCCGAGAAACGGTCGCTTTCGCCACAGCACGATCAGCAACGCCAACGGCAGAAGGATCGCGAGGGCATCCGTGACCCAATAGACGGCGTGAAAGACGAGACGTAGCGCCGAATCGTCAGCGAGATAAAATCCGCCGCGATAGAACCAGCCCGCCGCCCACAGATCGATGTGCGGAAAAATGCTGAACGCTAGGGCCGCGACGGCCACGAACGCCGCATAGATTGCCAGGCTCGCCCGCCGGCTCACGCTAAGCGGCCTTGCGATGCGCTGCGCCAAGCGCCGCTTGATTTCGGCGGCGGCGCGCGCGGTATCGTCGGGTGGATCGTAACGCCAACGCTCGATTGACCCCGCGAATGGGCGCGCCGCGCCAGCCGCCCGCATCGCCTCGTGGAAGCGATCGAATTTCGCCGAACCCCCGTCGAGATCGACGACATGGACGGGCTTCCCGGTCGCCGAAGCCTCGCTGATCATCGAGACGGAATCCGCGGTGGCGACGATCGCGTCCGCGGCGCCGAGCAGGCCGAAATAGGGATTGTCGCCGCGTGCCGTCCCACATGAATATTTTGCGGCCCGCCAGCCGCTCGCGAAGCAGCGCCACGATTTCCGGCGCCGTGCGGCGCGACGGCGTGATGGCGAGGCCATAGCCCCGATCGGCCAGGGCCACCAGTTGCGCGCCAAAGCGTTCGGCATGCGCGCGCGTCACCCGGTAGGCTCGATTGCTACCGCCCAGCAAAACGGCCACCAACGGACGCGGCAAGTCGCCGAGCAGATAAGCGAACCGCATGCTTTCAAGGGCCAATTTCTCTGGGGTGACGCGATGCATCGCGCCGATCGTGCGGACGACATTGGCACCGGCGGCGCGGTCATGCGCCGGCACCACCATCAAATCGATCTGGTCGCGCGCAAAATGCGGGTCCTGGATCTGGACCCAGAAGGTGCGGCCGCCACTCGCCCGCTTCACCGCCAACGCGGGAGCCACGGAATTGCGTCCGCAGCCGACGAGAATATCGGGCCACGGCGGCTCGAGCCGGTCGCCATCATTGCCGAGCGCGGCCAACGGTCGCAGCCAGAATTGCGGTGGCAGGCTTCGCCACGGCGCGCGCACGGCAAGCCGCTTTTCGACCACCGGCAAATTGAGGGCCTCGGCCAATCCCATGACCTGACTAGCCATCCCGGGCTTGCCATCGTGAAGCGCCCAGACAATCGGCGGGTTCGACATGTCTCTTTGGTTAGCGGTTTAGGAAAGGACGGTTGGCTTTGTAAGATGTGTCGCCCGGTCCATCCTTTGCAATATAATTGCGTGCGGGGGAGGGGGGTAGCCCGAACATTGCCGGAAGATTGCCGAAGCGCTCGACCGTGCCCACCGCCGAGACGATCCATTGACCAAAGGGACTGATCATGCGCCGCGTTAAGCTCGATCGGATCGACCGCCAGATCCTGCACGACCTGCAGGCGGATGGGCGAATGACCAATGTCGAGCTGGCCAAGCGGGCCGGTATTTCGGCGCCGCCTTGTTTGCGCCGAATGCGGGCTTTGGAAGAGGCAAAAGTGATCCGCGGCTACCATGCCGACATCGACGCTGAAGAGCTGGGTTTCGGTGTCACGGTATTTGCCTTGGTGGGACTGCAAAGCCAGGCCGAGCCGGAGCTTCGTGCGTTCGAGCAACTCACGCTGGGCTGGGGCGAGGTGCGCGAGACGCACATGCTCGCGGGCGAAACCGATTTCCTGCTGAAGATCGTCGCGACCGACTGGGATTCCTACCAGCGTTTCCTCACGACCCGGCTCACCGCCGCGCCAAATGTCGCCCATGTCCGCTCGGCTCTGGCGATCCGGGCGGCGAAGCAATTGCCCGGGGTGCCGATTGACGTGGCGGCGGCGCAGGACGCCCCAGCCTAGCAATCGGCGACACCGATCGCTAAGTGATAGAGTTTCATGGCGCTCAGCATCGAAACCTTCAGCAACGCCCGGGGCGGCAACGCTTTCTTCAAGGCGGTGACTCATCCGCTTGCCGCCAAAGCGATGGCGGCGTTGCGCGACCGCTTGCGCGGCCGCTCCGTTGCGGTGTTCGATCCGGACGGCGTCGCCGGCGCGCTTGGCGAAATCCACGATCTAAAAGCGCTCGACCTCGCCGGCATCTATGTTCAAGACGTCACCGCGATCGGCGGCACCATTCTTGGCCATAAGGCAGCGCCGGTCACGGCACTGCACAGCGCGAAGGCGCAAACGGTGTTCATCGCCGCGTTCGACGCAGCACGCATCGTCGAGAAGCTCGGCTCGTTGTTGCCGCCGAACGCGGAGGTCTGAGTCTCGACGCGATCCGCCTGCCCGGCGAGCTGTTGTCGAATCCCGCACCGTTATCTTGACGGCATCAACTTCGCGACGAATTTCGTTTTTTTCCGCGACGAGGACGGCTTCCACACTCGCCTCGCAACCGGAAATTACTGGACCGGCTATGGCGCCAAGAACGTATCGCTTTGGTTGGCGCTTTATGACGGCGCCGGCCGCGAATTGGCGCAATGGCGCGAGGAGGTTGCCCCGGACGGCGCGATCCTGCTCGACAGCCGCGCGATCCGCGCCAAGTTCGGTTTGCCGGAATTCACCGGACAACTATTCCTGCACGCGATCGGCATCGCCGGCCATGACGTCGTCAAGTATGCGCTCGATACCGACGGCAACGGCGCTGCGGCGAGCCTGTCCTGCACCCACGACGCCAATTCCTGGCCCGCCGATTTCTACGCCGGGTTGCCGGCGCCGGATGCTGACGAACGGGTCATGTTGTGGATTCAGAACAGCCTGCCCTGCCCGATTCCGGCCGGCGCCGTCGGGATCAACCTGATGGGACACGCCGAAGTACGACACGCTCGACAAGCCTGTCCCGCCGTTCGCGAGCGTCGCCCTCGATCTCGGCACGCTGTGGCCCGAAGCGCGCTGGCCGCAGCAATTCGAGGTCAGCGCCGGCAAATATTTCGTTCGGCCGCGCTACGAAATCGAGCGCGCGCGGCAAGCGCCGCATCGCCCACGTCAATGTCGAGCGTACCGATCTTCAGCCCGGATCCGAAGCTGGCCGAGCTCGGCAATCTGATGGGCAAGGGCTATTTGCTGCCGGCGCCGATCTTGCCGCGCGATCGCGTGGCGCAGCATCGTCCAGCCGACACCGATGGCGCGTTCTCAACAGGAGTTGCCGGTCGCTCTGCTGGTCTACGACGCGTCTGGCATCGAAGCGACGCGCATGCCGCTGGGCCGGCTGCGCCGCGACGAATCGATCGCGGTCGATCTCGATGGCGCGCTCGATGGCATCGGCTTGTCCTCCGGCTATGGCCATGCCGAACTTGTGTACGATTTCGCAGACGGCGGCGCCGGCGACGGCTGGCTGCACGCGCTGTTCCGCTACGAGCATCGCGCCAGCGGCCACCAGGCCGACACGAGCTTCGGCGCGCATATGTTCAACACGGCGCTGACCTATCGCGACGAGCCGCAATCCTATTCCGGCCGCGCGCCGGGTTTATCGACGCGGCTCTATTTGCGCCTCGGCGAGGCGCCGTACGACACGATCTGCCACCTGATCTACCCCGCCTCGACACCGTGGCTGGCGACGAGCACAACGGACCTGGTCCTGCACGACCGTCAGGGCCGGGAAGTAGGGCGCAAACGCGTTGCCATTCCCTGCTCCGGCTCGCTGTTCTGGCGCTACGGCGAGATGTTCGGCACGGCGGAGCGCGAGCTGGCCGCGGGAGGCGGTTTCGTCTTGATTCGTGACGTGACCTGCCGGCTTTTCGGCTATCATGGCCTCCTCGGTTCTGAAGGGGAATTCAGCCTCGACCACATGTTCGGCTTCTGACGGCGCGCACCATGTCCACGCAATCGCACACCCATCGCACCCGACTTCTAATCGTCGGTTCCGGCCCCGCCGGATATACCGCCGCCATCTATGCCGCCCGCGCCAATCTGGCTCCGCTGCTGGTCTCCGGCCTGACGCCCGGCGGCCAGCTCACCATCACCACCGAGGTCGAGAACTATCCCGGCTTCGGCAAGGGCATCATGGGTCCGGACTTGATGGAGGCGATGCGCGAACCAGTCGCTCCATGTCGGCGCTCGACTGATCAACGACATGATCACCGCGATCGACCTGAAGCGCCGACCGTTCGTCGCCCGCGGCGATTCCGGCGATTTCTATGAAGGCGACGCGCGTGGCAATCTGCACGGGTGCCGAGGCGCGCTGGCTTGGCGTGCCGGGCGAAGACGGTGTATCGCGGCTTCGGCGTCTCGGCGTGCGCCACCTGCGACGGATTCTTCTTCCGCGGCAAGGAAGTCGTGGTGGTCGGCGGCGGCAACACCGCGGCAGAGGAAGCGCTCTATCTCACGCATCACGCGAGCCGGGTGACGTTGATCCATCGCCGCGACCAGTTGCGCGCCGACAAGACGATGCAGGCACGCCTCTTCGCCAACCCGAAGATCCGCCCGATCTGGAACAGCGTGGTCGAGGAAGTTTTCGGCGAGCCGACGCCTCCCAAGGTGACCGGCATCCGCATCCGGAACGTGCTGACCGGCGCCACGAGCGAAATCGCCTGCGACGGATTCTTCGTCGCAATCGGCCACGATCCATCGACCGCGTTGTTCAAGGGCCAGCTCGAACTCGACCGCGACGGCTATATCGTCACCGCGCCGGATTCGACGGCGACCGCCATTCCCGGCGTGTATGCCGCCGGCGACGTCAAGGACAAGGTGTTCCGCCAAGCCGTGACGGCGGCGGGCATGGGCTGCATGGCGGCGCTCGAGGCCGAGCGATTCCTCGCCGAGGAAGATGCGGCGGCAACCCTCAAGGCGGCGGAATAGCGCGCGATGGCGATGGACTGGGACAAGCTGCGCGTGTTTCACGCCGTCGCCGAGGCCGGCAGCTTCACCCATGCCGGCGAAGCGCTGAATCTGAGCCAGTCGGCGGTGAGCCGGCAGATCAGCGCCCTCGAAGAAAGCCTGTCGGTGCCGCTGTTCCATCGCCATGCCCGGGGCCTGATCCTGACCGAACAGGGCGATCTGCTCTACCGCACGGCTCGCGAAGTGTTCGGCAAGCTGGCGATGACCGAATCGATGCTGACCGAGAGCAAGGACCGGCCGCGCGGTCCGCTGAAGGTCACCACCACCGTGTCGTTCGGCTCGGCGTGGCTGACCCCGCGGATTCGCGAATTTCTCGATCTCTATCCAGAGATCCAGTTGACGGTCGTGGTCGACGACAGCGAACTCGATCTATCGATGCGCGAGGCCGACGTCGCGATCCGCATGACGCCGCCGCGCCAGCCCGACCTGGTGCAGCGGCACCTCATGTCGGTGCGCTATCACATCTATGCCTCGCCGGAATATCTGAAGAAGCACGGCACCCCGAAGAAGATCGACGACCTCAACCGGCACCGCATCATCGTCTATGGCGAGGACGGCCGGCCGCCGGTCCGCAATATCAATTGGCTGATCGAAGCCGGCCTGAAGCCGGGCCAGGAGCGCCGGCCGATCCTGTCCATCAACAACGCGCACGCCATTCTGCGGGCGGTGCAGAGCGGCGTCGGGATCGGGCGCGGTGCCCGATTTCATGGCCGCCGACGCCGAGGGCCTGACCCGAATCTTGCCTGAAATCGCAGGGGCCGGAAGGCGAAGCCTATTTCGTCTATCCCGAGGAGTTGCGCTCGTCGAAGCGCATCGCCGTGTTCCGCGAATTCCTGGTGCGCAAAGTCGCCGAGGGCAAAAGCAGTTAGCTGACGTTCTTACCTGACGATGCGCCAACTGCCGTCGGGTTGCGGGCAGACGCGAGCACCATGCAGCGAACGTCTCCGGTCACGCCGATATCGGCGTCACCTAATCCCGTCGGGGGCGGAAAACCTACTCCCAAACCGGCTTGCCGAGATCGACCTGCGACGGCGTGGTTGCCGCGCCGACAGCACCGCCCGCCGCCGCGCCGGCCACCGCGCCGATCGCGGGGGCACCGAAGAAGGCGCCGATGACGGCGCCGCTCGCCGCACCGATGCCGGCGCCTGTGATCGCCCGGTCGCCGGGATTAGCGCCGCAAGCCGCCAGCAGGAGGCTCGCAGCCATCATCGCCACAAGGGCCATTCGCGGAATCATCAGGTCCCTCCACCAAGACTGGAAAGGACCACAAAATAGCTCAAAAATTCTTTTTGTTCCAGCATGTTATAGGAGCTATTTATGCCATAAAGTTGCCATTATTCCCTAACGTGCTGGAATCTCCGCCGTTCTAGGCAAAGAGCCGTTGGTCTTTCAAGCCATCGTAGAGATGCGCGACGTAATCGCCGTAGCCGTTCCAGATCAATGTCGGCACCCGCTCATCGGTACCGAGGACGCGCTCGGTAGCCTGGCTCCACCGCGGATGGGGCACGGCCGGGTTCACGTTTGCCCAGAAACCGTACTCGCTCTCCTGCAAATCCTCCCAAAAGTGCGCGGCTGCTTGTCGGTGAAGGTGAATTTGACGATCGATTTGACCGACTTGAAGCCGTATTTCCACGGCACCGCGAGGCGCAACGGCGCGCCGTCTTGCTTCGGCACCGGCTTGCCGTACATGCCGGTGACGAGAAACGGCAGCTCGTTGGTGGCCTCGGCCATCGTCAGGCCTTCGACATAGGGCCAGGGATAGAAAGACTGTGCCTGCCCCGGCGCCACGTCGGGATTCATGAAGGTGACCATCTTGAGATAGGTCGCCGACGACAGCGGCTTGCACATCGCGACGAATTCCTTGAGCGCGAAGCCGCTCCACGGCACCGCCATCGACCACGCCTCGACGCAGCGGTGACGGTAAAGCCGCTCTTCGAGATGCGGCGCCATTTTCGCCAGGAGATCGTCGATGCCGATCTGAAACGGCTTTTCCACCATGCCGTCGACGGCGACCGTCCACGGCCGGACCGGCAGCGCTTGCGCCAGATCGACCAGTTCCTTGTCGGTGCTGAATTCATAGAAATTGTTGTAGTCGGTCGAATATTTGGCGTCCGTGATCGGCCGGTCGAGCTTGTATTTGTCGTTCCGCTTAAACGGATAGAGCTTGGCCGAGGGATCGGGCGCCGGCTTGGCCGCAAACGCGCGTGCGATCGGAAAGTCCGCCGCCAGCGCCACCGCGCCGAAACCTATCGCCTTCAGCAAGGCGCGGCGATCCGCGTAAACATGCTCCGGCGTCGTCTCGTTTTCGGGAATTTCCCAGCCGCGTTTTTTCTTGATCAGCATGACCTGCTCCTCGCCATCCATACACTAAATCTACATAGGCGCGGTTGCGCACACGCGCCAATCAAACTCGCGCGACCGGCGCGCGAGCCGTGTCATTTGGGTTCGAAGCCCAGGCCGTCGGCTTCGTATTCGCGCGAATTGGGTTCGTTTTGGCTTCGTTTTTCGGATTTTAGCGTTGGAAATCGTTGGATAAATTGGGTTCGTTTTGCAAAAATTTTCGTCGCTCCTTTTTTTCCTTATGATTATCACGTTAGAGATACGCGTTTTACGTTAAAATGTCAAGTCTCATGTTCGCGCCCCGGCCTTGATCAAGTCGGCGCCCTTTTCGCCGATCATGATGGTGGGCGCGTTGGTGTTGCCGGCGGAGACCGTGGGCATGATGGACGCGTCGATGACGCGAAGGCCCGTGACGCCGTGAACGCACAGCCAGTCGTCCACTACCGCCATCGAATCGTTGCCCATTTTGCAACTGCCGGCCCAGTGATGCTGCGACTGCACGGTGTTGCGGACATGGGCGAGGATATCGTCCTCCGTGGCGCAATCGGGGCCGGGAAACCGTTCGCGCACGATGCGGGCCTTCATCGGCTCGGTCGCCATAATGCGGCGTATCAGGGCAAAGCCCTTCACCGCCGCGATGCGGTCCGGCACCGCTTCGAGATAGTTCGGCACGATCTTGGCGGGCGCCGCCGGGTCGGGCGAGCGCAGGCCGATCCAGCCGCGCGAATGCGGACGGATCGGGCTGCACGAGGCCGAGACCGACGGCGTGCGCCCGATCTCCAGCGTGCCGGACGGACTGAACTCCCAGCTCACCGGACGGAAGAAAATCTGCAAGTCGGGCCGGTCGGCGCCGGGTAGGATGCGCACCCAGGCGCAGGCCTGCGACGAGCCGAAGGTCAGCAGGCCGCGCCGCGTCAGCAAATAATAGGCGCCGTGAAACATCAGGCGCAGCCCATGCAGATCGGCGTTCATCGAACTGTCGGGCGTCGAGTCCGCCGTGTAGTGGACATAGAGATGGTCCTGCAGATTGCGCCCCACGCCGGGCAATTCGTGGACCGGTTCGATGCCATGCGTCTGCAATTCGGCGCCGGGACCGACGCCCGAGAGCATCAGGATTTTCGGCGAATCGATGGCGCCGGCACACAGGATTACTTCGCGCGCCGCGGTCTCGACGCGGGTCTCGCCGCCGCGCGCGAATTCGACGCCGGTGGCGCGCTTGCCGTCGAAGACGATACGCCGAACCAGCGCCTCGGTCGCGATCGCGAGGTTCGGCCGCCGCGCGGCGTCGGCGAGAAACGCCGCCGAGGTGCTGTGGCGGCGGCCGTCGCGAATGGTGAATTGCAGAAAGCCGACGCCTTCCTGCTGGGCGGCGTTGTAGTCGGGATTCCGCGGCAGGCCGAGCCGCGCGCCGGCCTCGATGAAATCGCGCGACGCCGGATGACGCCGCGGATCGGTGACGTGCAGCAAACCGCCGGTGGCATGATAATCGCCGTCTGCCGCGCCGGTGTCGGCGACGCGATGCTGCGATTTCTTGAAATAGGGCAGGACGTCGTCCCAGCCCCAGCCGCGATTCCCCATCTGGCGCCAGCCGTCATAGTCCTGCGGATGGCCGCGCACATAAGCCATGCCGTTGATCAGGCTCGAGCCGCCTAGGCCTTTGCCGCGCGGCACGTAGATGGTGCGATTGCCGAGATAAGGCTCGGGCTCGCTCGCGTAGCCCCAATTGAATTTATTGGGCACGATCAGCTTGCCGACGCCGGACGGCATGCTGACCCAGAGGCTATTCGGCTTGCCGCCGGCTTCGAGCAACAGCACGCGCGCCGACCGGTCTTCGCTCAAGCGGTTCGCCACCACGCAACCCGCCGACCCGGCGCCGATGACGATGTAGTCGAAGGTCATGGCCTAGCCGCGGAAAGTTTCGTGCGTCCCTCGACTGCTCCCCCGTCTTGCGCCGGGGTCCGCGCTCGGGATGAGGTAAAGCTTGTCCTCATCCAGAGCACGCAGCCCGAACGTCGTTCGGGCGAGTAGTCGAAGGACGCACCGCGCCGCCTCAGCAACGTCGGGCGCGCCATCATTCAGCGGGCCGGAACGGCTTGCGCAGACCCGCCTGCTCCATCAACGGCAGCACGTCGCGTGCCCAGTCGCGCATTTCCTGGTGATAATTCACCCACGATAGAACCACGCCGTCGAGGCCGGTGCGCGATAATTCGAGAAGCTGGTCCACCACCTGCTCCGGCGTGCCGATCACCGGCAAGCCGCCCCAGCCGGCGACGAAGCGATATTTCACGCGCTGCAACTGTTCCGGCGTGAGATATTCCGACGCCTTGATGCCGAGTTCGCGCGTCAGATTCTCCACCGCTTCCCAATCGCCCTTTTCATAGATGTAATAGTTGGCGTAGTCCTGCGCCTCCTTCTCGGTCGGGCGGCACACCACCCAGACGCCGGTCCAGACCTGGAGCGCGCGATTGAAATCCTCGCGCGCGACGCGGCGCAGATTGTCGACCTGCGCCTTGTTGGCGTCGAACGCGCCCTCGAAGAACACGGTGAAGGCGATGTCGGCGTATTTCGCGGCGAAGCGCGCGCCGACCGGCGATGCGCCGGCGTTCATGATCGGCGGATAGGGTTTCTGGATCGGCTTCGGTTCGCCGAAGCCTTTCGGCACCTTGTAGAACTTGCCCTCGAAGTCGAACTCACCCTCGGTCCAGAGGCGGCGGATGATGTCGAGCCACTCGGCCGCCATCTCGTAGCGCCGGTCATGCTCCGCGACCGACGCGCCGAACATTTCGAGGTCCGGCGTCGACCAGCCGCACACCACGTTGAGCGCAAAGCGCCCGTTCGAGGCATGATCCGCGGTGACGCATTGTTTCGCCGCGGCGACCGGATGCATGGTCGGTACGTGGGTGGTGGAAAAGATGGTCGAACTCGTCGAGATCGCGCCCATCGCCGCCGCCCAGGTCAGCGATTCATAGGTCGCGCCGTTGAAATTGGTCGGACCGCCGAAGCCTTTCCAACGCGCCACCGGCACCAGCGCCTCGAGACCGATGCGGTCGGCCGTCTCGACGATGTCGCGGCTGTTCGCCCAAGTGAGCTCGAAATGCCCCTCCGCCGTCGTCGCGGCGCAGCCATGGCTGACATTCGGCCCGAACACGCCGAGCTTCATCTTGTTGTCGTTGAAGAGCGCGTTGGCCATGATTGCCTCCCCCTTTATCTTATGACCGCCATTTCACGACGAGACCTCAAAACGCGCAACATAGTTTGCGGGCGACACGATGCGGATACCGCGCCACGGATTCAAAATAAGTAGATCGTCGTCGCTCGACACGATCGTGGCGGCGTTCGCGGCCAGCGCGAGTTCGAGATACTTGTTGTCCTTGGCATCGCGGCAATCGCGGACCGTTTCCGTCGGCGAGACGGAAACGGAGGCCGCCGCCAACAAATCGAGTATGTGTTCCGCCCGGCCGGTTGCGAGGTACTTACGGAAGTTCGGACGGGAAAATACTTCGCGTATCTCAGCTTCGACCGCCGGCGACAGAACCAGCGTTTCGTGGGTGCGAGCGAGCAATAACGCACGCTCGGGAACGGCACCCGACTTTAGCAGGGCGCCGACGAGCGAACTAACGTCGAAGACGACGTTCGGCACTATAAGCGGAAAGTTCGGCGTCGATCTCGGCGTCGCTCAGACCGTCCGCGCGCGCCTCGATTTTGACCTCACCGATCAACGCGGCCAACGGATCGGCTTCAGGTGCGCCGGGCCGTAGAATATCGCTGACCAGCTTGCCGATCTTCTCGCGCCGGGCATCGTCACCCAACGCCGCAGCCGCTTCGCGCGATACCGGGATCGGAACCATCACCAATTCGTCCATTGGATTACTCCTTTGGGTATTATTATACACTTCCGCGCGTCGCGGGGAGAACCGGCGGAAATCGTGATGTAACATGGCGACTTTTAACATCGGCGGGACATTCTGGTTCGGCGGTCGGCAATGGCGCTGCATCGATATCGGCACGCGCACCGTCGTCGCCATTAGGGGGCACGGTGATGGCGAAAAGGGACAGCACGATTAAGCTTCTCGACGCGGTGGCGCTCACCGTCGAATGTGCCCGCGAAGAGGTTGCGACACGGCCAGGGCGGCACCGTCGTCGAAGGCTTGTCGCCGAGGTCGAGTTTTCAGACGACGAAGGACGCGCTTACGCCCAAGCGTCGCTGGAAAACGATCAACTCTTGGTTCTGCATTACCACCCGGGCCGCGCGGCAGTGATCGAAAACGAAATTGCCGAGGCGACTAGGATTAAGACAAACGCGAGATAGCCCATAATTGCTAGATTACTAGTTACTGCGCGGCGTGGGCGGCGGTTTTGTCCTGGATCACTTTGTCGGCGAGGCGGCCGGTCAATTCTTGAAGATGGTCGAACTTGTCCGCGTAGGTGCCGACGCCCAGCGTCAGCGAGCGCAGCTCGACGATGAGATCGTGCAGCTCGGCGCGCGGCAGATGGGCCGAGACCACGTCCCAGCCCTCCCAACCCGGCTTGCCGTCGTAGCCCAATATCTGGCCGCGCCGGCCCGAGATCAGGCGCTGCACCCGCGCGGTGAAGGCGTTGGGCACCGACACTTCGACGAGATGGATCGGTTCCAGCAGCACCGGATCGCATTTCGGCATCGCCTCCTGCATCGCCATCCGGCCCGCGGTTTTGAACGCCACGTCGGATGAATCGACGGCGTGGAACTGGCCGGTGACGAGCTTGACGGTGACGTCGACCACGGGAAAACCGAGCGGCCCGGTCTTCAGATAATCCGCAACGCCTTCCTCGACGGAGGGGATGAAGTTGCGCGGGATGGCGCCGCCGACCACGGCATCGACGAAACTATGCCCCGAGCCGCGCGGCAACGGCCGCACCTCGATCTCGACATCGGCGAACTGACCGTGCCCGCCGGATTGGCGCTTGAAGCGCGCATGCTGCGCGGCGCCGCGCTTGATGGTCTCCTTGTAGGGGATCTGCGGCTTCCGGCCGGTCGCGGCGATATTGTATTTGTGCTTGAGCCGGTCGAGCGCGATTTGCAAATGAATGTCGCCCTGGCCCCACAGCACCATTTCCTGCATGTCGGCATTGTGCTCGAGCGACAGGGTCGGGTCTTCCTCGATCAGCTTGGCGATGGCCGGCGTCAGCTTGACGTCGTCGGTGCGCGTCGCGGCGGCGATAGCCAGACCGAAGACCGGCTTCGGCATGTCGGGCCATGGCAGTTTCAGCGCCTTGCCCGACGCGAGCACGGTGCCGGTGACGATGCCTTCCATCCGGGCCAGCGCCACGACCTCGCCGACGCCGGCGCTCGACACTTTCTCCGTGATGGCGCCGGTCAGGCGCAGCACGCCGCCGACGCGCACGCCATTCAGCGTCTCGCCGTCCTTGATCTGGCCGCTCCAGACGCGAACCAGCGACAGCTTGCCGGTATGCGGCGCGTGATAGGTCTTGATGACTTGCGCGACCGTTTCGGCGCCCGGCGTGACGCCGGTACGCGCCGCGGTCTCGGCGACGCTCGGCGCTTCGTGGCGCAGCGCCTTCCATAAGCGCCGCACGCCGTAATCCGCCGCCGCCGCGCCGAGAAACACCGGCACGATCAGATCGCGGCGCAGATCCTGGGTCAGGTGCTTGTAGATGTCTTCCTTCGAGGGCTGCAAATCCTCGAGCAATTGTTCCAACAGCTTGTCGTCGAAATCGGCGAGCTTCTCAACCAGACCGCTGCGTCCCGCCTGTTGGTCGGGCAGCACGCCATCCGGAATCTTGACCAGGTCGGAGGCGTGGCCGGGCTTGTATTTGTAGGCGCGCTCGCTGACCAGATCGACATAGCCGTCGACGGTGGTTTCCTTGCCGGCAATGGGGATCTGGCGCAGCACCAAGGGGCGCGCCGAGACCGCCTGCAACGCCGCCAACACCTCGCTGATCCGCGCCTCGGCAGTGTCGAGCCGGTTGATGAACAGCATGTGCGGAATGTTGCGGTCGTCGAGGAATTTGAGCAGTGGCGACAGCGTCAGCGCCTTGTCGACCACGGGCTCGCACACCACCACCGCAACGTCGGCGGCGAGCAGCCCGCACTGTGCCTCGAAACTCAGTTCCACCGAGCCGGGGCAGTCGAGAATGGTCCAGGGATCGTCCAGGAACTTGGCGGCGGCGACGTTGATTTCCGTCGACATGGTGCGGGCGCGCGCCTCGGATGAGTGGTCGCCGACCGTGTTGCCTTCCTTGATCGTGCCGCGCCGGTTGGTCGTGCCGCTGGCGTGGAGCAACGCCTCGAGCAGCGTCGTCTTGCCGGAAAGATAGGGCCCGACCAAAGCCGCTACTCTGGGGCCATGTTGAATAGCCATCTCGCGCCTCCATCGCTGCGCCGCCGTCGGGGGGCGGCCTTCCCAGTTTGTCATGATGCTCGCGCGGCGGCGGGCGACTGGCAAATGGAATCTGTATTGGGCATTCTCTAGGCAATATCGGTGAGGAGCCGCCGGCCAATGATGAGCGCCGAGCAGAACGAACGGGTAGTGCGTGTCGGTCCCGACACGCCGTGCGGCACGATGCAGCGCCGCTACTGGCAGCCGGTCGCGCTGTCGGATGAGTTGGCGCCGGAGCGCCCCCTGCGCGCGGTGCGCGTGCTCGGGCAGGATTTGGTGCTGTTCCGCGACGGAGCCGGACGGCTCGGCCTGCTCGACCGCGACTGCCCGCATCGTGGCGCCGACCTGGCGTTCGGGCGGCTCGAGGATGGCGGGCTGCGCTGCGCCTTCCACGGCTGGCTGTTCGACGCGACCGGGCGCTGTCTCGAAACGCCGGCGGAACCGGACGGCAGCCGCCTGTGCGAGCGGGTGCGCCAAGCCTCATACGCGGTGCGCGAGCAGAACGGCGTGATCTGGGCCTATCTCGGTCCCGGCGAGGCGCCGGCCCTGCCCCGGCTCGATTGTTTCGCCGCGCCCGAACAGTACAGTTTCGCGTTCAAGGGCCATATCGATTGCAATTGGCTTCAGGCGCTCGAAGTCGGCATCGACCCGGCGCACGCCTCGTTCCTGCATCGCTTTTTCGAAGACGAGGACCAGGCCACCGCCTACGGCAAGCAGTTCCGCGCCAACTCGATCGATGGCGACATGCCGATGAGCCGCGTGCTGCGCGAATACGACAAGCCGCGCATCGACATCGAGAACACGGACTATGGGCTACGTGTGACAGCGCTGCGCACGCTCGACAAGGCCCGCACGCATGTCCGCGTCACCAATTTGATTTTTCCGCACGCGGTGCTGATCCCGCTCAGCGAGACCATGACCATCACCCAGTGGCACGTGCCGGTCGATGACGAGAATTGTTATTGGTACGCGATCTTCACCAGCTTCCGCGATCCGGTGAACAAGGACGAAATGCGGCGCCAACGTCTCGAACTCTACACGCTCCCCGACTACAAGCCGCGCGTGAACCGGCACAATGACTGGGGCTATAACGCCCACGAGCAGAAGACCCAGACCTTCACCGGTATGGGCGCGGACATCAACGTCCACGACAATTGGGCGGTCGAGAGCCAGGGCCGCGTCCACGACCGCACGCGCGAGCATCTGGGCCAGACGGACAAAGCGATCATGGCCTATCGCCGCGTGCTGCTCGACGCCATCGCCAAGGCGGAAGCGGGCGAGGCACCGTTGCTGTCGCGTCCCAACGGTCACGAGCTGCCGGTTACAATCGACGGCGTCGCGCCGGCGAATGCGTGGGACAATTACTGGCGCGAGGCCGACGTGAAGCGCCGCGGCGCCGCGCCGTGGCAAACACCGTGAGTTTCGCCGATAAGCACAATCTTCGTACCAAGGATCAGGCGAAGCACGCCGACGAGGTACTGAAGCGCATCGTCGCCGACGAGATCGAGGTGATCCGGCTGTCGATCGCCGATCAGCACGGCGTGTTGCGCGGCAAGACGATCACCGCTGCCGAGGCACCGGGCGCGATGGCGAACGGCTGGAGCTTTTCGACCACGCTGCTGCTGAAGGACACCGCGCACCGCACGGTCTATCCGGTGTTCAGCGCCGGTGGCGGCTTCGGCGTACCGGAAATGGAAGGCGGCGCCGACCTGGTGATGGTGCCCGACCCGGCGACGTTTCGCATGCTGCCCTGGGCGCCGCATACCGGGTGGATGCTGTGCGATCTGTATTTTCCCGATGGGCGGCCGATGCCGCTGTCGACACGCCAGCTCTACCGCGCGCTGGTCGAGCGGCTCGGCGAGGCGGGATACGATTATTTCGCCGGGCTCGAAGTCGAGTTCCACATTTTCAAGCTCGACGATCCGAGCCTCGCGCCCGGCGATGCCGGCCAGCCGGGCCAGCCCGGCAATCCGCCGTCCGTGTCGCTTCTGACGCAGGGCTATCAGTATCTGACCGAGGCGCGCTACGACCAGCTCGATCCCGTGTTCGAGATTCTGCGCCGCGATCTGGCGGCGCTCGACCTACCGCTTCGCTCGATCGAAGTCGAGTTCGGGCCAAGCCAGGTCGAGCTGACCTTTCCCGCCGGCATCGGCATGGCGCCCGCCGACAACATGATGCTATTCCGCAGCGCGACCAAACAGATTTGCCGGCGCTACGGTTATCTCGCCAGCTTCATGTGCCGCCCGCGCCTGCCGAACGTGATGTCGAGCGGCTGGCATCTCCATCAATCGTTGCGCGACAAGAAAACCGGCCGGAATGCTTTCGTCGGCGAGACGGAATTGCTGAGCGGCGTCGGCCAGTATTATCTGGCGGGACTGCTCGATCACGCCGCCGCCGCCGCCGCCTTCACCACGCCGACCATCAACGGCTACAAACGCTATCGCCCCTATTCGCTGGCGCCGGACCGCGCGATCTGGGGCAAGGACAATCGCGGCACCATGCTACGCGTGATCGGTTCACCCGGCGATCCGGCGACCCACATCGAGAACCGCGCCGGCGAGCCAGCGGCGAACCCATATCTCTATCTGGGCTCGCAAATCGTGTGCGGCCTGGACGGCATCGCGCGCAAGCTTGCGCTGCCGCCGCCCGCCGATACGCCCTACGAGACCGAGGCGCCGATGTTGCCGAAGCATCTCGGCGAGGCGTTGGGGGCCTTGCGCGGCGACGACGCGCTACGCGACGGTTTCGGTGCCGCCTTCGTCGATTGCTTCCGTCAGATCAAGGAAGCCGAACTGGCGCGCTTCCAACTCGATGTCAGCGAGTGGGAGCAGCGGGAATATTTCGACTTGTTCTAGGCGCACCGAAACTTCGGACCGCAAATCCATTTCGTCATGGCCCGCTTTAGGCGGGCCATCCACGAATTAAGACAAAAAAATAAAAGTTCGTGGATGCCCCGGCCAAGCCGGGGCAAGACGACTTTGGCAGGATGAAGCACTTAACTCGACGTTGGCGATAGCACGGCCATCTCGCGCCATGCCTTGATGATCGCCGCGATGCCCGCCGGTGAGACCGTCATACCGATATGGCCGAGGCCGGGCACGATCGTGACCTTGAGATCGGGACGTGTCGGCTGGAGCGTGGGCGCGAATTTTTCCGGATAAAACAACTCGTCCGAGCCGCCGACCAGCAGCGCCACCGGCTTGCGGCTACGCGCTAGCGCCCCCTGATAGTCGCGCAGCGGTGCGGCGAAATTGACCGCGAGGCGGAACGAATACCAACTGGTCAACGACTTGACCTTGGGCGAGGTCGCGAACGCGACGATCGACAGACCATTGAACCAATCGACGCCGACGCGATTGAGCCGTGCGAGGCATCCGCGCCGGGTCCCTATGATCCGCTTGGCTTCAGCCAATCTACAGTCTCGTTCGTCGCTCATTCTCACAGAGTAGTATATCGAGGCTGGACTCGAGATCCCGCCCTGGTTCGCGCCTACCTAAGAAACTGCCAAGTACCCTAGAAACGAACACGCTGCCAAAAATCAGCCCGAGCAGGTGGAACGCGCGGAACTTGTGGTGTTATCGTTGTGCACTTATTAAAGCGATCTCCGTTGTCGAGAAATCGTTACCGGGACGCGTCATCGTCATCGCTGACTTCAAGCAAGCTTTAGCTCGCGAACTTGTCAAACGGATGGGCTAGTTCGCGCTTCCGATTCCCGACTAACCGCTCCGCGATCGAATCATTCGTGAATGTGATTTGGCAGCCGCATCAAATTTGAACGCCTCCCATGCATCATGAGACGGTCGATTGCCTCGCGTTCTTCGATGAACCATGACAACCATCGGCCTGTCTGGGCGGGGAGCTCGCGCGCACAAGGGAACACAGTGCTGATGTGAAATTGGTTATCGATGTGTTCGCTAAAGCTAAGCCATATACTCGATTCATTGGGCACAATGCGAAGGGGCTTTGAGGAACATAAGATACCAGCGGGGTGCGTGTCGGCTGGACCGCAGGCGCCGGCGCCGAATATCAGATCACGCCGAACTGGGAAGCGGGCATCGAATACCGCTATACCGATCTGGGTCATCAAGGCTTCGCCAGCGCGGCGAACGATGCCGTCGACAGCAACGAGTTTAATTTTAGTGCCGTCCGACTCCGTATCAGTTACCGCTTTGCGCCGCCGCCCCCGCCGCCGCCGATGGCGCGGACCTTCCTCGTGTTCTTCGACTTCGACCGCTACAACCTGACGCCCGACGCGCGCCGGGTGATCGAAGCGGCGGCCGGCGTCTACAAGGCCGGCGGTCACGCCCGGCTGGACGTCTCGGGCTATACCGACCTTGCCGGGACGCAAGCCTACAATCTGCGCCTGTCGCAGCGTCGCGCCGACGCGGTCTCGGGCTATCTGATGAAGCAGGGCGTGCCGAAGACGGCGATGGACGTAAAGTGGTTCGGCAAGGAGCATCCGCGGGTTCCGACCGCGGACGGCGTGCGCGAGCCGCAGAACCGCCGTGTCGAAATCATGATGCCCTAAGCATCGCGGCATCGCTTATCGAAAGGGCCGCTCTTCCGAGCGGCCCTTTTGTTTCGGCGATGTTGCAGAAATGCCGCACGACCATAAATTTTTTTCGCGGTTCCTCAATCGAAATTGCGGGCGTGGCGACTAAGGATCATAATTGGCCGATGCTTTTTTAGGGGGACACCGATGAAACGTATCCTCATAACAGCTGTGGCGCTGCTGAGCCTGTCATTCGTGGTGCCCGCGTTCGCGCAAGACTGGGCTGGCCCTGAAATCGGTCTTCAAGGCGGATATGGCTGGGGCACTTCCTCCGGCAACCTGGATTGTTACCCGACATCGTGTCCGCCGGCCCGCGACCCCTACAGTTTCAGTCCGAACGGCGCTTTGGGCGGTGTCCATGCGGGCTATAATTTCCAGTTCGGCCAAGTCGTACTCGGTCTCGAAGGCGATGCGGAAGGCGCCGGTCTATCCGGATCCAAAACCAACCCCAACCTCGATGCGGGCGCCATTTACACCGAACACACGTCGTTGGATTTCGACGCGTCGATTCGTGGCAAGCTCGGCATCGCCTGGACACGCGCCCTAATTTATGGGACCGGCGGCGTTGCGTTCGGCGACGTAAAGACGACGATCGGATTTCAAGGCGCGTCGACCGCGTTCGAATCGATGGATGAAGTGCGTGTCGGCTGGACCGCAGGCGCCGGCGCCGAATATCAGATCACGCCGAACTGGGAAGCGGGCATCGAATACCGCTATACCGATCTGGGTCATCAAGGCTTCGCCAGCGCGGCGAACGATGCCGTCGACAGCAACGAGTTTAATTTTAGTGCCGTCCAACTCCGTATCAGTTACCGCTTTGCGCCGCCGCCCCCGCCGCCGCCGATGGCACCGATGCCGGCCGCGGCGCCGATGGCCCCGCCGCCGCCGATGGCGCGGACCTTCCTCGTGTTCTTCGACTTCGACCGCTACAACCTGACGCCCGACGCGCGCCGGGTGATCGAAGCGGCGGCCGGCGTCTACAAGGCCGGCGGTCACGCCCGGCTGGACGTCTCGGGCTATACCGACCTTGCCGGGACGCAAGCCTACAATCTGCGCCTGTCGCAGCGTCGCGCCGACGCGGTCTCGGGCTATCTGATGAAGCAGGGCGTGCCGAAGACGGCGATGGACGTAAAGTGGTTCGGCAAGGAGCATCCGCGGGTTCCGACCGCGGACGGCGTGCGCGAGCCGCAGAACCGCCGTGTCGAAATCATGATGCCCTAAGCATCGCGGCATCGCTTATCGAAAGGGCCGCTCTTCCGAGCGGCCCTTTTGTTTCGGCGCAAGCGCCGTCTGCGGTTCTGCCCGCGCGTCAGTTGCAGCTTGGCTTCGGCAGCGGCTCGATGTGGTCGAGGCGAGCGTTGACGATATAGTCCCCGTAATCGAGCGACATATCCTGCGACACGCCGTTATCCATCAGCCGCATGCTGAGCTCGTAATCGGGCTGTTCCGATTTGCTCTCCGCCGGGAAGAACGCCAGGCGCATGCGCCATGACGGCCGAGTCGAGCAGCGGCGAACTGATCGGATGCTCGTCCGCGTCTTCCTCGCCAGGCTTCAGCATCGGACCGATGACCGCCGAGATGGTGGTGGCATCGTCGACGGTCGTGCCATCGAATACCTGGCGCACCAGGAACGGCACGCCGGCCTCCGCTTCGCCGATCAGGAACAATGTATGCGCGGTGGGGAACAGTACGTCCGGCTTCAACGGAATGACCGCCTGCTCCGGCTGCTGGAATTCGGCGACGCCGCCCTTCTTCGACGGCTCGAGCAGGATCTCGACCGGGTTGCCGGGCGGCGTGCCGCGCGTCTCTTGCGCCGCGAGGGTCGCCATCGGCCCAGCCGCGGCGGAGATCTGCACCGCGGTCGCGGGAATACCGGCGTGGATCAACTCCGCGCGCACGGTTTCCGCCCGACGGCGCGACAGGCGTTCGTCCTCCGCCTTGGCGCTCTTGGCGGCGGCAGTGACATGGCTCACGACGAGGACGTGGAAGGTCGGCTCCCGCTTCGAGGCCGCGGCGGCCTGTTCGATGGTCGCCCGCGCGCTCGGAGCCAGCTTGGTGCCGTTGCCGTCAAAGCCGAGCAAATAGCTTTGCGGAATGTTGATGTGCGCCTCGCCCTTGATGCGCTGGTCGAGCTCGCCGTTGCGGGTACGGGTCTCGTTGAACCGATACCGGGAGCCGTCCTTCGATTCCCAGGTCACGAGGTTGGAGGTGATCTCGGTGGCGTCTTGATCCGCGTATTCGAGGCGGAGACGGAAACGCTGCTCGACGGTCCAACCGCCGCAAGTCTCGCCCCAGGCGTACAGCATCGCGCCGTCGGCGCCGAGCACGCCGCTCGAGGTCTTGGCGGTGCCAAGGGACAGACCTATAAAGCGCGCGGTGGGGTTGGATATCGGCGGAGAAAGCGGGCGCGGCCACAACGACACAGGCCACGGCCATGGCGGTCAGGCGAACGGGGGAAAAACGCATCGTCACCTCTGTCTCAACGGGATCATACGGAAGCCGCCGCGAAAATCATCCCCCAGTTTTGCCCGCCGGTGGTAGAGCCAGGCGAATATGCAATTCCTTGAGCCGGTCGGGCGGCACCTCGGCCGGCGCTTGCATCATCAGGTCTTGGGCCTGTTGGTTCATCGGAAAAGCCACCACCTCCCGGATATTCGGGCGTGTCGGCCAGCAACATCACGATCCGGTCGATGCCCGGCGCCGAGCCGCCATGCGGCGGCGCGCCGAAGCGGAACGCGTCGAGCATCCCGCCGAATCGCGCCTCGACTTCCGACGCCGGATAACCCGCGATGGCGAACGCCTTGATCATGATGTCGGGGCGGTGATTGCGGATCGCGCCCGACGACAATTCGATGCCGTTGCAGACAATGTCGTACTGGAACGCCTTGATGGTCAGCGGGTCCTGGGTCTCGAGCGCCTCGAGCCCGCCTTGCGGCATCGAGAAGGGATTGTGGCTGAAGACGATCTGCTTCGTCTCCTCGTCGCGCTCGTACATCGGGAAATCGACCACCCAGCAGAATTTGTAGACGCCGTCCGCGCTGAGATTCAGCTCCTTGCCCAGCTTCTGCCGGGCCTGGCCGGCGAAGGCGGTGAAGGTCTTGGGATTGCCCGCGACGAAAAACACCGCGTCGCCATCCTTGAGGCCGAGCTGCGCGCGCAGCGTCTCGCTGCGCTCCGGCCCGATATTATTGGCGATCGGCCCGGCGGCGCCGTCGGCACGATAGAAGATGTAGCCGAGGCCGGGCTGGCCTTCGCCTTGCGCCCACGAGTTCATGCGGTCGCAGAAGGCGCGATTGCCGCCGGTCGGCGCCGGAATCGCCCAAATGCGGTTGGCCGGGTCGCGCTCGATCATGCCGGCAAACAACTTGAAGCCGGAGCCGGCGAAGATCGGCGTCACGTCCTGCATCTCGATCGGGTTGCGCAGGTCGGGTTTGTCGCTGCCGTATTTGCCGAGCGCCTCGTCGTAGGGGATGCGCGGGAAGGGCGGCTTGGTGACGCCCTTCCCGTTGCCGAATTCCTCGAACACCCCCGCCAGCACCGGCTCGATCGCGGCGAAGACGTCGTCTTGCGTCACGAACGACATCTCGAAATCGAGCTGATAGAACTCGCCGGGCGAGCGGTCGGCGCGGCTCGCCTCGTCGCGGAAGCACGGCGCGATCTGGAAATATCGATCGAAGCCCGCGACCATCAGCAATTGCTTGAATTGCTGCGGCGCCTGCGGCAGCGCGTAGAACTTGCCGGGATGGAGCCGGCTCGGCACCAGATAGTCGCGCGCGCCTTCGGGCGACGACGCGGTGAGGATCGGCGTCTGAAACTCGGTGAAGCCCTCGGTCGATCATGCGCCGCCGCAAGCTCGCGATGACGTGGCGCCGCAGCACGATGTTGTCGTGCACCGCCTCACGGCGCAGATCGAGAAAGCGGTACTTGAGCCGCATCTCCTCGGGATAATCGGCTTCCACGTTGACCGGGAACGGCAGCGGTTCGGCGGTGCCCTGCACGTCGATCTCCTCGACGCGCAGTTCGATTTCGCCGGTCGGCAGTTTCGGGTTGATCGTGTCGTCCGAGCGACGCACCACCGTGCCGGTGACGGTGACGACGTTCTCGAGCTTCTGCGCGTCGACCGCGGCGAACAGCGTGCTCGACACGTCGATGACGCATTGCGTCACGCCGTAATGGTCGCGCAGATCGATGAACAGAAGCTGGCCGTGATCGCGCTTGCGATGTACCCAGCCCGACAGGCGCGCTTGCTTGCCCTGATCCGCGAGGCGCAATTGTCCGCAAGTATGGGTTCGGTACCGATGCATGCGGCCGGTCTTGTCGCCTGTCTGGGCGGAAAAGTCCACCGCGCTGCGCCAAACGGCAGCCCCCACCCGAAATGCTGCGCATTTCTTCCCTCCCCCGCCTGCGGGGGAGGGGTGGGGGCCGCAACCGGATCGTCGAAGCCCGCGATGGTTTGATCCCACGCCGTTTGGGTGTATAGCGGACGGTAATGAATCTAATAACGGATAGCGCCGCGCTTTCCGATTTCTGCGCGGGTCTCCAAGAGGCCACGTTCGTCACGGTCGATACCGAGTTTATGCGGGAAAAGACCTACTGGCCGATCCTGTGTCTCGTCCAAATCGCCGGGCCCGACAGCGCCGCCGTCATCGACCCGCTGGCGCCGGGCATCGATCTGGCGCCGATGCTGACACTGCTGGCCGATCCGCGTATCCTCAAAGTGTTTCATGCCGCGCGCCAAGATATCGAAATCTTCTACCGGATGATGAATGCGGTGCCCGCGCCGCTCTTCGACACGCAAGTCGCGGCGATGGTATGCGGCTTCGGCGAATCGGCCAGTTACGAGACGCTCGCGGCCAAGCTGGCGGGCGCCGCGATCGACAAGAGCCTCGCGCTTTACCGATTGGGCGCACCGCCCGCTGAGCGAGCGCCAATTGCACTACGCGCTCGCGGATGTAGTGCCATTGCGCAAGGTCTATGAGCGCCTCGCCACGCGGCTCGAGAAGACCGGACGGGCGTCTTGGGTGGCGGACGAAATGGCGCAGCTATCCGATCCGAAAATCTATCGCGCCGATCCGCAAGAAGCGTGGCGACGCCTCAAGCCACGGACCAACAATCGCCGCATGCTGGCGCTGGTGCGCGAGCTGGCGGCATGGCGCGAGCTGGCGGCACAGAAACGCGATCTGCCGCGCAATCGGCTGGTGCGCGACGAGGCGATATTGGAGATCGCCGCGCATCCGCCGAAAACCATCGACGACCTGGCTCGGGTGCGTGCCTTCGGCAAGTCGATGGCGGAAGGCCGGCTTGGCGCTGAAATCCTCGCCGTGGTCGAGCGCGCCCACGAACTGCCCGAATCCGAATTGCCCGAATTGCCGGCGCAACGCCAGTTGCCGTCGGGCATCGGCCCGCTGGTGGAATTGCTGAAGGTGCTGTTGCGGCTGGTCGCGGAAGAGAACGACGTGGCGCCGCGCCTCATCGCCGATAGCGACGATCTCGAAGAGATCGCCGCCAACGACAAGGCCAACGTGCCGGCGCTTTCCGGCTGGCGGGCGGAACTGTTCGGCCGCGACGCGCTCGACCTGAAGCACGGCCGCCTCGGCCTCACCGCCTCGGGCAAAAAGATCGAGCGCCTTCACCTCGGCGCCACGCAGGCGACGGCCGCGCAGTAAATCGACATACTCCCGGGGAGGACCTAAAGCCCTCCCCCGCGCCTGCGGGGGAGGGTTGGGTGGGGGCTGCTGTCAGATGGGCGTTGATCGTCTCAATCACGCCATCTGGATTTTTCAAGATGTCGTTGTTCCAAAATCGTAGGACGGTCCAGCCCTGCCGGCTTAAAAACCGGTCCCGTCTTCGGTCCGACCCCGATTCCGCATGTTGTCCACCATCGGCCTCGACCACGAGACGACAGGCGACGCAGGCAAAGTCCACGGTGTAAGGCGGTATCGGGTGTTGACGACGGAACATATGTCCTAGCTGTTCTCCCCGAAGACGCGACCAAAGTTTACGCTCGGCATCCGTCGAGGCGGTCCGAAGTTTCTGCGCTCGCAGCGTCCCCGAACGTCCGGCTCGCAAGCATTCCTCCGCGTCGGCCCCCACCCTAACCCTCCCCCGTAAACGGGGGAGGGTTTCCTTGCGAGGCTCTGGCTCTCTAACTTCCCCTACACCCGCTTGCTGGCGATGGCCGCGCCTTGGGCCAGGGCTTCGAGCTTGGCCCAGGCGATCTGCGCGTGGACGCGGCCGCCGAGGCCGCAATCGGTGCCGGCGATGACGCGGTCGCGCCCGACGATCTTGGCGAACCGCTTGATGCGCTGCGCCACCAGCTCGGGATGCTCGACCACGTTGGTGGCGTGGCTGACGACGCCCGGCATCAGCACCTTGTCGTCGGGCAGCTTCACGTCCTGCCACACGTTCCATTCGTGCTCGTGGCGGGCGTTGCCGGCCTCGAACGAATAGGTCTGGCATTTCACCGCCAGCATCACCTCGACGATGTCGCGCATCGCGATGTCGGTGCTGTGCGGGCCGTGCCAGCTGCCCCAACACAAATGGAACCGGATGCGCTCCGGCGGCAGGCCGCGGATGGCGTGGTTAATCGCCTCGATCCAGCGCATCGCGTATTTGCGGTACTCGGCCGGGGTCGGTTCTGGTTCGACCTGATCGAACCCTTCGGCGACCAGCGGATCGTCGAGTTGCAGGATCAGGCCGGCATCGACGATGGCCTTGTACTCCTCGCGCATCGCGTCGGCGCCCGCGGCGAGGAAATCGTCCTCGTTCTTGTAATACTCGTCCGCCATGCGCACCGCGCTCGCGGGCGCGACCGCGGTCATGAAGCCGTCCTTGACGCCCGCGGCCGCGAGCGCCGCCTTGACGTTGGCGATGTCGGCCTTGATCGCTTCCTGGCCGACATATTTCACCGCGCCGACGCAGACCGGAAGCTGGAACGGCTCCGGCCCCATATAGATGCCGGATTCCGGATCGGTGTAGGCTTCGCCGAATTTCAGCCAATCGCGCCGCTTGTCGAACGTGGTCAGATGGAAGCCGCGTTGGGCCGCGCCGATGGGGATGTCGACGCCGGGCCGGATGATCGGCGTTTGATCGGAGATCTTCAGCCCGGTCAGGCGCGGAAAGGCATAGTTCCACCACGCGCCGAAATTGACGGTGTAGTTCATCGCGTGCCCGTATTCGCCGTCGCCCGGGATATCGATGCCGATGTCCTTCTGTTTGCGCACGACGTCGATGGTCGCGGCCCGCAGCTTTTCCTGAAAGGCGCGCTCGTCGCCGCCCTTCCCTTCCTTCCGCGCGCGATTGGCGTCGAGCAAGTCCTTGGGCCGCGGCAGGCTACCGACGTGACTGGTGAGAATGTGATCAGGCATGGTCTTCCTCCCGTGGCTTCGCCTCTTTCAGGGCGACGTTCGACCTTAGTACCGCGGGGCCGGTGTCGGCAAAGCGAATCCGCCTAAAGCCGAAGCTCCATCTTGCCGCCTGGGTAAAGCAGGCCACGAAAAAATCTTGCCGAAATCGGTAATTCCGGCGTGCGCCGAAACCTATCGACATGTCGCCCCAACCAGAGGAGTCCGTCATGTCCGTGCAATTGCTGGTCATCTATCCGCCGCCGAAGGACCCCGCCGCATTTGAGCGGGCCTATCGCGAGGAACACCTGCCTTACGCTGAGCCACGCCTAATCGGCGCGACCGGCGTGACGACGCGTCGCGTCTTGGGTTCGCCCGGCGGCACGCCCTTCGCGCATACGATTTCCTTCATCGATTTTCCGAGCGCCGACGCCGCCAAGAACTGCGCCCAATCGAACGGCGGTCAGGAAGCGTTGCGGCATGCCGCATCGATTTCGACCGGCGGACCGCCGCAGTTCCTGCTGATCGACGACGCCAGCTAAGCCACGTTATCGGGGGATCGCTTGAAGATTCGGGCGATCCCTCGGCACCGGCGCGGGCCCGGCCTCCGCATCCTCGACGCATTGCTGTACGCGTTGCTTGGCCCGGTACGTCAAAACGGCAACATGGGCAGGCGTCGTGCCGAGTTGGCGGGCGACGTTCTCACCCGAAACCTCATCCACCAGACGCAGACCGACGACGGCGCGCTGGACCTCGTTCAACGTCACAAGGCAACCCAGGAACATCGCCCGTTGCTCCGCGACGGCAATGACCTCGTCGGCCGACATGGCGTCGGATGCAAGGCTCAGAACGGTCGCATCGTCGGCGAGATGCGGCCGGGCGTAATCGTGACGACGGCGGCGATTGCGCGCGATGTTGCGCGCCAGAATGATCAACATTCGCAACGAATTATCTGGCATGTCGACGGGTAGGCGCGCTTGAGGCAGATTGAGGAAGCTCAAAAATGCTTCTTGAACACAGTCGAGCGCATCCTCGGTCCGCAAGCCTTCTCGCCGCACCGCGCGAACCAGCCGCGCCCGGTGCCGATGCACCAGAATTGACACCCAGCCATAAAAGCCGTCGGCGTCCCGCGGCCGAGCGGACCGGTCGGGCGGCTTCACAGCGCCTCGGTCGCGACCGCCGCGCGGCGGATCAGGTCCGGCGAGAGCCGCTTCGCCAACTTTTCATAAGCCGCACGCCAAATCGGAATTCCCGCCTCGAGCCGCCGCGCGCCCGTTTCCGTCAGCCAAACGGCACGGCGTCGCAAATCGCCTTCGACCGTCGTAATTTCGATTAACTCTTCGCCTTCCAAGACGCGCAGGTTGCGCGACAATGTCGATTGGTCGAGACCGGCGCGTTCCGCCAGCGCTCCCAACGTGTCGTCGGCGGCGGCCGCGATTTGCGCCATCAATCCGAGTTGCGCCGCCGAGAGTCCAAGACCGGTCAACTCGCGATCAAGAAAGTTGGTGATGCGCCGCGCCGCGAGCCGGCTGTTCCAGCCGGGACAACGTTCGACCATGAGTTGGGCGTCCGCCCGCAGCGTTTTTTGCGATTGTCTTGGCGTCCTCATTATTGTATGCATATACAATATTTGTAATCTATGGAAAGAGGCAATCGCGATGACCGGGGACCGGAAGAGATATGGGCTGGCGCGCCCGCCGACATTGCCGGCAAGACCGGCCGGGAAATCCTGCAGGCGATAGTCGACGGCGAACTGCCGCAAGCGCCGATTTCCGAAATCTTGTCCTTCTGGCTCACGGAAGTGGGCGACGGCTTCGTGGTGTTCGAGGGCGAGCCTGGCCGGCACCTTCTCAATCCGATGGGTGGCGTGCATGGCGGGTGGGCACTGACCCTTATCGATAGTGCCGGCGGCTGTGCCGGGCACTCGCAGCTACCGACTGGGTCGGCCTATGCGACGATCGAGACCAAGGTGAATTTCTCTCGGCCAATCACCGCCGAGACCGGCCGCGTGCGGGCCGAAGCGAACGTCGTCGCGCGCGGCCGTCAGATCATCTCGACGGCAGCCCGGGTGCTGAGCCAAGACGGCAAGTTATTGGCGCACGGCACCTCGACGCTCCTCGTATTGAGTGAACGCACCGCGCCCGACGCGCGAAACTAAACCCTGATCTCCGTTTTCTTGCCGAACACCTTGCCGAGCGCGTCGAGGCGGCGATGCACGCTTTCGCCTAGTCGCGGCGCGCTCTTGCGCCCGACCGTCAGGTGCAGCGTGCCGTTCTCGAGGCCGAGCTTGGCGCTCGACAAAAGGCCCGGCACGCCGCCGGTCAGCGTATTGCCGAGCCGCAACGCCAGGCCGATGCTGCGCGCGGTCGCCAATTGTTCGTCATCGAGCAGGCGCCGCACCGCCTCTCCCGGATCGTTGCCGCCGTAACGGGCGTGGAGCGTCGCCGCCAAGAAGGCGCGCTCGCCGTGATCGAGACCCGGCAGCGGCATGAACAGAATCATGCGCAACGCCTGCTCGGCGCGGTAATCGGGATGCTCGGCCCAGGCGACGTCGCTCAACAGCGCCGCGGCGTGGCGCAGCCGACGATGTTCGGCGGGCTCATGCGGATAAAGCGGCGCGGTCCATTGGAACAACTCGTCGCCCTCGGCGCCGAAGCGGCGATGACTTTGCGACATGGCCGCCGCGCCGACGAGCAGCGGGTCGTCGTGCTGCTCCGCCTCGTCGAGCAGATTATAGAGATGACCCTCGCGCAGACCGTAGGCCGAGAAGACCAACCGCTTGGGCTGTGTCCGGCGCAGCACCCGGTAAAGGACGCGCGCCGCGAACGGCACGGTCTCGAGGCGCTTCTTCGACACCGCCGTCATTTTTTCCAGCGATTTACGCGATTGATGCGCCACCAGATCGAGGAAATCCTCGGAGACGCCGCGCGACAGCGAGTATTGCTGAATCACGTGCAGCGGATAGCCGCTTTGCTCCATATGGATGCGGGCGATCGCGCGCCACGCGCCGCCGACGGCGTAGAAGGCGTTGTAGGACCGTCCCTCGAGCCACGGCAATTGATCGAGATGGCGGTCGATCGTATCGCGCAGGCGCCGCTCATCGTCGCCGATGTCGGCAAGACGCAACGGCCCTATCGGCAACGACGCGGCCGGACCGACCTGGCCGCCGGAGATCGGCACCAATTCCACGCTAGCGCCGCCTAAATCGCCCATCAACCCGGCGGCATCGGGAATGCCCGCGATGACGCCAAAGGCGGACAAGCGCCCCTCTTCTTCGCCCGAGAGGATGTTCGCGCGGACGCGCAGCCTGCGCTCGATCTTACGCATGAAGTCGCCGCCGTCCTCGGCGTCGCGCACCGCCGCGGTCGCCAGAACATGCAGCCGCGACACCGGGATCGCACGGGCCAGCGCCACAAAGCGGCGCAGATTTTCGGTCGCGAGCTTGACCCCATCGGGGTGGAGCCGGCCGGTCTCGTCGATGTCGCGGCCGAGTCCGCACAACACCTTTTCGTTGAACAGCATGCGCGGCGCGCGGTTGATCCCGTCATAGACGACCAGGCGCAGCGAGTTGGAGCCGATATCGATGACAGCGACCGGGCCGCGACGGCGGCCCTCGGTCTTGCGCCGCCGGCGAGGGGATTTCACGTCTTGGCGGGGACCAAACGGGGCGCGTGGCGGGGCCGGTGGGTCAGGGCGCTGCCGCGGCCGGAAAGCGAAGGATTGGTCATGAAATATGTATGCGCGCTGAAGGCATTCGGTTCCCGTGGTTCATGCTCATAGGTGCCATCGGCTTTTAGCTGCCAGCTTTGGGCCTTGTCCCGCAGATTGGCCACCATGATCTCGTCGAGAACTTGCCGGTGCACCGTCTCGTTTTCAATCGGAACCAGCGACTCGACGCGCCAGTCGAGATTGCGCGGCATCCAATCGGCCGAGGAGATAAACACTTTGGCCTGCGGCGACGGCAATTTTTTACCGTTGCCGAAACAAACGATGCGGCCATGCTCGAGGAAGCGCCCGACGATGCTCTTGACCCGGATGTGCTCGGACAGGCCCGGCACGCCAGGCCGCAAGCAGCAAATGCCGCGCACCACCAGGTCGATTTCGACCCCGGCCAGCGACGCCTTGTAAAGCAGGTCGATGATCGCGGGATCGACCAGCGCGTTCATTTTCGCCCAGATCTGTGCCGGCTTGCCGGCCGACGCGTTCGCGATCTCGGCCTCGATCATCTCGTTAAGGCGCGAACGCAAATTGATCGGCGCCACCGCGATTTTCTCCAGCACCGCGGGCGTGGCATAGCCGGTCATGTAGTTGAACAGGCGCGCGGCGTCCCGGCACAGCGCCTCGTCGCAGGTGAAGAAGCTGAGATCGGTATAAACCTTGGCCGTGTAGGGGTGGTAATTGCCGCTGCCGAAATGGACGTAGGACCGCAACTGGCCGGCCTCGCGCCGTACCACCAGCGACACCTTGGCGTGGGTCTTCAAATCGACGAAGCCGTACACGACCTGCACGCCGGCGCGCTCGAGGTCGCGCGCCCAGCGGATATTGGCTTCCTCGTCGAACCGCGCCTTGAGTTCGACCAGCGCCGTCACCGACTTGCCGGCTTCGGCGGCCTCGATCAGGGCCTGGACGATCGGGCTGTCGTTGCTGGTGCGGTAGAGCGTCTGCTTGACCGCGACCACGGCCGGATCGCGCGCCGCCTGTCGCACGAACTGCACCACGACGTCGAAGCTCTCGTAGGGATGATGGACGATGATATCCTTCTGGCGGATCGCGGCGAAACAATCGCCGCCGAAATCGCGGATACGCTCCGGGAACCGCGCGTTGTAGGGCGTGAACAGCAAGTCCGGCCGCTCGTCGACGATGAGTTGCTTGACGTCGCCGAGCCCGAGCAGACCGTCGAGCGCGAACACGTCGTCGGGCGACACCGCGAGCTGCTCGATCAGGAACTGGAGCAGCCCGTCCGGCATCGAGGCCTCGACGCTGAGCCGAATGACGTTGCCGAGCCGGCGGCGCTTTAACGCGCTCTCGTAGACGCGCACCAGATCCTCGGCTTCTTCCTCGACTTCGACCTCGCTGTCGCGCAGGATCCGGAACATGCCCTGCCCCACCAGCGAAAAGCCGGGAAACAGCCGGTCGAGGAACAGGCCGATCATTTGCTCGACCCGAATGAAACGCAATTCCTTGCCGGGAAGGCGGATGAAGCGGTTGATCGCCGCCGGGATCAGGATCAGCGCGCGCATATTGTCGCGCTCGGTGGCGCCGGAGCCGCGCATCAACTGCAACGCCATGCCGAGGCCGAGATTGGCGATGAACGGAAAGGGATGCGCCGGATCGATGGCAAGCGGCGTCAGCACCGGAAAAATGTCGGTCAGAAACCGTTCCTCGAGCCAGCCGCGTTCGTCCGCGGACAGATCGTCCGGACCGACCACCGACAGTCGCGCCTCGTCGAGCAGCCGGCGCAGTTCGCGCCACGTCACCTGCTGCGCTTGCATCAGGATGCTGGCGCGGGCGTTGATCTCCGCCAGTTGTTGCGCCGGCGTCAGCCCATCCTGGCTGGCGACTCGCGCACCGGCCAGCACCTGGCCGGTCAGGCCCGCGACCCGGACCATATAAAATTCGTCGAGATTGGTCTCCGAGATCGACAGGAAACGCAGCCGCTCCAGCAACGGATGGTTCTGGTTGTCGGCTTCGGCAAGCACGCGTTCGTTGAACGCCAGCCACGACAATTCACGATTGATGAAACGGGCCGGATCCGCCGCGGTGACGGCGACGGCTTCCGGCGCGACGGAACCTTCCACGACCATGCTCCGGTTTGCAGTCCGAGCCCGAGAGCTTATAACGGTTGCGTGACAAAGTCATGGCGTCGTCCGGGAGGAGGCGCGTGAGCGAACTCTATTTGCTGCGACATTCGAAGGCGGTGCCGCAATCGGGCGGCATGCGCGATGCCGACCGTCCGCTCGAGGAACGCGGGCGCGCGGGCGCGGACGCCATGGCGAAATACTTGAAGCGCCAGAAGATTGCGCCGGAGCTCGTGCTGTGCTCGCCGACCGCGCGGACGCGCGAGACACTCGATCGGATCGTCGCGGCGTTCGAGCCGACACCGACCGTCGAATACGAGGCCGACCTCTATCTCGCGCCCGCGGAGCGGCTGTTGGCGCGTCTGCGCGACATCCCCGATAGCGTCGAGCGCGCGATGATGATCGGACACAATCCCGGCCTGCACGAATTGGCGCAATGGCTGGCGGACACGAATGTCGGACCGCTTTTCGACCGGCTCGCGGCCAACCTCACGACAACGGGCCTGGTGCGGTTCGAGGTCAATATCGAATGGTCGGGGCTGCGCCGCCGCGCCGCGCGCCTCGTGGCGCTGGTCACGCCGAAGGATCTGGACTGAACGGCAACGCGCCAGCGTCCTCGCCAAATAGGACGCGGCGCGCCAGCGGCACCGTGATCGGCCGGTGCTCCGCGAACGCGGCGCGGTCGAGACGCGCCACCGCGTCCTGCGCCGCGACGAAGCTGCGCTCCAGCCGCAACACGAGGAAACCGATAACATCGGCCGAGACCTGCTTCTGACGGTCGGCGAAGAGCTTCGCCAACACGGTCGCGATCAATTCTTCGTCAGGTTGCGCCACGGCGATCGCCGGCGCCGCCAAGAGCCGCGAACGCAAATCGGCGAGGCCGATATTCCAGCGGGCCGGCGGCTCGCGCGCGACGATCAGCAGATGCCCGCCGCGCTCCGCGAGCATGTTGTAAAGATGAAGCAGCGGCTCTTCCGGCGCGCCGTCGGCGCCGTCGATCAACACCGCGCGCGCATCGCCCAACAGCGCCGGCAGCGCCGCGTTGCCCAGCATGTCGGGCACGAGCTCGCGCGCGGCCGCTCGCGCGCGCCAGATTTGCGCCAGATGCGTCTTGCCGGCCCCGGCCGGGCCGTGAACCGCCAAGACCGGCGCCGGCCAATCCGGCCAGCGATCGATCCAGCCCAGGGCCGCCGCGTTGGCGGGCGCCGCGATAAAATCGGCGCGGGTCAACGCGGCGCGGTGCGGAATATCGAGGACGTACTGCTCTTCGACCATGCGCTATTCGGCGGCGTCGCGCTTATCGTCCCGATGATCCGCCAGCGGCGCGCGATAGAGCGAGCTGCTCAAATAGCGGCTCAACGCGAAGCGCACCACAACGCCGGTCACGGCCGCCGCCGGCAGCGCGATCAGCACGCCGAGGAAGCCGAACAACGAACCGAACGCGAGCAACGCGAAGATCACCCATACCGGATGGAGTTGCACCCGTTCGCCGACCAGCTTCGGCGACAAAAAGCTCGATTCCAGCACCTGACCGATGGCGAAGGTCAGCAGCACCAGCACCAGCCCCAGGCTCCAGCCGAACTGCATCAAGGCGAGCCCAACCCCCAGCACGAAGCCGGTAAAAAACCCGACATAGGGAATGAAGGCCAGGATGCCGGTCAGAATGCCGACGATCAGGCCGAACTGCAGCCCCGACAGCGACAAACACACCGCGTAGTAAATGCCGAGCGCGAGGCAAACCAGGAGCTGACCGCGGATATAGCCGCCGAGCATGGCGTCGACCTGGCGGGCCTGCTCGCGCAAGGTGCCGATATGGTCGCGCGGCAGCCAGCCGTCGACGGTGGCGACGATGCGCTCCCAATCGCGCAGCAGGAAAAACGCCACTACCGGCGTGATGATGACGAGCGACAATAGGTTGGCGAGGGCGAGGCCGCTGGTCAGAATGCCTTGCGCCTGGTTCACCGCCCACGTCAGCACTTTCTCCATGCTGCCGTTGAGGGCGCTCTGAAGCTTTTGATAATCCTCCGCCGGCAGATGCTTTGCCGCAGTCGCCATCGACTGTGTGAGCAGCGCCTGCGCCTGGCTGAACAACGACGGCAACCGAGCGATCAGTTCGCTCGCTTGCAGCCGCAGCAGCGGCGCCAACAGCGCGACCAGCACGATGAGCACCACACCGAAGATCAAAAGCACGATCGTCGTTGCGAGCCAGCGCGGTATTCGCCATTGCGTCAGCCGGCGCACCGCCGGATCGAGAAAATAGGCCACGATTCCGCCGGCGACGAACGGCAACAGGATCGGGCTCAGCAGATAAAGCAGCAGGAAAAACACGGCGAGAACGCCGAGCCAAAAAGCGATCTCTTGGCGCGGCAAGGTCGTCATGGACTGATTTCCGCGCCGGCCAACGTGCGCGCCCAGCGCACCAGATACGCCGCGCCCGACATCAAGGTCGTCGCGCCGACGATATAGGTCAGCGCGAGGCCGATGCCGTAATCAGACACGCGGAACGCCAGCCGGCCCAAGGTCACCAGGATGAGGCAGATCTGCGCCGCGGTATTGACCTTGCTGATGATCAGCGGATCGGAGCGGATGCGTTGGCCCAGGGCCGTCCAGAACAGGAAGCCGCCGATGATCATGACATCGCGGAACACCACCAGAATCACGATCCAATCCGGCAAATGATGCATCAGGCCAAGCGTCACGAACAGGCTGACCAGCATCACCTTGTCGGCGACCGGGTCGAGCATCGCGCCCAAGTTGGAACGTTGGTTCCAACGCCTCGCGACGATACCGTCCACCGCATCGGACAGGCCGGCGAGCGCGAACACGATCAGCGCCCCCGTGAAGGCGTCGCCCAGAACCAGCCAGATGATTAGCGGAACCGACAACAGCCGCGCCAAGGTGATGAGGTTGGGAATGCTCAAAGCGTTACTCGTCGGCCTTGCGGAGCGGATCGTCGTCATCGCCCCCATGGGACTTGGCGGCGGCGGGCGGCGGCGGCGCGGCGGGCTTCGTCGCGACCGGTTCCACGGGCGCCGCCGTCGGTGCCGGCGCTGTCTCGGCGCGCAACGTCAGCGTCCAATCGGGATCGGCGCCGCCGAGTTCGAGCCCTTTGTCGCTCAGGGCGGCGCGCAACTGGTCTTGCGTGCCGATATAACGGATCGCGACACGCAACTGACTTCGATCGAACGTCACCAAGTCGGCGCCGCGTACGCTGGGAATCGCGCGCAGCCGGTTGCGCACCGAAACCCAATCCGCCGAGCGAACCCGCCTGGAGCATGACATCGATGCGTACCCCCGGCGTTCGCGTCGACGGTATTCGCCTGCTTCCACGCCTGGCCGATCTGCGTTTTCGACATAGGCGACCGAGCGCGCAAGCTGCTGCGCCTCGGTCTCGCCCGGCTTGGCGCTCGTCATCAGGGCCGCCGTTTGCGGCGGGCCCGGATTGTCGAGCGAATAGCGCATGGCATTGATCTCGAAGCGTCCCGGCGCGGCGAACTTGCCCTGCACCACCAGCACGTCGTCATTCTGATAACGCGCCGAGATCGCTTTGAGCGCGGCCCGATCGCCGGCGAGCGCTTTTGGCGCGTCGATGGCGGCGACATCGGGCAAGTCGCCGACCGGCACGACCATCGGCAGCGAGGTTTGGTCGCCGCCATGTTGCGCCCAGGCGTCGCGCCAGGGATTGGGATCGTCCCACAACACGGCGCGCCCGTCGCTGCCGACGAAGACCGGCAGCACCGCGACCGGCTTCGCCTGGGGCGGCGGGGTGACGGCGGCAATGCCGTTCGCGTCCAGCATCCGGCGCACCGCGGCCGGATTGAAATGGAACGTGTAATCGGCGGCGTAACGCACCGTCGACGAGCGCTCGTTCGCGACTTCGAAGCCGATGACAAGATCCGTGATCTGCGCGGCGCCAAGACGCGGGGCCTTGCCAGGTGCGAGCCGGTCCATCAACTGGCCGAAAGCCTTGGCCTGGCCTTCGGCCTGGGCTTGGTCCTTGGCCGCGAGCGCGCTTGCCGCCGTGACGTCTTCATGGACCCCGCTGACCGTGAAGGCGTCATCGTCCGCGCGCGCCGGCATCGACACGGTCAAAAGCAGCGCCGTCAGCGCGGCGCAACACGCGATGCGAAAGCGTCGATCGAGCATTGCAAAGCATTCCGGGTAAAGTATTGTGCCCCCCTTGGCCGATTCCTCCGCGCCACCAGAGTATAATGCCCCAGCGCCGCATTCGGAGCCAAAATTCAGGGGAGCGTTACCGCGACGCCGGCGTCGACATCGATGCGGGCAACGCGTTGGTCGATGCCATCGCGCCCCTCGCTCGCGCCACCGCCCGCGCGGGCACCGCGGCGAGCCTCGGCGGCTTCGGCGCGCTATTCGACTTGAAGGCGGCCGGATTCCGCGACCCGATTCTGGTTTCAACCACCGACGGCGTCGGCACCAAGCTCAAGATCGCGCAGGACACCGGGCGCCACGACACCGTCGGCATCGACCTGGTCGCCATGTGCGTCAACGATCTTATCGTTCAAGGCGCTGAGCCCCTGTTTTTTCTGGATTATTTTGCGACGGGCAAACTCGAGACCGGGGTTGCCGAGACGGTGCTCAAGGGCGTCGCGGCGGCGTGCCGCGAAACCGGTTGCGCGCTGGTCGGCGGCGAGACGGCCGAGATGCCGGGCATGTATACGCCGGGCGAGTACGATCTCGCCGGTTTCGCGGTCGGCGCCGCCGAGCGCGGACGCATCCTCGACGGCTCGCAGGTCAAGGTCGGCGATATCGTGCTCGGCCTGGCGTCCAGCGGCGTCCATTCCAACGGTTTTTCCCTGGTGCGCCGGATCGTCGAGAAGTCGGGCTTGCGCTATGATTCGCGCCGCTCCTTTCGGGCCGAGGGCAAAGCCTCGGCGACGCGCTGCTGACGCCGACGCGACTCTACGTGAAGAGCTGCCTCGCCGCGATCGCGGCCGGCGGCGTTCACGCCCTGGCGCACATCACGGGCGGCGGACTGATCGAGAATATCCCGCGGGTGCTGCCGTCCGGGACGGCGGTCGAAATCGACACCAAGGCCTGGAGTCTGCCGCCGGTCTTCGCGTGGCTGATGCGTCAGGGCTCGGTCGCGACCATCGAAATGGCCCGCACGTTCAACTGCGGCATCGGCATGGTTGTCATCGTTTCGCCTGACAAACTTCAGAACTTAAAGCAAATTCTCGACCGAGGCCGGAGAGACGGTGCATCGCATCGGCCATGTCGTCGCGGCACCTGAGGCAAAGACCATTCTACACAACGCGGAGACGCGATGGCCCGGTTGAGGCTCGGCGTTCTGATTTCAGGGCGCGGCTCCAACCTGCAAGCGCTGATCGATGCGTGCGCCGCGCCGGACTTTCCGGCCGAAATCGCGCTGGTGATTTCCAACAAGGCCGACGCGGCCGGCCTCGCGCCGGGCGCACGCGGCGTCGATCCGGTCGGCGGTTATTTCGCATCGCCAGCCAGGCTTCGAGGACGCCCTCGATGCCGCGCTGCGCGGCGCAGGGGTTGAGCTGGTCTGCCTCGCCGGTTTCATGCGCATCCTGAGCGCCGATTTCGTCGCGAAATGGCGCGACCGTCTGATCAATATCCATCCGTCGCTGCTGCCCGCCTTTCCCGGCCTCGACACGCATCGCCGCGTGTTGGCGGCAGGCGCCACGGAAACCGGCTGCACCGTCCATTTCGTCACCGCGGAGCTCGATGCGGGACCGATCATCCTGCAAGAGAAGGTGCCGGTATTGCCGGGCGACGACGAGACCCGCCTGGCAACCCGGGTGCTCGCGGCGGAGCATCGCATCTACCCGCAAGCGGTGCGGCTGCTCGCCCAGGGCCGGTAGGTGCTTGCCAAAGTCGACCTTCGCACGGTATTTCTGCGCCGGAAGAACGAAACGGAGTTTTGGGTATGTCGGTCGATCAGAACCTTGTCCGCCACCAGCAAATTTATAAGGGCTTCACCCGGTTTCTGGGTTGGCTGTCAGCCACGGTGGTGGTCGTGATCATCATCCTGGCCTTCGTCACGCTGTAACGCGCGGCCCCGTCAGGGGCAGATTTCAATCCCCGAGAAGAAGAAGGCGATCTCGATTCGCGCGTTGTCGGCGGAGTCCGAGCCGTGCACGGAATTGGCCTCGATCAATTCGGCGAAATCCTTGCGGATCGTGCCCGACGCCGCATTGGCGGGATTGGTTGCGCCCATGATCTCGCGGTTAGCCGCGACCGCGTTCTCGCCCTCGAGCACCTGCACCACCACGGGGCCGGACGTCATGAACTTGACCAGGTCCTTGAAGAAGCCACGCTCGCGGTGGACGCCGTAAAATTGCTCGGCTTGCGCCTGGCTCAGAACCAAACGCTTCTGCGCGACGATGCGCAGGCCCTTATCCTCGAACCGCTGATTGATCTTGCCGGTCAGATTGCGCCGCGTGGCATCGGGCTTGATGATCGACAGGGTGCGCTCGATGGCCATGACGCGACGCTTTCTCGATTGTTGGCGGCGCGCGGGTTATAGCGGGCCGAATTCGCCGCTATCAACAGCGGCGTCACAGGACCAGGGTCAGCGCCTGCAAGCCATAGACCGCGATGGTCAGGGCAACAATCGTGACAACGGCGTGAAGCGGCCACGGGTCGCGATCCGCCGGCCGGCGGCGCGGCTTCTCTTCCCAGCGCTCCGGAATACCATCGAACATAACAGCCTCGGTTGAAGGACGACGTGGACGTGCCTCTCGTTAACACGCGGCCGCAAGGTTCATTCCGACCCCGGCGCCAGCGTCACGCTTCCGCCTTCTTCTCCCAACCGCGCTCGGTTTGCTGCCAGTAGGTGAGGCTATGGCCGGCGGCCTTGGCCTCGGTCCAGCGTTGACGCGCCGCCGCGACGGCGGCTTCGTCGTTGCCGTCGAAAATGTCAAAACAGCGGATATAGCGCGCCAGATCGGCGCGGGCGCCGTCGACCAGCATCACCCACGGCGCGGCGTTCGGATTTTCGTCGGCGGCCGCCAGCCAGATCGGCTGACGTGCGGCGTTGCCGTCGCGGGCGCCGCCGTGGGGCAAGAATGCCGCCTCGTCGTAGGTCCACAGCAAATTGTTGAGGTAATCGAGCCGCTCGGGCGAGCCCGCTACCACCACCACACGCTGCCCATCCGCGACCGCGCGTTCCAACAATTTCGGCAGCGCCCGGTCGAGCGGCATCGTCAGAAGATGATAGAAGCCGACCTCGGCCATCACTCCTCGTAATGGTCGGCGACGAGCCGGTCCAGGAGACGCACGCCGAACGAGGTAGCGCCCTTCGGAATGGTCGGCGCGTCCTTTTTCGACCACGTGGTGCCGGCGATATCCAGATGCGCCCACGGCACGTCGTTGGTGAAGCGCTTGAGGAATTGCGCCGCGGTGATGCTGCCGGCGTCGCGGCCGCCGCTGATATTTTTGACGTCGGCGGCGTCGCTATCCATCATCTTGTCGTAGTTGTCGTGCAGCGGCATGCGCCACAATTTCTCGCCCACCGCTTCGCCCGGCCTCGACGAGTTGTTTCGCCAGCTTGTCGTCATTGGAATACATGCCGGCATACTCGCTGCCGAGCGCGATGATGATGGCGCCTGTCAGGGTGGCGAGATCGATCATGAAGCGCGGCTTGAACCGGTCCTGGCAGTACCAAAGCGCGTCGGCCAGCACGAGCCGGCCTTCGGCGTCGGTGTTGAGCACCTCGATGGTCTGGCCCGACATCGACGTGACGATGTCGCCGGGCCGCTGCGCGTTGCCGCCGGGCATGTTTTCGACCAGCCCGCCGATGCCGACGGCGTTGACCTTGGCCTTGCGGCCGGCGAGCGCATGCATGATGCCGATCACCACGCCGGCGCCGGCCATGTCCCACTTCATGTCTTCCATGCCGCCGGCCGGCTTGATCGAAATGCCGCCGGTGTCGAACGTCACGCCCTTGCCGACGAAGGCGATCGGCCGCTTGTCCTTGGCGTCGGGCGCGCCCTGCCATTGCATTACCAAGAGGCGCGGCGCGTGCTCGCTGCCTTGCCCGACGCCGAGCAGCGCGCCCATGCCGAGCTTCTTCATTTCCTTGCGGCTTGAGGATCTCGACCTCGACGCCAAGTTCCTCGAGCTCGCGCGCCCGTTCCGCCAGCGTTTCGGGATAGATGATGTTTGCGGGCTCGGACACGATGTCGCGGGTGAAGAACACCGCGTCGGCGATCTTATCGAGATCGGCGAATTTCTTTTTCGCGTCCTCGGGCTTGTTCACCGCGACGGTCAGCGTCGCGAGGCTCGGCTTCTGCTCGGGCTTTTCCTTGGTGCGATATTTGTCGAACCGATAGGAGCGCAGCCGCGCGCCATAGGCGAACTCGGCCGCCGCGTCGGCGGCCTTGAGTTTCGCGCCGTCGATCTTATCGATCTCGACCTGCGCCACGGTCTCGCCGGCGCCATTGAGTTGCGCGACAACGCGACCGCCCGCGTTCTGCCACGCGGTCGCATCGAGGGCCGACGCCTTGCCGAGCCCGATCAACATGACGCGCGACAACTCGAGGCCATTGGGCGCAAGCACGGTCAGAACATCGTCCTTGCGGCCCTTAAATTTGCTGGCGCCCATGGCGCGCGTCAGTATGCCGCCCGTTTCCTTGTCGACGCGCTGCGCGCTCGGAGTCAGTTTGCGGTCGTCGAGGACCCCGACGATGAGGCTGCCCGATTTCGGCAGCGACGGTTCGGCAAAGACGATTTTCATCCGGTCCTCGTTAACGGTTCCAGGTTTCCGCTTCGATAGACGCCACAAGCGCCGCGAGTGTCAATCCCGCGGATCGGCGTGACGTCAAAGTTGGGCCTGTCTCCCCGCGACTCGGCCTCTTATAATGGATTCATGACCCAACTGACGCGCTATATTCTGCGCCAGACAATCGGTATCGCCCTCGTCGTCGCGGTGGTGTTTACCGCCGCGGTATGGCTCGTTGAATCCCTCCGCCTGATCGATCTCATCGTCAATCGCGGATTGTCCCTCGGCTTGTTTCTCTATCTGGCGATGTTGATTTTGCCGCGCTTCGTCGATGCGGTGCTGCCGATCGCCGTGTTTATCGCGGTGCTGTTCACCTACAACCGGCTGATTACCGAAAGCGAGCTGGTGGTGATGCGGTCCGCCGGCGTCAGCCAGGTGTCGCTGGCGCGACCGGGAATGATGGCAAGCGCGACCGCAACCGTCGTGCTTCTGGTGATGTCGATCTATTTCCTGCCGGCGGCGAACCGGGCCTTCAAGGACCTGCAATTTGAGATTCGCAACAAGGTCGCGTCGGTACTCCTGCTGGAAGGCGCCTTCAATACGATCTCCGACAGCGTGACCATCTATGTCCGCGCCCGCGACACGCAAGGCGATCTTTCCGGCATCGTGATCTACGACTCACGCGATCGCGCGCGGCCGATGACGGTCGTCGCCGAGCACGGCGCCTTCGTCGAGACCGATCAGGGGCCGCGCCTCGTCATGATCAAGGGCAGCCGCCAAGTCTACGATCGGGCGACGGGTCATCTCTCGGTCTTGAGCTTCGACCAATACACCCTCGAACTCGATAAATACCGCGAGGCATCCGGCATCCGCTATCGCCAGCCGGAGGAACTTTATCTGCACGAACTGCTAACGCCGCAACCGGGCGAAACACCGTCCGCGCGGCAAGCCCGGATCGTCGAGCTCAATTTTCGGCTGATCAATCCGCTGTCGGCGCTGGCGCTGGCCGCAATTCCGCTCGTCTGTCTCTTGACCGGCGAGTTCAGCCGCCGCGGCCAGATTCGGCGCGTGTTGCAGGCGGTGACCTTCGCCTTCTTGTTCGAGGCGCTCGATGTCGGCTTCAAGAACATCGCCGTGCGCGACACGCGCGGCGATCGCGCTGCTGTATCGTCAATGTACTGACCCCGGTCGCGATCGGTCTCTGGCTTCTCGCGTGGCGCGGCGGAATTGGTTTCCGTTTCGGCCGCGACACGCCGCCGTAGGTGTCGCGCCATGACGCCGGGCGCGACGCTCTCCCGTTATATCGGCGTGCGCTTCTTGGCGTGGTGCGCCGGCGTGTTCGGGGCGATGGAGGTGATCGTTTTCCTCCTCGACTATGTCGAGCTGATTCGGCGCAGCGCGTCGCGCCACGGTGCAACGCTGATCTCGCTCCTCGAAATGGCGGCGCTGAAACAGCCCTACATGGCGCAGCAGATCATGCCGTTCGCCATTTTGTTCGGCACCATGCTGCTGTTCTGGCGCATGACGCGATCGAACGAGCTGGTGATCGCGCGCTCGGCCGGCGTATCGGCCTGGCAATTCCTGACGCCGGCGATCGGCGTGTCGTTCGTGATCGGCGTATTCGCGGTCACCATCTTCAATCCGATCGCCTCGATCATGCAGGCGCGCTACGAGGCGCTGGAGGCGCGCATCCTTCAGACCAGCTCCAACAATCTGACGGTCTCCCGCACCGGCTTCTGGCTGCGCCAGAGCGACGACAACGGCGCCGCGGCGGTGATCCACGCCGACAACATGCGAATGCCGCAGACGCGACTGACCGACGTGACGGTGCTGACCTTCGCCAAGGACACGCGAACTGACCGGCCGCATCGACGCCAAATCGGCGTCGCTCGAGCGACGGCTACTGGCACATCAAGAACGGCACGCGCTGGACGCCGACGCAACCGTCGGCGCCGTTCGCCGAACCTCGACCTGCCCACGAATCTGACGCCGCGCAAAATCCAAGAAGGCTTCGCCGCGCCGGAAACGATGTCGTTCTGGCAGCTTCCCGGCTTTATCACGCCTGCTGGAAAGTTCCGGCTTCTCGGCGCAGCGCCACCGGCTCTATTTCGACGCGCTGCTGGCGCGGCCGATCCTGTTCACCGCTCTGGTCGTCGTCGCCGCCGTATTCAGCCTCCGCATGCAGCGCCGCGGCGGCGTCGGCTTGATGATCGGCGCCGGAATCGGTTGCGCGTTCGCGCTCTATTTCCTTTCGGACGTGGTGCTGGCGCTGGGTCTTGCCGCCGCGATCCCGGTGGCGCTGGCGGCATGGATGCCGGCGGGCGTGAGCTGGCTGATCGGCGCCAGCCTCGTCTTCCATCTCGAAGACGGCTGAGCTGTCATGCGCCGCCTCGTCGCCGCGTTGTTGATTCGTGCTGCCTGCGCCTGGCGGTGTCCGCAGGCGGCGCAACTCAAATCGCCGCACCCGAAGGCGACAACAGGAAGACGGCCTATCTCTTTTCCGCCGACGAGGTGCAGTTCGACCAGGATCTTGGCTTGATCGTCGCCAAGGGCCATGTCGAGATCAGCCAGGGCGACGAAATCCTGCTGGCCGATACGGTCACGCTACAATCAGCACACCGACACCGCGACCGCTTCGGGCCATGTCCGCTGATGGAGCCGAGCGGCGACGTGATATTCGCCGATTACGCCGAATTGCACGACAATTTCAAGAACGGCTTCATCCGCGACATCCGCATGTTGCTGAGCGACCGCTCGCGGCTCGCCGGCAACACGGCGCGGCGCATCAACGGCACGCGCATGGAAATCCGCCGCGGCGTCTATTCGCCGTGCGACCTGTGCAAGGACGATCCGACCCGCGCGCCGGTCTGGCAGATCCGCGCCGAACGGATCGTCGACGACAAGGAGCTGCAGAACATCGAGTATTACGACGCCGAGATGGAAATCGACGGCGTGCCGATAATGTGGATGCCTTATTTCACCAGCCCCGATCCGTCGGTGAAGCGGCAGAGCGGATTTCTGCCGGCAACGCGTCGGCTACAACACCAATCTCGGGTTCCATATCGAAACGCCCGTATTACTGGGCGATCAGCCCCGACAAGGACATGACCATCGCGCCGCTCTTCACGTCGGACGCGGGCGTGGTGCTAATCGATCAATACCGCGAGCGTTTCGCCAACGGCATGATCGATCTGCAGGGCAGCCTCGGCTTCGGCACGCCACCCGTCGGGATCAACACGGCCGGGCAAGAGGTCGTCGAAAGCGGCGACAATGCGCGGCAATATTTTCGGCAGCGGCGAATTCGATCTCAACGACGATTGGCGCGCGACCTTCAGCATCCACCGCAGCTCGGACATCACCTACCTGTTGCGCTACGGTTTCCCATCGGGGCAGGATTATCTGCCGTCCTATGGGACGCTCGAATATTTTCATCCGAACAGCTACGGCAACATCACCGCGATGGGCTTCCAAAGCCTTGTTGCCGGGCGTGCCCGCAGCATACTCCATGCCCTACGCGGCGCCGGTCGCCGATTACATGTGGGTGACGCAGCCCGACAAGCTCGGCGGCCAGCTGATCCTGGCCGGCAACGCGCTCGACCTGATCAACCCAGCGGCATCAGCGAGCGGCGCCTGTCCGGCGTCGGCGACCTATGCGCCGTCCGTTCGACGGCGCTGATCGGCGATCGCTTCGAGTTGAGGGTGAGCGTGCGCGGCGACGGCTATTACTCCACGGACCTGCCGGATCTGGCGGCGGGGCCGATGGCGACGCAGGACGCTTTTGCCGCCCGCTTCTTTCCCCAGGCAGCGTTGCCGTGGCGTTATCCCTGGGTCCGGCACGCCGGACATTACACGGAATTGATCGAGCCGGTGGTAATGGCGGTGGTCGCGCCCGACACGGGCAATTACAGCAGGATTCCCAACCAAGACAGCCAAGCGTTCGAGTTCGACGATACCGACCTGTTCGTTCCCAACCGGTTTACCGGATACGACCTGGTCGATACCGGGCAACGCGTGGATTACGGGCTGCGCGGCGGTATTTATGCCGACAACGGCGCGTCGATGCGGTTTCTCGTCGGGCCAAAGCTACGCGTTCCAGACCGACCCGGAATTCCTGCCCGGCTCGGGCCTGACCGACGCGGCTGTCGGACGTCGTCGGGCGCGTCGTCCTGACACCGTTCGACGACCTTAACCTGATTTATCGGTTCCGCGTCGCGGGCGACGATCTGGCGATGCGCGTGCAAGAGGTGGCGGCGCAGCTCGGCCCGCAGCGGCTCAATCTGCGTCTAAGCTATACCCAGCTGTCGGCGCTCGCCGACTATCCCCAGCAGGTCAGCCGGACCGAAGTCGGCGCCGCGCTTGCGGTCGGCATCACCGAGAACTGGTCCGCCGATTTGCAGGAGATCCGCGATTTCAGCAACGACGTGAACATTCTGTCGGGCGTCGGCGTGACCTATCGCGACGAATGCCTGTCCGTCACCGGGTCGGTGGGCCAGTCCGGCATCCAGATCGGCGACGTGAAGCCGGGCGTCTCGGTGTTGCTGACCTTCGTCTTCAAGAATCTGGGCGAATTCGGCCTCACGTCGCCTCGTTCCAGGAATAGCCGCCGACATGGGACAAAGCCGCGACGTTGTGCTAGGCAAATGCCGTGTACGCAAGGCAAGCATGGGAATCGAATCGTGTGGAAGAATGTCGCGATTGGTTTGGTATCGAGTTTGGTGGCGGCCGCGCCGGCCTGGGCGCAGGGACAGGCGCCGCGCGCGCATCGGCCGGCAGCGAAGCGCGCCGGCACCAGATGCCGGCGCCGCCGCAAGGAGGTCCGCATCGCCGCCGTCGTCAATGACGGCGTCATCACCACGGGCGACCTGAACAGCCGCACGTCTTGCTGCTGCGCTCGTCGGGCATTCAAGACACGCCGGAAAACCGCGCAGCGCCTGGCGCCGCGCGTGTTGCGCACGCTGATCGACGAAAAACTCGAAGTGCAAGAGGCCAAGCGGCTCAACATCTCGATCGACCAAGACGAGACTCGACTGCGGCGCTGGCGCGGCTCGAAAAGCAGAACAATCTGCCGAAGGGCGGACTCGACAAATTCCTCGCAGAATCTCGGCATTCCGAAGTCGGCCGCTGGTCGATCAGCTCACCGCGTCGCTGACCTGGAGCAAGCTGGTCGAAGCGCGGCTGGCGCAGGAGGTCAACGTCTCCGACGAGGAGGTCAACGACGCGCTCAAGGAGGCGAAGGAGAACGACGCCACGCCGCAGAACAACGTGGTCGAGATTTTCCTCGCGATCGACAATCCGACCCAGGACGACGAGGTGCAGCCGTCTCGCCGACAAGCTCGAGCAGCAGCTTCATTCCGGCGGCAACTTCGCCGCCATCGCGCAGCAATTCTCGCAATCGCCGACGGCGGCCGACGGCGGCTCGTTGGGCTGGATCACCGCCAGCGCAAATCAGCCCCGACCTCGCCAAGGCGATCGACGCGTTGAAACCGGGCGAAGTGTCGCCGCCGGTCCGCGCGGGCGGCGGCTATTACATCCTCGGCCTGATCGACCGCCGCCTGCCGGGCCAGGGCAATCCCAACGAACGCAGTCGTGTCCGTGGTCGAGGCCGGCGCGCCGATTCCGCCCAACGCGCCGCCGGAATTCCGTCAGCGCCTGGCGCAGGCGTTGCAGGAGATTACTCGCGCGCGGGACGAGCTGTCCCGCCTTCGCCGCGGCGGCGCACAAGATCGGGCTGCCGTTCGTCACGCGAAGCGCCCGACATCAAGGTCGGCACCCTGTCGCCGGGCGTGCGCCGCATCGCCCTCGACCTGCAGGTCGGCGCAAGTCAGCAAGCCGTTTCCGGTGCAAGGCGGCGTCGGTCTGGTGATGCTGTGCGGACGCAAGGACGCGGCCCCGCCCAAGGCGCCGACCTTCGACGAGGTGCGCTATGCCATCGAGCGCGCAGCATCTCGACGTGCTGGCGCGGCGCTATCTGAGCGACTTGCGCCGCGCCGCCTACGTGGATATTCGCGGATGACCGGCGCGCTCGCGCTCACCATGGGTGAGCCCGCGGGCATCGGCGGCGAAATCGCGATGCGCGCCTGGCTGGCGCGGCGCGAACAGCGAATGCCCGCCGTTTTTCCTCATCGACGATCCGGACCGGCTCGGCCGGCTCGCGGCGCGGCTGGAATGGAACGTGCCGATTGCGGTCGGCGACGCCGGAAACGGCCGAGCGCCTGTTCCCGCTGCGCCTTCCGGTGCGTGCCGCTGCGCCTGCCGCGTCCGGTCGACGCCGGCAAGCCCGATCCCGCCAACGCCGCCGCCGTGATCGACGCGATCCGCCGCGGCGCGGCGCTGACCCAGGCCGGCCGCGCCGCGGCGCTGGTCACCAACCCGATCCAGAAGGAGACGCTCTACGCCGCCGGCTTCGCCTATCCCGGCCATACCGAATTTCTCGCCGAGCTGGGCGGCGCGCGCGGTCGCGATGATGCTGGTCTGCCCGGGCCTGCGCGTCGTGCCGGTGACGATCCATCAGCCGCTGCGCGAGGCGATCGCCGCGCTGACGACGGAGCGCATCGTCGCCGCCGGGCCGCATCGCCGCCGCGGCGCTGGCGTCGCGATTTCGGCATCGCGCGAGCCGCGCCTCGCCGTGGCCGGCCTCAATCCCCATGCCGGCGAGCACGGCACGTATGGGGCGCGAGGAGATCGAGATCGTCGCGCCCGCGGTCGCGGCGCTTGCGGGCCGACGGCATCGCGGCCACCGGTCCGCTGCCCCGCCGACACGATGTTCCATGCCGCGGCGCGCGCGGCGCTACGACGCGGCGTTGTGCATGTATCACGACCAGGCGCTGATCCCGCTGAAGACCATCGATTTCGACGGCGGCGTCAATGTCACGCTCGGCCTGCCCTTCATCCGCACCTCGCCCGATCACGGCACCGCGCTCGACATCGCCGGCACCGGCAAGGCCAATCCCGCCAGCCTGATCGCGGCGTTGAAGCTCGCCGGCGAGATGGCCCGGGCGCGCCGCCACGCCGCCGCTTGACGCCGCGAGCTGCCGCCGCTCGGCGAGGTGATCCGCCGCCACAGATTGTCGGCGGCGAAAGTCGCTCGGCCAGCATTTCCTGCTCGACGCTCAACCTCACGGCGCGGATCGCGCGCGCCGCCGGGACCGCTCGACGGGCGCCACGTCATCGAGATCGGCCCCGGCCCGGGCGGCCTGACGCGCGCGCTGCTGCTGGCCGGCGCCGCAGCACGTCACCGCCATCGAGCGCGACTCCGCGCGCCGTCGACGGCGCTGGCGGAACTGCGCGACGTCTTTCCCGGCCGGCTCGACGATCGTCGAAGGCGACGCGCTCGAGATCGATCCGCCGCGATCTTGGCGCCGGCGCCGCGCAAGATCGTCGCCAACCTGCCTTACAATATCGCGACGCCGCTGTTGCTCGGTTGGCTCGCCAAGCATCGACGCCTATGAAATCGCTGACGCTGATGTTCCAGAAGGAGGTGGCGCTGCGCCTCGCCGCGCGCGCCCGGCGGCAAGGATTACGGCCGTCTCGTCGGTGATGACGCAATGGTGCGCCGAGCCGCGACCTGCTGTTCGACATCTCGCGCCAAGGCGTTCGTGCCGCCGCCCAAGGTCGACATCGACCTTGGTGCAGCTCGTGCCGCGCGCCGAGCCGTTGGCGCCGTGCGCGCGCGGCGACCTCGAACGCGTCGTCGCCGCCGCTTTCGGTCAGCGCCGGAAGATGCTGCGCGCCGCGCTCAAATCGCTTGGGCGATGCGACACGGCCTGCTTCTGGCGGCGGCCGGCATCGACGCCGACCGAGCGCGCCGAGAATCTGTCGGTCGCGGCAATTCGCCGCTCTGGCGCGGGCGTACGCGATCGCCGGAACGGTCAGTCTGCCGCGCAGGCGTTGACGAATTCGGCCAGGCCGGTGAGCGCGTTCGCGCTTGAGCGCGCTCGGCCGCCAGGATCGCTTGATCTGCGAGCGACGATGCTGTCGAGATCGTCGATTGACGATGACGTAGTCGTATTCGGGCCAGTGGCTGATTTCGTCGGCCGACTTCTCCATGCGCGCCCGCACCACCTCGTCGCTGTCCTGGGCGCGCGGCTCTTGAGGCGCTTTTCCAAGGTCGCGTCGATCGGGCGGCAGGATGAACACCGAGACGACGTCGTCGCGCATCGCCTGGCGAGTTGCTGCGTGCCTTGCCAATCGAGATCGAAAATCACGTCGCGGCCGGCGGCCAACGCCGCCTCGATCGGCTTGCGCGGCGTGCCGTAATAATAGCCGAACACGCCGGCGTGCTCGAGCAGCGCGCCCTCTTCACCATGCGGTCGAAACGGTCCTTGTCGATGAAATGATAGTGGTGGCCGTCGATCTCGCCGGCGCGGGGTTTGCGTGTCGTCACCGAGACAGAGAATTGCAGATTCCGGTTCGCGCTCGAGCAACGCCCGGACAATCGTCGATTTGCCGGCGCCTGAGGGTGAGGAAGCGACCAGCAGAATCCCGCGCCGTTGCGATGTCGGTCTTACGCCATCCGCTATTCGATGTTCTGGACTTGCTCGCGCAATTGCTCGATTGCCGCTTTAAGCCCGAGTCCGATCCCGCGTCAAGGCGAGGTCCGCCGACTTGGCGCACAGCGTGTTGGCCTCGCGGTTCAGTTCCTGGCACAGGAAATCGAAGCGCCGGCCGATCGCGCCGCCGGCGGCGAGCAGATCGCGCGCGGCGGTGACGTGGGCCTTAAGCCGGTCCAGTTCTTCGCGCAAATCGGCCTTGGCCGCGAGCAGCGCCGCCTCTTGGGCTAGACGGTCTTCCGACAATGTCGGCACCGACTCGAGCAGCGCCGCCAACTGCGTCTTCAACCGCGCCTTGATCGCCTCGGGCTGCATCGCCGCGGTCGCGTCCGCGGCAGCAGTCAGCACGTCGATCTCGCCGAGTCGGGCTTCGAGCACGGCCTGGAGCCGCGCGCCCTCCTCCCGCCGCATCGCGACCAAGCGCTCGACCGCCTGACGGGCCGCCGCGAGCAGCGCCGCTTGCCGCCGTTCGCGCACGTCCTCCGCCTCCTCGGCCTCGCCGCTTTCGAGGACGCCGCGCAACGCCAGCAGTCCGTCGGCGCGCGGCGGCGCCGCGCCATGCTGCTCGACCAGCTCGTTCGCCAGTGCGGCCACTTGCGCCAGCGCCTCGCGATTGACGCGAAGCGCGCCAGCCGTCGACGCCCGCGCCGCAGACAGGTTGACCGTAAGCGCGCCGCGCTGCACGTGCTCCGCGAGCAACGCCGCGTAAGCGGCACCTCCAGCGCCTCGAGACCCGGTGCGAGCCGGAACCGGAGATCGAGCGACTTGGAGTTGACGCTCTTGATTTCCCATACGAACGAGAAGCCCTCGGCATGTCCTTCGGCCCGGGCAAAGCCGGTCATACTGGCGATGGTCATACCGGTCGTCCGGTTATGCGGCCTGTTGGGTCAATCCCGCAACCTGCGTGTTGAAATGACGGTTATAGAGAATGCCCAGGCCGATGCCGATCAGCGTCGTCGTCACGCACGGCAGGGCTGCCCACATCATCAATTGCTGCATCGGCATGTGCATGTCGAGGAGGATGCCGCCGACGAAGGGCGCGACGATACCGCCGGCGCGTCCCCACACCGTCGCCGACGAGACGCCGACGCCGCGGATGGTCGGCGGGTAGAACCGCACCGCGATCGCATAGACCGCCATATGGATGCCGGCAAGGCAAATGCCGGCAACCGCGATCGCGACCAGCAGCCAGGTCTGCTGAAGGCCGTGCATGCCCATCACCAACTCCGCCAAGCCGCCGACGATCGGCAGCGCGATGAAGGCGATCGGTCCGACCTTGTCGAGCGGGCGCATGATGGCAAAGCCGCCGACCAGACCCGCGAACACGAACAGCGACGACATGCGCAAGCGCGGTGGCCGAATCGACCCCGGCATCCTTCATCACCACCGGCAGCCAACTCGCCAGGAAGAAAAAGCCGAGCGAATCCGAGATGAACAGCAGCCACAACAGGGTGGTCGCCCAGGCGCGCGACGGCCCGTTGAACAGGCGGACAAAGCCTTCGAAGCCGCCGGCTTCCTTGATTTTCTTCTTATCGTCCTGCGGATCGATGGCGATCAGTTGCGTGTCCGGCGGGACGGGTTCGCCCATCAAGCCGCTGCGGCAAGACGCCGCAATTGCGGCGAGTTGGGACGCTTCTGGATCGAGGAACAGAATCGAATCCGGCAGCCACAGGATCATCACAGCCGCCATGATGGCCGAAAATACGCGCCGATCACATAGACCGACTGCCAGCCATAGGCCGGGATCGTCCAGGCCGCGATCAGCCCGCCGGCGGCGGCGGCGAGATTGTAGCCGGCGTTGGTGATGACGGTGACGGTCGAGCGCGAGCGACGCGGCGCATATTCGCTGACGAGCGTGTAGGCGATCGGCACGATGCCGCCCATGCCGACGCCGCCGATGAAGCGCAGGATCGTGAGCTGCGTCATGTTGCGTGGCCCAGATGGTCAACAGGATCGGAATGCCGAAATTGAACACGCCGAAAATGATGGTGGAGCGCCGGCCGAAACGGTCGGCGATCCAGCCATAGACCAGCGACCCGACCAAGCAGGCCGATGAAGGTGATGCTGAACACCGCGCCGAGTTCGGTGCGCGAGATCTTCCATTCCGTCAGGATCGCGTTCGCGGCCGTGGTCAGCGTGCCGAAATCGTAGCCGTCGGCCATCATCATCAGGAAGGCCAGGACCAGCACGAAAATGGCAAGCGGCGTCAGGCCCTTGCGCTCGATATAGGCGTTGACGTCGATGGTCTTCGGTGCCGTTGCCATGCGTTCCTCCGACGGTCCTCGATCTCGAACTCTGCCCGACAGGTTAGCGCATCGCAGCCTGCGCGCACCAGAGGTTGCGCGCGACCCGGCGAAATCACCACAATGTCAGGGATGACATTGCCTCTCGTCCGGCGCGATCGATTGCGACATTCATCCGGCCCTGCCGGGCACGCAGGCGCTGTTGCCCTATCTCGACAATTATTGGCGCGACACCATGATCATGGTGATGAAGGGCAATTCGCGGATGGAGCTGAACTCCTATCCGCCCAACGCGCCGCTGACCAGCCGGCCCGACTGGCGGCCCAAGGACGGCAAGGCCGGCAGCGATCTCGCGCTGCTGCGCGACCAGGCGCTCGACCATTTCGGACTGCGCTACGCCGATCTGCAACTGCCTCTACGGCGCGAGGCGGTGTTCAACCCCGATCTCGGCACCGCGCTCTGCCGCGCGATCAACGATTGGATGGCGAAGGAATGGCTCGACAAGGAGCCGCGGCTGCGCGCGTCGATCGTGGTGTCGCTGATGGACCCGGACGCGGCGGCCGAAGAGATCGAGCGCTGCGCCGCCGACAAGCGCTTCGTCCAGGTGCTGGTGCTGGTGATGGGCGAGATGCCGCTGGGGCGGCGCGCCTATTGGCCGATCTATCGCGCGGCCGAGAAGCACAAGCTGCCGATCGGCGTCCATGCCGGCAGCATGATGCGCCACGCGCCGACGCAATCGGGCTATCCGTCCTATCTCGCCGAGGATTATGTCCACCAGGCGCAGGCCTTCGCGACCCAGACCATCAGCTTCATCGCCGAGGGCGTGTTCGCGAAGTTCCCCGAGCTGCGCGTGGTGCTGATCGAAAGCGGCGTGACCTGGCTGCCCGGGCTGATGTGGCGCGTCAGCAAGGATTGGCGCGGCGTCCGCACCGAGGTGCCGTGGATCAAGAAAATCCCCGCCGACATCATCCGCGACCATTTCCGCCTGACGATCCAGCCGCTCGACGCGCCGCCCGACGCGGTCGAGCGGCTGCATCGACCATCTCGGCTCCGACGAGTTGCTGCTGTTCGCGACCGACTATCCGCACTGGCAGTTCGACGGCGACGACGTGCTGCCCGCCGGCCTGCCCGACCGTCTGCTGCATAAAATCCTGATCGACAATCCGCTCGCGACCTATCCGCGATTGCAGGAGGGCTTCGTATGACCGACACCGCCACCACTCAAGCCCTGTATGTCTCGCAGGCCCGCGTCAACCATCGCGGCATCGTCGATTGCGACATCCATCCGGTGCCGGCGACGCCGAAAGAGATGGCGCAGTTCCTGCCGAAGCGCTGGGCGACGCACATGGCGACCTATGGCGCGCGCGTGCCGCAGCCGTTCATCGGCATGGTGCCCTATCCGCGCATGACCGCCGGCAACGGCTCGCGGCTCGACGCGTTCTCCGCCGACCGGCGGCCCGCCCGGCTCCGACCTCGACCTTCATGCGCCAGCAATTGCTCGACCCGCTCGGCATCGAGTACGGCGTGCTGCAGCCGCTGTCGATCGGCAGCCACACCTTCGACCAGGGTCTCGGCGTCGCGCGTGTGCTCGGCCTCGAACGACTGGCAGCTGGCGAAATGGACCGACCCCGAGCCGCGCCTCAAGGCGTCGCTGTGCGTGACGCAGGAAGACCCCGAGGCCGCCGTCGCGGAGATCGAGCAGGCGCGCCAGCAATCCGGCCTTCGTGCAGATCTCGATCCCGCCGCGCGCCAACGAGCCGTTGGGCCGCAAGCGCTATTGGCCGATCTATCGCGCCGCCGCCGAGCACGATCTGCCGATCTCGCTGCATTCGCCCGCCTACGGTCCCGGCGCCAACAGCGGCAGCGGCTGGATGTCCTATTACATCGAGGAGCATTACGCCTTCGCGCACGGCCTGCAGTCCGTCGTCACCAGCATGGTGATGGAAGGCGTGTTCGAGGAAATCCCGAAGCTGCGCGTGATCTGCGTCGAGGGCGGCTTCGCCTGGGTGCCGGCGCTTGGGCTGGCGGCTCGACAAGGTGTGGGCGCGGATGCGGGACGAACTGCCGCACGTCAAGCGGCCGCCGTCCGAATATATGCGCGAGCATTTCTGGTACACGACCCAGCCGATGGAAGAGCCGGAGCATCCGAAGCACCTGCTCGACACCATCAAATGGATCGGCGCCGACCGGCTGATGTTCTCGACGGATTATCCGCACTGGGATTTCGACGATCCGCGCCAGGCCTTCAAGATGCGGCTCGACGACGAGCTGGATCAGGCGATCTTCCGCAACAACGCCAAGGCGGTGTACGGGCTGGAGTGAGGCTGCAAGTCCATCCTGCGTGCTTCGAGACGCGCTACTGCCGTAGCGCTCAGCATGAGGAATCGGTAAATTGGTACTTGGGAATGATTCTCGTCCTGAGGAGCCTGCCGCAGGCGGCGTCTCGAAGGACGCACTACGCGATCCGCAACGGACTTACATCTCGACCACGACGTAATTCTCGTCGACGTGGACCGGGAAGGTCTCGGCGATATACGGGCCCTTGGCGATGCGCGCGCCGGGCTCGACCATCACTTTGTATTGCTTGGTGTTGACCTTTTCCGGATCGCACCAGGATTGGCCGGTGCGGATATCGTATTCCCAGCCGTGCCACGGACAGCGCAGGATTTCTCCCTCGCGCAAAATCTCATACTCGCCCGGCCCGTCCGAGACGACGAGGCCGCCGACACGGCCCCGGCACAGCGATGCGCCCGCATGCGGGCAGCGATTGAGCAGAGCGTAGTAATCGCCCTTGACGTTGAACACGCCGATCTCGCGCCCGCGCACGGTGACAAGTTTATGGGTGCCGGGCGGAATTTCGTCGACCGTGGCGACGACGTGAAGCGTCATGGCCTGCAACCTAGACCAGCCTTGTCGCCAGGCCAAGAACGGATGCGGGAAGGCGCACGCCGTATCGGCGGCTTTCCCCGCGATTCGTTATTTCGGGCGCCGGAATTCGATAAACCGGTAAAGCACCACGATCAGGACGAAGCCGATCACGACGCCCGGCGGAATCGTTTGCAGGAAATGCATCGCGTTGCCGGCAACATCGCTGATGAATGGCCGCTACCGTCGTCGCCGAGAATGACGTTCGAGCAGCACGCACAGAACGACCAGCAGGAAAGCCGCCTCGACGACCAGCCAGCCGATCTGCCTCAATCGGTTGATTACCGTCATTGTTCGACGATGGGGTGGAGCTTCGCGCTCCACCCCATAGCCCAGGACTTAGTTGACTTTACGTTGCGAGAACAGCCACAGGATGACCCCTAACACGATCAATCCGACGAGGCCGTTCGAGCCGAGATCCTTGACCAAGGCGATGATGTTGTTGACCACGCCGCCGAAGAACGGCAGCGTGCCACCAACCAATAGGCCGGCGACGATTGCCAGCGCCAGCAGCATCAACCCGATCTCGGTCAACGAACCGATCCACCCCTTAATGCGGGCTAAGACATCCATTTTCGTTTCCTCCGTGGTGACCCACGCTGGCGTCGTTCAGCCAGCCCGGAAACGCTAGCACAGAGTCACAACTGCCCAAAAGATAGGCTTTCGACTCGGGGCGATGCCCAGAAAGGGGCATTCCTGCGGGACTAGTTGACGCGCCCGAAAACCAGCGAAGCGTTGGTGCCGCCGAAGCCGAAGGAATTGGAGAGCGCGTAGTGCACCGGGCGCTCCTGCGCCGTGTGCGGCACCAGGTTGAGGTCGCAGCCTTCGGACGGGTTGTCGAGATTGAGCGTCGGCGGCACGACGCCGTCGCGAATGGCGAGGATGGAGAAAATCGCCTCGACGCTGCCGGCCGCGCCCAGCAGATGCCCGATCGCGGATTTGGTCGAGGACATGGCGAGCTTATAGGCGTGCTCGCCGAACATGCGCTTCACCGCGCCAAGCTCGATCTCGTCGCCCAGCGGCGTCGAGGTGCCGTGCGCGTTGATGTAGTCGATCTCTTCCGGCGCGATGGCCGGCGCGTTTCACCGCGTTGCGCATGGCGCGGAAGGCGCCGTTGCCGTCCTCGGCCGGGCGCCGTGATGTGATAGGCGTCGCCCGACATGCCGTAGCCGATCACCTCGGCATAGATCTTGGCGCCGCGCGCCTTGCGCGTGCTCCAGTTCTTCGAGCACCACGACGCCCGCGCCCTCGCCCATCACGAAGCCGTCGCGATCCTTGTCCCAGGGCCGCGACGCCTTTGTCGGCGTGATCGTTGAAGCCGGTCGATAGCGCGCGCGCCGCCGCGAATCCGGCGATGCCGAGCCGGCATACCGCCGCTTCGGTGCCGCCCGCGACCATGACGTCGGCATCGTCCCACATGATGAGGCGCGCGGCGTCGCCGATGGCGTGCGCGCCGGTCGAGCACGCCGTCACCACCGCATGGTTCGGGCCTTTGAAGCCGTAGCGGATCGAGACATGGCCCGACGCGAGATTGATGAGGCAGGCCGGGAATGAAGAACGGCGACACCCGGCGCGGGCCTTTTTCGCCCAGCGTCAGCGCGCCCTCGTTGATGCCGGGCAGGCCGCCGATGCCCGAGCCGATCATGACGCCGGTGCGTTCGCGGTCTTCCTCGTCCTGCGGCTTCCAGCCGGCATCGCTCACCGCCTGCTCGGCCGCGGCCAGCGCATAGACGATGAAATCGTCCATCTTGCGCTGGTCCTTGGGCGGGACCCAATCGTCGGCGTTGAACAGGCCGGAAGCCGTGTCGCCGCGCGGCACCTGGCCCGCGATCTTCGCGGTCAGGTCGGAGACGTCGAAATCCTGGATCGCGCGGATCGCCGGATTGTCCCGCGATCAGGCGCTGCCACACATTCTCGACGCCGATGCCGAGCGGCGTGACCAAGCCGGTGCCGGTGACGACGACTCGTCTCATGATGGGATTAGCGCCGGCGCCGTCGAGACGGCCGCCGGATCAGGTATGCTGCTCGATGAAATTGATCGCGTCCTTCACGGTCACGATCTTTTCCGCGGCGTCGTCGGGAATTTCGCAGCCGAATTCTTCCTCGAACGCCATCACCAACTCGACCGTATCGAGGCTGTCGGCCCCGAGATCGTCGATGAAGCTGGCATTGTCGGTCACCTTGGACTCCTCGACCCCAAGATGCTCCACCACGATCTTTTTTACTCGCTCCGAGACCTCGCTCATCGCTTAACACCTCGATTATGCTTCATTGATTTGATGCCACGCCGCGGGGGCTGCAAGGGCGCCGGTCATGTAACATGTCCGCCAATCCTTGCCAATAGCGCGGCGAAACGGCGGCTAAAGCATGGCAAGTCCGCCATTGACATGCAAGCAGTGACCCGTGACATAGCGGGCCTCGTCGCTGGCCAGAAACAACACGCACGCGGCGACCTCGTCGGGCGTGCCGATGCGTCCCATCGGAATCGAAACCGCGATCCGCTCCTTTTGTTCCGGCGTAAGGGCATCGGTCATGGCCGTCGCAATGAAACCGGGCGCGACGCAATTGACGGTAATGCCGCGCGGTCGCCACTTCGCGCCGCCAGCGCCTTGGAAAAGCCCGACCATGCCAGCCTTCGCCGCGGCGTAGTTCGTCTGCCCCGGATTGCCGGTGGCTCCCACCACCGATGTAATGGCGACGATGCGGCCCCATCGCCGGCGCATCATCCCGCGCACTGCCGCCCGTGCCAAGCGGAACCCGGCGGTCAGGTCGACCTCGATCACCTTGGCCCAGTCCTCATCCTTCATGCGAACCAAGAGTTGATCGCGCGTCAGGCCGGCGTTATTGACCAAAATATCCACAGAACCAGTGGCTTGCTCGGTATCTTTGATGAGTTGTTCGGCGGCGTCGGCCAACGAGAGATCGGCCGCGGCGACGAAAGCGCGCATCGCCCAGCTCGGCCCGCAGCGCTTCTAAGCGCATCGACTCGCGTGCCGCTCAGCACGACCTTGGCGCCCGCGCCATGAAGAGCGCGCGCAATGGCGGCGCCGATGCCGCCCGATGCGCCGGTCACAAGGGCCGCCTTGCCGCTTAGATCGAACATGACATGGTTCTAAAGGGCTTTCGCGAGCACGTCGATATCGGCCGGCGTGCCAACCGCCGACGCCACCAGATCTCGGTCGATGCGCTTTGCGAGACCGGTCAGTACCTTGCCGGAGCCGACTTCGAAGAGTTCGGTAACGCCACGCTCCTTCATCGCCAGGACGGATTCGCGCCACCGGACAAGCGAGGTGACCTGTTTGACGAGCAAATCGCGAATCGCCGCCGGCTCGCTGACGGGGGCGGCCGTTACATTGGCGACAACCGGCACGATCGGGGCGGCAATCGAGCTTTCAGCCAAGGCGACCGCCATCTCCGCCGCGGCCGGCGCCATCAAGGCGCAATGGAAGGGCGCGCTTACCGCCAGCATGATCGAGCGGCGCGCACCGCGCGCCGCCGCTTCCTGGAGCGCCCGCTCGACCGCGGTACGATGGCCGCTTACCACCACTTGCCCCGGCGCATTGTCATTGGCGCAATCGCAAACCTCGCCCTGGGCCGCGGCCTCGGCAACCCCGCGGGCGGCATCGAGATCGAGGCCAAGCAGCGCCGCCATGGCGCCGACGCCGACGGGCACAGCGCGCTGCATCGCGGCGCCTCGGCGTTTCAAGAGTCGGGCGGCCTCCGCTACGCCGAGTGCGTGCGTCGCCGCCAGCGCCGAATATTCGCCCAGGGAATGTCCGGCAACAAACGCCACGTCGCGTTGGAGATCGAGCCCGGCGTCCCGCTCCAAAACGCGCAACACGGCAAGACTGACCGCCATCAGCGCGGGCTGGGCATTGGCGGTCAGCACCAGCTCTTCTTCCGGTCCCTCGAACATCAGGTGCGATAGATTCTGCGACAGCGCCTCGTCGACTTCGGCGAAACGTGTCGCGGGCGGCCGAAAATGCAGCCGCAAGCTCCCGTCCCATCCCAACGGCTTGCGAACCCTGTCCCGGAAATACCAGCGCGCGGGTCACGCTAATAGATCGACGCCCAGGAGACGTTCCAGAAGCCGAGCAACGGACGATAGGGATTGCATTGCAGGTGGTTGTCGGCGATTTGTCCACCCTCCTCCGTCTTGACCGTGTCCTGCCCAACCACCTCGTAGCCGGTGGTGCAAATCTGGTTCGCTTTCCAGGCCAGCAAGGCCTCGGTCGACCCCGCGGGCGCGGGCCGGTCGGCCGAAACGCCAAAGCGATACCGTGAATCGTCACCGATGGTGCCGCAGGCCGAGAGCCCGGCCATCAATAGAATTGCCACCCAGAACCGCATTTCGCACCTTCCCCGCCGGTTCCGATAGCATCGCGTTCCGACCATGTCCAGCGAACGAAAAAACCCCAGGAAATGGGGCGGGACTAGCCTTTTTATCGACCCCATGGTAGCGAAACTGGCCTCTATGTGCGTACCACTATGGACTAGGACTTACGGGGAGTGAGCACAGTGATACCGTCCTTTTCACGTCGCGGCGCGCTGGTTTGCCTGTTCACCCTGGCGTTGACCGTCCCGACCGTCGCGGCGCGCGCGGATACCGCGCCGGACGCGCGACAGTTCATCAACAAGCTTGTCAATAACGCGCTGCAAGTTCTGGCGGATACGAAGACGAACGAGATCCAACGAGAGCAACAGTTCGCCTCGCTGCTGCGCAACAATTTCGATATTCCGCGAATCGCGCGGTTCGTGCTCGGTCGCTATTGGACGAGCGCCAGCGAGCCGGACAGGCAACGCTTCATTTCGCTCTACCGCGACTTTATCATTAAATCCTATGCCTCTGAATTTTCGGAATATCGCGGCGAGACGGTCAAGGTCACCAATACCCGGCCCGAGAGCGGGGATATCACGGTGGTCAGCAGCGAAATCGTGCATCCGAACGGCGACCCGCCGGTTCGGGTGTCATGGCGCGTTCACCACGACGGCGACGAATATAAGATCGTCGACGTGGACGTCGAAGGCGTCAGCATGATGCTGGCGCAGCGCGAGGAGTTCACCTCCGTCATCCAGCGCAACGGCGGCACCATCGCCGGCCTGATTCAGGCGATTCAGCAGAAACTGCAAAGCGGCGACGTGTCGACCAACGGCGGCTGAGCGGCGTCAGGCCCTCACCAACGGCTTGTATTTGATTCGGTGCGGCTGATCAGCATCCGCGCCGAGGCGCCGCTTCCGGTCGGCCTCGTAGTCGGCATAGTTGCCTTCGAACCATTCGACCTTGCTGTCGCCCTCGAAGGCGAGAATATGGGTCGCGATCCGATCGAGGAACCAGCGGTCGTGAGTCACCACCACCGCGCAGCCGGGAAATTCGAGCAGCGCTTCTTCCAGCGCGCGCAGCGTGTCGACGTCGAGATCGTTGGTCGGTTCGTCGAGCAGGATAACGTTGGCGCCGGATTTGAGCATCTTGGCGAGATGGACGCGGTTGCGCTCGCCGCCCGATAGCTGGCCGACCTTTTTCTGCTGATCGGTGCCGCGGAAATTGAACAGCGAGCAATAGGCGCGGCTCGGCATTTTGCGGCGGCCGAGATCGATCTCGTCGTCGCCGCCGGAGATTTCCTCCCACACCGTCTTGTCGGGCGCCAGCGTGTCGCGCGACTGATCGACATAGCCGAGCTTCACGGTGTCGCCGACCCGGAACGTGCCTTTGTCCGGATTTTCCTGATCGGTAATCAGGCGCAACAGCGTCGTTTTGCCGGCGCCGTTGGGGCCGATGACGCCGACAATGCCGCCGGGCGGCAGCTTGAAGCTGAGATCGTCGATCAGCAGCCGCTCGCCATAGGCTTTAGCGAAATGCTCGGCTTCGATGACGAGATCGCCAAGGCGTGGGCCGGGCGGGATGACGATCTGCGCCGTCTCGGGCGCCTTCTCCCTGCTGGCCGCGACGAGGTTTTCATAGGCGGCGACGCGCGCCTTGCTCTTGGCTTGGCGGGCGCGGGCGCTCTGCTGCACCCATTCGAGCTCGCTGGCCAAGGTTTTCTGGCGCGCCGCCTCCTGCTTGCCTTCCTGCTCGAGCCGCTTCTGCTTTTGCTTGAGCCAGCCGGTGTAGTTGCCCTCGTAGGGAATGCCGCGCCCGCGATCGACTTCAAGAATCCAACCCGCCACCTCGTCGAGGAAATAGCGGTCATGCGTCACGGTGACGACCGTGCCGGGATAGTCGGCGAGGAAGCGCTGCAGCCAGGCAACCGATTCCGCATCCAGATGGTTGGTCGGCTCGTCGAGCAGCAACAAGTCAGGCTTTTGCAGCAACAGGCGGCACAGCGCGACGCGGCGCCGCTCGCCACCCGAAAGCTTGGTGACATCGGCGTCGCCCGGCGGACAGCGCAAGCGCGTCCATCGCGATATCGACAGTGCGTTCCAACTCCCAGCCGTTGACCGCGTCGATTTTCTCCTGGAGCTCGCCCTGCTCCGCGATCAGCGCGTTCATGTCGTCCTCGGACAATTCCTCGGCAAAGCGCTCGCTGACCGCCTCGAAGCGCTGCAACAGCGACGTGATCTCGCCCAGCCCTTCTCGGACATTGCCGGCGACGTCCTTGCTCGGATCGAGCTCCGGTTCCTGCGACAGATAGCCGACCGTGGCGCCCTCTGCGGCCCAGGCCTCGCCGTTAAACTCCTTGTCGATGCCTGCCATGATGCGCATCAGCGTCGATTTGCCGGCGCCGTTGGGGCCGAGCACGCCGATCTTCGCTCCCGGCAGAAACGACAGGTAAATGTCCTTCAGCACCTCGCGCCCGCCAGGGTAGGTCTTGGCGAGGCCCTTCATCACATAAATGTATTGGTAAGCCGGCACGGCTTTCGCTCCGCAAATAATGTCAGGGATTTGTCGCAGGAGATAATGTGTCCGGAAGCCGGCGTCTAGAGCCGGTTCAGTCGGACCAAGCGTTTTCTCAGCGATCGCCGGATCGAAAACAGGCGCACACCCGCCGTATTGAAGGTCAGTTCGGCGGTGGGCCAACGAAGATCGTTCCAATCCATCGGCAGAATCCGGGAAAGCCGCCAATCCGCATAGCGTTTCCAGCTTCGCTTCCAGTAATGCAGGAACGTGTCGTAGATCTCGGCGATTGCGACGTCGTGGACACGGAACGCTTCCGACATGGCGATCTGTTCGCGCCGGTTGGCGGTCTCGGGCGCGATGGTCCGCGCGAGGAATGCGTCGACGAGCGCGAGCGCGTCCGCGACGATGGGCACGCACGCCGCCGTCGCCCCTATAATGCCGCTGTTGAACATTGACGCTGCGCTCGGGATCGTAACGATAGCGGCCTATATGCGGCAGCGCCGTCTCGAAGCCGACGAACTCCGGCGCGGGGTTCCGTGCCTCGAACCGGTTCATCACAGCCCCGAGATGGAGCTTGCCGGCAACGCTCGCCGGAAAGCTGGCAAAAATTATCGAATCGCTGTCGAGGAGGACGGTGTCGCCGAAGCGCGACAGCGCATCGCTCAGAACCGAGAGCTTGATGCGATGATTGAAGCGGCCGCCGCCGGAATACTCATCGAGCTTGTCTGCAATCGACACGGTCGTGACGGGCCAGGCGGCAAATAGTCCGGGCGCGTCGGTATAGATGGCGACGCTATGTTGGGCGGGATCGAGGACGCGTCGCAGGCTGAGGAAACTGTATTTCAGCTCCCGCCGTAAATTCTCGCTCGGACCGTAATGCAGATAGACGAAATGAATCATTCCGCCGCGAGGCCGAGCCGCGTGCCGCCTTCGATTTCGCCGATAGTGCGGGCCAGGCTTTCGCCTTCGGGATCGGCGAGCGCGGCCGCACGGGCGCTGGCGACGGCGTCGGCCGAGGCTTGCGGCGACCATTTGCCCTCGATCGCCGGACCGATGACGCGGTCGACAATGATGCGGTAATTGGCCTGACCGCGCTTTAGCGTGTCGCCATAGCCTTTGATAAGCCGCGCACAATCGGCAACTTCGAGACCAAGATCGGCAGAGCGGGCCGACGCGGGGATAACCAGGCCGAGCCACTCGTCGATGGCGCGTTGCTCCTCGCGGAAACGGTGGCTCCAGGGGCGCAGCCGCTTGAAGCTCGCAAGCAAGCGCAGTTTCAAATGACCCGAGATCGACGTGCTTTGCACGCTCATGCCCCAATAGACCTTGCCGAGCCAGCCGCGGCGCTCCGACAGGCGCAGGATCGGCACGGCAATGAACGACGGAAAGATCGTCGCCAATTCCTCGATGCCCGGCTTGAAGAAGTCGGTGACGGCAACGGGCTCGCCGGCTTTTGCGCCGACCTCTTGCGCGATGCGCTTCATGCGCGCGGGATCGAGCTTCGCCTCGGCGACGCGAACCACATCCTCGAACGACATCCGCAACGCCAGGTGCCGCGCCGTCTCGGCCAAGAGCTTGCCGTCGGCGCCGCATTTGCGGTCGGCTTCGGCGACAGGCTTGAGCCGGTCGAGATAGCGCTTGGCGTAGGCGTCGTTTTGATACGCGGTGAGCCGGCGCACACCCTCCGCGACGATGCCGCGCGTCGCGTCGGGAAAGTTCGCGAACTCGTCCGGCGTGGGGAAATAGGCGATCTGACCGGTCCGCGCCGAGACGGCCGCCTTCGCTTGGGCCTGGGTCGCGCGGGCCGTCTCGAGACCGGCCCGAAAACCGCGCAGATTGGCTTCCGCCGCCTTGCCTTCGGCTTCGATCGCGGCGGCAAGCGCCTCTTCCGGGATGGGCAACCGGCCGCTGCCGGCGATGGCGCCGAGCATAACGGCGTTGATCATCGCGCCGTTCCGCTGCGCGACGTCATCCATGTCGAACAGCAGCACCGACTGGCTGTTCTCGGCGATGGCATTGAGCAGCTTGTCGGGGTCGAGCCGGCCATCGCCCATCTCGATTTTCTCGGCCATCGCATAGATGCGATGCGTCGAGGCGATGGTCATGGTGCGATCGGACGTAACGAAACCGCCGCCAATGGCGCGGCCCGCCTCCAGTAGCTCGCTGGTGACGACAAGATCGACGTCGCCGATGCCGGGGACTAGAGCCATCACCGGACGCTTCGCCGTACCGGGCAGATTCTCCGGCAGGATTTCGATGTAATAGGTCGTGGCGCCGGTGCGTTGCGCGACCCCGGGGATCGACGTGCTCTGCACCGGGTAGCCGAGGCTCTCGGCGGCACTGACAATCCACGTCGTCAATACCGCGCCGCCCTCGCCGCCAAGCGCGGCAATGAGAATTTTGAGCGGCGTGCTCACTCGGCCGGTTCCAGCGCCGGCTCGGCATCGATCGTCGGCGCCGCCGAGCCAACCGATGATGCGCTTGCGCCAACGCGCCAACGCGACATCGCGCGGACTCGGGTTACGCACGATCTCAGCACGATAGAAGGAGGGACACAGCACCGCCGCGTGCGCGACCTCGCCGCACAGGCCGCAGCCGACACAACCTTGGTTGACGTTCGCCACCGGATCGCGGCGCAGCGGATCGGGATTGGGTATCACGGTCAGCGACGGGCAGCCCGCTGAGCCGGATGCAGGAATGGTCGCCGGTGCAGATGGCGTCGTCGATGCCGTAGCGCGCCTTGGCGACGCGCTCGCCGCGCGACAGTTTCTCCGCCTCCTCGACGCGGACGCGGCGCTGGCGCGCCAGCATGCATTCGCCGTCGGCGATGATGACCTTGAGGCCGGTTTGCGCCGTCTTCATCGCCTCTTTCAGCGTCGCCGTCATGGTAGCGACACTGTAGGTACGCACCTTGCGCATCCATTTGACGCCCATCGAGCGCAGCGTGCCCTCGATGCTCATGCCGGTCGGGCCGCCCTCGCGATTGGTCTTACTCGACGGCATGTATTGCAGGCCGGTGGCCGAGGTGTAGCCGTTGGCCATCACGATCAGGATGCCGTCGCCCTTGTTGAACAGGTTGCTGGCGACGCCGGTAATGACGCCGTTGTGCCAGAAGCCGCCGTCGCCCATGACCGCGATGGAGCGCTTGTTCATATTCGGACCGACCGCGGCGGCGCTGGCGAGGCTCATGCCGTAACCTAGGATCGAATTGCCGAGATTGAAGGGCTGAAAAATCGCCAGCGAATGGCAGCCGATATCGGTGCTGATATGCACGGGGCCGGTCTCGCGTTGCATCAGCTTGATGGCGCTGAACACCGGCCGCTCGGGACAGCCGGTGCAGAAGGTCGGGAAACGTACCGGCAGGTCGCCGACCTGCTGCGCCGCCGCGCGTTTGCGGGCAAGCAGCGAGCCGGCGCGCGTGTCGATCGCGTCGACATCGACACCGGCGGGCCGGGTTTCGCGAAGAAACGCCACGACGCCCGCGATCAACACTTCGGACGTATATTCGCCGGCCTGAGGCAACGCGCCCTTGCCGAACACCTTGGTCTGGAGATCGGCCCGGCGCAGCTCGACATTGACTTGCTGCTCGACATAGTCAGGGAAACCTTCCTCAACCACGAGCACCGCGCGTTTGCCGGCGCAGAACCGGATCAACTCGTCCGGAACCAGCGGATAAGCGACGTTGAGCACGTAGGTCGGGATGCGCGAATTGCCGTAACCGTCGGCGAGGCCGAACCGCTCCAGCGCCCGCATGGTGCTGTTGTAGAGACCGCCGAGCACGATAATCCCGAGATCGGCGACGTCGCCGTCGAATATCTCGTTGAGCTTGTGTTCCTTGATGAAGGCGCGCGCGGCGGGCAGCCGCTCCTCAACCTTGTTGCGCTCCTGAATGAAGGTCACAGGCGGATGGGACAGTCGGTTGAAGTCGAATTTCGGCGGGCCGTCGAGCTTGTGCTGGCCGGAGAACGCGCCGCGCTTGTTATCCTTCGCGACGAACTCACCGGTGACGTGGCAGGCGCGGATGCGCAACTCCAGCATCACCGGGGCGTGGCTCGCCTCGCTCAGCTCAAAGCCCTTTTCTACCGCGTTGACGATGGTCGGCAGGTCAGGCCGCGGGTCCAGCAGCCACATTGAGGACTTCATGGCGTAGGCGTAGGAGCGTTCCTGGATGACGCTGGCGCCTTCGCCGTAATCTTCGCCTATGACGATCAGCGCGCCACCCTTCACGCCCGGCGACGACAGATTGGAGAGGCCGTCCGCCGCCACGTTGGTGCCGACGATCGACTTCCAAGTGACACAGCCGCGCAGCGGGTAAGAAATCGACGCCCCGAGCATCGCGGCCGCCGACGCTTCGTTGGTGCAGGTTTCGAGATGCACGCCGAGCTCGTCGATGATGTCCTCGGCATCGACCAGCACATCGACCAGATGCGATACCGGCGCGCCCTGATAGCCGCCGACATAGGACACGCCCGACTGCAACAGCGCCTTCGTCACGGCAAGGATGCCCTCGCCGCGAAACACCTGGCCCTCGCCAAGCCGCAGCGACTGAACCTCTTTCTTGAACGAGCGCTCGCTCATGACTCTCTCCAACCCCTACCGCATATGGCTTGGCAGGTAGGTCGCCAGAATCGGAAAAATAATCAAAATAATAAGGCGCAGGATATCCGTCGCAACGAAGGGTAGCACGCCTTTGAAGATGGTCGAAATCTTAACCTCTTCGATCACGCTTTTGATGACGAACACATTCATGCCGACCGGCGGATGGATCAGGCCCAGTTCCACCGTCATCACGATGATAATGCCAAACCAAATCGGATCGAACCCCAGCGCCGTCACGAGGGGATAGATGATCGGGATGGTCAGGATGATCATGCCGAGCGCATCCATCAGGCACCCGAGTACGAGATACATCACCATGATCAGCGCCAGCACGCCGTACCGGCCGAGGCCGAGACCGGTCAGAAAAACCGTGATGTTCTGCGGCGTCTGCGTGACGGTGAGGAAATAACCGAACAGGATGGCGCCGATCAGCACCGTAAACACGGCAGCGGCGGTGCGGGTTGCACCGAGCAACGCCTGGAAAATGTCGTCCCGGCTTAGGCGACGCCGGGCGATCGCGATGATAAACGCGCCGCTCGCGCCCATCGCCGCCGCCTCCGTCGGAATGAACAAGCCGCCGTACAGCCCGCCGATGACAAAGACGAACAGCAGCAGCGACGCCCACACGTCCTTGAGGGCCAGAAACCGCTCGCGCCAGGAGCTGCGCGGCCCGCGCGGCAGGTAGTTCGGCGCCGCCAGCCCGATGATGGAGATGGTCGCCATGTACATGCAGGCGGCCAGGATGCCGGGCAGGATACCGGCGATGAACAATTTGCCGACGTCCTGCTCGGTGATGAGCGCGTAGACCGTCAGCACGGTCGAGGGCGGCAGGATCGCGCCGAGCGTACCGCCGGCCGCGATCACGCCGGTGGAAAAGGATTGCGGATAGCCGTACCGCCGCATCTCGGGATAGGCGATGGTCGAAAATGTCGCCGCCGTCGCCACCGACGAGCCGGAGATCGCGGCGAAGCCGCCGCAGGCCGCAATGGTGGCGAGGCCCAGCCCGCCGCGGCGATGGCCGACGAAGGAATTGGCCGAACGAAACAGTTCGCGGCTCATGCCCGACCGCGACGCGAATTGACCCATGAGCAAGAACATCGGGATGATGCCGAACGTGTAGTCGGTCACCGTCCGCATCGAGGTCTGGCCGATCATCTTCAGCGCCGGCTCGGTGCCGACGAGATAGCCGAACCCGGTGACGCCGACCAAGCCCATCGCCATGCCGACCGGCACGCGCAACAACATCATCACGAACAGCGACACGAAGCCGGTGACGGCAACCAGATCGGGACTCATCACTCCACCGGCTGCGGCCGCGGCTGAATCAGCAGCTCGGGATGGAAGACCAGCCGGTAGGTGCGCACCGCGATCAGCAGCACCGCGGCGAAATCGCCGAGCCAGGCCACCAGGAAGAACGGCCAAATCGGCAGATGCAGATCGAACGTCTCGATATTGTCGTTATAGGTGTTCACCACCTTGTCGACCAGCGTCAGCGTGTGCACCACGATGACGAACAGCAGCACCAGCGTCGCGAACACGTCGATGTAGCGTTTCCAACGTGGGCCCACCACGGACCAAAGCAGGTCAACCGTGATGTGGGTGCCGCGGAACGAGGTCGCGGCGATGCCCCAGAAAATCAGGATGCCGAGCAGCATGCGGCCGACATCGAAACTGTCGGGAATTTGCCAGGCGAAGAAATAACGCAGCATCACCGACACGAAGGTATCGACCGTGACGATCGCGACGAAGATCGCGGCGAGCCACTCGATCGTTTGGATGAAGCGGTCGCCGCGCCGTCGCGAGTAAGCCGGGTCAGCCGTGGTCAATAGGCGGCGCCGTGCTTTTTAAGGGCAGTCTCGAACGCCGCGAAGATCGCGTCGGGGTCGCCGCCGACCTTTTTGACGTCCTTGGCCCAGTCGGCCTTCAACGGCGCCGCCGCCTTGCGCCATTCGGCCACTTCGGCGGCGGTCGGCTCGATGAATACGTGACCCGGCTCCGCCTTGATCAGCGCGCGGCCGGAATGTTCGTAATCCGCCCACGGCGAAGCGAGCTTTTCCGCCCATGCGCTGGTGCAATGATCGTCGATGACCTTTTTCTGGTCGGGCGCCAGCGCGTCGTACTTGCCGTTGTTGATTACCAACACGAACGGCGTCACGTAAAACGGCATGTCGAGATGGTATTTCACGACCTTGTCGATGCCGAACAGGATCAGCGAACGCCACGGAAAGGTGATGCCGTCGGCGACGCCGCGCGCGATCACGTCGCGCGCCTCGGGCGCGGCGGCCTGAACGTTGGTGCCGCCGAGGGAGGTGATGAAGGTGGCGATGGTGCCGGTGGCGGGACGGATCTTGAGCCCCCTGATGTCCGTCGGAACCTCAATTTTCTTGTTCGAATGAAAGGTGCCGGGATCGTGGAAATGCGCCAGGCAGAAATGTACGTCCTTCATTTCGGTCCTGGCGTAGGGCCGGTACCATTCATCAAGCGCGGCCGAGCCGCCCTTGGCGTTGGCGACCAGGAACGGCACGGATCCCAGGGCGAATATCGGGAAGCGGCCCGGTTGATAGCCGGGGCTGACATGGGTGATGTCCGCGATGTCGTCGCGCGCCATGTCGTAATGATCGAACGCCTTGCCGAGCTGCTGGGCGGGATAAATCGTGATGGTAATGCTGCCGTGCGATTCATCCGCGATTGACTTCGCCCACGCTTCGAAGGCCGGTTGCAGCGGATGCGACGGCGGCACCCAATGCGATAGCCGCCAGTGCACCGGCGCGTCGGCGGCAATCGCATTTCCCGTAACCAGTGCAAGCATCGCCGCGCCCGCGACGGCAAGCAGTTTCTTCATTGCAGCCTCCCCAAATTCTTCTCGGACGACACGCGCTACAGTAACGGCGGCCTGCCTGAGGCGCAATGTTTGATCCCAAACCATCAGCGTCCCGGCACGTCTCGTCCCGACGCCCAATCGGCCTTACGGGAGCATTGCCGAAACGTACTCGGCGATGGCGAGCGAGGACGTCAATCCCGGCGATTCGATGCCATAGAGATTGATCAGGCCCGCGACGCCGTGTGTGTCCGGACCCTGCACGACGAAGTCGGCGGCGGGTTCGGTCGGACCACTGATTTTCGGACGGATGCCCGCATACCCGGGCTGTAACGTCCCGTCTTTCAGTCCTGGCCAATAGGTGCGGATCGCCGCATAGAATTTGTCGCCGCGCCGCGGGTCGACCGTGTAATCGACGCCGTCGATCCATTCCGTGTCGGGGCCGAACTTCGCCTGCCCCCCCATGTCGAGCGTGAGATGGACGCCTAACCCGGCATGCTCCGGCACGGGATAGATCAAGCGCTTGAACGGCGCGCGCCCTGCCAGCGAGAAATAAACGCCGCGACAGAAATAATCCTTGGGTATCGAAGCGGGCGGGATCCCGTCGATGCGCCGGGCCAGCGACGGCGCGTACAGACCCGCCGAGTTGATCAGTATCTTGCAGTCGAGCGACATCGCCTCGTCGCCGCCGATCTCGAGTGCGGCGCCGTCGCGGGTCGCCCGCCCGCGTAACACCGGCGCGCGATAGGCGATCGAAGCACCAGCCGCTTCGGCGTCGCCGAGATACGCCAGCATCAACGCATGGCTGTCGATAATGCCGGTCGAGGGCGAATGGAACGCGCGCACGCAACGCAGCGCCGGCTCCATCGCCCGTGCCTCGTCGCCACTGATCCATTCGACATTGTCGACGCCGTTGCCTTCGGCTTTTTTCTTGATGGCCTCGAGGGATTTCACTTCATGCTCGTCGCAGGCCACCGTGAGCTTGCCGAGACGTTTGTGCGGCACGCCATGCTCGGCGCTGTAGGCGTAGAGCATGTCGCGTCCCGTGACGCAAAAGCGCGCCTTGAGACTGCCATTGGGATAATGCAGCCCCGCGTGGATCACTTCGCTGTTGCGTGACGAGGTCTCGGTACCGAATTGGCGCGCTGCTTCGAGGATCAGCACCTCATGGCCGGCTCGAGCCAGAGATCGCGCAATGGCGAGCCCGACGACGCCCGCTCCGATCACGATGCATTCGACGGCATCGCCCATCGAGCCGCCTAACCGATGCTAGAACAGCCGATCGAGGAAGGAACTGGAGTCTGATTTCCGGTCGATCGTCGGCGGAGTCGAGAATTGCGTATTGACCGTGCGATCGGCGGTCACTTGTTCCAGCCGCGCGGTTTCCTTGACAGGGTCGAGGACCTCTTTTTGCGCTTGTTTGTCCTGGCGCCAGAACATCACGCGGTCGACAAAGCTTTTGTCGAAGGGATGACCCTCCGCGTCTTCCTGATTTATCACCTGCCGGATATCGCCAGGTGCGCCATTAGCGCCGGCCGCCCGCAGAATGTCGTCCTCGCCGGGACTCAATTTGGCATCGGCCCCGGGCGTCGGCCCCTTGTCGCCGGCGGCGCGGAAGATCGTCTCCTTCGCTTGAACGGTCGGCGATTCACCTTGGGTCGGCGCCGCGCCCGGCCGGGGCGGACGCAAATTGAAGTCCGGTGGGATTGCGAGCGGCGCGTTCTGCACCACGTCGAATTCGTTCGGTACCTGCCTTTCCAGACCGAAGGCGGTTTTCACTTGGCTGCATCCTGACACGGCCAGCGGTAACGCAATTCCGGCGCATATCACCACGACCCACCCACGCATCGATTACGACTCCTTCGTCCCGCGCGCGGGAACCGCTCGGCTTCGTCCGCCAAGCAGCCCCTCAAGGATTAACAAAGCCACCCCGACGCTGATCGCCGCGTCGGCGAGGTTGAAGGCAAAGGGATGCCATTGTCCGAGGTGAAAGTCGAGAAAATCAACCACCGCGCCGCGCGCCACCCGGTCGACGGCATTTCCGGCCGCACCGCCGACAATGAAGCCGATTGCCAGCGCCAATAGTCCGGACCTGACCTGCCGCAACCAGGCCAGAAGCCCGATGACGATGGCCGCCGCCAAGGCCACGAGAACGATCTCGCCGGTGTGCGGATCGTTGAAGATGCCGAAACTGATGCCTCGGTTCAGCGTCAACACAAGGTTGAAAAACCCGGTCACGACCACGTGCTGCATGGCCTCGGGATGCGCCGCGAAATAGTCGAGGATGCCAACCTTGGCGAGTTGATCGACGACGGCAACGGCGATCGCGATCAAGATGCCGCGCACCAGCATCAGGCGTGTTCCTGATGGAACGGCGAAGCCCCCCTCACCCTACCCTCTTCCCCCGCTGGGGGGAGAGGGATACGAAGGCTTAGCAAGGCGAAGCCGAGATTAGCCGCAGTTGGGTGAGGGGGGACTCTCATGCCGATGGAAGTTATTTCAGGCTAGCGACGCTAAGTTCATCCACAGCCCCAGCACACCGCTCACAAAGATCGGGGTGGTTGTGAACGTGGCCAACTTCCTCCAATACGCGCCAACACCGTTCGCACTTGTTGCCAGCCGTTTTCTCGATAACGACGCCGATATTGGGCACATCGGGCAAAACATAAATATTGGGAATGGCTGCAAATGGTCCTTCAGTAAAAGCGATTGAACTAACCGACGTGCCCGTGTTTACCGCAAGATCGACCTTCTCGAGTTTTCTGAAAAGCGAGGGATCGGTTGTGTAGTTCAGCGCCTTTACCTGAAGGCTTGATCCAATCTCCTTTGCGGCCCTTTTTATTTCAATCGCTCCAGTATCCACCCGACGGAGGGAATTTTTTAGGAGATCCCACCTGTCGGCCAGTTCGGAATCGCGCCAATCAGCCGGTACTTCCCGATAAGTCTCGAGATGGACGCTCGAATTGAATCCATCGCCATGTCTGGTCAACCAAGCCTCTTCGGCGGTGAAGCAAAGTATCGGCGCCAGCCAACGGACGAGATGCTCGAAAAGATGATCGAGCACGGTTCTGGTCGCGTGGCGTCTCGACGACGACGGCAAGTCGCAATAGAGGACGTCCTTACGAATGTCGAAGTAGTAGGCCGAAAGATCGACCGCACAAAAATTATGTATCGCCGTCATCATCGCGGTGAAATCGTAGGCTTCCGCCATACGACGAACTTGTTCATCCACTTCGCTGAGACGATGCAACACCCACCGTTCTTCTTCCGGCATTTCTTCCCGGGGTATGCGCTCCTTCTCATCAAATCCGTTTAGTGCACCTAGCAGATATCGGAGTGTATTTCGCAGGCGCCGGTAAATGTCGATGTTGCGCGCCAATATCGTCGGGCCAAGATTTAAGTCCGCCGTAAAGTCGGATGTGGCCACCCACAAGCGCAAAATATCGGCGCCGTGCTGTGCCACGACTTCTTGCGGCACCACCATATTGCCGAGCGACTTCGACATTTTGCGGCCCTGCTCGTCCAGAACAAAGCCGTGCGTCAATACCTGATCGAAGGGCGCGCGGCCACGCGTGCCGCAGCTTTCGAGTAGCGAAGAATGGAACCAGCCGCGATGCTGGTCCGAGCCTTCGAGATACAGGTCGGCGGGCCAGCGCAAATCGCCGCGCTCTTCAAGGACGAATGCGTGGGTTGAGCCGCTGTCGAACCAGACATCGACGATGTCCATAACCTGCTCAAAGCGCGACGGATCGCGGTCGGGACCGAGAAATTCGCTGGCCGGCGTGACGTACCAACGGTCAGCGCCGCCTTCCTCGAACTTCGCGGCGATGCGGTCGATCACGTCCTGGTCGCGCAGCACTTCGCCCGTCGCCTTGTCGACGAACACCGCGATCGGCACCCCCCACGCACGCTGGCGCGATACGCACCAATCGGGCCGCGTCTCGATCATCGAGCGGATACGATTGCGGCCTTGCGGCGGGAAAAATTCAGTCGCGTCGATGGCCTTGATCGCGACCTCGCGCAGATGATTCGTCTCCATCGAGATGAACCATTGCGGCGTGGTGCGGAAGATCAGCGGCGCCTTGGACCGCCACGAATGCGGATAGGAATGGGTAAGCTTGTCCTGGCCCAACAAGGCGCCCGCGCCGATCAGCGCCTCGATGACCGCGGCGTTGGCGTCGCCTTCCTTGCCGTTAGGCCGGAACACGCGTTTGCCCGCGAACAGCGGCACCTTGTCGAGAAAGGCACCGTCGGCCGCGACCGTGTCCGGCACCGGGATATCGTGCTTGCGGCCCAGGACGAAATCGTCAGCGCCGTGACCAGGTGCGATATGAACAAAGCCGGTGCCGTCCTCGTCGGTGACGAAGTCGCCCGCGAGCAACGGCACGTCGAAATCATAGCCCTTGCCATGCAACGGATGACGCGCGACCGTGCCGGCAAGATCGCGGCCGATGAACGACGCGTGGACGATGCCGCCGACCTTCAACTCCTGCTCTATCGCCGGCCAGCGCTTCAGCGACACCAGGATGCGGTCGCCAGCTTTGATGAGACCGCCGTCGGGTCCGTGCGTGATTTCGACCAGCACGTAATCCATCTCGGCGCCGTAGGCGATGGCGCGGTTGCCGGGGAGGGTCCACGGCGTCGTCGTCCAGATCACCACCGAGGCGGCGGCGAGTTCCGGCCGCGACGCATGCGCGATCGGAAACTTGACCCATACCGTCGTCGAAACATGGTCGTGATATTCGACCTCGGCCTCGGCCAGCGCGGTCTGCTCGACGGTCGACCACATGATCGGACGGGCGCCGCGATAGAGGCCGCCATTCATCACGAACTTGCCGATCTCGCGCAGGATCTGCGCCTCGGCATGATGCGTCATGGTGGTATAGGGATGATCCCAATCGCCGATGACGCCCAGACGCTGAAACTCCTCGCTCTGAACGCCGACCCAATGTTGCGGCGAACTCCCGACATTCCTTCCGGAACTCCAGCACCGGCACGTCGTCCTTGCGACGCTTCTTGGCGCGGTACTCCTCCTCGATCTTCCACTCGATCGGCAGGCCGTGGCAGTCCCAGCCGGGGACATAGACAACGTCCCTCCCCAGCATTTGCTGCGATCGATTGACGATATCCTTCAGGATTTTGTTGAGCGCGGTGCCGAGATGGATATTGCCGTTCGCGTAGGGCGGGCCGTCGTGAAGGATGAATTTCGGCCGGCCCTTGGAACCCATGCGCTGCGTTTCCCATAGATTCATGCGGCGCCAGCGTTCGAGCAATTGCGGCTCGCGCTGCGGCAACGCCGCCTTCATCGGAAACGGGGTTGAGGGCAGAAAAACGGTGTCGCGATAGTCCTTGGCCATGGCTCAGCTCGAAAAAAGGGGAAAACGGGCGAAATAAAGCGTCGTCCCGATCCTCACGCGAGGACCGGGCCGCTAATTCGCCGATTGCGATAGGCACGAGCCGTGGCCATGGCGATCAGGATAGAAAGGCCCCTGGAATCCGTCAATCCACCATGATTCTTCGCGGAAAAAACGTGGCTGCGCGAAGGTTTGCTTAACCATTTGTTGAGCGGGCTCCGCGACAATCCACGATCCTTCACGACGACCCGCTATGGATTCCGCCACCACGTCGCGCCCGTTCCCCTCGAAGCTTCTGAATTTGTCCTTTCCGGATCCGGAATTCGAGGCACGCTTTCAGTCGGAAGATGCCAGCCGCTGGCTGGCGTTCACGCGGCTGGCGTTGCTGCTGGGCTTCGCGTTCTACGCCGTGTTCGCCGTGGTCGACGCGTTCGTCGCCGGCGATGCGCTGAGTTTAGGTCTTAAACTCATAAAGGGGATTCCGCTGGGTGGCGAATTCTGATTCAAGCTCCTGAACGGAGCTTGAGCCATGATGCCTCGCCGGTATGATTTGACGGACTTTGAATGGTCGATCATCCAGCCGCTGTTGCCGAACAAACCGCGCGGCGTCGCGCGGGTGGATGACCGCCGGACATTGAACGGCATCTATTGGCGGCTGCGGACGGGTTCGCCGTGGGCGGACATCCCGGAGCGCTACGGTCCGCCAACGACCTGCTACAACCGCTTCGTCCGGTGGCGGAAACGCGGCGTCTGGGACCGGCTTTTCGACGCGGTCTCGCGGGCTTACGAAGGCGATCTGCAAATGATCGACTCCTCTTCGATCCGGGTCCATCAGCACGCGGCCAACGTCAAAAAGGGGGGCCGGAGACCGCGGAAGGGCACGACGCTCCAGCCCGATGCATGGGGCGCTCGCGCGGCGGACTGACCACTAAAATCCACGCTCTGGTCGACGGCAACGGCTTGCCCATCGCGCTCAAACTGACCGAAGGTCAAGCTCATGACGGGCGAAGCGCCGCTGACATGCTCGGCGAGCTCGGCCCCGGTCAAATCTTGCCCGCCGACCGCGCCTACGACAGCGACGCGCTGCGCCGGTGCCTGACCGCGCAGGGCGCCTGGGCCAACATCAAGCCGATGCCGAACCGGGTCAACATCCCCGCTTTCAGCCCATTCCTCTATCGCTACCGCAACCTGGTCGAGCGCTTCTTCAACAAGATCAAACATTTCAGAGCCGTCGCCACCCGCTTCGAAAAGCATGATGCAAACTACCTTGCCATCATCAAACTCGCCGCCGCCAAAATCTGGATGCGGTTTATGAGTCGGTGACCTAGTGTGGTCGATCCGCCTCGGTATCGTTTGCCCATTCCTGGCCGCGCTCATCGCGATCACGTTCACGCGCCAGTTCCTGCGTTATGAGCAAGCATTTCTGCTGTCGGTCCTTTTGATCGCGGGCGGCGCCATCGTGGTGATGATCGCCGTCATCCCGCCGCCGGGAAATTATCTCTACAGTTTCGGCGTCGACATCGTGATCATCTATTGCTCGATCCTGACGCGCATCAGTTACGTCCAACTGTTCGGGGGCGCGCTGATGCTGGCCGCGGTGTATCAGCCGGTGATCCTCGTCGCCAATCCGGTGCCGCCGGGACCGCTGATCGCCGAGGAGGCGTTCCTGCTGGTCGCGATCGTGGTCAGCACGCTTGGCCGCTATTGGCTCGAAAGCTATGCGCGGCAGAGTTTCGTCAACGAGCGCTTGTTGCGCGAGGAAATGGTTCGTTCCAACACGCTTCTGATCGAAGCCGAGGCGGCCAACCGCACCAAGAGCGAATTCATCGCCAACATGAGTCACGAGTTCCGCACGCCGCTCAATGCCATTCTTGGGTTCTCCGAAGTCTTGCAGAGCGATCTGCTGGGCCCGGCGACTCGGCTGAAGTACCGCGATTACGCCCACGATATCCACCGCAGCGGCCAGCATTTGCTGGGCATCATCAACAACATCCTCGATCTCTCGAAGATCGAGGCCGGCAAGTACGTTCTCGACGAGACGCTGATCGCTCCGTCTGCACCGGCGCAGACCGCAGCCCTATTGGTGCGGCCGCGGGCCGAACAGGCGGGCCTCAACTTCACCGTCAGCGTGTCGGACGACGGCGTGCAACTCCGCGCCGATCCTCTGGCGTTGCAGCAGATGCTGGTCAACCTCCTTGCCAACGCCATCAAGTTCACGCCCAAGGGCAGCGTCACGCTTGGCGGCGCGGCGCTGCCGCAAGGCGGCTACCGTTTTACCATCGCCGACACCGGCATCGGTATGTCGGGTGACGACCTCAACGTCGCGATGACCCGGTTCGGCACGGTCGGCAGCGCGTTTAGCCGACGCCACCAGAATACCGGCCTCGGCCTGCCGATCGTTGCGTCGCTGGCGAGGCTTCACGACGCGTCGCTCGACATTCAATCGGCGCCCGGCGACGGCACGCAAATCTCCATCACCTTCCCGAGCGACCGCGTCGTCCTGGCGACACAAGCCGAGCGCGCCGCCTAGCGCTTGGTCCCGGTCAGCCCGGCGGCCGCGTGAAGAACCAGTCATGGCCCTCGGGATCGCGCGCCCAGTAGGTGCGGCCATAATCCTGATCCGCAATATCCTGAACGATTTCGGCGCCCGCCGCCTTGGCGCGCGCGCAATGTGCGTCGACATCATCGAGATAGACGAACACCCCGCCGGTATGGGCGCGCGCCTGTTGCGGCGACTGGCTTTCGAACTGCGTGGCGGCAGTGCCCATCATCACCACGCCGGCGCCGTAGCGCACCTCGCCGTGATGCCGGCCGTTGCCGGTCGGAAGCACGGCGATTTTCTCGAAGCCGAAGATTCGGACCAGCCAGTCGACCTCCTTTGGCACATCGGCGACATAGAGATACGGGATCACCTGGGACATGCCCTCGGGCGGGATTTTCGGCACGGGTTCCTCCTTCGGTTGGCCGGATCGCGGCGTGACCTCAACTTTAGCGCACCTGTTGGCGGCCGGATGGCGACGCGACGCCGATTTTACCGCCGCTTTATGACAGCCGGAAATAGCTCGACGTTAAACGTACGTCCCGCGACTGCTCGCCGGTTGACGCCGCCTCCGTGCTCGGGATGAGATCGATGTAAAGCTTCCCTCATCCCGAGCGCGGACCGACGCGCGAAGCGCGGCGGGAGCAGTCGAGGGACGAGGTTGGCGGGAGCGTGAAGCACTTAGTCGCGCTTCAAAATCTCCCTGGCGCGGCGGGCATCGTCGTGCATCGCGGCGATAAGCGCGTCGGCACTGTCGAACTTGGCGTCGGGGCGAATGAAATCCACGAGCGCCACGCGCACATGTTGACCGTAAAGGTCGCGGTCGAAATCGAAGAGATGCGTCTCCAGCCGCCAATCCTGGCCCGCGAAGGTCGGGCGGTTGCCGAAATTGGCGACCCCGTCATGCCAGTAGAGTCCGCCTTTGTCGATGATTCCGGCGCGCACCGCATACACGCCCGGCGCGGGATGGAGGTAATTCGCGATCGGCAGGTTCGCGGTAGGAAAGCCGAGCTGGCGCCCGCGTTTGTCGCCTTGAGCGACCCGCCCCTCGATCTCCCAGTTGCGGCCGAGCAGTTCCGCCGCGGCGCGCGGTCGGCCTTGCGCCAAATGCTCCCGGATGCGGCTCGCCGACGCGACCTTGCCGCCGCCATCGGCGACCGGCTCCAGCACCGTGACGCCGAAGCCGAGCGTCGCGCCCATGGCGCGCAGCAGGTCGGGATTGCCGCCGCGGCCACGGCCGAAGGTAAAGTCCCGCCCCACCACGACATGCGATGAGCCGAGCCGCCCCACCAGGAGATCGCGGACGAATTCTTCGGCGGTCTTGGCGGCGAAGGCGCGGTCGAAACGCAGCGTAAACAGAAGGTCGACCCAGTCGCGCTGGATCAGCATCGTCTTGGCGCGAAACGGCGTCAGGCGGAACGGCGGCCCATTCGGAACAAAGACGCTGCGCGGATGCGGCTCGAAGGTGAGGATGGCGAGCGGCACCTTGGCGGCGCGCGCGATCTTGCGCGCGGCGGCGATTACGGCGCGGTGACCGAGATGAACGCCGTCGAAATTGCCGATCGCGACCACCGCCCTCTTCGGCACGTCGGCGGCCGCGTAGCGAAATAACTGCATGGTGCGCGAGGTTCTAAAGCAATTCGGGCAGGAGCGGAATTGCCGCGACAGTCCCGTTCGGGGAATAGGCCACGTGTTTCGTCGTACCCTGCCGGCGGGGGTCGCCGCCTGAGTTGCAATGAGCGGCGGCAACGCATCGAAACTAAGAATAATTTAATGCGGCGGAGCCGACCGAGCGGCACTGGGTGTGGTTATACTCGCGGCGATCGCGCCAGAGAATGCGATCCCAGGGAGGTACGATGATCAAATATGCAATCGCAGCCGCCGCCTGCGCCGCCGTTATCGGCGGAACGCCGGCGATCCAACCAACCTTCGCCGCTGAACCCACGGTCGGGATCGTCGCGGCCTTTTCCGGCGCCTATGCGGAATGGGGCCAGGACTACAAACGTGAAATCGACCTGTACATGCAACAGCATGACGGCAAGGACGGCAACCCGAAGATCAATCTGATCCTGCGGGACGCGCCCGGCACCGACTATGCGCGCACCAAGCAGATCGTTCAGGGCTTTATCACCCGCGACAGCGCCGCGGTCGCGGGCGGCGGAGAGTTCACGCCCGAGGCGCTGTCCGTTGCCGATCTCATCACCGAAGCCAAGATGCCGTATGTGATCTTCAATGGCGCCACGTCGTTCATTGTCGACAAGTCGCCTTACTACGTGCTCTCCGGCTTCACCATTTGGCAGCCCGACGTGCCGATCGCGGAATATGCCGCCACCCATGGCTGCAAGAACGCGACCGTCATCATCGCCGATTACGCGCCCGGTGCCGACACGGTCAAGGCGTTCGCCTACGGTCTCGGCAAGCACGACGCCAAGATCGGTGCGGTAATCAAGGTGCCGCTCGGCACCACCGACTTTTCCGCCTATATGCAGCGCATCCGGGATTCCCATCCGACCTGCGTCCTGCCGTTCATGCCGGGCGGGCCTATGTCGCTCCAGTTCACGAAGCAATATGTGCAGCAGGGGTTCAAGGCAGCCGGCATCACGCTTTACGACGCGGGCGGCATCACCGCCGAGAACCAGCTCGACCCGGCCGGCGACGCCGCGCTCGGCATCATCTCGTCCAGCAATTACGACACCTATCTCGACTATCCGATGAACAAGACCTTCATCGATGCGCTGGCGACAAAGTATCCGAATATCCGCCGCGACTTCGTCACTACCGACGCCTATGTCGGCATGGCGCTGATCTATCACATGCTGAAGGCGACGAACGGACAGCGCGACGGCGACAAAGCGATCGCGTCGGTGAAGGGCTGGCAATTCGATACGCCGCGCGGCCCGATGTCGATCGACCCCAAGACCCGCGACCCGGTGCAGAATATTTATCTGCGCACGGTGGTGAAGGATAAGAATGGCGCGCTGTACAATAAGACGTTCGAAACCATCCCCAACGTGCACGATCAATGGCACGAGGTTCACGTCAAGTCGGCGAGCTGATCGATGGGAGCGGCGGCCGCCCGAGCGGCCGCCCTACCCGCGCTTCGGCACCATCACCAGGGCTTCGCCCTCGATCACCACCGTGTCGCCGACACGGCAGACGGTCTTTAGCACCGCGCGCGATCTTTCCGGGCGCAACTCGGTGATCGTCGCCTCGGTCGTCACAATGTCGCCGATCCGCACCGGCGCCAGGAACTTCAGCGTTTGATTGAGATAGATCGTGCCATGACCGGGGAGGCGGCTGCCGATCACCGCCGAGATGAAGGTCGCGCCGAGCATGCCCTGGGCGATGCGACCGCCGAACCTTGTCTTGCGGGCGTAGGCCTCGTCGAGATGGACGGGATTATCATCGCCGGAGAGCGCCGTGAATTGCCGGATCAGCGCGTCGTCCACCAGGCGCTCCATGCGGGCCCACTGGCCAACCGACAGTTCCTCGTAGAAAAGACCGGGTTTGACCCCGATCTCCTGACCGCTATCCGGCATGTCACGACTCCCGACCGATTTGAAAGCGGCGCAACATAAACGTATTGCTGCACCGCAGCAAGGGACTTGGGGGTCGACTCGGCTGCTTCTTGGACGGTTTCGGGGTAACATTGCGGCATGACGTCCGAGACTTCCTCCCGGCCGCCTGTTCGCGCCAGCCTATCGGTCCGGCTTTTGCTGCTGACCGTGGCATTTTTCATGCTGAGCGAGGTGCTGATCCTGGTGCCGTCGGTGGCAATGTTCCGGCGCGATTACTTGCGCATGGTGCTGGGCGAGGCGCATTTGGCGGCGCTGGCCCTCGAAGCGACGCCGAACAACATGGTCAGCCCCGACCTCGCTAAGAAATTGCTGCAGCGCGTCGGCGCTCACGGCATCGTGCTGCATCGCCCGGACAACACCACCCTGATGCTCGATGCGCCGATGCCGCCCCATGTCGACGCGACCTACGATCTGCGCAACGTGATGCTGCCGATGCTGGTCGCGGATGCGGTCCGGACGCTGACCGATAGCGGCAACCGCGTGCTGCGCGTGCTCGACCGTTCGCCCAAGGAAAAAGACGTGGTCGTCGAGGCGATCCTCGACGAGGCGCCGGTGCGCGCTGCGATCCTCAACGTCGCGGAGCGCGTGCTCACCGTTTCGATGATTGCGTCTTTGATCGCGTCGGTCTTGCTCTATTTCAGCCTGCAATGGATGGTGGTGCGGCGCATGCGGCGTCTGACGCAAAGCGTGACCGCGTTCCGCGACGCGCCGGAGGAGGCTGCCGTCATCGTGCCTTCCGGTGCCAACGACGAGATCGGCCTGGCGCAGCGCGAATTGGCGCGGATGCAGCAAGACAGTGCTCGGCGCGCTGCGGCAGAACGAGCGGCTGGTCGCGCTTGGAACCACCGTCACCAAGATCAGTCACGATCTGAAAAACATCCTATCCACCGTGCGACTGATGTCGGATGGGCTCGCCGGTATCGACCGTGCCGGAGGTAAAGCGCGTGCTGCCGGGCTAATCGCCGCCATCGACCGCGCCGTGGCGCTATGCGTCGGCACGCTCGGCTATACGCGCGAGGGCGCGGCGCCGCTCAACATCCAGGATTTTCCGCTCCAGCCGCTGGTGAAGGAGCTGACGCCCGTCGTTGAGAACGGCGCTCAAGGCGATCCCCACCGGCTGATCGACCAAGTGCCGCCGGACCTCGCGGTGCGTGCCGACCGCGATCAACTATTCCGCGTACTGCTCAACCTGTCCCGCAACGCCGTTGAGGCCGGCGCCAACCGCGTCACCATCTCGGCCCATAACGGCGACAAGCGCGTCGTGATCGACGTCGCCGACGACGGGCCGGGCCTCACGCCCAAGGCGCGCGACAATCTGTTCCGCCCATTCGCCGGTTCGGCGCGCGTCGGCGGCATGGGGCTCGGCCTCGCCATCGCGCGCGAGATTTTGCGCGCGCACGGCGGCGACATCGTCCTCGGCCGCAGCGGCGCCGACGGCACGCTATTCCAGCTCAGCTTGCCGGTTTGACGGCAACTAACCGCACGTCGCTTCGAGCACTGGTTCCTTGCCGACTCCCGTCGGACGGCGTTGCATAAAATTGTTGGCGATCATGCCGACCGCCATCGCCGCCACGAAAAGAATCACCGTCGGCATGCCGGTGGACAGATCGACAATGGCAGGCCCAGGGCAAAAACCGATCAGTCCCCAGCCGATGCCGAACATGATCGATCCGGCGACGAGCGGCGTGTCGATATCGGTCTTGGTGGGCCACAGCGCTTGCCCTTCGAACACCGGCACCTTCTGCCGCCGCGCCAGCACGAAGCCGATAAAGGTGACGATCAGCGCCGCCGCCATCACCACGATCAGGCTCGGGTCCCATTGCCCGAAAATATCGAGGAACCCTTGGATTTTCTGCGTCTCGGTCATACCGGACACCGTCAGGCCGGCGCCGAAGATCAAGCCGCAAATCAACGCAGCGATAATGTTCATAGCGCGCCTCCCCAAACATGCCGCACCAGGAACACAACGATGATCGCCGTGAGCATGAAAATCACGGTGGCAACGATCGAGCGTGGCGACAACCGACCGATGCCGCACAGCCCGTGACCGCTGGTGCAGCCGCCGGCCCAGCGCGTGCCGAAGCCCACCAGCAACCCGCCGATCGCGATCACCGCCCAGCTCGCCGGCATCACCGGATGCGGCAATGCGTAGCCTGCGGCGTGCATCAGCAGCGGCGCGGCGACCAAGCCGACCAGGAATGCAATCTCCCAGCGCCATTCGCGGCCCTGGAAAGCGAAGAAATTGCCCATCACGCCGCTGATTCCGGCGAGGCGGCCGTTCAGCAACATCAGCGCCGCGACCGACAGGCCGATCAGCCCGCCACCAATCGCCGCAGAAATTGGTGTGAATGAGGTCATAAGTACCTCCGTCTTGTGTAAATTTTGAGCAGTATCGAGCGAATGCCGGGACCGGTCAATCGAGCGCCAGCAACTGCGCCTTGAGATAGGCGCTCTCAGGCAAGAACGGATGAACGGGGTGGTCGGGCGCCGCGCCCGATGTGAACAGGATGCGTCCCGCGCGTCCCCCATCGTGTACGCCTCGGCGCACGGCGTCGGCGAAGTCGACGGTCTCGACATTGTGCGAACACGAAGCGGCGAACAGGAACCCGCCAGGCGCCGCAACGCTCGCGGCGAGCCGCGCAAGCTTGCGATAGCCACGCAGCCCGGCGCCCAGATCCTTGCGCGATTTGACGAAGGCCGGCGGGTCGGCGACGACGATGTCGAAGCGCTCGTTCGCGGCGGCGAGGCTTTCCAATTTCTCGAACACCTCGGCGCGCTCGAAATGACACGTCACGAGATTGTTGCGCTCGGCGGTGAGACGCGCGAGCGCGAGAGCCGGTTCGGAACGATCGATGCCGACAACCTGACGCGCACCGGACCGGGCCGCCGTCACCGCGAAACCGCCGGTGAAGCAATAAAGGTCGAGCACGCGTGCCCCTTGTGCCAGCGCGGCGACGGCTCGGCGGTTGTCGCGCTGATCGTAGAACCAGCCGGTCTTCTGGCCGCCGACCGGATCGGCGAGAAAATCGCAGCCGTTTTCGTGGACCACGATTGGATCCGCGAGATCGCCGACGACGCGCTGGCCGAGCGGCAGGCCCTCGACGCCGCGCGCCGCGCTGTCGTTGCGCAGCACGATCGCGCGGGGACGCAGCACTTGTTCGCACGCGGCGAGGAATTCGGCCTCGAGCCGGTCGATGCCGGCGGTGTTGATCTCGACCACCAGTACGTCGCCGAACCGGTCGACCACCACGCCGGGCAGACCGTCCGCTTCGGCATGAACGAGACGATAGAACGGCGCGCCGCATAATTTCTCGCGCAGGCGTAGTGCCGCCGTGAGGAGCGCCGCGAAAAATGCCCGGTCGATGGTTCGCGCGGGATCGCGGTCAAGGATGCGCGCGCTGACCAAAGGATGCGGGTTGAACATCGCGACACCGAGTGCCTCGCCGGCCGCGGTTTTCAGCGTTACCAGCGTGCCGGGCGCCAGCGCCTTCGCCGCCGCGTTCATCGTGATCTCGTTGGAATAGACCCAAGGATGGCCTTGCGCCACGCGCTTGTGATGGCCCGGCCGAAGCGTCACAGCCGGGCGCGCTTGCGGATCGTCCGTCATGAATGGAGCCTAGTCCCCGGCGCCGATGCCGTCGCGGCGCGAATCCGCGGCGCCTTCGATGCCGCGCGGCGTGATTTCGATGGCCGCGAGGCCGGAGGGATGTGGCGCGACGCGGACATGGTGGCCTTGCGCCTCAAGCGCCTTCGCCAGGGACGCCGCCCATGGCCCGGCTTCGATCTCCGTGAAACCGCCGTTGCGGTCGCCGATATCGGGCAGATCGACCGCGGCCTGCAAATCCATGCGCTCGTCGAGCGCGGCGACGATGGTTTTCGCCACGTCTTCGATAATCGCCGGGCCGCCGGCCGAGCCGACGATCAGGACGACCCGCCGATGCTTGTCGAACACGACGGTGGGCGACATCGAGCTGCGCGGCCGCTTGCGCGCTTCGACGCGGTTCGCGACCGGTTTGCCGTCGCGCGCCGGCAGGAATGAGAAATCGGTTAGCTCATTGTTGAGCAGGAACCCGTCGACCATGATGCGCGAGCCGAACTGATTCTCGATCGACACGGTCATCGACACGGCGTCGCCATCGCGGTCCAGAACGGCGACATCGCTCGTCGAGGGAAGCTCCGGCGAAGCGTCGTCGCCGCGCGCGGCGTGGCGTTGCGGCGGCTCGCCGGGCAAGACCGGCGCGCCGCTATCGCGGTCCGGATCGATCAGCTTGGCGCGTCCCGCGAGATAACGCGGATCGAGCAGGCCGGCGATCGGCGCGGGCACGAAATCGGTATCGGCGAGATAGCGGTCGCGGTCGGCGAAGGCAAGCTTGCCCGCTTCAGCGAACAGATGCACGGCCTCGGGCGCGACCAAATCGAGTTGCTGCGGCGGAAAATGCTGCAACATGCCGAAGATCTGCAGCATCGTGATCGCGCCTGAACTGGGCGGCCCCATGCCGCAAATCGACCACCCACGATAGGGCCCACATACCGGCTTTCGTTCCTTGGCGCGATAGACGGCCAGATCGGCGGCGGTCAGGTCGCCGGCCGGCGTCGCGCCCTGCACCGCGCGCGCAATGTCCTGCGCGATGGTGCCGGAATAAAACGCGTCGGGGCCGTGCATCGCGATCTCGGTGAAGACGCGCGCCAGCGCCGGGGCGCGGCGCATCTCGCCGGCCGCCAGCGGCGTACCGTCCGCGTGATAGAAATAGTCCTTGGCTGAAGGCGATTTCGGCAAGAACTTGTCCTCAGCCAGCAGCATGTGCAGCCGCTCCGACACCGGGAACCCGTCGGCCGCCAGCCTGATCGCCGGCGCGAACAGCGCCGCCCACGGCAATTTGCCGAAGCGGCGATGCGCCAGCGCCAACATGCGCAGATAGCCCGGCGTGCCCACCGAACGGCCGCCGACGACCGCCGTGAAAAATGCCATCGGCGTGCCGTCGGGATTGAGGAAGCGGTCGGGCTTCGCCGCCGCGGGCGCGGTCTCGCGTCCGTCGAACGTCGTCACCGACCGACGCCTCGCGTCGTAATAGACAAGGAAGCCGCCGCCGCCGAGCCCGGAGGATTGCGGTTCGACCAGATTCAGCACCAGCGCGGTTGCGATCGTGGCGTCGATGGCACTGCCGCCCTTGCGCAGAATGTCGCGCCCGGCTTCGGCCGCGAGCGGATGCGCCGCGACCACCATGTCGTGCGCCGCGAACACGGGATGGTGCACGGCGCGGCCGCTCGACGCCTCGGGCTGCGGCGTCTGCGCAAACGCGAGGCCGCCCGACAACGTGGCGACGATCAACGCAAAGTTAAGACGAAGCAGAATCAACGCCGATGGACGCTGGCGATCGGCGGAGCGAATTGCGGCTCGATATCCCAAGGAAACAGAATCCAGGTGTCCTGACTCACTTCGGTGACGAACGTGTCGACCATCGGCCGGCCAGCGGGTTTTGCATAGATGGTGGCGAAATGCGCCTTGGGCAACATTTCGCGCACGGCTTTGGCGGTGATGCCGGTGTCGACCAGGTCGTCGATGATCAACACGCCTTCGCCATCGCCCGGCACCGGTTTTAGGATCGTGAGCTTGCCTTGCGAGCGGTCGTCATAGCTGGCGATGCATACCGTATCGATCAGGCGCAGATCGAGTTCGCGCGCGACGATCGCGGCCGGCACCAGCCCACCACGCGTAACCGCGACAATGCTGTTCCACGGGCCGAGTTCGACCAAGCGCCACGCAAGTGCGCGCGCGTGGCGGTGCAACTCGTCCCAGGTGACGGGGAAATTCTTAGAGAAGAGGCCAGGCTTCGGCGCGGTTTCCACGAGGCGGCCCGGTCAGCGGACGAAAATCTGGACTTCGTTGTCGCGAACGCTGCCGCTGGTCATCGACGACAGCGCCAGGCGGTCGGCGGGCAATCCCATCTTCGACAGCGAGCGCATCACGCTCTCCGCGTCGCGCTTCGCCTGGTCGGCGCTGATACTGACCTGGGCGGCGCTGCCGCCGCTCGGCGACACGGCGACCAAGTCGAATACCGCACTGGGGCGCCGCTCCAGCGCGCGGCTCACGGCTGTGTAGAGCGCCTGCTCGTAGGGCACATCCGGCCGGTCGAAACGGATCGTGACCAGCGGGCGCCGGTCGTGCACGCTCGCGGGCAAGGCGGCCGCATAAGCCGACGTACTACCGCCCGTCGGCAGCACGGTCGGCGGCCGCGACGATAGGTTTTGTCCATAGAGCTCGCCGTTCTTGATGGCGAGGCTGAGGGTCGCAACGTTGCGCCGCTCGTTGTTGATGTAGGCGTTCTGCCGTGTCAGATCGTCGGTGATCGCCTGGGACAATTGCTGAATCAGGACCACGTCGCTGTTGGCCTGCGCCTGGAGCGCGTTGAGCTGGCGGTGGTCCTCGTCGACCGCACCCTGCAAGGCGAACGCCGCCTTGATCTCCTGGATCGCATAGGCCGCAACCGCGAGGTCGCTCGCCGCTTCGGAGGAGAGCGCGTTGAGCTGGGAGACGTCGGCGCCCATGCGGTCGAGCTGACTCTGCGCCTGCCCGAACTCCGCAACCAGTTCCGGGTTACCGGGGGTGGTGCCGACCTGGAGACGCGAATTGATCGCGCCCGTCAGGGCAAAGTAGGAACTGGCGTCGCTCGCCAGTGTCGCGCGGATGCGTTGTAGGTCGGCATTGTGCTGGTTGATGCTTTCGGACAGGCGCTGCATGTCGCTGCGGATGGCCCGCACTTTTTGGCCAACGAAGGTGCCGGTGTCGGCCCCGCCCGGTACCGCCATCGCAAGCTGCGACCCGGCGCTGTTGCGGGGCATGATCGGCACCGCGTTGACGCCGGACCCGGCCGGAACCGCCGGAGCTCCCTCGGTATCGCCGTTAATCGAGGTCCAAACCTGTTCGGTATAGCCGCAGCCGCTCAGGACCACCAAACCCAAGATCGCCATGATCGCCGACAGGGCACGCCCGAGGGCGGCTCGGCGGCGCGCTCTCTTATTTGTTATGGTCATGGCGCGAGCGTTGAGGCCCCCCTGGTATCCGGCCAACCGTCATCAATTCCGTTTTTGGACTGCCGACTCGTTGAATATTACGCAAAGCGATTCAGAGCGACAAGTATCTTGACACCGCGTCGCCCCGATCTGCCGCGCAACGTGACTTGCCAAGAGCGGCGGCAAGGGCCATTTTAACGCATCGACTTTCGAGGTCCGAAGACCCGCTAACGCCCGCCTTGGCCGGCGCCGGACCACTTCCCGACCCAATAGACCGATCGGTGGCGCGACGATTGCGCCGACAAGTATGTGGAGGGCCAACATGCCCATCGGCACCGTAAAATGGTTCAGCAGCCAAAAAGGCTACGGTTTTATCCAACCCGAGGATGGCACCAAGGACGTCTTTGTCCATATCTCGGCCGTGGAGCGCTCGGGCATGGGTGGCCTGCGCGAAGGCCAGAAGCTCAGCTTCGAGCTGGAGCGCAGCCAACAAGGCCGTACCTCCGCGGTTAATCTGAAGCAGGTCTAAGCGGCCCGCCGTCCCGTATCGGCGGCGAAAACATTACCTTCGAGGTAATTTGAGACAGTCGCGACCCCGCGTTAGGGTAGCGGCATGAATCATATTGCCCGTCCGGTCGGCGGACTGCTGCGCGAATGGCGGCAGCGCCGCCGCCTGTCCCAACTCGATCTTGCCTGCGAGGCACGCATCTCGACCCGGCATCTGAGCTTTCTCGAGACCGGCCGCGCCCAGCCCAGCCGCGATATGGTGCTTCATCTCGCCGAGCAGCTCGAGGTCCCGATGCGCGCGCGGAATGTGCTGCTGGTCGCCGCCGGTTTCGCGCCGTCTTTCGGCGAGCACGCCCTCAACGATCCGGCCCTGACCTCGGTCAAGCGGGCAATCGACATGGTGCTGGAGCGGCAGAAACCCTACCCGGCTTTCGCGATCGACCGCCAATGGCGCGTCGTCGCCAGCAATTCGGCGCTGCAAGAACTCTACGAAGGCTGTGCCGAACACCTGCTGGCACCGCCGATCAACGGATTGCGGCTGACGCTCCATCCCGAAGGCATGGCGCCGCGCATCGCCAACCTCGCTGAGTGGCGCGCGCATATTCTCGCGCGGCTCAAACAGCAAATCGATATGACGGCGGACCCGGAGCTGATCGCCTTGCGCCGTGAGCTCACGTCCTATCCGGCGCCGTCCGAAGGGCACGAGCTGACCGACGATGCCGTCGCGGTGCCGTTCAAGGTGCACACCTCACTCGGCCTGCTGTCGTTCTTCACCACCACCACGATCTTCGGCACGCCGGTCGACATCACGCTGTCGGAACTGGCGCTCGAATTGTTCTTTCCCGCCGATGCCGCGACGGCGAAGGCCGTCGAGCGCCGGCATTAGCGACAGCGCACACATTTTCTTACCTCCGACGTAATCGCTTCTCGGCCTCGCTCGCACGATCCTCACGATGCAACATCAACCAAGGAGCATCGCCATGAGCAACGTGAATGAAGTCGTCGCCAGCTATATCGCGGCGTGGAACGAGCGCGATCCGAAACGGCGCCGCGAGCTGATCGCCGGGACCTGGACCGACAACGGCAGCTACATCGACGCGCACCGCACGGGCGTCGGCCACGCCGAGATCGACGCGATGATCGCAGGCGTACACGAGCGCTTCTCTCCCGCTTATCAGTTCCGCCTGATCAGCGGCATCGAGGCCCACAACGACTATGTCCGCTTCACCTGGGCCGCGGGAGGCGCGTCGGACGCGCCACTTTATTTCCAAGGCACCGATTTCGCGATCCGCGGCAAGGACGGCCGCTTGTCGTCGGTCGCGGGCTTTACCGACGCAGCGCCGGCGCCGGCGGCATAACCGTGTCTATCTCGCGGCCGCGTCTCTCGGCGCCCAGGCGCGGCCCGCGAAGGCGTCGAAGTACGGTTCGAGCACGATAACTTCGTAAGTCAGAACGCCGGCTAGTACGGCGGGGTCGTCGCGCATCAAGTCCGACGCCTCCGCCGCGGTGGCGGTTTCCAACAACGCCATGCCGCGGACTTCATCGCGGCCCGGTCCGCCGAAGAGAAGCACGCCTTTGTCGTATAGGTCGCGCATCCGGATCAGGTGGGGCCGGAACACGGCGCGATCCTGCTTGTGCAACGGCTGTCCGTTCCAATTCGGGCCGGGGCTAAGGATCACGAGCGAGCGCATGGCGGATCTCCCACGATTGCCGCTGCAATACTTAGGGCCGCGATTGCGCGGCACCAATGCGCCGAACGCCGCTGGATCGAATTGCCGCAGGTCGGCCTCGGCGTGAAGCTCTCAGCCCAATTGTTCGATCAGCAGATCGAGCGCGCGGAGCGTGAACGCGTACATGTTGCCGATCCGGTCGGCGCTGCCGGTTTCGATCGTGATGACCTTCTCGCGCGGACCAACGACCGCGATGCAGGAATGTCCGGCTGCGTCGCCATAGCGGTTGCCGCTTGGGCCGGTAGCCCCGGTCTCGCCGAGGCTCCAAACGGCGCCACAGCGCGCGCGCACGGTGCGCGCCGAGAGCACAGCATAAGGCTCGCTGGCGCCACGCATGCCGCGCATCGTTTCGTCGCCGATCTGCAAGAGGGCGCTGCGCGATTGACGCGTGTAGATGACGCCGCCGCCGATAAAATAGGCCGAGGCGCCGGGCACCGAGAGCAGCGCCGCCGAGATCAACCCGCCCGTCGAGGATTCCGATACGGCGATCGTCTCCTTCCGCGCCTTCAGCAGCACGCCGGCATTGGCGCCGCGCGCGAGAATGTCATCCATCGTCATGTCAATGCATGCCTTTCCGCACGATCGGCAACATCGTCGGCTTATCCCGCGCCCAGGATAGCGCGTCGTGGCCAGTATAATCCTCGAGCCGTACATCGGCACCGGCCGCAAGCAAAATGCGCACGACGTCGCCGCGATTGCTGGAGATCGCCAACATCAACGGCGTCACGCCCTGCCCGTTTTGCACATCGACCGTTGCATGCGCCGCGAGCAGCCGCTTGACGGTCTCGACCTGACCGGTGATCGCGGCCCAATGGAGAGCGGTGTCGCCGAACCGGTCGCGGTGATCGGGACTGGCCTGGTGATCCAGCAGCAAGTCCATGATTTTGATGTTGCCGTTGGCCGCCGCGAAGCTCAGCGCCGCGCGGTTGTCCTCGCCCTCGGAATCGACCGGATCGCCGCGCTGCAACATCCGGAGAATATCGTCGAAATCGTTGCGCTCGGCGGCGCGCGATAGCACCAGCATATCATTTATGTCGGAGGTTTGCGCCGCCGCTCGGCGCGCCGGCGCCGCCGCAACGATCACCGTTACCAAGACAAGACCGATCAACCAGCCACGCCAACCCAACCGCACGGTATCCTCCCCATCGCCATCTTGGCGCGATGATAGACGAGCACGCGCAGCAGGACTACCGTCTGCGCCGCCATGTCGCTCTCCGATGCGCCATCGCTCGATCTGCCGGAATTCGCGCCAGGCTCGGTGTGGCTGGTCGGCGCGGGCCCCGGCGATCCGGGCCTAGTCACCGTGCTGGCGCTGCACGCACTGCTCCACGCCGACGTGATCGTGTACGACGCGCTCGTCGATCGCCGCGTGCTGGAGCTGAAACACGCCAGCGCCGCGGTTGAGTACGCCGGGAAGCGCGGCGGCCGGCCATCCGCGCAGCAGGAAGATATATCGCTGCGCCTTATTCGTCTGGCGTATCAAGGCAAGCGCGTTTTGCGCCTCAAAGGCGGCGACCCGTTCGTGTTCGGCCGCGGCGGCGAGGAGGCAATGGCGCTCAAGGAGGCGGGCGTGCCGTTCCGCATCGTACCCGGCATTACCGCCGCGATCGGCGGCCTTGCTTATGCGGGGATTCCGGCGACGCATCGCGACGTCAATCACAGCTTCGCCTTTGTCTCCGGGCACAAGAGCGGCGGCGCGCTGCCGGCCGAGGTCGATTGGGCGGCGCTGTCGCGCGCGGCGCCGACCATCGTCGTGTACATGGCGATGGGCCATCTCGGCGAAGTGACGCAGCGGCTGATCGCGGCGGGCCGTGGCACCGACGAACCGGCCGCCGTCGTAGCAAAGCGACGACGCCGGAACAGCGCGTGGTCGAAACCACCCTCGCGCGCGCCGCGGCGGACGCCGAGGCCGCCGGGATCGACGCGCCGGCGATGCTGGTGGTGGGCCCTGCGGTCAAGCTGCGCGAGAGGATAAAGTGGTTTGACTAACGCAACCCGCAACGGCGTCATTGCGTTTGTGGTCGCGCTCGTCATCGTCGCGGGCGGACTGATCTATCGCCAACTGGCCGCGACGCGACGATGAAGCAACCCAAGCGCCGATACCGATTGGCGGACCGTTCACCCTGACCGATACCAGCGGCGCGCCCCGGCGCGACACGGATTTCCACGGCAAGCTAATGCTGATTTATTTCGGCTACACCTATTGCCCGGATGTCTGTCCGACGACCCTGACCATGATGAGCGACGCGATGGCCAAGCTCGGGCCGGACGCGGCGAAGATCGTGCCTATCTTCATTACCGTCGATCCGGCGCGCGACACGCCAGCGCAGATGAAAGAATACATCCAAAGCTTCGATCCGCATTTCGTGGCACTGACCGGATCGGACGCGCAGATCGCGCAGGTCGCGGGCGAATACCGCGTGTATTACCGCAAGCAAGCCGGCGACGGCGGGCAATACACCATGGATCATTCGTCGGTGATTTATCTCATGGCGCGCGATGGACGTTACATCGGTCATTTCAATTCCGACGATCGACGCGGACGATCTTGCACACGCGTTGAAAAAATATTTGTGAGCGACCCCATCTTGCCGCGCGGCGCGATACGAGCTTACAGTGACACCATGCCCGCGACATCACCGTTCCTGATGAGCCTGCCGCGACAGATCAAGTTGCGCGGCGGCGAAGTTCCGGTGCGCGTGCGCATGTCGCCGCGCGCGCGGCGTCTCGCGTTGCGCATCGACGCGCAAGCGGAGGCGGTGGAGCTCGTATTGCCGCGCCGCACCTCCGCGCGGCGCGCGATGGCGTTCATCGAGGAAAATCGCGACTGGCTCGACAAACGCATCACCGCGCTGCCGCCGCGCACGCCTGCTGGCGGACGGCGCGACCGTACCGATTCTCGACAAGCCTTATCGCATCCGCCGCGTCGACCGGCGCGCGACCGCCAGCATGCGCTGGATCGCGGATGGCGAAATTCACGTGGCCGCCGCGCCCGAACAACTCAGCCGCCGGCTCATCGAATTCCTCAAGGAAATGGCGCGCGGCGAATTTCATCGCCGGGCCGATGCACTGGCCGCGCGCATCGGACGCAAGGTCGGCCGCATCTCCGTCCGCGACACCACGACACGCTGGGGCAGTTGCTCTGCCAACGGCAACCTCGCTTTTTCCTGGCGCCTGATCATGGCGCCGGATGCGGTACTTGAATATGTCGTGGCGCACGAGGTCGCGCATCTCAGCGAGATGAATCACGGGCCGCGGTTCTGGAAATTGGTGGAAAAGCTTGCGCCCGGCGTCGACCGGCAGCGCCACTGGCTCAACCGCCACCGCGCGCGGCTGCTGCGGATCGGCTAGGCGGCGCATCGCGCCGCCATCAAGAACAGCAAGAGCAATAGTCCCGGCGCGCACAGCACCGTCGAGGCCGTGAAGAACGGCGCCCATCCCAGCTTTGTCCGCCAACCAGCCGCCGCCGGACGCGATGAAAGTGCGCGACACCGCCGCCAGCGCGGACAGCAGCGCGTATTGGGTCGCCGTGAAAGCGGGATTGCACAACCGCGACAGATAGGCGACGAACGCCGCCGAGCCGATGCCGCCGGTGACATTCTCGGTCGCGATGGTCACGGCCAGCATCCCGACATCGTGCCCGGCCCAGAGCTGGGCGATATAGGCGAGGTTCGACAGCGCTTGGAGAACGCCGCCGATCAGCAGCGCGCGCATGATACCGATGCGCAGCACCAGCCAGCCGCCGAGGATGACGCCGGCCATGCTCGCGACCAGACCGAACACCTTGCTGATGCTGGCGATCTCGACCTTGTCGAAACCGATTGAAATATAGAACGGGCCGGACATCCAGCCCGCGACCGCGTCGCCGGTCTTGTAGAGCACGACGAACAAGAGAATCGACGGCCCAATCGTGCCGCGTCATGAAATCGGCGAACGGATCGACGATAGCAGCGCGTAGCCAGTTCGCGCGCAAGGGCCGCGGCGCCGCCGGCTCGTTGATCAGCAACACGGCTACCATGCCGACGCCGACCAGAGCACGCCATCACCGTGTAAGCGTCGTGCCAGCCGAAAGCGCTGGCGAGATAGAGCGCGCCGGCGCCCGACGCCAGCATGCCGATGCGATAGCCGACCTGCGTCGCCGCGGCGCCGGCGCCCTGCTCGCGATCCTCGAGCAACTCGACGCGGAACGCGTCGATGACGATGTCCTGACTTGCCGAGAAGAACGCGACCACGACGGCGACGAGCGCGGTACGCCACGCGTCGATCGCGGGATCGGCCTGCGCCAGTGCCAGGATCGACAACGCCAGCAAAACTTGAATGAACACCGCCCAGCTTCGCCGCCGCCCGAGCCACGCCGTCACCAGCGGCAGCGGTACGCGATCCAGTACCGGCGCCCACAGGAACTTCAAATTGTAGGCGAGACCCACCTGAGCGAAGAGACCGATCGCGGTAAGCGAAATGCCGTCTTCCTTGAGCCAGATCGAGAGCGTCGCGCCGGTGAGCGCAAGCGGCAGCCCGCTCGAAAACCCCATCGCCAAGATCGCGACCATCCGCCGGTCGCTATAGAGGCGCAGGGCGTCGAGCTTCATCGCGGAAATTATTACAAATCCCCTCGCCCCTTGAGGCGGGAGGGTTGGGAGGGGGGAACATCGCGGCGATCGTCTCTAGCCCGCACCCGATCGAGCCTGCGGCTCGATCTCCCTCCCCCTCAAGGGGGGAGGGGATTCGAAGAGTGCCGCTCATTGAGGATGAACTACTTCCCTTTCACGTCCGCGGCGATCTGCATCTTGACGATCTTGTCGGGATTGTTGACCTTGCCGTTGTCGCCGGCATCGCCCTTCTTGATCGCGTCGACCGCGTCCATGCCGGCCGTCACCTGACCGAACACCGTGTATTTGCCGTCGAGGAAGGCGGCCGGCGCAAAGCAGATGAAGAACTGGCTGTCGGCGCTGTCGGGGTCCTGTGCCCGCGCCATGCCGAGCGTGCCGCGCACGAACGGCGTGTCGGTGAACTCGGCCTTCAGCTTCTTGCCCGAGCCGCCCATGCCGGTGCCGGTCGGATCGCCGGTCTGCGCCATGAAGCCGTCGATGACGCGATGAAACACGATGCCGTCATAGAAATGCTGGCGCATCAGTTCCTTGATGCGCGCCACGGTGTTGGGCGCGAGATCGGGCCGCAGCTCGATCGTCACTCGCCCCGCGGGCACATCCATATAGACGGTATTTTCGAGATCGGCCGCGCTCACAATGCCTCCATTCAGGCTGACGACAAGAGCGGCCAGGACGGCGAAGACACGAAACAATCCGGCCATGACGCGATCTGCCTTCGGTTGCGATGAAACGCGGCGGACGTTAGTGGAAGCCGCCGCCGAAGGAAAGTGGCAATCCCGCATCGCGCCAACTTGCCGCCGCGCTTCGCGCCGTGTCATCTTCCCCGTGATGAATTTCGGTTTGAGAATGTCGGCATGCGCTACGGTACCGGGCCCGAGGTGCTGCGCGACATCAATGTGAAAATCGACGCTGGCTCATTTCATTTCCTCACCGGGCCGAGCGGCGCCGGCAAGTCGAGTCTGCTGAAGCTGATTTATATGTCGGAACGGCCGATCGCGCGGACTGATCTCGCTGTTCGAAAAGGATGTGTCGAGTTTGCCGCGCCGCGAGTTGCCGGCCGCTGCGGCGGCGCATCGGCGTGATCTTCCAGGATTTCCGTCTGATCAATCATCTATCCACCTTCGACAATGTCGCGTTGCCGCTGCGCGTCGCGGGCGAAAGCGAGGCCAAGATCAAGGACAGCGTCACCGAATTTCTCGACCTGGGTCGGCCTCGCCGACCGCATCGAGTCCCGGCCGCCGACCCTGTCGGGCGGACAGCAGCAGCGCGTCGCGATCGCGCGCGCCGTGATCGGACGTCCAAGCCTGATCCTCGCCGACGAGCCGACCGGCAATGTCGACGACGAGATGGCGCTGCGATTGTTGCGGCTCCTCGAGGAAATGAACCGTCTGGGCACCACCGTGATCGTGGCGACGCACAACAATTACTTGGCTTCTCGCTCGGGCCATCCGCACCTCCATCTCGATGGCGGCGAGGTCAAATTGATCAAGGGGGGCATGCCGGAGCGGCCACCGGAACCGGAGCCTTCGTCAGGCTCGCCACGGGAAGGTCTGCGTGATGATCTGGCGGAGGGTCCGCCGCCATGAGCGGCGCTTCGACATTCCGTTCGCGCGCGACGGCTCGGTTCGGTTCCTGCCGTGGATCGTCGCGCTGATGGTCTATCTCGCCGGATTGGCGCTGGCGGGGACGCTGCTGCTTCATTCGGCGCTGGCCGATTGGAACCGTGGCCTCGCCGGCGTGATGACGGTGGAGCTGCCGCCGGCCACGAACCCGCATGACGGTGACGCGGAGATGAAGCTGGTCCTGGCGCTGTTGCGAGCGACTTCCGGGCGTTACCTCCGCCAAGGAATTGCCGCGCGCGGATGTGGCGAAGCTCGTCGAGCCGTGGCTCGGCGGCGGCGACACCGTCGCCGCAATTGGCGCTGCCGCGCCTGATCGATGTGCGCGTCGACCCAGCGCATCGACCGGATCTCGGCGCGCTCCGCAACAAGCTTATCGGCGGCGGCGCCAGGCGCGGACGCTGGACGATGCGCGGCAACGCTTCGACCGACTGTTCGATCTGGGATTGTCGGTCGAGGTGACCGCCGTGATCATCGTCGTTCTGATCGGCGCGGCGGCAGTGCTGACCACCGTTTTCACCACGCGCGCCGGGCTTGGCGGTGCACCATAACGTGATCGAGATTCTGCACATTCTCGGCGCGCACGATTCCTATATCGCACGCCAATTCGCGCGGCAGTCGCTCGGCCTGGGCATGCGGGGCGGACTGATCGGTCTCGCCATCGCGATCGTCACGCTGCTGGTGCTCGGTCATGCCGCCGACACGGCGGCGGTGTTCGGTCCGGACCTGCGGCTGCTGCCAACAATGAGCCTGCGGCCGTTGCAATGGCTGTCGCTGATATTGCTGCCGATCGCCGCGGCCGCGATTTCCTATTTCACGGCACTCGCCACCGTGACGCGGGCGCTGACTCGCATGCCATGAGCCCGCGTCGCCGCTGGCCGGCAATCGTCATCGTCGCGCTCGCCCTTTGCTGGTCCGGCGGCTTGTTCTGGTTCGTCGGCCTAATGCCGACCGAGAGCGCGGACGATCCCAGCGTTACCGACGCCATCATCGTCCTGACTGGCGGTAGCCAGCGGGTTGAAAACGGCCTCCGCCTCCTCGCCGAAGGCAAGGCCAAAAAACTGTTCGTTTCCGGCGTTTATCGCAGCACCGACGTCAAGGCACTGATGCGTGCTTCGAACCAACAGTCGAAATGGCTGACCTGCTGCATCGAACTCGGTCATGAGGCCGACAGCACGCGCGGCAACGCCGCGGAGACCGCGGCATGGATGAAGGCCGAAAATTTTCATTCGCTGCGTCTCGTAACCGCCAGCTACCACATGCCGCGCAGCTTGCTTGAATTTTCCCGCGCCATGCCCGACATCCGCATCGTGCCGAATCCAGTGTTTCCGATCGCACCACAAGGCGACTGGTGGCGCCGCATGCATGCCGCGATGCTGGTGGTCGACGAGTACATGAAATATCTCTTCGCCTATGCGCGGCTTGAAGTAATGGGGCCGGCCTGATGTTCCTGCTGCGCTCGATCGTTTTCAACGCGCTGTTCTACATCGGCACCGTGATCCTGTGCATCCTCGGGCTGCCGGTGCTGTTGGCGACGCGGCGCATCGGCGCCTATTTCGGCCATTACTGGGCGCTGTGGACCTTGTGGCTGGCGCGCTGGACCGTGGGCCTGCGCTACGAGGTGCGCGGCCGGAAGAATTTGCCGGCTGGGCCGTCGATCATCGCGATGAAGCATCAATCGGCGTGGGACACGTTCGCGGCGTCGGCGCTGTTCGACGATCCCGCGATCATCGTGAAGCGCGAATTGCTGGCGATTCCGTTTTACGGCTGGTATCTGCGCAAGGCCGGCATGATCGGCATCGACCGCGATGTCGGCGCCGCCGCCTTGCGCCGGATGCTTAAGGCGGCGCGCGCGGCGGTGGCGGAGGGGCGCTCCATCCTGATTTTCCCCGAGGGCACGCGCACGTTGGTCGGATCGGACGCTCCGTATCATCCCGGCGTCGGCGCTTTGGCGCGCGACCTCAAATTGCCGTTGGTGCCGGTTGCCCTCAATTCCGGCCTCTTTTGGGGGCGGCGGCGTTTTCTGAAGCGGCCCGGCCTCATCATTGTCGAAATCTTGCCGCCCCTATCGGGCGAAATCGACCGGCGTCGAATTACCGACGAATTGCGCGGGCGGATCGAAGCTGCCACCGCTCGTTTGATCGCGGCCGAAACCGCACTGCGCTAACGGGATGGAAACTTTTCCGCCGATAAGCGTCGGGCGATGCTCAGGGGCGGCTGTCTTTCCTCTCGATCGATGCCGTTCATCGCCAGCTCTACCCCGGGTCGGGGTGCCCTCTACTCCTCGGCGTACCGTCTGGCGGTCAGACCCCATTGAATTGAATCTGATCGACAGCTTTGCCGCCGAGGCCACCGCGACACTCGCTTCCGCCTGAACTTGCGCTCGCCAGCATGCTATCCGACCTGTGGATAAGGCCGTGGATGAAATCGGATTCGCAAGCAAATGGGCATGGTTAACAGCACCACTTGTCATCGAAAGTTCGTTATTTCTAACCAAAAATTGCCAGAACATTTAAAGAACATCCTTGTTGACATGGAGCGGACCGCTGCTAAACTAGATGACGATATCGGGCCTAATCCCCATATTTATCAAGCATTTAACTGAATTACGACCGCTTTGCAGGAGCTGACCGGTGCCTAGCGTCGCCTCGATTTCCCAGCAAATCTGGGACATGAAGTACCGGCTCAAAGCGCCGGACGGCGCCGCTGTGGACAAGACCATCGAAGATAGCTGGCGCCGCATCGCCGACAGCACTGGCGGAGCCCGAGGCCGACAAAGCCGCATTGGGCCAACCGCTTCTACCGCATCATGGAGGATTTCAAATTCCTCCCGGCCGGCCGGGTGGTGGCCGGCGCCGGCAGCGGCCGCAACGTCACCCTGTTCAATTGCTTCGTCATGGGCGCGATCGGCGACGACATGGCGAGCATCTTTTCGCACCTGAAGGAAGCCGCGCTGACCATGCAGCAGGGCGGCGGCATCGGCTACGATTTCTCGACGCTGCGCCCCAAGGGCGCGCCGGTCAAAGGCGTCGGCGCCGACGCTTCGGGGCCGCTCTCCTTCATGGATGTGTGGGACGCGATGTGCCGCACCATCATGAGCGCCGGCTATCGCCGCGGCGCGATGATGGCGACGCTGCGCTGCGACCATCCCGACATCGAAGCCTTCATCGAGGCGAAGCGCGAGCCCGGCCGCTTGCGCATGTTCAATCTCTCGGTACTCGTCACCGACGATTTCATGCAGGCGGTGAAGGAGGGCGCGCCCTGGGAGCTGCGCTTCAACGGCACGACCTACAAGGTGCTGCCCGCGCGCGAGCTGTGGGACAAGATCATGCGCGCGACCTACGCCTATGCCGAGCCGGGCGTGATCTTCATCGACCGCATCAACAAGCGGAACAATCTCGCATTACTGCGAGACGATCAGCGCCACCAACCCGTGCGTCACGGCGGATACCTGGGTGCAGACCGCCGACGGGCCGCGCCAAGTCGCGGAACTGCTCGGCGAGCCATTCATCGCGCTGCTCGACGGGCGACCCTTCGCTTCGGCGTCGCGTGGTTTCTTTTTCACCGGGCGTAAGCCGGTACTGAAACTGACGACGCGCGAAGGCTACGCATTACGTCTCACCGCCGATCATCCGGTACTCGTCGCGTCGGAGTTAGGCCGGATCGGCCTGACGACGGAATGGCGCAAGGCCGGCGAGCTCATGCCGGGCGACCGCGTCCTGCTGAACAATCATCGCATGGCCGCGTCGTGGTCGGGTCGTCTCGGCGAAGATGAAGGCTATTTGCTTGGCCTGCTCGTCGGCGACGGCACGCTCAAAAGCGATAAAGCGGTGCTGAGCGTCTGGCGCCGGCGCGAAGCAGTGAACAGCGGCGACATGCAGGGCGTCGACGGCGTGATGGAAGCGGCGCTGGCGGCAGCGCGAAGCCTGCCGCATGGCGCCGATTTCGGCGGCTGGGTTCCGGTCGCGGGCCGCGACGAATATCGCCTGTCGCTCGGCGCGGTAAAGAAGCTGGCGTTCGCTGTGGGCATGGCGCCCGGCAACAAAGCCATCACGCCGTCGATCGAGCGCGAATCCTCGGCCTTCGCCTGCGGTTTCCTGCGCGGCCTGTTCGATGCCGACGGCACGGTGATCGGCGACCAGGAAAACGGCGCCAGCATCCGCTTGGCGCAAAGCGATCTCGCGCGGCTCGAGGCAGCGCAGCGTATGTTGTTGCGGCTCGGCATCGCCTCGACGATTTATCGCGAACGTCGGCCGGCCGGCGCGCGACTGTTACCCGATGGCAAAGGCGGTAGGCGGCTCTACGACACGAAGGCCGATCACGAGCTGGTCATCGCCAACGACAATATCGGCACGTTCGCGGCACGGGTCGGTTTCGCCGACACGGAAAAACAAGCGCGGCTGCGCGCGGTCGCGGCTGCCTATCGTCGCACGCCGAACCGCGAGCGCTTCGTCGCGGAAATCGCGTCGATCGCGCACGACGGCGAGGCCGATGTGTTCGACGTGCAAATCCCCGGCGCCAACGCGTTCGACGCCAACGGCATCCATGTCCATAATTGCGGGGAACAGCCGTTGCCGCCTTATGGCGCCTGCCTGCTCGGCTCGATCAACCTCGCGGCGCTGATCACGGAGCCGTTCACGCCGCGGGCGCGGCTCGACCTGGACGAGTTGGCGCGGCTGGTGCCGGACGCGGTGCGCCTTCTCGACAACACGATCGACGTCTCGCGCTTCCCGCTCGAGGAACAACTGCACGAGGCGAAGGCAAAGCGCCGCATCGGCCTCGGCGTCACCGGCCTCGCCGACGCGCTGATCGAATGCGGCGTGCGCTATGGCTCGGCCGAGGCGGTAAGCCTGACCGAGACCTGGATGCGCGCCATCCGCCGCGCGGCCTATCTCGCCTCGGCGGAATTGGCGCGGGAGAAGGGCGCGTTCCCGCTTGTTCGACCGCGACGCCTATCTCGCCGGCGAAAGCGTGATTGAGCTCGAGCAAGATTTGCGCGACGCCATCGCCGCGCACGGCATCCGCAACGCGCTCCTGACCTCCGTGGCGCCGACCGGCACGATCTCGATCTTCGCCGACAATGTCTCGTCGGGGCTCGAGCCGGTGTTCAGCTTCAACTACACGCGCAACGTCCTGATGCCGGACGGCAGCCGCAAGGAAGAGGACGTGGCCGACCACGCCTATCGCCTGTTCCGGCGTCAGCGCGGCGAAGGCGCGCCGCTGCCCGATTATTTCGTCGACGCCCAATCGCTGGCGCCCGCCGACCATCTGGTGATGCAGGCGGCGGTGCAGAAATACGTCGACAGCTCGATCTCGAAGACCATCAACATCCCGGTCGATTTCCCGTTCGAGCGGTTCAAGGACGTGTATCTCCGCGCCTATGAGCTGGGCTGCAAGGGCTGCACCACCTATCGCCCCAACGAAGTGACCGGCTCGGTCCTGTCGGTGAGGCCGGAGAAGAAGGAGCAGAAACAGGCGGAGTTGCCGCTGGTGGCGCCGCCGCCGTCGATCAAGCCCGCCGACATTTACGAGGCGGGCGGCATCGTCCATATGACGCGGCCGCTTGGACCGGCCCGAGGCCCTGCCCGGCCAGACCTACAAGATCAACTGGTCCGAGAGCGCGCACGCGCTCTACATCACCGTCAACGACATCGTGCAAAGCGGACGGCGCCGACCGTTCGAGATTTTCATCAATTCGAAGAACATGGAGCACTACGCCTGGACCGTGGCGCTGACGCGCATGATCTCGGCGGTGTTCCGGCGCGGCGGCGACGTCTCGTTCGTGGTCGAGGAGCTGAAGGCGGTGTTCGATCCGCGCGGCGGCGCGTGGATGGAGGGTAAATACGTGCCGTCGCTGCTGGCGGCGATCGGCGGCATTATCGAGCGCCACATGATCGATATCGGCTTCATTCAGGCGAAGGGCCGGCTCGGCGGGCCGGAACTGGAGCCGGCGCGCGCCGTGGTCAACCTGCCCGAGCCGGCGGGCGGCGCCGGCACCGATCACGCCCATCATCACCCCCGCATGCCGATCTGCCCCAAATGCGGCGAAGCGGCGATCATCCGCAGCGAAGGCTGCGACCAGTGCACCAACTGCGACTATTCCAAGTGCGGGTGAGTTAGCCCCTCACGCTCCCGGCGCTACGCGCCGGGCTTCCCTCCCGTGAGCGGGAGAGGGAATTATTCGCCAACGTGGATGAAACGGACGGTAGCCGATCGCGATCGCGGTTGTCTAACCCCTCTCCCGCTTGCGGGAGAGGGTGACCGGCCCGCGAGGGCCGGGCGGGTGAGGGAACGCCGGACATGTTTTAATAACCTCAAGTATTTCCTCCGCCACACCTCCGGCATTCAAAAGAATATCGTTGTTCCAGAATCGAACGACGCGCCAGCCGTGGCGTTCGAGCCATGCCGTGCGGCGCATATCGGCCTCGTTGTCCGCGTGCTGGCCGCCATCCGCTTCAATCGCAACGCGGTACTCAAGACACGCAAAATCGGCGATGAACGGACCGATGGGACGCTGGCGGCGGAACTTGTATCCGCGCAGCCGTCGGTCGCGCAGCACGTACCATAGCCGACGTTCGGCATCCGTCATGGTTTGGCGTAGTTCGCGCGCACGAAGCGAAGGCATCACAAAATAATACATACCCTCTCACCCTCCCATTGCTACGCAATGGGTCCCTCCCGTGACGCCGCCGAACATGCCACCCGGCATGTTCGGGCCAAACGTCTGGGGACGTTTGACAGGCGTCACGCCCGCAAGCGGGAGAGGGGTTGTCGCTTGTGATCCGCGATCAGAACAGGCAATAACAAGAAAATGAGTGCCGTTACGACCGACAAATCCCGCACCGCAGAGACCACCGGCGCGTTGCTGGATGTGCGGGATTTGTGCGTGTCGTTCCGCGACGATGCTGGTTGGGTGCAGATGCTGAGCAACGTCGCCTTCACCGTGAAGCGCGGCGAGACCGTGGGCATCGTCGGCGAGAGCGGCTGCGGCAAATCGCTGACGGCGCTGTCGGTCATGGGCCTGTTGCCGAAGCGCGGATGTCTGCGCACCGGCAACATTTTCTTCGACGGGCGCGACATCGCCGCCATCGGCGAAAGCGGCATGCGCCGGGTGCGCGGCCGCCAGATCGGCATGGTGTTCCAGGAACCGATGAGCGCGCTCGATCCTGTCTTCACCGTCGGCGATCAGATCGCCGAGACAGTGCGGACGCACTTCTCGGTATCCCAACGTGAAGCCAAGGAACGCGCAGTCGATGCCCTTGCCTCGGTGCGCATCGCCGGACCGGCGAATGTCGCGACGATGTTTCCGATGAGCCTGTCGGGCGGCATGCGCCAGCGCGTCATGATCGCGATGGCGTTGGTGTGCGAACCGAAGCTTCTGATCGCAGACGAGCCGACCACCGCCCTCGACGTCACCATCCAAGCACAGATCATGGAGCTCCTGTTGGAGCTGGGGCAGCGCACCGGCACGGCGCTGTTGTTCATCACCCACAATCTCGGCCTGATCGCCGAAAGCTGCGAGCGCATGCTGACCATGTATGCCGGCGAAGTGGTGGAGGACGGGCCGGTTGAATCGATCCTCCAGCGCCCGCTTCATCCCTACACCGCCGGCCTGCTCGAATCCTTGCCCGGCCGGCGCGCGCCGAAATCGCGCCTGTCGTCGATCCCCGGCCGTGTGCCGTCGGCGCGCGAAATGCCGGCGGGCTGCCGCTTCGGCCCGCGCTGCACTTACGCAACGGCGGCATGCCAGGAACCGCAGCGCTTGCGCGCGGCGGACGACCGGCATGTGCGCTGCGTGCGCGCATCGGAACTGGCGCTGGCAGGCGCGGGCGTATGAGCATGGCCCCATCCGACCCGCCGATCCTAACGGTGGAAAATCTCGAAATCGCGTTTCCGGGCCGGCGCCGCGGCCAGGTCATTCAAGCCGTCGACAAGGTCGGCTTCGCGGTCCGCCAGGGCGAGACCTTCGGCATCATCGGCGAGAGCGGCTCGGGCAAGACGACGGTCGGCCGTGCCCTCGTCTGTCTTCTCCGCCCGACCGGCGGCAGCATCCGCCATTACGGCGATGACCCGTTCGCCATGTCGGCCAAGGCGCTGCGCCATCATCGGCGCGGTTACCAGATCATTTTTCAGGACCCGAACGCCGCGCTCGATCCGCGCATGACGATCTTTCAAAGCGTGCGCGAGCCGCTCGACGTGGCGCGCATCGGCACGCGGCGCGAGCGAGCGCGCAAGGCGCTCGAGGCGCTCGACCATGTGGCGATGGGCCCGGACATGGCGGCGCGTTATCCGCATGAAATCTCCGGCGGCCAGAAACAGCGCGCCAACATCGCCCGCGCGCTCGTGCTCGAGCCGCAGCTCATCGTGTGCGACGAGGTGGTGGCCGCGCTCGACGTCTCGATCCAGGCGGAGATGCTGAACTTGTTCGCGGATCTGCAGCGCGATTTCCACCTGACCTATGTCTTCATCAGCCACGATCTTCGCGTCGTGGCGCATATCGCCGACCGCGTCGCGGTGATGTATTTCGGCAAGATCGTCGAGCTCGGCGCCGCGGCCGACATCATGAATGCGCCGCTTCATCCCTACACCAAAGCGCTGCTTTCGGCCGAGCCGGAGCCGGTACCGGCGCACCTGCGCAACCGCGAGCGCATCGTGCTTCAAGGCGAGGTGCCGAGCCCACTCGATCCGCCCACCGGATGCCGCTTTCACACGCGCTGTCCCATGGCGCAAGCCCGTTGTTCGCAGAGCGAACCCGAGTGGCGCGAGCTGGCGCCTGGACGCTTCGTCGCGTGTCATTTTGCCGAGACAGCGATTTAGCGGAGTCTTATTCTCCCGACCGTCACCACGGATTCAAGCTAACAAAAATGTTAGGGAGGTTGGCATGATTAGACGGATTCTGGACCGCCGCACGGTGTTGAAGGGCGCGGCCGCGGCGAGCGGCGTTGTGTTCCTGCCGTCGTTGGCGCGCGCGGCGGACATGCCGCGAAAAGGCGGAACGCTGCGCGTCGCGCAGCCCTATAACCCCGCTTCGATCGATCCGATGACCGGCCGCAACTTGCCCGACCTCAACGTGCTGTATGCCTGCTACGACGGGCTGGTCGATTTCAACCCGAGCACGCTGACGCTGAAGCCCGGCCTCGCTAGATCGTGGGCGTTCAAGGATCCGAAGACGCTGGTGATCGACATTCTCGACGGCATCGATTTCCACGACGGCACGCCGTTCAACGCCGAGGCGGTGAAGTTCAACCTCGACCGCTATCGTTCCGACCAACGCTCCAACGTCAAATCCGACCTCAACGTGGTCGGCGCCGTCGAAGTCACCGGCAAGAGTCAGGTCACGCTGCATCTGACGCGGCCGAACGCGGGCTTGCCCGCGATTCTGTCGACGCGGGTCGGGCTGATGCTGTCGCCGAAATCGGTCAAGGAGAAGGGACCGAATGTCGACCGCATCGCGGTCGGCACCGGGCCGTTCAAGTTCGTCGAGTGGCAGGACAATGCCAGCTTCACCTTGGTCAAGAACGACAAATACTGGAAATCGGGGCAGCCGTATCTCGACGGCATCAAGATCAGCATCATCAACGAGCTCAACACCGTGGTCCGCACCACCATGGCCGGCGAGACCGACATCGCGCTCGATCTGCAAGTGCCGCAAAAGCTGATCGCGGACCGCGACAAGAGTTTGGTCGTTCAAACCGGGCCGTCGCTGGTGTTCGGCGGCATCTTCATGAACTATTCGCGGCCGCCGCTGAACGACGCCCGCATTCGCCAGGCGCTCAACTGGGCCATCGATCGCGAGGAGCTCAACAATGTGCTGGTGGCCGGGCTGGGCGAACCGTCATGCACCATCCTGCCCAAGGAACATTGGGCGACGGATCCGAGCACCATCCACTACTACAAGCACGATCCCGACAAGGCCCAGGCCCTGTTGAAAGAGGCGGGATTCGGCGGCGGCATCGACCTTCGTTCCTACGGTTGGCCGGATCAAGTGGCGATGCAGCGGCAGGAATTGATCATTTCGCAATTGGCGAAGAGCGGCATCCGCGTCCACCTCACGCCGACCACGCCGCAACAGGCGATGCAGGCCGTGATGATCGAGAAGAAGGGCGAGATGCTGATCAGCCCGACCGGCGGCTATCCCGACCCGAGCCAGTCCTACGAAGTGCAGTTCGCCAAGGACGCGCTACGCAATCCCGGCAAGGTCGAGTTGCCGGGCTTCCGCGAGCTGATGGACGCGACCGAATCGGCGCAAGATCAGGAAAGCCGCAAAGCTGCTTTCGTCAAGCTGCAGCGCTTCGTCATCGAACAGGCGTTGCAAGTTCCGCAATATATCTGGCCGGGCGTCACGGTGTTGTCGCCGAAAGTGAAAAATTTCAACGGCGGCATCATCGGCACGCCGAAATTTCAGGAAGTGTGGCTGGCCGCGTGATGGAAGATCGTGCGTCCTTCGACTGCTCGCCCCCGATTTTATCGGGGCCGCGCACTCAGGATGAGGAACAGCTTTACCTCATCCCGAGCGCGGACCCCGGCGAAAGCCGGGGGAGCAGTCGAGGGACGCACGGCGGATAACCCGCCATGAGCAAGGTTTGGCGCCTGCTCGCGCGCCGCCTCCTCCAGTTCTTGCCCATCCTGGTGTTCGCCACTTTCGTGGTGTTCGGCTTGTTGCAGCTTGTGCCCGGCGACCCGGCGCTGGCGCTGGCGGGCGATTACGCCTCGACCGAGCGCATCGCCGAAATCCGCCACCTATACGGCTTCGACCAGCCGATCGTCGTCCAGTACGGCATCTGGCTGTGGCACGCGGTTCACGGCGATCTCGGCCTGTCGCTGTTCTCGAGCGAGCCGGTGACGCAGCTGATTCGCGAGCGCCTGCCCAACACCATCCTGATCGCGGTCTATGCGCTGGTGCTGGCCTGCGCCGATCGGGATTCCCCTGGGCGTGCTGGCGGCGACGCGAAACGGCTCGAAGCTCGACGCGCTCGTCACCTCGTCCGCGTCGATGGGCGTGGCGCTGCCGAGCTTCTGGCTGGCGATGATCCTGGCGCTGCAATTCTCGCTCTATCGCCACTGGTTCCCACCACCGGCGCCGCCGATCTTCTCAGCGACCCGGTGAGCGCAATTAGCCACGCGACATTGCCGGCGATCGCGCTTGCGGTCGGCGTAGTGGCGGCGCTGGCGCGCCAGGTGCGCAGCGACCTGCTCGAAGTTCTGAACCAGCAATATATGCGCACGTTGCGCGCCAAGGGCCTGTCGAATGGCGCCATCCTGTGGAAGCACGGGCTGCGCAATGTCAGCGCGACGCTGCTGACGCTGGTGGGCTTGCAGGTCAACCGCTTGTTCTCAGGCGCGGTCGTGATCGAGGCGGTATTCGCCATTCCCGGCGTCGGCAGCCTTGTCAGCTATTCCGCCATTAACAAGGACTTTCCCGTGGTGCAGGGCGTGGTGTTGGTGCTGGTACTGATCGTGATCTCGGTCAATCTCCTGACCGACATCATCACCGCGTTGCTCGACCCGCGCGTGGCGGCCTCGACATGACCGCGATCGCGCAAAAGCCCGCCTCTGTCGTGCCGCACCGCAGCCGCGCGATGCGCCTGTTACGTTGGATGCGCTCCGACATCCGTGCCGTGCTCAGCATCGGGTTTCTCGTATTTCTGCTGCTGGTCTCGATCTTGGCGCCGGTGATCGCGCCGTACGCGCCCACCGACCAGAACGTGTCCGACCTGCTGTCGCCGCCCAGTGCCGCGCACTGGCTCGGCACCGACGATCTCGGCCGCGACGTGCTAAGCCGCCTGATCTATGGCGCACCCAATTCGCTTTATGCCTCGTTCCTCGCGGTGGCGGTCGCGGTGCTGCTGGGCGTGCCGATAGGACTGCTGATTGGGTTCGTCGGCGGCTGGTTCGACGAGATCGTCAGCCGCTTTATCGACGCGCTTCTGTCGTTCCCGCCGATCGTGCTCGCGATCGCCGTCACCGGCGCGCTCGGCATCGGCCTGACCAACGCGATGCTGGCGGTGGGCTTCGTGTTCGCGCCGTTCCTGGCGCGGATCGTGCGCGCGCAGACGCTGGTGGTGAAATCGGCGCTCTATGTCGATGCCTCGCGCGGCTTCGGCGCCTCGACCCCCTACATCATCTGGCAACATATCCTGCCCAACGCGATCCAGCCGGTGATCGTGCAAGTGACCCTGGCGCTCGCCATCGCCTTGTTGGCAGAGGCGGCGCTGAGCTTCCTGTCGCTTGGGCGTGCAGCCACCGGCGGCGAGCTGGGGCGGCATGCTGGCCCGGGCCTACAATTACATCGAGATCGCACCGGAACAGATGTACGCGCCGGGCATGGCGATCATGCTCACCGCCCTCGCTTTCAACGCGCTCGGCGAATCGATGCGCGTCGCGCTCGACCCGACGATGAAACGCCGCTGATCGTGGATTCCATTCGCGGTCTCGACGCGATGCCGGACGGCATCGCCGCGCTCGACCGCGCCGCACGGCTTCACGCGACGCCGTGCGGCGACGGCACGATGGTTTGGCGCGAATGGGGCGCCGGTGTCCCCGTGGTGCTGCTTCATGGTGGCACCGGGTCTTGGTTGCATTGGGTGCGCAACATCCGTCGGTTCAACGACGCTGGCTTTCGCGCGATTGTTCCCGATCTCCCCGGCCTCGGCGACTCCGCGATGCCGCCGCCGACCCAGAATCTCGACGATGTATCGGATATTATTTGGGATGGACTGTCGCGCGTGCTGGCGCCGGACGAGCGGTTCCATCTCGTCGGCTTTTCCTTCGGCGGCCATCTCTCCGGACGGGTCGGGGTTCACGCGGAGGGCCGTCTGCGGTCGCTGACCCTGGTCGGCGCCGGCGGACTTGGTTTGCCGCGCGGTCGCGCCAGCAACCTGCGCCGGGTCGAGCCGACGATGAGCAGCGCCGAGATCGCGGCGCTGCAACGCGACAATCTCGGCCGCTTCATGGTTCACGATCCGGCGAAGATCGACGAAGCCGCGGTGTGGATGCAAATCCGCCACGTCGCGATCGGGCGCTTCAAATCGGTGCCGTTCGCACGGGGCGACTGGCTGGCGCGCGCGCTACCGTTGCTTAAGGCACCGATCGGCGGCATTTGGGGCGAATTCGATATCACCGCCTATCCCTTTATCGACCAACGCGAGACCTTGCTGCGCGCAATTCAACCCGAGGCCAAGTTTCATGTCGTGGCCGGCGTCGGTCATTGGGTGCAATATGAAGGCGCGGACGAATTCAACCGCGTGCTGCTCGATTGGCTGGCGAGGTCGTGATGGCGGAAGCACGTCTCAAATATTTCGGCTGGGGCCGCGTCGGTGAGAGCTCTGACGCCGGAGGAAGAAACATTCACGGTCGGACGTTATTCGGAATTGTTCGGCGTCTCGGCGTTCGAACAACGGCAACCGCCCGCCCTCGAGAAAATCGAATTGCGCACGCCGCGCATCGCACCGCCGGCATCGCTGGCGCCGATCTGCACCAGCGAGCCTTTCGACCGCGCACAGCACACCTATGGCAAGTCGTTCCTCGATTATGTCCGTGGCCTCGCCGGCGATTACGCCAACGCACCGGACGTCGTCGCCTATCCGCGCGACACCGATGACGTCGGGGCGCTGCTCGATTGGGCCGGCAATGCCGACGCCGCCGTCATCCCGTTCGGCGGCGGCTCCAGCGTCGTCGGCGGCGTCGAGCCGCGTGTCGGCGGGAAATACAAGGCCGCCGTCACGATCGACCTGCGCGATCTCAACCGCGTCGTCGAAGTCGACAAGGTCTCGCGCGCGGCGCGGATCGAAGCCGGCACCTACGGGCCGGCGCTCGAAGCGCAATTGAAGCCGCACGGCCTGACGCTGCGCCATTTCCCGCAGAGCTTCGAATATTCGACGCTCGGCGGTTGGATCGCGACACGCGGCGGCGGCCATTTCGCCAGCCTCTACACCCATATCGACGATTTCGTCGAAAACCTGACGCTGGTGACGCCGCGGGGCCACGTTGAGACCCGGCGCCTGCCCGGCTCCGGCGCAGGGCCGAGCCCCGATCGGCTGTTCATCGGCTCGGAAGGCATTCTCGGCATCATCACCGAAGCATGGATGCGCTTACAGGACCGGCCCCGCTTTCGCGCCGGCGGCGCCGTGCGCTTCAAGGATTTGTTCACCGCCGCACGGGCGCTGCGCGCGATCAGCCAGGCCGGGCTTTATCCCGCCAACTGCCGCATCCTCGATCCGAGCGAAGCGCGCAACACCGGCGCGGGCGACGGCAGCTTTGCCGTGATGGTGCTCGCGTCCGAGTCCGCCGATCACGAGGTCGGGCCGTCGCAAAAGCGCGCGCTCGAACTATGCCGCGATTTCGGGGGCACGCCCGAGGCAGCCGAAGGCGCCAACGCGACCCAGGAAGGCGCCGCCGGGATGTGGCGCAACGCTTTCATCCGGATGCCGTTCGCGCGCGAAAAGATGGTGGCGCGCGGCATCATCGGCGATACGTTCGAGACCGCGATCACCTGGGAACGGTTCGAGCACTTCCACGATACGGTCAAAGCCGCGACCGAGCGCGCCATCCGCGAAGTCACCGGCGGGCCGGGCCAGGTGACGTGCCGCTTCACCCATGTCTACCCCGACGGGCCCGCGCCTTATTTCACGTTCAGCGGGCTCGGGCGACATGGCGCGCTCGACGAACAATGGCACGCGATCAAGCAGGCGGCTTCCGATGCGCTCATCGCTGCCGGCGGAACGATCACGCACCACCACGCGGTCGGGCGCGATCATCGGCCCTGGTACGACCGGCAGCGGCCGCCGCTCTTCGCCGAGGCGCTGCGCGCCGCGAAACGGGCGCTCGATCCGAAGGGCTTGTTAAATCCGGGCGTGTTGATCGATCCGTAGAAAAGTCCGTCATTGCCGGGCTTGACCCGGCAATCCATGGCCATTTGACGGGGGCAGCCGTCGCTTGCTTTGGACCCCCGGGTCAAGCCCGGGGGTGACGAAAAAGTTGGTCTGCCGAGCTAACTCTCCCTGCCTTGTCGCCACCACGCCAACACGCTAGATGAAGAGAATGGAACCCGCAGGCGAAAAAGAAGAAGGCACCAAGCTCCACGTCTCGACGCTGTTGATCGCGTCGGAACGCGCGCTCAACAACGCGCTCGACCAGCTCGGCTTCGCCGAAAATGACGACCGCGTGATCGAGCATGAGGGACAGCTCGCCTTCATCACCTGCTCGCACGATACCGACTGCGACGATCTGTTCGCGCTGATCTCCGAATTGGCGGCGCGCGGCGAAAGCTGGGAGCTGCAATTCCGCATCGATACCGAGGAGGGGCGCGCTGTGTTCCAGCGCCTCTCGCGTCATGCCCGCGTCGAGGCGGTCAATGCCGAACTGCCGCCAGAAACCGAAAACCCGAGCGACCTGCCGGTCCACGACCTCGACCAGGATTCGGGGCGTGCCGCGCTGAAGAAACTGTTGAAGCGGGTTGACCCTGCCGCGTCGTTCGCGACCGTGACATCCAATAAGGCGGGCCGCGCCAGCGCCACCATTTTCCGCCGCTCGCCGCGCCAGGCGCTGGCAATGGCCGAAGCGGCCGATGAGGCGGCATTGCGCGGCGCGATCCGCGAGCTGCTGCCCAAGATTATGTTCGCGGTGACGATGATGCCCCCGGCGGGGGAATGATAAACACGCCGCTGCTTTGCCATTCCGCGTGCTTCGAGACGGCGGCTTCGCGTGCTCAGGCATGAGGAATTGCGTTGCGGACACAATATTCGTCGGCCTGAGGAGGCGCGACGCGCCGTCTCGAAGGCCGCACGACGGTTCCGTTACACCCCCAAGTGCCGGTGCAATAGCTCCGGCTGGCCGCGCACAGATGCAGCCGTCAATTCCTCGACCATGTGGCCGTTGTTGAGGATGTAGATACGGTCGGCGAGGCTCATCGCCGCGGCCATATTCTGCTCCACCACCAGGATGGTCTGGCCCGCCTCGGCGAGCGCACGGCAGGTCGCGAGCAGATCCCGCACGATGATCGGCGCCAAGCCCTCGAATGGTTCGTCGAGCAGGATGATCTTCGGATCGCGCACCAGCGCGCGGGCGATGGCCAGCATCTGCTGCTCGCCGCCAGAAAGATCGGTACCGCGGCTGCGGCGTCGTTCTTTGAGGCGCGGAAAAATTTCCCACACCCGATCCAAGCGGCCAGCGCGCCTTCGCGGTCAAGCCAGCGAGGACGAGATTTTCTTCGACATTGAGGCTGCCGAAAATGCGCCGCTCTTCCGGCACCAATTGGAGGCCCAGCGCGGCAATGGCGTGCGGGTGCATGGTTTCGGTCGCGACACCGTCAAGCCGTACGGTGCCGGAGCGCGGGCGTACCACCCCGATCAGGCTCTTGAGCGTCGTGCTCTTGCCGGCGCCGTTGCGGCCCAAAAGCGCCACGACCTCGTTCTTGTCGACCCGCAACGACACATCGAACAGGATGTGGCTATCGCCGTAATACGAATTGAGCTTGTCGACCTCGAGCAGCGTGGTCATTCGGCCGCCACTCCGCCGAGATAGGCTTCCTGCACCTGGCCGTTGCGCTGAATTTCGGCGGGCGTGCCCTCCGCGAGCAGCGCGCCTTCGTGCAGTACGGTGATGCGCTCGGCCATGCCGAACATCGCGTCCATATCGTGCTCGACCACCACAAGCGTGCGGCCACGCCGGATATTTTTAAGGAGCTGCACGGTCTCGGCGCGCTCGATCGGACTCATGCCGGCGAGCGGCTCGTCGAGCAGCAACAACGACGGCGACGACGCAAGCGCCAGGGCGATCTCGAGGCGGCGCTTTTCGCCGTAGGCCAATTCCGCCACCGGCACGTCGGCGCGCGCGGTCAAGCCGACGAGCTGTAACGTGCCTTCGACCTGATCGTTGAGGCCGGGCACGCGATCGATCCGGCGCAGCAGGTCCAGCTTGAACGTGCCGCGCCGCTCGGCAAGCGCCGCGATGACGACGTTTTCGCGCAGGGTCAGGCGCGAGAACAGTTGATTGACCTGATAGCTCTTGGTGAGGCCGAGCTGACAGACATCGTCGACATGCATGCCAGTGATGTCGCGGCCGTGAAAGACGATGCGGCCGGCGGTCGGCTTGAGCTCGCAGGTCAGCATTTTGAAGAAGGTGCTCTTGCCGGCGCCGTTGGGTCCGATGACGCCGCGCAGCTCGCCTTGTTCCACCGCGAAATTGATGTCGCGGTTGGCGACGATGCCGCCGAATGCCTTCGTCAGGCCGCGCGCCTCGATCACGGGGCCGGAGAACGGCGCTTCGTCGCGGCGGCGGGCCGGACCGACACTGGCAATCGCGGGCGCCGCCACGGGCGCGGCCCGCTCTGGCACGGGTATGGGCGGCCGTCGCGTTAGAAGGCGGGTCAAGTCCGCGGCACCGCCGATCAAACCGCGGCGCAGGAACATCACCAGCACCACGAACACCAGGCCCAGCACGAGCTTCCACGTGGCGCCGAGGCCGAAAGCGGATTGCAGGAAATCGCGCAAGAACAGCCACACCGCCGCGCCGACCATGGGGCCGAAGAGTGTGCCGGTACCGCCGATCGCGGTTTGGATGACGAGCTGGCCCGAGGTATCGAAGTCGAACGCCTCGGGCGGCATGAAGCCCTGCACGATGCCGAGCAAGCCGCCGGCGAAGCCGGCATAGGCGGCGGCGATGACGAAGGCGGCGAGCTTGTAATGCCCAACCGCGTGGCCGACGGCGCGCGCGCGCAACGGGTTGTCCCGGATCGCGATCAGCACCGCGCCGAACGGCGAACGAATGATGCGCAGGCCGAAGACAATGCCGATGAAATAACAGGCCGCGATGAAGCTGAAGAGCGACCAATCGGTGCCGAACTGATAATGGAAACTGCCGATGGTAATGCTGGGCGTCGGGACGCCGGGAAGACCGTTCTCGCCACCGGTATAAGCGGACAGCGGATTGTTCTCGATGAAAAAGAACATCTCGGCGATGGCGACGGTGATCATCGCGAAATAGATGCCGGTGCGCCGCAATGCCACGACACCGACCGCGACGCCGACGATCGCCGCGGCAATCATGCCGACGATCAACGCCAGTAACACGCTGGAGACCAGATTATTGATGACGAGATAGGCGGCGACGAAGCCGCCGGTGCCGTAAAACGCCGCCTGCCCGAACGACAGCAGGCCGGTATAGCCAAATACGATGTCAAAACCGATGCCGAACAAACCCCAGACCAGGATCATATCCGCGGTATCGGGCGAGACGTGGAGAGAGGGCATTGCGAACCGCGCAACGATCAGACCGAGCGCGGTCAAACCCTCGATCAAAAAGCGGCGGTGATATAGCATCGGCTCACTCGCGGCTCGGCAGGCCCAGCAGGCCTTGCGGTCGCAATATCAGTACAAGGGTCATGGCCGCGAACAGCATGACCTCCGAATAAGCCGGATTGAACATCGACGTGACGCTGAGAATCTCCCCGGTAATCAGTCCACCTAAGATCGCGCCGGGGAATGAGCCGACGCCACCGATCACCACCACGACGAAGGTCTGCACCAGGATCGCGTCGCCCATGTCGGGCGTCAGCGATACGACCGGCGCGTTGACGATGCCGGCGAATCCCGCCGCCATCGCGCCGATGCCGAATACCAGCATGAAGACGCGGTTCACGTTGATGCCGAGCATCCCGACCATGGTCGCATCCTCGATGCCGGCGCGCACGATCATGCCCAGCCGCGTGCGGTAGAGCACGAAATAGAGCACCGCCAGCGCCACCGCGGCGATGCCCAGCACCACGAGCCGGTAGGTCGGATAGATCATGAAGCCCAACGGCGTCACCCCCGTCGCCCAACTGGGCGGGGGGACGGTGAACGACAGACTGCCGAAGCCCCAGCGCACCAATTCGACTACCACCATTCCGACGCCGAACGTGACCAAGAGTTGGTCCTCGGGCGGGCGGCTGTAGAAGCGGCGGATAATGACGAACTCGAAGACGACGCCGAAAACCACCAGAAACAGCGCGCCGACAATCACCGCGAGGAAGAACGAGCCGGTCGCCTGAAACGCGACGTAGCCGGCGTAGCCGCCCATCATGAACATGGCGCCGTGCGCCAGGTTCAAGACGCCGAGCGTGCCGTAAATGATGGTGAGGCCGGAGCTGATAAGGGCCAGCAGTGCCCCCGACGCCAGGCCATTGAAAAACTGCGATAGAAAATTAGACCACGAAATCATGCGGCCCGGCGCCCCCGTCCGACAAGACAGGCGGCCGAAACCGGCCGCCTGTCCGCCAGATTACCGCAACGATCAGGTATAATCGCCGAGTTTGCAACCGAAGGCATCCGGCGCCTGCATCAACGGCGCGCCGGGCACGACTTCGAGGACTTGCCAGTAATCCTCGGCGTTTTTCATGTCGCCCGGCTTCTTGCCTTGGACGATAACCACCGGCCGGACCAGTTGATGATCGGCGGCGCGGAAATAGCAGTCGCCGACCATGGTATTGTTGTGATTGCCGGCCTCGAGCGCCTTGATGACCGCCGGCGGATAGAACGTCCCGGCCCGCTCGACGCCGTCCGCCCATAGCGCGATCGAGGTGTACGAGTTTTCCGCGCCCCATTCCGGCCGATAGCCGAATTTGGCCTGGAACTTTGCGACAAACTGTTTCGCGAGCGGATTTTGGTCCTCGAGGGTCCACCAGAAATCGGTGGCGGCGTAAACGCCTTGCGTGATCTCCGCGCCCAGTTCCTTCGCCAGGAACGGAATCTGGTACGGGATCACCAGCTTCATCTTTTTCAGCAGGCCGAACTGCTTGGCCTGTTGCGTCGACAGCACCGCGTCGTGACCCCAGTTCACGTTGATCAGGAACTCAGCGTCGGTGTTGCCGATATTGGTCACGTAGTTGCTGTAGTCGGGCGCACCCAACGGCGAGACCTGGTTGGTCACCATCGTCCAACCGCCGTTCTTGCTGAGATAATCGTTCATCGCCTTGGTGACGGTGTGCCCGTAGGTGTAATCGGGCGTCATATAGGCGGCCTTGCGATTCTTGCCGAACGCCTTGATCAGCACCGGCCCCAACGCCGCGGCGGCGGTCTGGCCATAGAAATTCTGGCGGAAGCCGTAGCGCACGCAATCCTTGCCGGTGGTGTCGTTGGAGCCTGAAATCCCAGAGAAGTACAGGACGTGCTCGCGTTGAGCGAAGTGGTTGAGCGCCACCGCGACCGCGCTCGAGGTCGAGCCGCTCATCAGCACGACTTTGTCGTCGCTGATGAACTTGCCTTCAGCCTGTACCGCCTGGTTCGGCTTCGCGCCGGAATCGGCATAAACGAGTTTCACTTCCTTGCCGAGCACGCCCTTCTTGGTCTTGGGCGAGGTCGCGCGGATCAACTCGTCGCCGCTATTCAGGTGCTCGACCGCGAGCTGCCAGCCCTTCAACTCGTCCGCGCCCTGCGCGGCGTATGTGCCGGTAAGCGGCGTCGCGATTCCGATCGTGACGGAGCTGCCCTGCGAGCCGGCCGGCCACGTGCCGATCATCGGCATATCGTCGGCGAAAGCAAAGCGGGGCAGCGCGGCCGACGCGGCCAGCGCGCCGCCGGCCTGAAGCACGGTGCGACGGGACGGCTTGATGAAGTTCTGCATAGTCATAAATCCTCCCTTTCCGAGCGAAGCGTTAACGCTTCAAATTATACGGGCGCCGCGCGGCCACACGCCGCCAGCGTCGATGGCGAAAGGTAACGCCCGGCATCCGCCGCCAGCTATTATACTTTCGTCTAATCGGGGTGGCAGTATACGGTTCGGCCGAGGAAGAGGAGCCAATGGCGGCCCTGCGCATCATCATTGCCGACGATCATCCGCTGTTCCGCGATGCGCTGCGGCTGACCATCGCCGGCAGCTTCCCCGACGCAGAGATCGTCGAGGCGCAGTCCTTCGACACGCTGCGGGAGCGCCTCGAAAACGCACCGGACACCGACCTGGTGTTGCTCGATCTCAAGATGCCTGGCATGCAGGGCTTATCCGGTCTGCTGTTCATGCGGGCAGCGTTCGCCGCGGTGCCGGTCGCCATTATTTCCGCCGAAGAGCAGCACAGCATCGTTCGTCGCGCGCTCGAATTGGGTGCCATCGGCTATATCGCGAAATCGACCGGCGCCGATGGCATTCGCGCCGCGTTAAAGGTCTTGCTCTCGGGCGGCGCGTGGGCGCCCCATGACATCGCCGGCAAAGATGGCGGTACGGCTCGCGATCGCGCGCTCGCGGCGCGCCTATCCCGCCTGACGCCGCAGCAAATCCGCGTGCTGATGATGTTGAGCGAGGGCCATCCCAACAAAAAAATCGCGCATGCATTGTCCGTGTCCGAGGCCACCGCCAAGGCGCACGTCTCGGCGATTCTCGAAAAGCTCGAGGTGGAAAACCGGACGCAGGCCGTGATCCTGGCTCGGGACATCGCGAGTCTGCCGGAACCGGCGCCGCCCGGCTGACTATTCCGCCGCTGCCCGGGCCGCGACCATGCGCATGGCGAGGGCGCGGAGCGCCGCCGGTTTGACCGGCTTGTTCAGAATCGCGACGCCCTTAGCCGTTGCGTTGACCCGCAACGTCTCGGACCGGTCAGCCGTGATGAGGATGGCCGGCACGCCGCCATAGCCGTTCTCGTGCAGTCGGTCGATACAACCCAAGCCATCGACGACATCGTCGAGATGATAATCGACCAACATCAACACGGGTGGCGCGCGCTCGCGCGTCAGAGCGGCGAACGCGTCCGCCAAGGTCGCGGCCAGGATCGGCCGGCAATGCCAGCCAGAGAGCAACGTCTTCATGCCGTCCCGGACATCGGCGTCATTGTCGATGCACACTATTGGCAAGCCTTCCAATCCCGAAACCGTGCGTATGGTCATCGGCACAACCGGCTGTTCCGTGGGCATCTCCTTGCCGCGCGGGACCCTCACGCTGAAGATCGTGCCGCGTCCCGGTTCGGACCGGAAGTCGATGGGATGATCCAACAGCCGTGCCAATACGCTCGACGATCGAGAGGCCAAGCCCAACGCCTTGCTCGGTGCCAGGCGCGGCGAAATGCTGAAATTCCTGGAAGATCAGGCCCCGCTTGTCCGGCGCAATGCCGATACCGGTATCGGCCACCTGGATCACGACGTGATCGCCGGCACGACGCACGCCCATAAGGATGCGGCCCGACGCCGGTATAGCGGATCGCGTTCGACAGCAAATTTTGCAGGATACGATGCAAAAGACGGCGGTCGCTCTCGACCACCGCGCGCGTCGGCACGATCGGTCAATTCGAGACCCTTGCGTTCCGCGATCGGCGCGAACTCCACCCGAAGCCACGGAATAATTCGTCGAGCGGCATGTCGCGGCACTCGGCGGTGAGCACGCCCGGCGTCGAGCCGCGAAATATCGAGCAGTACGCCGAGCAAATCCTCGACCGCGCCGAGCGAGCTGTCGATCTTGCGTGCCAGTTCGCCCGGCAATGCGCCGCCGCCTGGCGCGCGTCTGATGGTCCAACAGGCTGGCGACATAGAGGCGCGCGGCGTTCAGTGGTTGCAAGAGATCGTGGCTCGCGGCGGCGAGGAAGCGCGTCTTGCCGATGTTGGCCTCTTCGGCGACGGCCTTGGCGGCGCTCAATTCCTCGGTACGCTCGCGAACACGTCGCTCCAAAAGCTCGTTGGCGGCGGCGAGTTCGCTTGCGAATTGCACATGCTCGCTGATGTCGGAATAGGTCGTGACGTAACCGCCGCCGATCATCGGATTGGTCCGGATCTCGAACACGCGGCCATCGCGACGGCGATTTTCGAACACGGTCTCGCCGGTCCCGACGAAGCGGTCGAGTTGGCGGGCGACGATTTCCTCTGGATCGCCGGCGCCGAATTCGCCGCGCGCCGCGAAGAACTGGATGATCTCCTGCAACGGGACGCCGACCCGGACCAAATCGGCCGGCAATTCCAAGAGGTCGCGGAAATGCCGGTTCCAGCACACCAGACGCAGCTCGCGGTCGAACACACTGATGCCCTGGCGCACCGTCTCCAGCGTCTCCTGCAACAATTCGCGATTGTACTGGATGGCCGCGCTGGCATCGTCCAAGAGGCCCATCGCCGCGTCGAGGCCGAGATTGCGCCGCTCCAGCGCCAGCGCCAGTACCAGCCGCGCCGACGGCGCGCCGATGGCGCTGGCCAAGCAGGCGCTCGGCGTCGCGCACGAGGTGAAATCGGCCTGCGCGTCGGCGGCGTAGTCGATGCCGCGCCGCGCCGCGAGATCGGCGAAGGCGCGCTGCACGCGTTCAGCGCCGAGATAGCGGGCAACCAGCCCCGTCAACTCGCCGACGCTGATCGGGCCGCGCCACGCGCGCGGCTCGAACGACGCCTGCCCCGGATCGAGATCGACGAAGGCGCTCGCCTGGACGCGCTCGATGACGCGGATCGGGAACAGGCGCGAGACGCCGACATAGCACACGATATTGGCGGCGAGGCTCCACAGCGTGCCGTTGGTCAGCGGATCGAAATGCAGGCCGAACAGCGCCTCGGGACGCAGGAACGCGATGCCGAACGGGCCGTTCGCGACCAGCGATCCTGCAAATGCCAACCGGACTGGGCCAGCGCCGGCAGCATCAGGCAATAGGCCCACACCAAGAAGCCGACCACGACGCCGGCGATCGCGCCCATCGCGTTGCCGCCGCGCCACGCCAGGCCGCCCAGCAGCGGCGGCGCGAACTGCGCGATGGCGGCGAAGCTGAGCAGCCCGATCGCGGCGAGGCCCGGCCCGTCGCTGGCCACGCGGCAATAGCCGTAGCCGAGCAGCATCACCGCGACGATGGCGATGCGGCGGATCGCCGAGGATGACGGCGCCCATATCCTCTCGCTCCGCCAAGCCGAGGCGGCGGCCGTGCAGCACGATCGGCATCACCAGGTCGTTGCTGACCATGGTGGAGAGCGCGACGCAGCTCATGATCACCATGCCGGTCGCGGCGGAAAATCCGCCGATGAAGGCGATCAGCGCGACCACATTCCGGCCTGCCGCCATCGGCAAGGCGATGACGAAGAGATCGCCGTTGACGCTGCCGTCGGGAAACATCGATCAGGCCGGCGATCGCGATCGGCACGACAAAGATGTTGATGACGATGAGGTAAAGCGGAAACAGCCAAGCGGCGCGGCGCAAATCGCCCTCGCCGGCGTTCTCGACGATGGTGACGTGGAACTGGCGCGGCAGGCACAGCGCGGCAGCGAAGGCGAGGCCGGTGATCGTGATCCACAACGTGCCGTCGGCGCCGCGACCAGAACAAATGCCGCAGCGCCGGCGACGCGGCGACGCGCGACGCCAGATCGCCGAAGCCGCCGAACAGGCCCCAGGTGACGAACGGCGCCGACGAAGAGAAACGCCAGCAGCTTGACGATCGGATTCAAACGCGATCGCCAGGATCAGCCCATCATGATGCTCGGTCGCCTGAATGCGGCGCGTGCCGAACAGGATCGCGAACGTCGCCAGCAGCAGCGACACGCCGAGCTCGGTCCACGCCGCCGCGCCCGGCCGGTTGGCCAGCGCCGAAAGCGGGCCCTGCGCGTGCTGCGGTCAGCACCGCGAAGCTGGTCGACACCGCTTTGAGCTGCAAGCGCGGTGTACGGCATGATGCCGATCACCGCGATGACGGTGACCGCGGCGGCGAGGCGCTGGCTCTTGCCGTAGCGCGCCGCGATGAAGTCGGCGATCGACGTGATGTTGTGCCGCTTCGACAACAGCACGATGCGGCGCAGCAGCGGCCAGCACACCAGGAACAACAGGATCGGGCCGATATAGACCGGCAGGAAATTGTAGCCGCTAGCGGCCGACAGGCCGACACTGCCGTAATAGGTCCACGACGTGCAGTAGACCGCGAGCGACAGCGAATAGACGATGGGCCTGCGCGATTTGCCGGCCATCGCGACGTCGCGCCCGCTGATCGCCGTAATAGGCGACCAGGAACAGCAGGCCGACATAGCCCAGCGAAAACGCCAAGACGGCCCAAGTTTGGACCATGCCCGATTGACCCTCCCTAGGGAGGACTAATCGCGCAAACCCGCCTGCTTGACCAGGGGGTAGGTCTTACGCTGGAACTCTTCCATGCCCTCGATGTAGCGCGGCCAGGATAGCAGCGTGCCGTCGAACCCGGCCTTCGACAGGGTGATGAGGCCGTCGACGACCTGCTCCTTGGTGCCGATCAGCGGATAGCCGTTCCAGCCGGCCATGAAATGCTCCTTGAGCTTTTCCAGCGCGGCGGGCGCGAAGGATTGCGAGGTGATGCCCATGATCGACACCAAATTCTCGACCGCGGGCCAATCGCCCTTCTCGAAGATGCAGTAGCGGTAATAGTCGCGCGCTTCTTTCTCGGTCTCGCCCTGGAAAATGTAGGCGTTGGTCCAGACCTTGATGTCGCGGCCGTGCTCGTCCCAGGCATATTTGCGGTGCGCGTCGACCCGCGCGCGCATGCTGTCGAGATCGTGCGCCTCGAGCGCGGTGAAGCCGACATCGGCATAGCGCGCGGTGAACTCGCGCCCCGCCGGCGAGGCGCCGGCGCACATGATGACGGGATGCGGCTTCTGTACCGCCTTCGGCCGCATGATGCCTTTCTTGATCTGATAGTACTTGCCCGTCGAAATCGAATTCCTGTTCCTCGGTCCATAGTTTCTTGATGACGGTGATCCACTCCGCCGCCATCTCGTAGCGCTTGTCGTGGTCGAGGAATGGCGCGCCGAACATTTCGAGCTCGGGCGCGAACCAGCCGGTGACGACGTTGAGGGTGAAGCGCCCGCCGCTGATATGGTCGATGGTCATGCCCTGCTTCGCCGCCATGATCGGATGCACGGTCGGCACATGCGAGGTGGCGAACACGGCGGGATACTTTGTCTGCGCGGCGATGCCGGCGGCCCAGGTGTAACATTCGAAGCCGCGGCCGTTGAAATCGGTGTGGCCGCCCAGGCCCTTCCAGCGTCCCGACCGGCACCAGCGATTCGAACTCCATCTCGTCGGCGAGCTGCGCCAGCCGCGCTGGTGCTCGGCCAGTCGCAATCGAGCATGCCCTCCGCCTCGGACATGGTGCAGCCGCCCGAGAGGTTGGTGCAGAACGTGCCGAGCTTCAGCTTGCGGTCGTTGAACAGCGGGTTGGTGGCGCGGCGTTCGTCGTCGCGGCGGCGTTGTTGGCGGTCATGACCCTCGCCATCGTTTATCTTCACCTCAGCGTGACACGGCGCCCTCGCGCCAGCAAGCGCGCGTACTTGAGTTTGTTATCTTACTATGATAACCAAATGACGTGACCGCGCCGCGCGATCCGACCCTCGATGTGCTCCTCGACCTCGACGGGTAGGTCCTGGTGGTGGACCCCGACGGGCGTCATTGGGTTCAATTCGTCGTGACGCGGGTGCCGGCATCCCCGGAGAAGCCGCACGGCATTGATTACTCGCTCACCCTGCATGGGCCGGACGGCGAGCGATTGGTCGGATTCGACAACGCGCACCGCGTCGGGCGGCAGAGACGGCATGGCCCGCAAGACCATCGCCACCGCTTGCGAACGATCACGGCGTACGAATATCGCGATGCGGCGGCCTTGCTCGCCGATTTCTGGCAAACGGTGGACAGCGTACTGCGAGAGAGAAGAGTGATCACATGACGACGTTGAAGGTGGGAATTGCGAGCTAGTTGCCTCACAGGGTGCGGGCGATCAGCAATTTCATGATCTCGGTGGTGCCGCCATAGATGCGGGCCACACGCGCGTCCTTGTACATGCGCGCGATCGGATATTCGTCCATGTAGCCGTAGCCGCCGTGCAATTGCAGGCACGCGTCGACGATCTTGCCGAGGAGTCGGACACCCAATACTTCGCCATCGAGGCGGTGGGGCCGTCGAGCGTCTTCGCCAGCAGCTGCTCGATGCAATGATCGACGAACACTCGCGCGACCGTCGCCTCGGTCTTGCATCCGGCGAGCTTGAACTGCACCGCCTGGTTTTCGAGCAGCGCGCGGCCGAACGCCTTGCGCTCCTTCACGTAATCGAGCGTCACCGACAGCGCGTGTTCGATCATCGCCATGCACTGTACCGCGATCACCAGCCGCTCTTGCGGCAGCTTTTCCATCAGCTGGTAGAAGCCGCGTCCTTCCTCCGCGCCGAGCAGGTTGGCGGTCGGCACCCGGACGTCGTCGAAGAACAGTTCCGACGTGTCCGCCGCCTCGAGCCCGACCTTGTCGAGGTTGCGGCCGCGCCGGAACCCCTCGACCTCGTCGGTCTCGACCACGATCAGCGAGATGCCTTTGGCGCCCTGGGTCGGGTCGGTCTTGGCGACGACGACGATGAGATTCGCGGTCTGGCCGTTGCTGATGAAGGTCTTGGCGCCGGTGATGGCATATTGATTGCCGACGCGGCGCGCGGTGGTGCGCACGCCTTGGAGGTCGGAGCCCGGCGCCCGGCTCGGTCATGGCGATGGCGCTGACCAGCTCGCCGCTCGCCAGCTTCGGCAGCCACTTCTTCTTCTGCTCCTCGGAGCCGAAGGTTTCGATGTAGGGCAGGATGATGGCGTTGTGGAGCGATGACGCCCCAGCCTTCGATACCGCGGCGGCCCAATTCCTCCATCAGGATGGTCTCGTGCCGGAAATCGCCGCCGACGCCGCCATAGTCGGCGCTGGTCGAAAGCCCGAGCAGGCCGGCGGCGCCGGCCTTGTGCCACAGGTCGCGCTCGACGATGCCGTCCTTGCGCCATTGCTCGAATTTCTTCGGCGGCGCGTGCTCGTCGAGAAATCGCCCCACCGACTGGCGGAAAATGCTCAGTTCCTCGTCCGCCATATAGGCGGGCGTCGGCACGTTAAGCGGGCCCATCGTTCCTCCCATCCCCTATTTTCTTCGATGCTGGCATGGCGTGCCGGCACCGGCAAGCTCGACTCCCGATGCCGGCCCGGCCTAAGACAGTCGACGGAGGAAACGATGAGCGGCGCAAAGCCCTCGCCCAGGGGCGTGAGCCCGACAACGCCGGCCCGCTTGCCGGTATTCGGGTGCTGGACATGACCGATGTCGTGCTGGGACCGCTGGCGACGCAGATCCTGGGCGATTACGGCGCCGAGGTCATCAAGGTCGAAAGCCCCGCTGGCGACCTGATGCGCGGCGGCAGCTACATGCAGCGTCCGGGCATGGCGTCGGTGTTCCTCAACCTCAACCGCAACAAGCGCTCGCTGTGCGTCGACCTGCGCCAAGCCCGAAGAGCGGTCGCGGCGCTGCGCCGCATCGTGCCGAGCTGCGACGTGCTGGTGCACAATATGCGGGTCGAGGCGATCGAGCGGCTGGGCTTCGGCTACGAGGCGGTCAACGCGCTACGGCCCGAACATCGTCTATTGCGCCGCCACCGGCTTCGACCAGGACGGACCGGACGCCGGCAAGCCCGCCTTCGATGACGTGATTCAATCGGCGAGCGGCCTCGTGGCGCTCTCGGGCATGGCAAGGGCGAGCCGGATTTCATGCCGACGCTGTGGCCGACAAGACCTCCGGCATGGCGCTCGTCAACGCGGTGCTGGCGGCGCTGTTCCATCGCGAGCGCACCGGCGCCGGCCAATATGTCGAAGTGCCAATGCTGGAAACGATGACGGCCTTCGTCATGGCGGAACATCTCGGCGGCCTGGCGTTCGAGCCGCCGCCGGCCCGCCCGGCTATACGCGCATTCTCGGCGGCGGACGCAAGCCGTCGCCGACGAAGGACGGCTATATCGGCATCCTGCCTTACTCTGGCGACCGCTGGATCGCGTTCCTTGAGGCGGTGGGGCGGCCCGATTTGGCGGCGATGCCGCTGTTCACCGACCGCGAAATCCGCACCGCGCGCAGCCGCGAGGTTTACGAAATCGTCGGCACCATCACCGCGACGCGCACCACGGCGGCGTGGATGACGCTGCTGCACGAACTCGATATTCCGGCGACCCCGGTCTATGGGCTCGCCGACCTTGTCGAGCATCCGCAGCTCAAGGCGGTCGGCCTGTTCCAGACCGCCGAGCATCCGACCGAAGGCACGGTGCGTTACGTCCGGCCGCCGACCAAGTTCGCGGCGTCGCCCGCCTCGGTGCGGCGCCTGGCGCCGACGCTGGGCCAGCACAACGCCGAAATTCTGCGCGAGGCCGGCTTCGCCGACGGCGAAATAGCGGACCTGCGCGCGCGAAATATCCTGGTGCAGAGGGATTGAGTTGGCGGGGAATTCTTTGCTTCCCTCCCCCTTGAAGGAGGAGGGAATTACGGGCCGCCTGATCGTATTTTGGCGCAAGCGCGGGCGGCTTCCACTGAACGGCCGAATTGGACCGCCTCTAAGTCGTTGACATATCAGCGTTCGCGATGCGGGCGCAAAAATGCCAAAAAAGGAGGGCCCGAAAGCTAATCGATGGCGGGTCCTTCGACTGCTCGCCCGGATTTCATCCGGGCTCCGCGCGCAGGACGAGGGGAAGCTTTTGTGGCGAAAAAAATGCGCCTGATCCCGAGCGCGGAGCGTCGCTGCGGCGACGCGAGCAGTCGAGGGACGCATCTCGGTTCTCCAGCTAAAGGCGACCTCACCCTTTAAAATAGTTCCATTTCTCGTTTGACGATTACCGCATAATGCGTTATATTATGTTTCCACTCAGCTTTTCGATAGGCAATGAGGGCAATCGGAACAAACGTTTTTTACAGAACGAACCCAATTTTGCCAGACATTTCAACGATCGGGGCATCCGCAAAAGCCAATCGAAGCCGAGTTTGGCAGGGCCGCGGGACCGCTGCGCGGCACGGTCTAGTGCTCTAGGATGAGGCCGGGAGGAGAACGAAATGGACTTCGAGCTCGCCGAAGAAGACCGCATGCTCAAGGACCTTGTGCACAAATTCGTGCGCGACGAATTGCTGCCGCTCGAACCCAAGGCGCTGGCGCGCGAACATGAAGGCCGCGGCCTCGCCCTCGACGCCGCCGACCACGCGCGCATCGACGATGTCTCGAAAAAGCTCGGCCTGTGGGGTCTCGACGCGCCGACGGATATCGGCGGCATGGATTTGCCGAATGTCGCCCTGGTCGGCGTCAACGAGGAGATGGGCTACACCGTCACGCCCTACACCCTGCCGCCGGACTTGCCCAACCTGCGCATGCTGATGGCGACGGTGACCGAGCGCCAGCGCGCGGCCTATCTCGAACCCTATGTCCGCGGCGAGACGATCTCGGCCATCGCCGCGTCGGAGCCGGGCGCGGGGTCCGATCCCGCGGCGCTGATCACCCGGGCCGAGCGCGATGGCGACGACTGGGTGCTGAATGGCCGCAAGATCTGGACCAGCCGCGTCGCCGACGCCGATTTCTCCATCGTGATGGCGCGGACGGGCAAGGAAAAGCGCGGCGCCATCTCCGCGTTCCTGGTCGACAAGGGGACGCCGGGCTTCAAGGTGCTGCGCCGTATCCCGATGGTCGGCGGCATGACCACGTACGAGGTCGTGTTCGAGGATTGCCGCGTCGAGGGCTGGAAGCTGCTCGGCACGGAAGGCGCCGGGCTTCGCGCCGATGCAGCTGCGCTTCGGCACGCGCCGAGTGCAGATGGCGGCGTGGTCCATCGGCCTGGCACAGCGCGCGCTCGACATGATGTGCGAATACGCGCCGCAGCGCGTGACGTTCGGCGTGCCGCTGAGCGAGCGCGGCGTGATCCAAGGCTGGGTCTCGGACGCGGCGACAAAAATCCACGCGGCGCGGCTGATGACCTACGATTGCGCCGCGAAGCTCGACAAGGGCCAGGAAGCGCGCGTCGAAATCTCGATGATCAAATCCTTCGCCGTCGAGATGGCGTGGGAGGTGGTCGACCACGCCATGCAGATCTACGGCGCGATGGGCATGACCAAGGAAATGCCGCTGCAACTCATGGCCAACCGCATCCGCACCATGCGCATCTATGACGGGCCGACCGAAGTGCATCAATGGGTGATCGCGCGGAACTTCCTGGGGACGAAACGATGAAGGAACGCTACGGCGAAGTATCGTTGCGGCGCGACGGACACGTCGCGCTCGTCGAGATCGACCGGCCGCCGCACAATCACGCCATCGATCGAGCTTGATGCGCAACCTCGCCGACGCGCTCGGCGATGTCGACGCCGACGCGCGACATGCGCGCCAGCGTGCTGATGTCGGCGGGCAAGAGCTTCTGCGCCGGCGCCGATCTGGTGGCACGGTCCGACGGCGGTAGCCAACGGCATCGACCGCGTCAACTCGCTCTATGTCGAGGCGGTGCGGCTGTTCTCGGTGAAAAGCCGATCGTCGCCGCCGTGCAGGGCGCCGCCGTCGGCGCGGGCCTCGGCCTGGCGCTGGTCGCGGATTTCCGCGTCGCCGCGCCGGAGGCGCGGTTCGTCGCCAATTTCGTCAAGCTCGGCTTCCATCCCGGCTTCGGCATCACCTATACGCTGCCGCGCCTCATCGGCGAACAGAAGGCGGCGCTGATGTGCCTGACCGGGCGGCGCATCAAGGGCGAGGAGGCGCTGGCCTGGGGCTTGGTCGACGAGTTGGTGCCGCTGGAAAAGTTGCGTGACGCCGCGCTGGCGCTGGCGCGCGAGATCGCCGAAAACGCGCCGCTCGCGATCGAGGCGACACGCGCCACACTGCGCGCCGACCTGGCGGCGCGGGTCAAGGCGCAGACCGATAAGGAACTGGCGCTACAGACCGCGCTGCGCAACACCGCCGATTATGCCGAAGGCGTGCGCGCCGTCGCCGAGCGGCGGGCGGGCAAATTTGTCGGTGCATAGAGGCAATTCAGATCGTCTCCGCGTCATTTCATTCGTCATTCCCGCGAAAGCGGGAATCCATCCGGCGAGCGTCCGCGAGCCATAAGAGTCTTGTGCCGCGCCGACGCGCGGCGATGGACCCCCGCGTTCGCGGGGGTGACGCGGGAATTAGTTGCGGGCAGTCAATACGACTTCGGCAGGCCGAGCACGCGCTCCGCGATGTAGCACAGGATCAGTTGCGGGCTGATCGGCGCGATGCGCGGGATCATCGCTTCGCGGAAGTATCGCTCGACGTGATATTCCTTGGCGTAGCCGAAGCCGCCATGCGTCAGCACGGCCGTCTCGCATGCCTTGAAACACGCTTCGGCCGCGAGATATTTCGCCGCGTTCGCCTCGGCGCCGCACGGCAGACCCTGATCGTATTTCCAGGCCGCCTGCATGGTCACCAGATTGGCGGCCTCGAGAGTTCATCCAGCATTCCGCCAGCGGATGCTGGATCGCCTGGTTCATGCCGATCGGCCGGTCGAACACCTCGCGCGTCTTGGCGTACGCCGTCGCCTTGCGCAGCGCCGCGCGGCCGAGACCGACGCATTCCGCTGCGATCAGGATGCGCTCCGGGTTCATGCCGTGAAGGATGTATTCGAAGCCCCTGCCCTCCTCGCCGATGCGGTCGGCGACCGGAACGCGGAACCCATCGAAGAAGATCTGGTTCGAATCCACGGCGGCGCGACCCATCTTGTCGATCTCGTGCATCTCGACATGGGCTCGGTCGATGCCACCGTAGAACAGGCTCAGCCCCTCGGTCGGCTTCTTCACGTGCTCGAGCGGCGTGGTGCGCGCGAGCAGCAGCATCTTATCGGCCTCTTGCGCGCCGGTGATCCAGACCTTCTGCCCGTCGACAACGTAGTGATCGCCGTCGCGCCGCGCGCGGGTTTTGAGCCGCGCGGTGTTGAGGCCGGTGTTCGGCTCGGTCACGGCGAAGCACGATTTCTGCTGGCCCCGCGCCGAGGCCGGCAGCATGCGCCGCTTCTGCTCATCGGTTCCGAACACCACGACAGGGTTGAGGCCGAAAATATTGAGATGAATCGACGAGCAGCCGCTGATTCCAGCGCCGGACTCCGCGACGGCCTGCATCATCAACGACGCATCGAGGATGCCAAGACCCGAACCGCCATAGGCTTCCGGGATGCAGATGCCGAGCCAGCCGTTCTCCGCCAACGCCGCGAAGAAATCCTCCGGATAGCGCCCCTCGCGGTCGCCCTTCAGCCAATAGTCGTCGCCGAACCGCGCACAGATGCCGGCGACCGCGGCGACCAGGCTTTCTTGCTCCTGGGTCAGCTTGAAATCCACAGTCCCCTCCGTGTCATTTCGGCTAGTCTAGCCGCCATGGCGACGACAATCGAGTTGGGGCGGCTGGCGTTTCGCGACCATATCCGGCCGGGCGACTTCGTGGTGTGGGGGCAAGGATGCGGCGAGCCGCTGTCCTTAACCGAGATGCTGATGGCGCAGCGGCACGACATCGGCCGTTTCAGCGGTCTTCACCGGCCTGTGCTATTCGCCGACCGCGCGACCCGAAATTCGCCGACGTCGGTCGAGTTTCTATTCCTATCACGGCGGCGCGTCGAACCAGCGGCTGCGGTGAACGGCTCAACATCCTGCCGTGCCACTATTCGCAATTGCCGGCGATCCTGCGCGAGCGCTGCGACGTGCTGCTGGTGCAACTGTCGCCGTCCGACGCGGACGGCAGGTATAGTCTCGGGCTTACCCACGATTACATCATTCCGCTGATCGATCACGCGCGCACCGTCATCGCCGAGGTCAACGACCAGGTGCCGTGGATCGACGAGCGAACGCACGCTCGGCGACGGGCGATATCGACGTGATGGTGACGACGTCGCATCCGTCGGTCGAGATGTCGCCGCGGCCGCCCGACGCGATCGACCACGCCATCGCAGAAAAAGTCGCTGGGCTGATCGAGGACGGCGCCACGCTGCAACTCGGCGATCGGCGCCTTACCCGCGGCGATCCTGTCGGCGCTGTCCGGCCATCGTCATCTCGGCATCCATTCCGGCTCGCTGTTCGATCCGGCGGTCGATCTTATCGAGTCTGGCGCGGTCGACAATTCGCGCAAGGGTATCGATGCCGGGCGTGACGATCGCCGGCTTGCTGCTCGGAACGCGGAAGTTGTTCGATTTCGCCGACCGCAATCCGACGGATCGCGATGCGCTCGTCGCTTTATACGCACGACGTCGACGTGCTGGGCCGGATCGACAAATTCATGGCGCTGAACTCCGCGATCGAGGTCGATCTGACCGGCCAAATCAACGCCGAGGTGGCGGAAGGCCGCTATATCGGCGCCGTCGGCGGCGCGGTCGATTTCCTGCGCGGCGCGCATCGCTCGCAGGCGGTGGATTGCCGATTATCGCGCTGCGCTCACGCGCCGGCGGTAGAGGCAAGATCGTCGCCGCATTGTCCGGCCCCGTCAGCACGTCGCGTGCCGATGCCGGTATTGTCGTCACCGAGCACGGCGTCGCCGATCTGCGCGGCCAGCCGCTTCGCGAGCGGATCAAGCGCATGATCGCCATCGCGCATCCCGAGGACAGGGACGCGCTGGACCGTCACCAAGCGAGTTCGAGGATTTCGACAATATCCTGAGGGCCGGCGATCTTGCGCGGGTTGGCGGGGATGGCCGGATCGTGCATCGAATGTTCGGCAATGGCGGAGAAATCGTCGCGCTTGATGCCGATATCGCGCAGCCGCGTCGGCAGGCCGAGACCGGCGACCAACTCGCGGACCAGGTCGCTCGCCGCACGGTCCGGCGCATCCATCAAGTCGCTGATGCGCTTCTGCCGCTCGCCGTTCACCGCCGCGTTCCAGCGCAGCACCGCCGGTAACATGACGCACGAGGTGATGCCGTGAGGAATCTTGAAGCGGCCGCCAAGGATATGGCCGATGCCGTGGCTGGCGCCGATGCCGATGCCTTCGGCGGCGCCGCTGATCGACATCCACATGCCGAGCTGGCCCTCAAGCCGCGGTTCGAGGTCGCTCGGCCGCGCCTTGATCCCCGGCAACGCGCGGGCGACCAGGCGGATGGCCTCGCTCGCGGTCGCGTCGGAATAAGGGATGCGCTTTCGGCGTACAGAACCGCTCCACCGCATGGTCGAGCGCCTTCACGCCGGTGGAAAGAAGCAGCTCGCGGCGGCGTGTTCAGGGTCGCGGTAGGGTCGAGCAGCACGGTTTGCGGAACGAACAGCGGGTGGTCGAAGCCTTCCTTGCCGCCCCGCGCTTTGTTGGTGATGCCCGCGGCGTCGGTGAATTCGGCGGCGGAGTAGGTTGTCGGCACCGCAAGCATGCGGATCGCGCTGCTCCATGCCCGGCGGATGCCGGCTCTGGTCAAGATGCGACGCCTTAGCGCCGCCGCGCCGATATGGGTCCATCGCGTCGGTGGTGGTTAGACCATGCCACAGGCACAACAGCATCGCCTTGGTCGCGTCGATGACCGAGCCGCCGCCGACCGCGATAAGCAACTGCGCCTTGGCGGCTCGCGCCCGCGCGGCGCCTTCGATCACGGCTTCGCGCGGCGAATGCGCGGTGACGCCGCCATAGAGACCGCCGCAACGCGGCCCGAGCGCCGCCGCGATCCGCATCGCCAAGCCGCCGTCGCCGCTCAGCGATCGCGTGCTCATGACATAGACGCGATCGACGCCAAGCGCTGTCACCTCGGCTACGACCGCCTCGGCCGCCGGCTTGCCGTAGATCACGCGCTCTTGCAGCGGGAAATGGTGCGTGCCGTGCAACATGCGTATGGCTCCCTCCATCGTTTCGCCAACCTTAGCAGAATGCGCTACGATGATCGCCATGACGATCGACACGAAAACGTCGTTCGCGGATATCCGCGACGGCGTGCGTCAATTGTGCGCGAATTTCCCCGGCAGCTATTGGCGCGCACTCGACCGCGACCGCGCCTACCCGACCGAGTTCGTGCGCGCGCTGACGGAAGCCGGTTATCTCGCGGCGCTGATCCCCGAAGAGTATGGCGGCTCGGGCCTGCCGGTGTCCGGCGCCGTCGCGATCATGGAAACAATCCAGCATGCCGGCTGCAATGGCGCCGCGTGCCACGCGCAAATGTACATTATGGGCGCGCTGCTGCGTCACGGCAGCGCCGCGCAGAAGCAGAAATATCTGCCGAAAATCGCGTCGGGCGAATTGCGGCTGCAAGCCTTCGGCGTGACGGAGCCGACCAGCGGCACAGACACCACCTCGCTCAAGACCACGGCGCGGCGCGATGGCGACCATTACGTCGTCAGCGGGCCAGAAAATCTGGACCTCGCGCGCCGAGCATTCGGATTTGATGCTGCTGCTGGCGCGCACGACGCCGAAGGACAAGGCGACGAAACGCACGGACGGGCTGTCGGTGTTCATCGTCGACATGCGAGACGGCGCTCGGCCACGGCCTGACCATCCGCCCGATCCGCACCATGATGAACCACTCGACCACCGAGATCTTCTTCGACGATCTGCACGTGCCCGCCGCCAATCTTCTCGGCGAGGAAGGCAACGGCTTCCGCTACATCCTTTCCGGCATGAATGCCGAGCGCGTGCTGATCGCGGCGGAATGCGTCGGCGACGCCAAATGGTTCATCGACAAGGCGGTCGCCTATGCCAAGGACCGCAGTCGTATTCGACCGGCCGATCGGCCAGAACCAGGGCGTGCAGTTCCCGATCGCGCGCGCCTATGCGCAGATGCGCGCGGCGGAGCTGATGGTGGCGGAAGCTGCGCGCCTGTTCGAAGCCGGCGCGGATTGCGGCGCCGAGGCCAACATGGCGAAACTGCTCGCCGCGGACGCATCCTGGGCCGCGGCCGAGGCCTGCGTGCAGACACATGGCGGCTTCGGCTTCGCCGAGGAATACGATATCGAGCGCAAGTTCCGCGAGACCCGGCTCTATCAGGTGGCGCCGATCTCGACCAACCTCATCCTGTCCTATCTGGCCGAGCATGTGCTCGGCCTGCCGCGCTCCTACTGATGATCAAGCCGCTCGAAGGCATTGCTGGTCGTCGCCGTCGAGCAGGCGGTGGCGGCGCCGTTTTGTACCGCGCGGCTCGCCGACGCCGGCGCGCGGGTCGATCAAGATCGAGCGGCCGGAGGGCGATTTCGCGCGCGGTTACGATGATGCCGCGAACGGCCTATCGAGCTATTTCGTCTGGCTCAATCGCGGCAAGGAATCGCTGGTACTCGATCTCACGGTCGAGCGCGACCGAACGCGGTTACGCGCGCTCATCGCTGATGCCGATATTCTGGTGCAGAACCTGAAGCGCGGCGCGCTGGCGCGACTCGGCTTCGATCTCGTCGGCGCTGCGCCGAGAGCATCCGCGCCTCATCACCTGCTCGATCAGCGGCTATGGCGAGGATGGGCCCTATGCCGATCGCAAATCGTATGACGCGCTGATCCAGGCGGAGACGGGGCTCGCGTCGATTACCGGCACCGACGCGCCGGCCCGCGTCGGCTTTTCCGTCGTCGATATATCGACCGGCGCCACCGCGCACGCCGCCATTCTGGAAGCGTTGATCGCGCGCGGGCGCACCGGCCAGGGCGCGGATATCCGCGTCTCGTTGTTCGACGTCATGGCCGATTGGATGAGCGTGCCGCTTGATCCATGCGGCCGCCGGGAAACCGCCGAAACGTGTCGGCCTGGCGCATCCCTCGATCGCGCCCTACGGCGCGTTCCTGTCGAAGGACGGGCAAGCCGATCCTGATTTCAATCCAGAGCGAGCGCGAATGGCAGCGCCTTGTGCGAGCGCGTGCTGCGGCGTCCCGATGCGCTCGACGATCCGCGCTTCGCGAGCGGCGTTGTCCGCGTCAAGAACCGCGCCAGCGACCGACGGCATGGTTGCAGACGTATTCGCGAACGTTGAACCGCGACGCGCTGATCGCGCGGCTGACCGAGGCCGATATCGCCTTCGCCGAAGTCAACGAGCTGGCCGATATGTTGCGCCACCCGCATCTGCGACAGCGTGACTGTCGAGACGGAGAACGGGCCGGTCACCTATTCGGCACCAGCGGCGATCTTCGACGGCGCACCGCGCGAAGCTAGGGCCGGTGCCGAAACTGGGCGAGCACAAAGAATGACCGACATCGACATCGCACATCTGCGCCAATGGATCGGCCGCACGGAAGAGGTGACGCGACCTGGTGACCCCGCGTCTAGTTGACGGCCTGCTCGCGACGCTCGACGGCGATCGGCGACGGCGTGCCGGTCGCGATTCATTGGTGCATCGCGCCGATCATCGTTCCGGAATCGCAGCTCGGACCCGACGGCCATGCCGCACGCGGCGCCTTCTTGCCGCCGGTGCCGCTCCCGCGCCGCATGTGGGCCGGCGGCACGCTCGAATTTCGCGACGCGCTCCGGAGTCGGCGACGAGGTCACGCGGCGCTCTCGCATCGCCGATGTACAGGCGAAGCAAGGCCGCAGCGGCAGCCTGTGCTTCGTCACCGTCGAGCACGACTACATGACACCACGCGGTCCCGCGCTGACCGAACGGCAGGACATCGTCTATCGCGAGGCAGACTCGCCGACAAAAGCGGATGGCGGGTCGGAACCGTCCCACCCGGCGCCCCGCTGGCGGCGGAAACTGATCGCTGATGCGGTGATGCTGTTCCGTTATTCGGCGCTGACCTTCAACGGCGCACCGCATCCATTACGATCGCGACCTATTGCCGCGATATCGAGGGCTATCCTGGCCTGGTCGTACACGGCCCGCTGCAGGCGACGCTGCTGATCGAACAAGCCGTCGCGGCGCGCGGCGGGTCGCGCCCGCGCCGCTTCACCTTCCGCGCGGTGCGGCCCGCTATTCGACGACGCCGAATTCAGCATCAACGCGGTCGAAGATGGCGACGGCCTGACGCTGTGGATCGCGGACGAAGCCGGCCGTGCGACCATGACCGCGACGGCGCGCTGGTAGCCTACTTACTTCGTCCGCGCCCCTTGGATGGCGCGCCACACGCGCTCGCTCGGTCGCCGGCATATCGAGCTGGCCCACGCCCAGCGGCTTCAGCGCGTTCATCACCGCGATCATCACCGCCGGCAACGCGCCGACGCATCCCGCCTCGCCCGCGCCCTTGACGCCGAGCGGATTGGTCGCGGTCGGCACCGGCTTGCTGATCGACCTCCATGTTGCACATGACATCGGCGCGCGGCATGGCGTAATCCATGAAGCTCGCCGACAGGAGCTGGCCGCTGCCGGGCTCGTAGGCGACCTGCTCCGTCAGGATTTGCCCCGCGCCTTGCGCGACGCCGCCATGAATTTGGCCCTTCAGCGTCAGTGGATTGATCACCGTGCCGACATCGTCGACGACGAGATAATCTGACCAGATCGACCGTGCCTGTGTCGGGATCGATCTCGACCTCGGCGACATGGCAGGAATTGGGATAGGTGTCGTGCGACGGCTGATAGGTCGCGTTCTCGTAGAGGCCCGGCTCCATGTCCTTCGGGAGGCGCGCCGGCTGGAACGCGGCCTTCGCCACGTCTTTCAGCGCGATCGTGCGATCGGTGCCGACCACGGTGAATTTGTTGTCGGCGAAGGCGATATCGGCCTCGGCCGCTTCGAGTAGATGCGCCGCGATCTTGCGGCCCTTGGCGACGATCTTGTCGCTGGCCCGCACCAGCGCCGAGCCGCCCGTCACCATCGAACGCGAGCCGTTCGAGCCCATGCCAAACGCGACCGCATCGGTGTCGCCGTCGATGTACTGCACATCAGCCGGATCGACGCCGAGCGTCTCGATGGAGGATCTGCTTGAACGCGGTGTCGTGCCCCTGCCCGTGCGTCTTGGTGCCGAGCGAACACGAGCGCCGTGCCGCTGGGGTTGAAGCGGATCTCGGCATATTCCGGCACCGGCCCCGCCGCCTGCTCGATGACGTTGGCGACGCCGATGCCGCGCAGCTTGCCGCGCGCTTTCGACTGCTGCGCGCGCGCGAACGGCATAGCCGTCCGCGGCTTTCAGCGCCTATCTCCAGATTGCCGGGGAAATCGCCGCAATCGTAATGCGGGCCGAGCGGCGACTGGAACGGCATCGCGTCGGCGGGAATGGTGTTGCGGCGGCGCAGCTCGATCGCGTCGATGCCGAGTTCGTCGGCCGCATCCTCGAGCGCGCGCTCGATGAGATAGCTCGCCTCGGGCCGGCCGGCGCCGCGATAGGGCGCGGTCGGGCTGGTGTTGCGACAGCACCGCCTTGATCGCGACATAGGCGGCGGGAATGCGATAGACGCCGACCACGGTACCGATCATGCCGAACGGCGTCAGCAACTGCCGGTCGGATGCGATATAGGCGCCGATGCTGGCCAGCATGTCGAGGCGCAGGCCGATGATCTTGTGCGTCCGCGTCGAACGCGAGTTCGATCTCGCCGACATTGTCGCGCGCATGCTCGTCGGCGAGCAGCACTTCGGAACGCTCGCATAGCCATTTCACCGGTCGATTGAGCTTGCGCGACGCCCACAGCACCAGCCGGTCCTCGACGTAGTGCCAGCCCTTGGTGCCGAAACCGCCGCCGACATCGTAGGTGACGACGCGCACTTTGCTCTCCGGCACCTTGAAGACCTGGTTGGCCAGCATGTTGCGGACGCGGTGCGGGTAGTTGCAGTTGGCGTGGAGCGTGTAGCGGTCCTGGCCCGGATCGTAAGCTGCCGATCAGCACGCGCGGCTCCATGTACTGCGCATGAACGCGGGTGATGACGTAGCGGCGCTTGACGATATGCGCGGCGCGGGCGAACGCGGCCTCGGTCTGTGCCTTGTTCCCGCGCTCGAGACAGGTGCGAGATGTTGTCGGGGTTCTCGTCCCAGACGCGCGGCGCATCCGGCTTCGCCGCCTCGGCGACCGAGGTGACGGCGGGCAGCGGCTCGTAATCGACCTCGATCAGCTCGGCGGCGTCTTTGGCTCGGTTCAGCGTCGTCGCCACCACCATCGCGACCGCGATCGCCGACATAGCGCACACGATCCGTCACCAGCACCGGCCGCTGCGGCGCGAACATCGGCGAGCCGTCGGCCTTCTTGCGCGGCATCGTCGCCTTCGGGCTGCCCAGCCTGTCGGCGTCGTAATCGGCGCCGGTATAGACCGCGACCACACCCGGTACTTCCGCCGCCGCGCTGGTATCGATCTTGCGGATGCGCGCATGGGCATGCGGCGAGCGCAGGAACACAGTGTACAGCTGGTTCGGCAGGTTGATGTCGTCGAGGAAGCTTGCCCTGGCCGCGCAGCAGCCGCGCATCCTCGAAGCGCGGCACTGCCTGGCCGACACCGAATTTCATCATGACGAGAGAACTTACTCGGCCGCTTTGCGGACCGACCGGCGAACATGCCACTGCTCGTCGATCACCGTCGTCGCGATGCTCGTGGCCGTAAACGTCGGCATCGTAATACTCCGACTGCGCCAACGCCGGACGCGAGCCCCAGGCATATTCCATCATCCAGCCCGACGGGTTGGCGAAATAGAAGGAATAAAGATGGTCGTTGGCGTGGCGGCCAAGATCGATGCCGATCGGGATCTGCTGCGTCTTCACCAGATTGTAGGTGAAGGCAAGATCGTCGAACGACTTGGCTTCGATCATCACATGATTGATCCGCTTCTCCACGCCGACGCCGAAGCCCAGCGTGTGCTGCCGGTCGTTGCACTGAAAGAACAGGAACTCGCCGGTCGAGCCGTCGGGCCGCGCGGTGCGGTATTGGATGCCGCCGCGCATGCCAAGCAGCGTGTAGAATTTGTAGGTGACGTCGAAGCCTTTGTTGCGGATCAGGCAATGGCCCATGCCGGCGGTGCCGGTGGCGAAGCCGCCATACATGCGCCGACCGGGATGAAACGGCTTGCCGTACTGCACGTGCGGCCCATGGAAAATCTCGATCGGATTGCCGCTCGGATCTTCGAGCGTCATGATTTCGAGCACGTGGCGATCGACCGCTAGCGCGCGCGAGCCGATCTCGTGACGCACGCCCGCCGCGGTCAGCCGCCGATCCATCTCGGCGAATTCCTCTTGGCCCGCGACGCGCAAGCCCAGGGCGTTGAGATCGTCGCTGCCGTCTTCCTCGAGGATGAACCGATGGTGCCAGGAATCCATGCGCAGATAGGCGCGCTTGGGCTCGCCCTCGTCGCACCATTCGAGCCCGAGGATTTCGGTGGCGTATTGCTTCCAGTGGCTGAGATTGCTGACGCCGAAACGCATATAGCCGAGTTCGGTGATTCCGTTCATCGTCTCACCCTCTTCGTTACTCGCGCAGCTCCTTCGCCAGGCGGTCGACGGCGCCAGCCAGCAGCAGCGCATCGACGCCGGCCGCGACGAAGCCGACAGCCGCGCGCGAATAAGCTTCTTGGTGTTGGCGGCGCCGCCGGTGATGGTGCCGGCCGGCTTGCCCGGTGGCGATGATGCGGCCGATCGCGCTGTCGATGGCCGCAGCCGCCTCGGGATGCGCCATGTCGCCGATATGGCCGAGCGAGGCCGACAGATCGGCTGGGCCGACGAACAGTCCGTCGACGCCGTCGACCGCCGCGATCGCTTCGAGATTGTCCATGCCCTTGCGGCTTTCGATCTGCACCAGCAGGCAGATCTCGTCATCCGCGCGCTTCAGGTAGTCGCCGATGCGGCCCCAGCGCGAGGCGCGCCCCAGAACATGCCCGACACCGCGATAGCCGCGCGGCGGATAGCGCACCGCGCCGACCAGCGCCTTCGCCTGCTTCGACGCTGTCGACATTCGGGATCAGGAAACGTCTGCACGCCCATATCGAGCAACAGCTTCAGCATGTCGGGATCGCGATTGACCGGCCGCACCACCGGCGTCACGCCATAGGGCGCGATCGCCTGCAACTGGCGGAGAAGACTGTCGAGCGTGTTGGGCGAATGTTCGGCATCGATCAGGAACCAATCGAAACCGGCGCTCGCGCACAGTTCGGCGCTATAGCCGTTCATCAGCGACAGCCACAGACCGATCTGCGGCTTGCCCGCTTTGAGCGCTGCCTTGAAATGATTGGTCATCAAGTCCATTGCGCACCTCACACAAACTGGCAGGAGATCGCGCCGAGCGGTCCGTAATCGATATGAAACTGGTCGCCCGCGCGCGCCGGCACCACGCGGGTGAATGAGCCGGCAAGCACCACCTGCCCCGGCTCCAGCGCCACGTCGAACGGCGCCAGCTTGTTGGCGAGCCAGGCGATGCCGTTGGCCGGATGATTCAGCACCGCCGCCGCGACGCCCGACTCTTCGATCTGCCCGTTGCGGTAGCAGAGGCATGCCGCCCAGCGCATATCGATGGCGTCAGGCTTGAACGGGCGTCCGCCCATCACCAGCGCGGCGTTGGCGGCATTGTCGGCGATGTTGTCGAGGACGTTGCGGTTCGCCTTGGTCTCGGGATCGACATTCATGGTGCGCAGATCGACGATCTCGACAGTCGGCGTAACATAATCGGTGGCCGCAAGCGCATCGAAAATGGTGCAGTTCGGTCCCTTGAGGCGCCGCCCCATGATGAACGCCAGTTCGCATTCGAGGCGCGGCTCGATGAAGCGGCTCGATCGGAATGTCGCCGCCATCGGCGAAGAACATATCGTCGAGAAGAGCGCCGTAATCCGGCTCCTTCACGTTGGAGATGTTCTGCATCGCCTTCGAGGTCAGGCCGATCTTATGGCCGAGAATTTTGCGGCCCGACGCGACTTTCATCGCCACCCACGCGCGCTGGACCGCGTAGGCATCTTCGATCGTCATGCCGGGATATTGCGCGGAAGGCGGGCGGATGCGCTGGCGGTTCTTTTCCGCGACATCGAGACGTTGCGCGATATCGTTGATCGTTCGCTGGTCGAGCATGGCGTCCTCCCGAAGGATTGCTCGCTACACCAATTATTATTGACCCCAACTATACGGGCATGATCTGCTTTGACAAACAATTCGATGGGAGGGCCGGATGAGCGTGCTCGATGGACCGCGAACCGAATTGCGCCATGTGAACCATGGTGGCAGCACCTATTGGGCCACATACGAAAATGGCGAGTTGCGGCTTAACGACGGGCGATTGATCCCCGAGCGCGAGGTCACGTACTTGCCGCCGTGCAATCCGACCAAGATCATCTGTATTCATCTCAATTATATGTCGCGTCTGTACGAGTTCACCGGCGCCAATAAGCCGCCGGCGACGCCGACCTATTTCCAAAAGCCGGTAACGGCGATCAATGCCCATAACGGCGAGTTGGTACGGCCTGAGGGGTACCAGTACCTGAACTACGAGGGCGAGGTCGCGGCGATCATCGGCAAAGTGACGCGCAACATTACGCCGGACCAAGTGTGGGATCACCTTGCCGGCTTCGCGCCCGGCAACGATGTCGGGCTGCAAGACATGCGCGACACGGACGCGGGCTCGATGCTGCGCGTCAAGGGCGGTGATGGCTTCTGCCCGGTGGGGCCGGGAATCGTTTCCGGCGTTGACATCCGCAAGCAGACGCTGCGCACCTACCGCAACGGCAAGCTGGCGCAGGAAGGCGCCATCGCCGACATGCTGTTCCCGATCGATTACATCATCGCCGATCTGGCGCGGCACATCACCCTGGTGCCGGGCGACGTGGTGATGACCGGCACGCCGGCCAACTCGCGTCCGATGGAGGTGGGCGACTTGATCGAGGTCGAAGTCACCGGCCTCGGACGCTTGTCGAATCGGGTAGTGGCCTCGCCCGCGCCTTGCGCGACCGTCGGGCATCAGCCGACCGACACTGACGGCGTGCGCCGCGTCGCGCTGGGCAACGACGAACGCCTACCCGCGAGCCTAAAGAAATAGCCATGGCGAAACGGCGCAGCATCCATATCGCCGGCTTCAAGCACGGCAATCCAATCCCGGCCGCGACACGACTCGGGCCGCTGGTGGTGTCGAGCGTTATCGTTGGCCGCGATCCAACGACGGGCACGCTACCCGACAGCATCGAAGAGCAATGCGTCCACATTTTCAGCCATGTCCGGGCGATGCTGGCGGAAGCGGGTGCGAAGCCTGAAGACGTGGTGAAGATGGATTTCTGGGTACCCGATCCGGCCACTGGCCGCGCGGTCGTGAACCAGGAATGGCTCAAGATGTTTCCCGATTTCGATTCCTGCCCGTCACGGCACACGCACACGACGGGTGGCGGCAAGAACATTCAAGCCACGTTCATGGCGTATATCGATCGCGACTAAACGACGGTCGGCGCCGGTTCCAGGGAGAGATCGTCATGCCGGCACGCACGGGCGCCGAATTCCTTCGCGGCCTTAAGGGTGGACGCGACGTCTGGGTCGAAGGCGAACGCGTCACCGACGTAACCACGCATCCCGCCTTCACCGGCGCCGCGCGCGCGCTCGCCGAGGTGTTCGACCTGCAACACGAGGCCGCCGATGTCTGCCTGATGCCAGATCCGGAGACTGGCGAGCCGATCAATGTCAGCCACATGCTGCCCCACTCCAAGGCCGATCTCGAAAAGCGACATAAGGCACTGGAGCGTATTAGCGAATATTCAATGGGCCTGATGGGCCGCACCCCCGACTATATGAACGTCACCTATGCCGGGTTCGCGGCACGCGCCGACGAATGGAGCGCGCACGGCAACGAGGAAGGCGGCGAGAACCTGGTCAACTACCAGAAATTCCTGCGGCGCAAGGACATCAGCCTCACCCACACGATCGTGCACCCGACCATCAATCGCGCGCACGGCGACGTGCCGAGGGTTGGCAACACCACCGCGCTCCACAAAGTCGAAAACACGGCGCACGGCATTTTGGTGCGCGGCTCGCGCGTGCTGGCGACGCTGGCGCCGTTCGCCGACGAAATCGCGGTCTACCCCAATCCTATTCCGCTGCAGCCGGGCACGGAATCGCACGCGATCTGCTTCAACATTCCAATGAACACGCCGGGCTTGAAGTTCCTGTGCCGCGACAGTTTCTCGCGCCAGGGCAACAAATTCGATTTTCCCCTATCGAGCCGCTTCGACGAGCAGGACGCCTTCGTCATCTTCGACGATGTCGAGGTGCCGCGCGACCGCGTTTTCATCGACGGCAATCTCGCTGTCTATAACTCGGTCATGTTGCGGAGTTGGTGGCCCAACATCATGCAGCAAACCATGATCCGCGCGCAGACCAAGCTCGAATTCGCGTGGGGCTTGGTCACCCGCATGGCCGACACGATCAATTCCAACGCCGCGCATGTGCAGATGATGATGGGCGAGATCTGGTGCTTCGCCGAATTCGCGCGCGCCTGCGTCCATTCCGCCGAGCAAGGTGCGTTCGATTACGGCAACGGCGCTTGGTTCCCCGACGAGCGGCCGCTCGCGGCGTTGCGGGCAATGCTGCCGGTATGGTTTCCCCGGGTGAACGAGATCATCCGCCTGATCGGCGCGCACAACCCGTTCACCGCGCCGAGCGCGGCCCAGTTCGCCGACCCGAAACTACGGCCGCTGATCGACGACTATCTCTATGGCGCGGGCGACGTCACGGCCGAGCAACGCGCGCGTATTTTCCGCCTCGCCTGGGATTTCGCGGGCAGCGCGCTCGGCAGTCGCAACGAGCAATATGAACGCTTCTATCTCGGCTCGTCCGGCCGCAGCCTTCAGGCGGCACATTTGTTCCAGAACCGCGACCGTGCTAGCCGCCTGGTCGACCGCTTCCTGCGCGAAGAGGCCTGAGCGCTAGTCAAATATCCGCATACACTGAGCGTTCCGCTTTCGCGCCAGGATGCGTGACAGCGCCCTTCTCCGCGTCACCGACATTGCGCGCATAGCGCCATAGCACGCCGGAGCCATATCCTGTCTCGCGCGGCTTCCACGCCGCTTTGCGTTTCGCGAGCTCGGCATCGCTAAGCTCGACGTTTAGCGTGCCCGCATCGGCGTCGAGCACGATGATGTCGCCGTCCTTGATCAGACCGATCGGTCCGCCAACCGCCGCTTCCGGGCCTATGTGGCCGACGCAGAAGCCGCGCGTCGCGCCAGAGAAACGCCCGTCCGTGATCAGGGCCACCTTGCCGCCAGTGCCTTGGCCATAAAGGGCCGCTGTCGTCGACAGCATCTCGCGCATGCCGGGGCCGCCGCGCGGCCCTTCGTAACGGATCACCAGCACATCGCCTTCCTTATATTGCCGCTTGTCGACTGCTTCGAAGCAATCCTCCTCGCGGTCGAAGCAGCGCGCCGGACCGCGGAACTTCAGGCTCTCGCCTTGCATGCCCGCAACCTTCACGATGCCGCCCTGCGGCGCAAGATTACCCGTCAGGACAACCACGCCGCCGGTCGGTGACATGGCGTTGGCAACGGTACGGACGACATCCTGGTTGGTCGGGAATTTCACTCCGGCCAAATTCTCCGCGATGGTCTTGCCGGTTACGGTCAGGCAATCGCGGTGAAGGAAACCACCGTCGAGCAGCGCCTTCATCAGAACCGGCACGCCGCCGACGTCGTACAGATCCTTCATCACGTAACGGCCGCCCGGCTTGAAGTCGCCGATATAGGGCGTGCGCTTGAAGATCTCACCGACCGCGTGCATATCGAAATCGATGCCCGCCTCGTGCGCGATCGCGGGCAGATGCAGCGCGGCGTTAGTCGAACCGCCGGACGCGGCGACGATGGTCGCGGCATTTTCCAGCGCCTTCAGCGTGACGATGTCGCGCGGCCGAATACGCTTCGCCAACAGATTCATCACCGCTTTGCCCGACTCTTCGGCGAAAGCGTCACGCGCCTCGAACGGCGCGGGCGTTCCCGCTGAGCCGGGCAGCGCCAGACCCAGCGCTTCGGAGACGCAGGCCATCGTGTTGGCGGTGTACTGACCGCCGCACGAGCCGGCCGACGGACAGGCGACACATTCGAGCGCGTGCAGATCCTCGTCACTCATGGTGCCGGCGCTATGCTTGCCGACCGCCTCAAAAACATCGACAACGGTCACGTCCTTGCCCTGGAAGCGGCCCGGCAGGATCGAGCCGCCATAGAGAAATACCGCCGGTACGTTGAGCCGCAGCATCGCCATCATGATACCGGGCAGCGACTTGTCGCAGCCGGCGAGGCCGACCATCGCGTCATAACAATGGCCCCGCATCGTTAGCTCGACGGAGTCCGCGATGACCTCGCGCGACACAAGCGACGATTTCATGCCCTCGTGGCCCATCGCGATGCCGTCGGTGACGGTGATGGTCGTGAATTCGCGCGGCGTGCCGCCGGCTTCGGCAACGCCCCGCTTCGCCGCCTGCGCCTGACGACCGAGCGCAATGTTGCATGGCGCCGCCTCGTTCCACGTGCTGACGACGCCGACCAGGGGTTGGGCGATCTGTTCTGCCGTCAGCCCCATCGCGTAGAGATAGGAGCGATGCGGTGCGCGCTCGGGCCCGACCGTCGTATGGCGGCTTGGCAGTTTGGCTTTGTCGAAGATCGGTCTGCGGGCATCGTCCGGCATCGAAATGCTCCAATTTTCAAATTCGGCCGCACGCTACCAAACCAGGGGAGGATGTCAAAGCCGCGGCCGGTCCTATTGACATTAGGCGATGCCAATTTACGCTGATGGCCGCGACCGATTTCGGTCGCTTGGCGATGGGGTTCCGCCATTTAACCGCCCACGGGGGCTGATGACTCCTGCGAAAGCTGCGGATACGCAGGAGGAGTTGCCATGCGCGTTTATCTTGCCATCGCGATCGGCGGCATTATCGGCTGTTGGGCGCGCTATACCCTTGGCAACGCTGTGGGCGCAATCTGGGGGCGCAATTTCCCCTATGGCACGATGTCCATCAACATCTTCGGCAGTTTGCTGATCGGATTTCTATTCATCGGCATGACCGAACGACTGGCCGTGCCGGAGTATGTGCGGATCGGCGTCGTGACGGGCGTGCTGGGCGGCTTCACGACTTTCTCCAGTTTTTCGCTCGAGATCATGCAGCTCATCGAGCAGGACAAGATCGGGCTTGGCCTGCTGTACGTCGTGCTATCCGTCGGCCTCGGCCTCGTTGCGGCGTTCGTGGGCGGTTTCGGCGCGCGCCTCCTTCTCTAATGGCGGAATGTTTGGCGCGCGTTAGAATGGCACTCATGATCGCGATTAAGGGATCAAGAAAATGTTGAGCAAGGCCGATAACGAACGACTGACGCGCGTCGGACCCGGCACGCCGATGGGCGAGATGCTGCGCGAGTTCTGGCACCCAGCGGCACGCTCGGCGGCGCTCGAAGCCGACGGGGCGCCGAAGCGCGTACGGCTTTTGGGCGAGAATTTCGTCGCTTTTCGCGCCACCGACGGCCGCGTTGGCTTTTTCCAGGAGAATTGCCCGCATCGCGGCGTTTCGCTGGCGCTGGCACGCAACGAGGAAAACGGGCTGCGCTGCATTTTTCATGGTTGGAAATTTTCCATCGACGGGGCTTGCACCGATACACCGACCGAGCCCGCCGAACGCCGCGGTGAATTCTGCAAGCGTGTGCCGCTGAAGCACTACTCCGTGCGCGAGGCGGGCGGCATGGTGTGGGTCTATCTCGGACGCCGTGCAACACCGCCGAAATTCTTTGACTTCGAATTCCATTCGCCGCCGGCTGATGCGCTGGTCCGCTGCGGCATCGTCCACGGCAATTGGCTCCAGGGGTTCGAAGGTCAGCTCGACTCCGCGCATATCGGCATGCTGCACCGGAGCTCGACGGCCAATGTCGGGCAGGCCACCAACCGCCTCAATCGCTTCGCTATCGGCAACACCGCGCCGCGGTTCGAGATCGTCGAGAAGCCGTACGGGTTCCGCGAGGCGGCATTGCGCGATCTTGGCGACGGCTCGGTCTATGCCCGCATCCGCGAGGTCGTCTTCCCGTACTACTCATTCATTCCGGGTGACGAGGGCCAACCGCGTCTCGTCGTGGTGGTCGTGCCGATCGACGACGAGTGGAGCGCACATTGGTACTACTACATGAACCCATACGGCCCCGTGCCTGACTGGTACAAGGAGTGGGCGGTGATTGGTACCGCGCCCAACGACGACAATTACAGCGAGGACATGGGCGGCGTCTTCAATATGTGGCAACAGAGCCGCAAATCCATGAAGGACGGGCATTGGAGCGGCATCCTCGGCAACTTCACCTATGAGGATTTCATCGTCGAGGAATCGATGGGGCCGATTGTCGACCGCAGTCAGGAGTTCCTGGGGTCGAGCGACTCCGTGATCGGCCGCGCGCGGCGCATGCTGCTCGCGGCGCTCGATGAGCACGCGCAAGGCAAGCTGCCGTTCGGCCTCGACCAGAAGCTCGATTACCGCGGCATCCGCGCCCTGTCGATTCGATTCCCGAAGTCGACGAACTGGCTCGACGTCGATCCGCTTCATCCGTCGGCGGACGTGCTCGAAAAGGTTTGATGGACAGGCCGCGCCATGAAGGCGATGGTCCTGTCTGCGGCGCATCGGCCGCTCTTGGAGGAACGCCCGGACCTGCCGCACCCCACCGCGCGGCAAGTTCAGCTTCGCGTCCAAGCCTGCGGCGTCTGCCGCACCAATCTGCACATCGTCGACGGCGAGAATTACCGAAACTCATAAACTCAGTTCTATCCGACTTATTCTCGCAATCGCCGCTGAAATGCCTCTCCGCACCGCCACGGTGCCGTTTTCTCTGGCCGATGCGAACAAAGCGTTGACGCGCCTGCGCGACGGCAACATCGAGGGCGCCGCTGTCCTTGTCCCGGCGCATGCCTGATCAGGCGCAAACGATCGCGGCGATGAGCGCCGTTGGCCTGTCGGAAGCGATCAGGAAAAAAGCCGTGTCTTGCGTCGAGGTTATGACCGCGCATCTCGACGGGATCGATCGCGTCAATCCCGCCGTCAATGCCATCGTCAGCTTGCGCGACCGCGAAACGTTGTTGGCGGAGGCGCGGGCGCGAGACCAGCAACTGGCGCGCGGCGAAGCGATTGGGCGTCTGCACGGCTTTCCGCATGCCGTGAAAGACATCGAAGCGACAGCGGGAATCCGCACCACCTTCGGCTCACCGCTGCTTCGCGATTTCGTGCCGAAGCAGGATTCGCTTCAAGTGAGGCGTCTAAAGCGCGCCGGCGCGATCATCGTGGGCAAGACCAACACGCCGGAATTCGGCCTCGGGTCGCATACGTTCAACGAGGTGTTCGGCGCCACCCGCAATGCCTACGATCAATCGCGTAGTGCTGGTGGCTCGAGCGGCGGGGCAGCCGTTGCCTTGGCGACGCGGATGGTGCCGCTCGCGGACGGCAGCGATTATGCCGGTTCCCTGCGAAATCCCGCGGCATGGAACAATATTTTCGCGCTCCGACCGTCACCCGGTTTTGTACCGGCCGGGCGCCCCGAACGGTTTCTGCAATCACCGAGCGTGCTCGGGCCGATGGCGCGGAGCATTCCCGACCTCGCGCTGTTGCTATCGGTCCAGTCGGGTCCGGATGCCGGCGAACCGCTATCGCGGCCTATCGATCCGGTGACGATCGAGTCGCCCTTGGCCACCGATGTTGCGGGGTGGCGCCTTGCCTGGGCCGGCGATTTCGACAGCTATCTGCCGTTCGAGCCGGGCGTGCTCGATCTGTGCGAAGCGGCTCTGACCCTGTTCGCGGAACTAGGCTGCATCGTCGAGCACGCGAGGCCGGCATATCCGCTCGACCGGCTGTGGCGCGATTGGCTGGTGCTGCGGTCGTGGCATACCTCGACCGGCCAAGCCCCCTATTATCGCGATCCGGCGAAGCGGTCGCAGATCAAACCGGAACTGATCTGGGAAACCGAGCGCGGGCTGGAATTGTCGGCGAACGACGTCGCCGAAGCGTCGCTCGGACGTAGCGCATGGCATCGCGCGGTCAGCAGTCTGTTCGAGCGTTTCGATTTTCTGGCTGTGCCATCGACGCAACTATTCCCGTTCCCCGTCGAATGGCGCTGGCCGCAAGAAATTGCCGGGCGGCCAATGGATACGTATCACCGCTGGATGGAGACCTGCATTATCGTTACCATGAGTGGCTGTCCCGCGCTCAACGTGCCGGTTGGATTTGATGCGCGCGGCCTACCGATGGGGATGCAGATCGTGGCGCCGATCGGGCAGGAGTTCCGCCTGTTGCAGTTGGCGTACGCTTATGACCAAGCCTCGGGATGGGTGACCAAGCAGCTGCCGTCCCTCATCCGGCAGCGTGGCGCCGATGCCGCCGAATAGCGTGATAATCGTCACGATAAGATTGTAGTCAGCCGCAGTTCGCCGCCGATCGTTCCACTCTAAGCAGCCCGACGATTAGGCCCATGAGGGCTGCTGTGGCGATCGGCCCGAACCGACAGCGGCGTTGTAAAAAGAGCGGCGGGGTACGACGGAAAAGGCCCCCGGCTAGCCTCAATCTTCCTTCGGTCAACCGCTTGCCGGCATCCCCGTTCCAAATGCAATCGCCCAGTACCGGTCGCCACAGAGTTGCCACATTGTGGCCGCGGTTAAATCACAAAAGCACGAGAATTTTGGTAATGGCGCAACCCCAGCCGCCTCAAGGGGAGGATTGTTTATGGCACGGATTGCAAAGGCAAACGGGCATCCCGAACTCGACAATCACCCTCAGCCGGTGTGCTCCAGCGTCCAAAAATATCACCGAACGGCCATACCGATGGCGCGGAATCCGCGGGCGAGTTGCAACTTATTCTGGACGCGTTGCAGTCAGTGCGTGTCGGCGATTTTTCCGTCCGATTGCCGCGCGATCTATCGGGAATTGCCGGCAAGATCGCCGACGCCTTTAACGAAATCGTCGCCGGCAACGAGCGCATGGCGTTGCAACTCGAAGAAGTCGGCAACATCGTCGGCCGCGAGGGCCGCACCAAACAACGCGTCCGCCTGGGTCTTTCGCATGGCGCCTGGGTCGACATGGAATCGTCGATCAACACGCTGATCGACGATTTGCTGTGGCCGACCGACGCGGTGACCCGCGCCATCGGGGCGGTTGCGCGCGGCGACCTCTTGCAGACGGTGCCGCTTGAAGTCGATGGGCGGCCCTTGAAGGGCGAGTTCCTTCGTTCCGCGACGATCGTCAACACGATGATCAAGCAGCTCAGCATCTTCACGTCGGAAGTGACGCGCGTCGCCCGCGAGGTCGGTACGGACGGCAAACTCGGCGGCCAGGCGCAGGTGCGCGAAGTGACGGGCGTGTGGAAGGACCTGACCGAGTCCGTCAACTCAATGGCAAACAATCTGACGGCGCAGGTTCGCAACATCGCCGATGTCACGATCGCCGTCGCTTCGGGCGACTTGTCGAAGAAGATCACGGTCGACGTGCGCGGCGAGATTTTGCAGCTCAAGGAAGCCATCAACACGATGGTCGATCAGCTGCGCTCCTTCGCATCGGAAGTGACCCGCGTCGCCCGAGAGGTCGGCACCGACGGAAAACTTGGCGGACAGGCGGTGGTGCCCGGTGTCGCCGGTACCTGGAAGGACCTCACCGACAGCGTCAACGCGATGTGCGGCAACCTGACCGACCAGGTGCGCAATATCGCGCAGGTGACGACAGCCGTCGCGCGCGGCGACTTGAGCCGCAAGATCACCGTCGATGTCCGGGGCGAAATCCTCGAGCTCAAAGACACCATCAACACGATGGTGGATCAGCTCAACGCCTTCGCCTCCGAAGTGACACGCGTCGCCCGCGAAGTCGGAACCGAGGGGCAGCTCGGCGGCCAAGCCAACGTGCCCGGCGTTGCCGGCACCTGGAAGGATTTGACCGACAGCGTCAACTCGATGGCCGGCAACCTGACCGGTCAGGTCCGCAACATCGCCGAAGTCGCCACTGCCATCGCGCGCGGCGACCTCTCCAAGAAGATCACCGTGTCCGTCAGCGGCGAGATTCTGCAACTGAAAGAGACCATCAATACGATGGTCGATCAGCTCAATGCCTTCGCTTCGGAAGTAACCCGCGTCGCTCGCGAAGTCGGCACCGACGGACGGCTCGGCGGTCAGGCCAACGTGCTCGGCGTCGCCGGCACGTGGAAGGACTTGACCAAGTCCGTCAACTCGATGGCCAGCAATCTGACGGCACAGGTCCGCAACATCGCCGAGGTCTCGACCGCCATCGCCAACGGCGACTTGTCGAAGAAGATCACGGTCAACGTCTCGGGTGAGATCCTGCAGCTCAAGGACACCATCAACACGATGGTGGACCAGCTCAACGCCTTCGCCGGCGAAGTGACGCGCGTCGCGCGCGAGGTCGGCACCGATGGCCGTCTCGGCGGCCAGGCGCAAGTGAAGGGCGTTGCCGGCACCTGGAAGGACTTGACCGACTCGGTCAATTCCATGGCTTCTAACCTCACAGGCCAGGTCCGCAACATTGCCGAGGTCGCGACCGCCGTGGCCCGAGGCGACTTGTCGAAGAAGATTACCGTCAATGTTTCGGGCGAAATCCTCCAACTCAAAGAAACCATCAACACGATGGTTGACCAGCTCAACGCCTTCGCCGGCGAAGTGACGCGCGTCGCACGCGAGGTCGGCACTGAAGGCCGACTTGGCGGTCAGGCCAACGTGCCGGGCGTGGCCGGTACGTGGAAGGACCTGACCGAGAACGTCAATTTCATGGCGTCGAACCTGACCGACCAGGTCCGCAACATCGCCGAGGTCGCGACCGCCATCGCCGGCGGCGATTTGTCGAAAAAAATTACCGTCGACGTTCGTGGCGAAATCCTTCAGTTGAAGGAAACGCTGAATACGATGGTCGATCAGCTCAACCGCTTCGCCGGCGAAGTGACGCGCGTCGCACGCGAGGTCGGCACCGATGGGCGGCTCGGCGGTCAGGCCAACGTGCCTGGCGTCGCCGGCACTTGGAAAGATCTCACCGATAGCGTCAACTTCATGGCGTCGAACTTGACGAGCCAGGTCCGCAACATCGCCGAAGTGACGACGGCCGTCGCGCGTGGCGATCTGGGCCGCAAGATCACGGTCGACGTGAAGGGCGAAATCCTCGAGCTCAAAAACACCATCAATACGATGGTGGACCAGCTCAACGCCTTCGCGTCGGAAGTGACCCGCGTCGCCAAGGAGGTGGGCACCGAAGGCAAGCTCGGCGGTCAGGCCGCGGTGCCGGGGGTTGCCGGCACGTGGAAAGACTTGACCGAGAACGTCAACTTCATGGCGTCGAATCTGACTGGCCAGGTCCGCAACATCGCCGAGGTAGCCACCGCCATCGCGCGTGGCGACTTGTCGAAAAAGATCACGGTCGACGTGCGCGGCGAGATCCTGCAACTCAAAGAGACCATCAACACGATGGTCGATCAGCTCAACGCCTTCGCCTCTGAAGTGACACGCGTCGCCCGCGAGGTCGGCACCGATGGCCGCCTCGGCGGTCAAGCGGTCGTCCCCGGTGTCGCCGGTACCTGGAAGGACTGACCGACAACGTCAACCTGTTGGCCGCCAACCTCACGACTCAGGTCCGCAACATCGCCGAGGTGACCACCGCCGTGGCGCGCGGCGACTTGAGCCGCAAGATCACGGTCGACGTGAAGGGCGAAATCCTCGAGCTCAAAAACACCATCAATACGATGGTGGATCAGCTCAACGCCTTCGCGTCGGAAGTGACCCGCGTGGCCCGCGAGGTCGGCACCGACGGGCGTCTGGGTGGCCAGGCGGTCGTGCCAGGCGTCGCCGGTACATGGAAGGATTTGACCGATACGGTCAACGTCATGGCGGCGAACCTGACAGAACAAGTGCGCGGCATCGTAAGGTCGTGACCGCGGTAGCAGATGGCGACCTGAAAAAGAAGTTGACGGTGCAGTCAAAGGTGAAGTCGCCGCACTGGCCGAGACCATTAACAATATGACCAATACGCTGGCGACGTTTGCTGAACAGGTGACAACCGTTGCCCGCGAGGTAGGCGTCGAAGGCAGACTCGGCGGCCAAGCAAACGTACCCGGCGCCGCCGGCACCTGGAAGGCGCTGACTGAGAATGTCAATTGGTCGCCGCGAATTTCACAACTCAGGTTCGCGCTATCGCGGAGGTGGCGACCGCCGTAACCAAGGGGGATTTAACCCGGTCAAGTCAGGTGGAAGCGCAAGGAGAGGTCGCGGAACTCAAAGACAATGTCAACAAGATGATCCACAACCTACGTCACACCACTAACCAAAATACAGAACAGGACTGGCTGAAGACCAATCTCGCACGTTTTACCAACATGCTTCAGGGCCAACGCGATCTAGCAACCGTCGGCCGCATGCTGTTGTCGGAAATGGCCCCCCTGATCAATGCCCAGAACGGTGTCATCTATCTCGTCCAAGACGATCCGGGACCGCGACTGAAGCTGCTGTCAGCTTACGCCGATGCCAGCGACGACGGCCGACATCCCGTTCGCATGGCAGTGGGCGACGGGCTGATCGGGCAATGCGCGGCTGACGGCCGACGGGTCCTCATCACGGATGTACCGAACAACGTGGTGCCCATCCGTTCCGGCATGTTCAAGGTTATGCCGACCAACATCATTGTCCTGCCGGTGTTGTTCGAGGGCCAGGTCAAGGCCGTATTCGAATTCGCGTCGGTGGAGCGCTTTCACGCCATTACAGGTCGCATTCCTCGATCAACTTACAGCCAGCATCGGCATCGTGCTGAACAGCATCGAAGCGACGATGCAGACCGAAGGCCTGTTGCAGCAATCGCAGAAGCTCGCGAGCGAGCTGCAATCCCAGCAGCGCGAATTGCAGCAGACCAACGAACAGCTTGAGGGGACAAGCGCAGCAGCTCGCCGAACGCAACGTCGAAGTCGAGGCCAAGAACCAAGAAATCGAGCGGGCACGGCGCGCGCTGGAGGAGAAAGCGGCCGAACTTGGGATCACCTCGAAATACAAGTCCGAATTTCTTGCCAACATGAGTTACGAGTTGCGTACGCCGTTGAATAGCATCCTTGTGTTGGGCCAGCAGCTCGTCGATAACCCCGATGGCAATCTCAGCAACAAGCAAGTCGAATTCGCCCGTACCATTCACGGCGCCGGTACCGATCTGCTCAATCTCATCAGCGACATCCTCGATCTGTCGAAGATCGAATTGGGCACCGTGTCGGTCGAGGCCGAGGAAATTTTCTTCAACAATCTGCGCGACATGGTGGTGCGACCGTTCCGCCACGAAGCGGAGAGCCGCGGCCTGACGTTCGACGTGCAGATCGATCCCAAACTCGAGCGCAGCATCACCACCGACTTCGAAACGTCTGCAGCAGGTATTGAAGAACCTGCTGTCGAACGCCTTCAAATTCACGGAGCGCGGCGGCGTGCGTTTGGCGATCCGCCCGGCGCTCGCGGGCTGGTCCCCCGATCACCCGACGCTGGGACACGCGCCGGCGGTCATCAGCTTCGAGGTCTGGATACCGGCATCGGCATTCCACCCGAAAAGCAGAAAATTATTTTCGAAGCATTCCAACAGGCGGATGCCAGCACCAGCCGGAGGTTGGCGGAACAGGCCCGGCCTCGCCATCAGCCGCGAGCTCTCCTATCTGTCGGCGGCGAAATCCAACTCACTTCGGTACCCGGCGTCGGCAGCGCCTTCACCCTTTATCTACGCCGCAAATATGCCGGCCCGAGCGTCCCGCAGGCGCCCTCGACAATGCGGTCGGTGTGCCGTCTCGCATGCAAGTGCGTCGCTGGCCGAGTCCGGGTCGAGAGGTGCCGGAACGATCGCACAAATCTCCAAGCCGGAGATAAAGTGCTGCTGATCGTCGAAGATGACCCCCATTACGCCCGCATCATGGTGGATCTTGCCCGTGATGGCTTCAAAGTGCTCGTCGCCAATCGCGGCGCCGATGCTTGGCGTTCGCCGCGAGTATCAACCGACCGCGGTATCACTCGACGTGTTTTTGCCCGACATGCTGGGCTGGACGGTGTTGAGCCAATTCAAGCAGATCCCGTGACCCGACACATTCCGGTGCAAATGTGACGCTGGATGAGGATCGTCAGATGGCCTTGCCCGCGGCGCGTTCTACTTCATAACCAAGCCGACAACGAACGAAGGCCTGGAATTCGCGTTACGGGCATCTTGAATTCACCGAGCCCCGCCGCAAGCGCCTGCTCGTAATCGAGGACAATTCCGCCGAGCGACTGAGCATCGTCGGAGCTCCTCGGACACGACGACATCGAAATCAGGCGGTCGAAACCGGCACCGATGCCTTGCCGCGCTGCGCAAAGGGCCGATCGATTGCTGTGCTCGATCTGCGCCTGCCGGACATGTCGGGCTTCGAGCTCCTGGAGCGGCTGCGCGAGGACCGGCACCGGATTTCCCGTCGTGGTCTTCACGGGACGAACTCTCCGCCGAAGAAGACGCGCAGCTCCACACCATGGCGCGCAGCGTCGTGGTCAAAGGCGTGGAGTCGCCCGAGCGGCTGCTCGACGAGACGGCGCTATTCCTGCATCGCGTCATCGCCGATCTGCCGCCGGAGAAGCAGCGGATGATCGAGCGGCTGCACGATTCGGACGAGGATCTGGTCGGCAAGTCGGTGCTGCTGGTCGACGACGACGCCCGCAACATCTTCGCGCTGAGCAGCGCCCTCGAGCGGCGCGGCATGAACGTCGTCACCGCCACCACCGGCCGCGAGGCGATCGACTTGCTCGGAAGCCACGCCGGAGATCGCCATCGTGCTCATGGACATCATGATGCCGGAGATGGACGGCTATCAGACGATGCACGGCAATCCGCGGCAATGCCGCGTTCCGGCGCTTGCCGATCATCGCGCTCACGGCCAAGGCCATGAAGGGCGACCGCGAGAAATGCCTCGAGGCGGGCGCCTCCGACTATCTGGCGAAGCCGGTCAACACCGAGCAACTGCTCTCGGCGTTGCGCATGTGGCTCCATCGCTGAGGCGCCCGCGATGATCGTCAAGGAACCGATCAACATTCTGCTGGTCGACGACCAGCCGGCGAAACTGCTAAGCTACGCAGCCATCCTCGGAGAGCTGGGCGAGAACCTGATCTCCGCCAGTTCGGGGCGCGAAGCGCTGGAATATCTCCTCAAGAAGAACATCGCCGTCGTCCTGATCGACGTGGTGATGCCGGACCTCGACGGGTTCGAGCTTGCCGCGATGATCCGCGACCATCCCCGCTTCCAGAACACCGCGATCATTTTCGTCTCGGCGGTCGCGATGACCGACCTCGACCGCCTCAAGGGCTACGATTCCGGCGGCGTCGACTACGTGCCGGTGCCGATCGTGCCCGAATTGCTGCGCGCCAAGGTCCGGGTCTTCGCGGATCTGTACCGCAAGACGCGCAGCTCGAGGGCTCAACGTCGAGCTGGAGCACCGCGTCGAGGAACGCACGGTCGAGCTGGAGCGAGCCAATGCCGACCTGGAGCGGCGCGTCGAGGAGCGCACGCTGGAACGCGAGACCGCGCTGGCGCAGGTCCATCAGATGCAAAAGCTCGAAAGCCTCGGCCAGCTGACCGGCGGCATCGCGCACGATTTCAACAATCTGCTGATGGCGATCCTGACCAATCTCGACCTGCTCGCCCGCGACGTGCCGGACACGCCGCGAACCAAACGCCTGATCGACGGCGCGATCAAGGCGGCCGAGCGCGGCACCGCGCTGACCAATCGCATGCTCGCGTTCGCCAAGCGGCAGGAGCTAAGCCCGAAATTGTCGACGTGCCGAGGCTGATCGGCGGCATGATCGAGATGCTGCGCAGCTCGATCGGCCCGACCATCGACATCGACACCCAGTTCCAAAGCGACTGCGCATATCCGCGTCAACGCCAACCAGCTTGAACTGGCGGTGCTCAATCTGGCGCTCAACGCCCGCGACGCCATGCCGATCGGCGGCCGGCTGCTGATCTCGGCGCGGCAGGAGCGGATGGACGCCGATAACCCCACGGCCTCAATGCCGGCTCCTATGTCTGCATTGCCGTCTCGGATACGGGCGTCGGCATGGACGAGCAGACGTTGAAGCGCGCGGCCGAGCCGTTCTTCACGACCAAGGGGACTGGCAAAGGCACCGGGCTCGGCCTCTCCATGGTCTATGGCCTCGCCGCGCAGTCGGGCGGCGGCGCGCGCCTCTCCAGCGCGGTCGGCGCCGGCACCACGGTGCGCGTCTGGCTCCCCGCGGTCGCGGCGGAGGCCCGCCTTCCCGCGGCCGAAGCGGATCCGCCCGCCCCGTCACGCGTGGCGCCGCGGTACTCCTGGTCGACGACGACGAGATGGTCGGCGAGGCGATCACCGCCATGCTCGAGGAATGCGGCCATCGCGTCACCTTCGCCAATTCCGCGGCCGAGGCGTTGGAGCTGTTGAACAGTGCCGCCGCGTTCGATCTGCTCGTCACCGACCACGCCATGCCGAGCATGACCGGGATCGAGCTGGCGCGCCGTGTGCGCGAGATGAAGCCCGGCCTGCCGATCGTCCTCGCCACCGGCTATGCCGATCTCGCGGGCGCCGCCGATCCCGGCGTGATGCGGCTGGCCAAGCCGTTCCGCCGCGACGCGCTTGGCGCATTGATCGCGTCCCTTG
>CAWKOL010000007.1:0-6828 GCA_963851285.1 uncultured Alphaproteobacteria bacterium
AGGTCACCTGGACGAGGCGGTTCAACTTGGAAGGGCTTTTGTCGGCATCAGATCGACGAAGGCTATTTTGACATCGCCTGTCGGCGCATCACCGAAGCCGAGCGGCTGCAGCGCGAGGCTGATCGGCAAGGCGTGCTCACTCGGAAATGGACGCGGCCCCTACCTTTGAAGCCGATGCTATGACTGGGGAAGTTAAATATATAATTCCCAAATCGAAACCGGCGAAGGCGCGCAAGCGCCGCGCGGCGAAGATCGCCAAAAGCCGCGAATGACCGCCCCGGTCGTCATGGTATCAGGAGGCGAGGGCTCAGCGTTCACGGCCTGCCTCGCGGCCAGGGAGCACGGGATCGATAATCTCCGGCTGCTGTTCACTGATACCCTTGCCGAAGATACCGACCTCTACCGTTTCCTGATCGAAACCACCTTTGCCGTTTTCGGGCACACTGCGCCGCGCGATCTTGTGGACCGCGCGCGGGCAATCCCCGAATGGCACCAGGACCGCTTTGGCCGCCGCCGGCCGCTGTTCGACCTTGCGCGGGATGCCACGCTGGCGCTGCCGCAACTGGCCTGGATTTCGCACGGCATGGACCCTTGGGAGGTCTATGTAAAAGAGCGGTTCCTCGGTAATAGCTCTTTCGATCCGTGTAGCAAAATCTTGAAACGCCAGATGGCCGACCGCTGGCTCGATAAGAATAGCGACCCAGCGAGCGCCCTTGTGTATGTCGGTATCGACTGGACCGAAATTCACCGTTTCGACGACGGCCATGGCGGCGGCTTGCGACCGCGCCGCGCCGCTGACGGGTGGCGTTACGCCGCGCCCATGTGCGATCCGCCGTACCCCTCGAAAAGCGATGCCATTGTTTGGCTGCACGAGCTTGGGATAGAGCGCCCTCGGCTCACCCGCGAAGGCTTCGCGCACAACAACTGCGCCAGCCACTGCTGCAAGGCCGGGCAGGGACATAGGGCGCATCAATTGCGGGTCCATCCTGAGCGCTACGCCTTCGATGAAGAGCGCGAAGAAGAATGCCGTGCGTTGTTGGGCGACGTGGCAATGCTCACCGACCGATCCGGCGATGGGATCAAAAAACCGCTGACGCTCCGCGTGCTCCGGGAACGTATCGAGGCCGGCGCGCAGATTGACATGTTTGAAATCGGCGGCTGCGGCTGCTTCGTCGGATGAGCCGCGCGAGAAGTCATGTATATAATTCCCTTGATTTTCGGCGCGGGACCATGGGCGATCGCGCCATGGTGACAAAACCCTAGCTTCGGATCATGCCGCGTCGCTCCAAACAGCCCCGCCCGCAACACGCGTCGCGCCCCGGCTCCCGACGCTCACTGCGTTACGATCCGAGCGGCGCCGCGCTCGTTCCGGCCAAGCTGACCCCGGCGGAACGCGAATTCATATTCGAGGTCGCGCAGGACCCGATACTGGACTTTGGCGCCGCAGCGCTGCGAGCCGGGTATCCGACGCGCGACCATGGCGCGGCCATCATGCGCAAGCCGGCCGCGATGCTGGCGCTCCACGGCGTCCTGGCGCGCCGCACCGAGCGGTTCCGCGAGGAGATCAGCTGCGACAAGATCGTACGCATCTGGGAGCGCGCACGACGAGTCGACTACAACGAATTTTTCTCGATCATCTGCGGCTGTTGCGCCTTTTGTTGGGGCACGGATCACCATAAGCAATACTCGCTGAGCGAGATGCACCGGGCCGAACAAGAGCATGTGCGGCGACAGTACAAGCTGCCACCCGAGCGGCGGACGATGTTCGATGGCGACGGATATGAGCGCTGGGATCGCTCGCGTGATCCGATGCGGTCACGGGCGTGGTGGATTGCCGAATTGCATCGCCGCGACCAGGCGACACTCGATCCGGACGACCGGCGCGAGTTCGCGGCGACCGCCGATATGGTCGACACGTACGGCACGCGGGCGACGGCACTGGCGAACTCGGACCATGACTGCCCGGAATGCGGCGGGTACGGCGATCCGCGCGGCGTCGTGCGCGACACGACAAAGCTGAGTCCCGGCGCGCGATACATATACCAGGGCGCCGAAATCACACGCGACGGCGCGTTCAAGCTCAACCTGCGCCAACGCAAGGAATTCGACGATTACATCGGGCGTCACCTCGGCATGTTCCCGACCGAACCGCCGGTCCCGCTGGACCCCGCGCAGATGTCGGTCGAACAGCTGGACCGGACGCTGACGGCGTATGGGATCACGGTCGATGTGGAGTTCGAGGACTTGAGTGACAACGGCGACGACGGCAACCGCGATGCCGGACCTGAGTCCGACGATCCGCAAATGGCTGCGGAAGTGCGCGGAGGAGAAGCGCAAGCGACTGAGGGCGCAGGTGGCTGACGATCCGCGGCGATGGGCGCGGTCCTATGCCGGGCGCCCGGTCGAATTCATCGGCGAGCTGATACCGGAATGGCATAGCGCCGATTGGTGCGCATGGCGGGCGCTGACCAAAGCCGCGTTCGCGCTGCCGATGACCGATGCCGAACTCGCCGCATATCGCGAATGCACGGGACGCATCAATCCCCCCGATACCCGACAACGGGAAATCTGGACGATCGCGGGACGCCGTGGCGGAAAGTCGTTATGGGCCGCGATGGTGGCGGTCTACCTCGCTTGTTGCGAGGATGTGACGCCGTATCTGCGCTTGGGGGAGCGTGGCTTTATCCTGGTGTTGGCGGCCGATCGCAGCCAGGCGCAACAGATCATGCGCTACGCCAAGGGCGCCCTGCGTGATCCGCGTCTGTCGCCGCTGGTGGAGCGCGCGCTGGTCGAGTCGGTTGATCTCGTCGGGGGCGTAACGGTCGAGATCGGCACCGCATCGATCCGCGCGGTGCGGTCGCGCACCGTGATCGCCAGCCTGTGCGATGAAATTGCATTCTGGCCGCCGGACGAGGAATCCGCCAATCCGGATGCGGAGATCATCAATTCGCTTGTGCCGGCCATGCTGACGATTCCGAACCGGCTGCTGATCGGGGCATCGTCGCCTTATGGTCGCAAGGGGATCTTGTGGGAGCGCTATCAGCGCTGGTACGGCCAGGATGGCGGTCCGCTCGTCTGGCGGGCGCCGACGGTGTACATGCACCCTTCGGTTGATCGCGAGGAGATTGATCGAAAATACGAGGAAGATCCGCAGGCGGCTGCCGCAGAATACGGCGCCGAGTTCCGCACGGATGTCGCGGCGTTTCTCACACGCGAAGCATACGATGCGGTTGTTGCTGTAGGCCGCACGGAACTGCCGCCAATCCGCGGCGTCCAATATCGCGCCTTCGTCGATCCCTCCGGGGGGCTCACTGATTCGATGACGCTGGCCGTGGCGCACCGGGACGCGACCCAGCGAGCGATCCTTGATCTCATGGTTGAGGTCAGGGCGCCATTCTCGCCGGAAACGACGGTGGCCGATTTCTGCCACCGCCTGGAGCCGTACGGCGTCACGTCGGTAGAGGGCGACCGTTACGCAAACGAATGGCCGGCGGAACAGTTTCGCAACCGTGGTGTCGCTTACGTGCCGTGCGAGCGGCCGAAATCGGAAATATATCAGGCGTGGCTGCCGATGGTGACCGGGCGTTCCTGCGAGTTGCTCGACCTGCCGCGACTGGCGTCGCAGGCATGCGGGCTGGAGCGGCGCACGGCGCGTGGCGGCCGGGATTTGGTGGATCATCCGCGCGGCGCGCATGACGATATCGTCAATGCCGTAGCCGGTGCGCTGGTCATGGTGGCGGGTGACCGCTACCCCGCGCTGTGGTCAGAAGACGACATCCCGGTGGTGCGGGTGGCCGCGTGAATTTCTGCGATGCGATGTACGCGACCGCATCGTGCGCGGTCGACGAGGTAGCGATCTTCTATTGGGCACGGACCCGCTACCAGCCGACGGTGCGACCGCTGGTCCTCCTCGATTATGATGTGTCACAACTCGTTCCGTCGGTATGGCGACACGCGGAAGATCGCCTGTCCGAGCTGGGGCAGGACTGCCGGGCGCGGTATGGATCGCTCGGCGTCCTCGTCGAGGATCTGGCACTGGCGCGCACGCTCGCCGATCGCGGCTTCGACACGCGACCGGTGCCGGAGCATCTGGCAAGGCCGGAAGCATGGAACCAGCTCTGGCGCGCCGCGTCCGTCTTCATGCGGGTCGGCGATGTCGGATGGTCCGAGCTCGCGACCGAGAAAGCGCGCCCCCGGGGCGCCGACGGGCCGCCGACCGTGCCGTGTCCGGCGCGAACCTTCCGCGGCACGCCGCGCGATCCGGACGACGCAACGACAGCGGCGTATTTGCTTGGCATCGTGCTTGGCCTCGACGAGGCATCGGCGCGTCCGCCGCGCCCGGCAACGCCGAAGCCGGCCATAGGGAACAAGGGTCGGTAATGGCAGACTGTCACCGGACGGGCCGTTGTGACGTACGATCCTGATGGGACGTTCCGCAGCGTCGTCGCGGTCCTGCCGGTCGAGCGCACGGAACGCTTAATCGCCGAGGGATGGCGAGCGGAACGGTCAAACGGTCTTACGCGAACGGTGGCACGCGACTATCCGACGCCGGCGGATGCGCTGGCTGCGGCACGGAAGCTGCCGCGATATGCGACCTGGGCGATCGAGGCGGTGAGGCCGCAAGGGGAATAACAGCGTAAGTGGCCAATCTAGGGACTGCCTCCACACCGCTTACGGCATCGCTCAGGATGATTCTTGAGTGTGATGACCTTTTGCCCGGTGACCCGCCGTCGTACGAAGTCTGCAAAGCGATCTACGTGTCGCATGTTTTCGGCGCAAAGATCGTGGAGTCGCCGATCCGCCTGGCGCAGAGCCAGGATCGTGAGATTGCGGTCGCCGTCGGGCCGGAAGAAGCGCTCGTCGAGCGCTTCAAGGAGGTGTGGAACGCGCTGGAGATGTCGCGGGTTCTGCTTAACTTGCGTTCGCAAGCGCGCGTCTACGGCCTCGCCGGCGTCGGATGCGGCGAGAGAGGCAAGCCGCTCGAAGAACCGATCGATCTCAAAACGTTGTGGAAGTCCGATCTGTTCTTCAACATCTTCGACCCGCTGAACATCCCAGGCTTGATCGTCGATCAGAACCCGAACAGTCCGCAGTTCCAGAAACCGCGCGATGTGATCGTCGCCGGGCAATTGTGGAACCGCAGCCGGGTCCGGATCGCGCAGAACGAAGAGAGCATCTATCTGAGTTGGACGGGATCGGCATATGCCTATTCCGGTCGCAGTTCGTTTTCGCGCTGCCTCTACCCGCTGAAATCGATGCTGCAGACAATGATTACAGACGACATGGTGAGCCGAAAGGCCGGCCTGATCGTCGCCAAGATGGAGTCGGCCGGGAGCATAGTGGACCGCGTCATGGCATCGATGCAGGCGGTCAAACGCGCCCTGCTGCGGCAGGGGAAGACGAACGACGTGTTATCAATCGGCATCACCGAGACCGTCGAGTCACTGAACCTGCGCAACGTCGACGCAAGCATGCGCGAGGCGCGGAACAACATCATAAAGAACATCGCGACGGCAGCCGACTTGCCGGCCAAACTCCTCACGGCGAAATCCTACGTCGAGGGTTTCGGCGAAGGCACGCAAGACGCATATGCTGTCGCGCAGTATATCGATCGCGTGCGCATTGAAATGGCGGCTGATTACCGCTGGGCCGACGAGATCGTCATGCGCCGCGCGTGGTCTCCCGAATTCTACGCCACGATACAGGACCGCTATTCCAAGGATTACCGATCGGTCGATTACGAGGTGGCGTTCCAGGAGTGGCGCAACAGCTTCGCGGCGACATGGCCGAGCCTGATCAAGGAACAGCCGAGCGACTTGATCCAGGTCGACAAGGCGAAAGTCGAGTCCGTCATCGCCGCAGTGCAGGTGTTGGCGCCCCTGTTCGAGCGTTCGCCTGCGAGCACGGCGGCGCTGATCCGCTGGGTAACCGACAATCTGAATTCGATGGAACACATGTTCGAGGGCGCGCATCTGGATTTCGATTTTGACGACTTGCGGGCGTCCTTTGAACAGGAGGCATCGGCCGCCGCCCGGCAGCCCGGCCAACTGGCCGAAGAAGAAGGAGCGTCCCATCCGCGGCATCCGTTTGCATCGACCGACGCAGCGGAGTCGATTGTCGCATTCGTCGATTTTCTGAAGGGGCGCGGCGAGCGTGCGGTCCAGAGGCAATAGCGCGCCGACGTTTTACGAAACCATCACCGCGGCCGTCGCCGACTTTGCGACCTACGGTTACGACTCCGAAGACCGGCTGAGCCATTGGCTCGACGAAATCCGGCATGCCGCCGAACGCGACCTCATTAGCGACGAAGAACTGACGCGCCAGTTGCGCGCGACGCTCGGCGCGATCTACGTGCGGCTGGTCGAGCGCGACGGATTGCTGCGCGAACATGCGCCGGTCGGCAGGTTTCGATTTGAACGCTTGAAACCGCATTTGCGCGACGAATTGGGCAGGCGCGTACTCGCCGGCGCGCAGCTCGTCAAGCTGAACCGCGCCGCCGCAATCGATACGGCACTCCGCCGGTTCACCGGCTGGGCCAGCAGCGTGCCGGCTGGCGGTGACGAGGACGCTCAGCGCAATGTCATCAAGTCGGATATCCGGAAGGCGCTGGCGGGACAGTCCTTCGAGGCGCGTCGCGTCAGCACGGATCAGGCGGCCAAGTTCGTTGCCGCGCTGAACGAGATCGTCGCGACAGATGGCGGGGCATTGGCAGTCCGGTGGAACCATATTCGCCCGCGGCCGAGCTATCAGTCACGCCCCGATCACCTGGCGCGCGATGGCAAGGTATATGCACTGCGGGGCAATTGGGCGTTGCAGCGCGGGCTGATG
>CAWKOL010000008.1:0-366353 GCA_963851285.1 uncultured Alphaproteobacteria bacterium
ATTGAGGTGGATGACGCGCTCGCAATAACGGAACCGGTTGACGCTTGAAATACTCGGGCAGGGCAGAAATGCTCCGCCCGCCTTCTTACGGCAGGGTCGGGCCAAAAAAAGAGACGTTAGGCCGCAGTTTGCAAATGCTGGCGAAGCGGAAATTCAGCTTGGCCTCCGGCCTTCTGGTTGCGGGCCACGATTGCGCAGGAGAGCCACCGAAGAAGGGCCGCGGCGAACCGCGGCCCTTCTTCGTCGGTACCGTGGAGCGGGACTTAGAAGTCCATCCCGTCCATGCCGCCCATGCCGCCGCCCCGCCGCGGGCATCTGCGGCTTCTTCTCGGGCTTCTCGGCGACCATGGCTTCGGTCGTCACCAACAGGCCCGCGACCGAGGCCGCGTCCTGCAAGGCGCAACGCACCACCTTGGTCGGGTCGATGATGCCCGCCCTCACCATATCGACGTAGGTGCTGGACTGAGCGTCGAAGCCGTAATTGGCGTTGTTACTCTCGAGGATCTTACCGATCACGATCGAGCCGTCGGTGCCGGCATTCTCGGCGATCATGCCGTGCCGGCGCCTGGAGCGCCCGCTTCACGATCTCGATGCCGACCCGCTGATCGTCATTGTCGTACTTGAGCTTCGCCAGCACTTGGCAGCCTGCAACAGCGCGACGCCGCCGCCAGGGACGATGCCTTCCTCGACCGCGGCGCGGGTCGCGTGCATCGCGTCGTCGACACGATCCTTGCGCTCCTTCACCTCGACCTCGGTGTTGCCACCGACGCGTATAATCGCGACGCCGCCGGCGAGCTTCGCTAGCCGCTCCTGCAGCTTCTCTTTATCGTAATCAGAGGTGGTCTCTTCGATCTGTGCCTTGATCTGGGCGATGCGGCCCTCGATGTCCTTCTTCTTGCCGGCGCCGTCGATAATCGTCGTGTTTTCCTTCTCGATGCGCACCCGCTTCGCCTTACCCAGCATGTCGAGCGTGACGTTCTCGAGCTTGATGCCGAGATCCTCGCTGATGAGCTGGCCGCTCGACAGGATCGCGATATCCTCCAACATCGCCTTGCGGCGATCGCCGAAGCCTGGCGCCTTCACCGCCGCGACCTTGAGGCCGCCACGCAGCTTGTTGACGACGAGCGTGGCAAGGGCCTCGCCTTCGATATCCTCAGAGACAATCAGGAGAGGCTGACCCGATTTCACGACCGCTTCGAGGATTGGCAGCAATGGCTGGAGATTGGTAAGTTTTTTTTCGTGGAGAAGAATGTACGGATTCTCAAGCTCGCAAATCATTTTCTCGGCGTTGGTGATAAAATACGGCGACAGATAGCCGCGGTCGAACTGCATGCCCTCGACAACGTCTAGCTCCGTCTCCAGGCCCTTGGCCTCTTCGACCGTGATCACGCCTTCATTACCGACCCTTTGCATCGCCTCAGCGATCTTGTTGCCGATGTCGGTCTCGCCATTGGCCGCGATGGTACCGACCTGAGCGATTTCGGCATTGGTCGATACCTTCTTGGAGCGCTTCTTTACGTCCTCGACGACCGCTTCCACCGCCATGTCGATGCCGCGCTTCAGGTCCATCGGGTTGAGGCCCGCCGCGACCGACTTCACGCCCTCGCGGACGATGGCTTGGGCCAGCACCGTCGCAGTGGTGGTGCCGTCCCCGGCGAGATCGCTTGTTTTGCTCGCGACCTCGCGCAGCATCTGCGCGCCCATGTTTTCGAACTTGTCGCTGAGCTCGATCTCCTTCGCGACGGTGACACCGTCCTTGGTGATGCGTGGCGCGCCATAACTCTTATCAAGTACGACGTTGCGGCCCTTGGGGCCGAGTGTCACCTTGACCGCGTTGGCGAGAATGTCGACGCCGCGGAGCATGTGCTCGCGCGCATCGCCATGAAACCTGACGTCTTTTGCTGCCATGACTTGGTATCTCCATGCGCCTTGTTAGGCGGCTTTCCGCTTGATGGCGCCGGAACCTTCGAGCACGCCGAGAATGTCCAATTCCTTCATGATGATGAGCTCTTCGCCGTCGAGCTTGATCTCCGAGCCCGACCATTTGCCGAACAGAATCCGATCGCCCGCCTTGACGTCGAGCGGATGAACCGTGCCGTCCTCGGCACGCGAGCCGGGGCCGATCGCCACGACCTCGCCTTCCTGGGGTTTTTCCTTGGCGGTGTCGGGAATGATGATGCCGCCCGCGGTTTTGTCCTCGGACTCGATGCGGCGGATCAGGACGCGGTCCTGCAATGGCCTGAACTTCATGCACAAATCTCCATAATTGAACGCTCCTCAGATGAAAGGCGGGATCGGTCGGCTGACGGGCAATTAGCACTCTCTTCCGCCGAGCGCTAAACATATAAGGGGAGACCGCCAGTCGAGGTCAAGGCGAGACGGAAAAGGATTCAGTTCCGGTGAGGGTCACGACGATTAGCACTCAGCCCCCAGTTGCTGTTATGCTATTGAAAAGAAAACGAATTTGCACAGATTTTGCCAGGCGTGGCCTGCACTTTGCGTGATTTGCATTAGCTGAACGTCGCCATGCCGCCGATCGCTCTGCCAAATTTCCCCAACAGCCTAACGACCGCGGAAATTCTCTATCACCTGCCTGATCATCCCATGTCCTGCAAAGCTTCGCCTGGCAACAAATCGATCAGGCACCGGATTTCCGCGGCTGCACCGCCCAATCGTGGCAAAACTTCACTCAGTGACTGTAGCTGAACGCCACTCGTCTCTCGCGCTGAACTGCGTTACGCCACCGCTTGGCTCCAACTCCATTAGGGCCTCCAAGGGCTCGTTCGCCCAACTCTAACGTTGCGCAAGTCCTTTGCGCCTTTCAGAAGGTGCATTAGCCGTAAGCGATCGACAACGCGTCGCGTCCTTTCGGTGTCTCCAAGAAAACGCACCGAAACCTGCTGGCCTTCGGTGAGGTTGTTCAGCCCGGCTCGCTCCAAAACGGAAATATGGACGAAGACGTCCTTGCCACCATCGCCAACACCGACAAAGCCAAATCCTTTGTCGACATTGAACCACGACGCAATGGTTCCGCTGTCGCTCCGCTTTCGTCGATCTCGATTATGCGTGTGATTTGAGGGCCTTTCGGCCCCGGCCCCACATGGGCGCGCAATTTAGCGCCAGGCAAAACCGCGTCGCGGCCCGCGGCCCGCGGCACGGAGATGTGCAGAAAAACGTCACCCGTCCCATTGGTCGGAGTGACGAAACCGAAGCCCTTCGCAGGATTGAACCATTTGACGAGCGCCTCCGTGGGCGGACCCTCGTCCTGGGATGACGCGCCCCGCAGAAACGGTCGCGATCCGCCATCTCGTGCGTCACGAGGCGAGAACATATCGTCATCGAAGCCGCGGCGTCTTGGCGTGCGAAAATCGTAACCTCTACCCATCCGTTCGCTCGCTCTTAGTCAAGGTGGCGGTTGCATCGGTAGCCTTGCGCTCGGCCGTCCACTTACCGATCAGCGGTAAAATTCGAGACCGTAGATAGTCAGGATCGTATCCCGCTAAGTCGCAAGCGACTTGGAATTCCATGCCATTTAGAACGAACCACTGACGCGCCTCGTCGCGCACGGTATCGCGCGCCCTTGGCCCCTGGACATCGGTGATCCGATCAACCGCGTCGTGAAGTGCGCGATCGAGCACGGCACACCAAAGTTGGCGCTCTGCAGACGTGCTCACCAAACTCGTAAAATCCGCTTCCTCGCTAACACTGTACCGCACCGCCGCTAGTCACTCCTTGAGCCGATCCCCCGAAGCCGGAAAAGCGCTTTTTTTCGCCCGATCAGTGACCAGACTTGGCGCGTTTTGCAGCCGACTTAACAGCCTCTTCTTCCTTCAGCGCAGCATCCCTCGCCAAACGGAGCCCACGCAAGTGGGCACTTTATCTTGAGCTCGGCATTGCGTGCAATATCCCGCGCCGAAAGACGTTCGGTCTTTTTTTTGGTTTTGGCCAATAGCTGATGGCTCGGCGGCGGCTCCGGCGGCGCTGCGTTCGTCGGCCACGTTCATTCCGGCTTATCCTTGCTAAAAGCAACACGTACAGATTTGCAAATCGGCCGCCATTCTCTTTCGCTCTGGACGCTTGTTAGAGCCTCAGAATATGATCCCATGTATCGAAATTGATTGGAAATATAATACAAAATATTATCATCAAGATACGCAAGACAGACATTAGAACTATTGTTCGGAGTAGCAAGGCATAATAATAATAATAAGGTTTCGCATGTTGAAGCTCCCGCACCAGATGCTATGTTTGAAGAATGGCACACCTCACATATCGCGTAGAGCGAAAACGGGCCGACATGTTTGTAGTCGTGGCCAAAAACGTCGATGGCTCGCAACGCACAACCGGCGAATTTCCGACTGAGGCCGAAGCTGAAGCCTCGAGGGCGAATTTGGAACGAATTGCCGGCGTCTCTCAAGGCTAGATCCTTGGCGCTGTTGCGCTCATTGAGCAGCCGAGCAATCGCTTGATTCGATCGAAATGACGAGTGATCGTTGGTCCGAATTCGGGTCACGAAACGATTGTTCCGAGCGAGTCAGGTCAACCCCATACAGCTGACCTTCAGAACATGTCGACCGCATACCAGCTCGGTGCCGTAGGCGACATTTCTTTGGATCGCCGATGCTACGGGCGATTGGATAGGATCTAATAAGGCGTAAAAAACTCGCCCCGCAAATCACTTATGGCGATGAAATTGATGCGGTGACCGAATGCGGCCGGAACGTGGATTTGTCTGTACCGGAATCGGGGTAGCGCCAAGTGTCGGCGAGCGCGGCGAATTGCGTGCCGGGCGGAATAGCCTGCTGCGGTACGCCTTGGGCTTCGTCGTAAATAAAATAACAGCCGCGGCAGATAAAGCTGCGGTGTCCGGCCGCCGGCGTTGCGGCACCCGGCGTCGCCGCCTCCCCCGGAATGGCACCGTCGGGGCAATCGACCTGATCGCCAATCACGACCTTGCCACCCCGGCGCGCCACCAGATAGACGCCGAGATCCTTGTGCCCGAACGAGGCGCGAAGCGAGCCGGGTATGTCGAGATCGCGCACCCCGGTGCGCGGATCGACGTTGGTGGCGCTGCACCGGCCGTTGCGCCGGTCGACGCGGAATACCGCGTCGCCGAGCCTGATGTCGCTGCCGATCCAGTCGAACTCCTGCCACGGCCGCGCGCCGTCGATGTAGAAATTCGCCCGGAAGCGCAGTGGGTCGATCTTGTAGCCCCACAATTCCTCGAGGCTGCGCACCGTCGCGAGATTGATCAGCGACATCACGTTGTCGGGCTTGTCCATGAAATGCCCGCCGCGCGCCCGCACCAGCCGCGGCGGCACCGCCAGCTTCGCCACCAGGCGCTGAAAGAACCGCTCAACCTCGGCGCGGTCGGCTTCGCTGTCGAGATCGGCCGCAAGCAGCTCTTCGCCCTTGGCGGCGACGGTGAGGCGCAACGTGTCGATGTCGAGATGCGTCTGCACCTGCGCCAATTGCTCCTCAAGCATCAGCATGATGAATAGGCCCTTCTTGGCCCATTTCGGCTCGTCGGGATCGATCGGCACGCCGGGCCGCGTCAGGGCGAACACGCGGTCGAATGGAAACGGCTTGTTCGCTTCCAGCGCGACGCCCGTCAACGGCTGCGGACTGAGACCCTTGATCGGATAGCGATAGATGCCGGACACGATGGGCATACCGATGGCGCCTTCCGCGGTGACATTTGCCCATGACGGTGCCTGACGCGGCGGGACGGCGTGTAGAGCCGGTCGCTGACGAAATTGGGGGGCCAGATGCGGGCGACGCACGACCGACGGCCGCGCCAGCGCGCGCAGCGAAATCGGCGCGTTGACCAGAAGCTCGCTTAGGAAGGCCGGCTCGTTGTCGAGGGCCTCGTCGATTGCGTCCGACAGGCGCGCGATGCCTTGTTCGATCTGGCGCGGCGTCAGCGACGCGTAGCCAAACACGATGCCACGTCGCGACAGGGCTGAAGGCTGCGGCTCATGCGCGGCGGCGGAGCGGAGCGAATAAACCCCGACGCGCGTGCGTCGCGCCAAGCCTTCGAGCGTCGCGGCGTCGGGCACGCCCGGCGGCAATTCCCAAAAGACATGCAGGCCGGCCGTGTCGCCGCTGATCGCGACCTCGCCGAAATGACGGCGCAACGAAGCGAGCAGACAATCGCGATTTTCACGGTAATGCGCGCGGATCCGGGTAAGATGCGCGGCATAGCTGCCGCTGCGGATCATCTCGGCAAGCGCTGCCTACTCAAGCCACGGATTGCCGCCGTTGAGCAGCATTTTGGTTTGGCGCGCCGCTTCCGCCAGATGCGGCGGCACCACCACGTAGCCAAGCCGCAGGCCCGCGCCCAGCGACGTCGAGAACGTGCCGAGATGGATGGCGCAATCGGGCGCCATCCCGGCGATTGCGGGCAACGGCGAGCCCTCGTAACGGAAATCGCCGCCGTAGTCGTCTTCGAGGATATAGCAGCCGGTGCGCCGCGCCCAAGCGATCACCGCATGACGACGCGCGAGCGATAAGGTGTGCCCGGTCGGATATTGGTGCGACGGGGTGAGATAAAGCAACGCCGCAGGCCGCTTGGGCAGGTCCTCGGGAATCAGCCCGTCCTCATCCACCGGCACGCTCGCAAGCGCGCTGCCCGCCGCCTCGAACGCGAACGCGGCGCCCTGATAGCATGGCGTCTCCATCGCGGCGACGGTGCCGGGCGCCAGGAACAGGCGCGCCGCAATGTTGATGCCTTCCTGAACGCCGGCGACGATCACGATCTGCGACGGGTCAGCGATCACGCCGCGCGCTGCCGCGAGATGATGTGCGATCGCGGAGCGCAGTGCCGGCAAGCCGCCCGCATCGCCATAATCGGACAGGCCGATCGCCCCGCCGTGCGACAGCGCGGTATGGATCAGCCGGCGCCAGATCTTGATTGGAAACAGCGCCGGGTTCGGCCTGCCGGGGAAAAAATCGAACGAGATGCGGCCACGGTGCTGTGCCGCCAACATCGGTGCGCGCGGCGACAACAGCGGCATCGGCATATCGACCGCGCGGCCCCTATCCGGTAGTTGGTCGGCGCTGCCATCGCGCGGCGGCGTCAGTTCGTCGGGCGGATGCAGCGCCGCGAACATGCCGGAGGCGGGGCGGGAATCGACATAGCCCTCCATCGCGAGCTGTTCATAGGCACGGACCACCGTGTTGCGCGAAATCTCAAGCTGTTCGCATAGCTGGCGGGATGACGGCAAACGAGTACCGGACGCGATCCGACCCTGCCGGATGGCGTTGCGCAATTGCTCCGCCAATTGTTCGGTCAGCGAGGCATCTTGCGAGCGATCGAGAAGGACGGGAATCTGCATTATCGCGCTACCGTCGGGCCATGGTTCCAGTTAGGCCCTGCAAGGGCGATGCCGCGCAAAAGAAGGGAAATTCGGGTGTCGCCAAGTATCCGCGAAGGAGTTTGGCAAAAAATTTGCGCGGATTTCCGTGCCGGCCCCGAGAACTGGCCTCATTGATTTGGAAACAACTGGCTCCATCGAAGCATCAAACCGTTGCCGCATGCCCGTTTCGCAAGCAAAGCCAGCTTAAAAAATGAATTTTCTGATTGCCGCGCGGGCGGCACATGGCGTGGCCGGCTGAAAACCGGCCTGCGCGCTGGCGCCATCCCATTTTCGCGCCGCGGCCCTTTGCCGAAATCAGGGCGGCGCGCAGTGTCGCCGTCAACCGAGCGCCGCGCGCTCTTCGGTTCCCAAGGGCGGGAACTGGACGACAAGGAGGTGACTTATGACATTCTTACGCCGTTCCTGGTTCCTTGCCGCGATCGGGCTTGTCGCCCTCGGCGGCGCCAGTACGATGCCGGCGCAAGCCGGGGACACGATCAAGGTCGGGATTCTGCACTCGCTGTCCGGCACGATGGCGATCAGCGAGACCATCCTGAAGAATTTGATGCTGTGGCAGATCGACGAACTCAAAGCTCACGGCGGGTTGTTGGGCAAGAAGGTCGAGCCAGTGGTCGTCGACCCGGCGTCGAACTGGCCGCTCTTCGCCGAGAAGGCCCGAGAACTGATCTCGAAAGACAAGGTCGTGGCGGTGTTCGGCTGCTGGACCTCGGTGTCGCGGAAGTCGGTGCTGCCGGTGTTCGAGGAGCTCAACGGGCTGTTGTTCTACCCGCTCGAATACGAGGGCGAGGAAGCATCGTACAACGTCTTCTACGGTGGCTCGGTGCCCAGCAACAAGGCGGTACCCACCGTCGAATATTTGATGAGCCCGGACGGCGGGAGCGTCAAACGCTGGGTGCTCGAAGGCACCGATTACGTCTATCCCCGCACCAGCAACAAGATCATTCGCGCGGTGCTCCACGCCAAGGGCTTCACCGACGCCGATATCCGCGAGAACTACACGCCGTTCGGCTTCTCAGATTGGCAAACCGAAGTGGCGGCGATCAAGGCCTTCGGCTCAGCGGGCAAGAAGACCGCCGTGATCTCCACCATCAACGGCGACGCCAATGTGCCGTTCTACAAGGAACTCGCCAATCAAGGCGTGAAGGCGACTGACATTCCGGTGATCGGCTTCTCGATGGGCGAGGAGGAGCTCGTCGGCATCGCCACCAAGAACCTAGTCGGGCATCTCGCCGGATGGGCCTATTTCGAATCGGTCAAGACGCCCGAGAACAAGGCCTTCATCAGCGCGTGGCACGCTTACATCAAGAATCCGAAGGCGGTGACCAACGACCCGATGGAAGCCGAGTACATCCTGTTCCACATGTGGGCCCACGCCGTGGAGCAAGCCGGCACGACCGATGTCGACGCGGTGCGCCAGGCAATGATCGGACAGAAGATCAAGGCGCCGTCGGGTTTCGTCGAAGTGATGCAGCCGAACCATCATCTGACCAAGCCGGTGATGATCGGCGAAATCCAGGCCAACGGTCAGTTCAACGTCGTCTACAAGAGCAAGACCGCGCTAATGCCGCAGCCCTGGAGCACCTATCTTCCCGAGGACCACGGCAAGGTCGCCGACTGGTCCTATCCGTGGTGTTGTGGCAATTGCACCGCCGCGAAATACGCCGATTTCTAACCTGCGACGTCGAGCATGAAACTAAGGGGCCTCACGGCCCCTTTTTTTTCTAATTGTGTTCAGTGTTCGCCTACCGCGGCAATACCTTTCAGCCGAACGCGGCCTGGCGGTGTGGCGATCAAAGGGAGCAGGCGGACACTCACTTGGCGTTACGTGTATCTTTCATGGTGTGGCCCCGGACAAACGGTAGCCGGTCAACGGACGCTCTCGATCTGAGGACGAATTCATTAATTCCCGATCTTGCATTCGAGGGGGATCGGGTGAGTGTACTTGATGTGATGTCTGCTTCGGCTTCACCCTCTGCCGTCGCACCGCTATCGCAGAAGGTCAGGTCAACCCCACACTGCGGACCCTCAGTGAGTCACCGCGCAGCGCCATTTGGTGCCTTTCCGGACTTTGATTTGGACAGACCTTGACGTCGCCTGGAACGTCTGTGGAGCCGACGCACCATCACTCCGCGGCGTCGACGGCGGCGCGCGGATCGATCGCCGGTTCGGGCGCCGGGCGCGAAATGTACCAATAGCCGAGGCCCATGATGCCGGCGCCGGCGATGATGTTGCCGATCGTCACCCATAGGAGGTTGTAACCGAGGCCGGCCCAGGTCACGGTGTCGGGGTGGGGTCCCCACAATGCAATGATCAGCAGCGTCATGTTGGCGACGGAGTGCTCGTAGCCGCTGCCGATGAAGCCGAACAGACACCAAAAAATCAGGATGCACTTGGCGGCGTCGTTGGTGGTGCGCGCCGACATCCAGATCGCGAGGCAGACGAGCCAATTGCACAGCACCGCACGCGCCAGCAGCGACAGCACCGGCGCGTTCATCTTCGCCGCGGCGACGGTCATCAGGAACTGGCTCTTCGAATGCAGCATCGCGCCGCCGCCGCCCCACACGAACACCGCTGCCAGCGCGATGCAGCCGACGAGATTGCCGACCCACGACATGGTCCAGGTCGCGGCGAGATCGGACAGGGTCGCCTTCTTTCGCAGCACGCCGTGCGTCATGAACATGGTGTGGCCAGTGAAGAGATCGGACCCCGCGAAAATCACCAGGGTCAGCGCGATGCCGAAGGAACAGCCCATGATTAGCGCGCGATAGGCAGGATCGACGTCCGACCCGACGCAGAAGATCAGGATGATGCCGAGCCCGACGAACGCGCCGGCCATCATCGAGGAGACGAAAAATCCGCCGGCGTTACGCTTGAGGAAAGCGGCCTTGGCGGCGGCGGTCTCCGCCAGTTGATCGACGGTGTCGAGATACATGAGGCGGTCCTCGCGCAGGGGCTGGTCGCGCTGTTGGGCGCAAGGAACATGCCAGCAGCGAGGCCCGATTCGTCATCGATATTAAGGGGTTGCTGTTCATCGCTGCACTCGGAACGAGCAGTAATGTCATATTATTGTGCATCGCAATATTACTGTTGCAGAATGGGCCCAGCATTTCCTGGGAAGTACAATCGGTTGAGACTGGAGCGCCGTTGGCACCGCGCTTGCTAATCCTACGCCGTAACCGGCGGTCGGCATGGCGGATCAAGATTTCACGGACGCGCAGAAGCAGTATCTCGACGGGTTCCTGAGCGGCATCGCGGCGCGGCGCGGACAAGGCGCCCCACCGGTCGTCGGGGCGTCGGCGCCCGTCGGCAACGATATTCATCGCGCGGCCCAGGATCGCTTCATCGCCGCGGGCAGGAAGCTCACCGCCGAGGAGGAAGCGAAGCGCGCCTCGCATCCGCTGGACATGTGGGACGAGTTCCTGGCCGAAGCGGCCGAGGGCCGCTTCCCCAAGGGCACCGACATCTTCCGGCACAAGTTCTTCGGCTTGTTCTATGCCGCGCCGACGCAAAGCGCGTTCATGTGCCGCCTGAGGATTCCAAACGGTCAGCTCTCGGCCAACCAGGCGCGCGGCCTCGCCGCGCTCGCCGAACGTTGGGCTGGCGGCGCCGTCGATGTGACCACGCGCGCCAATCTGCAAATGCGCCAGGTGATGCCGAACGGCATCGTGGAACTGCTCGAAGGTATCCAGGAACTTGGCCTGACGACGCGCGGTGCCGGCGCGGACAATATCCGCAACCTCACCGGCAGCCCGATCGCCGGCGTCGATCCGCAGGAACTGATCGACACCCGCCCGCTGGTGCGCGAACTGCATCATTACATTCTGAATCACCGCGAGCTCTATGGCCTGCCCCGTAAGTTCAACATCGCCTTCGACGGCGGCGGCCAGGTCACGGCGCTCGAAGACACGAACGATATCGGCTTCGCCGCGGTGCGCATGGCGCCGGGCGCGGCGGTGCCCGAAGGCGTTCATTTCCGCATGTTGCTCGGCGGCGTCACCGGGCACGGCGATTTCGCGCGCGATTGCGGCATGATCCTCAAGCCGGAAGAATGTCTCACGGCGGCGATCGCGGTGGTGCGCGTCTTCATTGCGTACGGCGACCGCACCGACCGAAAGCGCGCGCGGTTGAAATATCTGCTTCAGGATTGGGGCATCGAGAAATTTCTCGCCGCCGTCGAGAAAGAGCGCGGCGCGCCGTTCGTCCGCATGCCGCGCGACGCCTGCCTGCCGCGCGGGCCGATCGCCAGGCAGGGCCATATCGGCGCCCATCCGCAACGGCAGGATGGGCTGTGCTATCTAGGCGTCGCCGTGCCGGTCGGCCGCCTGACCGCGGCGCAACTTCGCGGCCTCGGCGACATCGCGGCGCAATTCGGCGGCGGCGCGCTGCGGCTAACCGTGTGGCAGAACGTGATCCTCACCGACATTTCCGCGGCGCGCGTCGCGGCGGCGGAGGCGGCGCTTGAAGTGCTCGGCCTCGCCGCCAAGACCAGCGCGATCCGCGGCGCGCTCGTCGCCTGCACCGGCAACACCGGCTGCAAATTCTCTGCGACCGACACCAAGGGCCAGGCGCTCCTCCTCGCCGACGAGCTGGAGCGCCGCCTGACCCTCGACCAGCCCGTGAGCATCACCCTCACCGGCTGTCCCAATTCCTGCGCGCAGCATCTCGTCGCCGACATCGGCCTGCTCGGCACCACGGTCGGCGACGACATGATCGAAGGCTATTCGATCTCGGTCGGCGGCGGCGCCGGCGGCGAGCAACGGCTCGCCCGCGAGATTTTCCCGACCGTGCCGATGGCCGAGGTCCCGGCACGGGTCGAAAGCCTGTTGCGGGTCTACCTGGCTGAACGGCACGGCGACGAAACCTTCCACAGCTTCGCCGCGCGATATTCGGTCGATGAGCTGAAGGCGCTCGCGGCCGCATGAGCTATCTCGTTCCCATCATTCCGGAGAGCGCCCCGTTCAACTCGTCGCAGCGCGCCTGGCTCAACGGCTGGCTCGCCGGCTATTACGCCGAGGAGGGCGTTGCCGCAGCACCTTTGCTTGATGCCTCGATGGATGCGGCACCGATGGCACCGGTTGATGACGACAATCTTCCCTGGCACGATATGAGCCTGCCGATGGACGCGCGCATGGCGCTCTCGGAAGGCCGGCCGCTGCCGCAGCGCTTGATGGCCGCGATGGCGCAGCAGGATTGCGGTCAGTGCGGCTATCTCTGCAAAACCTACGCGGCGGCGGTCGCCTCGGGCGCGGAAAAGGCGACCAATCGCTGCGTGCCGGGCGGCAAGGCGACCGCGCGCATGGTGAAGGAGATTCTCGAACTCGAAGCCGCGCCGGCGCCGACCGCTGCGGTTGCGGCCGTAGCGGCATCTCCCGCACCGGCGGCGGGAGCGATGTCGAAGACTCAACCGGCGCGGCTAGAACAAGCGCTGCCGCTCAATCGCGGCAACTCGGCGAAGGACACGCGGCATGTCGTGTTCGACATTGCCGGCACGGGCCTGACCTACGAGGTCGGCGACGCGCTCGGCGTGCACGCATCGAATTGCCCGCAAACGGTGGAGCGGATCATCGCCCGCCTCGGCGCATCGGCGAGCGACGAATTCGACGGCCCCGACGGCGTGCGGCGCAGCTTGTTCGAGACGCTGCTGCATGCGTGCGAGGTCGGCAAGCCGACCGACGAGGCCGTCGAAGTGCTGGCATCACGCGCCTCCGAACTCGATGAATCGCAGCAACTGCAAGCCTTGGCCGAAGGCTATCCCGGTGCCGGCCCCGAAAACGCCGATCTGCTCGAACTGCTCGAGTTGTTTCCTTCGGCGCGGCCGCCGGTGCAGGAATTGATCGCGGCGCTCGGCGTGCTGCAGCCGCGGCTCTATTCGATCTCGTCCTCGCCCAAGGCAACCAAGGACGCGGTGCATTTGACAGTTGCGACGGTGCGCTATCGGCTGCGCGACCGCACGCGCCAGGGTGTCGCCTCGATCTTCCTCGCCGAGCGCGTCGCGGCGGGCGCGACGGTGCCGGTATTCGTGCAGCCCGCGCATGCCTTCCGGCTACCCGAGGACAACGACGCGCCGATCATCATGATCGGACCAGGCACAGGCGTGGCGCCGTTTCGCGCCTTTTTGCAGGAGCGCCGCGCGCTCGGCGCCAAGGGCCGCAACTGGCTGTTCTTCGGCGACCAGCACCGCGCCAGCGATTTCCTTTACGAGGACGAGCTGACCGGCCACCATCGCGACGACTTGTTGAGCGCGCTCGACCTGGCATTTTCACGCGACCAGACCGAGCGCATCTATGTCCAGCAGCGCATGCGCGAGCGCGCCAAGGAGCTGTGGGCCTGGCTGTCGGAGGGCGCCTACATCTTCGTCTGCGGCGGCGTCGCCATGGGCAAGGATGTCGACGCCGCGCTCGCCGCGATCATCGCGCGCCAGGGCGGTATGGGGATGGGCGCTGCCAAAGTCCATCTCTCCAATCTCGCGCGCGATCGGCACTATTTGAAGGACGTGTATTAAATGAAAGTCCCAGCGGGCAGGCAGACTGCGTCGCCTACGTCTTCTGGCTAATCGTATTGGCGAGGGCTCAGGCTGCCCGATACCCCGAGTGGATCGAATCACTTCCGGTTCGGTTCAATTGCGTCGTAGTGGCTGTTAGGCGGTGACCGGAATGGCGCGGATGCAGAAAGGATGAGACGCATTCGGAGATCGGGCGGGAAGCGCATGCTGGTCATCCTCTGAAACGAAGGAGGATGACCATGGAAGACCACGAGAACAGCGTAATAACCTCGCCGAAGCGCGTACCCTGGAATAGAGCAAGCTAATCGGAAGCCGCCGCTCCGGCCAAAGCACGTGTGGTCGATACGCATGAAACTCCAGATCGAAGGCGAACGCGCGATCTTGCGATGTTCAATCTCGCGATCGATAGCAAGCTGCGGCAGCGATGTTGTCGCCCTGAAGGTTGAGACGTTGCACCCGCGGGATATTCGCTCGAGCGGGCGACGGTTCGTCAAAAGAAGACGGGTCGACCCGCCAGATTCGAATTGACAGAACAGACCCGTCAAGCCGTTGACGACTACGTCAGAACAACCGGCAAGAAGCCTGGTGAATTTCTGTTTTCAGGCCGCGTGGTTCAGAACGATGCATGACAACGCGACAGTACGTACGGCTGGTCTCGATTGGGGCAGAGCAGACATGCTCTGCCCGTCTTCTTACGGCAGGTTTGTGCCATAACCGGACACTAATTTGATCTCCCGGCAGACGTTCAGAAGATGGAGCTGTTTGGCGTTTGTCCGAGTGCCACCGCGCCATAGATCAGGGCGGGGCCGTCCCAGCCGCCTACGAGGTGCGAAGCGACGGCGTGCAGATCGCGGGCCGCGCGCTGCACCGGATGATCGTCGAATAGGCCGCGCGCGCCCTCGGCCGCGAACAGGATTTCGACCGCGCGTTTCGCCAGCACCAGCGAATAGGTCTGGTCGCGGCGGCTGCGCGCGCGATGCTCCATGCTGAGCGTCTCGCCGGCGAAGATTTTATCCATGGTTTCGCGCAACGATCGCTTATAGAGCAGGTCGGCCGCGTCGATCAACGCCGACGCTTCGGCAATGCGCAATTGAATTGTCGGCGATGACGCTAGCGGCCTGAAGTCCGGCGTCCGCCGCTCCTTCATCTCGGTGACGAAGGCTTCAAGCCCGCCGCGCGCGATGCCGGCGCCGGGCGAGGCAATGAAAAATGGAAAGTACGCCATCATCGGCGTGCGGTAGAGCGGACTGTCGTGCACTTTGGCGCCGGGCGCGGTGCCGTCCCCGGTGCTCGCCCAGCTCAGGGTGCGATGCGCCGGGACGAAGATGTTTTCCGCGGCCACGCTCTTGCTGCCCGTGCCACGCAGGCCCATCACGTGCCAATCGTCGATCACGGAGAGGTCGGCGCGCGGCATTAGCACATACATCATGTCGGGAACAGGCGGGTTGAGGCTGCGCATGCCGGCGATGGCGCCGACCATCAGCCATTGCGCGCAATCGACGCCGCTACAATAGGACCATTTTCCCGAGAGGCGGTACCCGCCCTCGGTTTTCTCCGCTCTGCCGCCCGGCGCGAAGCTCGACGCCATCAGCGCGTCGGGCTTGCCCCAATATTCCCGCTGCGCTTCTTCGGGAAAGAGCGCGGCAAGCGTGTCGTGGCAGGTTAAGATCACCCACACCCACGCCGCTGAGCCGTCACCGCGCGCCAACTCCGCCGTCACCTCCATGGCGGTGTCGATCCGCACCTCCGGTCCGCCGAATTTCTTCGGCTTGAGCAGGCCCATCAGGCCCGCGGCGCGGAAATCGGCGAGGGTCTGATCGGGCAGACGGCGCAGCTTGTTGGTTTCGGACGCTCTCTCTCTCAGCACCGGCACCAGCGCGCTGGCCCGCTCCAACAGCGCGTCGCGCTCATAGGAAACTCCCGCCATTGCTAGGCTCCCGGCTTTGTCTCGGCGACACACGAATTGCGCTGCGTGCCGAGGCCGTCGATTGCCGCTTCCATGATATCGCCGGGCTGAAGGAAGCGGTTGTAATGCGCGCCGTTGCCGGCGGGCGAACCGGTGCAGATCAGGTCGCCCGGCAAAAGCTGGACGTGCGACGACAGATATTCGATCAGGCGCGCCACGCCATAGATCATGTCGGCGCTCGATTCATCCTGCATCGGCTTGCCGTTGAGCTTCAGCGTTAGGCGCAAATCCTGCGGGTCGCGCACCAACGCCGCCGGCACCAAATATGGGCCGAACGGCAAGAAGGTGGGCGACGATTTGCCTTTCAGCCAATCGAAGCGCATTTCCTCGCGGTTGATGCGGTCGCGTGCGGTGACGTCGTTCACCACCGAATAGCCGGCGACATAGTTCAGCGCGTCGTCGCGGCTGACATGCCGTGCTGGCCGGCCGATCACTACGCCCAGCTCTAGCTCCCAATCCGGCCGCGTAACTCCGTCGGGCAATTGAACCGGGTCGTTGGCGCCGACAATCGCCGCCACGGATTTGATGAAGACGAATGGCTCGCCGCTCTTCGGAGCGAGCATCCATCATCTTCTCGGCCGCCGCCCGTCGATCGGCTCCGCCCAGTCCCGGTTCGTCGGCGGTGCCCGATTGCGACATGATCAGGTCGATGACGTGTTTGCGGTAATTCATGCCTGCGCAATAGACGCTGCGCGGCAGTTCGACCGGCGGATGTATGCGCAGCGCCTCAAGCGGCGCCGATTGGGCGCGAAGATCGGCGTTGCCGCGGAACTGCGTCGACCAGCTTCCGCAAATTCGGCAGGCTATCGTCCCAGTGCTGCAACATCTGCAATACCGATTCCGTGCCGGTAGCAAAGACGCGGCCGTCGATCGCCAGACCGGCAAAGGACGGCGCGCCCGCGACGGAGAACGTGCCGAGGGCGAAATCGGCGAGATCGGGCTTGGCGGTCATGCCGGCATTCTCGACACGTCGGCATGCACCTTCAGCAGCGAAGTCACCAATTCCGGCGTACGCTTGCGGGCGATGCCGCATTCGGTGCCTATGCCGAAATGCGGGGCATATTTCTGAGCGGCGGCGATGCGTTTTTTGGTGGCATCAGCGCCGTCCGCATGGACGAGGCCCAGGACCAACTCGGTGCCCGGCTTTAGTTTCAGGTCGCGAAGCGGGGCGTAGAACGCATTGTCGTCGCGCGCGATCGGCACCGGCATGTGGATATAGGCGAGTGGGTGCGAAATCGCGCCCGCGATCAGATTGGCGAGGCCAACCATTTTGGTCATGTCCCTCGGCTCGACGAAATGCTTGGCCTCCCAATCGCCATAACACAGATGAATGCCGAGCTCGACGCCGGCCGGCACGGCGTCGCCGATCCGCTTCATCCGTACCGCGATCTCGGCCGCCAACATCCTTGAAATAGGGCGGCGTGAACATCGGCAACTGGCCGTCGAACATGACCATCTCATTGCATACATCCCATTGGATGCAGAGGTCGCGATGCGGGATGCCCGACGCGATGGCGGCGACCTCGCGAATCATCGCCGCCTCGTAGGCGCGCTCGATGACCGGCAAGTCGGGGCCGGGACAGAAAGCGCCAACCACCGCGAGCGGTGTCGGCAATGCTACCTGGAACCGCGTCCCTTTCGAAATGTCGCCTCGTCGCGCGCCGCGATAAAATCGAGATAGGAGGCGCGTGCTTCGCGCGCGTAGCCGAGCTCGCTGAAGCGCACTTCTTCGGGCGTCGACGCCGTCGGCTATCTTCAATAGGTGAAAGCCGGTCGCGACCGATGCCGGTTGCGGGTTGACGGTGAGGTAAGGGCTGGCGCGCAGCAAGGGATATTGCCAGCTGATCCACAGACGCCTTCCGCCCGGCTCGCCGTCGGGGATTCGTTTCAGCCGGCGCCCCAGCGTGGTGCCGCAGATGTGGAACACATCCGCGACACTGTCGAGCGCGATGCTGCCGACGAGATGAACGCTGTCCGGTAGTTCGGCCATGATTCCGTCCTCCGCTGACCGCGACGATAGGAGGGCCAGCCGAAACGTCGGACCAATGGATTGTTGCGATGCGAACTATCGGCGCCGCCGATGGCTGGCGCCGCCTACAAGGCCCGCGCCGACCTCGACGAACTGTGCGCGCAGCCATTTGTGGGGCGCGGCACTTGAGTGACGTGGATTCCAATAGATGCTTTCGTGGATGTCGGGCATCGGATAGGGCGGATCGAACAGTTTTATGTCGGCCGCCGCCTTGACCCGCTCGGCCAGGCGCTGATGCGCCAGGGTGATAAGCCGGGTGCCGCGCAGCAGGAACGGTGCCACCAGGAAGCTTTCTGTGGTGGCGGCGATGTGCCGCCGGATTTGCAGCGCCGAAAGATGATAGTCGGCGACCGAATGACCGTCGCGCTCGGATAGCTCGTAACCGAGATGGGGCAGGGCGCCGAACTCTTCCTTGCTCAGCCGCTTTCCGAGATCGGGATGCTTCGACCAGACGGCGCACACCCAGCGATCGATGAATAGCAATTCGCCGGGATAATGCGTCTCGATCTCCGAGGGCATGACGACAAAATCGACCCGGTCCTCGCCCAACAATTCGAGCGAGCGGCCATCGAGGCGGGTGAATTTCAGCGTGATGCCCGGTGCCTCGCGGGTCAACCGTTCCAAAAGCGGCGGCAGCAGCAGGTAGGCGGCGTAGTCCGATGCCGCGACGGTGACGGTGCGCGCTTCCCGCGCCGGCGCGAAAGCGCGGCGGTGCTGGATCATGTCCTCGATGCGTTCGATGCATTGGCGCAGCGGCTCGCCCAGCTCCAGCGCCAACGGCGTCAATTCGAGATTGCGGCCGACGCGGACCAGGAGATCATCGTGGAACAATTCGCGCAGCCGCCCCAGCGTGCCGCTCATCGCCGGCTGGCTCAGACCGATGCGCTGGCCGGCGCGGGTGACGTTGCGCTCGCGCAGTAATGCGTCGAGCGCAACCAGTAGATTGAGGTCGAATTGGACCAGATTCATGTTTCCTCCCTGCCGCTTCGCGGTCTGGCCCACACGCTAGCACAGTCCCCGGCGCAGGTGAACCGCCCCATCCAGTCTCTGCGATGGTTGGTATCCCAAGATTGAATTTCCCGCGCCCACCCGAGCGGTTAGGATCGCCCATCTCATCGAAGGGTAAAGCCATGAGCAATCCCCGCATTACCAAGCTGCGTTATATCGGTCTGGCGGGACCGGATTTCGCCACCGAGCAGACCTTTCTCAAGGAGCCGTGGGGCTTGCGCGAGGTCGCGTCGGACGGCGAGCTGGCCTATTTCCGCGCCGAAGGCTCGCGCGAGCCTTACGTCACGCGGCTGCGCGGGGCGGAGAGGCGCGGCCTCGACCTGATTGGTTTGGCGGTGGAGAACAAGGCGGCGGTCGATGCGCTGGCGCAGAATCTGGCGCGCGACGGGGTGAAAATTATCTCCGAGCCCAAACGCCTCGATTCGCCCGGCGGTGGCTACGGCTTCCGCTGTTTCGATCTCGACGGCCACGCGCTCGAAATCTCCGCCGAGGCGAAGGACGGCGTGGCGCGCGAATTGGCGCGCGGCGAGTCCATTCCGGCGATGCTGTCCCACATCGTGCTGCACACACCCGACATCAAAAAGACCGTCGCGTTCTACGAGCGCCATTTAGGTTTTCGGGTGAGCGACTGGCTCGGCGATTTCATGTGCTTCGTCCGCTGCAATGAGGTGCATCACAGCATCGCGTTCCTGCCGGGACCGGCCGGGCTCAACCATGTCGCCTATGAGATGCGCGACCTTGACGAGATGATGCGCGGCGCTGGGCGCTTGCTCAAGGCAAAGGTGCCGCTGAAATGGGGGCCGGGTAGGCATGTCGCCGGCAACAACACGTTCTCTTATTTCCACGATCCGGTCGGCAACACGCTGGAATACACGGCGGAGGTTGAGCGCGTCGACGATGCCAATTGGAAAGCGACCGTCTACCCGCCCGGGTTCGACATCACCGACCAATGGGGCACCTCGGTCCTGTCGGATGGGCCGATGAAAATGGGGGCGCCGCGGCCCGACCCGGCACTGTGGCAGCCGCCGCCGGTTTGATTTATCGCCGCCGTCGATACCTCAAATCGGAAGATACGATTGTTCCTCCGCTTTCCCGTCGCGTCACATAGGAGCGGGGCGTCATAAATCCGGGGGAGAAAATAATGGCTGGGGAATGGACGGGTAAGTCGTCGGGCGCCGTGATCGCCGGTCTGGTCGGGAGCGCGCTCGGCGCCGGGCCGGTCATCTTCTATAGTCTACCGCTGCTGATGCGGCCGGTAACCCAGGAGTTTCACTGGAGCCTCGCCGATTTCTCCGTGGTGCAAGGCATCGCCTCGATCACGGTCGCGATCGTGTCGCCGTTCCTCGGCTATCTCACCGATCGCTGGGGCGCGCGCGCGATCATGCTGCCCGGCATCCTGGCGTTCGGCATCGCCAATTTCCTGCTGTCGCAGCTCAACGGCTCGCTGACCGAGCTATACCTGTTCTGGTTCCTGATCGGCCTGTCGGCCGCCTTTGTCGGCCCGGTCGCCTATTCCAAGCTGATTTCCGCCTGGTTCTATCGGCGGCGCGGCTTGGCGCTGGGCGTCAGCATCGGGATCGGCGGCGGCATCGGCGGCGCATTGATGCCGCTGGTCGTCGGCCCGATCATCCTCAATCACGGCTGGCGCATGGCCTATTGGACCATGTCGGGCGCGATCATCGTCATCTGCCTGCCGGTCGCCTATTTTTTGCTGCAGGAGCCTGCCGGCTGGAAGGAGCGCGAACGGCAGGCAAAGCCGACCGACACGGTCGGCATGACCGCGGCCGAGGCGCGCAAGACGCGGAATTTCTGGCTGCTCGCCATCGCGCAGTTTCTTGGCGCCATCGCGGTGCTTGGGCGCGCTCGCGCATTCCGTCAATCTGCTGACCGGCCGCGGCTTCGCGCCGTCGATCGGCATCGCGGTCCTGTCGGCCGCGGGGTTGAGCTCGATCTTCGGCCGCGTGATCTCCGGGTTTTTCCTCGACCGGATCAATTCGCCGCGCGTGTCGCTGATCTTTTTCGCGGCGCCGCTGGTCGCGGTGTTGCTGCTGCAATATGGCGGCGCGCCGTCGATGGTCATACTCGGCGGCATCGTTCTGGGCTTCGGCCTCGGCGCCGAGACCGAGATCGTGTCCTATTTCATTAGCCGCTATTTCGGCCTGCGCGCGCTGGCGGAAATCTATTCCTACACCTATGGCATTTTCGTCATCGGCGCGGGCATGGGGCCGTTCATCTTCGGCGCCAGCTTTGACTCCCGCCATTCTTACGATCAAATTCTACTGATTGCCGAGATCGGCATGGCGGTATCGATCGTGCTGATAGCGCTGCTTGGCCCGTATGTGTTCCCGGCGATCCGGGGCATGGAAGCGGCAGACGGCGCCAAGAGCCAAAACTAGCGAGGGGCATCATGGCTATCGATGGACAATGGGACATTGCAACCGAGACGCCGATGGGCACGCAGCGCGCGGTGCTGACGCTGAAGACCGCGGGCTCGGTCCTAACCGGCAATAGCGCGGGCGAAGGCGGCACGCTGGAAATCCTTAGCGGCAAGGTCGACGGCAACAAGCTGACCTGGGAAATGAATATGACGGTGCCGTTCAGCCTGAAGCTCGACGTTACAGCAACAGTGACGGGAGATGCCATCGAGGGCTCGGTCCAGGCCGGCGCGTTCGGCTCCTCGCCGATGAAGGGTGTGCGCAAGTCGAGCTAATCGTCGATCGATCATCTGCCCGATAGCAGGATGTCGCGCGCCAACAGATGATCGTCGAGCATTGCCTCGAATTCCGGGGCCGGTACGCCGCCGAAACCGCAATAACGGCCGACGCCGAAATCTTTGGGCACCACCGGTTGCACCAGGTCGATGCGCCGCTGTAACTGATCGCGCGTATTCGCGGCATGGCCGTGGATCACGCCGCAATAGAGCTTGGCGCCGTTGAGTTTCAAGCCGGCAAGCGGCGCGACATAATCGGCGGTCGCGTTCGGTGGCACCGGCAAATGGAGATAGTCGAGCTTCCGTGGCGTCGCGGCGACGAACGCGTTGGCGAGGCGTACCAGGCGGCTCATGTCCTTGTAAAGCTGGCCCATCGGCCATTTCGGAAAATGCCGTAACACAAATGATAGCCGAGCCCGACCGGCTCGGGCACCGCGGCGGAAACGGCGGCCGCCGGCGCGACGTGACGCGCGAACGCGGCATCGCCGTCTTGCGGCGCCCACGGCATCGGGCTTTCGACATCGACCAGTTCCATGCACGCATCCCACTGGATCAGCAGATCCTCGGCGGGAATGTATTCGAGCATTTTTTTGATCTCGGCGGCGACCGCGTCCTGATAGCCGGGCTTCACTTTCGGCCAATCCGCCGGATTGTGGAAAAACGCATCGATCGCGCTGTCCGCCAGCGGGATCGAAACCTGGAACCGCGCGTCAGCGGGAACAATGCCTTGCTTCTTCAGCCCGTCGAAAATCGCGTAGCTATTGATCGCGTCCTTGCCGTAGCCGAGCCGCCAGCCGGTCGGCGCCCAGGCAACGCGCTCGACCCCGTCCTTGACCTTGAAGCGCCACATCTCGTCGGGGCTTTGCGGCTGAATTCGCTCGGCGCCGCCGACTGAGCGCGGCCGCTGTAGCGTCTCGATGTCGGGGTGGCTGTCGAACACGCGCCAGGCCAACGCCGCGATCCACATGCGCCGGTCCATCACTTCGCCGTCCGGCACGCCGGGCGTCAGCGAGCCGAGCCGCGCGCCGGCAGTCGCCATGTTTTGCCGCGCGGTATCGAGCGGCAGGTTGCCGACGAACATCAAATCGCGCTTGCTCAAATCCATGGGGCTAGGCCCTCGGCTCGCCCGAAGTCGCCGGCGGCGGCGCGATGGTCGCGTCCTTAACCAGGCCCATCAGATAGGTGGGCTCCTTGAAACGGGCCTGCGCGATCGCGCCCACCTTCCACCCCGCCAGCAATTTCTCCATGTCGAACGACGTGTAGGTCTGGCTGAAGTCGCGCGCCTCGATGCCGTTTTTGCCGGCAAGCTGGCCTTGAATGCGCAGCAGGATCTGCGCCTTGGTGTCGGTTTGTGTCAGCAACTCGACGCGGTTGCCGTCGGGATCCTCGTAATCGATCGTGATGTCGCGGCCCTGGAGCCGCGCGGTACGCGGCCACAGGCCAAGCTCCTCATGAACGCGACGCGCCGTCACCAGCACATCTTCGATCGACGCCCAGCGCCACGAGACATGCTCGACGCGGCTCTTCGGCAATTCCTGTTTGGGCTGCGGCGGCAGTTTTTTGAAACGGAATTTCCTAGTTTAAGGTGACCTTAAACTAGGAAATTCCGAAAAATAAAGTGCAAGCGCGTGACAGCGACGATCGCCAGCAGATCGCGAAATTTGATCATGTCGAGCCTCCTCGGCCTATTTGCGACCGGTCCCGTTCTGCTCGGTGAAATAGGCAAAATAACGACGCAGTTTGGGCAGGATGAAGTCCCGCGGATGTAGCGCGCATGAGCGATCTTCCTTCCAGATAAACTAATGCATACTCTCCTCGCGACAGTGTCTCGCGACACCACTCGCCGCGCTCGTGCGCACGCTACTCAGCCGCCGTTGACCCGAGTGTCGAGCCCGCCAATGCGTCCCGCGATGTCGGCGCCGGGTCAAACGGCGCTGGAATTCCAATGTCAGCGGTGAGTCCGCTTACCCCCTCCAAACTCTCCGTGAAAGCTGACATCGCGGTTTGGCAACCCCGTGCCAATACCAGTCACTCGTGAACGCGATCGGGGTAGCCGAGTATGGCCGAAAGCGTTCGGACGGCTATCGGCGCTTATACGCCAAAGCGGACATTCAGCTACGGCCGCCGTGTCCAAATGCGAATGGTGCCGACGCGGCCGCGCAGCGTCTGTTCGCCGCCGTCGCGCAATTGCTTCAACAACGCGCGCACCCCGTCTGACGATCCGTCCCGCAACGCCGCCGTTAGCGGCTCGCCAACGACCAGCGGCGTATCGAGGGTGCGCGTGAGTTGCTGCAGCCGGCTCGCGGTGTTGACGGTGTCGCCGATGACAGTGAACGCCATGCTGTGCTCGCTGCCGACATCGCCCAAGACTGCCGGCCCGTAATTGAGGCCGATGCCGATCGCCAGCCGCGCTTCGCCGTCGCGGGCGCGTTCGCCATTCCATGTGTCGAGCGCCTTCAGCATCGAATCGGCGCAGGCGAGCGCGTTGGCGGCGTCGTCGGCGCCCGGCGTCGGCACGCCGAACACCGCGACGATGCCGTCGCCGATATACTTCTCGACCGTGCCGCCGCACGCGAAGATCTGCGCTGTCATGCGCTCGTGGAACCGCTGATGCTGCAAACTGTGCTGGGCCTGACTTCAGAACGGATCGCTGGCGTCTTTCTGGTCAAGCCGGCGGCGATGGCGCAGCGGCTGACGCGCGCCAAGACCAAGATCCGCGATGCCGGTATCGGCTTCGACGTTCCAGAAGCCGCCGAGTGGCCGGTGCGTCTGGGTCCGTTATGCGATGCCATCTATGCCACCTATGGATTGGGCTGGGGCGACTATGCTGGCGAGGACGAGGGCGACGCTCTGAGCGGCGAAGCTATCGCGCTCGGCTTCGCGCTATACGAGCTCCTGGGCCGGATGAAACGGCCCGCCGTCGCGCCGGAACTAAACGGGCTGTTGGCCCTGATGCTGTATTGCGAGGCGCGTCGCGCCGCCCGTTATGACGCGTCCGGCCGTTATGTCGCGCTGTCGGATCAGGACCCGAGGCAATGGGACCGGACCATGATCGAGCGCGGTGACGCCCTGTTGACGATTGCTCAGAAGCTGCGGCAATTCGGCCGCTATCAGCTCGAAGCAGCGATCCAATCGGCGCACTATTACGTCGGGGATTGACGGGGGGCGCCGCCCTGGATGAGATCGTGATTCTGTATGAGGGCCTGTTGCGCCTTGCCCCGTCACTGGCGGCGCGGGTCGGCCACGCCGCCGCCGTGGCCGAGGCCAAAGGCGCCGAAGCCGGCCTGGCGTTGCTCGATGCACTCGACAGCGAGCGTCTCAAGGATTACCAGCCCTATTGGGCTGTGCGGGCGCATGTGCTGCAAAAGCTGGGACGGCCCGAAGCGCATGCCGCCTTCGACCGCGCCATTGGTCTCAGCCGTCATCAAGGACAGCGGGCGTTTCTTTTGAAAAAGCAGACGCCGACAAGGGAATAAAATCGAGATGGATGATCGAACCGTGCGCACGGGCAGTAGGATGCTGCGCTCGAACACCCTGCATCACAGCATGTTATGCTGAGCACGGCGCGCTTTGAAGTCATCGGACGCGTCTTGTTTGGACTGGATCCGGGGTCGCCGATAATCTAACGCTGATCCATCAGCGCGGCCCCGCGTCCGCTAACGCAGTGGCGGCTCGATGTTATGGTTCTTTGGCGCGCGGACCACCCTGTGGTGCCATGCCCTCGCCAGGCACGATCCGATAAACCAGGGTGGTGGCTTTTTCGGTCGGGCCGAACGGGCCGGGGATGGCCCTTTTTACCGGCGGTAGGCTCTTCAGGTAGGCGGCAATCGCGAGCGCGTCTTGTCTGGTGAGGGCGGCGAAATCCATATAGGGCATGGCCGGAGCCAGTATCCGTCCATCAGGTCGCTTGCCGGTGGTGATGGCGGTCACAATCTGATTGTCGGTCCAATCGCCAAGGCCGGTTTCCTTGTCCGGCGTCAGATTGCGCGGCACGAAGGTGCCCAAGCCCGGAACCTCGAAAGCGACATCCCCGCCAGCCAGCATATGGGCCATGTCAGGCTTGCCCAAAAAGGCCCCTGCGGTGTGGCAGTCGCCGCAGCCCATGATGGTAACGAGATACTTCCCGCGCGCGACCTGATCTTCTGCCGCGCCCGCCTGTGTCGCAGCTCCAACGAATGAGACGATCGCAAGAGCGAACAAACTTGTGCGGAATGCCGTCATTCGATCCCCCCTATAGTTTATAAGTAGACTTGCGTATCCCGTTTACCAGGGATTGGTTGCAACCATATTTCCATTTGGGCATATGGACAAGATGGGGAGGGACGCTCCACGCCCGGAAGGCTCGAAGCCGCGAACGACACTCAGGCAGCATCCCGGTGCCCAAATAGCTAGGTCCGCCTCGGGGTCGACAATACCGAAACCACCTCTCCACGAAGGGTCCGGTTACAGCTCGAAACTCTCCGTGAAAGCTGACATCCCGGATGGTCAGCGCCGTGCCAGGAGGAGACCTGTCCCAAGTGAAAAATGGCGCACATTGACTCCACCGCGACAACACACCCGGCGTACCGGAATATTTTCAAAATGCGGCTGGCGGGCTCTGGAGAGCTTGATGCGAACCGATTTCTGCTCATGTCAGAGCCGACCGAACAGAGAATTCCGCCACACTCTTGTTGGAATGCGGCGGCATTGAACCTCCGAACGGGAGTGGACACGTACAGAAAGCGCTAAACGCAAAGGAGAGCTCGCGATGAACACGCCACCGATTGTCTCGCCGCAAGAGTGGGAGGCGGCACGTCAGCAGATGCTCGTGAAGGAAAAGGCCTTGACGCGGGCCCGCGACGCGCTGGCCGCCGACCGCCGGCGGATGCCGTGGATGGCCGTCGAGAAGAAGTACGAATTCCAAGGGCCCAAAGGCAAGGTCGGCCTGCATGATCTGTTCGGAGGCCGCCGGCAGTTGATCGTTTATCGCGCCTTCTTCGAGCCCGGGGTGGCCGGGTGGCCCGATCATGCGTGCGTCGGCTGCTCGTTGGGGGCCGACCAGGTTTCCCAACTCACCCATTTGAACGCGCGCGATACCACCCTCGTGTGGGCTGCGCGCGCGCCACAGGCGGACATCGCACGCCTGAAGGCGCGGATGGGATGGGAAATGCCCTGGTACACCATCACCGACAGCTTCGATAAGGACTTCGGTGTCGACGAATGGCACGGGCACAACGCGTTCTTCCGCGACGGCGAGCGCCTATTTCGCACCTACTTCGTCAACAGCCGCGGCGACGAGGCGATGGGAAGCACCTGGAGCTACCTCGATATCACGCCGCTCGGCCGCCAGGAGACGTGGGAGGACTCGCCGGAGGGCTATCCCAAGACCCCACCGTACAAGTGGTGGAAATGGCACGACACCTACGACGCCAAAGCCAGTCCCGACCCGAAGAGGTGACGGCAGCGGACGCCGACGAGCGCAGTCGCTTCGGCTCAGCGATCAGAGGAGTGAAATCATGGAACGCGGCAAATTATCCCAGCCGAAAGTCATATCGCAGGAGGAGTGGCTTGTGGCTCGCAAGGAGTTTTTCCTCAAGGAGAAAGCCATCACGCACGAGCTCGACACGCTCCGCGCCGAACGTCGTCGGTTGCCTTGGGTCAAAGTCGAGAAGCACTATGTGTTTGAAGGACCGGACGGCAAATGCACGCTCGCCGATCTATTCCGCGACCGCGGCCAGCTCGCTGTCTATCACTTCATGCTGACTCCCGGTTCCGATCACGTATGCAAAGGGTGCTCGTTCGTCGCCGATCATATCGACGCGGCGCGGAAACATTTCGGGGACGCCGATCTGTCGTTTGCCGCGATCTCGCGCGCGCCGCTCGCACGGATCGAGCAGGTCAAACGGGTATTGGGCTGGACCTTCCCATGGGTCTCCTCATACGGCAGCGACTTCAACTTCGATTTCGGCGCGTCGTTTAAGAAGGCGGACATCGCCGCCGGACGGGCTATTTTCAATTACGGCACGCCGATCAAGAGCAGCGAAGATATGATGGGCGCCAGCATCTTTGCCCGAACCGACAGCGGCGAAATCTTTCACACCTACTCGACCTTTGCCCGTGGGATCGAGAATCTGATGGGCACCTTCATGTGGCTTGACCTCACGCCCAAGGGCCGACACCAGTTCGATGACGGCCGCAATCGGCTGAGCGAGGATGGGCTGCGGGACTCCCGTCTCGAACGATCACAACGCTCCCCGGAAGATGCGCGGATGATCAAGCTTTTCGAGTTTGCGCCCACCCGTTCGCTACGCGTCCGTTGGGTGCTTCAAGAATTGGATGTCCCGTTTGAAGCTATCACGATCAATCTGGTGCGCGGCGAGCACACGCGCGGGGATTTCCTAAAGATAAATCCCGCGGGAAAGCTACCGGCGCTTGTCGATGGCGATGTCGTTCTAACCGAGAGCGTCGCTATCGTCCTATATCTTGGCGAAAAATACGCGGACAAGGGTCTTATGCCCGCGAACCTTGGAGAGCGGGCGCAATTATATCGATGGCTGTTGTTTGCCGCGACCGAACTTGAGCAGCCGCTATGGCGGATTGCACGGAACACCAATCTGTACCCACCGGAAAAGCGAGTGCCAAGAGACGTCGACAACGCGCGCGCCGATTTCAAATCGATGGCCGCGGTGCTCGATCGGCACATGAAAGACGGCGCCTTCGTCACGGGGGATCGGGTTTCGGTGGCTGACTTCGTCGTGGCGCACACGTTGGATTGGGCGAATGAAATTGGGCTACTTGCCGAAGCGCCCCGCCTGCAGGTTTATCTCGATAAAATGTTGGCGCGACCGAAAGCGCCTCCTCGAATATCGGAGGCGCTTGCCAGCATCGCGCGGCTGTAGGGTCCTCATCGGAGAACCATATCCGGTTGATGGAACGGTCGCAATCCGCGCGGCGCCATCATTTAGCCCTCTGAGCAAAGGTCTGCTCCGGGTCACCCTCTGCCGTCGCACCGTTATCGCAGAAGGTCAGGTCAACCCTACACTGCGGACCCTACTGAGTTATCGGGCGGAGCCGTTCGGTGCCTTTCCGGATTTTGATTTGGACAGACCTTGACGTGGGCCGGAACGCTGCGGAGCCGACGCACTATCACTCCGCGGCGTCGACGGCGGTGCGCGGATCGATCGCATGGAATGCGTCAATTTCCCGATATGATCTCGGAGAAATTGACCCAGCTCTTGCCGTCGAAACGGGCCAGCACCATGCCGTTGATCGGGTTGTAGTTGGTCGGGCTGGTGTTGATGTCGATACCCGGCAACAGCGCCGCGACATGCACGTAATGAAGGTTGGTTGCCTGCCGCATGATGTTGTCGCGCGACAGATCGTTGCCGCACTGTTTCAGCACCTGCACCATGGTTTGCGCGACGGAGTAGCCGTAAAGCACGCCGCCATCCTTGCGGTCGGCGCCGGGCATGTATTTGTCGAGAAACTTGTTCCAGACCGCGAGGTCGGGATCATTCTTCCATTCCGGCGAGGTCTGGTCCTTGTAGGCCGCGGCCGTCACCAGGCCGACGGAATTGTCGAGGCCCGCCGGCTTCAAGGTGCCGGCGATCGATGTGGCGTTTAGATTGACGATCCGCAGCGCCTTCCAGCCGATCTCCGCCGATTTCTTGATGGCTTGCGCGGCCCAGCGGGCCGAACCGGCAATCAGGAAAACTTGCGCCCCCGACGACTGCAACGAAATGACCTGCGTGTCGATCGTTGGATCGGTCGCGGCATAGCTCGCCTCGACCACCGTCTTCTCGTACTTGTCGCCCAACACGTCACGCAAGCCGCGCAGATAGTCGCGCCCGAAATCGTCGGCTTCATAGAGCACGCCGATCTTGGCGCCTGGCTTTTCCTTCAGGATGTATTTGCCGTAGATCTGCGCCTCGGTCCGGTAGCTCGGGTTGAAATGCATGGTCCAGGGAAATTTTGCCGGATCGGCGAGGGCGCTGGCGCCGCTGGCCAGGAAAAGCTGCGGAATCTTGTGGTCGTTGAGATAGCCGCGTACGGCGATGCCCGTCGGCGTGCCGAGCGAGCCGAAAATGAACGCGACATGGTCTTCCTCGACGAGCTTGCGCGTCAGCTCCACGGTCTTGCCGGGATTGAAGCCGTCATCGACACTGTCGAACGCGATCTTGCGGCCGTTGATGCCGCCTTGATCGTTGATCATGATGAAGTACGCGGCCTCGACCTTGCCAAGCACCGCATACGGCGAGACGGGCCCGCTATAGGGCATGGTCTGGCCGATCTTGATCTCCGTCGCGGTGACGCCCGGCATGTCTTCTGCGAACGCGGCGCTCGCACCGGCCAATGCGAGCGCAACGGCGATGAGTGTTCTGATGATCATTTGTCCCTCCCCATTCTGAAGCGCTTGTCGCTTGGACTTAGATCGTGCGTCCATCGAGACGCGATGCCGCGCATCGCTCCTCAGGATGACGATATTCCTTCGTGCCACGAAGAAATGTCCTCATGCCGAGGAGGGCGCGAAGCAACCGTCTCGAAGCACGCACCATCGCAAAGCTTTAGTGTATCTCATTGGCGTCGCCGAATGCTTTCCGCAGACGCTCGAAATCGAATCCCGGTGCCTTGCTGGCGTCGATCAGCACGGCTTCCCGCCGCGCGATCAGCCGTGCCGCGTCGCCGATCTTGCCCGCGACCGATTTTGGAATCACCACCGCGCCGTGCCGGTCCGCATGGATCAGGTCGCCGCTCGCGACATACATGCCGGCGACGGTCACGGTGCCGCCGAAATCGACGATGCCGACATGGGCATGCGAGGGCACCACCATGCGGCACAGCATCTGGAAGCCCGGCGCGTTTGCGTCGAGATCGCGCACGCTGCCGTCGGTGACCACGCCGATGCAGCCCAGTCCCTTATGAAGGTGCGAATTGACCTCGCCCCAAAACGAGCCGAAACCCGCGTATCGGCCGTCCAGATCTTGAATGATCGAGATCGCGGGCTTGGGCCCGCCTTCGCCGACATATTGGTAGTAGGCGAGCCGCCGTTTGCGGGCTTCATCGGCCGGAAGGGTCTGCGGCTGCACCGAGCGTATCGTTGCCGTGCGCGCGAAACCCACGATCGGCTTCAGCGCCGGGTAAAGACATTGCAGCGACTCGATGGTGAAGCCGAAGCCGCGACGCTCGGGCGCCACGATTTCAAGCGCGTTGCAAATCGTCGGCGTGTCGAAGCCGCCGAGTTCGGTCAGCAGGGCAGGGGTAATGTTGCTGTCGCTCATGTCGGTCGCTCGTCCGCGTAGCGTTGCCAATGCGTCGAAATTTCTTCCACAACCGCGGCGCCGACACGATAAGCGGCGTCGAGGGCCGGGACAAACGCCGTGAAGCCCTCGCGCATCTCACCGGCGAGGCTCGCTGCGGCGCCGACCCCGTCGGGCGGCACATTGTAGTTCGATGCGGTCCGCAGAATCAGCAACCGTTCGCGATTGACCCGGCCGGCGCGTGCCAGTGCTGCGAGCGATGAGACAATCCCGACGTCCTCCATGGCGCTGACGGTGAACCGGGCCTTCCCTTCGGTCCAATAGCCGACCCAATCCTCGGCCCAACGATTGAGCAGCGCGCCGTGCCATAGACTGTTGCTGGCCACGACCGCGCCGGCTTGCACGATCGACCCGCCTGGCAATTCGATCCCCCGCGTGAGGCGGCACGCCCAGTCGACCAGCGCCGAATTGAGTCGCCATGCCATGGTGGCGGTCAAGGTCGATGGCGGTTGTTGATAGGGCGCGGCTTTGCCGAGCGGTACGCGGCCGGTCGGCCAATCCGGCGGCATCTCGCGCGGATCGATGTCGTGCGCGAGATCGCCGTCGACCACCCAATCGACCCACGCCGCCGAACCGAGGGTCATGGCCGCGGGATTGGCGCCGGCGATCCCCGCCACCAACCAGTACGCCGGGGACAGATCGAAGCGCGGATCGAGCCCGAGCGCCATGATGCTCGCCGCCGCCTTGGTGTTGCCGACGCCGGTGACGACCGCGAGTATGCCGCGTTCGCGATTGAGGCGCAGGTCGCGGTCGCCGAGCGGAAACGCCATGCGCTCCGTCAGCGGTACGCGCTCGACCCAGCGCGTCAACTCGCTCGGCCAATTTCCGGCTTCCGGCGGCGGATCGAACATGGTCACGATCACGATCTTGATCGCGATTGGTTTGTTGCGGTCTGCACCCACGGAAAGCCCCTCTCGGGACAAGAATAAGGCCCTTCCCCCTTGAGGGGGAGGGTGAAATGCGGAGCCGGTGGCGAAGCATTTCGGGTGGGGGGTGCGTGTGCGCGACACCCTCCACCCGCTCACGGCCTTTGGCCGTTCGCTACCCTCCCCCTCAAGGCGGGAGGGATTCTCGTCACTCGAAATCCCTAAACAAGTCCGGCGGGTCGGCCTCGTCGGCGGGCGCGACGTCCGACACGCCGATGCCGATCAGTCGGTACGTCCGTTTGCCCACCTCGCGCCGCAACAAGGTCAGTCCCGCATCGAGGATGACGTCGGCGCGCCGCGTCGGATGGGCAAGCCGCGTCTGCCGCGTCAAATTCTTGAAGTCGCCCGTTTTCAGTTTGAGCACGATGGTGCGGCCGGCAAGCTCGGCCCGCTCCAGCCGCTGCGCCAGATGCGCCGCTAGATCCGTCAGCTCGGCCGCCAGCGCGTCGAAGGATTTGAGATCGCGAGCGAAGGTGTTTTCCGTCGAGACGCTTTTGGTCTCGCGGTCCGGCGAGACGCGGCGTGTATCCTCGCCTTGCACCAGGCGCGCGAGGCGGCGGCCGAACTTGCCGAAGCGCGTCACCAGCGCCTCTTCGGGCAGCTCCTGCAGATCGGCGATGGTCGTGAGGCCGGCCTCGACCATGCGCCGCGCCGTCGCCGCGCCGACGCCGTGGATCGCGTCGACCGGCAGCCTGGCCAGAAACGATCTCGCCTCGGCGCGCCCGATCACGGTGAAGCCGCGCGGCTTTTGGTGGCCCGAACCAAGTTTGGCCAGGAACTTGTTGTAAGAAAGGCCCACCGTGACCGTGACGCCGACCCGCCGCTCGATGGCGCGCTGTAGCCGTGCCAGCAGCAGCGCCGGCGGACGGTCGTAGCGCCGCGCCTCCGGCGAGAGATCGAGATAGGCCTCGTCGAGCGACAGCGGTTCGACCAGCGGCGTCGCCTGGAGAAACAGGGCTCGGATTTCGTTGCTGACCGATTTGTATTTCGCCATGTCGGGCCGTACGACCACGGCGTGCGGGCACATCTCGAGGGCACGGTACATCGGCATCGCCGAGCGCGGCCCGAATTTGCGCGCGACATAACAGGCGGTCAGAACCACGCCGCGCCCACCCTCGTGGCCGACAATGACCGGTTTGTCCTCGAGGCTTGGATTGTCGCGCTTCTCGACCGAGGCATAAAACGCGTCGCAGTCGATATGCGCGATCGTCAGCTCCGCAAGTTCGGGATGTTTGATCAGCCGCTCCGAGCCGCATTCGCTGCAGCGTGGGACGTTCCGTTCGTCCCAATGCGCGCAGTCGCGGCAGAGCGTTGCCGTCATTCAGCTCGCTGTCACCCGCACGTACGATCCGGGCGCATCCTCGATGGGTTTGAGCTTGCCGTCGCCGGGCTTCCGCGCCGGCATGTCGCCGCCGCTATACTGTTTGATCCATTCCTCCCAAACCGGCCACCATGAATCCGGCAGATATTTCGCGCCGGCGAGCCAGTCGTCAGGATCGGGCGGCAGCGCGTCGTTCTCCCAATGACCGTACTTGGTCTTGGGCGGCGGATTGACCACGCCCGCGATATGGCCCGATGCCGAGAGAACAAATTTGCGGGGCCCGCGGAAAATCTGCGTTGCCGCGTACGTCGATTTCCACGGCGCGATGTGATCCTCCTTCGTCGACAGGAAGAACGTCGGGATCGTCACCCTGCGCAGATCGATCGGTACGCCGGCGAGCGTGATGCCGTCGGGCTGGGCCAGCTTGTTCTCCTGGTACATGTTGCGCAGATAGAAACTGTGCATCGCCGCCGGCATGCGCGTCGAATCGCTGTTCCAGTAGAGCAGGTCGAACGGGAACGGCTCCTTGCCGAGCAGATAGTTGTTCACCACGAACGACCAGATCAAATCGTTGGCGCGCAGCATGTTGAAGGTCGTCGCCATGTCGGAGCCTTCGAGGTAGCCGTGCTCCTTCATCCGGTCTTCGAGGAATTCGAGCTGGGCCTCGTCGATGAACACCGACAATTCACCCGCTTCCTTGAAATCGGTCAGCGCGACGAAGAACGTCGCCGAGACGAACCGGTCGTCGCCTTTCGCGGCCATGTACGCCAGGGTCGCGGCGAGCAGCGTGCCGCCGAGGCAATAGCCGATGACGTTGACCTCGCACTCGCCGGTCGCCTTCTCGATCGCGTCGAGGCAGGCGAGCGGGCCATCCCGCATGTAATCCTCGAACGTCTTGGCGGCGAGCCTGGTATCGGGATTGACCCACGACACCATGAACACGGTATGGCCCTGGTTTACCGCCCAGCGCACGAACGAATTATCGGCGCGCAGATCGAGGATGTAATATTTGTTGATCCACGGCGGCATGATCAGCAATGGCCGCCGCTGCGTCGTCTCGGTGGTGGGCGCGTATTGGATGAGCTGCAAGAGATCGTTTTGGTACACCACCTTGCCGGGCGTGGTGGCGATGTTCCCGCCGATCTTGAACGCGTCGAGATCGGTCATCGTGATCGAGAGCCGGCCCTTGCCGCGTTCCAGATCGGCAAGCATGTGCTCGAGCCCGTGTACCAGGTTCTCGCCGCCGCTCTCGATCGTGGTGCGCAGCACTTGCGGGTTGGTCAGAACGAAGTTCGACGGCGCCATCGCGTCGACGAATTGGCGCGTATAAAAGTCAACTTTCTGCGCCGTCTTGGGGTCGAGGCCGTCGACCTGCCGAACCGTGTTCTGCAGCCATCGCGCGGTCAGCAGATAAGATTGCTTGATGTAGTCGAACACCGCGCTGTCGTTCCAGGCTTGGTCCTTGAAGCGGCGGTCGCTGGGCGCCGGCTCCGCGAGCGCGGGAACGGCCTCGCCGCCGAGGAGCCGTTGTGTCGTGCGTTGCCACAGGGTCAGATAATCCTGCCACAGCGAAAACTGCGCTTGCAGAAGTTTGGCCGGATCGGCCATCAACCGTTGCGTCATTTCGACGAAGGCGGCGGTGACATTCAGAGGGTCGACCGGAAGCGGTCCGTCCGCCGACTGCCGCTCCATGAAATCGAGCACGAGACGCTGGCTGCGCTGCGCGATATCCGCCATGCTGCGCGACCATTCCACCGGGTCGGGCAATTTGATCTCGGGGCGATCGGTGTCGTTCATTAACTCATCCTTGGCGGGTGCGCAGTCGATTCTAGCGAGGGTGGGGGAACACGGCCCGATCTAATATAATGGTGACTGACGCGCAAATCGAATAGACAGCGCGCGTTGCCCGTTGGACTATGGAATATGTGGTAGAGCTGATGGGAGCGAGGGTAATGGTTAAGACGCGGCGCCAAAATCGTACCGGCGTCAGGGTCGCGATGCTGATGGCCGTGGCGGCGATCGGCCTGACCGCTTGCGACACCGTCAAGTCGAGCGGGATGGATCCGATCGACTGGTATCGCGACCTGTCGGGCGATTCGAAGAACGACGTCCAAGGATCAGGCCCCTAATTCCAAGAATCTCAAGGAAGGCAGCAAGGAACCCTATCCCAACCTCGCGAGCGTCCCGAAACTGCCGGATACCGCCATCACGAAGGCAGACCGCGATAAAATGGCGCAAAGGCTTGATGGCGGATCGCCAGAATGCCCAGTACACCGATCAGCAATTGCGGTCCGGCCAGAATTTGCAAGCCGTCGCTCCGCCGCTGCCCGAGACGCCGGCTGCCCCCACGCCCAAGGTCGCGGCGGCGCCGACATCGGCGCCCGCCCCCGCAGCCACGCCGGCACAAAAGACATCGGCCGCTCGGCCCGTGACGGAGCGGACGCAAAAGATGCCGGCCGTTCCGATCGCGCCCGTGAAGCAAGAAGTCTTGCCGCCGCCGTTGCAGACCGCCGCTGCCAAGCCGGTGCCGGCACCGGCGGCTGCTGTTCCGTCCCGAGCGGCGGTGCCGCCGTCTTCGGCGCCGGCGCCGCAAGTTGCCATGGCGCCGATCGTCAACGAAAAGGATCGCGCGCAAAATCAAGCGACCAAATCGAAGCCCGACGAACAGAAGAAGCCGCAACACGCCCAGGTCAAGCGCGGGGCCGAACCGCCGCCGGCGGAATTGGCCCTGCGGCCCCCCGCCATCGGCGGGATGCCGGCCGGTGAAGAGGCCCGTGCCGCTCCACCGCCACCCGAGGAAGTCGCCGCGGCAACGCCCCCGCACTCGGACGTCGACGGAACGAGGAGTGTCGGCACCGGTCGCGCGATCGAAATCAACTTTGCTCACGGTCCATTCAAGGCGCGCATTCTGCCGGCGGATCGTAACCGGCTGGTCGACGTGGCGAAGCTCGCACGACGCAACAACGCGCGGGTCCGCGTCATCGGTTACGGCGGCGCGTCGGGACATGGCGATTCCGCTGAGCGTGAATTCCAAAGCTTCAATGCGGCACTCGATAACGCCAAGGCCGTGGGGATCGAGTTGGCGAAGCTCGGCGTTCCAGCCGAGCCGCATCGACATCGAGACGAAAGCGAATCGTCAATTCGTCCGATCGGGCGGAAGTTTTTGTCGAACGATAGAAACTAGATCTCGCGCGGGAACTGAGATGAGTGAGCCGCTACGGATCGCGCTCGCGGGGCTCGGCACGATCGGCGCAGGAACACTGGCGTTGCTGCGCGCGAATGCCGAGCCGATAGCACGTCGGGCAGGGCGTCCCTTGAACGTCGTTGCCGTCAGCGCCCGCGACAAGAAGCGGACGCGCGGCGTCGAACTTGGCGACGTCGATTGGTTCGACGATGCGGCGGCAATGGCTTCGCGCCCTGGTATCGATGTCGTCGTCGAGCTCATCGGCGGCAGCGACGGCATTGCGCGCCGCGTCGTCGAGGCGGCGATCCATCATGGCAAGCACGTCGTCACCGCAAACAAGGCACTCCTGGCGCATCACGGCACCGAATTGGCCAAACGCGCCGAGGCGAAAAACGTGTCGCTGGGGTTCGAGGCCGCGGTGGCGGGCGGCATCCCGATCTTGAAGGTGTTGCGCGAAGGCCTGGCGGGAAATCAAATCCACCGCATTTACGGGATTTTGAACGGCACCTGCAATTACATCCTGACGCAAATGCGCGATGAGAAGCGCGACTTCGCCGATGTCTTGGCGGACGCACAGCGTCTCGGTTATGCCGAAGCCGATCCCAGCTTCGACATCGAGGGCATCGATACGGCGCACAAGCTGGCGCTGCTGGCGGCCGTTGCCTTCGGGGGCGCAGTCGATCTTGACGGCATTCATGTTGAAGGGATCGGGCATGTTTCCGCGCGCGACATCGAATATGCGGCGGCGCTGGGTTACACGATCAAGCTTCTCGGCGTCGCGCGCCCGACCGATCATGGCTTGGAGCAGCGCGTTCACCCGTGCATGGTGCCCCAAGCCGCGCCGATCGCTCACGTCGAAGGCGTATTCAACGCCGTCGTCGTCGAAGGCGATGCGGTCGGCCGCCTAATGCTCGAAGGGCGCGGCGCCGGCGCCGAGCCGACGGCATCGGCGGTGGTGGCCGATCTGGTCGATATTGCGACAGGCCGGGGTGCCCCCGGGTTCGGCGTGCCGGCACGTTTGCTGCGCGCGGGCAAGACGGCGGCGATGGCGCGCCACCGCGGCGCCTACTACATGCGCTTGATGGTTTCCGACCAGCCCGGCGTTATTGCGGACGTCGCCGCCACGTTGCGCGACCAAGACGTCTCGATGGAGCAAATGTTACAGCGCGGTCGCGCGGCCGCGGGTGAAGCGGTTCCGGTCGTCATCACCACGCACGAAACCGAAGAGGCCGCCATGCTGCGGGCCGTCGCGGCCATCGGCAAGCTGAAGACGGTCCTGGAACCGCCGTGTTTGATTCGGATCGAGAATCTCTGATACGAGGGAGGACATGACCGAAGAAACCGCAATGGATCGCGTTCTCACCCTCGAGGCGGTGCGCGTCACCGAGGCCGCCGCGCTACAGGCATCGCTGTTGATCGGACGCGGCGATGAAAAGGCCGCCGACCAGGCCGCGGTCGACGCCATGCGCCGCGCCCTCAACGCGCTGCCGATACGCGGCACGGTCGTTATCGGCGAAGGCGAGCGCGACGAAGCCCCGATGCTTTATATCGGCGAGCAAGTTGGCACCGGTTCGGGTCCCAAGCTCGACATCGCGCTCGATCCCCTCGAAGGCACGACGCTTACCGCCAAGGGCAACATGAACGCCTTGGCGGTGCTCGCGCTCTCCGAGGGCGGCGGGCTCTTGCATGCGCCCGACGTTTATATGGACAAGATCGCGATCGGCGGCGGTCTCGGCGAGATTGTCGATCTCGACGAAAAGCCGGCGACCAATCTCAAGAATCTCGCCGCGGCAAAGCGGCGCGATGTCGCCGATCTTTTGGTTTGCGTACTCGACCGACCGCGTCACTCGGAACTGGTCGCCAAGGTCCGTGAGGCGGGCGCGCGCATCATGCTGATTTCCGACGGCGACGTGGCGGGCGTGATCGCGACCGCGCGGCCAGACACCGGCATTGACATGTATGTCGGCTCCGGCGGCGCGCCCGAAGGGGTGCTAGCGGCGGCGGCGTTGCGTTGCATCGGCGGTCACATGCAGGGAAGGCTCTTGTTTCGGAACGACGACGAACGGGGCCGCGCGCGTCGCGTCGGCATTCAGGACCTTAAACCGCAAATACGGCCTGACCGATCTCGCGAAGGGCGATGTCATGTTCGCGGCGACCGGCGTCACCGACGGAAGTATGTTGCGCGGCGTGAAGCGGCATCCCGGCGGTGCCACGACGCAATCGCTGGTGATGCGTTCGAAGACCGGCACGGTGCGTCTCATCGAGACGACCCACGATTTCACGCGCAACCGCGACATGGCCGCGTTTTCACGATGAAGCCGTGAGCGTCGTCGAGCTCGATAATTTTCTCGGCGTATCGCGTTCCTTTTCCGGAAAACGTTGGCGACAGCGTAGCGGCGACGACCGCGCGGCGTCTCGCTATGGCGCAGCGGCTCGGCGTCCGGAAATCGTCGGCCGCGTGATGGCGGCGCGCAGGCGTTCCGCTCGACGACGCAGAAAGTTTTCTTGCGCCGACGTTGCGCGAAATGCTGCCCGATCCCGCGTCCTTCAAGGACATGGGCCGCGCGGTCGATCGCGTCGTCCGGGCAGTCGAGCGAGGCGAGACGATCGCGATCTTCGGCGACTATGACGTCGACGGCGCGACCTCGGCGGCGTTGCTGCGGCGGTTTTTCGCGGCGGTCGGCGCCAATAGCACGATCTATATTCCCGATCGTCAGCGCGAAGGTTACGGGCCGAACGAAGCGGCGCTGCTGAAGCTGAAAGAGCAGGGCGCCGGCGTCGTCGTCACCGTCGATTGCGGCATCACCGCGCATGCGCCGCTCGCCGCCGCGGCCACGCGCCGGCATCGACGTCATCGTCATCGATCACCATGTCGGCGAGCCGAGCCTGCCCGACGCCGTCGCGGTGGTGAATCCCAACCGGCTCGACGAAAGCGGCGGACATCCCGATGCTGGCTGCGGTCGGCGTCGCGTTCCTGCTCGCCGTCGGCGTGAACCGCGCGCTTGCGCGAGCGCGGCTGGTATGCCGCTCGGCGCGAGCCCAATCTGCTTTGACTGGCTCGATCTGGTCGCGCTCGGCACGATTTGCGACGTCGTGCCGTTGACCGGAGTCAATCGCGCGCTCGTCGCGCAGGGACTCAAGGTGATGCGGCGACGAGCGAATATCGGTCTGGCCGCGCTGGCCGATGTCGCCGGCGTCGACGAGCGTCTCGACGTCTACCATGCCGGCTTCGTGCTCGGGCCCCGCGTCAATGCCGGCGGCCGCGTCGGCGAGTCGGAACTGGGCGCTCGACTCTTGTCGTGCGACGATCCCGTCGAGGCGCGCGCGCTGGCACAACGGCTCGACGCCTTCAATCGCGAACGCCGCGACATCGAAGCCGTGGTGCTTGCCGAGGCGATCGCGATGATCGACGGGCCGGCGACGCCGCGCGGCGCAATCGTCCTTGCCGCGAAAGAGGGCTGGCACGCCGGCGTCATCGGCATCGTCGCCGGGCGTTTGCGCGAGCGCTACAACCGCCCGGCCTGCGTCGTCGCGTTCGAAGGCACCGTCGGCAGGGGTTCGGGCCGTTCGGTACCGGGCGTGGCGTTGGGACCCGCGATCATCGCGGCGCGCCAGGCAGGGCTGTTGCTCAATGGCGGCGGGCATGCCATGGCGGCAGGGTTTACCGTGGCGCGCGACGGTCTCGAGGCCTTGCGCGATTTTATCGAGGCGCGCTTGCGCCTTCCTTTGGATGGAACCGGTTTGCAGCCAGAGTTGGCGATCGACGGCGTTGTGTCGCCGATGGCCGCGACGATCGAACTCGCCGAAACGGTCGAACGCCTCGGCCCATTCGGTACCGGCAATTCGGAGCCGCGTTTCGCGTTGCCGTGCGTCCGGCTGTTGCATGCCGAACCCGTTCGCGAACACCATCTCCGTCTTGTGTTGGGCGACCCGGTCGGCAACGCGCGAATTAAGGCGATGTTGTTTCGCGCCGACGAGAACGGGGTGGGCGCGGCCTTGATGGCGGCGCGGGGCGGCGCCGTACACATTGCCGGGAAACTTCGCGTCAATCGGTGGCAGGGTCGCGAGGAACTGCAGCTATTGGTTGATGACGCCGCGGCGGGTTCGAGCGGCCGAGCCAAATTGACGAATTGTTTACGGTGTTTCCTTAACTTCAAGGCACTGCCCTTTGTCAGGAGCGTTTCGGCATGTGCGGGTTGACCGGCTTTATCGACTATCGGCCCGCGACGCGGCAAAGCCGGGAAGCCATCGTCAGTGCGATGGCGCAAACGCTGTTCCATCGCGGTCCCGACGACGGCGGCGCTTGGGTCGATGCTGACGCCGGCGTCGCGTTGGGTTTTCGCCGTCTTTCGATTATCGATCTCAGCCCCTTGGGGCATCAGCCGATGGTCATCCGCGAGCGGTCGCTACGTCATCGTCTTCAACGGCGAGATCTACAATTTCAAGGACATCAAAGCGCAGCTGTTGCAGGAGGGCGTTACGTTCCGCGGCCACTCCGACACGGAGATCCTGTTGGAGGCGGTGGCGTCGGTGGGGCGCGCGCGCGGCGATTGCCGCTTGCGAAGGCATGTTCGCCATCGCGCATCTGGGATCGCGAGGAACGCAACCTGACGCTGGCGCGCGACCGCGCCGGCATCAAGCCGCTCTACTGGGGGCTGACCCCCGACGGCATGTATTGCTGTTCGGCTCGGAACTGAAGGCGCTGCGGCGCCACCCTGCCTGGCGTGGCGAGATCGACCGCGACGCGGTGGCGCTGTTCATGCGCTACGGCTATGTCCCGGCGCCTTACAGCATCTATCGCGATGTTTGGAAGCTCGAGCCGGCATCAATACTGACCTATCGCCGCGGCGCCGAGCCGACGATCGAGCGCTATTGGGAAATGCGTCAGATCGCCGAAACGGGGCGGTGTCGATCCGGTTCCCGGTTCCGATGCCGACCGCGTCGCGATGCTTGAACATTTGATGCAGCGCTCCGTGAAGAACGAAATGGTGTCGGACGTTCCGCTCGGCGCGTTTCTGTCGGGCGGCGTCGATTCGTCGCTTGGTCACCGCATTGATGCAGGCCAACAGCACGCGCCCGATCAAGACCTTCATCGATAGGCTTTAACAATGAGGGCTTTAACGAGGCACGCCATGCCGCGGCTGTTGCGCGGCATATCGGCACCGATCACACGGAACTCTATGTTGCGGATGAAGACGTTCGCGAGGTGATACCGAAGTTGCCGATCTGGTACGACGAGCCGTTCGCGGATTCGTCGCAGATCCCGACCCATCTCGTATCGCGGCTGGCGCGCGAGCATGTCACCGTGGCGCTGTCCGGCGACGGCGGCGACGAAATGTTCGCGGGTTACCCGCGATATCGTTGGGCGCATTCGCTCAATCGCGCCATCGGCCCCTTGCCCAAATCGGCACGCCGAATGGCCGGCGCGGCGATGTCGGCGGTGCCGAATAATATTGCCGGTGCCATTATGACGCTATTACCGGCAAGCGAACGACCGAGGCGTCCGGCACAATCGTTGAAGAAGCTTGGCCGATTGCTTTACGGCTCCGCCGCCGGCGATTTTCATCGCGAGCTCGTCTCGATCTGGAATGATCCCGAGAGTCTCGTGCCCGGGGCGCGCGAGCCGACGCTGTCATTCACCGATCCGCAGTTGGCGCGGGCGTTGCCTCACCTCGCCGAGCGCATGATGCTCAACGACCTGATGATCTACCTGCCGGACGATATTCTTGCCAAGGTCGATCGTGCCAGCATGGCGGTGAGCCTCGAAGTGCGCGTGCCGTTACTCAATCATCACATCGTCGAATTCGCGCTGCGGCTGCCGTTCGACATGAAGCTTCGTGGCAACGTCACGAAATGGGCGATGCGCGAAATCCTCTACAAATATGTGCCGAAGGAACTGATCGAGCGGCCGAAGCAGGGTTTCATGGTACCGCTCGACGATTGGCTGCGCGGTCCGTTGCGGCAATGGCTCGACGATCTCGTCGCGCCGGATCGTTGCGTCGAGACGGTTTTTTCGATGCCCGATGCGATCGGCGCGCGATGGCACGACCATCGCGACCGGCAATGGGATTGGGGTTACGCACTGTGGAACGTCGCGATGTTCCAATCGTGGCTTGCCCAGGAGCGGCTGCCGGCGAGATACACCGGCGCCCGCGCCGCTCGAAGCGCGAACCATAACGGCCGCAGTTTGAGCCGCGATTCGCAGGGAAAACGGTGAAATTCGCGCGGTGGCACATGCCGGGAATCCGGCGACCGCTTGTCGGCGGGCCCGCCGCCGCCGGTCGGGAACTAGTTAAGCCGTTGTTTTTCAGCCAATTTATTAGCGCTAGGCGCGGTCGAGTCGCCTCCGTGATTGACCCGTCGGCGCGCGGCGAATCAGCATGATGGACCGGCTGTTTGAACTAAATTCACAACACGGGGATGTTAATGGCAGTTGGCGTAGCGGGGGTTCCGATGGTAGCGATCGGGCCGGCTCATCCCGCGAATGTTTGTCAGCGATTGACCGCCAAACGCCGGGATCACGTCGCCGGCAGGATCTTGATTTATTGTGCCACAGGTCGTTAGACCCTCGCCGCGAGCGGCCCTCGATGTCCCCATCGTCTAGAGGCCCAGGACATCGCCCTTTCACGGCGAAAACACGGGTTCGACCCCCGTTGGGGACGCCAGGCCGTTCGGGGCCCGCCCCGTCCTCCGTAAAATATTCATCAAATGTTAGGAATCTTTTGGCTAATAGTGCCAAAGGAATCGGCGACGCATTTCCGCGACAAACGAGGGTTAATTGGTGGTTTACCGATTTTTTTTGAGTATTTGATCAGGATGGCACACCCGATGCCCAATATTGGTTGTTTTTGTAACTGTGGGGCTTTTTGGGCGATTGCGTCGAGTGGTGGCAGAGAGGGGCAGTAGCGTGAATCATCGCGGTCGCGACATCGACACACTGTTTCAGCGCATGGCGCCGACGGCCGCTACGGCTGCCGATCCCATGACCGCGATCGATGCGGCACGGGCGGTCGATGAATGGCCCCTCCTGGCCATGCTTACGCGAGCTGTTTCCCCCGCCTCGCGGGTGACCCATCACATGATGATGCCCGTCGGAGAACCTCAGCCGTCCGCAAGTGTGGCCGCAGCGGTCGATGCCGATCTGGAACCAGCGCCCGCTTTCGCCCCTCAACCGGCAGCCGAGGCACCGGCGGCCGAAACGACCCTCAGCCCGCTCGAGCAATTGTTTCGTCGCGCCGAGCGTACGGGCGCGCCGCAGACCGTCTCGCCGCCGATTTTCGCGCCAGCCGAACAATTGTCCGCGCCGTTTAGCGCGCCGCCGCCGCTCAAGGTGCCCTCTCGGCAGCGCGCGAACCCGGCAGTGGCGCGTCCCGTTGCCGCGACTGCCGCCGTTCAACGGCCGGCACCAAACATTGAAAGCGCGGTGACGATCGAGCCGCATGCAACGGAACGACATGTGCCAGACATGGTGCCTGCACACCTCTTTCGAGCGGGTGGGAGGACGCTGATGCCGCTGATCGTCGTTACCTCGTTCAAGGGCGGAGCCGGCAAAACGACGCTGGTCGCCAATCTTGCCGTCGGCCTGCGCAGCGTCGGCTGGCGGGTAATGGCCGTGGATTTCAACCCACAGGACGCGCTCAAACTGCATTTCGGTCTCGACGCCTACGAGACCAATGGTTTCGCCACGCGAATGCTGTCCGGCGGATCGTGGGAGGATGCGACGTACGGAGCGGAACCCGGCGTCGACGTCATGCCCTTCGGCCGCGTCAGCGCGGCACTGTCGGGTTCCGTCTCGGGCTTTATCGCCGACGATTCAGAGCGGCGTCGTCGCAGCATCTTGTCGCGCGCGCCAACGGGAATATGGTCGTCGTCGACGCTCCGTCGTTGCCGTCTACCGCGGCCCGACGCCTCGCCGCGGCCGCCGATGTCGTAATCGTCGCGACGCCGACCGATGCAGGATCTTATGCCGCGCTGTCGCTAGCCGATGCGGAAACCTTCCTGGCGGACGACGGTATCCTGGCCAAGACGCATCGTGGTCGCGAACCAGTTTCGATCAGAGCGCGCGGCTGCAACGCAGCGTACTCGCGCTGCTGAGCCAGACCTTCGGCGACAAGCTCGCCGCCACCATCGAGAACGACGAAGCGGTCGACGAGGCGTTGGCTTCGCGCCGCACCGTCTTGATGCACGATCAAACCTCAAAGGCCGCCCGTAGCCTTGTCGCGCTGGCGATCGAAATCGATCGTCTGTGCTCGCCGAATGGAGACGTCAACTGAGCGCCGTTGCCGAACGCCTAACCCAGACCCGCGAGACTCCCGCGCCGCCGCCGGGCGTCGAACGCTCGCGGACCGGCCTGGGATTCCTCATCGTGATCGCTCTGGCGCTGGTCATGCTTGCGCTGGTGGCGATCGCGCCCGATGGGTCTCGAAGAGCAAGCGCTGTTCGGCATCGCGACCTGCGCAAGCCTGCTGGTCATGCGCCGCTTCGCCAACCGCTATCTGGTGTTGGCGATGTCGTTCATGTCGGTGGCGGTGTCGACCCGTTACATCTACTGGCGCATAACCGCCACGACCGGCTTCACCAGCCCATTCGAAAGCGTTCTGGGGTGGATTCTGCTCGGCTCGGAAATTTACGCGCTGTTCGTGTTGGCGTTCGGGTATGTCCAGACGTCCTGGCCGCTGCACCGCCGCCCCGTGCCGTTGCCCGACGACACCAATCTGTGGCCGACGGTCGACGTCTTCGTCCCGACCTTCAACGAGCCGCTATCGATCGTGCGCGACACCATTTTCGCGGCGATGTCGATGGATTATCCGCGCGACAAGCTCAAGGTCTGGTGCCTGGACGACGGCCGCCGCGCCGATTTCCGGCGCTTTTGCGAAAGCGTCGGCTGCGGCTACATCACCCGCGCCGACAACGCCCACGCCAAGGCCGGCAATCTCAACAACGCGCTTGGTTCACACCCACGGCGAGGTGATCGCGTTCTTCGATTGCGATCACGTGCCGACTCGCGGCTTTCTGCAGATGACGCTCGGTTGGATCGTGCGCCAGGCCAACATGGCCGTGGTGCAGACGCCGCATCATTTCTATTCGCCCGATCCGTTCGAGCGCAATTTGCGCATCGAGCACCAAGTCCCGCCCGAGGGCCGCCTGTTCTACGGCCTGGTGCAGGACGGCAACGATTTCTGGAACGCGACGTTCTTCTGCGGCTCCTGCGCCGTGGTGCGGCGCACCGCGCTCGAGAGCGTCGGCGGCTTCGCGGTCGAGACCGTGACCGAGGACGCGCACACCGCGCTGAAGCTGCATCGCAAGGGCTGGAACTCGGCCTATCTCGACTTGCCGCTGGCGGCGGGTCTGGCGACGGAGCGATTCGCCATCCATGTCGGCCAGCGCATGCGCTGGGCGCGCGGCATGATTCAAATTCTGCGCTTCGACAATCCGCTGTTCGGTCGCGGCCTCAGCTTCGGCCAGCGCATTTGCTATCTCAACGCGATGGCGCATTTCTTGTTCGCGCTGCCGCGCGTCGTGTTCCTGCTGGCGCCGCTGGCTTATCTCATCCTCGACATCAACATCATCCGGACCAGCGCGTTCATGCTGCTGGCTTTCGCCGGGCCTCACCTGTTCCACACCCTGATCACCAACGCCTATGTGCAGGGCAAGTACCGGCACTCGTTCTGGAACGAGATTTACGAAACGTCGCTCGCCTTCCATCTGCTGATCCCGACCCTCAAGACGTTGATCGCGCCGCGTTCGGGCGGCGGCTTCAACGTCACCTCGAAGGGCGGCGTGGTGGAGAAGGATTATTTCGACGCCAAGCTCCTGCGGCCGCACATCATCGTGTGCGTTTTGCTGGTCGCCGGTTTGGTGCTCGGCGCATTGCGCTGGTGGTGGGGCGTGCCGCCGGACGTCAAGGCCGTGATCATGATCAACCTGACATGGGCGACCTTTAATCTGATCGTGATGCTGGCGGTGCTGTCGGTCGGGCGCGAGCGGCGTCAGGTTCGCTCCACCGTCCGCGTCGAAGCCGAGTTGCCGGCGACGATCTTCTTCCCTGACGGCCGTCAGACCGGCGCCTGGACGCTCAATCTGTCGAAGGGCGGCGGCGCGTTCCGCCTGGAAGATCCGTCGCTTGGCCGACCATGCGGAGAAAGTGGTCGTGCGCTTGCCATGCGGCGCGCCAGGATGCCTTGTTCCCGGCGATCCGTTATTGGCGGCGGCGGCGGCCCGCTGCGCGTTCAGTTCGCGCCGCTGACGCTGGAGGAAGAGCAGCTCCTGGTCGCCGCCATTCTCGGCCGCGGCGACGCGTGGACCGGTTGGGAATACGGTCCGATCGAAGGTCCGTTCCGGTCGATGGTCCGCGTGCTCGGGCGTCGGTCTCGGCCGCTGTTCTCGCGCGGTCGCCGGGAGGGGAGCCGGCAGATGAAGGCGCTTCGTACGCAACGTCGCTGCTTCTGCTGTCCGCGGCATCCGCGTACGGCCAGCACCGCAACGCCGGCGCGCCGGCTGCCACGCCAGCGCCGGTCGCGTCTCCGGACCAGCCTGGCGCGAAACCCGCGACCGCGGCCGCGACGGCTCCGGCCGCGTTTCCGTCGAGCGGCTATATTTCATATGCGTTCAGGGATATCGGCGCGCCGCAAGGGTTGCGATTGCTCGAAGGCAGTGCCGAGGGCGGCGTCACCTATATGGTGCGGCGCGACGAGGTCATCACCGCCGCGCGGCTGCGGCTGATGCTTGAAAACTCGGCGGGATTTCCGGCCGACACCAAGCTAGAAGTCACCGTCAATGGCGATTCGGTCGGCACGGTCGACGTCGGCTCCGACCGTCATAGCGCGACCGTCGGTCGATCTTCCGGTCGATCCGATCCTGTTGGGCGATTACAACCGCGTCAGTTTCAAGCTGGTCGGCGTGCCGGTCGCCTCGTGCAGCGTGAACGAGAACGGGCCGTGGCTGACGGTCGGGCCCGCAAAGCGCCGTCGATATCACGGCTGGACGGTTGCCGCTGGCGAACGATCTTGCCTTGCTGCCGCTGCCGTTCTTCGACGAGCGCGATCCCCATGCCGTTCAGGCCACCTTCGTATTTGCGCGGACGCCGTCCGCCGGCGAACTTGAGGCTTCGGGGATCGTTGCGTCCTGGCTCGGCGGTTACGCCGGTTATCCGCGGCGTGCATTTTCCGGCGTCGTTCGGCTCGATCCCGGCCGGCAACGCCATCGTATTCGCAGCCGGCAACGACACCGTACCGGGCTTGGCTCTCCCGCACGCGGCCGGCCCCACGCTCGCCGATGGTGCCGAATCCGATCGATCCCGACCGGCAAGCTGCTGCTCGTGCTGGGACGCGATGCCGCCGATCTCAAGACGGCGGCGCAGGGCCTGGCACTCGGCGGCGGCGCCTACAAGGCGGGCGCCGTTTCTGCCGTGGCCGCGACGGCGCCGAACGGACGTCGGCCCTACGACGCGCCGGGTTGGATTTCCGACGGCCATCCCGGTGAAATTTTCGGAGCTGGCCACGGCCGGACGGGCTCCGTTCGCATGGCATCCGTCCGGAGCCGATCATCATCGATTTCCGCAGCGCGCCGGATTACTTCAATTGGATCGACGCCAACATCCCGATGAATCTGCGGTTCGCGGTGACGCCGGAGCCGGTCATCGACTCGCCCCACTCCCGGCTCGATGTCTCGCTCAACAACACGCCGTTCCGTAGCGTGCCGTTGGCGCAGACGGGAACGCTGATCGATCCGGGCCGTCGCGAGTCACGAGGGCGCCGTCGATATTCCGCCATTCCTTCTCACCGGCCGCAACCGGCTGAGCTTCTATTTCGACATGGTGCCGTCGCCGCAATGCAATGCCAGCGAAGGCGTCAACGCTGGTCGAGGACATCGATCCCGATTCGACGATCGATCTGTCGCAATCGCCGCACTACGCGCCGATGCCCAACCTCTCGTACTTCGCCAACGCGGGCTTTCCCTTTACCCGGGACGCCGATCTGTCCGCGCACGGCGGTGGTGATGCCGGATCAAACCACGCCGGACGATACCGAGGCCTATCTCGAGACGATGGCGCTGTTCGGCGAGGCAACCGGATACCCGACGCTACAAGCGGCGGTGGCCCGGCCCGGCGATGTCAGCAGCATGGCCAACCGCGATCTATTGCTGATCGGCTCGTTCGCGCGCCAGCCGCTGCTGGCCGGTTGGACGTCGCAACGCCGGCATTACCATCGAGAACGGCGAGATGCGGCGCGGTCGAACGCAGTTGGTGGGAGCGCATTCAACTCCTATTCGATTGGCGCAACCGCCGCAGCCATGTTGCCGAAGTGAACGATTGGCTGGCGGCGCAGCCCGGCGGCGAAGGCGCGATCATCGCATTCCGCTCGCCGCTGGATCAGGACCGCAGCGTCGTTGCCATCACCGGTTCCTCGCCGGAACAGGTCGCGCAAACGAGCCACATGCTGCAGACCAACGACCGGGTGGTGAAGGTGCAGGACGATCTCGTGCTGGTCCGCGCCAACGACATCCGGAGTTTCCGCATGAGCCGACGTTACGATGTCGGCACGCTGGCGCGGTGGACTTGGCTGCGCTGGAATCTGTCCGATCAACCGATCGTCATCGCGATCCTGTTGTTTGCCGCGTGCGCGGCGCTCGCGGCGGTCGCGTTTGTCGTGCTGGGTGTCAAGGCTCGCCGCCGCTTGCAAGGAGCGAATCGGTGAATCTCATCAAAAACATTACCAAACGGCCGAATCACCTTAATGCAAAAGGCCGTACCGACTTGGGAAGAGAGAACACATGCTCATTTGGGAAGGACGGCGTGTTGGGGGTGTCGCGCTCGCCGCGTTGGTGGGCGCGCTACTGGCAGGCACCGCTTACGCACAGCTAAGTCCGGCGCAAAAGGCGCTTGAGGAGCAAGGCCGCTACTGGGAAGACCGGCATGAGCCGGCGCGCGCCGAAGCGGCCTGGCAGAAACTTCTCGAATCCGACCAAGGCAATGCCGAGGCGCTGTCTTCATCTCGGCATCATCGAGGCGCGGCAACCGGCCATGTCGACCAGGCGCGCGAGTACGCCGTGCAACTCAAGGCAGCGCACCCCAACGGTCCCGAAAATACTGTCCTGGACCACGCCATCGCCGTCGGCGCGGTCAGTCCGGACTTGATCAACGAGGCGCGCCGGCTGGCGACGTGCCGGTCAATACGACGCGGCCATCGCCGATCTATCGGCGCGCCTTGAAGAATCAGCCGCCGCCGCCCGATCTGGCGCTGGAATATTACGAGACGCTGGCCGGATCGAAAGACCGGCTGGGAGGAGGCGCGGCGCGGGCTCCAGGAGCTGTCGGCGGCGCTGCCGAACGACCTTTCCGTGCAGTATGGCTATGCGCGCGTTCTGACTTATCACGAGGCCACGCGCCGGCAAGGCATCGCCATGATGGCTTCGCTCGCGGGCGATCCATCGATCGGCCGGCAGGCCAACACGGGTTGGCACGATGCGTTGATGTGGCTCGGCGCAACGCCGGCGGATATGCCGCTCTACAAGAACTATCTCGCGTCGCACGCCGAGCGATGCCGTCGTCGCGAAAAAGTTCGCCGATCTACAAAATCCGGCCAACGTCGGCAAATACGGCATAGACGACGCCCATCGTCGCGCGCTCGAGGCGCTCAATGCCGGCCATCTGAAAGAAGCCGGCGACATGTTCGAGGCCTTGATCAAGGCCAATCCGCAAGATCGCCGATGCCTATGGCGGCCTCGGCGTCGTCCGCGAGCGCGAAGGCAAGCTCCATGATGCGCGCGAACTATTGACGCATGCGGTTTCTTTGGTGCCGGCGGGCGAAACCAAATGGCGCGACGCCTTGGCTTCGGTGGTCTATCTCGACAACGTCGCCGATGCCAAGGCGGCGTTGCGGGCGCACGTTGGAAGGAAGCGGAAGCAAAAGCGCACGAAGCGCTGCAACATCCGATCGCCGGCGATACCAACGCGGAGCTGGTGCTGGCCGAGGTCGCGCGCGACACGAAGCATTGGGGCGGAAGCGGAAAAGATGTTCCGTCACGTGCTCGAAGAGCAGCCCCACAACAAGCGAAGCCGCCATCCGGACTCGCGGCGGTACTGGTCGCTACCGGCCATGTCGCCGAGGCGAGGCGCTTTGTGGCCAATACGGGGCGGGCGGCGGTCCGCCGGTCCTGTCGCAGGCCGACATTGCGCGGCAGCAGGCGGCGGCTCTCGCCGAACAGGCGCGCGCCGCGGTCAATCGCGGCGACATTCAGCGGCGCGTTGGCGACGCTACCGCGAAGCGATGACGCGCGATCCCGCCAATCCGTGGTTCAAGTTGGACTACGCGCGCTTGTTGCCCGCACCGGCGATCGCCGCGGCGCGGGCCGCGTCATCGACGCGATGCTCGCCACGCCGCATCCTTCCGGCGAAACGTTGGCGGCCGCGGCGATCTGGTATGGCGAGCACGGCGATTATCGTCGGGCCGCGCAATTGGCGAGAGCGGTCCCGCCGAACCACCGCGATCGCCGATTTCGGCACCATGTCGCATCAATGGATCGCCGAGAAGCGACGCGCGCCAGGCGGTATATGTTGGCGCGGACCGGCCGGCTTGCCGAAGCGCATCGCATCCTCGACGGCATCATCGCCGGTGCGGCCGGTAATATCGGCGTGGTCGGCGTCGCCGCCGACGCCTATGTCGATATCGGCGATTCGCAGCAGCGCCGTGAAGCGCCATGCGCGCAGCGCTTGGCGCGAATCCCGATCTCGACGGACAGATTCAGTATGCCGGCGTGCTGTTGCGTGTCGGCGCGGTCGCCGAACTGGTGTCGGTGATGCACGCCATCGACATGCAATCGGCGCAGCTGCGGCCCGCGCAACAAGCGCGGGTCGCCGATCTGCATCGCGGACTCGCGATCAAGCTGGCGGATCAGGCACGCCAAAAGCGGCGACTATGCCGGTGCCTATGAACGGCTCGCGCCGGAATTGGCGATATCGCGAGATGCAACCGTGCTCGCCGCGTTGGCGCGCATTTATGAGAGCGCCGGGCGCCATGAGGATGCGATCGAAATCTATACCCGAATTCTGCGGGCCGATCCGTCGAACATGGACGCGCGCCGCGAGATCATCACGGCGCCGCCATCGTGGTCGGCGACTATGATCGTGCGCATCTGTTGTCTGAATCAGGGCCTCTATGCCGCGCCCGAACGATCCGCGGCTTCATCTGCTATTGGCCGAATTGGCGCGCGCCGAGGGCGACAACGAGACGGCGCTCGCGGAATTGAGAAAGGCGCAATCCGAACTTGCGCGGCGTAACGGCGATATCTGGATCGCGCCGGAGCAATATGGCGATCTGTCGGAAGTCAATTATGTCGGCGGCAATCCGTTTGCAGATCGCGCGATCGCTACGGCGAACGTTATCGCGACGCCACCAGCGACTATTTTTCGCCCGTGACGCGGCCGACGCCGCCAGGGCAGGTTTACTATTCGGCCTATCAAGCGGCCGCGACCTACGGGAACAACCCGGCGTATCCCGTGCCGGAAATCGGCGGTCCCGTTGTGGTGACGGCGGCGTCGACCGAAGACCAGCAACTGGCTCAGCAAGTGGCCGATCAGCTTGAGCAGGTGCGCGATCCGTTGCGGCCTTACGTTTCCGGCGGCGTCACGTTCCGCAACGTCGAAGGCGAATCCGGGCCTGTACCAGTTCTCGATGCTGCAGCTGCCGATCACCGGCGGCGCGCGCATCGGCCCGGGCATGCTGACGCTGCAGGTTGACCCGATCGCCGCAACCGCGGGCGCGCTCGATAATACGAATCCAAGCGTATTCCGGCGGTTCGGCACAAACGCGGCGCTGCCGCAGACGATTCTGACGGCGCCGTCTTACCAAGGCAGTTCGCAAGGTATAGCGCTCGACATCGGGTACACGATGACGAACCTTGCGGGCGAAATTGGGACCTCGCCGATCGGCATGCCGGTGATGAATATCCTCGGCCACGGCGTGTGGACTATTCCGCTCGACAACCAGACCTCGATCAAGCTGACCGGCTTCCGCGATCCGGTGCTGGATAGCTTGGTATCCTACGCGGGCGCCCGCGATCCGCTGTCCGGCGATATTTGGGGCGGCGTGACGAAGACCGGCGGGCGCTTCGACGTCGGATATGACAATGGTCGCACCGGCATCTACGCCGACGCGACCGTTGCTTTCCTCGACGGCCGAAACGTCGCGTCCAACTACATGGTGGATGCGGGCGGCGGCGCGTTCTGGCGGTTTTACCGGACCGAGAACAGCTCGCTCAAAATCGGCGTCAACCTGCAAGGCCAAGCCTACGAACGCAACGAAGATTTCATGACGTTCGGCAACGGCGGTTACTGGAGCCCGCAAACCGCCTTCGAAGCGACCGTGCCCATCGAATACAGCGGAAAATGGGGTCACTTGAGCTACTCGATCGGCGGCCAACTCGGCGCGATGGAGTTCAACCAGAAGTCCGAGGCGTATTTCCCGACGGATCCGTCGCTGCAGGCGATCGCCACGGACTCGAACGGATTACCAGCGGTCTTCCCAGGCCTAAACGTGACGACGGCGCTCTATGGCTTCACGGCGAAGGCGGAATACGAAGTCGCGCCGCTGCTTGTATTGGGCGCGTCCTTCTCGGCTGACAATTCCTACGACTACAACGAGCAAACGTTGTTGGTCTACCTGAAGAAAAAATTCGATACCTATTAGTGGATGCGCGATCCGGCTGACTGCGGACCCGCAAAGGACTGCGCCGGATTTCGGAAGAAAAAAGGGGAGCGTGGGTTAAATGGCACCGTTGGACGATATGAGCGGCGACCGCATTCTCGCCGAGTTCGAGGAGATGATCCGCGGCAGGAGCGATTTAGGCTTCGGCCGCGATACCGTCGACGAATCTCGTCGACTGGTTCCCGAACGCCGCGCGGTGAATTGGGTGAATGCGCTGGCGGCGCTGGCGCGGGAGATCGAGGAGCGGCAAGGCCCGCATCGTGCCGAGATTTTGCTCCGCACGGTTGGCGCGCGCATGAGTCGCGAGCTGATGTCGCCGCTGCCGTCCGCCCGCGATGAATTTGCACCTGCGATCAACCGCGCCTTGTCGGTACTCGATTGGGGCTGGGTTGCGGTTCTCGATCGCCAAGATACGATCGTCTTCGAGCACCGTACCCCGTGGCCGTTCGAAAACCGGCTCGATCATCTGCCGTTCGTGCTTGAGGGTTTCTACTCCGATACCCTGCACCGGTTGTCGAACAACGGTCACATGCATGTCCGGCTGACGGGGTCGCGTGGCGGCGCCCTTGTCTTCAAGTGGTTGCCGATCGAAGCACTCGAACGGACCGCCAACGTGGCGCCGCCCAGCGTCGTCGTGCCGTCGCCGCCACAGCCGACACTGGCTGAGTCCGACGCCGAGTTCGCGTCTGAACCCGTCGAGGAGGAAGCGCCGATGGCGCTTTCCGACGCTGAGTTCGACCTCGCGGCCGAGTTGGAGGACGTCGCGCTCGACGAGCCGGCATACGCGCCGCAGCCGGTGGAAGACCGGCGACTGCCGCCCTTGACGGAAGCCCGCCGGATGCGTGATGACGCGCCGCGCATGCCGATCACCCCGCGGATTGTTCCAGCCCCAGCGCCGGGCAGGGCGCGGATGTTGCTGGTGGCGGCGACGGTCTTCGTCGTCCTCTTCGGTTTCGGCGTAACGAGCAGCGGCGAATTGATGCAACGGCTGGATCGCCTGGTGACGGCCAAGGGGCATTCCGACAACGCGATCTCCGAACTTCAAGCCCGCGCCACGGCCGGTGATGCCGATGCGCAGATTCGTCTGGGTCTGCAGCTTGCCCACAATGACGGCGCAAAGCCGGATTACGCGGGTGCGGCGCATTGGTTTGAGGCCGCCGCCAAAAGCGGCTCGCTCGAAGCGCAATACGATCTCGGTGTGATGACCGCCGACGGTCTCGGCGTGAAGCGCGACCCGATCGGCGCCGCCATCCTGTTCATGAACGCGGCGGCCGGCGGCTTTGCGCAGGCCGAATATCGCATCGGCGCCGCTTATCAGGATGGCGTCGGCGTACCACGCAGCGCCACCTTCGCGGCGATGTGGTACGAACGCGCGGCGCGCCATGGCGTGCGGCACGCCCAGTTCGCGTTGGCGGGACTCTATGCCGCCGGCGACGGCGTTTCGGCCGATTCCGTTCAGGCATTCGCTTGGTACCGCCTCGCGGAAGAAGAAGGCGAGCGCGGCGCCACCTCGAAGCGGGTCGAACTCTATCGCGGCATGACGACCGCCCAGCGCGAGGCCGCGATGAGCCAGGCGAAGACCTTAATCGGCGAAGTCAGCGGCGCGACGGAGCTGACGCCGGAGGCAGCCCATCCGACGGTCGACCGGTTGATCGAGCGCGCTTCGTAAATTCGCTCTGGGGTCTAGGATAGGAAGCGGTTCCTAGTTCGTCTCGCTTAGCGCTAGCCGCACCAATAGACCGAGGGCAGCCGAGTAATAGTCTTTGTCGTTCCCGAGCGGCGGCAAGGACGGCAGCAACGATGCGCCTGACGCGACTGTCTGGCTGCGAGACGCGGGTTTCGGCCGATTGGACGATGGCTTGCATGCCCGGCAGAAGCGGATATGGCGAGACGGCGCCGGTCGCCAGATTTACGGTCGCGGGAATCTTGTCGGCGGCAACGCTTTTCCAAAACGCCAGGAAGGGCGCCAGCGTGGTGGCCGATGCCTTACCGTCCCACAACAAATAAAGCGGAATCCGAACCGCGTCGAAACCGTAGGTCGGTTTGTCCAGCGGCGGCGACATCTGGAGGCCGCCGTCGGCGGTCGACGTCAACACGATCCAGTCGGACGGCAACTGCGCTTTACCGAAGCGCGCGAGGCTGAGGAAATAGAGGCCGCTGCGCTCGAGCTCGAACCAGCGCACCGAGGGCACGATCTCGTTGAGCGACATAAAGGCAGGGAAGATCCAGTACGAAAGGTTGATGGTGATCGCGCCGTTATGGTCGAAACCGTTGAGGCCCGGCATCAATACGGCGAAACCGTCGATATCGCGCACCAGCTTGGTCAGCACGTCCTGCGCGATCGGTCGCGCCGCATCGTCATACGCGGGCGCGTGCCACTGCCGGGCCGCGCGATGGAGCGCCCAGGCAGCCAGGATGTCGCCGTCGGTCGCGTCGTTGCTGTCGCCGATCGCGCCGCCGGGTCCGCCGAGGGTCGGCTTCCAGTCCCATGCGAGCAAGGAATCTTCGTTGCGCTTTAGATTGGTGCGCGTCCAGGTCCAGATCTTATCGAACACCGTTCGATCGTCGGCGGCAATCGCCAACAGCATCGCGTAGCCTTGTCCCTCGCTGTGCGACAGCGCTGAAAAGCTGTCGACCAGCTTGCCGTCGTCGCGGATGAAGCGGTTCTTGAACACGGCCCAGTCGGCGGCGTCGATCGTGCCGGCGTGCCGAACGGGCGCGCTGGGGAGGGCCTCCGGATGAACGACCAACGCCAACGTGGGGTCGCGGGCGTTGTCGGCATGGGCCGGCATTCCGACCAAGGCTCCAGCCAAGAGCAGCGGCGCGGCGACAATGCGCGCCACCGTTAAGAACGAGGAAAGTCGCATGGCCTTACGGTACGGCATCAAGGTAAACAGAGCGATAAAACCCCTCGACGAGGATCGTACGAATACGCACAATGCGTTCATCACCGCTAGATTTGGTCGAGCATCCATTTATGAATTGGCCGCGGATACGCGTCGGAAACGGCAAAACGGTTCTCCCATGACCGCGACGCCGGCCGGTCGCTTCGGTTGCTCTTTTCCGGCAAGTCCAGTAGGAATGCGCCTCACGCTTTGCCATTCCCAAAACCGCGAGGAGTAGTGGATGTTGATCACGCCAGCCCATGCCCAATCGCTGTTCGGCGGCGAAGGCTCAAGCACGCTGGTGCAGATCGCCCCGCTCGCCCTGATCTTCGTCGTCTTTTACTTTTTCCTGATTCGGCCCCAACAGCAAAAGGCCAAGGAACAGAAAAGCATGCTGGCGGGCATCCGCCGCGGCGACCGCGTCGTGACCGGCGGCGGGCTGATCGGCACGGTGTCCAAGGTTCAGGGCGATGACGAGGTCCTGATCGATCTCGCCGACGGTGTGCGCGTGCGTGCGGTGCGAAGCACGATCGCCAGCGTCTTGACGCGCGGCGAACCGGCACCGGCAAAAGGCGGTAAGGACGCCGACGACAAGGACGACGAGACGGACGAGGCCAACGACAAGAAAGCCGGCGGAAAACGTTGACATCGGGCGATGCTGTATTTTGCGAAATGGTTGGTGACGTTGATTGTGGTGGTGTGCGCGGCCGGGGTGCTGCTCGCGCTGCCCAACGCTTTTCCGGAAAGCACGCTCGCCGGATTGCCGAGCTGGCTGCCGCACAAACAACTTAATCTCGGCCTCGATCTACGCGGCGGCTCCTATCTGCTGCTCGAGGTCGATATGAGCGCAGTGGTTAAGGAGCGGCTCGAAAATGTCGTCGATAGCATGCGGGCCGAGATGCGGTCGGCGCATATCGGCTACACCGGGCTTGAGGCGACCAATGGCGGGGTTCGCTTCACCCTGACCGACCCGAAGGTCGCGGGCCAGATCCGCGGGATGACGGCGAAGATCGATTCCGACACCGAGACCACGATCGATCCCGACGGCCACGTGTCGATCAAGTTCAACTCGCTCGCGTTAGAGGCGCGACGCCGTTCGGCGGTCGAGCAATCGATCGAGATCGTTCGCCGCCGCATCGACGAGAGTGGCACCAAGGAGCCGACGATCCAGCGCGAAGGCGAGAATCGCATCCTGGTGCAGTTGCCCGGCGTCGGCAATCCCGAACACATCAAGGAATTGCTCGGCCGTACGGCGAAAATGACGTTCCAGCTCGTCGATGAGAACGTCAATCCCGAGGATGTGGCGCGTGGCCACGTCCCGCCCGGCGACGTCGAGTTGCCGATGGAGGACGATCGGGCCAATGGCGGACACGGCGGGCCGGCCGGTTCGATCGTGGTCAAGCGCCGCATCATGGTCAGCGGCGACACGCTGACGGACGCGCAACCGACCTTTCAAAATGGCAACGAGCCCGTCGTCAGCTTCAAGTTCGATTCCACCGGCGCGCGCCGTTTCGGCGACGCGACGCGGGACAATGTCGGCAAACGCTTTGCCATCGTGCTCGACAATAAGGTGATCAGCGCGCCGGTAATTCGCGAGGCGATCCTGGGCGGGCAGGGGATCATTTCCGGCAGCTTCACGGTGCAATCCGCGAGCGACTTGGCGTTGTTGCTGCGCGCGGGCGCGCTGCCGGCGCCGCTGACGATCCTGGAACAGCGCACGGTCGGTCCCGATCTCGGCGCGGATTCGATCCGCGACGGCACCACCGCCAGTGTGGTGGCCGTGATCCTGGTCGTGGTGTTTATGTTTCTGTTCTACGGTCTCTTCGGCATTTTCGCCGACATCGCATTGTTCTTTAATCTGTGCTTGATGTTTGGGGCGCTGACCTTGCTGGATGCGACGCTGACCTTGCCGGGCATTGCCGGCATTGCGTTGACGCTGGGCATGGCGGTCGATGCCAACGTGCTGATTTATGAACGCATCCGCGAGGAGGTGCGTGGCGGCCGCTCGCTTATCTCGTCGCTGCAAGCCGGGTTCGAGCGCGCGTTCGGTACCATTTTGGACAGCCACGTTACGACGCTGGTTGCCGGCGCGCTGATGTTTTTCCTCGGCTCCGGTCCGGTGAAGGGCTTTGCCGTAACGCTCAGCATCGGCGTGCTGACGTCGTTGTTCTCGGCCATTCTCGTCACGCGACTGCAAATCGTGACGTGGCTCCGCCGCACCAAGCCGAAAGAGATTCCGATCTGATGTGTACCGTGCCAGCATTGCACCCCTTCGTCGTCATTCCCGCGCAAGCGGGAATCCAGGGCCGGTGCACGTCGCTTGCCCTGGGTCCCCGCTTCCGCGGGGACGACGGTAGAGTGTAGAGAACCGTCATGCTGCGTCGTCCGCTCATCGTCATCCGGCACATTCCCAACCTGAATTTTATGGGTTGGCACAAGATCGGCTTCGCCTTGTCGGCGGTATTGACCATCGGTTCGATCATCCTTTTTCTGGTCCAAGGCCTGAATTACGGGATCGATTTCGCCGGCGGCACGCTGATTGAGGCGCGCACGGTCGGTGGTCCGGCCGATCTCGCGGCCTTGCGGCCGAAACTCAATTCCCTCGGCCTTGGCGAGGTAGCGCTGCAAAATTTCGGCGCGCCGAACGAAGTGTTGATCCGTGTCGCGCGTCAACCGGGCGACGACAGAGCGCAAATGGCCGGCGTCGATAAAATCAAGGCGGCGCTTGGCAACTCGGTCGAATACCGCCGCACCGAAGTGGTGGGTCCGACGGTCGGCAACGAATTGATTCGGGCAGGCGTGATCGCGACGTTGTTGGCGCTGCTGGCGATCGCGGTCTATGTCTGGTTCCGGTTCGAATGGCCCTTCGGCGTCGGCGCGATGTTGTCGACGCTCCACGATACGCTGACCACGGTCGGCCTCTTCGCGCTGTTGCAAATCGAATTCAACCTCACCACGTTGGCCGCGATTCTCACCATCGCGGGTTATTCGGTGAATGACACGGTCGTCATTTACGACCGCGTCCGCGAAACCATGCGGCGACACCGCAGCATGGATTTCAAGGATTTGATTAATCGCAGCCTAAACGAAACGTTGTCCCGCACGATTCTCACGGTCAGTACGGTGGCGCTGGCCGTGCTGTCGTTGCTGATCTTCGGCGGCGAGGTGCTGCGCGGCTTCTCGATCGCGATGCTATGGGGCGTCGTGGTGGGCACCTATTCATCGCTCTTCATCGCCGCGCCGATGCTTTACTACATCCGGCCGAAACGTGGTGGCCGGGCCAAGGACGAAGCGGAGCCGACAGCGCCGAAACCGACGCCGCGGGCGGCGGCGAAACCCGCGCGTTAAGCCGTTATGGACATTACCCCGGCCGTAGCCCCCGATCGCCAAATCATCGAGGCTTACGGCTCGACCGGGTTCCGGGTCAGCGGCAAGACTTACGCCGGAGCCGTCATCGTATTTCCCGATGCGACGGTGCCGTGGACGGTTTCGGTCTTGACCGATGTTACAATCGAAAGTCTCGGTGCCATCATGCAACGCGCAGGTACCGAACAAGCAATCGAGATTCTATTGCTTGGTTGTGGGCGCCGCATGATGCCGGTGCCGCCTTCGCTTCGCGCTCAGCTACGACAGGCCGGCGTCGGTCTCGACGCCATGGATACCGGCGCCGCCTGCCGGACCTATGACGTGCTATTGACCGAAGGGCGCCGCGTCGCGGCGGCATTGCTGCCGCCGCGCTAACGGATGACGCTAATGGGCGAGCGCGTGCTTCGCTTCGAGATTGCGCTCCGCATAGTCCCAGTTGATCAAGTGATCGACGAAGGTCGACACGAAGTCGGGCCGGCGATTTTGGAAATCGAGATAATAGGCGTGTTCCCAAACGTCCACCGTCAATAGCGCGACCTGGCCTTGCGCCAGCGGGTTGACCGCGTTCGGGGTCTTGATGACTTTGAGTTTGCCCTTGTCGAGCACCAGCCAGGCCCAACCGCTGCCGAACTGGGTGGTCGCGGCTTTCTTGAATTCCTCGACGAATTTTTCGTAGCCGCCGAGGTCGCTGTCGATGCGCTTGGCGATGTCGCCTGTCGGCTTGCCGCCGCCGCCTTTCTTCAGGCAATTCCAGAAGAAAGTGTGGTTCCAGATTTGGGCGGTGTTGTTGAAGATCGTCGCCTTGGATTCGTCTTTGGCCGTCTTCAGGATCACCTCCTCGAGGTTCATCTTCTCGAACGGCGTATCCTTTATCAGATCGTTCGCGGTCTTGACGTAGGCGGCGTGGTGCTTGTCGTGGTGGAACTCAAGCGTTTTTGCCGACATATGCGGCTCGAGGGCATCCTTAGCAAACGGCAACGGGGGAAGTTCAAAGGCCATCTCAAACCTCGTGATTTGGTGTTGCAGATAGGCGCGATACGCGCCTCGCTATCGATAGCGGGCGGCGGCGACCTCCGCTTCACCATCTTCAACAGATCGGTGCCGCAAATTGCTCCCGACAAAAGGAAAGGCGGGCCGCAAGGGCCCGCCTTCATCGTTCGGAGTACGACGCGATTCTAGTAGAAATGGCCGCCGAAAATCATGCCGTAGAGCATGGGGATTGACAGCAGCGTGTTGACCCGCGACCCGAGGCCGGCGATGCGCGCCGCCCTGGTACGCTGCTCCGGCGTGACCTGCACCAAGCCCATGTTCTTTTTCTGATTCGGCCAGATGATGAACCAGACATTGGCCCACATGATGGCGCCCAGCCACATGCCGATGCCGACGGCCGCGTACTTCGGCACGCCTTCGCCGATGCCGATCTTGATCGTGTCAAGCAGCTCGCCCTGGAACCATGCCAGGATCAGGCCGGTGACGATGGTCGCCATCGCGCCCCAGCGGAACCAGAACAGCGCCTCGGGCAGGATGTAGCGCGCCACCCCGGGCCGAAGCTCTTGCGGGATCTTCGGCATGGTCGGGGTCTGGGTGAAGTTGAAATACCAGAGGTGGCCGATCCACATGATGCCGGCGATCACATGCAGCCAGCGAAAGCAGACAGCCCACCAGCCATACGAGACGATTTCATGCCATGCCATGGTTTTCCTCCCCGGTCAGGCCGCGATGGCGTGAATGACGAGGACCATGATCACAGTCAGGACGAACCCGAGCACGACCGTCTGAGTCAGCGAGTCCAAAGGGTTCTTCATCGTTCCCCCATTTGATTGTTGGTTGTGACGTTGACATAACATCATAACATAGCCGGCCATGCCAGCAATCGTAGAAAGCTCCGGGAACTCGGCCCCCGCGTCGCTGCTGCGACGGCATGATCACGACCGTTATTTGCTGGCGTTGTTTGCGCCCGCGCCGCGGCGTCACGCTCTGCAGGCGATTTATGCCTTCAATTACGAAATCGCACAAATCCGCGACACGGTCAGCGAACCGATGCTTGGCCAAATCCGTCTGCAGTGGTGGCGCGACGGTCTCGACGCCGCCTTCGGCGGCAGCCCGGTCCGACAGCACGATGTGCTCATGCCGCTGGCGGATACGATCCGGCAATATGGCTTGAGCCGCGAACATTTCGACCGTCTCGTCGCGGCACGGGAACGCGATCTCTCTGCCGATCCGCCGGAGACGTTGGCGGCGCTCGAAGCCTATGCGGAGGAAAGCTCGGCGCCGCTGCAATTACTCGCGCTGCAAGCGCTGGGCGCGTCCGGCGCGGATGCCAACCGCACGGCGCGGGACGCCGCGATCGCTTATGCGTTAGCCGGATTGCTGCGCGCGACTCCGTTTCTCAAGCGAATCCAGCGCCTGACCCCGATCCTGGCAACCGAGCCCCGGCAGATTGCGACACGGGCGCAAGTCCATCTCGACGCCGCGCGCGCCGTTCGGGCCCAAGTGCCTCGCATGGCGCTGCCGGCGTTGTGGCCAGCCGTGTTCGCGGCGGCGGATTTGTCGCGGTTGCGACGTGCCGGTTTCGATCCTCTCGCGCCGGCGTTTTCGCGGGCCGATCCATGGCGGGCCTGGCGCCTGGCGGTCGCATCTTGGTCGGGACGATATTAACTTTTTTCGCGAAATACCCACATACTACAACGGGTTGACGGAGCGGTGAGGCGCCACCATAAAGCGCCATCACGGGCCAGATAAGTTCATATGCGGCCCCAGTCGTCATGCTGGGCCGAAAGGAGACAGTGCGCACATGACCCACCTCGCGTTGAGGCACGGGTTGAAATTTGCGGATTTGTACCGGCGTGATGGGCTCGAGCGGCTCGACGCGGCATTTGTCGCGCATGTCCAGGGACATGCCGTCGATTTGTTCAACCGGCTGATGTCGGGGCGACGCAACCCAGCGGGGCTCGAAGCGAAGGCCGAATCCGAACTGCTGATCGACTTGGCGCCCCACCTCGAGGATTTCATCGCCGATTTGTTCGGCATCGGCGAGGAAGTGCGCGAGCTGCAAGCGCGACATCAGGCACTGGCGCCGCTCTACACGGTAAAACGGCTGTTCGTGCAGCGCCGAGCGGTCAAGGGAGTCACGGTCGAGCAGGCCGCGTCGATCGATGCCGGCGCCGCGCAGCGCGACTTGGAAAAATTGTTCGGCGAGGCGCTGACGGAAGAAACTTTCGCCCGCCATGTCGCGCCGTGGATGGATGACGAGGCGGCGAACAAGGACGCGCTCGACCTCGCCGCGCGTTATGCCGCGTGGGCGACGCTGTCGCCCGCGGGCATCGAGAAACATCGTCGCGGCGTGTTGTTCAAGGTGCCGCACCGGCTCGACATGGAGCATCTCGTCCCCGTCGAGACCGTTGTCGAGCACGGCGTCACCATGTTGCGGCTGCCGGAAAGCCACCGCCGATTCCGCGACGGCTTTTCCCTGACAGATCCGGGCATGGATTTGAATGCCGCGCTCGACCAGGCGAACTACTGCATCTGGTGCCACAATCAGGGCAAGGATTCGTGTTCGCGCGGTCTTAAGGATCGCAAGACCGGTGCGTTTCAGAAGACCGTCTTCGGCGTCACGCTCGCCGGCTGTCCGCTCGAAGAAAAAATCTCCGAGATGAATCTGGTCAAGGCCGGCGGCAATTCGGTTGGAGCGCTCGCGATCGCGGTGATCGACAACCCGATGGTGGCGGCGACCGGCCATCGCATTTGCAACGATTGCATGAAGGCCTGCATCTATCAAAAGCAGGAGCCGGTCGATATTCCGCAGATCGAGACGCGGAATCTGAAAGATGTGCTGGTGCTGCCCTGGGGCTTCGAGATTTACAGCCTGCTCACGCGTTGGAACCCGCTTGACCTGCGGCGTCCGCTGCCGAAACCGCCGAGCGGCTACAAGGTGCTGGTGGTCGGACTTGGGCCGGCCGGCTTCACGTTGACGCATCATTTGATGAATGACGGACACACCATCGTCGCCGTCGATGGACTGAAGATCGAACCGCTCGATCCGACGGTGTCTGGGGTAGACGCCTACGGCGAACGGCATGATTTCAAGCCGATCCGCGACATTGCGGAGTTAGTCGAGGATTTGGACGACCGCGTGATGGCCGGCTTCGGCGGGGTCGCCGAATACGGCATCACGGTGCGCTGGGACAAGAATTTCCTGAAGCTGATCCGGCTGTTGCTTGAGCGCCGCGGGGTATTCTCGATGTTCGGCGGTGTGCGCTTCGGCGGCACGCTCGGGATCGAACAAGCGTTCGATCTCGGTTTCGATCACATCGTGTTGTGCGCCGGCGCGGGACGGCCGACCGTCATCCCGATGAAAAACGGGTTGGCCCGCGGCGTGCGTCAGGCGTCGGATTTCCTCATGGCGCTCCAACTGACGGGCGCCGCGAAGACCGACAGCGTCGCCAACCTCTCGATCCGCTTACCCATCGTGGTGATCGGCGGCGGTTTGACGGCGATCGATACGGCGACGGAATCGCTTGCCTATTATCCGATCCAGATTGAGAAGTTCCTGTCGCGATACGAAACGCTGGCGGTGGAGCGCGGCGAAGCGGCGGTTCGGGCCGATTGGAGCGAGGAAGAGCAGGCCACGGGGGACGAATTCATTGCTCATGCCCGTGCGATCCGCGAAGAGCGGACCGCGGCGCTGCGCGAGAATCGCAAGCCGAACCTCGCCGCGTTGCTCAATGCGTGGGGCGGTGTCACGATCGCGTATCGCCGCCGTCTGATCGACGCACCCAGCTACACGCTCAATCACGAGGAAGTCGCGAAGGCGATGGAGGAGGGCGTCCGTTTCGCGGAAGGGTTGACGCCAGAGGCGGTCGAAGTCGATCGCTTCGGACATGCGGCGTCGATCGAGTTCACCACCCGCGACAAATCCGTTGTAAGCCTACCGGCGCGCGCCATTTTGGTGGCGGCGGGAACGCAGCCCAACACGGTGCTGGGCCGGGAAGACCCAAGCCATGTCGCGCTCGATGGCCGGTTTTTCCAGGCCTATGACGAGGATGGCAATCCGGCGACGCCGGAACGTGTCGCCAAGCCGGCGGCGGTGCGCGTGCTGATGAGCCTTCATCCGGACGGCCGCGCCGTGAGCTTCTTCGGCGATCTGCATCCGAGCTTTTCCGGCAATGTCGTTAAGGCGATGGGCGGTGCGCGTCTCGGGTATCCGGTAGTGACGCAAGTGATGGAAAAGTCGCCGCCACGCGAGCCCAAACCGGCCGCGCTCGCGGCGACAATGCGACAAATGCTGACCGCGACCGTCGAGCGTGTCGATTATCTGACCTCGAACATCGTCGAGGTCGTGGTGCGGGCGCCGGCGGCGGCGCGCGCCTTTCGGCCGGGCCAATTCTATCGGCTGCAGAATTATGAAACCAACGCCGCGCGAACGGACGGCACCACGCTGGGCATGGAGGGCTTGGCCCTGACCGGCGCTTGGGTGGACAAGGAGAAGGGCCTGCTCTCGACCATCGTGCTCGAGATGGGCGGCTCGTCGGATCTATGCGCCCTGCTCAAGCCCGGCGAGCGGGTCATTCTGATGGGTCCGACCGGGACGCCGACCGAGACGCCGCCGGACGAAATCGTGACGCTTGTAGGCGGCGGCTTGGGCAATGCCGTCCTGTTTTCGATCGGGCAGGCGTTGCGCGCCGCCGGCTCCAAAGTGCTCTACTTCGCCGGCTACAAGAAAGTGCAGGACCGTTACAAGGTCGAGGAGATCGAGCGCGCCGCCGATATCGTGGTCTGGTGCTGCGACGAGGCGCCGGGATTTCAGCCGGACCGCGCGCGGGACAAGGCGTTCGTCGGCAACATCGTCGAGGCGATGCGGGCCTACGCGTCGGGCCAGCTAGGCGAGACCCCGATCCGCCTCCACGACGCCGATCGCGTCATCGCCATCGGCTCCGACGGCATGATGGCGGCGGTGGCGAAGGCGCGGCATACCGTCTTGTCGCCGTTCCTCAAGCCCGACCATGTCGGCATCGCGTCGATCAATTCGCCGATGCAATGCATGATGAAAGAGATTTGCGCGCAATGCCTTCAGTTGCAGCGCGACCCGGTCAGCGGCGAGGAAACGGTTGTGTTCTCCTGCTTCAACCAGGACCAGCCGATCGACCGTGTCGATTTCGCGGTGTTGCGCCAGCGGCTTGGCCAGAACGGCGTCCAAGAAAAGCTGACGCGGCTGTGGATCGACCGCTGCCTCAAGCGACTGGGGCGTCGCGCCGCGGCCTAACCCTCGATTTTCTTCCAGCCATCCGCGCCGAGCCCCTCGAGCGGTTGGAAGCGCGACTTGTAGGCCATCTTGGGACTCTCGGCGATCCAATAGCCCAGATAAACGTACGGCGTCCGCCGGCGCAGCGCCTCGTCGATCAGCGCTAAAATGAGGAACGTGCCGAGGCCGCGCTTTTGGTCGCTCGGATCGTAGAAACTGTAAACCGCCGACAATCCGTCATCCAACAGATCGACGAGACAGCCGCCGAGGATGCGGCCGTCGGGGCCTCGCAGCTCGATGAAGCGCGTGGCGACCGGGCTGTCTTCAATCATGGCGCGGTAATCGCCATAGGTCATCGACGCCATCTCGCTGTCGTGGTGGCGCGAATGTTGGTAACGCGCGAAGACGCGGAATTGCTCGACGTTGGCTTTCGGTTCGTCGACGCGAACCGTCACGTCGGCGTTGCGGGCGGCGACCCGGCGCAGCGAGCGGCCCGGCACGAACTCGGGCGCGACGATGCGCACGGGCACGCAGGCATTGCAGCCGGCGCAGGCCGGACGATAGGCGAGGTGGTGGCTGCGGCGAAAGCCGCCGCGCGACAGTTCGTTATAGAAACGGACGCCGTCACGGCCATTCAGCTCCGTGACGAGCTTCCGCTCGACGCGGCCCGCGACGTAAGGGCAGGCCATCGACGCGGTACGGTAAAAATGAAGCGGCGCCACGACGGGACGCGCGCACCGGAGCGGCGATTTTTCGCCGCGTGTTTCGATCTTCACCCGAAATCGTACCGTCCATGAGATCCCGCCTCGGAACCCCGATTATAAGACGCCTTAATTCGCGTGGCGGAACTTTTTGATCCGACCCTCGAGGGCAGCGATATCGGCGTCGAGCCAGTCCGCCAGCGCGGGCGCGGCGGCGCCATGATGCTGGCGCAATTCCTCCAGCCGCGCCTGTTCCGCCGCCAGCGACGCGGCGATTTGCGCCCGTTGCGCCGTCTGTTCGACGGCGTCGAGATGATGGAGAAAGCGCAACTTCAGGAGCAGGACCAACCGGCCCGCGTCGTTGGTCGGCGCCCGCAACGGCGCCTGCAACAATTTGCGCAACGCGTCGGCGCCCGCCGGCGAAAGCGTCAGCAGTTCGTCGCGCGCCGTCGCTAGTCCCTCATAGCGTAACAGCTCGATCGACGAGCCCATGAGGTCGAGCGACGGCCCGACCGCAAGGCCGATGAAGTTGCGGATTTCCGTCGCGAGATCGCCATAGCGCCGCGGCCCTTCGGCGAGGAAGCCCAACGCCGCCAGACGCACCGCCTCGACCGGAAGCAGCGTCTGGTCTTTAAACATCAGCGCATGTCCCCGAAAAGTGGAAGCCGGTTTTCGGATAAGGACATGCGCATTTTCGTAACTAGGCGACCCGCCGGATCGGCAATCGCGCGAACACGTCGGTCAGCGCCGCGACCAGATGCTCGATGTCGGCGTCGCTATGCTGCGGCGTCGGCGTGAAGCGGAGGCGCTCGGTGCCGCGCGGCACGGTCGGGTAATTGATCGGCTGGACATAGATGCGGTGACGGTCGAGCAGATCGTCCGATGCCGCCTTGCACAACGCGGCGTCGCCGACGAACACCGGGACGATATGGCTGACGCTCGGCATCACCGGCAGGCCCGCATCGGTAAGGCGGCGCTTCACCCGTGCCGCGCGTTCCTGATGCAGCGCGCGCAGGTCCTGCGCTTCCTTGACGTGGCGGATGCTGGCGACGGCGCCGGCCGCGACCGCGGGCGGCAGCGCGCTGGTGAAAATGAAACCCGACGCGAAGCTGCGCACGAAATCGACCATCGCCGCCGAGCCGGCGATATAGCCGCCGACCAGGCCGAACCCCTTGGCGAGCGTGCCTTGAATGACGGTCAGGCGTTCCATCACCCCGTCGCGTTCGGCGATGCCGGCACCGCGCGGGCCATAGAGGCCGACCGCATGCACTTCGTCGAGATAGGTCATGGCGCCATGCTTGTCGGCGACGTCGCAAATCTCGCCGATGGGCGCGATGTCGCCATCCATCGAATAAACGGATTCGAAGCACACAAGTTTCGGTTTCGCCGGATCGGCCTGCGACAGCAGTCGGTCGAGATCGGCCGGGTCGTTGTGTTGGAATATGTGCTTCTCGGCGCCGCTGTGCCGGATGCCTTGGATCATCGAGGCATGGTTGAGCGCGTCGGAATAGATGATGCAGCCGGGCATTTGCCCGGCAACGGTCGAGAGCGCCGCTTCGTTGGCGACATAGCCGGAGGTGAAGACCAGGGCCGCTTCGGTATGATGAAGGTCCGCGAGTTCGCGCTCCAACAGGACATGGTCGTGGACGGTCCCGGAAATGTTGCGCGTGCCGCCGGCACCCGCGCCGACCCGGTCGATCGCGGCGTGCATCGCCGCGAGCACTTTCGGGTGTTGCCCCATGCCGAGATAATCGTTGGAACACCAGACGGTGATGTCGTCGCCGATATTGTGATGGAAGGCGCGTGGAAAATTGCCGGCCCGGCGCTCCAGCTCCGCGAACACGCGATAGCGCCCCTCGGCGCGCAGCGCGTCCAGCCGGCTCTTGAAGAATTGCTGATAGTTCATTGCCCCCGTCACCCGCACTCGTCTCACTGCGCCTTTCCGGTGTCGGCCCCCACCCGAAAACGCTTCGCGTTTTCTTCCCTCCCCCCTGCGGGGGAGGGTTGGGAGGGGGCAGCCACCTAGTCCCAACATATCAAGCATATTCTCCAGACCGACCTACGCAACCGCGAAGTCTTAGCCGATGGTCACGCCGCCAGCCGTTCGGCGGTTTCGTCGAGCGCCCGGCCGAGCCGTTTCAGCAACTCGTCGATCTCGGCTTCGTTAATGACCAGAGGCGGGCACAGAGCGATGCCGTCACCACCCAGAACCCGCACGATCAAGCCATTTTCCTGGCATCGGGCCGCGAGCAGCGCGCCGGCGCCCTTCTTGGCGTCGTAGCGTTCCTTGGTCTGCTTGTTCGCGACGACCTCGATCCCGGCGATGAGGCCGGCGCCGCGGACCTCGCCGACGATCGGGTGAGCGGCAAAGCGCCGCAGCCCGTCTTGAAAGCGCGGGCCTACGCGGCGCACCTGCCCGAGCATGTCGCGCTCCTGGTAGATTTTCAGCGTCTCGACCGCGACCGTCGCCGGCACCGGATGGCCGGAATAGGTGAAGCCGTGCGCGAACACGCCGATCTTTTCGCTCTGTTTGACCAGCACCCGATAGATCGGTTCCGAGATCACCGTCGCCGAGATCGGCACATAGCCGGACGACAGCGCCTTCGCCATCGTCAGGATGTCGGGCTTCATCCCGAACGTCTCGCTGCCGAATGCGTTGCCGGTGCGGAAAAAGCCGGTGATGACTTCGTCGGCGACCAGCATGACGTCGTGCTTTTTCAGCACTTCCTGGATTTTCGGGAAATAGGTCTTGGGCGGCACGATGACGCCGCCGGCGCCCATGATCGGCTCGGCGAAAAAAGCGGCGACCGTGTCGGCGCCCTCGCGTTCGATCATCGCGTCGAGGCTTTCGGCCATCCGCGTCGCGAACTGCTCCTCGCTCTCGCCCGGCTGGGCGAAGCGATAATGATGCGGACAATCGGTGTGAAGGATGTTGGCGATCGGCAGATCGAAATCGCGATGATTATTGGGCAGGCCGGTGAGGCTCGCGGTCGCGACCGTGACGCCGTGATAGCCTTGCTGCCGCGCGATTAGCTTTTTCTTCTTCGGCCGGCCGATGGCGTTGTTGTAGTACCAGATGATCTTGATCGCGGTGTCGTTGGCCTCGGAGCCGGAATTGTTGAAAAACACTTTCGACATCGGCACCGGCATCAGCGCCAGCACGCGCTCCGCTAGCTCGATTGCCGGCTCGTGGCTCTTGCTGTTGAAGACATGGTAGTAGGCGAGGCGCTCCATCTGCGTCTTGGCCGCCTCGATCAGCCGCTTCTCGCCGTAGCCGAGCGCGACGCACCACAAGCCCGCCAGCCCCTCGATATATTCCTTGCCGCTATTGTCCCAGACGCGCACGCCCTGACCGCGCGAAATGATCAGCGGACCGTCGGTCTCATGCTTGGCGAGGTTGGTATAGGGGTGAAGCTGATAGGCGACGTCGCGAGCTTCCGGCGAATTGGCGCGCAGCATGGTGAAGGCTTTCGGTTGATTTCCGGAGTACTATCCGCTCTGCCGCCGCCCGAGGTCAAATGGCGGGCCAGGACAGGGTGTCGCAGGGCAGGCGGGCAAAAGTAAAAGGCTGCGTCCCTCGACTGCTCCCGCCGCGCTATCGCGCGCCGGTCCGCGCTCTCGGGATGAGGTAAAACTTTTCTCATCCTGAGCGCGCAGCCCGGACGAATGTCCGGGCGAGCAGTCGAAGGACGCACGGTTTTCAGAACGCCGGGAAGCGGTCGAGGTGATAGTCGGTGTCGCCGAACGTATGCTCGATCGAGGACAGGCGCTTGAAGTAGTGGCCGGCGGCGTATTCATCGGTCATGCCGATGCCGCCGTGGAGCTGGATCGCTTGTTGGCCGACGAAGCGGCCCGATAAGCCGATCTGTACCTTCGCCGCCGACACCGCGCGCTCGCGTTCGCGCTGGTCCTGGCTGTCGATCGACATGGCGGCAAGAATTTCCATCGACTTGGCCTGCTCGGCGGCGATGGTCATGTCGACCATACGATGTTGCAACACCTGAAACGAGCCGATCGGCACGCCGAACTGCTTGCGCGTCTTGATGTAGTCGAGCGTCATGGCGTTCAGCGTTTCCATGATGCCGACCGCCTCGGCGCACAGCGCCGCCACCGCGCGATCGACCGCGCGGACGATCAGCGGCAACGCGCCGTCGCGCGGGCCGAGCACCGCATCGGCGCCGACCGACACGTTGGCGAGAGTCACATCGGCGGCGCGCAGCCCGTCGACGGTCGGGAAATCGCGTACCGTCACGCCCTCGGCATCGCGATCGACCAGGAACAGCGAAATGCCGTTCTTATCCGTGGTGCCGCCCGCGGTCCGCGCGCTGACGATGAACTTATGGGCGGCGCCGCCCTGGAGCACGATGGTCTTGTGGCCGTTGAGGACGAAGCCGCCGCCTTGCGGCGTCGCGGTCGCCTCGACATTGGCGAGGTCGTAGCGCGAATGACGCTCGCCGTGCGCCAAGGCGAGTTTCAGATTGCCGGCGGCGATCTCCGGCAGGATGGCGCTTTTCTGTCCGTCATTGCCGGCGAGCGCGACCAACCCGCCGCCAAGCACCACCGTCGCCAGATAGGGTTCGAGCGCGAGGCCGCGGCCCAGCGCCTCCATCACGATCATGGTTTCGATGCCGCCGCCGCCGAAGCCGCCATATTCCTCGGCGAAGGGCAGGCCGAGCAGGCCGAGCTCGGCGTATTTCGACCATAGCGCCGCGCTGAAGCCGTTCGGCTCCGTCATGTATTTCTTGCGAGCGGCGAACTCGTACTCGTCCTTGACGAGCCGGCGCACCGTTTCGTCGAGAAGCCGCTGCTCCTCGGAATAGTCGAAGTCCACTTACGTCCTCCCCACTAGTCGGGTATCAGGTATCAGGAATCAGGAATCAGATTTTTTTCTGATCCCTGATCCCTGACCTCTGATCCCTACAGTCCCAACACCGCCTTGGCGATGATGTTGTGCTGGATCTCGTTCGACCCGCCGTAGATCGAGGTCTTGCGGAAATTGAAATATTTCGGCGCGACCGGCGGCGCGTAATCGGGGCCGACGACCTCGCCGTTCCAGCCTTCCTCCATCGCCTCGCGCTGGAAGGGCAACGCGGTGGGGCCGAGCGCTTCGAACGTCAGCTCGGTGATGCGCTGTTGAATCTCCGAGCCCTTGATCTTGAGGATCGAGGCTTCGGCGCCTGGATCCTTGCCGCCGCGCAAACTCGCGATCATGCGGAGATTGGACAGCTCCAATCCCATCAGGTCGATTTCGAGCAGCGCCACCTTGTCGCGGAAGCGGCGGCTCTCGTGCATGCCCTCGGCGCGCGCGATGTCCTTGAGCTTTTTCAGCTCGCGTTTCGAGCCGCCGACCTGGCCGATGCTGGTGCGTTCGTTGCCTAAGAGGAACTTGGCGTAGGTCCAGCCCTTGTTCTCGTCGCCGACGCGGTTGGCCTGCGGCACGATGACGTCGTCGAAGAACGTCTCGTTGATCTCGGCGCCGCCGTCCATCGTCACGATCGGCCGCACGCGGATGCCGGGCGATTTCATGTCGATCAGCAGGAAGGAAATGCCTTCCTGCTTTTTCGCGGCCGGATCGGTGCGGACGAGGCAGAAGATCCAGTCGGCCCAGCGCGCCATGCTGGTCCAGGTCTTCTGGCCGTTGATCTTGTAGTTGTCGCCGTCGCGCTCGGCCTTGGTCTTGAGCGAGGCGAGGTCGGAACCGGAGCCGGGCTCGGAATAGCCCTGGCAGAACACGATCTCGCCAGAGAGGATGCGCGGCAGGAAGAAATCCTTCTGCTGCTGGTTGCCGTATTTCATGATGACCGGGCCGCACATGACGAGGCCGAACGGCGCCACCGCCGGCGTGCCGGCCTCCGCGGCTTCCTCGTCATAGATGTGGCGCTGAATGATCGACCATTCGGCGCCGCCGTATTGCTTCGGCCAGGCCGGCGCGATCCAGCCCTTTTCGAAGAGGATGCGGTGCCAGCGCATCATGTCGTCGCGCGGGGATATCTTGCTTTCCTTCACCTTGCGCGCGAGGTCGGCGGGCAATTTTTCCTTGAGGAAGGCGCGGACCTCCTGGCGGAACTCCTGTTCCTCTTTGGTGTAGGACATTTCCATCGGCGCTATCTCCCCGCTTGGTAGTCCGCGAAGCTCTTGCCCTCGCGGACCAACTGCTCCAGGAGCGGCGCCGGTTTCCAATAGAAGCCGTCACGCTCATGGAAACGCTTGATGTCGTCCAGCACGCTCTTCAGGCCGACGGTATCGGCGTAGAACATCGGCCCGCCGCGCCAGGACGGGAAACCGTAACCCGTGACATAGACAATGTCGATATCGCTGGGCCGGAGCGCGATGCCCTTTTCGAGCAAGACCGCGCCTTCGTTGATCGGGCCGTAGACGCAACGCTTGATGATTTCCTCGTCGGTGATGGTGCGCCGCTCGATGCCCTTGGCCTTGGCTTGCGCGACGATCAACGCCTCGACCTCGGGATCGGGAATGGGCGTGCGGCTGCCGGGCTCATAGCGGTACCAACCCTTGCCGGTCTTCTGGCCGAGCCGGCCCATGTCGCACAGGATGGTGATGATGTCGGAATAGCGCCGGTCGTTCGGACGCGAGGCTTGCGCCGCCTTGCGCATACGGTAGCCGACATCGTTGCCAGCGAGATCGTGGACGCCGAACATGCCCATGGCGTAGCCGAAATCGGTCAGCGCCTTGTCGACCTGCTGCGGCAAGGCGCCTTCCTCGAGGAGGAAATGCGCCTCGCGGCCGTAATGGCGCAGCATGGCGTTGCCGATGAAGCCTTCATAGACGCGTGCCAGCACCGGCACCTTGCGGAGCTGTTTGCCGATTTGCATGCAGGTGGCGATGATGTCCTTGCCGGTCTTGTCGGCGCGGACCACCTCGACCAGGCGCATCACGTTGGCCGGCGAGAAAAAGTGCAGCCCGATCACGTCCTGCGGCCGCTTCGTCACGGACGCGATTTCGTTGATGTTGAGGCCCGATGTGTTGGTGGCGAGAACCGCGCCCGGCTTGGCGTATTTGTCGATGTCGCGATAGACCGTCCTTTTCAGCTCCATCTCCTCGAACACCGCTTCGATCACCATGTCGGCGTCCTTGATTTTGTCGGTGCCGATGCCGCCTTTGATCAGGCCGACGCGCTTGTCCATGTCGGCCTGGCTGAGACGGCCGCGCGACATGGTGACGGCGTAATTGTCCTTGATGCGCTTCAAGCCGCGATCGAGGAACTCGTCGGTGCTGTCGATCAGCGTCACGGGGATGCCGATATTGGCGAAGCTCATCGCGATGCCGCCACCCATCGTCCCGGCGCCGATGATCGCGACCGATTTGACCGGGCGCGTCGGCGTATCGGCCGGCACGTCGGGAATCTTCGCCGCCTCACGCTCGGCGAAGAAGACATGGCGCAGCGCCTTCGATTGCGTGCCCGACATGAGTTCGCCGGCGACTTCGCGCTCTTTCTTGATGCCGTCGGCGAAGGGCAGGGTGGCCGCGGCTTCGAGCGCGTCGACGATCTTCACCGGCGCGATCTGGCCGCGCGCCTTGGCGGCGGTGGTCTTGCGCGCCTCGGCGAAGAAGGCGGCGTCGGCGCCGCCCAGCTTATCGGTGCGCTGGCTGACGCGACGGCCCTGCACGCCGCCGGGGATAGCGACCGTCTCGGCGAATTTGATCGCGCCTTCGAGCAAGTCGCCCTGGACGATCTCGTCGACCAGGCCGACCTCTTTCGCTTTCGCGGCCGGCATCGGATCGCCGGAGGTGATCATGTCGAGCGCGGCCTTGAGGCCGATGACGCGCGGCATGCGCTGCGTTCCGCCGGCGCCGGGGAGGATGCCGAGCTTCACTTCGGGCAGGCCGAGCTGCGCCGACGGCACCGCGACGCGATAGTGACAGCCGAGGGCGACTTCGAGGCCGCCGCCCAGCGCCGTGCCGTGGATCGCGACCACCACGGGCTTATCGGAATTTTCGAAATCGTTGATGATCTGCTGTAGGCCTGGGCCGGTCATCGGCTTGCCGAATTCGCGGATGTCGGCGCCGGCGATATAGGTCCGTCCCGCGCCGATCAGCACCAGGGCCTTGACCTCGGGATCCGCCTTCGCCTTGGCCTGGCTGTCGGCCAGGCCTTCGCGCACGGACGAACTCAGCGCGTTCACCGGCGGATTGTCGACTGTGATGACGGCAATGTTGCCGCGGCGCTCGTAACGGACGGTATCGGACATGATGGCCTCCAGCCCCCTGTTCTATTGTTCTATCGAATAACGGTTCGCCAACTTAGCGGACCGCCGTTGCTTGGCAAGTGGGACGACGCGTTTACACGCGAAGCGCGAGCGCGCGCAACCGCGCGTCGATGGCGGCGCGCTCGCCGGGATGGGTGGCGGCGGCGAGGCGGCGCGCCATCCACGCGGCGATATCGGCGTCGCGGTGCTCGGCGTAGGCCTTAGCGTCCCAGCTTCCGGACAGGTCGATCCCCAATGCCGCCAGTCCGGCGATGCAGCGTTTTTCATCGAGAACCGTGATCGCGCGCGCCGTTTGCGGCCTGCCGTTCGGCCGCAGGCCATAGACCAGCCCCCGTGCCGTGTGGAGGTAACGCAGCGAGCGGACGCGCGGCCGCAACGACGCGCCGGCGACCCGTCGTCCGGGGCGACGTTGCAGCACGACGATATCGGCGTCGATGTGCCCCAACAGTTGCAACGCGTGCAATGCCGATCCTTCGGAGAAGATGAGGCGGCGCGCGCGGCGGTAGAGCCGGAATTGCGCCGGTAGATCGGCGGTCTCGGGATGGAACACGAAGACGCCGGCGTCGGTCATCATCCGGTCGAGATAGACTTCGCCCGCGAACAGGCCGTGTGGCAAGGCCGATCGCGAGACGAACACGCACGAAAGATCGCGCTCGGGCGCCGAAGGCGGCCCGGTCAATGAGTTCCATCAAGGCCAGATGGCTTCGGCTAGGCCCTCCGCCATACGGCCGCTCCGCCTGCGGCAGGACCGACAAGCGGGCGAAGCGCGTCGGCTTGTCGACGAGCAGGATTCGCGACCGATCGACGCCGAGATGGTCGACGATCTGCCAAAAGAAGGCCGGCGGTTCGGCCCACACGCTGAACACCAGCGGCTGGCGCGGTTCGACCACGCTGGAGGCGGCGATGCGCATGCTGAAGTCGGCGACGCTATGGCCGAAATGGGCCGCGATCGGCCCGCACCAAATGCCGATGCCGGCGGGTTCCACCGATTGATCGGCGGGGCGCGGCCGGCGATCGACCGGCCAGGCAATCGGCCCCCAACAATGACGTGGCAGATGCTGCGCGTAGAAATGGGGCCAGTCCGGGCCGCCACGAAAGACCGGACCGGCCGGTCCCATCATTTCCTGCACCGGATGCACGACGATGTCGCGGAAGGTCTGCCAATGTCGCGGCGTTTCAGGCACGGCGTCCGGCGCTGCCCTAGAACGTCTGGTCGATCAGGCTGAGCTTATAATCGATCGGGAATTTGACCCGCGCGGCGATGCCTTTGTAGCTGTCGGGCAGCGGTGGCGCGGGCGAGGCGTGCTGCACCAGCGCCAACGTCGCTTGATCCAGCATCGCCGAGCCCGAACTCTTTTCGATCCGGGCGCCGCTGATCGTACCGTCGCGGGCGATCGTGAAGGCCACTTCGACCCGGCCCTGTTGTTTCGCGCCGATCGCCTCGAGCGGATATTTCTTATAGCGCAGTAAGTGACGATAGAGCTTCTCGAGGTAATCGTCGCCCGGTCCCGGCGAATTGCCGATGGCCCCCTTACCCGCGCCTTCGGTTCCGTGGCCTGGTCCCGCGCCCGTTCCAGGGCTCGCCAACGCGGTCTGGGTTTGCGCCGCGGCCGCCGGTGCCGGTTGCGGTGCCGGCGTACGTGGCGGCGCGGGAACGGGCACGGTCGCCGGCCGTGGCGGCGTCTCCGCCCGGCGCGTCCGGTGCCGCGGCGGCACGTAGCGCGGTTTGGGCGGCGGAATGTTCATGACCAGTCGCGGCGGCGCCGGCGTTACGGCCTTGGTTGGCGACGGCGGTGGCGGCGGGATTTCGGGCGCCGGCGGCGTCGGCTTCGGAATCTCCGGCTGTGGCGCTGTGGGTGGCGGCATCTCCGGTTGCGCGGGCGCGGGCGGCGATACGGGTTGCGGTGCCGGCACGGGGATGTGCGGCTGTGACGGCGCGGTCGCCGAGGCCGATGCGTCGGCGCTGACAGTCGCGGCTGAGGCGGACGCGCCGCCCGACACGCCCTCGCTTCCGGGGTCTTGCGGGATCAGTGTGATTTGCAGGACCGACGGTGGCGGTGGTTGGGGTGCTTCCAGAAGACCGAACACCAATGCTCCGATGACGACGAAATGGGCCGCCACGGAGACAACGATCCATCGCCGGTCGAAGGTCCGGCCGGCCGCGCTACTTGTTTCGATCGGACGCGATCCATCCGGCATGGGCGCACGCGCCAGCGGCACGACCACATGGTCGCGGTCGTCGTCGGAACGGGGGCGGGGGACCAGCGTCGGCATGCGCGTCCTTGGTAGCGCGAACCCGGAATGCGGGCAATGCGCTGACCGTAACCCACTCCCGTGTTAGGGTCGCGGCGCCACGACAGGGAGCGATCATGGCCGACAGGTTAAAGGGCAAAAAGGCGGTGGTGACGGCGGTCGGCCAGGGCATCGGCCGGGCGACAGCGATGGCGTTCGCGGCGGAAGGCGCGAGCGTCGTCGCCAGCGACATTGACGAGGGCAAGCTCGCCGACCTGCCCAAGACCATCGCGGCGCGGCGGCTGGATGTGACGGACGGCACGGCCGTCGCGGCGTTGGCGACGGAACTTGGCGCCGTCGACGTGTTGTTCAACTGTGCCGGTTTCGTCCATCACGGCACAATCCTCGATTGCGGCGAGCGCGACTGGGACGTCACCATCGACCTCAATTTGAAGGCGATGTACCGGATGATCCGCGCGTTTCTGCCGGCGATGCTAGCGAAAGGCGGCGGGTCGATCGTCAACATGTCGTCGTCGGTATCGTCGATCAAAGCCGCGCCGAACCGCTTCGTTTACGGTGTCAGCAAGGCCGGCATCATCGGGCTGACCAAATCGGTCGCCATCGACTTTGTCCGGCAGGGCATCCGGTGCAACGCCATCTGTCCCGGCACGGTGGCAAGCCCGTCGCTGGAACAGCGGATCGCGGCGCAAGGCGGCAGCGACGCGGTGCGCAAGGCGTTCATCGACCGGCAGCCGATGGGGCGCCTGGGGACGCCGGAGGAGATTGCCGCGCTCGCGGTTTATCTCGCATCCGATGAATCCGCCTTCACCACCGGCACGATCCACGTCGTCGATGGCGGCTTTACGCTGTGACTTGTATGCAACAGATTCAAAGAATGCATTGCTGCTATCCCGTTTTTCCCTGCGGGACCTTGGACAAGCTCTGGCGGGTTTCTTAAATCCACGTTATCCTATGCTCTTGGTGCGTAGTATTAACTGAGGTCCCATGTACGATCGTGAACGTCGTCCCGGGTTTTTCCGGAACGAAGAGCCCCAGAGCGGGCGTCGTGTTGAAGCTAGGGTCAAGTGGTTCAACGCTGCTAAAGGCTTCGGTTTTGTGACGCTGACCGATGGCAGCCCGGATGCTTTCCTACCGATGGCGGTTCTGCGTCGCGCCGGATATGACAATGTCGGCGAAGGCGCGGTGTTGGTGTGCGAAATCGGTCCGGGCGCGAAGGGCCCGCTGGTCCTGAACGTGCTCAATGTCGATGAGAGCCAGGTGGTGGCGCGCCCCGCGCGCGGCGGGCGCGACGGCGGCTATGGCGATCGCGATCGCGATAATTACGGCGGCGGCGGTGGTGGCAGCGGTGGCGGCGGACCGTCGCAATCGCTCGAAGGCGCGGTCAAGTGGTTCGAGCCCGACAAGGGCTACGGCTTCATCTCTCCAGACGTCGGCGGCAAGGACATTTTCATCCATGTCACCGCCTTGCGGCGCAGCGGGGTCAACGAGCTGGCCGCGGGCCAACGCGTGCGCGTCGACGTCGTCGAGGGCCGCAAGGGCCTCGAAGCCGACCGCGTCACGCTGATCTGATCTCCGTCGGGGTCAGCCCGGCGGAATGAATCTCCACGACACGCTGCGGACCTACCGGCGCTACGCCGGATGGTACGATTTCGTCTTCGGCGCCATCTTCCAGGTCGGACGCCGCGCCGCCGTGCGCATCGCCAATGACGGGCCGGACCAGCAGATTCTCGAGGTTGGGGTTGGGACCGGCTTGTCGCTGCCGTTCTACCGGCGCGACGCCCATGTCACGGCGATCGACGTGTCGCCCGAAATGCTGGCGAAGGCGCGCGACAAGGTCGCCCGATTGGGGCTTGCCCAGATCGAAGCGATCGAGATCGGCGATGCCGAGCATCTCGCATTTTCGGATAATCGCTTCGACGCGGTGACCGCACTGCATGTCGCGTCGGTCGTGAGCGATCCAGCGCGCTTCGGGGCGGAGCTTCGGCGCGTCTGCCGCCCGGGCGGCCGCATCGTCATCGTCAACCATTTCTCGCGGCAAGAGGGGCCGATCCGGGCCATCGAACGGGCGTTGATGCCGTTGGCCGGTCGCATCGGCTTTTACGCGGAATTTCCGCTCGACGATTTCGTGCGGGCCGCCGGCCTGCGCGTGCGCGCCGAGCGGCCGGTCAATGTCTTCGGCTATTGGACGCTGCTCGATTGCGTCAACGAGAAGTAAGCGTCAGGCGCCCAATCAGAGTTGTTCGACGCGAACATGGCTTGCCGCCGCGGCGGCAAGCCGCCGGTCCAGCGTCAGTAAGGAAGCGTCGAGCAATTCGGCGAGCGCGACATAGCTGGCGTCGTAGGCGGCAAAATTCCTTCGCAGCTCCCATACGCGCGGCAACAGGTCGCGATGCGGATGCCGACGAATGGGCAAGTCGCCGAGCGTGCCGATCAACATTCGGCCGTGGTCGGCGGAAATCTCTCCCAGCAGCGCGTACCGCCGAAGCGTGTGCGCAACTTCGATGTCCACCAGGTGGGGTGCGTGAAGCGGTTCGTCAAAATCCAACAACCGGGACGCGACCGCGTCGGCATTCGGTCGGTGCAATAGGATTTCCACTACCGACGAGGCGTCGACAACGATCACGGCCGGTCGCGTTCGGCCCGAATCACGGCGACGGGATCGATCGAAACCTCGACCTTCGGAAGTTTTCGCAAACGCTCGCGCATCTCTTCAAGGGTCGGCTGCTCCGCCACCTTCCGTACTTCATTCAGAAGATAGTCGGACAACGACATGCCGGCCATTGCCGCCCGCGCCTTGAGGCGCCGATGCAGCGGCGAGGGCACGTTACGAATTTGGATCATCGCGGACATGTGCCTAACATGAATTCATGTGCAGCACATGTCAAGGCTACAGCGCCGCAAGATCGAAGCCGAGCACCGTCTCGCCGCCTTTGATCGCGGGCAATAGGCCGGACGCCGTCGCCAGCACTTGTTCGTCGTAGAAATGCGCGGTCGCGAGCTTCGCCTTGTTGAACGCTGCGTCGCCGGTGTTGGCGTCGAGCCGGCGCCGCGCTTCTTTCGCCTCAAGCGCCAGCAGCCAGCCGCCGGCGACGATGCCCATGAGCTCGAGATAGGGCACGGCGCCGCTCAGGGTCAGTGCCCGCTCCTTGGCGTTGGCGACCAGCCACCGGGTCGCGTCGTCGAGCGCGTCGATCCCGGCCGCGAGCGCGCGGTTGCCGTTGGCCGCGGCGCGCATCTCCGCGATCAGCGCCGCCGCCGCGGCGCCGCCATCGCGCTGCACCTTGCGGCCGAGCAGGTCGTTGGCCTGAATGCCGTTGGTGCCTTCATAGATCGGCGCGATCCGCGCGTCGCGATAATATTGCGCGGCGCCGGTCTCCTCGATGAAGCCCATGCCGCCGTGAATCTGAATGCCGATGGACGCGACCAGCACGCCCTGGTCGGTGCACCAGGCCTTCACTACCGGGATCAACAGATCGGCGCGCGCCTGAGCCGCCGCGCGCGCCGCGGCGTCGACGGTGTGATTGGCGCGGTCGAGCATCGCCGCGGCGTAATAGACCAGAGCACGCATCGCCTCGATCCGCGCGCGCATCGACAACAACATGCGGCGCACGTCGGGGTGATGCACGATCGGGTAGGCGCCGGGCGCGGTCGCGGTGACGGGCTTGCCTTGCACGCGAGTGCGGGCGTAGTCGCGGGCGTGCTGATAGGCGCGCTCGGCGATGGCGAGGCCTTGCAGCCCGACCTGGAGCCGCGCGCTGTTCATCATCGTGAACATGCACTCCATGCCGCGATTTTCCTCGCCGACCAGCCAGCCGACGGCGCCGTCGTTGTCGCCATAGGCCATGACGCAGGTCGGGCTGGCATGGATGCCGAGCTTGTGCTCGAGGCTGACGGGCCGCAGATCGTTCTTGGCGCCCAGGCTGCCGTCGGCATCGACGAGATATTTCGGAATCAGGAACAGCGACAGGCCCGCCGTGCCGGGCGGTCCGTCCGGCGATCGCGCCAACACCATGTGGACGATGTTGTCGGACAGATCGTGGTCGCCGTAGGTGATGAAGATCTTCTGGCCCTTGATGCGGTAACGATCGCCGTCGCGGGTCGCGCGCGTGCGCATGGCGCCGACATCGGAGCCCGCCTGCGGTTCGGTCAGATTCATCGAGGCGGGCCATTCGCCCGACACCAGCTTGCCGAGATAGAGCCGCTTCAGTTCGTCGCTGCCGTGGGCCTCGAGCGCCTCGACCGCGCCGACGGTCAACAGCGGGTTCAGCGCCCAGGCCATGCTCGCCGACGTCCACATCTCGGTGACGCAGGCGTTGAGCGCGCGGGGCAGACCCTGGCCGCCGATCGCCTCGTCGAACGCGACGGCGTTCCAACCGCCGTCGACAAAGGCTTTGTAGGCTTCCTTGAAGCCGTCGGGCGTGCGCACCACGCCGTTTTCGAGCCGGCTGCCCTGCTTGTCGCCGACGACGTTGAGCGGCGCCACGACCTCGCTAGCGAACGTCGCGGCGCCCTCAATCACGGCGTCGACCAGATCGGGGTCGGCATGGGTGAAGCCGGGCAACACCGCCAATTCCGGCAGATGCGCTATGGCGTCGAGCGCGAAGCGCATATCGGCGAGCGGTGCGCTGTAGTCGGCCATGTCGATCCTCTATCTGGTTCCGGCCCGAACGGAGTTTATGCTTCCCAAGGGCTAATCACAGGAATTCCGCACTCGGCAAAGTCGGCGACATTGCGCGTCGCTAGAGTTGCCCCGCGGGATCGTACAATTGCCGCGATCTGCGCATCCGCTTCGGCGATCGGCCGGCCCGCGCGGCGCCGCGTGCCGGCGATATCGGCATATTCGCGCGCCGCCGCGCTGTCGAACGGTAACACGCGGCCGTCCAAATCCTCCGCGAACATCGCCTCGACGAGGGTCGATAACGTGCTTCGGCGTCGGCGATGCGGTAGCAGCGCGATACCGAATAAGATTTCGGCCTCGGTGATCGCGGTCGTAAACAACGAGGGCAGCAACTGCGCTCTCATCCATTCTTCCACGCGAAGCGATGGCTTTGGCCGCCACGCCTCGGAAAGCACGTTGGTATCAAGCACGATCACGCGAAATCCGCGGGCTCCCGCATCGGTCCGCGCGCGGGCGACGCTAGTTCGACGCCGCCCAGGGGCGCGACACGGCGGCGGATCGCATCGAACAGATTGTTGGCGGCTTTCGGTTCACGCGCCAAAGCCGCGCGCAGAATGTCACGCGCCTCATCCTCCATGGAGTGGTTCCGTCGCGCCGCGCGAACGCGCAGCCGGCGCTTGACCACGTCGTCTAAAGTTGCGAATGGTAATGCTCGCCACGATCCACCTGCAATCAATGCAATCAATGCAATCAATGCAATCGTTGATGTCAGAAGCAACGTGCCCGTCAAGTCGCCTCGAACCTTATGTCCTGCGCGCCGTGCCACAGACAGAGGCGACCGAGCTCGGGCAGCATGTCGAGGTTCGACGTCAGCGTGACGAAGTGATTGCCGGCGAGCTGTCCGACCTTGCTGGCGAACCGTACCCCGCCATAGGCGAGCAAAATCTCGGTCTCGCTGATGCCGCCGGGATAGAAGATGATCTGGCCCGGCGCGGGGAATGACGTGTGGTTCTCGTAGTCGACGCCGAATTTGAGATCGCCGAGCGGTATCCACACCCCTTCGCCGCTCCAACGGACATGAACGATCTTGCCGGTGAACGGCATTCGTGCTTGGAACGCGGCGCAGGTCTTCGGCGCGGCGGTCTCGAACCGCGCGTCGAAGGTGAACGGACCGGCGGTGACGCGAAGTTTATCCATGGGGTAGGGCCGTCCTTGGCGGCGCCGATATCGTCGTCGCTATCGGAGATTGCCGAATCAGGCTTGTCAATGGCCGAGCCCGACGGAAGTCGCGGCTCAATGATATTTCGCGCCGAAGTCGTTAGCTGTGAAATCCGAGAGATGACGACGGATCTCGTCTTTGACGCGCCGGCCGCCTACCTGCATCTCCTGCCATTCGGTGGGGTTGATCCATTCGACCACTTCGTCGTGAAAAGATTTGCGTCCCTTGATCCGCTCGAACCACCCCGCGCTCCGCGGCCGCTCCGCAATCCAGACGTCGATGACGTCGACATATTCCAGCCTCGCCAGATAGGGCGCGAGGTTGATCTCGGCCAAGGTGAACTGGTCGCCGCACAGCCAGGGGCGGTCGTCCCTCAGCGCGTGCTCCGTCTTCTGAAACAATTTTTCGAGGTTTGCGACGCCGCGATAGACGTGCGGCGCCTGGGCGCCGTGTGCGTGGATAGCGGTGTAGCGATCGCGCCGCTCCAGATCGATCACCTTGCTGAGGTGCGCGGTCAGCTCCCCGGGCGACATTTTGCGCAGGCGGTCCATGAACATCGCCGAAAAGCTGATGACGCCGATCGCCTGGTGCACGCCCTCATCGACCGACTTGGCGTACAGCCGCATCTGCGCGCGGGCGAACGGGTCCGCGGGCTTCAGCGCCGGACCGTCGAAACGGTCATCGATGTATTCCGCGATCAACGTCAATTCAACAAGGACCTTGCCGTCGTCAACCAGAGTCGGCACCACGGCTTTCGGATTCAGCTTCAAATATTCCGGATCGAACTGGTCGCCCTTGAACAAGTCGAGCACGCGACTTTCCCAATCGGTCACGCCCTTCTCGTTGAGCGCCAGCCGCGCCTTCTCGGAGCACACGGAGTTGCCGAAGTGATACAGCGTCACGGGCATGGCACTTTCCCCCTGTTGTCGTGGACGTCGCTCGATCACGCGCCGATGATTGCGGCGACATCAGGCCAGCTTCGCCTGCCATTGGCGCGCAATTCGGCGGTCAGTTCCTCCGGCATCCATTTGGCGAACGCCGGCGCGAAGGTCGGACGGGCCTTCACCCGTTCGAACCACCGCGCCACGTGAGGCAGCCGGCCATGCTCCCACACGCCCTCCATCGCCAGCGCCGACAGACGGTTGACATAAGGCGCGAGCGCAATGTCGGCCATCGAAAAGCTATGGCCGGCGAGCCACTCGCTGCGTGTCAGCGCCGCGTCCATCTTGCGGAGATAGGCGTCATAAAGGCGAATTTTGTCCGCGGCGCCGGGCGCCTCCAGCCCCTTTTGGATCCATTGCCATTTCAGCGTGCGCGCGTCGATGCCTTCGCGGGCGCCCTGCTTGAGAAAATCGTCGAAACTTCCGGCGCCGTTGCGCAGGATCGTGTGGCGATGCGACGTGATGTAGGTGATGGCGGAACATGCCGGATGTAGTTCCTCGTCCACCGCCTTGGTCCAGATCCGCACGGCGGCGCGGGCCTTCGGATCGGCCGGATAGATCGGATGCTGCGGAAAAGTCTCCTCGGCATATTCGCAGATGACCGTGGATTCCGGGACGATGAAACCGTCGTGGACCAGTACCGGCACGACGGCCTTGGGGTTGATTGCGAGGAACTCCGGCTTGAACTGTCCGCCGGCCAGGATATCGACATAACGGCCGGTCCACGCGATCTGCTTTTCCGCCAGCGCAAAGCGGACCTTCGCCGCGCAAACTGACGAGCCGTGATGGTAAAGCTCCAGCATTCCGGCCCCGCTGACTTAGCCCATTACATCTTGCCTTATTTCTCAATCTTCCCTATTTAACCGTCTTCGACAACCCACACGCGGGGATGCGCGCGGCCGTCGGCAGACGGTCGAACGCTCCGGTGTCGCGAAAGCGATGGTCCCCCGCGGCGGCTCAACCGGAAAAGAAAGGTCCGTTTTCACATGGCTCTGCCCGATTTTTCCATGCGCCAGCTTTTGGAAGCCGGCGTGCATTTCGGCCATCACACGCGGCGCTGGAACCCGGAGATGCAGTCGTATCTCTTCGGCGTCCGCAACGGCATCCACATCATCGACCTGGAGCAGACGGTGCCGTTGTTGCACCGCGCGCTGTCCGCCGTGCGCGACGTCGCCGCCGGCGGGGGCCGCGTGCTCTTTGTCGGCACCAAGCGTCAGGCGCAAGAGGCGGTTGCCGAGGCGGCGCAGCGTTGCGGCCAGTATTACGTCAATCATCGCTGGCTCGGCGGCATGCTGACCAACTTCAAGACCATCTCGCACTCGATCAAGCGGCTCAAGGATTTGGACGAGCGCATCGCCGAACCGGGCGCCGGCCTGACCAAGCGCGAACTCCTCGAACTGACGCGCGACCGCGACAAGCTGGAGCGCGCGCTGGGCGGCATCAAGGAAATGGGCGGCCTGCCCGACATCCTGTTCGTGATCGACACCAACAAGGAAGCGATCGCGGTTCTGGAAGCGGTCAAGCTGAAGATCCCGGTCGTCGCGGTGCTCGACAGCAATTCTTCACCGGACGGCATCGTCTACCCGATCCCGGGCAACGACGACGCGATGCGCGCGATCCATCTCTATTGCGAGCTGGTGTCGGGCGCGGTGCTCGACGGCTTGCAGGCGGAGATGGCGGCATCCGGCGCGGATATCGGCGCGCAGGAAAACGCGCCGGTCGAGCCGGCGCTGGCCGCGGCCGAAGGCGTTGCTGCCGGCGAGAGTGCGCCAACGCAGTGACGTTCTCAGCGAACAGTCAACAGTTTTCGGTCGCTGGAGAATCTCCGGTTACCGAAAACTAAACACTGACGACTGACAACCGACAACGGAACGAGAGAGACACGATGGCTGAGATTACCGCCGCGCTGGTGAAGGACCTGCGGGAAAAGACCGGCGCCGGCATGATGGATTGCAAGCGCGCGCTGAGCGAGACCGCCGGCGATCTCGAGGGCGCGGTCGATTGGCTGCGTAAGAAAGGCCTGTCCGCCGCTGCGAAGAAGGCGGGCCGCGTCGCGGCCGAGGGTCTGGTCGGCGCGGCGACCAAAGACAATGCCGGCGCGCTGGTCGAGGTCAATGCCGAGACCGATTTCGTCGCGCGCAACGAGCAGTTCCAGACCTTCGTTCGGACGGTGACGGAGTTGGCGCTGTCGGCCGCGGATCTTGAGGCGTTGAGGACGGCGGCCTATCTGGGCACCGGCCGCGACGTCGCGGGAGAGCTGACACAGATGATCGCCACCATCGGCGAGAATATGAATCTGCGCCGCTCGACGCGGCTGACCGTGTCGCCGGGCGTCGTCGTCTCCTATATGCACAACGCGTTGACGCCGAATCTCGGCAAGATCGGCGTGCTGGTCGCGGTGCAATCGAGCGCCGATGCCGGCAAGCTCGCCGAGTTCGCCCGGAAGCTGGCGCTGCATGTCGCCGCCGCTAATCCGCAGTATCTCGATATTGCCTCGGTCGATCCGAAGGCGCTGGACCGCGAGCGGGACATCCTGCGCGAGCAGGCGAAGACTTCAGGTAAGGCGGATGTCATCATCGAGAAGATGGTCGAGGGCCGTCTCAAGAAGTTCTACGAAGAGACGGTGCTGACCGAGCAGATCTTTGTCATCGACGGCGAAAGCCGGATGACCAAGGTGTTGGAACAGGCGGCCACGGATTTGGGCGCACCGGTTAAGGTTGCGGGGTTCGCGCGCTTTGCCCTGGGCGAGGGTATCGACAAGGGCACCAACGATTTCGCCGCCGAGGTCGCCGCGACCGCAAAAAAATAGACCGTCGCTCCAAGTCGGAGTGGGGCGAGACGCGGCCGGGCGACCTGTTATATGATTGCCACGCCGGCGGGTGTGCCGTCGGGTTCCGTACCGATTCAGCCGAGCCGATGGCGAAATCCGCGAACCGATACCGTCGTATTCTGCTGAAGCTTTCAGGCGAAGCGCTGATGGGCGATCAGCGCTTCGGTCTCGATGGCGGCATCGTCGCGCGCATCGCCCAGGAAACCAAGACAGTCCACGAACTCGGCGTCCAGATTTGCCTGGTGATCGGCGGCGGCAACATTTTTCGCGGGCTCCAAGGCGCCGCCGCGGGCATGGAGCGGGCGCAGGCCGACTATATGGGCATGCTGGCGACCGTGATCAATTCGCTGGCGATGCAAAGCGCGCTCGAGCGCATCGACGTTCCGACGCGGGTGTTATCGGCGATCTCGATGCAGTCGATATGCGAACCCTATATCCGCCGCCGCGCGGTGCGCCATATGGAGAAGGGCCGCGTTGTGATTTGCGCGGCCGGTACCGGCAATCCGTTCTTCACCACGGATACCGCCGCCGCGTTGCGCGCCTCGGAAATGGAATGCGACGCGCTCCTCAAGGCGACCAAGGTCGACGGCGTCTATTCCGCCGACCCGATGAAGGAACCCGACGCGACCCGGCACGAACGCCTCACCTACATGGACGTGCTGTCGCGCGACCTTCAGGTCATGGACGCGGCGGCGATTTCGTTGGCGCGCGAGAACCGCATCCCGATCCTCGTCTTCTCCGTCCATCACGAAGGCGGCCTGGCCGAAGTGGTGCAAGGCAAGGGCCGCTATACCATCATCACGGAATGAGGCAAGAAACGTGGCCGAAGACCCAGTCATCACCGAGTTGCGACGCCGCATGGACGCCGCGCACGAGGTGCTGCGCAAGGAATTGACGGGGCTGCGGACCGGCCGCGCCTCGGTCAGCCTGCTCGATCCGATCCATGTCGAAGCGTACGGCAACAACATGCCGCTCAAGGAAGTCGGCAGCGTGAGCGCGCCGGAGCCGCGCCTGCTCATCGTGAGCATCTGGGACAAAGGCGTCGTCAAGGCGGCCGAGAAGGCGATTCGCGAGGCGCCGCTGGGCCTGAACCCGCAAGTCGACGGCCAGACCATCCGGGTGCCGATCCCGGCTCTGAGCGAGGATCGGCGCAAAGAGCTGACGCGCGTCGCTGCCAAATATGCCGAGGAGGCGCGGGTGTCGGTGCGCAACGTGCGGCGCGACGGCATCGACGGGCTGAAGAAAAAGGAAAAGGCACATCAGATCACCGAGGATCAATTGAAGCGCCTCGAAAAGGAAATCCAGACCCTGACCGACACCGAGGTCAGAAAAATCGACGCGACGCTGGCGCAAAAAGACAAGGAAATCCTGCAGGTCTGATCCGATGGACGGAATCGCTTCCAGATCGTCGCCGCCATGTCACGTCGCCATCATCATGGATGGCAACGGCCGCTGGGCGAAAATGCGCGGCTTGCCGCGCGTCGCGGGGCATCGCCGCGGCGCCGAGGCGGTTCGGCGCACGGTCGAGGCGGCGACGGAGCTCGGCATCTCCTATCTCACCCTCTATGGCTTTTCCTCCGAAAATTGGAAGCGTCCCGCCGGCGAGATCCACGATCTGATGGGGCTGTTGCGCCATTATCTCCGCGCCGAAATCGCCGATTTGCACCGAAACGGGGTCCGGCTGCGCATCATCGGCGAGCGCGATCGACTCGGCCCCGACATCACCACGCTGATCGAAAACGGCGAGCGATTGACGTGTGAGAATACGCGCCTCAACCTGACTATCGCGCTGTCCTACGGCGGCAGGGCGGAGATCGCGCTCGCCGCCCGCCGGCTCGCGCGCCTGGTCGAAGCGGGCCGCCTGTCCGCCGACGGGATCGACGAAAACGCGGTGGCCGGCCAACTTCTGACCGTCGACATGCCCGATCCCGATCTGATCGTTCGCACCAGCGGCGAGCAGCGCATCAGCAATTTCCTGCTCTGGCAGTCGGCTTACGCCGAACTGGTGTTCGTCGACACGTATTGGCCCGATTTCGGCAAGGCCGACCTCGAACGCGCGATCAGCGATTTCTGCGGACGCGAACGGCGTTACGGCGCCACCGTCGAATCCCGTTGACCGATCCCGCGATCGCGCAGCGGTCCGACGCGCTGCGCCTGCGGATTGCGTCGGCGATCGTTCTGATCCCGATCGCGCTCGCGGCGGTTTGGCTCGGTCCGCCGTGGATTACCGGTATCGTCGGCGTCGCGGGGTTGGCGATGGCGTGGGAATTGAGCCGCCTCGCCTCGGCACGGTCGTTTGGCGCAAGCATGGTCGCGATCGTGATCGCCGTCGCGCTGGCGATCGGCGCCGCCGCGGCTCACTGGTTTTCGATCGCCCTCGTCGTGGCCGTTTTCGGCGCCGTCGCGGCGGGATCGGCGCGGCGCGCGAACGCGACGTGGATCGGCGTCGGCACGATCTGGATCGCGGTCGGTTGCGTGGCATTCCTTTGGCTCGCCGAGACCCAGGGACGCCCCATCTTGTTTTGGCTACTCGCAGTAGTATGGGCAACCGATATATTCGCTTATTTCGTCGGAAAATCGTTCGGTGGCCCACGGCTTGCACCACGATTAAGCCCCAATAAGACTTGGGCGGGATTTGCCGGCGGACTACTCGGCGGCGGTCTTGCCGGCATCGCCGCGGCGTTCGCGGTCGGCTCGCCGATCCTTCCGATAGCCGCGATCAGCCTTGGCTTGAGCTTGATCGCGCAAGGCGGCGATTTGGCGGAATCGTGGGCCAAGCGGCATTTCGCGGTCAAGGATACCAGCGGCCTGATTCCGGGCCATGGCGGGGTATTGGATCGCCTGGACGGGCTCCTCGCCGCGACCCAGGTATTGGCATTGTTAACATTTGTTAGCACGCTTCACTTTGGCTAGCGGGACACAATTTTGCCAAAGAGTGACGACAACTTTCCTGCTATCGTCGAGTTCCGACTCGGGATAAGTGGTTAACCGCTCCCGGCGATTGAACAAATTGGATGGTGCGCATGGGCTTTTTGACGGGTGGTCTTAGTTACATCGTTCCATTCCTGATCGTCCTGACGATTCTCGTCTTCGTGCATGAACTGGGTCACTACCTCGTTGCCCGCTGGAACAAGGTCCGAGTCGAGGTATTTTCCATCGGTTTCGGGCCGGAACTGTTCGGCTGGACCGACCGCGCCGGAACGCGCTGGAAAATCAGCGCGTTGCCGCTGGGCGGCTACGTCAAGATGTTCGGCGAGAACGACCTCACCCAGGGCACGGAGAGCGATGCGCGCGAGCTGACCGCCGCCGAGAAGGCCGTTTCGTTCAAGCACAAACGGCTGCCGCAACGCGCTTCGGTCGTGATTGCCGGGCCCGCGGCGAATTTCATTTTTGCCGTTGTCGCGTTCGCCTTGGTGTTCGCGACCGTGGGGCAGAGCGTCACGCAACCGATCGTCGGCCAAGTCATGCCGGGATCGGCGGCGGCGGCCGCCAGCTTGCAACCGGGCGACAAATTCGTCGCCGTCGACGGCACGAAGATCGCGCGCTTCGAGCAGATTCAGCAGATCATCGGACTCAATACCGGAACGACGATCCCGATCGTCGTTGCGCGCGACGGCAAGGACGTTGCGCTGACCGCCACCCCGCATATCGTTGTCGACACCGATCATTTCGGCAATCAGCATACGATCGCGCGGCTCGGCGTGACGGCCAAGGCCGGCACGTTGGTGCGGCTCGATCCGGCGACAGCGTCGTGGCACGGGGTGCAGCAAACCTGGAGCATCACGGCCGGCACGCTCGAGGCGGTCTGGCAGATGATTTCCGGGCGGCGGTCCGGCGAAGAGCTTTCCGGGCCCGTCGGCATCGTGCGGATGTCGGGCGAGGTCGCGACCGGCGGCGTTATCGCGGTGATCGGCTTCATGGCCGTGCTTTCCGTCAATCTCGGCCTGATCAACTTGTTCCCGATCCCCGTGCTTGACGGGGGGCATTTGCTGTTTTATGTCGCTGAAGCGATACGCGGAAAACCGCTGGGCCACCGGGCGCAAGAATATGGCTTCCGCTTGGGTCTCGCGCTGGTGCTTACCTTGATGGTGTTTGCGACGTGGAACGATTTTGCCCGGCTCCATATCGTCGCGTTCATCAAGGGACTGGTGACCTAACCGAACGCACTGACGATCCAAGAATAGAAGGCGGGGGGTAGTATTGCGTTTTAAGTGGGCTATCGTCGCGGTGTGCGCCGCAATCGCCGGTGCGTCTGCCATCGCGATCTCCTTGCCGCCGCTGAGCAACGCGCAGGTTGCGTCGGGAGGCACGATCTCCGAGATCCGGATCGAGGGCACGGAGCGTGTCGAGCCGGAAACAGTGAAGTCGTACATGACGGTCCAACCGGGCGATCCGTTCGATCCGGATCGCATCGACCGCACGTTGAAGGCCTTGTTCAATACCGGCCTGTTCAGCGACGTCCGTTTGAGCCGCACCGGCAACGCGCTCATCGTCAAGGTCGTCGAGAATCCAGTGATCAATCGCGTCGTGTTCGAGGGCAATCACAAGCTCGGCGACGACACGTTGCGTCAGGAGGTGCAGGAAAAGCCGCGCCAGGTTTTCACCCGCACCAAGGCGCAAAGCGACGTGCGGCGTCTCTTGGAGCTTTATCGCCGCAGCGGGCGATTTGCCGCGACGGTCGATCCGAAGATCATCAAATTGCCGCAGAACCGCGTCGACCTGGTGTTCGAAATCAACGAGGGTTCGGTCACCGAGGTACGGAGCATCAATTTCGTCGGCAATTATCATTTTAGCGCCAGCAAGCTGCGCGGCATCATTCAGACCAAGGAATCGCGCTGGTGGCGGTTTCTCAGCACCGACGACAATTACGATCCGGATCGCGTCACCTACGATCGCGAACTGTTGCGCAAGTTCTATCTTGAGCGAAGGCTATGCCGATTTTCGCGTGGTGTCCGCGATCGCCGAATTGACGCCGGCGCAAGACGGGTTCCTCATCACGTTCACCGTCGACGAAGGCCCGCGGTATCGGTTCGGCAAGGTCACGGTCGAGAATCAGTTCAAGGACGTCACCGCGGCGGAAATTCACGCCGCGATCCCGGCGAAGGACGGCGAATGGTACAACGCCGACCTGATTCAAAAATCGATCAGCAACATCACCGATACGCTCGGCAATCACGGTTACGCCTTCGTCAACGTCACGCCGCGCATTCATCGCGACCCGGTGAAGCATACGATCGACGTGGCTTTCAGCGTTAAGGAGGGACCGCACGTCTATGTCGAGCGCATCGACATCAGCGGTAACGTGCGCACGCTCGACAAGGTGATCCGTCGCGAATTTCGCCTTGTCGAGGGCGATGCCTTCAACAGCACCAAGCTGCAACGGTCGGAGCAGCGCATCAAGAATTTGGGCTTCTTCAAGAAGGTCGACGTCACCAACAAGCCGGGCAGCGCGCCGGACAAGACAGTTCTGGACGTCAAGGTCGAGGAACAATCGACCGGCGAATTCTCCGTCGGCGTCGGATATTCGACGGCGGAAGGCCCATTGGCCAACATCGGCGTCCGCGAGCGCAATCTGCTTGGCAACGGCGACGATCTGCGCCTCAGCACCCTGATCGCGTTCCTGACCCAACAGGCCGATTTGAGCTTTACCGAACCGTATTTCCTCAACCGCAATTTGGCGGCGGGCTTCGATATTTTCGCGATGAACAACGACTACCAGTATTTCGCGCAATACAATCAGTTCTCCTACGGCTTGGTGCTGCGCGCCGGGTATCAAATCAACGAGGATCTCCGTCAGACCCTGCGCTATACGATCCGGTCGGACAAGATCGACGACATTCTGTCGACCGCGTCGCCCTACATTCTGGCCGACGAAGGCCAGCGTTGGACGTCGGCCGTCGGGCAGACCCTCTTGTTCGATCGAGCGCGACAGCCGGCTTGAACCCACGTCGGGCTATTACGCCTCACTGTCGAACGACTTGGCCGGACTTGGCTTCGATACGCGCTATATCCGCACGGTGGTAAAGGCCGGCTACTACTATCCCATTTCTCCGGGCTGGGTCTGCGAGCTTGTCGGGCGAGGCCGGCAATATCTACGGCATCGGGCAGCCCGTTCTGCTTGAAGATCGCTTCTTTGTCGGCGGCGACAATTTGCGAGGCTTCCAGGTCGGCGGCGTCGGCCCGCACGACACGGTCACGGGCGACTCTCTCGGCGCCAATAATTACTATACCGGCACGGTCAACCTTGATTTTCCCCTGGGATTGCCGGCGGAACTCGGCGTGCGGGGACATGCCTTCATCGATTTCGGTTCGGCCTGGGGCATCGACCAAAAGCCGCTCTTCAATCCGACCTATGGCCGTGTCGATCCCATCGGCGATTCGGCGTCGATCCGCGTGGCGCCCGGCATCGGCGTCTCGTGGAAGTCTCCGCTTGGTCCGATCAATCTCGATCTCGCTTACGCGGTCAAGAAGGAGTCGTACGATCAACGACAATTATTTTGGGTCAGCTTCGGATCCAAGTTCTGAAAAAGAGGTCTCATTATGCAATCTCGGTTAGCGCGCGCCGCATGCTGCGCCATTGTCGTTGCAGTCGGCGCGATGTTGGCGACACGCCGTTGCGTGGGCTGCCGACAAGAGCGCGCTGGTGCCGGCGATCCTGGTCGTGGACCTGCCGCAGGTGTTGCACGCGTCAAAAGCCGGCCAGGGCGTACAGAACACCGTCGGCGAAGCGATGCAAGCCTATTCCAAGGAGGTCGCGCGCGACGAGGACGATCTCCAACGCATGCGCTCGGATCTGGAACGTCAGCATACCGCCTTGTCGCAACAGGCGCTGGATGCCAAGGCGAAGGCGTTGCAGCTCCGCTATCAGGAACTCAACCGCAATGTACAGGCCAAGCGGCAGGCGATGCAGCAAGCCTATAACGACGCCATGGTGAAGGTGGAGAAGGCGGCGCTCGACGATCGTCGGCGATCTGGCCAAGGAACGCGGCGCCAATCTGGTGGTGCTGAAACAGGCCGTTGTGTTCAGCCCCGACTCTTCCGATGTCACGACGGAAGTATTGGCGCGTCTCGACAAGAAAATGGCGTCGGTCGCGGTGGCGCTGCCGAAGATTGGCGACGCGGCGGCGCCGGTTGCATCGCGGCGCGAGCACAGGCCCCCGCAAAAGGGTAAAAGCCAGCTTCCGGAGGGGACGGCGCAGCCGCCGGTGCTCAACTTGGAGCCACAGCAATAGGCATGGCGGATCCGGGCTTCTTCGAGGTTGCCGGTCCATTCACGGTCGCGGATATTGCCGCCCGGGTCGGCGCCGCCGTAGCCGGCGCGGCCGCGCCCGATCGCGTGTTGCGCGATGTGGCGCCGCTGCAGACGGCGACCCGGCGAACAGCTTTCGTTCGTCGACAATCGCAAGTACCTCGACGGCCTTCCGAAGCAGCAGGGCGGGCGCCATCCTGGTACATCCGTCGCTGGTCGGTGAAGCGCCGTCCGATTTATGCCTGCTGGTGACGGAGCGGCCTTACCGCGCCTACGCCGTCGCCGCGCAGGCATTCCATCCGGAGCCGCCGCCGATGCCCGGGATCGCGCCGGAGGCACGCATCGACGCAACGGCACAGATCGGCGATGGCACGCGCATCGATGCCTACGCCGTGATCGGCGCGCATGTGCGGATCGGCCGCCGGTGTGCCATCGGACGCCGGCAGCGTCATCGAGGCCGGGTGCACGCTCGGCGATGACGTTCGCGTCGGTCGCCACGTCTCGATCAGTCACGCGGTCATCGGTTCGCGCGTGCGGCTCTACCCCGGCGTACGCATCGGCCAGGACGGCTTCGGTTTTTCACCGGATCCCGAGGGCTTCGTCAAAGTGCCCCAACTTGGCCGCGTCGTGATTGGGGACGATGTCGAAATCGGCGCCAACAGCACGATCGATCGAGGGGCGGGCCCCGATACCGTCATCGGCGCCGGTACGATGATCGACAATCTGGTACAGATCGGGCACAACGTTCAGGTTGGACGGAATTGCGTGCTGGTGGCGCAATCGGGAATCTCCGGCAGCACGCGGCTTGGCGATTTTGTCATGATCGGCGGTCAAGCGGGACTGGTCGGTCATCTCGAAATCGGCGACGGCGCCCGCATCGGCGCGAAGGCAGGGGTACCGAATAACGTGGCGGCGGGCGAAACGGTATTGGGATCGCCCGCGGTTCCCATCAAGCAACATCACCGGCAGGTCGCGGCACTGAAACGCTTGGCCGCGAAAAAGGGCGAATAACATGGCGGTCGATCGGCCCCGCGAGATTGACGGGATCGGCGTGGAGCGGATCAAGCAGATGATCCCGCACCGCGAACCGTTCCTGATGATCGAGCGCGTCGTCGATATCGTCCCCGGTGTGAGCGCGACCGGCGTGAAGCAGCTTACCGGCGAGGAAGATTATTTTCGCGGCCATTTTCCGACGCGCAAGGTGATGCCCGGCGTGCTGATCATCGAAACGATGGCGCAAACCGCGGCCGCGTTGGTGGTGCACACGCTGGGACCGGCCGCGGAGGGGAAGCTGGTGTACTTCATGACCGTGGAGAAGGCGCGGTTTCGCAAGCCGGTCGTCCCCGGCGACCAGTTGCGCGTCAAGGTCGTCTGCCAGCACCATCGCGGGCGGGTCTGGAAATTCGATGGCGAGGCGTTGGTCGGCGGCCACTTGATGGCGGAAGCGACGTTTACCGCCATGGTCGCGGACAATTAGTCGCCGATGTCCGCGATCCATCCGACCGCGATTGTCGAATCCGGCGCCGAAGCTGGGCGCCAACGTCCGCATCGGACCCTATTGCCATGTCGGATCGCGCGTGGTGTTGGAGGACGGCGTCGAACTGTTGTCGCACGTCGTCGTCGCCGGCATCACCCGGGTCGGCCCGCGCACCAAAATTTTTCCGTTCGCCTCGATCGGCCACCAGCCGCAGGATTTGAAATACAAGGGCGAGGAGTCGCGGCTCGAAATCGGCGCCGACAACATCGTTCGTGAATGTGTCACCATGAATCCAGGCACCGCAAGGCGGCGGCATGCTGACCAAGATCGGCAACCAATGTCTGTTCATGGCGAGCGCCCACGTCGCGCACGACTGCAAGCTCGGTGATCACGTCATCATGGCCAACAACGCGACGCTTGGCGGCCACATTACCATCGGCGACTATGCGTTCCTCGGCGGACTGTCGGCGGTACATCAATTCGTGCGTATCGGCCCGCATGCGATGATCGGCGGCATCACCGGCGTTGAGCGCGACGTCATTCCCTATGGCATGGTGGTCGGCGACCGCGCGCGATTGACCGGACTGAACATCATCGGGCTGCAGCGCCGGGGCTTTTCGCGCGACGAGATACAGGCGCTGCGCACGGCCTATCAGATGATATTCGGCGAAGAAATCGGTACGCTTGCGGACCGCGTCAGCGAGGCGGCCGAGCGTTTTCCGGACGTACGGCCGGTACAGGACGTGATCGCCTTTATCCGCGCGGAATTCGTCGCGCGGCCTGGTGCAACCCAAAGCGGCGAATGGCGGGTAGGCTCGGCATCGTTGCCGGTTCGGGCGATCTGCCGCGGCGCGTGCGCGATGCGGCGACAGCCGCCGGCCGATCGGTGTTCGTGCTCGCGCTCAAGGATTTTGCGGAACCTTCGGTTGTCGACGGCACGCCGCACGGTTGGGTTCGCCTGGGCGCGGGCGGCGAGGGGCTCCAGCTTCTGCGCGACAACGGGGTGACGGAGCTGGTCTTGGCGGGCGGGGTGCGTCGACCGTCGCTGCTCTCGTTACGGCCCGATCTGCGGACGGCGAAGTTCTTCACCAAAGTTGGCATGCGCGCGCTCGGCGACGACAGTTTGTTGAGTGCGATCGTCAAGGAGTTCGAAATCGAGGGCTTCACCGTCGTCGGCGCGGACGCGATCCTCGCTACCGCCGTGGCGACGAGCGGTGTGCTTGGCCACATCGCGCCCGACGATCAGGCGCAACAAGACATCGCGCGGGGCGTGACCGTGGCGGGCGCTCTCGGTGGGCTCGATATCGGTCAGGCGGTCATCGTGCAGCAGGGCGTCGTACTCGGCGTCGAAGCGGCGGAAGGCACCGAGGAATTGATCGCGCGCTGCAAATCCCTGGCGCTCGACGGGCCGGGCGGCGTGCTCGTCAAGTTGGCGAAGCCGCAACAGGAGCGACGCGTCGATTTGCCGACGATCGGCGCGCGAACTGTGGATCAGGCGGCGGCGGCGGGATTGCGCGGCATCGCGTTCGGGGCGGGCGCCGCGCTGATCATCGACCGCGCCGACACCATCGCGGCGGCGGATAAGCAAGGCCTGTTCCTGTTCGGCGTCGCGGCACCGTGAGCGACGGCGGCGGGCCGCTGATCTATCTCATCGCCGGCGAGCCGTCCGGCGATCATATCGGGGCAAAAATAATGGCCGGGCTGCGCGGGGCGACCCGAGGCAATGTGCGCTTTGCGGGCATCGGCGGCGATCGGATGACCGAACAAGGACTCGCCAGCCTTGTGCCGATGTCAGAGCTCGCGGTGATGGGGTTGATCGAAGTGTTGCCCCATGCCATCACGCTTCTCAATCGCATCCGGCAAACCGTCCTGGATATCCGAAAGCGGCGGCCGGCTATCGTGGTGACGATCGACAGTTCCAGTTTCAACTGGCGCGTGGCGCATCGACTGCGCGCGGCGGGCGACACGGTAAAGCTTGTCCACGTCGTGGCGCCGATGGTGTGGGCGTGGCGCCCGCATCGCGCCACGGAAATCGCGCGCTGGTACGATCGTCTCTTGGTGCTGTTGCCGTTCGAGCCGCCGTATTTCGAGAAGGTCGGTCTCGCGACCACCTTTATCGGCCATCCCGTCGTCGAAAGCGGCGCCGATCAGGGTGTTGGCGCGGCGTTTCGGACGCATCACGATGTTGCCACCGACGCGCCGCTCTTGACGGTTCTGCCCGGAAGCCGCCGCGGCGAGGTGCGCCGCCTGCTGCCGGCGTTTGGCGCCGCGGTCGCCGTGTTGCGTCAACGTTATCCGAATTTGCGGGTCGCGATCCCCACCATGCGTCACGTCGAGCCGGAGATTCGCGCGGCCCGGTGGCAAACGGCGCCCATCGTCGTCGCCACCGAGGTGGAAAAGTACGATGCGTTCGCGGCGAGCAACGCGGCGTTGGCCGCGTCCGGCACCGTGGCGTTGGAGCTGGCGATGGCGCGTGTCCCCTCGGTCATCGCGTATCGCATCAATCCGTTGACCCATGCAATCGCGCGGCGCATGGTCAAGATCAAGTACGCCAACTTGGTGAATCTGCTATTGGACCGCCCGGCGGTGCCGGAGTTGATCCAAGGGGATTGCACGCCGGAGCGGCTGGCCGCTTCGGTGTCCCGTCTGCTCGATGACGCGGGTGCGCGCGCGGCGCAGATTGCCGCTTACGACGCGGCGCTCGGGATGCTCGGGCAGGGTGGCGAGGCGCCGAGCCGCCGCGCCGCGCAAGAAATTCTCGGAATGACGTGAGGAGGATACGATGAGCACCACAAGCCAAACCGCAGATCAAGCCGGCCTTGGTAGCGCGCGGCTGTTGCACACGATGATCCGCGTGTTCGATCTCGACAAATCGATCGATTTCTATACGCGGCTCATGGGCATGAAGCTGTTGCGAAAGCGCGAGGTGCCGCCGGGCCGGTATACGCTCGCGTTCGTCGGCTATGGCGACGAAGACGAAGCGTCGGTGATCGAGCTCACCTACAATTGGGACCAGAAGGAGCCGTATGCGATCGGCAGGGGCTATGGCCACATGGCGATCGGGGTGAAGGACGCCTACGCGCTGTGCGAACGGCTGAAAAGCGAGGGCGTAACAATTCCGCGTCCGCCTGGCCCGCTCCAGCACGGCACGGTCGTGATCGCGTTTATCGAGGACCCCGACGGCTATAAAATCGAACTGATCCAGCGCGGATAGTGGTTACGCGGCGAGGTGGTCGAGCAGGATCGCGGCCGTTTCCTTGGGCATTGCATCGATGAAAAAGTGGCCGCTCGGCAGCGCGGCGGTGCGCACGTCGGCGCATCGTTCGCGCCACTCCGCGGCGACGTCGTAATTGCGCGCCATCGGACCGCGCTCGCCCCAGAGTACCAGGGTGGGACAAGCGACCTTGCGGTCGAGATCGGCGGCGTCATGCGCCATGTCGATGCTCGCGGCCGCGCGATAATCCGAACACGAACCGTGGATCATGCCGGGATCGCGCCAGCAGCGGCGATATTCCGCCATCATGTCGGGCGTGAAGTCGGCGATGCGCGCTCGGCCGAAGCCGGTCATCGCCGTCTCATAAAAATAATCGGGATTGGTGCCGATCAGGGTTTCCGGAAAAGGCGCGGGCAGGGCGAGGAATTGCCAATGCCAATAGGCATGTACGACCTCGCGCCGCGGCTGCGTGACGAGTTTGTATGTCGGCACGATGTCGAGCACCGCGAGCGAATGGACCGCGTCGGGATGGTCGAGCGTTAACCGGTGCGCCGTCCGGGCGCCGCGATCGTGACCGACGAGACGGAATTTGTCGAAGCCGAGATGCTTCATCACGGCGACCTGGTCGGCGGCCATGGCGCGGAACGCGTAATTGGATTTGTCGGGCAGGCAGGCGGGCTTGGACGAATCGCCGTAGCCGCGCAGGTCGGCGGCCACCACCGTGTATTTCTCGGCGAGCATCGGGGCCACGCGCGCCCACATGGCAAGGCATTGTGGATAGCCGTGCAGCAGCAGGACCGGCGGTCCCGACCCGCCGACGACGCAGTTGACGGTGGCTTCGCCTGTGTCGATGCGATGGCGTTGGAAGGGGTCGAACATTAGTTCTCAGTCGTCAGTTATCAGTTCTCACAGTAAGGAACTGAAAACTGACAACTGTAAACCGTCAACTAAGCGACGAAGGCCATCGTCTGCTCGGCGGCTTTTTCGACGTCGACGGTGAACTCGATATGGCCGAGCGTCCAGTCCGTCACGCCGACGGTCGCGGCCGTCGGGTTCAACAGCTTCAGCCTTTCCGCGTGCCAAGCCGCGTTGTCGAGCGTGATGTGCTGCTGCCCTTTGTCGTTGTCGGTGAAATTGATCTCGATCGACACGCCGGCGAGAAGCGGCTTGCCATCGAGCTTGCACAGATTGACGGTCGGCAACTGATTGAACCGCGTGCCGGGCAGCGGCTCGCGATGATCCAGCAGGAACTCGAGCACGGTCTTGCCGCCCGCCGTCACGGTACCGACAGCGCGGTAATGTTCGTTGCGGATCGCGACCTCGCCGGCGGAGACGCTGTAGCCCCAGCGCGAGCCGAGCTCCTTCCGCGCAGCCTCGTTGTCGCAGAAGCTGTTGAGCAGGAAGAAGGTCGGGCGCGGGCCGACGCGCGCCGCGATGCGCACCTCGGCCAGGCCGAACGGCCCGACGGGGCTGTCGGGCACCTGGCTCACCACGATCGAGCAATAGGCGGGCATGCAGGGCCGCAACGATGGCGGCACCAGCGGGTCGCCGGGCGCGTCGAGAATCTCGCAGCGCGCCTCCATCGTGCGGACGCCTTTCAGGGTCCACGCCTCGGGTTTCAGGGTTTTGATGGTCGGGGCGTAAGCGAGGCGGGTCTTGATGTCGGCGGTGCCGTAACGATGCATGGGCATTGGGGCTACTCCGCCGCTTGCGCTTGTTGTTGCTTGAACGCCGGCATGACCTCTTTCGAGAACAGGCGCAGGCTCTCCAGCACCTTCTCATGCGGCACGACCTCGACGCAGTTCAGCATGAAATTGATGATGTCGACCCCCATGCCTTCCCATTTCTTCAATTCCCGGATGATGTGCTGCGGATCGCCGATGGCGATGCCTTCGCGCGGATTGCCGGCGAGCTGCGCGCGAAGCTGCGACAAGAGGCCGCCATGCGCGCCCGGCTTGCTCGGCAGCGCCTCGGGATTGTGCATGAACTGCACCGCCAGCGGTTGGAACATGGAGGTAATGCCGCCGCCGACCTGTTGTGCGACCTTGTCGTCCTCGTGGCAGTAGAGGAAGTTGATGGTCGCGACGCGGTTGTTGACGAAGGCGCCGACCGGATTGCAGTTCTGAATCGTCTTGCGGTAGCGCTTCAGCACCTGTTCCTGCACCGACATCGGCGCGAAGGAAATGCCGAGGCTGCCCATGCCGCGCTCAGCCGCGTCGAGCTCCGTGCCGGCGCTCGACACCGCGACCCACATCGGCGGATGCGGCTTCTGATAGGGCTTCGGCAGGATCGCGCGCTCCGGCATCGAGAAGAACTGGCCCTGATAGGAGAAGCGCTCCTGCATCCACATTTTCGGAATGACGTGGACGTATTCGTCCCAGCTTTTCTTGGTCAGGTCGGGATCGGCGCCAAAGCCGCCAAGCTCCGTCCAGGTCGCGGAGCGGCCGGTGCCGACTTCGAGTCGACCGTTGGAGAATATGTCCATCGCCGCCGTGCGCTCGGCGATGCGGATCGGGCTGGCATATTGCGGCACGCACACCACGATGGCGTGGCCGATGCGGATTGTCTTCGTCACCATCGCCGCGGCGGTCAGGAAAATCTCCGGCGACGAGGAGTGCGAATATTCCTCGAGGAAATGATGTTCGGTCGCCCAGACATATTCGAAGCCGAGCTGCTCGGCGACCTTCACCTGCTCGAGCGCGTTATGGAACACGGTGTGTTCGCTCTCGCGCGTCCAGGGGCGGGGCACCGATAGCTGAAAGGCGATTCCGAACTTCATGGCGACATCTCCCGAAAATCTTAGCGCGGAGGCTCTTACCCGGTCCTGCGCTCAATAATGATAGGTTTTGCCATACCCGACGCGCCTTACTCAAGCGCAATGGTCACCGCACGTTTCGCGCAGCGAACGCCCTTCCGCTAGTGCGCGGCGCTCGGCAGCGGATCGACGTGATGGGCAATCATCTTCCATTGCCCATTTTCCAGACGGAAGACGTTGGTGGCGCGCACCGCGTTGGTGTGACCGTTGCGGCTGCCGATCTCGGTGTCGCCGACGACGGCGACATCGCGGCCGAGCGCAATGGTGATGTCCTTCGCCTCGACCGTGCCGCCGAGCTTTTTGGCGGCGGCCGCGGCGAAATCGGCGTCGATTTCGATCCAGCCGTGCCGGAATGCGCCATCCGGTCCCATGTAGGTGACGTCCGGCCGGCGCGACCACAGTTTCTCCATCGGTCCGACGTCGCCCGCGAACATGGTATTGAGCGCCTTGTAGAAATCGGCGACCGCTTTGCGCGTGGCGGCGGTGCCTTGCGCGGCGTGGGCCGGCGTCGTCAGCGGCAAGATCGCGGCGCAGAGCGCGACGACGGCCAGATAGCGAAACCTCTCAAGCATGACGAATCTCCCCGGTCATTTTCTACCACTTGACCGTCGCGCAAAAAAGGTGCATATGCACCTTTATGGCCGATGCGGATGAATTCAAGGATTGCGCCGGGTGCGTTTGTGCCGGCATTCGTCGTGCCGCGCGCGCGGTGACGCAGCATTATCAGCGCCACTTTCGCGGTACCGGCCTGGTGGGCACGCAATTCTCGATGCTGTCGGTGCTGATCCGTAACGGGCCGCTGCCGGTGGGCCGGATGGCGCGCTTGTTGGGTGTGGAGCGCACCACGCTAACCCGCAATCTGAAGCCGCTCGAGAAAAAGCATTGGGTGGCGATCGCCGGCGATGCGGACGGCCGCGTGCGCACGGTCGAGATCACGCCGAAGGGTCGGGCGGTCGCGAAAGCGGCGCTGCCGGCATGGCGCAAGGCCCAGGCAAGCATCGGACCCAAAATCAAAGAGCTGCGGCTTGCCGAATTACTGGCCCGGGCCGCGTAATTTTTTTCGCCATTAGGTGTAGGTACACGAAAATGACCGAACGACAAAAGCGCCTGCTGACGGGGCCGATCCTGCCAACATTGTTCGGATTGGCGGGGCCGACCGTGGTGGTGTTGTTGGTACAGACCGGCGTCGGCGTCGCCGAGACCTATTTCGTCAGCAATCTCGGCACCGACGCGTTGGCCGGCGTGACGCTGGTGTTCCCGGCGCTGATGCTGATGCAGATGATGTCGAACGGCGGTATCGGCGGCGGCGTGTCGTCGGCGGTGGCGCGCGCGCTTGGCGCGGGACGGCAGGACGATGCCGACGCGCTCGTCCTGCATGCCATTGCGGTGGCGGTGGCATTGGGGCTGGTCTTCACCGCGGCCGAATTCTTCGGCGGCGCCGCGTTGTTCCGCGGCATGGGCGGAGCGGGCGATGTGCTTGGGGCGGCCCTGCGCTATGCCGATGTGGTCTTCGCCGGTTCGATCTTGATCTGGCTTACCAGCTTGCTCGCGGCGGCATTGCGGGGGGCGGGCAATGTCATGGTGCCGGCGTTGGTGACACTGATCGGCGCGATCATCGTCGTGCCGTTGTCGCCGTCGCTCATCTTCGGCTGGGGACCGATGCCCCGTATGGGCGTCGCCGGCGCGGGGACGGCGGTGCTCGTCTATTATTTCGCGGCCACCGTCGCGCTCCTGGTTTATCTGAAATCGCGCGCCAGTCCGCTCCGCCTGACGCTCGATCCGCGGCGCCTACAATGGCGGCTGTTCCGTGACGTCTTGAGCGTCGGCGGCCTGTCCGCGATCAGCACGATCCAGATGAACCTGACCGTCGCGATCGTCACCGGCATGGTCGGGCGCTACGGCGCGGACGCGGTCGCCGGCTTCGGCATCGCGTCGCGGCTCGATTATCTGCTGATCCCGGTGCTGTTCGGCATCGGGACGGGCGCCCTGACCATGGTCGGGACCAATATCGGCGCCCGACAGTACGAGCGGGCGCGGCGCATCGCGTGGACCGCCGCGATATTCGCCGCCGTGGTGACCGAAATTGTCGGCGTCGTCGCGGCCGGCGTGCCGCGTCTATGGCTTGGCCTGTTCAGCGACGAGCCCGCGGTGTTGGCGACCGGTACGCTCTATTTCCGAACCGTCGCGCCGTTCTACGGACTGGTTGGGCTTGGCATGCTGCTTTATTTCGCGGGGCAGGGCGCCGGCCGCGTGACCTGGCCGGTCTTGGCGGGCTTGGCGCGGCTTTTCATCGCCGGAATCGGCGGTTGGCTGATTGTCGCGCAATTGGGCTTCGGGTTGCCCGCCCTGTTCGTCGCGGTCGCGACGGCGTCGATCGCCTATGGCGGCATAACCGCGATTGCGGCGTTGCTTGGGCCGTGGCGGCCCGAGCCGGCGGCGCCGCTGCGGGCTGAGCGGGCTAGCGCCTCGTAGTGGGGTAATCGCGCCGGGTGACGCCGGTATAGAGCTGCCGTGGCCGGCCGATCTTCTGGTCTGGATCCTCGATCATCTCGTTCCATTGCGCGACCCAGCCGACCGTGCGGGCGATCGCGAACAATACCGTGAACATCGAGGTCGGGAACCCCATCGCCTTCAGGATGATGCCCGAATAGAAATCGACGTTCGGATAAAGTTTGCGGTCGATGAAATACTGATCGTTCAGCGCGATGTGCTCGAGCTCCATCGCCAGCTCGAGCAGCGGCTCGTCGCGCGCGTCGCCGAGCTGTTCCAACACCTCGTGGCACGTCGCCCGCAACACCGTCGCGCGCGGATCGAAATTCTTGTAGACGCGGTGACCGAAGCCGGAGAGCCGGAAATTGTCGTTCTTGTCCTTGGCGCGGGCGATGAATTCGGGGATGCGGCTCTTGGTGCCGATCTCGTTCAGCATCTTCAGAACCGCCTCGTTGGCGCCGCCATGCGCCGGGCCCCACAGCGAGGCGATGCCGGCGGCGATACAGGCAAAGGGATTGGCGCCGGACGAGCCGGCGAGCCGGACCGTCGAGGTCGACGCGTTCTGTTCGTGGTCGGCGTGGAGGATGAAGATCTTGTCCATGGCCTTCGCCATGACGGGATTGATGACGTAGTCCTCGCACGGCACCGAGAACGTCATGCGCAGGAAATTCTCGGCGTAGCCGAGCTTGTTCATCGGATAGACCAGCGGCTGGCCGGTCGAATATTTGTACGCCATCGCCGCGATGGTCGGCATTTTCGCGATCAGGCGATAGCTCGCGACCATGCGCTGACGCGCGTCGGTGATGTCGGTCGAGTCATGATAGAAGGCCGACAGCGCGCCGACCACGCCGCACATGATCGCCATCGGATGCGCGTCGCGGCGGAAGCCCCGCAGGAAGCTCGCCAACTGCTCGTGCACCATGGTGTGGTTGGTGATGTCCTTGACGAACTTCGTCCGCTCGGCGGCGTTCGGCACCTCGCCCTTCAGGAGAAGGTAGGCGACTTCGAGGAAATCGCTTTTTTCCGCGAGCTGTTCGATCGGATAGCCGCGATAGAGCAGCTCGCCCTTGTCGCCGTCGATATAGGTGATTTTGGATTCGCAGCTTCCGGTCGAGGTGTAGCCCGGGTCGTACGTGAACATGTCCATTTCGCCGTAGAGCTTGCGGATGTCGACGACGCGCGGTCCGACCGTGCCGTCCATGACGGGAAATTCGACCGATTTGCCGGAGGCATTGTCGGTGAAGGTCACCGTGTCCTTGTTGCCGATCTTTTTGGCGGGCGTTCTTGTCTCGGCGATACTCATGGCAACACTCCTCGAATAGGCCCCGGTTTTAGGCGGATGCTGCACTGCAACAAACGCAGTTTAGGCCGGTTGGTTGACCGAATCAAACTCCCTTTCGGTGTAGGGCATCGTCGATGCGGCCCAGGGATTCCTCCCGCCCCAGGACCCGCATGACGGCGAACAGCGGCGGCGAATTGGCGGAGCCGGTCAGCGCGATCCGCAGCGGCTGCGCAACGGCCCCCATTTTCTGACTTTTCGTTTCGGCATAGTGCCTTACCAATGTTTCAAGCGTGTCCTCGTTCCACGCTGCGGCGGCGAGCGGCGCGGCGAGTTCCATGAGCGTATCGAGGGCGGTTTGGTCCAGTTTCGCGGCGAGCATAAGCGGCCGCTTGGCGACATAAAATTGCGCGAGATCAGCGAGTTCGATGAGTGTCTTCGCGCGCGATTTTATATCGGGCATGGCGGCCGCGAGGCGCGCCGTTAGCGGATCGTCCGCCGCCAGCCCCAGACGCGGTAGGATCAGCTCGACCAAGCGCTCGTCCGTTGTCGCGCGGATATAGTGGCCGTTGAGATTGGCGAGCTTGGCGAAGTCGAACCGTGCCGGGGACTTGCCGAGTCCGTCGAGATCGAACCACTGGATCGCCTGCTCGGTCGAAATCATCTCGTCGTCGCCGTGGCTCCAGCCCAGGCGCAGCAAGTAGTTCCGCATCGCCTCCGGCAGATAACCCATGTCGCGATAGGCCTCGACGCCGAGCGCGCCATGGCGCTTCGACAATTTCGCGCCATCGGGGCCGTGGATCAGCGGCACATGCGCGAATTCCGGCACCGCCCAGCCGAGCGCGCGATAGATCTGGGTCTGGCGGAAGGCGTTGGTGAAATGGTCGTCGCCGCGGAGCACGTCTGTGATCGCCATGTCGTGGTCGTCGACCACCACGGAGAGGTTATAGGTCGGGGTGCCGTCGGCGCGCAGGATGATGAGATCGTCGAGTTGCGCGTTGGCGACGGTGACTTCGCCTTGAACATGGTCGCGGATGGTGGTGGCGCCGTCGCGCGGCGCCTTGAGGCGGATCACCGGCTTGCCGTCGGGCGGCGCGTCGCGCGGATCGCGGTCACGCCACACGCCCTCATAACGCACCGTGCGCTTCTCGGCCTTGGCCTTTTCGCGCATCGCCTCGAGTTCTGCCGGCGTCTCGTAGGCGTAATAGGCGTTGCCGTCCGCCAGCATCCGGCGCGCCGCCTCGGCGTGACGGTCGAGCCGGTCGGACTGATGCACGATATCGCCGTCCCAATCGAGGCCGAGCCAGTTGAGGCCGTTGACGATCGCCTCGACGGCCTCGCGGGTGGAGCGCGCGCGATCGGTGTCCTCGATGCGCAGCCGGAACTGACCGCCGGTGTGCCGGGCGTGGAGCCAATTGAACAAGGCGGTGCGCGCGCCGCCGATATGGAGGAAACCGGTCGGCGATGGCGCGAAACGGACGATTACGGTCATGCGCGGTCTTTAGCACGAAAGCGATTTTCGCGTAGAGTCAACGCATGCCCTCAACCACCGTCCCGGCATGGGATTACGGCGCTGTTGCCCCGGCGCGCCGAGGATCCGTGGCGCGCGCGGTGGGCGCGTGGTTCGCCGACAGCCTCCTGGCCGAGCGTGGCCGTTGGCCGCTCTGGTTGCCCGTGTTCATGGGCGTAGGCATCGGCGCCTATTTTTGGTTGCCGCCTTATTGGATCGCACCTGCCGGACTGGCGCTCGGTGTCGCCGGCTGGGCCGCCGCGTGGCGGCGATTCGCGCGCTGGCTCATGCCGGCTGCGGCGCTGACGGTCGCGTTTGTCGGCTTCGGTCTGGCGCAGTGGCAGACCTGGCCGGTCGCCGCGCCGGTGATCGAGCACCGGCTCGGCCCCGTCGAGGTGATGGGCCGGCTGGTTTCGGTCGATCCGCTGCCGGAGGGCACGCGCATCGCGTCATCGCGCCCCGAACGGTCGAGCGTCTGACGCCCGGCGCGACGCCGGCGCGCGTGCGAGTCAAGCTGCGTCATGGCGCGCCCGATCTGATCCCGGGCGAATGGCTCAGCCCTGCGCGCCATCCTGATGCCGCCGCCCGGACCGGCGATGCCCGCCGCTTACGATTTTCAGCGCCGCGCCTGGTTCGACCGGCTCGGCTCGGCGCGGTGGGATTCGCGCTCGACCAGCCGCGTCTCGTGGCACCGCCGGACGGTGCCGGGCCGAGCCGGTTCGCCGCGCTGATCGAGGCGACGCGGACCAACGTCACCGCGCGCATCCTTGCGGCACTGCCCGGCCCGACGGGCGCCATCGCGGCGGCGCTGATCGCGGGCGCGACGCACGCGATTACCGGAAACATCCTCGGAAGGATGGACCATCCATCTTTGGTCACCTCTTCAGCTCGCCAAATTCAGGGACGCGGCGACTGGCGGCCTCGGCCCCTGCGGATTCTTCTCAATGGCTTCCCTCAGCGTCTGAGGCTTGCGTCCGCTAATAGCGGCGAGCGCCGTCGAGGTCTCGGAAAAGTCGCCGAACGCTGTGGCGTTGGTGAAATCGGCGGCGTAGAGCGCCAACTCTTTCGGGACGCCCGCCGCCGACAAGAAGTTGATGTATTCGTAGATCGACACGGACCTGTAGGGGACTTCCTTGCCGTAGATTTCGCTCAAGAGGGCGGCAATCTCCCGGAAGCTCAATGCCTCTCCAGCGTTGAAAGTATAGACCGCATTTTCGTGCCCCGACTGGAGCAGCAGCCCGGCATTTCCAAGCGCCAAGTCGTCGATGTCGGCGTAGGTGGTTTTGCCCTCGGGCCCGAACGCCAAGATACCGGCGCCGAGGAAGTTGGGGCCGATGTTTCGCAGCCGAAGGTGGTCTGTATAGATGGTATTCCTGACTATCGTGAACGGAACGCCCGAAGACTTGAGTGCCTCCTCGGCCGCGACCTCCACATCGGTGACCGCCGCTATCTTGGCCCCGGAGCCTTCCTTGCGCTGCAGGCCGACATAGACGGCGTGGCCGACGCCGGCCGCCTTGACCGCCTCGATCATGTTCTGCTGCTGCAGCGCACGGTCCGAATGAGCGGGCGAGCCGATTAAGAGCACCTTCTCCGCCCCGCGAAACGCGCGAACGAGCGAGTCTTTGTCGAAATAGTCGCCGATGGAGACGGACACGCCCCGCGCGGCCAAACTGCTAGCCTTCCCTGCGGTTCGTGCCAGGACCGCGATGTCGCCCGCCGGCAAATGGTTGAGGAGATGATTGACGGTCGCGCCGCCGAGATGCCCGCTCGCTCCGGTCACAACAATTCTTGCCATCGGAAACGCCTCTCTTTTTCTTCAGGACCCGGCGGGCTCGATGCCGACGACCCAACTCCTATCCGATCACGGCGGAAGGGCCGTTCAACTGAGCAGCCGCCGCAAAGGGCGACGGCTCCCCTCAAGCCGGATCGCGGGATACCGCAAATTTACGCGTATCTCGATGCCCTTCACGCCTAGCGTCCAAGCTGATCTCTCCAGAACCGAAGTAAACGATCTGCAGAAGCCCACCCGCTATCATCATATTCTTGAGGAAGTGAATCATCATATTTTGGTCAGCAAAGTTGTTGTGAAAAAAGGCCGCCGTTACCAAACACCAACCTGCAAGCACAAGCGCGACCAGGCGCGTACGCCATCCGATGAGCAGGAGCAGACCGAACCCAATCTCCACAATCAATGCCACAAAATAACCGAGCGGCGGCATCGGCAAACCGGTATGGGCGATCGCCTCAGTGATTGCAGTTCGCTGGCCCAACTTGCTGAGGCCGCTCATCACAAAAATGCCTCCGATCAGAACTCGGCCGAGAAATGGCAGGTACCGCGTCAAGCTTTGCATAAGAATCTCCCGCGACGACGATTGAGAGGGTGTGCGTGCCGGCTCCTTCATCCGCTCAGCTCCTTTACTCGTTCAGCTGTTCAGAGGAATCTTCCAACGAAATTTGGTCCATTCGAAAATTCGCGGTAGTCTGAGTAAATGAATTTGTTAAATGCAGTTTCTAAATGAATGACAAATTCTTCTCACTGCAGCTTTTTGCCCGCGTCGCGAGGATCGGGAGTTTTTCCGTTGCTGGACGCGAGATGGGCATTTCGCAGCCTACGGCGTCGCGGATCGTCGGCGCGCTTGAAAAGCAGATCGGCGTCGCGCTTCTCGTTCGAACCACAAGAGCCGTGACGCTCACTGAAGCCGGCGCCGACTATCTATCCCGCATCGAGTCCATCCTGACGGCTCTCGACGAGGCAGATCACGCCGCTCGCGGGACCGGCGAGCTGCGCGGCATCCTGCGCGTCGCCGCGTCCTCCGGCTTCGCGATACGCGGCGTCCTGCCGCGTCTGCCACGTTTCACCGATCAGCATCCCGGTCTACGTGTCGAATTCATCCTTAAGGATGATCGGCAAGATCTGGTGGGTGAGTCGGTCGATGTCGCTTTGCGTGCCGGAGTTCTTGACGACTCCATGGCCGTCGCCCGCAAGGTCGGAACGGTGCGCCGAGTCGTCGTCGCGGCGCCCGCCTATCTGGCCAAGACCGGGACTCCCTCGGTTCCCGGCGACCTGGCGGACCATACGACCATCGTCGGGCCTGCCGGCCGAGTCATAGAGGGATGGACATTTCGGCGCGACGGCAAGACCATTTCTGTGCGCGTGAAGGGACGATTCGTCCTCAACGGCATGGACGCGGCTGTCGCTGCCGCCGCCGCTGGGCTCGGAATTCTTTCAACCGGAGATCTCAGCGTTATGAGCGAATTGGAAACAGGCCAACTGGTGCGGGTGCTCCCCGATTGGGAGATGGGGTCGGCGGACATCAACGTCGTGCTTCCCGCAGGCCGGGCCGCGAAGCCGTCCGCCCGAGCGTTCGCGGATTTCATGGAGGCCGAGTTTCGGGAATTGCGGGTCGCCAAGCGAGGACAACGCATCGCCAACTAAATGCAGCGCAATGGCTGACGGTATTTTTGGCAGACACTGCAGGCGGCGCGCCTTGGATGAATTTGCAAAGAATCGACCAATCGATCTCGACAGTCGGTAAACGAAGCAACTCGCGGATTGTCGAAATTCACCTTCGAAAATCAATAGCGCGAATTCCCGCATCATTCGCTCGAATGAAGACAGAAAATCCTCTTTAGCTGGCGGTAGTGGCTCAACGAAATGAGCGCCGCGCGCGTCCTTAATGCTCCCAGGACCGGAAATTCGATTTCGTTGCCTGTCCCTATCGGTGCATAATTTAAGAATCATGCACCAAGATCGCACGAGCGGACATGCACGACAGAATGGGCGATTCCGTTCAGTCGGCGGCTCAGGCGACCAACCTACTATGAGGCGGTATTGGCTGATTGTTGGTGACCCAAATCAGGTAGCAGAGCGATTTTGGCGTCCGGAATCGGGCCGGGGCGGCGGCGCACGGAGCAGAAGCATCAACAGCAATCCCATAATTACGCTGAAGCCGAGGATCATGAAGCCATCGATATAGGCAAGCACGTAGGATTGCTTGCGCACCGCGGCCACGAGCAGCGCAGTGGCTCGCTCGGTCGCCGCCGGCGCGCCGACCGAACGTTCGGTCACGGCATTGGCATAAGCATGGAGGCGAGCAATCGTCGCCGACCCGCCGCCAATGACGTGCAGTCCGACAAGGTTAGAAAAGATCTGCTCGCGGACCCGAATGAAGGTCTGAATGAACGCGGAGCCGAGCTCGGCGCCGAACAACCGGCCGGTTTGTAGCACTGCGCCGAAGGTCAACACCTCGCTCGGCTCCAGATGCTTCAGAAAGAACCACACAAGTGATGTTAGCGCAACGGATTGGCCCAAGGCCTGCACAATCTGCGACGGCAGGAAGTCGTTACCCACCCACTCGCCGGTGAGCTGGCCCGCCATGAAGCAGGCTGTGCCGATAACCCCGCCGCGACCGCGAGCCGGGCGGCGGCGACTAATACCGGCGCAGCAGGCCGACCAGCTTGCCCTGAACCTTGACGAGGTCGGGGCCGAAGATGCGGGTCTCGTACGATTTGTTCGCCGGCTCGAGCGCGATCGAATCGCCGCGTCGCCGGAGCCGTTTCAGCGTCACTTCGTTGTTGTCGATCAGCGCCACCACGATGGCGCCGCTTTCGGCGGTGTCCGTGCGCTGGAGGATCACGGTGTCGCCGTCGAGAATACCGGCGTCGACCATCGAATCGCCCTCCACCGCGAGCGAGTAGTGCTCGCCGCCGCCGAGCATGGAGGCGGGAACGCTGAGCGTGTTGGAATTGTCGCGCAGGGCCTCGATCGGGGTGCCGGCCGCGATCTTGCCGAGCAACGGCAGTTGGATGACCTCGCCGCCGCCATTGTTGCCGGCCGGCGCCGCCGGCAGGGCGGTCTTGAAGTCGCCCTTGATGACGGTGGGCGAGAAACGGCCCTTGCCGTCGCCGCGCGCGCGGCTGATCGGCACGGCGGTCTGTTCCGGAAGCTTCACCACCTCGAGGGCGCGGGCGCGATGCGGCAGGCGTTTGATGAAGCCGCGCTCCTGCAACCCGCTGATCAACCGGTGAATACCGGACTTCGATCGCAGGCCCAGGGCCAGCTTCATTTCCTCGAACGAGGGCGACACCCCGCTCTCGGCGAGACGCTGGTTGATGAAAGAAAGCAGCTCGTGTTGTTTGCGAGTCAGCATGTTAGCTCCGGTAGTGAAGGCGCGGTGCGATCCGGCCTTTCTTGACGCGGCCCGCTCTCGCCATCAGAGAACAAAACCGCAACCGGAAAAATGTTCTAGTTTAGTTCTTTTGGTCCGTCAAGCGCCAATCTATTGCGGACGCGCGGAAAGCGGTTCGGCCACCGCTTCGAGCGGTTGGCGCTCCGCGTCGATGCCGAGCACGACCTCAAAGGCGGCCGCGACAATCATCAAGCCCGCGGCCAAGAGATAGCCGTCGAACAGCGCTTGCCGCGACCCGGTATCGATCAGCCGGCCGAAGAGATAAGGGCCGATCACGCCGCCGACGCCGGTGCCAACGGCATAGAAAACCGCGATCACCATGGCGCGGATCTCGAGCGGAAACAGCTCGCCCGCCGAGAGATAGGCGGCGCTGGCAGCGGCGGAAGCGAAGAAGAAGATCGCGCTCCACGCCGCGACTTGTTCGTCCACCGACAAACGACCTTCGGCGAACAGCCACGCCGTCGCGGCCAACGACAAGCCGGCGACGATATAGGTGCCGGCGATCATCGCGCGGCGGCCGATCGTGTCGAACCAGCGGCCGAGCAGCAGCGGGCCGAGGAAATTCCCGGCGGCGAAAGGCAGGATATACGTCCCGATCGATGCCGGCGGCACCTGGTAGAACTTGGTCAGCACCAGGCCGAGCGTGAAAAAGATCGCGTTGTAGAGAAAGGCCTGCGATGCCATCAGCACCAGAACGACGACGGTGCGGCGCCGATAGCGGACGAATAAGCAACGGAACAGCGGCGCGAGGCCGAAGCTCGTCTCGGGGTAAAACGTCGCGCGTGCCAACGGCGGGCCGTCGCCGCGAAAATCGGCGTGGCGCTCGATCTCGGCGACGTTGCGCTCTGCTTCGCGCGCATAGCCGTGGGTCAACAGCCAGCGCGGGCTTTCCGGCACCCACCGGCGCAGGAACAGCACGATGCAGCCGAGCACCGCGCCGATGGCGAAGCCCAAACGCCAGCCGAGATCGATCGGGAACAGCCGCGTATCCAGCACGACGCTGACCACGCCCGAGCCCAGCGCCGCGCCGATCCAGAAACTGCCGTTGATGATAAGGTCGATGCGGCCGCGCAGCCGCGCCGGCATCAGCTCGTCGATGGCGGAATTGATCGCGGCGTACTCGCCGCCGATGCCGAGCCCGGTGATGCAGCGGAACACGGCGAAGCTGGCGAAGTCCCAGCTAAAAGCGGACAGCAACACGCCAACGAGGTAAATCGCGAGCGTGATGACGAACATGCGCTTGCGGCCGATACGGTCGGTGAGCCAGCCGAAGCCGAGCGCGCCGATCACCGCGCCGACGATGTAAGCCGACCCGACCGACCCGATTTCGGTGCCGGTGAGATGCAAGGTCGCGTTGTCCTGTAGGACGCCGCCCATGCCGCCCACGATGGTGACTTCGAGTCCGTCCAGCACCCACGTGATACCGAGCGCGATCACCACGAGCAGATGGAAGCGCGACCAGGGCAGGCGGTCGAGCCGCGCCGGAATGTCCGTGGTGATGGCGTCGGCGATGGTGCGGTTTCCGTCCATGAATGGCCACCCGCTGTGGTTTTCACTTCGATTAAACACGCCTGATGGCGGATTCGAGCCATGATCCTCGACGCTACCCCGGCGAACGCCGGGGTCCATCGTCGGTAGGGTCTCGGACTTGCCGAATTCTGGTGAGGCAACCGGGTCTCGGTGGATTAAGCGCGCCACGCCCGTTCCCCGACAGGTATGGACCCCGGCTTTGGCCGGGCGGCGCGGCTGAACTACAGCGGGATCGGGTCGCCGGCCAGCAGCATGATGTCCACAGGGTCGCCGGCGATCACGGCGGGCGCGTGCGGCGGGCGTACGATCAGGCAATCGGCCGCCGCCAGGAGCGACATCATCGATGAATCCTGCTTGCCGAACGGTTTGACCTCGAGCGCGCCACCGGCGTCGCGCGTCAGCGTGGCGCGCAAATAATCCCGGCGCCGGTCGTTGGCCTTGAGCGGCGCTGCGAGCCGCGCTTTTTGCAGCGCCGGCAACGACGGTTCGAGGCCAGACAATTTCTCGATCGCCGGCTTTAGGAACAAGAGCGAGCACACCATGGTCGAGACCGGATTGCCGGGCAGGCCGATCATCGGCGTGCCGCGGAACGTGCCGACCATCAGCGGCTTTCCCGGCCGCATCGCGATCTGCCAGAAATCGAGCACCAGGCCGGTCTCGCCGAGCGCCTCGCGAATCAGATCGTGCTCGCCGACCGAGGCGCCGCCAGTGGTGACGAGCAAATCGATGCCGGTCGCGGTCGCCGCGACCTCTTGCAGCGCGCGCGGATCGTCGGGCGCGATCGGCAACGCCACCGGAATGCCGCCGCACGCCTGCACCAGCGCGGCCAGCGCGAAACTGTTGGAGCTCACGATCTGGTTCGGCCCGACCGGTTCGCCCGGCAGCACGATCTCGTCGCCGGTCGGCAGGATGGCGACGCGCGGTCGGCGATAGACTTTGAGCCACGGCCGGTTCATCGCCGCGGCGAGGCCGACATCGCGCGCGGTGAGCTTACGGCCGGCCTTGAGGCGCACGTCGCCCTCGCGGAAATCGAGGCCGGCCTCGCGGACATGGCGGCCGACCGGGCTCGATTCCTTGACGATGACGGTGTCGCCGTCGCGGTCGGTGTCTTCCTGGATGACGATGGCGTCGGCGCCGGCCGGGCAGGGGCGCGCCGGTGAAGATCCGCACCGCTTCGCCCGCGCCGAGCGTCTTGTCGTAGGATTTGCCGGCCGGCACCGCGCCGACAATCTTGAGCCGCGCCGGGATTTGCGCGACGTCGGCGGCGCGCACGGCATAGCCGTCCATCGCCGACAGCGCCGAGGGCGGCTGGGTGCGGCGCGCGGCGACATCCTCGGCGAGGACGCGGCCGAATGCGTCGCCGACCGTGATCTGCTCGGTGCCGAGCGGCTTGAGGGGGCGAGCAGCCGCTCGCGGGCTTCTTCGACCGGGATCATGGCGCCTCGTAACGTCCCGGACTTGCCGCCGGATTTGTGGGTGAGGCGGATGTTCTCGATGCGCATGCCGCGATCCACCGCCTTGCACATGTCGTAGATGGTCAGCGCGGCGACGGAAACGGCGGTCAGCGCCTCCATCTCGACCCCGGTTTTGCCGGTGATTTTCACGGTCGCCGCGATGTCGACGGCGTGGCGTTTTCGGGTCGCAAACCAGCTCGACCGAGACCGAATTGAGGCCCAACGGGTGACAGAGCGGGATCAGATCGGGCGTGCGCTTGGCGCCCATGATGCCGGCGAGCCGCGCCACCGCCAGCACGTCGCCCTTTTTGGTGCCGCCCGCTTGGATCAGCTTCAGCGTCGCCGGCTGCATGATCACCGACCCGGCCGCGGTCGCGACGCGTTCCGTGTCGCCCTTGGCCGAGACATCGACCATGACCGCCGCGCCCTTGTCGTCGAAATGCGAAAGCTTGGCCTTGCTCATGCCGAGGCCGCGGCGGGTTGGGGTGCGAGCAGGGCGCGCGTGGCGGCGGCGACATCGGTCTGGCGCATCAGCGCCTCGCCGATGAGGAAGCAGCGCGCGCCGGCGCGGGCCATGCGGGCGAGGTCGGCGGGCGAGCCGAGGCCGCTTTCGCTGACCAGCAACCGGTCCGTCGGGACCAGTCCGCGCCAAGCTTTCGGTGGTCCCAAGATCAACATGTAAAGCTCTTGAGATTACGGTTATTGATGCCAATCAGCGGCGACCGGAGGCGAAGCGCGCGGCGCAGTTCCGGTTCGTCATGGACCTCGACCAGAACATCCATGCCAAGCGAAAAAGCCGTATTCTCAAGCGTTTGGGCCTCTTCATCGGAAACCGACGCCATGATGACGAGGATACAGTCCGCGCCCCACGCCCGCGCCTCGTAAACCTGATACGGGTCGAGCATGAAAGTCTTTGCGCAATACCGGAAGATCAACGGCTTCCCGCGCAGTCTTAAGAAATCGAGCGCGCCCTTGGAACTCGGGCCCGTCAGTCAGCACCGAGAGGCATGACGGCGCCGCCGTCGCGATAGGCCCGCGCGAGCGCGCCGACATCGAAATCGGCGCGGATCAGACCCCGGCTCGGCGAGGCGCGCTTGATCTCGGCGATAAGACCGTAGCGCCCCGCCGCGACTGCCCGCGCAGCGCGACCGCGAAGCCGCGCGGCGGCGGCGCGGCGGCGGCGCGGCGCTCGATCTCGGCCTGCGGCACGCGCGCCTTGGCCGGCGGCGATCTCGTCGCGCTTATAGGCGTTGATCGCGGGCGAGCGTATCGCTCATGGCGGCGATTGCCCGTTGGTGACGGCGATCAGCCGGTCGAGTGCGAACCGCGCCTTGCCGCTGTCGATCGCGGTCGCGGCGAGGTCCATGCCGGCGCGCAGGTCGGGCGCCTGCCGGCGACCACCAGCGCCGCGCCGGCATTCAAAAGCACCACGTCGCGCAGCGGCCCGGCCTCGCCCTCGAGCAGCGCGCGCAGCCGCGCCGCGTTCTCGGCGGGCTCGCCGCCCTTCAACTGTTCCTTCGTCACGCGCTTGAGGCCGACTTGCTCCGGGGTCAGGCTCGAAGACGCGGACCGCGCCGTTCTTCAACTCGGCGACGCACGTCGTGCCGGCGGTGGTGATCTCGTCGAGCCCGTCGCCATGCACCACCCAGGCATGCTCGCTGCCGAGCCGGCCGAGCACCTCGCGCCACCGGCTCGACCCATTCCGCCGCGAACACGCCGACGAGCTGGCGCTTCACGCCGGCGGGATTGGACAGCGGCCCGAGCAGATTGAAGATGGTGCGCGTGCCGAGCTCCGACGCGCGTCGGCCCGACATGGCGGGTGGCGCTGTGATGGCGCGGCGCCATCAGGAAGCAAATGCCGGCCTCATAGATCGCGCGCTGCACCAGCGCCATGTCGCAATCGAGATTGACGCCGAGCGCGGCAAGGATGTCGGCCGCGCCGGACTTCGACGAGAAATTGCGGTTGCCGTGCTTCGCTACCGGCACGTCGGCGCCCGCGACGACCAGCGCGGCGGCGGTCGAGATGTTGAAGCTGCCGGAGCCGTCGCCGCCGGTGCCGACCGTGTCGATGGCGCCGGGCGGCGCCGCGATGGCGAGCGCCTTGGCGCGCATGGTGCGGGCGGCGCCGGCGATCTCGCTCACCGCCTCGCCGCGCACGCGCAGCGCCATCAGAAAGCCGCCCATTTGCGACGGCGTCACCTCGCCCGACATGATGCGGTCGAACGCCGCCGCGGCCTCGTCCTCGCTCAGGACGTGGCCGGCGGCCACTTTGGCCAACACCGGGCGGAAATCGTCGCTCATGCGCGCTTTATATCAGGTGCCGGGCGAGGGGCAAAAGCGGGGTCACGGAAAATCGGTTGTCGGCAGAGAATATCCTAGCATATAATTTGGATATTCCCGTTGAGTCGAAAATGCCGCTTTACATCAAGGACGATGAGACGGCGCGTCTCGTCGCAACGCTTGCGAAACAGCGCGGTGTCTCGAAGCAAGCGGCCGTCCGTCTGGCGGTGGCTGCGGAGCTCGCCAAAATTTCGCCCCTGCGGAAGCGTTTTGCCGAGTTGCGGCGGCGGTATCCGCTGCCGCCTGCGACCGGAAAAAAGGCCGACAAGGCGTTTTTCGACGCGCTGTCGGGACAATGATCTTTTGCGACGCTTCCGCGTTGATCGCGATTATCGCGGGCGAGGCGGACGCGGATCGTTTAGCCGATCTTTTGGAGACCGATGACCAGCGTCTTTATTCGACGCTTTCCGCATGGGAAACGTAAGCCTCCGCCGAGGGCCGCCTGGACGGGTTTTGTGGATCGGGGAACAATCTGTGTCGCGTGACGACACGAAGATCGTGTCCACGAAGAGCTGATGGACACGATCGTTGATGTTGGTGACGAAAGGGGCGGAGGGAGCGACGACCGGCGAAGGTCGTCGTCGCCGCCGGTCTTGGTCGGCGGAAGAGAAGCGGCGGATTGTGGACGAGACATATGCGCCGGGCGCCTCGGTATCGATTGTGGCGCGGCGGCATGACGTGAATGCCAACATGCTGTTCACGTGGCGCCGCGAGATGGAAGCAGCCGTCGCGCCTGGGAGCGAGAACGCGGTCAAATTCGTGGCGGCGACGATCGGGCCCGCGGCGACGCCCGTGACTTTGCCGGCACTTTCGGTAAATGCCGGCCGCATGGAGATTGTGCTCGCCGGCGGCGATCGGGTGATCGTCGGCGTGGACGTGGACGCGGCGGCGTTGACGCGCGTGGTCAAGGTTCTGGGGCGGCGATGATTCCGGTTCCCTCTGGGGTTCGGGTTTGGCTGGCGGTTGGCCGCACCGACATGCGGCGTGGCATGAACGGACTGGCGCTCCAGGTCCAAGAGGCGCTCGGCCGCGATCCGCACGCCGGTGATTTGTACGTATTCCGAGGCGCCAGGGGCGATCTGGTCAAGATCATCTGGCACGACGGGATCGGGATGTCGCTTTATGCCAAGCGGCTGGAACGCGGCCGATTCCTGTGGCCGTCGCCGGCGGACGGTACGGTGGCGATCTCCGCCGCCCAGCTCGCCTATATGCTCGACGGGATCGACTGGCGGAACCCGCGTCATACGTTCCGCCCCGAGAGCGCGGGATAGAGACGGCGGCTTCATTTTTTGGGAGTCAGCGACAGCGATTTGTGATTCGATCATGGGCATGGCCGCCGCCCTTGAAGACCCACCGGAGAATATTGAAGCACTGAAGGCGGCGCTGGTTGCCGAGCGTAACAAGCGCATTGACGAAGCGATCCGGGCGGCGCGGGTCGAGGCGGAATTGGCGGTGGCGAAAGCCCAGGCCTCCGACGATCAAGCCATGATCGCTCATCAGCGCTTGCAGATCGAGAAGCTGACGCGCCAGCTCTACGGCCATCGTTCGGAACGGTCGGCGCGGCTGCTCGATCAGATGGAGCTCGGGTTCGAGGAGCTTGAGAGCTCGGCCACCGAGGACGAGTTGGCCGCCGAGTTGGCCGTGGCCAAGACCACGAATGTGACGGGCTTTACCCGCAAACGCCCGTCGCGCAAGCCCTTCCCCGATCATCTGCCGCGCGAGCGGGTGGTCGAGCCCGGGCCGACGGCCTGCCAATGCTGCGGCAGCACGCGGCTGCGCAAATTGGACGAGGACATCACCGAGACGCTGGAGTTAATTCCGCGGCGGTGGAAGGTGATCCAGCATGTCCGGGAGAAGTTCACCTGCCGGGACTGCGAGAAGATCAGCCAGGCGCCGGCGCCGTTCCATGTGATCGCCCGCGGCTGGGCGGGACCCAGCCTACTGGCGATGATCCTGTTCGAGAAGTTCGGGCAGCATCAGCCGCTGAACCGCCAGGCCGAACGCTATGCCAAGGAGGGCGTACCACTCAGCTTGTCGACCCTGGCCGACCAGGTCGGTGCCTGCTGCGCCGTACTGACGCCGCTCCTCCGGCGTATCGAGACGCATGTCTTCGCGGCCGAGCGCTTGCACGGCGACGACACCACCGTGCCGGTGCTGGCCAAGGGCAAGACCGACACCGGGCGATGTTGGGTCTATGTGCGCGACGACCGGCCGTTCGGCGGACCGGATCCGCCGGCGGCGATGTTCTATTACTCGCGCGATCGGACCGGCGAGCATCCTCAGGCGCACGTGGCCAACTATGCCGGCCTTTTCCAAGCCGATGCCTTCGGTGGATACAAGAAGCTGTACGAGGCCGACCGCAAGCCGGGGCAGCTCCGGGAGGCGGCGTGTTGGGTCCATGCCCGCCGGCCGTTCTTTTTTATGGCGGACGTCGCTGAGAATGCGCGCCGCAAGGCACAAGGCAAGACGCCGGGCGCGATCTCGCCGCTCGCGCTGGAGGCGGTTCGGCGGATCGATGCTCTGTTCGAGATCGAACGGTCGATCAATGGCCAGAGCGCCGAGCGGCGCCGGGCTGTCCGCCAGGAATTGAGCGCGCCGCTGGTCGCCGATCTGGAGCGATGGATGCGCGAGCAACGGGCCAAGCTGTCCCGTGGCAACGATCTCGCCACGGCGATGGATTACATGCTCAAACGCTGGGCGGCGTTCACCCGGTTCCTCGACGATGGCCGGATCTGTCTCTCGAACAATGCGGCGGAGCGGGCATTGCGCGGCATCGCGCTCGGCAGAAAATCATGGTTGTTCGCGGGGTCCGACCGCGGTGGGCAACGCGCCGCGGCGATGTACAGTCTCATCGTCACCGCCAAAATGAATGACGTCGATCCGCAAGCCTGGCTGGCCGACGTCCTGGCCCGGATCGCCGAGCACCCGGTCCAGCGGATCGACGAACTCCTGCCGTGGAATTGGCGGCCACATTCGGCAGCTCACGATCGGGCGGCGTAATCGTGGCGGCCATCTCCGCCGTCTTCACCATCGGCCACGTCGCCAAAATGCTTGGCGAGGACGAGGACTGGCTGCACGACCTCTCGATCGGCATGTTCCCCGAAGACGGTTGTCTGCATGTCTACGGCGTCGACGAAAACGGCATCACTGCCTTCACCGACTTCGGCATCGATTGCCTGCGCCAGATCATCGCCGACAAAAAAGCGGCCGGAACCGCACCGCCCCAGCTCAAACCGGAATAAACCACCCTGCGGTCTTCACCGAAGGCTGACTGGGAAACCGTTGCCGGGCTGAGTCATCGCTATGAGCTTGGAATCGACGAGGCGCGCGCGCACGTCGAACGCTTTCTGGCGGGCGGCCAATTTCGGTTGGTCCCGATCGCTGCGGCGGAATTGGCTATCGCTCTCGATGCTTACAACCGCTACGGCAAGGGACGCCACAAGGCGGCGCTCAATATGGGCGACTGTTACGCTTACGCCTGCGCCAAGGCCAATCGGGCGAAGCTGTTGTTCAAGGGCAACGATTTCAGCAAGACGGATATCGACGCGACGTGATGGGTAGTGTCCTAATTTGAAAACCAGGGCGCGCCGCTCCAGCACGTCGGCATAAACGCTAACGCAAATTGGCAAAATGCTGCAATCGCGGCACAGAATGCAGCGCTAGCGCTTAGTCGGCTTTGTTTTGATAGGCTTGCTACAAGTTTGTGAAGTCCAGGCATCGTGTCGTTAATGACGCCACTCATAGTCGCAGGATCAATTTTGATTTTTCTTGAGGCCAACATCCAGAGAATCGCGGCCACAAATGCAAAAATCCCCGAAACTATTTGAATCCAATGCTCTGTTGAGCAAACTCCACTTGGCATTTTATCGGACACTACCCTGAATGCTCGCACGCTAAGCCGCGAGGCTCTTGCCCGAGGCCAGCGTCAGGAAGTTGCGCAGCAGGTGATGGCCGTGTTGGCTCTCGATGCTTTCGGGATGGAACTGCACGCCGTGGATCGGGCGCTCGGTGTGCTCAAGGCCCATGATCAACCCGTCTTCGCTCGACGCGGTGATGCGGAGTTCCGGCGGCAGCGACGCGCGCTCGACGATCAGCGAGTGATAGCGCGTCGCCGAGAACGGCGAGGGCAGGCCGGCGAACACGCCGGTCCGGTCGTGGAACATGCGCCCGACCTTGCCGTGCATCGGCTCCGGCGCGCGGATGACGCGGCCGCCGAACGCCGCGCCGATCGCCTGATGGCCGAGACACACGCCGAGGATGGGAAGTCGTCCCGCCTTTTGTACCAATTCGATGCAAATGCCGGCTTTCTCCGGGACGCTCGGGCCGGGTGAGATCACCACGCCCTCGGGCCGCATCGCCAACACCTCGGCCACCGTTAGCGCGTCGTTGCGCTTGACAATCACCTCGGCGCCCAGCTCGCCGAGATAATGCCAAAGGTTGTACGTGAAGCTGTCGTAATTATCGATCAGCAGAAACATGGGTGACGCAATCCCTTTAACTTGCCGGCAAATGCCTTATAACAGTTTGCGGGTGGGCGACGAAAAGAATCCGCCGGAGAGGCTTGCAACCCTTGACCGATTCGCCGGGGAATCTGTCGACATCCCTTGACATTTCCGTGTCAAAGCGCTGCCATCCCTTGGGGGCACCGGGCAACGTCCCATGGAAGAGAATTTAACAAATTTCGTTAATCTGCTGAATCGCCAGCGACAACGGTCGCCGGTGCCGCAGGAACTGTCGGGCCTGCCCAACTGGGCGCAGCGCGAATTGGCGAAGCGGCCGGAAGCGCTGCCGCCGAAGCTGGCCCAGCCGACCAACGGCACCAAGCACGATGCCGAACAGGCGTCGGAAATCGTCGTCGAGGCGACTCGCGCCGAGGCCGTCCCGCCGCCGCAGCCCGCTTTTATCGCCGTCACGCCGCCAATCGAGAAGCCGCCCGCCGATATCGCGCCGTGGGCCGCTGACGCCAAGGGCGAGATCCTGCCGCCAATCACGAAAGCGGCGACGCCGGCCAGGGTCGAGCCAAGGATCGATCCGAAACAGGATCCCGAAGCGTGGCTCGCGCGATTCCTGGCGGAGGAAGGACCGTCGCGTGCGCCGGCGCCCGCCAAGGCACCGCCGCCGAGCGCCACCGCGCCTGGCGCGATCGGGGCGAAGGCCGACGCCACTGTCCAGACGCCGAAGCCAGCCGCGCAAAAATCCGAACCGCCGGTGAACGAATTTGCGGCCGAGAAAACGGACGAGACGCCGCTGGCGGCCGAGACGGAAATCGAGACCGCTTCGGTGTTCGCGAAAATCGGCGCACCGGCCGATGACGACACAGCCGCGCCCATGCCGGTTGTCGCCGATGCCGCCGACATCGTGTCGCTGCAGCCGGTCATCGCCGAGGCGCTGTCGTCGCCGCGCGGCGGGCGTCGCCCTGCCGCTTACGCGCTTGCCGCCGCGGCGGTAATCGCCGCCGTCGCGCTGGTGGTCGGCGCTTATTGGTACACGCAGACCGAAGCCGAGTTGACGGCCAGCACCCAATCGGCCTCGCCGACGGTCGCCCCGGTCAAGCCTCAGACGCTCGCCAAGGACGCGGCGAAACCCGCAGCGCCGGCGCAAAAGCCAGCACAAAAGACGGTCGCCGCCAAGCCGGCCGCGCCGGCGCCGACGACCGCCGCCAAGCCTGCGGAACAGCCGAAGATGGAGACGGAGGTCGCGACGGCGCCGGCACCGAAGCCGAAGCCAACGCCGACCGTTGTCAAACCCGCCGCGCCCGCCGTGGCGCTGGCGCAAAAGGCGCCGGAGAAGCCGCAAGCGCAGCCGGCCGCAAAGCCAGCGCCTTCGCCGTCGACGGTGACGCTCCCGGTCCCCGCTATTGCGGCAGCACCGAAATCGGCGCTGGCCGGGTCGACCCAAATCGCCATGCTGCCGAGCCTGGCCTCACCGCCGACCCCGTCTACGGCGGCGACCCCGTCTGCGGCCCCGTCCGCCGCGGCGCCCTCACCGCCGACGCTCGTTCCCGCGCAGTCGCCATTGGTGACCGCCGCGACGAGCACCGGCGAGCCGACCTGGCAGCGCAACGCGATCCCCGCGCCGCCGTTCAGCGGGCAGCCGCAAATCGCGATCGTGATCGACGATCTCGGTCTCGATCGCGCCCGTACCGAACGCGCCGTCGCGCTCGCCGGGCCCGTGACGCTGTCGTTCCTGGCCTATGCGAGCGATTTGCCGAAGCAGACCGAGGCGGCGCGTAAAGCTGGGCACGAGCTGATCGTTCATGTGCCGATGGAACCGATCATCCAGCCGAAATACATTTCTCAAACCACCGGCGCCAACCCGGGGCACGCCGAGCTGCTGCGTCGTTTACGCTGGGACTTGAGCCGGTTCACCGGCTATGTCGGCGTCAACAATCACATGGGCAACAGCCTGTCGTCGGACTCGGATTCGACGCGTGCCGTGGTTGCGGAACTGAAGAATCGCGGCTTGCTGTTTCTCGATTCCCATGTCGCCGGCACCGGCGTTCTGAAGGCCGCGGCGCTCGAGGGCGTGCCGGCGGTGACACGCGATATCTTGCTCGACGACGATGTCACCGCGTCGTCGGTCGCGGAGCGGCTCGGGGATCTGGAAAAGATCGCGCGGCAGCGCGGCACCGCCATCGCGATCGGCCATCCGCACGATCTGACGCTCGATGCGCTCAAAGTCTGGATCGCGAGCCTGCCGTCGAAAGGCCTGCAGCTCGTGCCGCTGACCGCGGTGGTGCGCGATCGCGAGCAACACGTCGCGGCCGGCGGCGCCGGCTGACCGTCAGGTCGGCGTGCAAGCGCCTTCGAGATTGGCGATGCCGATCGTGCCCAGCACCGGAATCGTGCGCGTCCGGACGACGATATTCGACACCCGCTCGTTGAATTGATTGATCAAGTGCCAGGCGTCGGCGCCGCGGTCGAGCTTAATGCGGCAACTATGATATTCGCCGGTCAGCCCATCATAGAGGTAGGACGTGGTCAGCTCGACATCGCCGTTGGCGGGCGAAGCGTGACCCTGGACGATCACGGCATTATAACCGCGCGCCCCATCAAGGACCGCGCCCTGAGTGCTTTCGAGCTCGGCCACGGAATACTCGTTAACCTTGACGCGGTCGGCGGTCGCGGCGCCGCTTCGCGCGACGACGTGATGGCTTTCGACGCGCAGCCCTTGGAGCACCGTGCCTTGCACCGTGACACCGAGGCACTGGAAGTTGGCGTCGCGTGTATTGGAGATCGTGGCGAGCTGCTGCACCCGGTCGGAACCGGCGCTGCACGCGGTCGAATTCTGCGGACGGGACTGCCCGGCGGTGCCGGGCACGACGACGGCGAGCGCGAAGAGGAGGGATAACGATAAAATTAGGCGCGCGCGTCGCGCGACCATGGCGGTGGGCTGCATCGGCCTCACAAATGAGCGATTTGGGATGGCCTGTCATAACGCCGATTCATGAAATTCCGACTAAAATATTTTGCATGCGACAGCACGACGCGGCATCGCGCCGTGTGAGTTCTCCCGGATCGCGCAACCGGGCATAATCGGCGCGATGCCGCTTCTGCCCAGCCTCAACCGCGACGATGCCCGCGCTTTCGGCGGTAATCTCGGCTTAATGCTGTGGTCGCTGAGCGCAAAATGCGCCGCCGACAACGTCTCCGGCGCCGCGGCGGCGATCGCTTTTTTCAGCGTGCTGACCGCATTTCCCGGCATCGGCGTTCTGTTGTCGTGTTACGGGCTGATCGCCGATCCCGTTACGATCGAGCACCATCTGAGCCTCGTTTCCGGCCTGCTGCCCGAGCCGGTGGTGCGGCTGCTGTCGTCGGACCTGCACGGTTTCCTGCGATTTCAGCACGGCCATCCCGGCGTCGCGATGGCGCTTTCGCTGTTCTTCACCGTGACCAGCGGTCGCGCCGTGGTCGGCTCGCTGATCGCCGCGCTCAACACCGTCTACGGCCGGAAGGACGGGCGGCGGCTGTTGTATCGTCAGGGCATCGGTCTCGTGCTGATCGTCGCGATCCTGTTCTTTGTCGCCGCCACCTTCACGCTGGTCGCGTTGACGCCGTTCATCGTTTATTACCTGGTGCCGGTCGGTCACGGCTGGCGTCATGTCATCGATTATCTGCGCTGGCCGCTGTTGGCTGTCTTGATGATGGCCGCCTTGACGCGGCTCTACGCCGTGGCGCCGCATCGCCAACGTACCAAGCAGCGCTGGCTCAATCGCGGCTCGGCGACAGCGACCGCGCTGTGGCTGCTATTTTCCGTGGCCTATTCCTATTATCTCGAGCAAGTGGGCGGCTACAGCGCGATCTACGGGTCGGTGAGCGCGACCGTGGCGTTGCTGATCTGGCTTTATCTGTCGAGCCTCGCCGTATTGCTCGGCGCGGAAATCGATGCGCTCAAAATGGAGGGCAAGACATGGCCGACGGACATATCGACGCCGCGCACGCCAAGCGGCTGAAATTCCGTGAGTTGTTGAAGCGTCCCGGCGTTACCGTGATGCCGGGCGGGTTCAGCCCGCTCTATGCGCGCCTCGCGCAAATGGCCGGGTTCGAATGCTTCTTCCTCGCCGGCTCGCAGCTCTCGGCCTTTCTCTACGGCGTGCCGGACAACGGCATTTTCGGCCTGCGGGATCTGGTCGATCACGCGCGGCACATGGCGGCGCGCAGCGACATCCCGATCCTGATCGACGCCGACACCGGGTTCGGCAACGCCGTCAATGTTTGGTACACAGTGCAGGAATGCGTCCGCGCCGGGGTCGCCGCATTGCAGATCGAGGATCAGGAAGCGCCGAAGAAATCGGCGACGGTCGCGGGCCGGCGCTGCATCCCGATCGACGAGGCCGTCGGCAAGATCAAGGCCGCCGTCGCGGCGCGGAACGAGCTCGATCCGGCGTTCGCGATTTGCGCGCGCTGCGACATTCTAGGCGCCGAGGGCAGCAACTTCCGCGAGGCGGTCGAGCGCTGCACCGCCTACATCGAGGAAGGCGGCGCCGATCTTGTCTGGCTCAATTCGGTCGAGACGCGCGACGACGTGAAGAACGCTTGCGCGCAAATTCCCGGTCCGGTTCTGGCGATTTGGGGCGGCACGGACGCGGCGCCGACCATCGAGGAATACGGCGCGATGGGCGTGAAGATCGCGCTCTATCCGGTGATCGCCGCGACCGCGGGGTTGCAAGCGTCGTGGCAGGTGCTGAACGATTTCCGCGAGCGCGGCACGATCGCGTTGCAGGAATGGGACGCCGCCAACAAACGCAGCAAATGGGGCCGGGCCGATTTCGGCGCGCTGGTCGGGCAGGGCAACATCCGCAAGATCGAGGAGCAATTCCTGCCGGAAAACAAAAAGCGCGACTACGATTCAACCTGGGGCCACAAGACGACGTTCGCGCCCGACGACGACAAGAAGTGACGCCCGCCGTGCCGGACGCGGTCAGTGATTGCGCTGAAGCGTCGCGGCCAGCGCCGCCAGGTCGATCTTGTTTGCCGTCAGCGCCGCCGATTGCGCCGCCAATAAACCGACCGTCTGGTCGATCTGCTCGCGCGTATGTTCCGACGACAGGAAGAAGCGCAGCCGCGCGGCGCGTTCTTGAACCGCGGGATAGAGGATCGGCTGGACGTTGACGCCGTGCTGGAACAGCGCGGCCGACAGGCGCCCGGCGGCGATGGAACTGCCGACGATGATCGGAACGATCGCGTAGCCTTGCGACAGGCCCGTATCGAGACCGGCCACCTTCGCGGCGTCGATAAAGCGCGCGGTATTGGCATGGAGCTGCGCGACGCGGTCGGGATTTTCCGCCAGAAGATCGAGCGATGCGATCGCCGCGGCCGCCATCGGCGGCGGCATGCCGACCGAATAGACGAAGCCGCCGGCCGAAAACCGCAAATACTCCGCGATGTCGTGGCGGCAGGCGATGTAGCCGCCGCAGCCCGCCAGCGTCTTGCTCAGCGTGCCCATCCACAAATCGGCGGTGTCGGGACCGAGGCCGAAATGCTCGGCAAGGCCGCGGCCGCGCGCGCCGAGCACACCGATCGCGTGCGCCTCGTCGACCATGAGCCAGGCGCCGTACTTGCGGGCGAGCGTGCTGAACGCGGGCAGATCGGCGATGTCGCCATCCATGCTGTAATGGCCCTCGATGACGATCATCGCGCGGCGATGATGCGGGCGTTGCGCCGCAAGCAGCTTCTCCGCGGCGGCGACGTCGTTGTGCGGGAAACTCACGCGCTGCGCCCCGGAAAGCTGCGCGCCTTGCTGGATGCTGTTGTGCGCGAGGGCATCGTGCAGAATGACATCGCCCTTGGCCAGCATCGCGCCGATGACGGTGACATTGGTGGCATGGCCGCTGACAAAAGCGACGCTGTCCTCGGTGCCGTGCAAGGCGGCCAATTTGCGCTCGAGTTCGCGATGCAGCGGTATTTCGCCGGCGACGAGGCGGCTGGCCGAGCATGACGTGCCGTAGCGCGCGATCGCCTCTTGCGCCGCCGCGGTCACGCGCGGATGGCCGTTGAAGCCGAGATAATTGTACGACGAAAAATTGATGCAGGCGCGCCCGTCCACGGTGATTTGCGGTCCCGCAACGCCGTCGTGGACCCGGAAGAACGGGTTGGCGATGTCGAGCGTCTCGGCGACCGACCGAATGATCTGCATCTGCTTGAAGAATTCGGAATCGGCCAGATCTTTGGTCGGTGCCGGGGACGGCGGCGCCGGCATGCTCTGCGCGTGGCCGTTTTCGACGCCGTGTTTCAGCCGCTCGACGAGTTGACTGCGCTCGGTGGCGGAAAGGCCGAAATTCCGCGACGCGTCCGTCATCGTGCCGCGGCCGTCTCGTCGCTCGGTTCGCGCTGCAGCATCGCGGAACCCAAATCGCCGGGATCGGCCGTCTCGTAGTGCTGCGCTGCCGCCGCAAGATCGGGCCGATGTCGCCGCGCCGCCGGCGAAGCCGCGCGCCAGATTGGCCGCGATCATGGCAAGCGAAGTCTGCTGTGACAGCGACAACATCGGCAAATTGATGCCGAGCCGCCCCTCGAGCGCAAGCCGCAGCTCCACCGCCATCAGCGAATCCATGCCCAATTCGGCGACCGAACGATGCGGGTCGAGGCCGGTTGCGGACGAGGACAGGATGCGCGCGCATTTCCTCGACCAGCACCGCGAGGATGATGTCCTTGCGTTCGTCGGGCGAAGCGGCCGCGAGCCGCTCGGCCACGTCGCGCCCGGCGTCGCCGCCGCCGCCGACAATGTCGGCAAAGGTCGGCGATGTCAGGCTCGGCAAGAGATTTCTGGCCGCGTCCCACCGCACCGACGCGTAGTCCACCACGGTCTCGCCGCTGTTCCAGAGCGAGGGCAGCGCGTCGAGGGCCTCACGCGCCGGGATCGGGTTCGCCGCGAGGCGCCGCGCCAGGGCATCGCGCGTTTCGGCATGGCGCGCCAGATAGCCGGCGTCGGCGATCGGGCCCCAGCAGACCACCATCGCCGGCAGGCCCTGACTGCGCCGCCGCCGCGCCACGCTTTCGACCGCCGCGTTCGCCGCGACGTAGCTTCCTTGACCCGGGGCGCCGAACGCGGCGGTCGCCGACGAGTAAAGCACGAACAGCTCGATCGGATCGTTGCGCGTCGCGCGGTCCAGATTATCGGCGCCGCCGAGCTTCGGCGCCATCACCCGGTCGAGACGGAGTCCGTTGAGATCGGACAGCAGCGCGTCGTCGACCGCCATCGCGGCATGGACGACGCCCCTGAGCGGCGGCATGGCATGGCGGATCGCGGCGAGCGTCTCGTCCAGCGCGGCGGGATCGGCGACGTTGCACGCAAACGCGCGGGCATCGACGCCCGCTGCCATCAGCCGCACCATCGCCTCGGCCGCGCCGGGCGTCGCGGCGCCGCGCCGGCCCAGCAGCGCCAGCGACCGCGCCCCCTGGCTTGCCAACCACTCGGCGGTGGCAAGGCCGAAGCCCGCCAGGCCGCCGGTGACGAGATACGTGCCGTTGCCATGAACGGCGAAGCGGGGCGGCTGGACCGACGGGCGTAAGGTTTGCCGCGCCGGCTCGACGATATCGACCAGGATTTTTCCGATATGGCCCGACGCCTGCATGAGACGGAAGGCGTCGCCGACGTCGGTCCGCGCGAAGCGGCGGTACGGCAGCGGACGCAACGCGCCGGTTTCGATCAGCTGCGATCGTCTCCCGCATGATCGCGGTCGCGAGGTCCGGCCGCTCGACCGCCAGCGTGTCGATGTCGATCGCGAAATAGGAGATATTGTTCCGCAGCGGCCTGAGGCCGATCCGCGTGCCGGTGAAGAAGTCGCGCTTGCCGAGTTCGAGGAAACGACCGAACGGCTTCAGCAGTGCCAGGCTCTGCTCCATCGCGTCGCCGCTCAACGAGTTGAGGACGACATCGACGCCCGCGCCGTCGGTCAGCTTCCGAACGGCGTCGACGAATGCGAGATCGCGTGAATCGAACACGTGGTGCGCGCCAAGCTCGCGCAAGAAGGCGCGCTTCGTCGGCGAGCCGGAGGTGGCGATTACTTCCGCGCCGCAATGGAGCGCGTATTGGATCGCGGCGAGGCCGACGCCGCCGGCGCCGCCGTGGATCAAGACGCGCTCGCCCGGCTTCAGTTGAGTCAAGGTGACCGAGCGCGTAGATGACGGTGACGAATGCGACCGGCAAGGTCGCGGCCGCGGCGAAATCGAGACCGTCGGGAAGCCGCGCCACGGTGTGTGCGCTGATCACGACCTCGGATGACAGAGTCGCCGGTGCGATCGCCAGCACCCGGTCGCCGGGGGTGAAGTCTTCGACGCCGGCACCGACAGCCGTCACGGTGCCGCAGCAAGCGAGGCCAAGCGTGGGGCCGGCATGGCCGTCGAGCAGCGCCTCTTCAGGCAGGAGATCGAGCGCCCACATCACGTCGCGGAAATTGAGGTCCGCCGTATGCACCGCGATCGCGACCTCGCCTCGCTCCGGCCCGCGCGAAACCAGCGTTTCCCATCGCAAACTGTCGAGCCGCCCCGGAGTATCCACCACAAGGCGGACCGGGCTGGGCGCGGGCGGCGCGGCCATCGAGGTTCCGCGCCGCAAACGCAGAACATGCCGACCGTGCGGCGTCGCGACGATTTCTCGCTCGCCATCCGGCGCCAGCAATTCAGCCGCGAGATACCGCGCGGTCTCCACCGCCGACAGACGCGACGACATGTCGACCAGGCGGCAATCGAGTTGCGGCATCTCGTTCGCCAACGTGCGGCCGAGACCCCACAACGCGGCATCGTGCCGCCCAAATGTATCGGCGGTTTGTTGTGCGTTCTCCGTGACGAGCCACAGCCGCGCGCGTTCGCGCGTCGCCGCGACCAACTGCGCCACCGTGATGACGCGGAGCAGGTTGGCGCTGGTGGCCGCGACGCCGTCACTGGAAGCGCTCGCGTGCGGCGGCAAGACCACGATTTCGGGGATATCGGTGTCGACGCGGCTGAGTAAGGCGCAGAACAAATTTCCGTCGCCGATCTCCGGCGGAATGATGATTTCCGCCGTGCCGCTGGCGGCGGCCAGGTGTTGCGCCAAGATTTGCGCGACCGGATCGCCGTGCTCGGCGACGATGATGGTCGCTGCCGCCGGCATTGTTTCAACAGCGGCGACAACCGCGTCGCGTCGCGCGATCGCGATGCCGGCGGGCCACGGATCGGCGGCGATATCCGCCGTATCGGCGTCGGCGAAACCGCCGCGGACCAGCAGATCGCGCCACGCGGCGACGGCGCGCAGCGGCGAGGTTGGTTGATTGTCCACGAACCCCGCCGACCACCACGCGGCGTCCTGGCCGAAAATCCAATCCCACACGCTGTTCGGTTGCGGTTCGGCGACGACGATCAGTCCGTTGGGCGCCAACATTCGATGCAGCGTCGCGATCATGCCGTCATCGGCGTGCAGCCGCGTCAGCGCATTGGCCGACACGATGACATCGAAGCTGGTTCCGAGATCGATCGGGCCGCCGTGCGGATCCCACGCGGTGGCGGACGCGCCGGCAATGCCCTGTAGCCGGATCGACAACCGGCTGACCTGATCGGAATCGGGATCGGTTGCGACGTAGCGCAACGTGCCTTGCCACCCCGCCAAGCCGTCAAGGAGGCGGCGCGTCAGCGCGCCGGAGGACGCGCCGATCTCGAGAATCCGCAACGGCCGTCCTTCCGGCCAACGCGCCGCGAGGCTGACGACGGCGCGCTGTAGCGTTTCGCCGACGCGGATGCCGCTCGGCGTCGCGTGGAGGAAATGGTCCACCAGTGCTGTCGGCGGCGCCAAGGCCGGCGCGCCACGACCCGCGAGGAAATCGGGCAGTTGCTCGGCGGCCGCGGCCGCCAAGGCGAGCGCGGGCGCCAATTGCGGCGCGTCGTTCAAGATCGTGCGCCAGATCAAGGCCGGATCGGGCAGTCCGGACGAGGGCGCCAATTGCCATTTCCCGTCCGGTGTCGCCGTTGCCCCGCCGTGATGGGCCATCCAACCGAGAAGGGTCCAGAGCAACGGCAATGCGCCGGGGACGTTTCCGGCCGAAGCGACCACGTCCTCCAACGCTAACGCGTCGTCGACGGGACGCCGCGAAAGCAGCGCCTTGTGTGCCGCCGTCGCGACGTATCCTTCGAACAGCAACGCGCTTTCGGCGCTGCGGCCGCCGGCGAGCTTGAGGGCCGCGATGAACTCCGCCGGATCGGTCGACGGCGCGATGTCGCCGCTCGCGCGCGGCATCGCCGCCAGCGCGAAATGGAACGTGCGTTCCGCGTCGCTTTCGCGTTTCAAGAGCTGCACGCGGCGGAACCAGCATTGCGCGATCTCCGCGACAGCCTCGCCGGAATCGTCGTAGAAGGCGATCGTGCCGCACGCCGAGCGGGTGCCGCGATGGACGATCGATAGCCGCGCCTGCCGCGGAGTCCGCCCATACGGCGCAAACAGCCGGACGCCGGCAAACCGCCACGGCAGCAGGCTGAATCCGGATCGGCCTTTGCTGTCGGCGCCGAGCAGCGCCAGGAATGCTTGCAGCCCGCCATCGAGCAGCGGCGGCGACAGCAAATAGCCGGTCGTGGCGGCAGCATCGTCAGGCGGCGCGAACCAAGCGTGGGCCGTTTCGCTGTTCAGAACATCGACCGAGGCGACGACGCGGAAACGCGGCCCGTAATCGAGCCCGAGCGCCCGCGCACGGGCATAGACCGTGGCCGCGTCGATGTACGCGGTGACGGCCGCGGGTTCGAGGCGCGGCGGTTGCGCGCTGGCCCCGGGCGCGATCCGCGCGACGGCATGCGGAAGATGGTCCTCGGCGGCCAGCCATTGGCGGCTATCGATGACGATGGCGCGCTCGCCGTCGAGCCGCACCCGCAATTGCCGCGACTGATTCGGCGCCAGCGCGATGGCTTGCCGGATTTCCAAATCCTCCAACGACAGGACGGTGGCATTGGGCTGAGCGCAGCGCGCCACCGCAAGCGCGATCTCAAGCGTTGCCGCCGCCGGAAGGACGGCGACGCCCTCCACGGCGTGATCCGCGAGCCAGGGTAGCCCCGCCAAATCCAGCAACTGGGTCCACTCGCGCGGATCCGCCTGCCGGCGGTAGCCAAGCAACGGATGGTCCAGCATCGGCGCCCATATCGACATGGCGTCGGCCGTCGGCTGATACCAGAACCGCTCCCGCTGCCACGGGTAGCGCGGCAACCCCACGACATCGACGGAGCCGGCGAAGTCGGCCCGGCCGGACAGATCGTAGCCGGCGACATAGCACTGGGCCGCGATCCTGACGAAGGGATCGGCGTCCGCCGGCGACCGCGCCAACGTACCGAGCACGCGCCCGTCGGCATCGGCGGCGCGCAACCCGTCGCGAAGATACGATTGCAGGATCGGATTTGGTCCGATCTCGAGGAAAATCCGGAAGCCGTCGGCCACCAGGGTCGCGATGGCATCGCGGAAGCGGACCGGCTGCCGGATATTCCGCCACCAGTAATCGGCGTCGAGCATGGTACCGGACATGGCCGTGCCCGACACCGAGGATATAAAGCGGGCGCCGCAATCGCGCGACGGGATGTCCCCGAGTTGCGCCAGCAGATCGTCGCGAATGCCGTCGAGGATTGCCGAGTGGAAGGCGTACTCGATGTCGAGCGGCGTGTGGTGCCAGTCTTTGCTCTTAGCCAGCGCCGCCAACGCGTCTAGCGCGGCGCGGTCTCCCGCGATGGTGACGTTGCCGCGGCTGTTGATCGCCGCCAGTTCCAGACCGTCGAACTTGGCGATCTCGGCGGCCGCCATGTCGGGGGCGAGCGACAAGGCCATCATCCCGCCGTGGCCATGCGTGCGTTGCTGTTGCCGGCTGCGCGCGACCACGATCTGGGCCGCCGTTTCGAGCGACAACGCGCCGGCGGCCCAGGCAGCGGCGATCTCGCCGACGGAATGGCCGACGCATCCTTGCGCCTCGATGCCCTGGGCGCGCAGCGCCTCGACGATGCCGACTTGCACGGCGAACAGAAGCGGCTGCGCGACGTCGGTATGACGCAAGAAGTCGGGATTGTCTTCTTGCAGCCGCGCGTCAAGGGACCAGCCAAGCAATGGCGACATCGCGCGATCGACCGCGCCCACGGCGTCTCGGAATGCCGGGTTGTGCCGCAGCCCGTCGCGCGCCATGCCAAGGAATTGAGCGCCGTTGCCGGCGAACACGAAGGCAATCTTGCCCGACTGGGTGGCCTGCCCTGAAATCGCGCCGGAGGATTGATCGCCGGCGGCGTGGGCGTCGAGATCCGATGCGAGGGCGGCGCGTTCGGACGTCGTGCAAAAGAGCCGGTGGCGATGATGATCGCGCCGCGTCGCCGCCGCGCGCAGCAACGGTGCGAGTGAGGCATCGGACGACGCCGTGATGCGCGCGCACCAGTCGCGCGCCAACTGCGTTAGCGCCGCTGCCGAGCGGGCCGATAACAGCAGGGGCGGGATCGCCGCCGGCACCTCGGCGGCTCGCGCGGTTTCCGGCGCCGAGGCGACGATGGCGTGCGCGTTGGTGCCGCCAAATCCAAACGAATTGACGCCGGCGATGAGCTCGCCGGTATCGCCGAGGCTTCTTTTTTGAGCGGCCACTTCGAGATTGAGATCGTCGAAGGGGATGTGCGGGTTGGGCGTCTCGAAATGCAGCGACGCCGGCAGTTCGCGGTGTTCGAGCGCCAGGATCGTCTTTATCAACCCCGCCATGCCGGATGCGGTTTCGAGATGGCCGAGATTGGTTTTGACCGAGCCGATCGGAAGCGGCGCGGCGCGGCGGCGGCCCAGCGTTTTGCCGAGAGCGCTGGACCTCGATCGGATCGCCGGCCTGCGTTCCCGTGCCGTGCGCTTCGATGAAGGCGAGGCCGTCCGGAGCGATCCCCGCCTTTTCGTAGACGCTGGCGAGCAGCGCCGATTGCGAGGCTTCGCTCGGCAGCGACAGGCCCATCGTGTGGCCGTCGGAATTGACGCCCGTGCCGCGGATGAGCGCCCGGATCGGATCCCCGTCCGCAAGCGCGTCGCGCAGCGGCTTTAGAATCACGACGCCCACGCCCTCGGATCGCACGTAACCGTCCGCGCGGGCGTCGAACGCATGGCAGCGGCCGGTTGGCGACAACATCGACGCCTGGCAAAAGCCGAGGAATGAAAACGGCACCAGCAACAAATTGACGCCGCCGACGATGGCGAGCGGCGCGCGCCCGCTTCGCAGCGCGTCGCAAGCGAGATCGAGCGCGACCAACGAGGACGAACACGCCGTGTCGACGGCGAAGCTCGGTCCACGCAAATCGAAAATATAGGAGACGCGGTTGGCGACGATGCTTTTCGTCGTTCCGGTCATGAGATAGGCGTCGCCGCTGGCCGGATCGCCGAGGCGCAGGGTGGCGTAATCCATACCGGAGACACCGACGAAAACGCCGGTGCCGCTGCCCGCGAGCTTGGTCGCGCGCAGCCCCGAATCCTCGAGCGCCTCCCACGCGGTCTCGAGAATCAACCGTTGTTGCGGGTCCATTTGCCGCGCTTCGCGCGGGGAGATACCGAAAAAAGCGGCGTCGAAACGATCGACGTTGTCGATCACGCCGGCCGCCCATGTGTAGCTCTTTCCCGGCTGACCGGGGCGGGGGTGGAAATAGTAGGGCTTGGACCAGCGGTCGTCGGGAATTTCCGTCACGGCGTCGCGGCCGGACGACAACAAATCCCAGAATTGCCGTGTGCCGTTTGCACCGGGAAGGCGACAGGCGGCACCTACGACTGCAATGACGTCACCGTCCAACGCTGCTACCCCCAACGTTATCCAGTCCAACCCCCGGACGATCCGAACGCGGATACGGTACAATCCGGCGGATGGCAATAGCCAACGAAAACATCAGACAATTGGCGCTATATTGTATGCAGCGACGGGAACCTCCAAGTCACTGTCACCGCGCTGCGCGACGACGCATTATCCGCGCGATCCGCGCGCTCCTATGCGAAATGACGCGGCGAACCATCACGCAAAAGTGTCGCCCGGCGGTGTGGCAGTAATATGGCCGGATCGACGACCCATTATCTTATCGTCGCGACGACGGTTTGGTGAGCCCGGCGGGATTCGAACCCACGACCTCCTGATTAAAAGTCAGATGCTCTACCGGCTGAGCTACGGGCTCGTGGCACAGGAACCGAGAGGGGAGGCACCATAGGGAGCGTGACCGTTGCGGTCAACTCGCGTCGGAGAGCCGCGTTCGGAAAAAGTCAGGTCCCGGCGCGCCGACGTAACCGGTGCGCGGCACAGGGCTTCTGCCCACAATAAATTGCCTCTTGAGAAGTGGGCAATTTCTAGGGTTTTTTAGCGACACACGAATTTCGCCGCGCGCTTGCCATCAGGAGCCGTCATGCCCAGTCACGACCAACACGCCCATCCCAAGAGCGACATCGAGATCGCGCAAGCCGCCACGATGCGGCCGATCGTCGACGTCGCGAAGGACAAGCTTGGCATCGACGCGAAGCAGCTCGAACCCTACGGCCATTTCAAGGCCAAGGTGTCGCTCGATTATCTCAATAGTCTGCAACGCCGGCCGGGCAGCAAGCTGATCCTGGTCACGGCGATGACGCCGACGCCGGCGGGCGAAGGCAAGACCACCACCACGGTCGGGCTCGGCGATGCGCTCAATCGTCTCGGCAAGCGCGCGGTGATGTGCCTGCGCGAGCCCAGTCTCGGCCCGTCCTTCGGCCAGAAGGGCGGCGCGGCCGGCGGCGGTTATGCCCAGGTAGTCCCGATGGAAGACATCAACCTGCACTTCACGGGCGATTTCCACGCCATCGGCGCGGCCAACAATCTGCTCGCGGCGATGATCGACAATCACATCTATTGGGGCAACGAGCTCGATATCGATACGCGCCGCGTCACCTGGCGGCGTGGGCTCGACATGAACGATCGCGCGCTGCGCCAGATCGTGACGTCGCTCGGCGGCGTCGCCAACGGCTTTCCGCGCGAGGGGGGCTTCGACATCACCGTCGCGTCGGAGGTGATGGCGATTTTCTGTCTCGCCACCGGGCTCGAAGACTTGAAGCGCCGGCTCGGCAACATCGTCATCGGCCAGACGCGCGGCCGCAAGCTGATCCGGGCCAGCGAGCTCCACGCCGAAGGGGCGATGGCCGCGCTGCTGAAGGACGCGATCGCGCCCAACCTCGTGCAAACGCTGGAGAACAACCCCGCCTTCATCCATGGTGGTCCATTCGCCAACATCGCCCACGGCTGCAACTCCGTGTCGGCGACCATGGCGGGATTGAAACTCGCCGATTACACCGTGACCGAAGCGGGTTTCGGCGCCGACCTTGGCGCCGAGAAATTCATGGACATCAAATGCCGCAAGGCCGGCATCTCGCCCGATTGCGCCGTCATCGTCGCGACCGTGCGCGCGCTGAAGATGCACGGCGGCGTCGCCAAGGAAAATTTGAAGCACGAAAACATTGAAGCGTTGCGCAAAGGGTTCTCGAATCTCGAGCGCCACATTTCCAACATCAAGAAATTCGGCGTGCCGGCGGTGGTCGGCGTCAACCGTTTCTCGACCGACACCGAGGCGGAGCAGGATCTGGTGAAGCAGCTTTGCGCGGCGCAGGGCGTCGACGCCGTGATCTCCGATCACTGGGCCACCGGCAGCGCGGGCTCGGAGGATCTGGGCAAGGCGGTGTTGAAGACAATCGAAACCAAGCCGGCGAACTTCAAGGTGCTTTATCCCGACGACATGCCGTTGCTGGACAAGATCAAGACCATCGCCACGCAAATCTACGGCGCCTCCAACGTCGTGCCCGAGGCCGGCGTCGCGGCGCAACTCAAGGAGTTCGAGAGCGCGGGCTTCGGCAATCTGCCGGTCTGCATCGCCAAGACGCAGTACAGTTTTTCCACCAATCCCGATGCCAAGGGCGCGCCGAGCGGCCACACCATTCCGGTACGCGAAGTCCGGCTATCGGCGGGCGCCGAGTTCGTCGTCGCGATCTGCGGCGAGGTGATGACGATGCCGGGCCTGCCGCGCGTGCCGGCGGCCAATAACATCTCGGTCAGCGCCGACGGCAAGATTTCAGGCTTGTTCTAATGGTCGACGTCGCGGCGTGGCGCAAAGAGCGCCGCGCCGCGCTGACCGCGCGCCGTCAGGCGATTCCGATCGAGCAGCGCCGCCAATGGAACGCGGCACTGGAAGCAAATTTGCGGACCGTGTTGTCGGCGCACGCGCCGGCGATCGTCAGCTTCTACTGGCCGTTTCGCGGCGAGTTCGATCCGCGCCCGCTAATTCGCGCGCTGCTGACCCAAGGCTGGCGCGCGGCGTTACCGGTGGTGATCGAGAAAAAAGCGCCGCTGCAATTTCGCGCGTGGATTCCGGACGCGCCGATGGTGGACGGCATCTGGAACATTCCGATCCCGCGCGACGGCGCGGTGGTAACGCCGGACGTGGTGCTGGGACCGGTGGTCGGTTTCGACGACGCGCATTACCGGCTCGGCAACGGCGGCGGCTATTTCGACCGCACGCTCGCGATCCTGTCGCCGCGGCCGCTGACTATCGGCGTCGGATATGAGTTTTCGCGGCTCGACACGATCTACCCGCAGCCGCACGATCAGCGTTTCGACATCATCGTCACCGAGGCGTCGATCCGCCGATAGCCGAGCGCCTCCGCTTCGACACGGATGCGCCAGGCCAGCATGGCGGTGTTCAGCAGCGTGAACACGACCGCGATCCGCCACGCGCCGAACGCGACCGGCAGCACCGCGATTTCCGCCGCGACCACGAGATAATTCGGATGACGCAGCCAGCGATACGGCCCGCGCCGCACCAAGGGCGCATCCGGCAACACGATAATGCGGGTGGTCCAGTGCGGGCCGAGGCTGGCCACGATCCAAATCCGCGCGGCCTGCAATGCCGCGAACACGCCCAACCAATACCAGTTCGGCTCGGCATGCCAAGGCACGACCGCGAGCAACGCCACCAACCAGGCCGCATGCAGCGCCACGATCAGCGGATAATGGTTCGCGCCGTACTCAACCGCGCCGCGCGCCAACAGCGCGCGCGTGTTACGCGCGGCATAGAAGAGCTCGCCGAGACGCTGAACAATGACGGCTAGGAGAAAGATGCCCAGCGCGCTCATGCGAAAGCCGTGCGTCCCTCGACTGCTCCCGCCGGGTCTGCGACCCGTCGGTGCGCGCTCGGGATGAGGTCGATGGGGTATAGGTACGGACCCCCCGCCGGGCGAGCAGTCGAGGGACGCACGATCTACGCCCGCAACAACTGGAAGCCGGCGGTGAAACCCGGTCCCATCGCGGTCAGCATCAGGCGGCCCTTCGGGCGTTCGCGCAGCGCGCGCTGCATTACGAACGGCAGCGTCGCCGCCGACATGTTGCCGTAGTCGCGCAGCACGCCGCGCTCCACCGTCAGCGTGTTCTCGGCGATGTCGAACGCGTCTTCGAGCGCCGAGATTACCTTGGTGCCACCGGGATGACAGACGAAGCGGTCGATGTCGGCCAGCGCCAAGCCGTGCCGCGCCAGAAACGCGGACGCGGCTTTGCGCATCTCGCGCTTCACCAGCGCTGGAATGTCGCGCGAAAACACCGCCCTAAGTCCGTCCTCGCCGACGTCCCAGCCCATGATGCCGAGCGTGTCGGGAAACAGGTGCTCGCCGCCGGCGCCGAACCGAACACCGTCGTCCGCGCCGTCGTTGACGATGATCGCGGCGGCGGCGCCGTCGCCGAACAGAGCGGTCGCGACGATGTTGCTTTTGCTGGTGTCGTTGCGCTGGAACGACAGAGCGCATAGCTCGACGACGAGATAAAGCACACGCGCGCCCGGCATCGCCCGCGCCCAATCGGCGGCCCGCGCCAGTCCGAGCACGCCGCCGGCGCAGCCGAGCCCGAAAATCGGCAGCCGCTTAAGGTCGGGCCGCATGCTCATCCGATTGCTCAACAGGGCGTCGAGGCTCGGCGTCGCGATGCCGGTGGTCGAGACCGTGACGACCGCGTCGATGTCCCGCGGTGTCAGGCCCGCTTGGTCGAGGCAATCGCGTGCCGCCCGCTCCAGGAGGGTCTGAGCGTGCTCGAGATAGAGGGTGTTGCGCTCAGTCCAGCCACGCGGCTGCTCGTACCACTCTATCGGCACGCAGGAATAGCGCCGCTCAATGCCCGCGTTGGCAAAGACCGGCATGAGGCGCTCACTATCGCTCGCGCCGAGCTGGGCATAGAGCGTCCGCGCGCGTCGCGTCACCTCCTCTTGGCCCAAGGCATAAGGCGGCACGGCGGTGGCGATGGCGGCAAGACGGGGTTGACCGGTCAAACGGACCTCACGAGGTAGGAATTGGGGTCACCATAGCGACGCGCCAAAGGCGCCCGCATCACTTTTTCGCGGGCCCGGGGTGAAGCACCGAGGCCGGCGCAGAGCAGGGGTGACCGACTCCCTGTTGCTTCGCTAGGCGAAAGCCCGATATAAGAATCATAATAAGTTTCACTTTCCACCAGCGAGACCGACATGGCGAAAATCGTACTTGGCATCGCGACATCGCACGGGCCGTTGCTTTCGACGCCGCCCGATATGTGGCATCTGCGCGCGGCGGACGACAAGAAATCGACCCATCCGTTCCGCGGCGGCACCTATAGTTTCGACGAGCTGGTGAAAATGCGCGCCGCCGAAAACCTCGAATTCAAGGCGTCGCTTGAGGAGCGCAAGCGCCGCTTCGACGCCTGTCAGGTCGCGATCGCGACGCTGGCCAAAAAATGGAATGAGGTGAAACCCGACGTCGCCGTGATCGTCGGCAACGACCAGATGGAAATCTTCACTGACCAGAACATTCCGACCTTTCTGGTCTATTACGGCGAGACCATCGAGAATTCGCCGTTCTCGGAAGAGCAGCGCAAGCGCATGCCGCCGGGCATCCTGATCGCGGAAAAGAGCCATCACCCCGAGACGCCCCAGGTCTATCCCGGCCTACCGGAGCTCGGCCAGCACATCATCAAGAACCTGATGGAAAACGAGTTCGACATCGCGACGGCGAAGAAACTGCCAAACGGCGGCAGCAATACCGGGATTCCGCACGCGTTCGGGTTCGTCTATCGCAAGATCATGAGCGACAAGGTGGTGCCGAACGTGCCGGTGTTCGTGAACACGTTCTATCCCCCGAACCAGCCGTCGACGCATCGCTGCCTCGAAATGGGCAAGATCGTCGCCCGCGCCATCGAGAGCTGGAAATCCGACGCGCGCGTCGCCGTGTTCGCGTCGGGCGGATTGTCGCATTTCGTCGTCGACGAGGAGCTGGATAACTGGTTGCTCGACGGCATGAAGAACAACGACGAGAAGGCGCTGGTGAACATTCCGGCGGACCGGTTCCGCTCGGGCTCGTCGGAGATGAAGAACTGGATTCCGGTCGCGGGCATCATGATGAACCGCGGCATGAAGATGAATCTGGTGGACTACGTGCCGTGCTACCGGTCCGAGGCCGGCACCGGCAACGCAATGGCGTTCGTCTACTGGCAATAAGGCGCGTGACGCTCATGGTTCGAGACGCCTTGGCTTTCGCCAAGGCTCCCCACCATGAGGAATTGGAATAGGTCCCTCATCCTGAGGAGGCGCGTAGCGCCGTCTCGAAGGATTGAGGTGACAATCAATCATTGGGAGGAGGCAGGTTGATGGCTACTATTCGCACCGAATCCGGCCAGGTTTCGGGCGTCGGCAGCGATGTCGTCGCCTATCTCGGCATTCCCTTCGCGGCGCCGCCGGTCGGTGCACTACGCTGGAAGCCGCCGCAGAAGCCGGCGGCATGGCAAGGCGTGCGCGAATGCGCGCGGTTCGGCGACGATCCCGTGCAGATGCCGAACATCGAGCTGCGCGGTCCGAAGATTAGCGAGGATTGTCTCAGCCTCAACGTCTATACCCCCGCGCCGGGCGGCGGAAAGCTGCCGGTGTTGGTATGGTTCTATGGGGGCGCGTTCCAGCTCGGCTCAGGCTCCATCCCGATCTATGACGGCAGCCCGCTGGCGCGAAAAGGCGTTGTCGCCGTCACGATCAATTATCGCGTCGGCATTTTCGGCTTCATGGCGCATCCGGCGCTGAGCGCGGAATCCCCGAACAAGGTTTCGGGCAATTACGGCTTCCTCGACCAGGTCGCGGCGTTGAAATGGGTCCGTGAAAATATCGCCGGCTTCGGCGGCGACCCGAACAACGTCACGATCTTCGGCGAAAGCGCCGGCGCGTGCTCGGTGGCGGCGCATCTCTGCTCGCCGCTGAGCAAGGGTCTGTTCCACAAGGCGGTGCTGCAAAGCGCGGCGATTTTCCGCACCCTCTATACGCTGAAAGATGCCGAGCAAGCGGCGGTGAAGGTCGTCGGCAACGATCTTGCCGCGCTGCGCGCCATGCCGGCCGAGGAATTGCTTCCGAAATCGTTCCAGATCGGGGCCGGGCCGGGCTTGCTGACCGCGCCGCAGCCGATCCGCATGATCCGCGACGGCTGGGCCTTCCCCGAGGATGAGCGGGACGCGCTGGTCTCGGGCCGCTACCCCAAGGTGCCGATGATCGTCGGCGGCGTCGAGCGGGAGGGCGATTTCTTCGTCGGCCGCATGGTTCCGATCAGCAACCTCGAACAGTATCGCGGGTTCGTCGCAGGCGGCATGGGCAAGTTCGCCGACGAAGGCGTGAAAATGTTCCCGGCCGGCAACGACAAGGAAGCGGTGGCGGCGGCATCCGACGTGTTCGCGGACTCGCTGTTCAATTACGGCGTCCGCGGCCTGGCGCGCGTCAACGCAAAATCGCAGAAGCAGACCTATCGCTATGTGTTCAAGCGCCGCCGCGGCGACAAAGCGACGCCCCCGAGCCACGTCGAGGAGGTGCCGTATGTGTTCGGCACGCTGCCGGAGCATTTCTTCGGCGCCGACGTGCCGACCAACGGCAAGGACCACGAATTGTCGGACGCGATGATGGGTGCGTGGGTCCGCTTCGCCGCGACCGGCGATCCCAATGGCGGCGGCGTCAATTGGCCGGCCTACGATCCTGCCAAGGACAATTACATCGTGTTCGATGCGCCGATCGCGCAGGCGACGGGCTGGCGCACCAAGGAGCTGGATTTCTTCGAGCGGATGTTCGACGCGGCGTAACGCGATGATCTCCGCCGAGCAATTCCGTCTTGGCATGCGGCGGTTGCCGGCGGCGGTGACGCTGGTGACGTGCAAGTACGATAGCAAGTATTTCGGCCTCACCGCGACGGCGGTGACGTCGCTCTCGGCCGAGCCGCCGTCGCTGTTGACCTGCGTCAACCGCGAGGCGTCGGCGCACCGCGCCATCCTCGAATCCAAGTCGTTCGGCATCAACGTCCTGCCGCACGACAAGGCCGCGCTGGCAAAACTATTCGCGTCGCGCGGTGTCGACGATCGCGCCAAGCGCTTCGCGACCGACAAATGGATCGAGCTGACCACCGGCTCGCCGATCCTCGACGAAGCCATCGTCGGGTTCGACTGCACCCTCGATCAGGCGATCGTCTATGCCAGCCACTCGATCCTGATCGGCCAGGTGCAGGACATCAAAATCGCCGACAGCCACAAGCATCTGATGTATCTCGAAGGCGAATTCGCCGACCTCGCCCTCGGCACGGTTCAGCCCGATCGCAAATAAGCGGCCGCCTGGTCGCGCTCGAACAGATAGAGCAACGTGCGCAGCGCCGCGCCACGTTCGGATTTAAGCTCGGGGTCGCGTTCGAGCGCGAGGCGCGCGTCGTCGCGCGCGACGGGAATGAGCTCGCCGTGCGCGGCCGGATCGACCAGCCGCATCGCCGGCATACCGCTTTGCCGCGTGCCCAGCACTTCGCCGGCGCCGCGCAGCCGCAAATCCTCGTCGGCAATGCGGAATCCATCCTCGGTCTCGCGCAGAATGGCCAGGCGTGCCTTCGCCGGCTCGCTCAGCGGCGGCGCATAGAGCAAGAGGCAACTCGACGGCTTGGTGCCCCGGCCTATCCGCCCGCGCAACTGGTGAAGCTGTGCCAGGCCGAAACGCTCGGCGTGTTCGATCACCATGACGGTCGCGTCGGGCACGTCGACGCCCACTTCGATCACGGTGGTGGCGACCAGGAGGTTGGTCGGGCCGTGGGCGAAGTTCTCCATCACCCGGTCCTTCTCGGCGCCCTTGAGCCGGCCATGGACGAGGCCGACCTGCTCGCCGAACAACCCCTTGAGCTGCGCGAACCGCTCCTCCGCGGCGGCGATGTCGATCTGTTCGGATTCCTCGACCAGCGGACAAACCCAATAAATCTTGGCGCCGGATTTGAGCGCGCGACGCGCGGCGTCGATCACGTCGTCGAGGCGCGACAAGGGAATGGTGCGTGTCGTCACCGGCTTGCGACCGGCGGGTTTTTCCGTGAGGCGGGATGAATCGAGATCGCCATAGGCGGTGAGCATCAGCGTGCGCGGGATCGGCGTCGCCGTCATCACCAGGATGTCGACGCCTTTGCCCTTATTCGACAGGGCGATGCGCTGCTCGACGCCGAAGCGATGCTGTTCGTCGATCACGGCGAGCGCGAGGTCCTTGAAGGCGACGTCGTCGGAGAACAGCGCGTGGGTGCCGACCACGATGCCGATATCGCCCGAGGCGAGGCGCAGCAGAATGTCCTCGCGCGTGCGGCCTTTCTCGCGGCCCGTCAGCAGCGCGATGCCGACGCCCGCCGGCTCGGCGAGCTGGATCAGCGTCGCGTAATGCTGCCGCGCCAGGATTTCCGTCGGCGCCATCAGCGCCGCCTGGCCGCCGGCCTCGACCACGTCGAGCATCGCCATCAGCGCCACCACCGTCTTGCCGCTGCCGACATCGCCCTGGAGAAGGCGCAGCATGCGGTTCGGCGCCGCCATGTCGCCGGCGATCTCGGCGATCGCCTGGCGCTGCGAATGGGTCAGCGAAAAGGGCAGGGACTTGAGCATGCGGTCGCGCAACTTGCCGGGGACCTTGATGGCGCGGCCAGCCAGCCGCCGCGTGTGCGCGCGCAACAGTAAGATCGCGAGTTGGCTTGCCAGCAGTTCGTCATAGGCGAGGCGCGTCCGCGCCGGCGTGGTCGGTAGCAAATCAGCCTCGGCCTGCGGCGCCTGCGCCGCGAGGAGCGCCGGCTTCCAATCCGGCCATTGTCGCTGCTTTTTCAGCGACGGGTCGATCCATTCGGGCAAGTCGGGCACCTTGGCGAGCGCGGCGGCGATGGCTTTCTGTACGGTGCGCAGCGGCAGGCCGGCGGTAAGGCCATAGACCGGCTCGATCGGCGGCACGCTCTCCGACGCGCCGGGCGCGACGATATAGTCGGGATGGTTGATGCGGATTTCGTTGTTGAAGCGCTCGACCCGGCCGCTGACGATGCGCGTCGATCCGACCGGCAACAGCCGCGTCAGGTAATCGCCCTTCGCATGGAAATAGACCAGATGGAGGAACGCGGTCGCGTCGCGGCAGCGCACGCGATAGGGCCGTTTCGGATGGTTCGAGGGCAGGTGCTGCTCGACCGTCACGGTCAGCGTGGCGATGCGGCCTTCGGGCGCGTCGCGCACCGTCGGGGTAAAGCTGCGGTCGACGATGCCGGTGGGCAGGTGGAACAGCAGGTCGACCTGCTTCGCCCCCAGGAAGTCTTCGAGCAACTTGCCAAAGCGCGGCCCGATGCCGGGCAGCGAGGTTACCTGCGCGAAGATCGTGTCGAGAATATTCGGGCGCAAACGGCTCTCGGGCGTTGAGACGCGGGCAGGCTATCTCTATATCGTAGCGTAATTCTTGGAGCGGGGTATGGGCGACGATCTCGAATCGGTCCGCCGCAAAAAACTATTGTTCAGAGCCTGGCATCGCGGCACGCGCGAGGCCGATTTGCTGCTGGGCAATTTCGCCGACCGGCATCTGGCCGGGTTCGATGCGGGCCAGCTCGACCGGTTCGAGGCGTTGCTGGAACGGCTCGACGGCGAGATTTGCGACTGGGTCTTTGGGCGCGAGATGCCGCGCGCCGAAGATCGGAACGATGTCGTGGATATGTTGCTGAGCTTTCACCAACCATGACCGACATTCTTTCTTCCACTGAGGCCGGCACGAAGATTCTGCTCGCCGAGGCGCCGGAAGGGCATGACGCCTTCGTGCTCGGCGGATTGGTCGCGGCGGGCAAAGCCGAGACCATCCTGCACATCTGCATTGACGATGCCCGGATGGCGCGGATGGCGGCGGCACTGGCCTTTTTTCATCCCGGGATCGAGGTGCCGATTTTTCCGGCGTGGGACTGTCTGCCGTACGATCGCGTGTCGCCCAACCCGGAAATCGTCAGCCGCCGTATCGACACGTTGACGCGGCTGGCCGAGAAGCCCGCGGGACGCCGGATCGTCCTAACCACGATCAACGCGGCGATCCAACGCGTACCGCCACGGGACGCCTTCCGGGAGCGTGTGCTGCGGCTCAAGCTCCGCGATACGATACCGCTGGAACAGTTGACGACGTTCCTGATGCGGAACGCCTATGGCCGGACGGAGACCGTGCGCGAGCCGGGCGAGTTCGCGATCCGCGGCGGCATCGTCGATCTGTTTCCGTCTGGCATCGCGGAGCCGCTGCGCATGGATTTCTTCGGCGACACCCTGGAGGCTGTGCGCACGTTCGATCCGCTGACCCAACGCACCACCGGCAATCTCGACGCGGTGCGCTTGCAGCCGGTCAGCGAAGTCTTGTTCGACGACGCCGCGATTCATCGCTTCCGCACCCGCTATCGCGAGCAGTTCGGCACTGTCGCCGATAACGATCCGCTCTACGAAAGCGTCAGCGCCGGTTACCGCTTCGCGGCGATGGAGCATTGGCTGCCGCTCTATTACGACACGCTCGAAACCCTGTTCGATTACCTGCCCGGTGCGACGGTGACGATGGACGGCACGGTCGATTCCGCTCGTCACGACCGGCTTGCGGCGATCGACGACTTTTATCAGGCGCGGCTCGACGTGAAGCGCGGGGCGCCGCAATACCGCCCGGTTCGGCCGGAACAGTTCAGCATCGATGACCGCGAGTGGCAAGCAATTCTTAATGCCCGAGCCGTCGCCGAGTTGAGCGCTTTCGCGGCGCCGGAGGGCGTCGCATCGTTCGATGCCGGGGCGCGGCCGGTCGCGGGCTTTGCCGCCGCGCGCAACGACCCCAACGCGAATCTCTTCGACGCGGTGCGCGATCGGCTTGGTCAGGAGCGTGCGGCCGGGCGGCGCGTGCTGATCGTCGCTTACAGCGTCGGTTCGGCCGACCGTCTCGAAAGCGTGCTGCACGAGCACGGCGTCGCGACGCCGTCGCGCGTCGCGGATTGGGCCGGGTTCGAGCGTTTGTCGGCGGGTACGTTCGGCTCGGCGGTGCTGCCGATCGAGCGCGGCTATGCGACCGACAAGATCACTGTCCTGACCGAGCAGGACATTCTCGGCGAGCGCATGGCGCGACCGGCGCGGCGGCGCGCGCGGAACGACAATTTCATCGCGGAAGTGTCGGCGCTCCAGCCCGGCGACCTGGTCGTGCATATCGACCACGGCGTCGGCCGTTATGACGGTCTGGAAACGCTCGATGTCGCGGGCGCGCCGCACGATTGCTTGCGTTTATTGTATGCGGGTGACGACAAACTCTATGTCCCGGTCGAGAACATCGAGATGCTGTCGCGTTACGGCAACGAGGACGCGTTGGCGCAGCTCGACAAGCTCGGCGGGGTCGGCTGGCAATCGCGCAAGGCGCGGGTCAAGGCGCGCATCCTCGACATCGCCAACGAGTTGATCGCGGTTGCGGCGCAACGCCAGATCCGCGAAGGCGAGACGATCGTCGCGCCCGAGGGACTGTACGAGGAATTCGCCGCGCGCTTCCCGTTTCCGGAGACCGAGGATCAGGACAAATCCATCGCCGAGACGCTGGCCGATCTGGCGTCCGGCAAGCCGATGGACCGGCTAATCTGCGGCGATGTCGGCTTCGGCAAGACCGAGGTGGCGCTGCGCGCCGCGTTCGTGACCGTGATGGCCGGCGGGCAGGTCGCGGTGGTGGTGCCGACCACGTTGCTGGCGCGCCAACACTATCAGCGCTTCACGGAGCGCTTCGCCGGCTTGCCGGTGAGGATCGGTCAGTTGTCGCGCATGGTCAGCGCCAAGGACGCGGCGCTGGTCAAGACCGAGCTGGGCGAGGGCAAGATCGACATCGTCATCGGCACGCATGCGCTGCTCGGCAAGGGCGTCAACTTCCGCCATCTCGGCCTGTTGGTGATCGACGAGGAGCAGCATTTCGGCGTCGCGCAAAAGGAAAAACTGAAGAAGCTGAAGGCCGATGTACATGTGCTGACTCTGACCGCGACCCCGATCCCGCGCACGCTGCAACTCGCGCTGGCCGGGGTTCGCGAGATGAGCGTGATCGCGACGCCGCCGATCGACCGGCTGGCGGTGCGGAGTTTCGTTCTGCCCTACGATCCCGTCGTGTTGCGCGAGGCGATCCAACGCGAGCGTCATCGCGGCGGCCAGATCTTTTACGTCGTGCCGCGCATCGCCGATTTGGACGAAGTGCGGACGGCGCTGCGCGACATGGCGCCCGATCTCAAGGTCACGATCGCGCACGGCAAGCTCGCGCCCAACGCGCTGGAGGACGTGATGGCGGCGTTCGACCGTCACGATTACGACCTGCTCCTCTCGACCGACATCATCGAGTCCGGTCTCGACATCCCGACCGCGAACACGCTGATCGTGCATCGCGCCGACATGTTCGGCCTGGCGCAGCTCTACCAGTTGCGCGGCCGCATCGGCCGCGCGAAGCAGCGCGCCTACGCCTATTTCACGCTGCCGCCGGGCAAGATGCTGACCGAAGCGGCGCAAAAGCGGCTCGAAGTCATGCAGACCCTCGACCAACTCGGTGCCGGGTTCATCCTGGCGAGCCACGATCTCGATATCCGCGGCGCCGGGAATTTGTTGGGACAAGAGCAGTCGGGCCATATCCGCGAGGTCGGCATCGAGCTTTATCAGCACATGCTCGAAGAGGCGGTTGCAGCCGCGCGCAGCGGCGCGGGCGAAACGGGCGCCGACGAGTGGACGCCGCAGATCACGCTCGGCACGCCGGTATTGATCCCGGAAAGCTATGTCGGCGATCTCAATCTGCGCCTGGGCCTCTACCGCCGCGTCGCGCAGCTCGTCGACCGGCGCGAGATCGACTCCTTTGCAGCGGAACTGGTGGATCGGTTCGGCGCGCTGCCGCCGGAAGTCGACAATCTGCTCGAAACCATCGCGATCAAGCAATTGTGCCGCCGCGCCGGTGTCCAGAAACTCGATGCCGGGCCGAAGGGCGCGGTCATCTCGTTCCGCAGCGAGCGCTTCGCCAATCCCGCGGGTTTGGTGCGGTTCCTGCAAAGTCAGGCGAATACCGCGCGGTTGCGCCCGGATCAACGCCTCGTCGTCGCCCGGAGCTGGGACGATCCCCGCGAGCGCTTACGCGGCGCGGGCGCATTGCTGACGCAATTGGCGGAGATCGCGGAAAAGCCGGTGAAGGTTCCGGCGTAGATTACTGACGTAGTACCGGTCGCAGCCCCCACCCTAACCCTCCCCCGCCGGCGGGGGAGGGAAGAAACGCAACGCGTTTCGGGTGGGGGCCTCCTACTGGTGCTATTGTTCAGGCTTGCAAGGATACGCTTCCGACAAGGCGAGCCCGGCCAGGATGCCGGCGTCGGTGTTGAGCCGTTCCGGATGGTCGCGTAGCCATTTCTCGACGATCGCGCGGCCATGCGCCACCGACACGCCGGTGACGGGCGGGCAATAGCCGCGGCTGGTCCCGTGCGCGGTATATCCCATGATCATGCCGTCGATGAAGCCGTGGATATAGGCGGCGCAGTCGCTGCTCCGCGTGCTCTTCGCGCTTTTCGCCAAGCACGATTTATAGAGTTGCTTGCCGCTGGTGGCGGCCGCCTGTTCTGCTTGGACCGCGATGCCCAGCAAGCAAGCGAAACCGAGCACAAAAATAGGTCGCATAAGGACGTTCGATTACTTGGCGGGCGCGCCGGTCAGCGCCAGATCGAAAATCGGCAGGAAAAATTCCGGCTCTTGCGCGCCGGCGACGGCGTATTGCCCGTCGAAGATATAACACGGCACGGCATTGACGCCGATCCGCCGCGCCTCCTGTTCCTCGGCGAGAAGCGTATCGCGCTCGCCGCCGCTCGCGAGAAATGTCGCCGCATCCACCGCGTCGAGCCTATTTTCGCCCGCGATTGCGGCGAGCGTCGCACGATCCCCGATGTCGCGGCCGTCGATGAAATGGGCGGCGAACAGCGCCTCGACGAGGAAATCGCCTTGGCCCCGCTTCAGCGCGTAGCGGACCAAGCGATGGGCGTCGAACGTGTTCGGCTCGATGGCGATGCGCTCGAACGCGAAGTCGATTCCAACCGACGCGCCGATCTCGGCCACCTGGGCACGCCGCTCGGCCATCAGCGTCGGCGAGCCGAACTTTTCCGCGAAGAATTCATCGGCGGGCACGCCGCTGTCGGGCATATCAGGATTGAGCTGAAACGGGCGCCATGCCTTTTGCATCGGCATATCGGGACGCATCGCTAGCGCGCGCTCGAGCCGGCGCTTGCCGATGAAGCACCAGGGGCACACGACGTCGACAAAAATATCGACCCGCAACTCAATGCTCCCAGAACGGCGTTTCGCGGCGAAACGCCTTGCTGTAGTCGGGGAAGCGCTTCCGGCTTTCGCTCGCGCGGCGATCCAGCCATTTATGCGCGGACGCCTTTACCGCCGGCGTCAGGTCGAGCTGCCCGATCAGTTCTTCCGCGACCATCGCGTCGCGCATGTCGCCGAGCACGTCCTGCAAGGCCACCACGCGCTGTAGATAGGGCTTCACCTCCGTTTTGTGATAGAGCGAGCCCAGGACTTCGATGGTGTAGCGATGTTTTTTTGCCGCGATGCGGAACTTGTGGAACGCGGGCGAGTCCGAAAGGTCGAGCTTGCGCGATTCCTTGCGCAGTTTCCGCCATTGCTTGTCGAGCAATTCGGCGGCGTAATTCTCGATCCGTTCGTTCCATAGTCGCGACTTGCCGGTGTTGGGCGCATGTAGCCACGCGGCGCCCTCGAGCGCGCGATCGACCGCCGCGATGTCGCGCGACAATGGCTGGTTGCGGCCGGCGATGGCGCGGCGGCGCTTCATCGCCGCCTCGGCGAGCAATTTGCGCGTTCGCGCGTAGGCGCTGTCCCCATTCTTGTCGGACACCGTCTCGATGAATGCATCCCACTGGCGCAACGTGGCGTAGCGCTGCGACAGGTTCTTCAAGCGATTGGAAAAGGCCTTTCGCTCCGTAACCGGGGAAACTTCCTTGAAGGACGACAGAAGCGAGCGCAGCCGCCGGATCGTGGTCCGGAAATGATGGACGGTTTCGGGGCTGTCGGCGTGGCCGTTGGTCTTGAGACGCGTCAAATTGGCGTCGCTCATCGCCACGCCACGCCGCAAGGCGTCGCCGACGCTGGATTTACCTTTGAGACGGCCCTTTTCGGTCGTTTTTTTCATGCTTCGCGCCGTGCGCGGCTTCCCCATGCAACCAATACGGAAGGCAGCGGTTTCGCGCAAGGGGCGGGTTGCCATCTCATGCGTATTTTCTAGCCAGGCAACGTGTCCGGCGCCGTGCCCACCCGGGCCGGCGCGTTGCGTTTCTCCAATTCCAACAGTAGGGCGCTGTGGTCGTATCCGGGACCGGTCGCCACCAAATCCCGGAACAGGGCGGCGGCCTGCGCCGCGAGGGGCAGGCTGAGTTTTTCCTCGCGCGCGGTGTCCAGCACCGTGTCCAGGTCCTTGACCTGGTTGGCGACGGCAAAACCCGGCAGGAACCGGCGGTTGAGCATGCGCTGGCCGTGCTCCTGGAGGATGCGGCTGTCGGCGAAGCCGCCCATCAGGGCTTGGCGCACCGCGGCCGGATCGGCGCCGCCCGCAGCCGCCAGCAAGAGCGCCTCGGCGACTGCGCCAATGGTGATGCCGACGATCGCCTGGTTGCACAGCTTGGCGAGTTGGCCCGCCCCCGACGGGCCGACCAGCGTGGGCTTGCCGAGCGCGGCGAACACGGCTTGCGCCCGAGCGAAATCCTCGGCCTTGCCGCCGGTCATGATCACCAGCTTACCGTCGCGGGCGCCGCCGGTGCCGCCGCTCACCGGCGCGTCGAGATGGGCGATGCCGAGCTTGGCGAGACCCTCGGCGTGGGCGCGCGCGGTCGCGGGCGGGATCGAGCTCATGTCGATAGCCAGCGCGCCTTTGCGGATCGCGGCGGCAACGTTGAGCGCGCCGAACAACACCTCCTCGACCGCCGGGCCGTTGGTCAGCATGGTGACGACGATGTCGGCGTCATGGACCGCCTCGGCGGCGGTGGAGGCGACCGCCGCGCTTTGCGCTTTCAAGGCTTCTGCCTTCGCGGCTGTCCGATTCCAGGCCGTCACGGCGAAGCCGGCTTTCAGCAGATTCGCCGCCATGGGCGCGCCCATGAGGCCGATACCGAGAAAAGCGATACGTTCGGTCATGTCTGTCACTCCCGGAATTTTCAAAAATATAGCCGGTTTGGCCAGGCTTGGCCCGGCCACCCACGAATAAGTTTCAACGAGCGAAAATTCGTGGATGCGCGGGTCGCGCCCGCGCAAGACGAGGAGACCCATCAAGATTGATCAATCCACTTCGGCACAGCCGCGCGAGCACCGCCTCGAAATGACGCGCGGCGCCGGGGCGTCCCGCGCCTTCGAGCCAGTTCTGGTCGAGAAACGAGGCGAGAGCGGGCTGCCGCAATTCGGTCTCCCACAGAATGCCGAGCAGCGACGCCATCGCTTCCTCGCGCTCGCGGGCCAATCCGGTTAGCAGTGTCGCGCGTTCGGCGGCGGCGCGGTGACCGGTCTCGGGGCCGGGGCCGAGGCCGAATTCGGGCGCGCGCCGTCGCCGTCCATCCGCCATCTGCCAATGGGCGATCTCATGAAGGAGCACGTAGGCTTCGGTACCGGCGCGCATAATTTGCCCATCCCAGCCGAAGCCGCGCGACGGCGATCCGGGGCGGATCGGGACGCCGTGTCGTCGGGCCAGCCGCGTCAGGGCCAGGCGATGGGCTTCGGCCCGGCTCCGCGCGGCACGCTCGGGTGAGGTCTTCGCGATGCGGGCGAAGGCCGCTTGGGCAGGGCGCTCGCGCAAATGTGACGCAAACGTCGCGAGCAAGGCGGCAAGCCGGTCGTGGGCAATCGGGGTCAGGATCATCGGATTATGGCCGGAAGATGAAACTTTATTCAGCACTAGCCAAGCGGGCCGGCTGGTACGATGCTCGCGCGCGCATTTCCTGACCGATCGGGCAAGTTCCCACGATGGTTTTTCGCCCACGCAAAACGCAGGTCCGCTATACCGCTTGGGGCTGGACGCGCCCATCGAACCGTATTATCCCAAGCGGCCTTGGAATAACGGATTTGTGCCGATCCGGGGGTCTATTGGTTAACGCCGGAAATCGTGCTCCGCCGGGCTCGCGGCTGGCGGAAGTCGGCTTTTGGCAATGCCCGCGCACCGGGCTGATCGCCGCTTAAGACGCGGCCTGGTGTCGTAGAGGAGAATTGGTTTGCAGCCGACCGATATTGCTAATCCCGACTACTTCCACAAGGTCGTCGATTGTCAGTGGGCATGTCCGTCCCACACGCCCGTTCCGGAGTATATCCGGCTGATCGCGGCGGGGCGTTACACCGACGCCTTCATGATCAATTGGCACAGCAACGTTTTCCCCGGGATTTTGGGCCGCACGTGCGACCGCCCCTGTGAGCCCGCCTGCCGGCGCGGCCGAGTCGAGAAGGAACCGGTGGCGATTTGCCGCTTGAAGCGCGTTGCCGCCGACAACAAGGACGATGTCCGCGGGCTCCTGCCCAAGCCGGTGGCGCTGAAGAACGGCAAGCGCGTCGCGCTGGTCGGCGCCGGTCCGGCGTCGCTGACCGTGGCGCGCGACCTGGCGCCGCTCGGCTATCACTGCATCTTGTTCGATTCCGATCCTCAGGCCGGCGGCATGATCCGCAGCCAGATTCCGAAATTCCGGCTGCCCGAAGCGGTCATCGACGAGGAAGTCGGGTACGTCACCGGGCTCGGCATGGAGTTGCGGCTCGGAAATCGCATCCACAGCCTGAAGGCGCTGATCGACGAGGGCTACGACGCGATCTTCGTCGGCTCGGGCGCGCCGCGCGGCCGCGACCTCGAGATCCCCGGCCGCAAGGAAGCCGCGGCCAACATCCATATCGGCATCGACTGGCTGTCGAGCGTATCGTTCGGCCATATCACGCATATCGGCAAGCGCGTCATCGTGCTCGGCGGCGGCAACACGGCGATGGATTGCTGCCGCTCCTCGAAGCGGCTTGGCGGCGAAAGTGTTACCGTTGTGGTGCGTAGCGGTTACGAGGAGATGAAGGCCTCGCCGTGGGAGAAAGAGGATGCCACGCACGAGGGTATCCCGATCCTGAATTTCCTGGTGCCGAAGGAATTCCTGCATACCAACGGCAAGCTCACCGGCCTGCGGTTCGAGAAAGTCGCCGCGAAATACGACGACAAGGGCCGGCGCTCCTTGGTGCCGACCGGCGAGCACGATGTCGACATGCCGTGCGACGACGTGCTGGTCGCGGTCGGGCAGGAGAACGCGTTCCCCTGGATCGAACGCAATATCGGCCTCGAATTCGATCGCTGGGGCATGCCGAAGCTCGATCCAAAGACCATGCAGTCGACCATCCCCACCGTGTTTTTCGGCGGCGATTCCGCGTTCGGTCCGAAGAACATCATCTGGGCCGTGGCGCACGGGCACGAGGCCGCGATCTCGATCGACAAATTGTGCCGCGGCCAGGACGTCAACGAGCGGCTGCCGCCGATGGTGAACCTGTCCAGCCAGAAAATGGGCATCCACGAGTGGAGCTATGACAACGACATCGCGTCGGACAAGCGCTATCGCGTACCGTTGCGCGAGCTCAATGTCGCGCTGAAGGATATCAAGGTCGAGGTCGAGCTCGGCTACGACCAGCAGATGGCGCTGAAGGAAGCCGAACGCTGCCTGAACTGCGATGTGCAGACGGTGTTCTCGACGCCGCTCTGCATCGAGTGCGACGCCTGCGTCGATATCTGTCCGATGGATTGCATCAGCTTCACCGACAACGCCGACGAGGACGCGCTGCGCCACGGACTGCACGTTCCGGCGCTCAATCCTGGGCAAGATCTGTATCTGTCGTCCACGCTCAAGACCGGGCGCGTGATGGTAAAGGACGAGGACGTTTGCCTGCATTGCGGGCTGTGCGCCGAACGTTGTCCCACCGGCGCCTGGGATATGCAGAAATTTTATCTGGAGACCGCGCAAGCGGAACACGCATGCCAAAAGCAATAACGGGCACCAACGATTTCGTGGTCAAGTTCGCCAACGTCAACGGCTCGGGCTCCGCCAGCGCGAACCTGCTGTTCGCGAAGTCCATCATGCGGATGGGCGTTCCGGTGGCGACGCGCAACATCTTCCCGTCCAACATCCAGGGCCTGCCGACCTGGTACGAGGTACGCGTCTCCGGCAAGGGCTATCGCGGGCGCCGCGGCGGCGTCGATCTGATGGTGCCGATGAATCCCCAGACTTGGGATCAGGACATCGCCGAGGTCGAGCCGGGCGGCTACGTGTTCTACGATTCGACCCGGCCGATCCCGAAATCGAAGTTCCGGCCCGACATCAACGTCATCGGCATGCCGCTGACCGAAATCGTCAACAGCGCCTATACCGACACGCGGCAGCGGCAGCTCTTCAAGAACATCGTCTATGTCGGCGCGCTGTCGGCGCTGCTCAACATCGATCCGCAGGCGATCGAGGGCCGGATCGCCGAACAGTTCAAGGGCAAGGACAAGCTGATTCAGCCCAATTTTCACGCCCTCCACATGGGGCGCGATTACGCGTTGAAGCATCTGACATGCCCGCTCGGTATCCGGGTCGAGCGCGCCGATGCGATCGGCGACAAGATCTTCATCGACGGCAACAACGCGGCGGCGCTCGGCGCGGTCTATGGCGGCGCCACGTTCGCGGCCTGGTATCCGATCACGCCGTCCTCGTCGCTGGCGGAGGCGTTCCAGAATCACTGCCGGCGCTTCCGCACCGACAAGGCGACCGGAAAGAACCGCTACGCCATCGTCCAGGCCGAGGACGAACTGGCCTCGATCGGCATGGTGATCGGCGCGGCGTGGAACGGCGCGCGCGCCTTCACCTGCACCTCGGGACCGGGCATATCGCTGATGCAGGAATTTCTCGGTCTTGCTTATTTCGCCGAAATTCCCGCGGTGATTTTCGACGTGCAACGCGGCGGGCCGTCGACCGGCATGCCGACGCGGACGCAACAGGCCGATCTTCTGTCATGCGCCTATGCCAGCCACGGCGACACCAAGCACGTCATGCTGTTCCCGGCGGACCCGAAGGAAGCGTTCGAGATGGGCGCGTTGTCCTTCGATCTCGCCGACCGATTGCAGACGCCGATCTTCGTCATGCTGGACCTCGATATCGGCATGAACGAATCGCTAGTGCCGCCGCTCAAATGGGACGATTCGCGCCGCATGGACCGCGGCAAGCTGATGACGGCGGAACGGCTCGAGGCCGGCGAGAATTTCGGCCGCTATCTCGACGTCGACGGCGACGGCATACCGTACCGCACCCTGCCGGGCACCCATCCGAAACGCGGCGCTTTCTTCACGCGCGGCACCACCAAGGACCGCTACGCGCGCTACAGCGAGGAAGGCCCGGTCTATGTCGACAACATGGACCGACTGCTCAAGAAATTTAATACCGCGAAGACCCTGGTGCCGGCGCCCGAACTGCGCGAAGGCGCGGAACCGGCAAAGGCGGGCGTGATCTATTTCGGTTCGACGACGCCGGCGATGGACGAAGCGCTCGACCATTTCAGGGAACAGGGCATTACCCTCGACGCGTTGCGCTTGAAGGGCTTCCCCTTCGCCGACAGCGTCAACGAGTTCATCGCGCGCCACGATCAGATTTTCGTCGTCGAGCAGAACCGCGATGCGCAACTGCGCACGCTGATCGTCAACGAGGGCGACATCGATCCGGCGCGGCTGATTCCGGTACTGAATTACGACGGCACCCCGATCACCGCGCGGTTTATCGTCGATGCGATCTCGAAACAGCTCATTGCCGACAACGTCAAGCCGTTCCGCAAAAAGGCGCCCGCGCCATGACCTATATCGCCAAGCCGAAGTTCCATCATCCGAAGCTCGCCACCAACAAACTCGGCTTCACCCATCGCGATTACGAAGGCGCGGTCTCTACGCTGTGCGCGGGCTGCGGCCATGACTCGATCTCGGCCGCGATCATCGAGGCGTGCTTCGAGCTCGACCTGCCCCCGCATCGCGTCGCGAAACTGTCGGGCATCGGCTGCTCCTCCAAGACGCCGACCTATTTCCTCGGCCAGAGCCATGGCTTCAACAGCGTGCATGGCCGCATGCCGTCGGTTCTGACGGGCGCCAATCTCGCCAACCGCGACCTCATTTATTTCGGCGTCTCCGGCGACGGCGACAGCGCCTCGATTGGGCTCGGCCAGTTCGCGCACTCGATCCGGCGCGGCGTCAACATGGTCTATATCGTCGAGAATAACGGCGTGTACGGTTTGACTAAGGGCCAGTTCTCCGCGACCGCCGACAAGGGCTCGCAGAGCAAGCGCGGCATCGCCAATACCGACGAGCCGATCGACCTCGCCTCGATGGCGATTTTGCTCGGCGCGAGCTTCGTGGCACGCGGCTTCTCCGGCGACAAGGCGCAGCTCGTGCCGCTGATCAAGGCCGCGATCGAGCACGAGGGCGCCGCCTTCCTCGACGTCATCAGCCCATGCGTGGCCTTCAACAACCATCCCGGCTCGACCAAGAGCTACGAATATGTCCGAGAGCACAACGAGACGGTGAACAGCCTCGATTTCATGGTGCCGCGCGAGCCGATCACCGCCGACTACGCGCCGGGGACCGTCGAGCACGTGACCCAGCACGACGGCTCGGTCATCAATCTCCGGAAGCTCGACGACGAATACGACCTGCACGACCGCTCCGCGGCCATGCGTTATGTCGGCGAACGGGAAAAGGCCGGCGAGGTCGTGACGGGATTGCTCTATCTCGACCCTGACGCCATCGACCTGCACGCGCATCTCAACACGGTCGAGATGCCGCTCAACATCCTCGACGACGCCGCGCTGGTGCCGGGCTCCGAAGCGCTCGGCAAGTTCAACAGCTCGCTGCGGTAAGGCCGCCGCTATTTTTTCCGATCGGCGGCCCGGCGTCTTTGTCGTCGGGCTGGCCGCGTTCCTGCAACTATGGTCGATCCAGGCGCTGCTGCCGACGCTCGGCGACTATTTCCACGCCACGGAAGCGCAACTCAGCCTGACGATCAGCGCGACCACGCTGGCGGTGACCTTGATGGCGCCCTTCATCGGCGTCGTCGCGGACATATTGGGGCGCCGCCGGATCGTGGTCACGGCGTTGTTCTTGCTGGTGGTGCCGACGGCGCTGATCGGCGCGGCGCAAAGCCTCGACCAGATCGTCGCGCTGCGCTTCGTCCAGGGCCTCCTGCTGCCGCCGGTATTCGCGGTCGCGGTGGCGTATATCGGCGACGAATTCCCGCGCGAGCGCGTGGCCGCCGTCACCGCGATCTATACCACCGGCAGCGTGCTGGGCGGCTTCCTCAGTCGCTTTCTCACCGGCTGGATCGGCGATTTCGGCGGCTGGCGGATGGCCTTTTTCTCGATGGCGGGGGTCGGCCTGGTCTGCGCCGCCGCGGTCATGGCGACCCTACCGAAAGAACAACGCTTCATCCGCGCGGAGGGATTGGTCCATTCCCTGTCGATGATGGCGCAGCATTGCCGCGACCCGCGCCTCGTCGCGACGTTCGGCGCGGGCTTTGGCGTGCTGTTCTGCTTCGTCGTGTTGTTCACCTACGTGAATTTCTATCTCGCGGCGCCGCCGTTCGATTTGTCGCCGGGCTGGCTCGGCTCGCTGTTCGTATCCTATGTCTTCGGCATTTTCACCACGCCGCTGACGGGCCGGTTGGTGGCGAAGCTCGGTCGTCGCGGCCTGGTGCTGTTCCTGCTGTCGACCTGGGCAGCGGGGGCGGCGCTGATGCTGGTGCCGAACATCGCGGCGATCTTCATCGGCTTGATCGTGTGCGCGTGCAGCGGTTTCATCTGCCAGGCCGTGTCGACGGGCTATGTCGCCTTTGCCGCTACCCAGGCGCGGTCGTCGGCAGTCGGTCTCTACGTCACCTCGTATTATCTCGGCGGCACGGTGGGCGCCGCAATCGGCGGTCTGGCATGGCGCGGCGGCGGCTGGTTCGGCTGCGTGATGCTGGTGTGGGTCGTGCTCGCGGCGGTGGCGGCGTGCGTCATGCGCTTCTGGCACGAGCCGGTTGCGTCGCCAAGCGTTTCGCGGAACGTTTAATATGCGGCGTCTGTTTGCTACATAGGGTAGAGGTTTTCCGATGACTGGGATCGTGCGCCTGTCCGAAACGCTCGGGGCCGCGGAGCGAAACGCGCTCGCGGCGGCAACGAAGGAGTGGGCGGCGCGCGGCGATGTCCGCCGCTTGTGGGCGCGCGACAAGACGCTGTGGACCGGCGCCGACGAGGATAAATGGCTCGGCTGGCTCGATATCGCGGCGCGGGAGCGGGCGGATGTCGCGGCGCTGGAGCCGCTGGTCCGCCAGGCGAAAAATTGCACCGACGTGGTGTTGATCGGCATGGGCGGGTCGAGCCTCGGCCCCGACGTGATCGCGCAGAGTTTCGAGCGTGCCACAGGCGCGCCGCGCTTCTACATGCTGGACTCGACCGATCCCGGTCAGATCGCCACCGTCGAACGCGCTATCGATCTGGCGCGGACCTTGTTCATCGTGTCGTCGAAATCGGGCACGACGCTCGAGCCCAACATCCTCAAGGATTATTTTTTTGCGCGCGCCGGCGCCAACGCCGGAAAGCAGTTCGTCGCCGTTACCGATCCAGGCTCGGCGATGGAAAAGGAAGCGCGCGAGCGCGGCTTCGCGCATTTGTTTTTCGGCGATCCGGCGATCGGCGGCCGCTATTCCGTGCTGTCGAAATTCGGCCTGGTGCCGGCGGCCGCGATCGGCCTCGACGTCGCGGGATTGCTCGACGCGACCGAGAACATGGTGCGCGCCTGCGCGGCCGGCGAGGACAATCCCGGCCTGCGCCTCGGCCTGACGCTCGGAATCTTGGCGCGGCAGTTCGGACGCGACAAGGTCACGATCCTGGCCTCGCCGCGTCTCGCGACGCTTGGTTCGTGGCTGGAACAATTGTTCGCGGAATCGACCGGTAAACAGGGCAAGGGACTGATCCCGGTTGATGGCGAGACCGTCGGCGCGGCCGCCGATTACGGCAAGGATCGCGTCTTCCTTTATGCCGCGCTGTCGAGCGACGACGACGAGGACATATCGGGCAAGATCGATTTGCTGGCGATCGCGGGTCATCCGGTGGTGCGAATCGGGATCGACGACATGAATCAGCTCGGCCAGATTTTTTTCCTGGCCGAAACGGCGACCGCGGTTGCCGGTGCGGTCATCGGCATCGATCCGTTCGACCAGCCCGATGTCGAGGCCAGCAAGGTCAAGACGCGCGCGCTGACCGACGCCTACGAAAAGACTGGCGCCTTGCCGAAGGACGAGCCGTTCTTCGAGGCGGCCGGCATCGCCCTGTTCGCCGACGCCGACAATCGCAAGGCGCTGGGGCAGGGCAAATCCCTCACCGAGATCATGCACACGCATCTGTCGCGCGCCGGCGCTGGGGACTACATCGCGATGCTTGCCTATATCGAGCGCAACGAGGCGCACACCAAACTGCTCGATGGGCTGCGCCCCGTTTTGCGGCATGCGACCAAATGCGCGACGTGCCTCGGCTTCGGGCCGCGTTTCCAGCATTCGACCGGCCAAGCCTATAAGGGCGGCCCGAATTCCGGCGTATTCGTGCAGATTACGCACGATCCGGCGCACGATTTGGCGGTGCCGGATAAGAGATATTCGTTCGGCGTGGTCGAATTGGCGCAAGCGCAAGGCGATCTTGCCGTGCTGAACGAGCGCAAGCGTCGCGCGTTGCGCGTTCATTTATCGAAGGATGGCGCCGGCTTAGCCACGCTGGGTCGTGCCATCACGGATGCGTTGAACAAGTGAGGTAGCACCAATGCAACTTGCCATCGTCGGATTGGGCCGCATGGGCGGCAATATCACCCGCCGTCTCATTCAGCACGGGCACGAGGTCGTGGTTTACGACGCCAACGCCAAGGCGATCGACGCGCTGGCGAAGGAGCGCGCGACGCCATCGTCGGGTCTGGCCGACATGGTGAAAAAACTGAAGGCGCCGCGCGCGGTGTGGGTGATGCTGCCGGCCGGCAAGATCACCGAGGACACCATCACCCAGTTGGCGACGCTGCTGCAAAAGGGCGACACGATCATCGACGGCGGCAATACGTTCTATCGCGACGATATCCGACGCGCCCATGCGCTGGCGCAGCACGGCGTCAATTACGTCGATTGCGGCACGTCGGGTGGCGTGTGGGGACTCGAGCGCGGCTATTGCATGATGATCGGCGGCGACAAGGACGTGGTGACGCGCCTCGACCCGATCTTCCTGGCGCTGGCGCCGGGCGCCGGCACCATCGCCAAGACGCCGGGCCGCGACGGCCGCGATCCGCGCGTGGAGCGCGGCTACCTCTATGCCGGGCCGGCGGGCGCCGGACATTTCGTCAAGATGGTCCATAACGGCATCGAATACGGCATCATGCAGGCCTACGCCGAAGGTTTCGACATCCTGCACAACAAGAAGTCGGAAGCGTTGCCGGAAGACGAACGCTTCACCCTCGATCTCGCCGACATCGCCGAAGTGTGGCGGCGCGGCAGCGTCATCTCGTCCTGGCTTCTCGACCTGACGTCGAGCGCGCTCGCCGCCAGCCCGCAGCTTTCCGAATATCGCGGCGACGTCGCGGACTCCGGCGAAGGCCGCTGGACGATCGAGGCGGCGATCGAGGAAGCGGTGCCGGCCAACGTCCTGTCGGCGTCGCTCTACGCGCGGTTCCGCTCCCGCGTCGAGCACGGCCTGGCGGACAAGCTATTGTCGGCGATGCGCCACGGCTTTGGCGGTCATGTCGAGCCGGACGACCAGAAATGAACCCTCATGAAACGCACGATGTCGCGCATGCGACCGCAAAGCCGGCGCCGTCATGCGCCCTGGTGATTTTCGGGGCCGGCGGCGATCTGACCAAGCGCCTGGTCGTGCCAGCGCTCTACAATCTTCTGAAAGTCGGGCTGTTGCCGGAGCGGTTCGCGGTCATCGGCGTCGATCATAACGACCGGACCACCGACGATTGGCGCAATGGGCTCCACGATTTCGTCGAGAACGCGGTGAAACAGAAGGGCGGCGAGTTTCATCCCGCCGCGATCGACGAACAGGCCTGGAGCCATCTGGCCGGGACGATGACCTATCTGACCGGCGATTTCCTCGACGCCGATTCTTACAAGCGTCTCGGCGCGAAGCTCGCCGAAATCGACAAGGCGCAGCAGCTCGGCGGACGCGTGCTGTTCTATCTCGCCGTGGCGGAGCGGTTCTTCGGGGCCATTGTCGATCGTCTGGGCGCTGCCGGCCTGGTCAACGAGCAAGGCGAGGCGTGGCGACGGGTCATCATCGAAAAGCCGTTCGGTCACGATTATCCCTCGGCGATCGCGCTCAATGCCCAGGTGCTGAAGACATTGCGCGAGGACCAGATCTATCGCATCGATCATTTCCTCGGCAAAGAGACCGTGCAGAACATCATGGCGCTGCGCTTTGCCAATGGATTGTTCGAGCCGATCTGGAACCGCGACCGCATCGACCATGTGCAGATCACCGTCACCGAGACGGTCGGGGTCGAGACCCGCGCGCGCTTCTACGAGCCGACCGGCGCGCTGCGCGACATGGTGCCGAACCATCTGTTCCAGCTTCTCGCCATGACGGCGATGGAGCCGCCGGTTTCGTTCGACGCCGACGCGGTGCGCGACAAGCGCGCCGAGTTGTTCGCGGCGGTGCGGACCTTGTCGCCGCGCGACGCGGTGCGCGGGCAATATGGCGCCGGGCAGCTCGACGGCAAGGACGTACCCGCCTATCGCGCGGAGCCGGGCGTGGCGCGCGACAGCAACACCGAGACGTTCGCCGCGTTGCGCCTCACCATCGACAATTGGCGCTGGGCCGGCGTGCCGTTCTATCTCCGCACCGGCAAGCGCCTGACCCACCGCTATACCGAGATCGCGATCTGCTTCAAGGGCGCCCCCTATGCGTTGTTCAGCGAGACGCCGGTCGACCGGATCGGCGATAATTGGCTGATCGTGCAGATTCAGCCGGACGAGGGCATACGTCTTCGTTACAACGCGAAGGTGCCGGGGCCGCATATGGTGCTGGAGAACGTGTCGATGAATTTCAATTACGGCGACTGGTTCCAACAGACGCCGGCGGTCGGCTACGAGACGCTTATCTACGACTGCCTGACCGGCGACGCGACATTGTTTCAGCGCGCCGACCAGGTCGAAGCGGCGTGGCGCGTCGTCCAGCCTGTGATCGATTCATGGGTGGCGACGAAAAAGCCCGGCTTCCCGGATTATGCGGCGGGCAGCGCGGGCCCGGATGAAGCGGACGCGATGTTGCGGCGCGACGGCCGCGCCTGGCGCAAAATCGGCAAATGAGCAGCCGCATCGAGATTTTCCGCACGCCGGAACGGCACGCGGTCGGCGTCGCCGATTGGCTTGCGACCCAGATGGCGGAGAGCCACGGCGATTTCCGTCTCGTCCTGTCCGGCGGCAACACGCCGCGGCTGCTGTACGAGCATCTTGCGCGGCGACCTTATGTCGACCGTATCCCGTGGCGGCGTCTGCAAATCTTTTGGGGCGACGAGCGTTTCGTGCCGCATAACGATCCCGCCAGCAATTTCGGCATGGCGCTAACGGCGTTCCTGCTCGACTCCCCGATCCCGGGGGTCCGCATCCATCCGATTCCGACCGACGTCGACACGCCGGAGGAAGCGGCGACGCGCTATGAAACCCTCCTGCGCGAGGTGCGCGCCGGCGACGGCGAGCATCCGACCCGGCCCTTGTTCGATGTCGTGCTGTTGGGGCTGGGCGCGGATGGTCATACCGCCTCGTTGTTTCCGGAATCGCCGCTATTGGAGGAACAGGAGCGCTGGGCCGCCGCCGTGACCGGCCAACCGTTGCCGCGCGTCACCTTGACCTTGCCCGCGATCTCGAACTGCCGCCACGCCGCGTTTCTGGTCACCGGCACGGACAAGCAACACGCCGCGATGAGCGCCATCGGCGGCAATCAAAAATTGCCCGCCGCGCGGGTGACGTCGGAAGGCGAAGTGATATGGTTTCTCGATCGCGAGGCGGCCGATCCGCTGTATCACAAGTGAGCGGGGGCGCCGGCACCCCCGGCATTCTCGGCATCGATATCGGCGGCACACATCTCAAGGCGGCGATCGTCGATGCGCGCGGCAAGCTGCTGACGGACAAGGTCCACGTCCCGACGCCCTATCCGAACACGCCCGAAATCATGGTGCGCGCGTTGGTCGCGCTGGTGGCGCCGCTGCGGCCTTACGATCGCATTTCCATCGGCTTTCCCGGCGTGGTGCGCGGCGGCAAGGTCCTGACCGCGCCGCATTACGATATGAAGGCATGGGCCGGCTTCCCGCTGGCGGCTGAATTGTCGAAGCGGCTCGGCGGTCACCCGGCGAAGCTGATCAACGACGCCGAGATGCAGGGCCTATACGTCATCGAGGGCCACGGCCTCGAATTGGTTTTGACGCTCGGCACCGGCGCCGGCACGGCGTTGTTTCTCGACGGAAAATTGACGCCCCATCTCGAATTGGCGCATCACCCGATCCACAAAAAGAAGACCTATAACGACTATGTCGGCGACAAGGCGCTGAAGAAGATCGGCAAGAAGCGCTGGAACAAGCGGGTGCGGAAGACCATCGATATTCTTCACGCGCTATTGTTCTACGATCACCTGTTCATCGGCGGCGGCAATTCGGCGAACATCGAGGGCAAATTGCCCAACACCATCACGCTGGTGTCGAACGACGCCGGCATCGAGGGCGGTGCCGCCTTGTGGCGCGATTCGAACGGCCGGGGTTAGCCGCGCTCGCCATCGTAACCCTCCCCCTCGATGGGGGAGGGTGGAAATGGCGCGCTTCAGCGTGCCATTTCGTGTGGGGGTGATGCTGAACAAGCGGAAAAATCACCCCCACCCGTTCGCAGCCTTCGGCTGCTCACGACCTCCCCCATCAAGGGGGAGGCGAAGCATTCGATTCCATCCCATCGGATTCCGCTCTAGTCTTTACGCACGATGACCGCGACGCCGCAAGACACCGCGAAGAAAGCCGCCGCCGATGCCGCCGCCGCGTTGGCCCGCGACGGCATGGTGCTGGGGCTTGGCAGCGGCTCAACCGTCAAGTTCCTGCTCGACGCCCTCGGCCGCCGCGTGCGCGATGACGGGCTTCGCGTTCGCGGCGTGCCGACCTCGCATCGCACAGCCGCGGAGGCGGTGCGGCTCGGCATTCCGCTGCTCGATCTCACGGCCGAGGTGCGGATCGATCTTGCTCTCGACGGCGCGGACGAAGTCGAACTCCGCTCCTTGGCGCTGATCAAAGGATTGGGTGGGGCGTTGCTGCGCGAGAAAATCGTCGCCGGCGTCGCGGAACGCTTCGTCATCATCGCCGACGCGAGCAAGAAAGTGACACAGCTCGGCGCGCACGCGCCGGTGCCGGTCGAGGTCGTGAGCTACGGTCACGAGGTGACGGCGCGGCGCCTTGCGGAGCTCGGGGGCAGGCCGGCGATGCGACGCGACGCCCAGGGCGCGGCGTTTGTCAGCGACGGCGGCAACATCATCTACGATTGCGGCGGCTTTGCCCCGATCGACGATGCCGAAGGACTGGCCGAGGAACTCGACGGCACGGTCGGGGTCGTCGAGCACGGGCTGTTCGTCGGCATGGCGAGCGAGGCCTATATCGCCGACGCGGCCGGCGCCGTCGAAATCCTTCGCGGCGAGCGCTGAGACCGTCATGCCGCTCGATATCGTCCCCTCGGTCTGCCCGCACGATTGTCCCAGCACCTGCGCGCTGGAGGTCGAGCGTATCGACGCGCGCACCATCGGCCGCATCCGCGGCGCGCGCGACAACAGCTATACGGTGGGCGTGATCTGCGCCAAGGTCGCGCGCTACGCCGAGCGGCAGCATCATCCCGACCGGGTGTCTCAACCGCTGCGCCGTGTCGGCGACAAAGGTATCGGCCGCGCCGCGTTCGTGCCGATGTCCTGGGCCGACGCGCTCGACGCGATCGCCGAGGCTTTCATCCGTGCGGCACAGCGCTATGGTGGTGAAACCGTCTGGCCATACTACTATGCCGGGACAATGGGGCTGGTGCAGCGCGACGGAATCCATCGCTTGCGTCATGCCATGCGCTATTCCGGTCAGGACCCGACGATCTGCGTGCGGCTGTCGGACACGGGCTGGGCCGCCGGCACCGGCGCCAAGCGCGGTGTCGATGCCCGCGAAATTCCCGACAGCGACCTGCTGGTCGTGTGGGGCGGCAATCCCGTCAACACGCAGATCAATGTCATGCATTACATCGCGCGGGCGCGGCACGAACGTGGCGCCAAGCTGGTCGTGGTCGATACCTATCGCACCGGTACCGCCGAGCAGGCCGATATGTTCCTGCCGGTGCGGCCGGGCACTGACGGTGCGCTGGCCTGCGCGGTGATGCATGTGTTGTTCCGCGACGGATATGCCGACCGCGCGTACCTTGCCAAACACACCGACGCGCCCGAGGAACTCGAAGCCCACCTCCAAACCCGCACGCCCGAATGGGCCGCCGCGATTACCGGCCTGTCCGTAGCGCAAATCGAGGAATTCGCGCGGCTTTACGGCCGGACCAAACGCAGTTTCATCCGCGTCGGCTATGGGTTCTCGCGCTCGCGCAACGGCAGCGCGCAGCTTCACGCCGTGTCTTGCCTGCCGGCGGTCACGGGCGCGTGGCAGTATCGCGGCGGGGGCGCGCTCTATGGCCAGGGGGGGCCGATCTATCATCTGAACAAGACACTGATCGAAGGGCTCGACGTTGTCGATCCGAGCGTGCGGATGCTCGACATGTCGCGCATCGGGCCTGTCCTGACGGGCGACAAGCGCGATCTCGGCGACGGACCGGCGGTGACGGCGATGCTGATCCAGAACACCAACCCGATGGTGGTGGCGCCGGACTCGACCAAAGTTCATGCCGGCTTTCGGCGCGACGACCTGTTCGTCGCGGTGCACGAGCAATTCATGACCGAGACCGCGGCGATGGCCGATATCGTGCTGCCGGCGACGACGTTCCTCGAACATGACGACATCTACACCGCCAGCGGCCACACCCATTTGCAGCTCGCGCGCAAGGTGGTCGAACCGTACGCCGAGACCCACTCCAATCATTTCGTGATTTGCGAATTGGCGAAGCGGCTCGGCGCGCGGCATCCCGGCTTCGCGATGACCGAATGGGAGATCATCGAGGCGACGCTGGCGGCATCGGGTTTGCCGGGGACACATGCCTTCGATGGCGGGCGGTGGCTCGATCTGGCATTGCCGTTCGAGACCGCGCATTTCCTCGATGGCTTTGCGACGCCGGACAAGAAATTCCATTTCCGGCCGAACTGGCGCTCGCTCGGCCCCTATCATAAAAATATGCCGGAATTTCCGGACCATGCCGCCGTCACCGACGAGGCCTGCGCGGAGCGGCCCTATCGCCTGGTCGCGGCGCCGTCGCGCTCGTTCCTCAACACCAGCTTCAACAACACGCCGTCGAGCGTGGCGCGCGAGGGAAGGCCGACCGCCCGGCTCCATCCTGACGATCTGACCGAGCTAGGCACAAGCGATGGTGCGCGCATCCGTCTCGGCAACGGGCAAGGCAGCGTCGTGGTACATGCCCGTGCGGCGTCGGGTCAGCCGCGCAAATCCGTGATCGTCGAAGGCATCTGGCCCAACAGCGCCTTCGAGGAAGGCATCGGTATCAACGTGCTGACCAGCGCCGATCCCGGCCGTCCCAACGGCGGCGCGGTGTTCCATGACACGGCGGTGTGGGTAAGACCGGCCTAGTCCATAAGGCCCAAGACGAGCGCCAAAGCGATATCGAGCCGCGCTATCTCGTGATCGGCGAGCCGGCCGATGATTCGGCCGACCCGGTTGCGTCGAATGGTGGTAGGCTTGTCGGCCATGATATGCGACCGGGCCTGAAGCCCGTTCTCGGAGCTCGGGTTGATGGGCACGCGAAAATCGGCCGGGGAACTGGTGTCGGACGTCAATTGAACCACGACGACGGATTCGTGGCTGTCTGGGATAGCGTCGGTTTGGATGATGATGGCCGGACGCGGCTTGCCATAGTCGCCGCGCAAGGCGACGGTTACGACGTCGCCGCGTTTCATTCGTTATCGAATTCCGAGACTGCTTCGATCCACCGCAACGCTTCTTCTTCCGCGCGGGGATCGAGTGCCGCTACCTGTCGCGCAATGCGCCGCCGCACTGCCGGCGAGCGCGCGTCGGGGACGACTAGGCGGAGCTCGCGTAGCCCCTTCCGGTGCCGCCGTTCGCGTAGAGCACGCATTCTTTCCGCAGGCGCCGCTATTCCAGCCTCCTACCGTAACGCGTTACACTGTAACGCGTTACATGGGGACTGTAAATTCCGGTTCAACCATTGCCGTCATCGTGCCACCATGCGGCATCCGAACTGACGCGAGGGTGACATGGCTAAATATCTGCTGGTCAGCTTCAAGACCTGCCCGTGGGTGCAGCGTGCCGCGATTGTGTTGCGCGAGAAGAAGATCGATTTCGAGTTCCGCCACATCGAGCCGGACAATCGGCCCGACTGGTTCCTCGCGATCTCGCCGCACAAGAAGGTGCCGGTGTTGCGCATCGACGACAGCGTCTCTTTGTTTGAATCCAATGCCATCGCCGAATATCTCGACGAGACCATCGCGCCGCGTCTCCATCCCGCAGATCCGGTGCCGCGCGCCATCAATCGCGCCTGGACGGATTACGTGCCGACCTTCGCGTCGGGCGTGACCGCTTCGGGCTATGCCATGAGCGAGGAGGCCTACAAGAAGGCTGTCGCCGAAGTTCCGGTCGCGTTCGACCAACTCGAAAAGGCGCTCGAGAAACAAGGCGGCGGCCCCTATTTCAACGGCGCGGCCTATTCGTTGGTCGATGCATCCTACGCCCCGTTCCTGCTGCGCTATTCGATGCTGGAGCGGATCAAGCCGACCGGCGTGCTCGACAAGTTCTCGCGGCTTAAGGCGTGGAGCACGGCGCTGATCGCGCGTCCGTCGACGCATTCGTTTCCGCCGGCGGAATTCGAGATGCTCTATCGCGAGGGTCTGCTCAAACGAAAGAGCTACATCGCGCAATTCATCGAGGCGCCGCGCGCCGCGGCCGAGTAACTAGACCAACTCGAATGCCGCTAGTTCCAGCGGCGCCTGGAAATAGGCGCGGCGGAACTGGGCCTGATCGGCAAACCGCCCGGCTCGCAAGCGGCGGCGGGTAAATTGGATCGAGAGCGGCCTGACGTCGAACGGGTAGGGCGCGAATTCTACCCGGCTCGCGGACACCGGCGTCATAGTCATGCGCAGGCCTGAGAATTTTGCCGCGCCATAGGCGGTCGGCACCGGTTCGATATATTGCGGGTAGGGATCCTGGCAGGTGAAATAAAGGCCGAGCTGGTCCCAGACCTGCAGCAATTGGTAATTGGTCCATACCTCTGCCGTGCCGAATGTTTCCCGCTCGCTCGCCTGCCGCGGCTCTTCGCGGGCGATGAAGTCCTCGGTCGCCGGCGGAAGTTTGGGCGGGACCGCGTGCGGCGGATGGGTGAGCGCGCCATAACGGCCGCGCCATAGGCCGGTGCGGTGCATGCTTACGATCAGCCCCGCATAGGGATCGTCGGCGAGCAATTCGTCGCTGCACCACTGATAGGATTGGAGCTGACGTTCGCCGCCGGGCGCGCGGAAGAAGGGCGGCGTCTCGCCGGTCTCGGGATCGAAATGCGGCGCGGTTTCGTAGCGCAGCCAGCCGAAATCGTGGAAGGCCGCCGCGCGCGCCACGGACTCATAGGGCCGCGGCGTCGCGAATTGGTCGTTGCCCCAGTGCGCCGCCAACTGTCCGACCAGGCGCGAGTGGTCGGTCTGCGCGATCAGGATGGTTTGGCCGTCGGCTTCCTTGCGGACGATCATTCGAAAAACGCGAAGGCGCGGACTTCGATGCTTTGCCGCGGCGGCGCGTCAGACGCGGAAGTCGGATCGGCGAAGGCCGAGTGCAGCGAGAACCGCGCGCGGCCGTCTCTGGCCGAGTCATAGCATTTGATGAGGATGGCTTCCGCACGCGCCATCTCCGGCACGTAAAGCCAAGCGTGCGCCGGATTGTGGACGCCGATATAAATCTCGCCGACGCGATCCTGGTAGACGAGCTCGCACGCCGCCAAATCTTGCGGCGCGATCGTACTCGCATCGACCAGTGCCAGCGGCCATGACGTCACGGGGCCTGCGATCGGCCGCCACACATTGTATTCGGCGAAGCGGCGCTTCAGCAGCGGTGCCGCCTCGGCCTCGCCGAGCAACTCGGTCACCCGTTGCGGCCCGGATTTTTCAGTGTAGTCGTTGTGCACGTTCTGCACCGGCGCGCGCAACCCGCGCTCTTGAGGCCGGTCGGCATGACGCAGCGTGTGGTCGAAAATTACGACGCGGCTGGCGCCGGTCTCGCGCTTCACGAGCGCGTCCATCTCCGGGTAATAGATACGGCGCAGTTCGTCATCGTCGAAAAAGTTGGAAACCTTCGTGTCGTGGCGCGTCAGGGCGAAGCCCTCACGATCGAGCGAGATCGATCCGGCCCGAGGCCGCGCGTCGTGGACCCGCACCGTGAAATGGGCGTAGTTGCCGAGCCGGCGCGGCGTCGCGGCCATGCCCGGCGGCGGGTTGTAGACGATCGGCTTCACCGACAGATCGGCGAGATAGTACATGCTCGCCGCGACCCAGTTTCCGTGTTGGTCGTGGCCGGATTTCGCGTCGAGAATCGTATCGTACGCCATGTTGCCCTTCCCTTGATGGCTTGGTTGAATCTATGCAGGTCCCGAGTCGGAAGCAATGGACGCGGCGTGCAACTCGGCTTATAAGGCCGGCCCTCGCTAAAACTGGCTGCGTCCCGATGCACGACCTCAAATGGATACGCGAGAATCCCGACGCGTTCGACCGCGGCCTGCAACGGCGTGGGATCGGGCCCGCGTCGGCGCCAATTCTGGCGCTGGATCGTGATTGGCGTGCGGCGCAGACCAAGGCCGAACAGCTTCAGGCGGAGCGCAATCAGCTCAACAAGCAGATCGGCGCCGCCAAGGCTAAAGGCGGCGATGCATCCGCCATCCTGAAGAAGGTCGGCGAGAGCAAAGACGCGCAAGCCGCGCTCGAAATGCAGGCGGGCGCGATGCGCGGCAAGATCGACGAACTGCTCGCGACCTATCCGAACCTCCCCGCCGACGATGTGCCCGACGGCGCTGCCGAGACCGCGAACAAGGTCGTGCGCATTGTCGGCACGCCGCCCACATTCGACTTCGCGCCGAAGGATCACGTCGCGCTTGGCGAGGGGCTGCACGGCATGGATTTCGCCGCGGGCGGCAAATTGTCGGGCGCGCGCTTCGTCGTGCTGTCGGGCATGCTGGCGCGGCTTCATCGCGCGCTTGGCCAGTTCATGCTCGATCTGCACACGCGCGAGTTCGGCTATACCGAAGTGAATCCGCCGCTGCTGGTCAACGACGCGACCGCGTACGGCACGGCGCAGCTGCCGAAATTCAGCGAGGACTTGTTCAGGACCACCAACGGTCTGTGGCTGATCCCGACCGCGGAGGTACCGCTGACCAATCTCGCCGCCGGCGAGATTCTGGAGGAGGCGAAACTGCCGCGGCGCATGACGGCGTGGACGCCGTGCTTTCGCTCCGAAGCGGGCGCCGCCGGCAAGGACACTCGCGGCATGATCCGCCAGCATCAGTTCGAGAAGGTCGAGCTGGTGTCGATCGTTCATCCCGACCGCGCGGCGGAAGAGCACGAGCGCATGACCGCCTGCGCCGAGGAAGTGCTGAAGCGGCTGGATCTCGCCCATCGCGTGGTGCTGCTCTGCACCGGCGACATGGGATTTGCCGCGCGCAAGACCTACGACATCGAGGTGTGGCTGCCGGGGCAGAACGCGTATCGCGAAATCTCCTCCTGCTCCGATTGCGGCGAGTTCCAGGCGCGGCGCATGAACGCGCGCTTTCGGCCGAAAGAAGGGAAAGGCGTACGCTTCGTCGCGACGCTCAACGGCTCCGGTCTCGCCATCGGCCGCACGCTGATTGCGGTGTTGGAAAATTATCAGCGCGGCAACGGCACCATCGCGGTGCCGGACGCGTTGCGTCCATATGTGGGGCAGGAAACGATCGGGGCGGGGGACTAGGGAAATGCCGTTCGACTTTTCCAATAAGAAACTGAGTCTGCTTGCCGAGCTACGCCGCGATGGCATTACCGACGAGCGCGTGTTGAAAGCGGTCGAGAGCGTGCCGCGCGAGCTGTTCGTGCCGGCGACGTTTCAGGACCGTGCCTACGAAAACATTCCGCTGCCGATCGGCCGGGCGCAGACCATCAGCCAGCCTTTTATCGTCGCGCTGATGACGGAAATGTTGCAGCTCGAGGACAAGCACCGCGTCTTGGAGATCGGTACTGGCTCCGGCTATCAGGCGGCGGTGTTGTCGCGCCTGTGCCGCCGCGTCTTCACGCTGGAGCGGCACCAAGCGCTGCTCAAGGAAGCGACCCGGCGCTTCGTCGCGCTACACATCCACAACATCACCAGCCGCTTCGGCGACGGCACCAAGGGCTGGCGCGAGGCCGCGCCCTATGACCGCATCATCGTCACCGCCGCCGCGCCGGAATTGCCGCTGCGGCTGGTGGAACAGCTTCGCGACGGCGGCGTGATGATCGCGCCGGTTGGGCCGGAGCGGCGCGAGCAGCGACTCGTCCGGGTCCATCGAACGGGCGACAGCCATCGCGTCGAGGAGCTGGCGGAGGTGCGATTCGTACCGCTGGTTCGGGGATTACCCCGGCACGGTATCTCTTAAAATCGCGAATGACGGAGACTTCTCAATCGGTTATACTGATTAGATGAAGTTCCATATTAGCATCGTGCTGGCACTGGCTGCGCTTACCGCCGCTTGCGCGCCGCGCTACGCGCCGGCGCCGGTGACGGGGTGGGACTCGGGAGCCGGGTCGGCCGGCACGACGATTCGCGTCGCGCGCGGCGACACGGTGTCGGGCATCGCCGCGCGCTATGGCGTTTCCACCCGGGCGATCATCGATGCGAATCACTTGGTATCGCCGTACTGGCTTGAGGTCGGCCAGACACTGACGCTGCCGCGCGCCGTGCCCGCGAACGAGCCGGCATACGCCGCTGTGCCGCCGCCGCCATCGCGCTACGGCCGGTGGCAACGGCCCGAGCCGCCAGCGGCCAAAACCGCCGAGGCGGCGCCGACCACGGATCGCATCGATTCAGCCGAAGTGCCGCCGCGCGACGGGCACGCCACGCGTATGGCGGAGGCGGCGACGGAGAAGCGACCATCCGCCGTCCATACCGCAACGGCCGTCATCGTACCGCCGCCGCGTGATGCCTCGCCACCGGCCGCGATCGGCGCGCATGGATTCATCTGGCCGGTGCGCGGTCGCGTCGTGGAAGGCTATGGCGCGGGCCGCAACGGAATCCAGAACGACGGTATCAACATTGCCGCGCATGCCGGTGCGCCCGTCTACGCCGCCGCGGGCGGCGAAGTGGTCTATGTCGGCAACGAGTTGCGCGGTTACGGCAATCTGGTGCTGATCAGACACGAAGGCGGCTTCCTCACCGCTTATGCGCATAATTCGGTGCTGCTGGTGCATAAGGGCGACCGCGTTGCGCGCGGCCAAACGATCGGTCGCGTCGGCGCCACCGGCGAGGTCAACGAGCCGCAACTCCATTTCGAAATCCGCCGCGGTCGCAGCCCGGTCGACCCGATGCAATTTCTGCCGCCGGAGCAACAGGCCTCCATCGGGGAATAGCTACGCCCCGATCGTCTTGCCGAGGCGGCCGGCCAGGTCCTGAATGTATTGCCACGCCACGCGGCCGGAGCGGGCGCCGCGGGTGATCGCCCACTCGCTCGCCTCCGCCTTCAACTGCTCTTCCGGCAGCGACAAGCCGTAGCGCGCGGCATAACCCCGCACCATTGCGTGGTATGTCTCATTATCGCAGGCGTGGAAGCCGAGCCATAGGCCGAACCGGTCGCTGAGCGAAACCTTTTCTTCAACCGTCTCGCTGGGATTGATCGCGGTGGAGCGCTCGTTCTCGATCATGTCGCGCGACATGAGGTGCCGCCGGTTCGATGTCGCGTAAAGCACGACATTGTCAGGGCGGCCTTCGATGCCGCCTTCGAGCACCGCCTTGAGCGACTTGTAGCTGGTATCCTGGGCGTCGAACGAAAGATCGTCGCAGAATAGGACGCAGCGCCGCTTGGTGCCGCGCAACAGCGCCAGGAGATGGGGCAGGGACGGGATGTCCTCGCGGTGAATCTCGATCAGCACCAGCCGACGCGGCGTCTTGGCGTTGATCGCGGCGTGGACCGCCTTGATCAGCGAGCTCTTGCCCATGCCGCGCGCGCCCCATAGCAGCACGTTGTTGGCGGGTAGGCCTTCGGCGAAGCGGCGCGTATTGTCGAGCAGGATGTCGCGCACCCGGTCGATGCCTTGCAGCAAGTCGATGTCGACCCGGTTGACGCGCGTCACCGGCTCGAGCCAGCCGCGATCCGCGTGCCAGACAAAGGCATCGGCCTTGGCAAGATCGTTCTTGGGCGCGGCCGGCGGCGCCAAGCGATCCAGCGCGTCGGCGATCCGCCGCGCCGTGGCGGCGTCGAGTTCCGGTTTCTTGGGCATGGTGAAATATTCCGCGAGAGAAACGCGGACGCTAAGCATAGGCTCTTGCCGCGTCAACCGGCGCGGTCATATTAGTGCGTCAAGGGAGACCACCCATGCAAGGCAAGGTCTGCGTCATCACCGGGGCGACATCCGGCCTCGGACTCGAAGCGGCTGAAGAACTCGCCAAGATGGGCGCGCGTCTCGTGCTGGTCGGACGCGACCGGGCCCGGGGCGATGCGGCATTGGCACGGCTTCGCGCCGCGGTACCGAGCGTACCGGCAAGCATCTACTACGCCGACCTGTCGCTGATATCGGAACAAAAGCGGGTTGCGACCGAAATCCGCAATGCCGAGCCGAGCATCGACGTGCTGATCAATAACGCGGGCGCAATGTTCTCGTCGCGGCGCGAAACGGACGAGGGGTTGGAGATGACCTTCGCCCTCAACCACATGGCCTATTTCGTCATCACCAACATTCTGCTCGACCGTGTGCAGGCGTCCGGGGCCGGCCGCATCGTGTCCACGGCGTCGGCGGCGCATTGGGGCAAGAAGCTCGATTTCGACGATCTGCAAGCGACCGACCATTACAGCATGGGCGCGGTCTACGGCCGGTCCAAGCTTGCCAATATCCTGTTCACGCGCGAGCTGGCGCGGCGGTTGACCGGGACCAGCGTCACCGCCAATTGCCTCCATCCCGGCTTCGTCGCCACTCGGTTCGGCGCCGATAACGGTCTGGTCGCGCGGCTCGCGATCCGCCTCGCGATGCTGGGCGCGATCCGGGTCGAGCAAGGCGCGGAGACCATCGTCTATCTCGCGTCGTCGCCCGAGGTGAATGGTTTCAGCGGCGGCTACTATCGGCAGCGGCACGCCGCGCAGACCAGCGCCGAGGGGCAGGATTTCGACGCGGCGCGGCGGCTCTGGACGGAAAGCGCGCGGCTTTCGGGATTGGCGGTCTAGCGCGTGGTTTCCCGTAACCCCTACGACGTGCTGGGCGTGAAAGCGGACGCGAAGGACGACGAGATCCGCACGACCTACCGCAAGCTCGCCAAGAAATTCCATCCCGATTTGAATCCCGGCAACAAGCAGGCCGAGGCCAAGTTCAAGGAACTTAGCTCGGCGTACGACATCATCGGCGACAAGGACAAGCGCGCGCGCTTCGACCGGGGCGAGATCGATGCGAGCGGCGCCGAGAAGCCGCAGAATCCTTATGGCGCCTACCGTCATTACGCCGAGGCCGATGCCGGCGAGCGCTATCAGGGGTCGGGCTTCCGCGGCGCGCAGAACATGTCGCAGGAAGACCTCGACGATCTGTTCTCTTTCTTTGGCGGCGCGGGCCAGGCCGCCGGACGCGGCGCTGAAGCGGGCGCGCGGCAATTCCGCATGCGCGGCGAGGACCGGCACTATCTGCTCAACGTCGATTTCCTCGACGCGATCAACGGCGCGCAGAAGCGTCTCGACCTGCCGGGCGGCAAGAGCCTCGACGTCCGGATTCCCGCAGGCCTGCGCGACGGGCAAATACTGCGGCTCAGCGGGCAGGGCGGCGAAGGGCTGGGCGGCGGTCCGCCGGGCGACGCGTTGATCGAGGTGCATGTCGCGCCGCATCCGCTGTTCCGGCGCGAGGGCGACGACATCCACATGGATCTGCCGGTGACGCTAGGCGAGGCCGTGCTCGGCGGCAAGGTCGCGGTGCCGACCGCCGACGGCAGCGTCACCATGACCATCCCGGTCAATTCGAATTCCGGCCGCGCGCTGCGCCTGAAGGGCAAGGGCGCGCCGAAACCGGGCCTCAAGGGCGAGCGCGGCGACCAATATGTCACGCTGAAGGTGATGCTGCCGGATCAACCGGACGCCGAGCTGGCGGCGTTCCTCAAGGAGTGGGCGCCGAAACAGTCTTACGATCCACGGAGCAAACTCGGATGATCACGTTGGAGACCGTGATCCGCACCGTCGGCGGAATCCGCGAGGCCGAACTGCGCGCGTGGATCGCCGAAGGTTGGGTTCGCCCGGAACGCGCGCGCGGCGTATTGATTTTCCGCGAGATCGATGTCGCGCGGGTCCGCCTTATCCATGACCTGCGCCGCGACCTCGCGATCGGCGACGATGCGCTGCCGGTCGTGCTGAGCTTGCTCGATCAGGTTTATGCCATGCGCCGCCGTTTGCGCGCCATGAACGAGGCGATCGCGTCGCAGCCGCCGGGAGTGCGCCGCACGTTGCGCGGTATCATGCGCGCGCCAAAACCGCGAACGCCGCGCAAAAAATAGAAAGAGGAAACGAAACCATGAACGCGCCGATGATCGTGATGCTGTTGATCCATATAATCTCGGCGGTGATCTGGGTCGGCGGCATGGTGTTCGCGCATTTCATGATGCGGCCTGCGGCGATGGCGCTGGAACCGCCGGTGCGGCTGCCGCTGTTCCGCCGCGTGTTCGATCGCTTCTTTCCGGCGGTATGGGTGATCGTCGTGCTGCTGCTGGTGACCGGTTTCGGCATGATCTTCCGCGATTTCGGCGGCTTCGCCACGGCGCCCGAATACGTCAACGTCATGTTGGGTCTCGGCATCGTGATGATGCTCGCCTTCGGCCATCTGTTTTTTGGTCCCTGGCGCCGCATGCGACAGGCGCTGGACCGGAGCGACTTCCTCGGCGGTGCCGTCGCGCTCAACCAGATCCGCATGATCGTCGTGTTCAATCTCTATCTTGGTTTGATCGTGGTCGCCGTGGCGGCGACGGGGCGGTATTGGGGGGTCTGACGAAAGGAATCCGATGACCAAGCATTTTGCGCTGCTGGCGGCGCTCGTACTGACAATCGGATTGACGGCCTGCGACGAGATCGTCGCCGGTCCTTACGCCGCGCCCGTGGCGCCGCCGCCGGTGCCCGTGCCGGCGACGATGCATCCGGGCAGCCCGACGCTGGCACGCATCTACTTCTTCCGCGATTACGACGCGACCGGGACGATGCAATGGACGTCGGTGTCGCTCAACGGCAAACCAGTCGGAACGCTCGGTCAAGGCGGCTTTTTTTATCGCGACGTGGCGCCGGGCACGTACACGATCACCGTCCGCTCGGAGGGCATCCATTCGCATCAATTCGCGACCGTCACCGTGCCGCGTGGCGGCACCGTCTTCGTGCAGGTCTATTCGATCGACTTTTACGCGGCGCAATCGATCACCAGCCCGTACAGCTATAATGGTCCTGCGACGTTCGCCGACATTGTCGTCGAGCCGCTGCTGGCGATGGCGCGGCTGGCCAAGCTGCATCCGCAAGAATGAGGTCGCGCATGAGGCGTTCCTTCCCGCTAGCGCTGCTGGCGTTCGCTTTTGTCGCGACCGCCGCGCATGCGCAGAATTTTCCGGGACCGTCATCGCCCGCGCTCGCCCGGCTCTATTTTTACCGCTCGATCGAAACCAACCAAGTGACGCGCTGGACCGGGGTGTTCCTGAACGACGACAAGATCGGCAATCTCGGCGAACGCAGCTATTTTTTCCGCGACGTTCCGCCCGGCACCTACAAGATCGGCGTCAGCAGCGACGTTCCCTACCAGGACCAGTACGGCTCGGTGACGGTTGCGCCGAATAGCACCACGTTCATCCGGGTCTTTTTCGTGCCCGGCTACGGCATTCAGTTCAACGCGGGCGGCATGAATTCGGGACCGTCGATCTATCAGCCGAGCGTATTCGGGAATCGGGTCATGGACCCGGCCGTGGCCCGTCAGGAAATGATCGGGCTGTCGCCCGCCGGCAATTAGCTCGCGAGCTGTTTCGGGCGCGCCGATTTGAACTTGGCGAGCGCCTGCGGCGTGTCGATGTCGGTCAGCACGCCGTCGCCGTCCATCTCCATTTCGGCGACCAGGTCGGGATGGTTGGCGATCACTTCGCGCGCGCCGCTATCGCCCTCGACCCGCGCCAGTTCGAGGAATAACTGCTTGCCGAGCAAAACCGGATTGCCGCGCTTGCCCTTGCGCGTCGGCACGATAATGGCGCGGCCCTCGACCGGGTTGAAGCCGGCGATGAGCTTGTCGATTTCGCGCGCGTCGATCCGCGGCATGTCGCCCAACAACACGATCGCGCCGTCGATATCGGAGGGCAGGGCAGCGAGCCCGGCCTTCATCGAGGTCGAAAGACCTTGCGCGTAGTCGGGATTGTGGGCGAGGGCAAGCGGAAGGCTCTTGAGCGCCGCCTCGACCTCGCCGCGCTGATGGCCGGTGACCGCGATCACAGGCCGCGCCGCGAGGCGAGCGCCGCCTCGGCGGCATGACGCACCATCGGCTTGCCGTCGATGTCGATGGTGAGCTTGTTGACCGTCCCCATCCGGGTCGATTGCCCGGCCGCGAGAATGACCGCGGCGATGCGTGGCGCACGCGGCGCGGCCTCGGTCGCGCCGGCGGCGGTCGCGGCGCGCGGCAGGCCACGCGTCGGAATGTCGGCGAGCAGGCCGCCGACACCCATCCGCATCACGTCGTTCGGCCCGGCGGGCAATCCGGCGCAAAGGCGTTGCAGCACCCAGTCGTAGCCGTTGACTTTGGGCGAGCGCGCGCAGCCCGGCAGGCCGAGTACCGGCAGGCCGTTCAACGCGCCCATCAGCATCAGATTGCCCGGATCGACGGGCATGCCGAAATGGATGATCGTGCCGCCGGCCAGAGTCAGCGCGGCCGGAATTACGTCGCGCCGATCGATGATCGCCGAGGCGCCCGCGATCAGCACCATGTCGGCGCCGCTGCGGATGGCGATGTGGATCTGTTCGGCCAGCTCGGTTTCCTCGTGCGCGCAGCGGCTTTCCGCGACCAGGACGCTGCCGAGCGCCGCGAGCCGGTCGCGCGTCGTCGTCACCGTCTTGTCGAGTACGCTCTCCTTGAGGCCGGGCAGGCGCGTTTGGATCAGCGCGACATGCTTCTCCTCAAACGGAACCACGTGGAAGGCCGGCGCCATCGCGCGCGCTTTGGCGGCGCAGGCTGCGACCACATCGCCGCGCACGGCCAACGGGATGATCTTGACCGTTGCCACCATCTGTTTTGGCGCGACCACGGTGTAGGGGTCGACCGTCGACACGGTGACGGTCTCGTCCACCAGATTGAAGGCGTCGACCGCCTCCCGGTTGACGACGCACAGCCCCAACGCTTGCGCGTAGAAATTGACGCGGCCGGTAAAGGGTGGTCCCGACGCTGATGCCGGGTGCCGCCAACGCTTCGGCGGTCATCGCGGCGGCCTCGTTCTCGCCGATATCGCCCGGTTCGAGCTTGGCGGCGACGACACTGGTCTTGCCGGCCGCCTTGAGCGCCGCGATATCCTCGGCGGTGAGGACTCGACCTTTCTTCAGCCCGCGTCCGGGCAGGACGATGCTATGGGCAAGCGCCGCCCCTTGCGCCTCGGCAAGCGGCAACGCGCCGAATTTCACTCGGCGGCCTCGCGGGAGGCGGCTTTCGCGGCGGCGCGTTCGGCTTTTGCCTGCTCGACGGGGGCGCGCAGGATCTGCGTCACTTCGGCCATGATCGACACCGCGATCTCCGCCGGCGAAATGGCGCCGATCTTCAACCCGACCGGACCGTGGATCCGTGCCATTTGCTCGTCGGTGAAACCCAACTCACGCAGCCGCTCGAGCCGTCGGCCATGGGTTTTGCGCGAACCTAACGCGCCGATATAGAACGCGTCGGAACGCAGCGCTTCGGCCAGGCCCGGGTCGTCGAGCTTGGGGTCGTGCGTCACGGTGACGACGGCGGTGCGGCGGTCGGGCTTCAGGACTGCTTCATCGCGTCGTCCGGCCACTCGCCGTTGATCGTCACATCGGGAAATCGCTCGGCGCTGGCGAAGGCGCTGCGCGGATCGATGATCGTGACGAGATAACCGGTCAGCGCAGCCATGCGGGCGAGCGGCTGCGCGATATGGACCGCGCCGACGATCAGCATCCGCAGGCGCGGATTGAAGATCTCGATGAAGATCTTGCCGTCGCCGGTCATCACGGTGTCGTTCTCGTCGCGCTCCCAGGCGCGCTTGACTGCCGCCATGATGACATCGGTGACGGACAAATTTCCCCTAACCTCAGCGCCTTCGATCAGGCTCTGCTGACCGTCCTTGAGATTGGTGGCAAGGGCTGCCGCCTTGCCGGAACGGCTGGCGGCAAGCGCCTGATTTAATAGTTTTATATTCATTCGACGGGCTCGACGAAAACATCGATCTTGCCGCCGCAGGCGAGGCCGACTTCCCACGCCCGCTCGTCGGTGACGCCGAAGGAAAGGACCCGCGGCTGGCCGTCCTTGATCGCCTTCAGCCCCTCCTCGATGACCGCGCCTTCGACGCAGCCGCCCGATACCGAGCCGAGGAAATTGCCGTCATCGGCGATCACCAGCTTGGAGCCGCTCGGCCGGGGCGACGAGCCCCAGGTCGAGACCACCGTGGCCAAGGCCACGCCCTTGCCCTCGCCGCGCCATTTCGCGGCCTGGCCCAGGATCTGTTCGTTGTCGCCAGCGCTTTCCATGTTACCCCGCTTCCCGCCAGGCCGCCGCAGCATCCAAACGCCGCGGACCCGGCTTGCTCAACGCTAAAACCAGCTCTTCCAGGCTTTCGAGGCTATGGACGGGCCGGAACTCATCAACATGGGGCAGGATTGCCCGCACCCCCAGTGATTTTGGCGCAAACCCCTCATAACGCAACAGTGGGTTCAGCCAGATCAGCCGGCGGCTCGATTTGTGCAGCCGCTCCATCTCGCGGCCGATATCGGTGCCGGCGTCGCGGTCGAGCCCATCGGAAATGAGGATAACCACTGCGCCCTGGCCCAAGACCCGGCGCGACCAGTCGCGATTGAAGACATGAAGGGTGTGGCCGATCCGCGTGCCGCCCGACCAATCCTCGACCGCGCCCGCCACCGCGTCGAGCGCTTCGTCGACGTCGGCTGCGCGCAGATAGCGCGTGATGTTGGTCAGACGCGTGCCAAACAGGAACGTATAGACTCGATCGCGGTCGTTGGTGACGGCATGGACGAAATGCAGGAAGACGCGGCTGTACCGCGCCATCGACCCGGAAATATCGCACAGGATGACCAGCGGCGGCGGGCGCGAGCGGCGGCTGCGTCGTTTGAGGGCCAGCATCCCGCCCGAGCGCATCTGCGCCCGCAGCGTGGCGCGCATGTCGGCGCGGGCGCCGCGCGTATCGGCCTCGAAGCGCCGCGTCGGCACGTCGCGGATCGGCAGGCGTATGTGGCGGATCGCGCTCTTGGCCCGCTCCAGCTCCTCCAGCGACATTTTCTCGAAATCCATCCGCTGCAAGACTTCGCGCTCGGAGAAGGTCATGCGCGCGTCGATTTCGAGTTCCTGCTTCTGCTCACGCTCCTGGCCTTCGGCGCCGCCCGGTGCCTTCAATGCCTCCGCGAGGCGGCGGTTCATTTCTTCGCCGGGCGCGACCTCCGTTCGCAAATCGGGCATGAGCATCTGCATCATGCGTTCGAGCAATTGCGGATTGCGCCAGAAGATGTGGAACGCCTGATCGAACAGCTCGCGCTGATCGCGGCGATTCACGAATACAGAATGCAGCGTCCAGTAAAAGTCGTCGCGGCTTTCGATGCCCGCCTTTTGCAGCGCCTCGACCGCGACCAGCACCTTGCCCGGCCCGATCGGCAGCCCTGCCGCGCGCAGCGCACGCGCGAAATACATGATGTTTTCCAGGAGCCGGCCATCGCCCAAGGGGCGGGCGGGCAGGGTCAGCGCGTCGTCGGGCATGGCGATTACTGCGCCGCCGCAAGCTCCTGCTTGACCTGGCGCAACAGGCGCTCGGCCTCGGAGCCTTGGATTTTCATGATGTCGTCCTGGTATTTCAGCAACACGCCGAGCGTGTCGTTGATCGCCTCGGGCGTCAGCGCCAGCACGTCGAGCTGCGACAGCGCGTGCGCCCAGTCGATGGTCTCGGCCACGCCCGGCAGCTTGAACAGATCCTTCATGCCGCGCAGCTTCTGCACGAAGGCGACGACCTCGCGGCTCAAACCTTCGGCGGCACCCGGCGCCTTGATCCGGAGGATTTCCAGCTCGCGCGCGGCGTTCGGATAATCGACCCAGAAATAGAAACAGCGCCGCTTCAGCGCGTCGTGGATTTCGCGGGTGCGGTTCGAGGTGATGACCACGATCGGTGGATGATCCGCTTTCACCGTGCCGACTTCGGGAATGGTGATTTGAAAGTCGGACAATGTTTCGAGCAGATACGCCTCGAACGGTTCGTCGGTGCGGTCGAGCTCGTCGATGAGCAGCACCGGCGGCCCGGCAATGTCCGGCTCTAACGCTTGCAATAGCGGCCGCTTTATCAGGAACCGGTCGGAAAAAATATTTTCCTCGACCGTGTCGCGGCTTTCCTCGCCGGTCTCGGCTAGGCGGATTTCGATCATCTGCCGCGCGTAGTTCCATTCGTACACGGCCGACGCGACGTCGAGACCCTTCGTAACATTGGAGGCGGATCAGCTTGCGGCCCAGCGTTTCGGCCAGCACCTTCGCGATCTCGGTCTTGCCGGTGCCGGCCTCGCCCTCGAGAAACAGCGGCCGTTTCAGGCTCAACGCAAGATACACGGCGGTCGCGAGGCTGCGGTCGGCGACGTAATGACCGCGGTCGAGAAGTTGAAGCGTATCGCTTACCGAAGCGGGCAGGGCAGGCATGATTTCCGGAAACTCGATATCGGGTGGGATATGCCGGTTACAATAGCTGCGTGGCGCTTAACCGGCTAGCACTTCAATATGGATGCGCCTGGCGGCCTTGATCAGTTCTTTGTCGCAGGAGGCAAGCGGCAGTTTGCGGCGCAGCGCCAGCTCAAGATAGGCGGCATCATAGACCGTGAGACTGTATTCGCTCGACAATTCCCTCGTGCGGCCCCAGGCATGACGATCGGTTTCGTCGTCGAGGGCGATCGGCAAGCGATTGAGCCGTTCGAAACATCGTTCGGGATAGTCTGAGCGGCATCGCTTGGTGCGGACGGCGTTTCGGAGCGTGTTGGCCATTTCCAACCGCCATATTGAGGGGACCCATGCGCCGTCGATAGTCACGCGGTCGAGCGTGGCGTGGATGTTCGATCCTCGATCCTCAGGGAAATACCAAGCAATAGCCATCGATGCATCGAGCACAAGTCTCAATGATCGTCCCGCCCAATAAGTTCGCGAATGCTAAGGCCTCGCAGCGAATGGCCGCGGCTCATTTTTTTGATCTCATCCGCGGCCTTCCGCGCCTTGGCGCGTGTTTGCGCGTCGGGGCGATGAATCACGATGTCACCGTTGCTGCCGCCGACATCGACCTCGACTTCCTCGCCGATTTTTAATCCCGTTGCCTGGACAATTTCGGCAGGCATGCGAAGGGCGACGTTCTTGCCCCACTTACCGACCGTGACTTTTGGCATGGCTCGCTCCTGATAGGGATATCCTGGCATATCCCCGTCGCGTTGGGAAGCGTCCGTCAAATCCTGCCGGGAGAGCTTGTCGATTGCCTTGAGCTCTTCGCTTATCCGGCCTTTGGGGCCGAAATCCCAGGTGCCGTAATATTCAAGATCGTCGACGCGCCAGCCGGCCAGCGTCTGAATCAGGTCGTGCTTGCCGTCCCGGTTATAGACCTTGTAATAGGCCTTTCGCCGCCGCGTTGGGCGTCGTCAGCGTCCTCGGCGGCATGGCTGACGCGACAAAAGCAGCGAGGACGGCAAGCGTCGCGGCCGTCTTCGATACCATCAATTCGCCCTGATCCGCGGCCCGGTTATTCTACCCGGCTTTGGCCACCGCGCGGCGGGCCATCACGCCGACGAGATGGGCGCGATATTCGCTCGAGGCGTGGATGTCGCTGTTGAGGCCGTCCGCCTTCACCGACAGGCTCTTGAGCGCGTCGGCGTTCCAGGATTTGCCGAGCGCCGCTTCAGCATCTTTCCAGCGGAACACGACGGGACCGGCGCCGGTGACGCCGACCCGAACATTGTTGCCGGTCTTGGCGATGAAGGTGCCAACGATGGCATAGCGCGACGCCGGGTTCGGAAACTTCATGTAGGCGGCCTTCTCGGGGATCGGGAAGCTCACCGCCGTCACGATCTCGTCCGCGGCGAGCGCCGTTTCGAACATGCCCTTGAAGAAATCGTCGGCCGCGATCTTGCGCTTGTTGGTGATGACCGTCGCGTTGAGCGCGACCACCGCCGAGGGATAATCGGCCGCGGGGTCGTTGTTCGAGATCGAGCCGCCGATCGTGCCGCGGTTGCGCACCGCCGGGTCGCCGATATGCGAGGCGAGGTCGGCCAGCGCCGGAATCGCGCTCGTCACTTCGGGCGAGTTCGCGACCTCGATATGCTTGGTCATCGCGCCGATGACGATGGCGTTGCCGTCGCGCTTGATACCCTTGAGCTCGGCGATACTGCCGAGATCGATCAGCGTCGAGGGCTTGGCCAGCCGCTGCTTCAGCGTCGGGATCAGCGTCATGCCGCCCGCGACCAACTTGGCGTCGCCGTCCGCGCCGATTGCCTTGGCGGCGTCGGCGACGCTGGAGGCTTTTTGATATTTGAAGTCGTACATGGGTTGCTCCCCTGTTTAATCGGATCAGGCCGCCACGCGGCCGTGGATGGCGCGCCAGACTTTCTCGGGCGTCGCCGGCATGGTGAGATCGTTGACGCCGACCGTGTTCAGCGCGTTGACGACGGCGTTCATGACTGCCGCCGGCGCGCCGATGGCTCCGGCCTCGCCGCAGCCTTTGACGCCGAGCGGGTTATGCGTGCACTTGGTCGCGTGTGTGCCGACGGTGAACGACGGCAGGTTGTCGGCGCGCGGCATGCAGTAATCCATCAGCGAGCCGGTCACGAGTTGGCCACTCTTGGCGTCGTAGACCGCGTTCTCCAACAGCGCCTGGCCGACGCCCTGTGCCAAGCCGCCATGGACCTGGCCCTCGACCACCATCGGATTGACGATGGTGCCGAAATCGTCGGCGGCGACGAGATTGACCAGCGTCACGTCGCCGGTGTCGCGGTCGATCTCGACCTCGGCGATATGCGTGCCGGACGGGAAGGTGAAGTTCTTCGGGTCGTAATAGGCGGTCTCGTCCAGCCCTGGCTCCAGGGTTTCGAGCGGATAGTTGTGTGGCACATAGGCGGCGAAGGCGACCGCGCCGAACGGCGTCGACTTGTCGGTGCCGGCGACGGTGTAAGCGCCGTTCTTGAACTCTATGTCCGCCTCCGACGCTTCCATCAAGTGCGCCGCGATCTTCTTGCCCTTATCGACGATCTTGTCGAGCGCCTTGACCAGCGCCGAGCCGCCCACCGGCAACGAGCGCGAGCCATACGTGCCCATGCCGAACGCCGATTTCCCGGTGTCGCCGTGCACCACGTCGATATTCTCGATTGGCACGCCGAGCCGGTCGGAAATGACCTGCGCGAAGGTGGTTTCGTGGCTTTGGCCGTGGCTGTGCGTGCCGGTGAACATGGTGATGGAGCCGGTCGGGTGGACCCGCACCTCAGCCATTTCATACAGACCGGCCCGCGCGCCGAGCGCGCCCGCGACCGCGGACGGCGCCGATGCCGGTATCGGGCATTAGCGGCCTCCAGCCATCGCCTCCGCGCCGGCTTTGATCGCCTTCACAATGTTATGGTAGCCGGTGCAGCGGCAGATGTTGCCTTCGAGCCACTCGCGAATTTCCTGCTCGCTCGGGTGCTTGTTCTTGTTGGCGAGATCGACCGCGCTCATCACCATGCCGGGCGTGCAGAAACCGCATTGCAGCCCATGATTTTCGCGGAATGCCTCCTGCATCGGATGGAGCTGATTGCCGTTGGCCAGCCCTTCGATGGTAAGAACGTTCGCGCCCTCCGCCTGCACGGCAAGGAGCGTGCAGCTTTTGACGGACACGCCGTCGACATGAACGACGCAGGCGCCGCACTGACTCGTGTCGCAGCCGACGTGAGTCCCCGTGAGACCGAGATGCTCGCGCAACAACTGGACGAGCAGCGTGCGGTTCTCGACTTCGGCGGTCGCCTTCTTGCCGTTTACGGTCAATGTCACGGAGGGCATAGCGTCATTCCCTTCTGAATATAGCGATTTACTAGGGGTTTTCGTTGGCCGCGAGTTTCACCATCCGACGCCATCCGGTCAAGCGCGGCGGAAAAATTTACGGCAGGAAACGACGCGGCGGGGCTAGACAAAGATCGCGAGAATGATCGCGACGACGATAATTAGGCCGATGATCCACGCCCACGGCGGGAGGCGCATACCGGTGGGCGCGGTCGGCACCGTTTTGGGTAGTGGCGGCGTGAATGCCTGTGGCTGCGGTGCAATGCCGGGGGTCGGCGGCAGGACGATGCTTTCGCCGGTTGCGTCGGTTGGCACCGTGATCGATGGCGCTGGCGCGGCGGCCGGCAACAGTTCCTCTGCCGGGGTCGCCGGCGCCGGTGCGTTCGCGGCGACGACGGCGGCGCTGAAGCGGCTGAAGAAATCGTCGGCCATCTTGCGGGCGACGCCGTCGATCAGGCGCGAGCCGATTTGCGCCAGTTTGCCGCCGATCTGCGCGTCGACCTTGTAGCTGAGGACGGTGCCGCCGGCCTCATCGTCGGCCAGCGCTACGGTGGCGCCGCCTTTGGCGAAGCCGGCCGCGCCACCGCTGCCTTCGCCGGAAATGCGATAGCCATTCGGCGGATCGAGATCGCTCAGGACCACTTTGCCGGTGAATTTCGCCGAGACCGGACCCACTTTGGCCGACACCCGGGCGGTCATTTCCGTATCGGATAGCTTTTCGATGCTCTCGCAGCCGGGAATGGACGCTTTCAGCACATCCGGGTTGTTGAGCGCTTCCCATACTTTCTGGCGCGGCGCCGGAATCCGGTATTCACCGGTCATGTCCATGAGCGACTATCTCCTCAAATCCGTCGCGAGCCTATCGTCGCGGCTGTGACGCAGCAAGCAACAGAAGATCGCCGCGCGGCGCCGCGCTATAATTCCTGTCGCGGATCGCGCGGCAAGGGGGAGCTTGATATGGCGATGGCAGCCGAAAACACATCCGGCCATGGCAAGACCGCGGTCGTGCCGCCGGAGATCAACCGGTGGAATTGGGGCGCGTTCCTGCTCAATTGGATTTGGGGGCTAGGCAACAGCACGCCGATCGCGTTGCTCGCCTTCATTCCGTTCTTCGGCTTTATCTGGATTTTCGTTCTCGGCGCGAAAGGCAGCGCGTGGGCGTGGCGCAACCGCAAATGGGAAAGCGTCGCGCATTTCCGACGGGTGCAGCGGACGTGGGCATTTGCGGGGTTGGGCGTGCTGGTCGTCAGCATCCTTTTCTTCATCGGGATCTTCTTTTTCGTCATCCACGCGCTCAAGGGCTCCGAGGCATATCAGCTCGGCGTCAAGGCGCTCAACGCCGACACGGAGGCGGTAACGTTGCTCGGCCCGCCGATCGAGACCGGCACGGCGATGGGCAGCATCAACACGTCGAGCGGGGGTTCGGGCGACGCCGAACTATCGTTCTCGGTCACCGGAACCAAGGCGCACGGCAAGGTCTATCTCAAGGCGCACAGGGAGATGGGAACCTGGCGACTAAAGCAGGATCAACTCGAGATCGACGGTCGCGCGGGGCGGATCGACCTAATGAAATAGTCAGGCGATAGCACGCGGCCGGCGGGGCGCACCGGTCGCGCAATCGAGCGCGGCCCGGTCCCATTGCCCGAGATCGGCCGCCGCGTCATAGGTGCTTTGGAGGAACTCAAGCAGCATCTCGTCCTGGTTCGGCGCGGCGCGCATTGCCTCATAGGGCAGAATGAACTCGCCCAATGCCGCGTTGAACGAGGCAGCGGCGGGGCGCACCGTCGCCGCGTCGAAGCCGGGTGGTAGCGGATAGGCGTAGGAATAGAACGCCGCGTCGTCGACGGCGGCGGCGCCGGGCCAGAAGCCGGCGCTGCTGACTTCGTGCGAATAAGCCTCCTGGGCAACCGCGTCGGATAGATGCGGCACGCCGCCGGGGTGGAGCGGCGCCCGCCGGCCGGAGAACCGCGTCACCGCCAGATCGAAACTGCCCCAGAAGAAATGCACCGGGCTGGCTTTGCCGATGAAACCGGTGCGGAATTGCCTGAACACGCGATCCGCCCGCAACAGCACGCGCCAGAAGCGATGGGCGTAATCCGCGTCGTAGGCCGCATGGACATGGTCGCGGTCGAACGGGATCGCGTCGGGCAACTCGTTCGGCATCCGGTCGATCGCACAGGGCGCGCCGAGCCGCTTGAGGGCCGCCATGACCGCCGCGTAAAAGTCGGCGACCGTTTGCGGCCGCAACGGGATCGCCTCCTCGTCGCCGCGGTCGGTGCGCAGCAGCAATCGATGCGCCACGAAATCGAACTCCGCCTCGAACGCGCCGCCGGCATGCGGGATCAGCGACGTGGTCAGGCCGCGCACCGTGACATACAGCGCGCTGTGCCAGGAGTGATTGAGCCACGGCGTTTTGGCCACGCGCAATTTGCCGACGATCTGCGTCCATAGGTGCAGCGTCGTGCGGGTGTCGCGCCACGCCGCCAGCGGCAGCGCCGGCCAGGCTTCGTCATTGGTCATCCGGGTCTCCTCTCGCCGATTTCCCGTGGCGCATCATGCTATGCTGACTGCCTTCCGTTTTACCATTGAGGGTCTCGACGATGCTGCGCCGGATTTTACTACTGCTTCTCGTTTTGTGCGGTGCCGCCGCGGCGGGCAATGCCGAACCGCTCCAGACCTTCGAAAAGTCGAGCTTGGTGATCCAGACCGCAACCGGGCCGAAGCGTTTCGAAGTCGAGCTGGCGACGACGCCGGCGCAGGAAGAGCAGGGACTGATGTACCGGCAACGGCTCGCGCCCGACGCCGGCATGTTGTTCGATTTCGGCGATACAGCGCCGCGCGCCTTCTGGATGAAGAATACGCTGATCCCGCTCGACATGCTGTTCATCGCGGACGGCCGCATCGTCGACATTCACGAGCGCGCGGTGCCGCTGTCCGAGGACGTCATCCCGTCGCGGGTGCCGGCGCGCGCCGTGCTGGAGCTGAACGGCGGGACGGTGTCGCACCTCGGCATTAAAATCGGCGATGTGGTGCGCTACAAGGGCTTCGGCAGCGCCGGCGATTAGCGCTTCCGCGCCAAGGTCAGGCCATCGCCGATCGGCAGCATGCTAACATCGACGCGTTCGTCCTTCGCGATCTTGTTGTTGAGCGCGCGCAGCGCCTTGGTGTCGGCGCCGCCGCCGCTCGTTTCCATCACGGCGCCGCCCCACAGCACGTTGTCGATGGCGAACAGGCCACCCGCGCGCAACAACACCAACCCGCGCTCGTAATAGGAATCGTAGCCGCTCTTGTCGGCGTCGATCAGCATAAAATCGTATTTGCCGCCGCCGGCCGCCTTGATCAGCGCGTCAAGCGTGTCGATCGCGGGACCGAGCCGCAACTCGATCTTGCTGGCGACGCCTGCCTTTTCCCAATGGCGGCGCGCGACGGCAGTGTAATCCTCGCTGACGTCGCAGCAGATGAGCTTGCCGTCGGCCGGCAGCGTCAGAGCGACGGCGAGGCTGCTGTAGCCGGTGAAGGTGCCGACCTCAATGCCGCGCTTGGCGTCCATCAGCTTCAGCAATATCTGCACGAGCTGCGCCGATTCCGGCGTGAACTGCATGTTGAAGCGCGGCCGGGTCTCGTTCTCGCGGCGCAACGCCTTCAACGGCGGCGCCTCGCGCAGCGAATGGTCGCGGATATAGTCGTCAACGCGGTCGGCGAAACTGGGCATGGCGGGGCTCGTTAAGAGTGTCGTTATAGAATCGCGCGCTTGCTTGAACTTTTCCAGTGCCCGCGCGATAAGACAACCCCAATCGCGAGAGGCGGGATTTCGGGGCGTAGCTCAGCCTGGTAGAGCGCCAGCTTTGGGAGCTGGATGCCGGAGGTTCGAATCCTCTCGCCCCGACCATCCGCCTTCGCTTGCGCTTCGGCGTCACTTTAGGAGATTGTTTCGGCATGGCACTGGCACGGATATATCGGCCGGCAAAGACCGCGATGCAGTCGGGCAGGGCCAAGACGCAGCGCTGGGTGCTCGATTACGAGGTAGCGACCCCGCGCACGCCGGACCCGCTGATGGGCTGGACGAGCGCCGCCGACACGCTGAACCAGATCAGCCTCAAGTTCGAAACCCTTGAAGAGGCGGTCGCCTATGCCACAAAGCGCGGCCTCGACTACACCATTGCCAAGCCGCATCAGGCTAAGTTCAAGCCCAAGTCCTACGCCGACAATTTCCGCTACGACCGGCCGAGATAACGTCTCTGTGGTATATAGGGTGCCGGGGCGCCCTTAGCTCAGCGGATAGAGCAGCCGCCTTCTAAGCGGCAGGTCGCTGGTTCGATTCCAGCAGGGCGCGCCAACTAAATCGGCGAGGGCGGGTCTGCCGAAGTCAGGCGGCGGCCCACGCGTAAACAAACGGCTGGAATTGATATCGCCGTTTCCATTCGAGATACGCCGTCTTGCCATGCTCGATCGCGCCGATCTGAAAGTAATTCAGGCCGACGACATGCGGGTCCTGCCGGTTGAGGAGCCAACGCGTGATCTCGGTAAACAGAAACGGGACCACGCCGTTTCGCAGATGCGCGGCATGTCCCATGATCAACACCAAATGAAGCCGGTTGCCGACCCGGCGCATGAAGCAATAAGCGGCGAGTTTCTCGCGCTCCGCGCCCGACGTGTCCCGCTCTCGGATAAACGCGCCCCAAACCGCGGCCCAATGCAGGGGACATCCATACCAATCGTCGCCGGGCCGCGACGCTGCCATCGCGCGTCTGACCATCGGAATCGCCGCAAGCATCGGGCCGCCAGTGCGAAAAAATTTCGATGCCTGAACGTCGACCATGTCGGGATAGTAGGCGGCGCGGCCGATCGGTCTGGCGACATAACCGAGATTGCGCGCCTTCTTGATGTTCCGCGTACCGCTGGCGCCGCGCCCTCGGCCGCGCTTCGCGACTTTGGTTAGATAGCTGGCAAAGTCGGGATAAAGATCAAGATTGAGTAGGTGGGGCACCGCGCGCCAGCGGGAGAAGGCTTCGGATTGGCTCCGCCGGCTGAACAAGAATTTTTTGAGATGCTGCCGCTCGGCGTCGATTTGATGACGGCATTGTTCGGTGCAGCCTGGCCGATCCTCCGCCATGTCGAGCGGCGCGACCGGAACGTTCGCTAAATCGCGGACGCCCAGCAATTCCAAGCGGTGTCGCTTGCGCAGGGCGAACAGACCGGGCTCGATCGCCCGGTAGTAAGAGCGCATAACCAGCCGGATTAGCGCGCGCGTGCCGACCGATTTCCACCGAAGCACTCGATCCCCCGTTGTCGGGCTACAACATCGTTGGTTTCCGACGACGGAGCAAGCGCGGGCGATCGTCTGCCCTTAGGAGCTTGTGACCGCGTCCGGGTCGAGCGCGCCGGCGCAACTGTCGGTCGGCGCCGCGGCTTCATGGCCGACGAACGGGACCATCTTGATCAGTGCCGAGCTGAGGCGACACGGCGCGGCGGCGACGCCACAGCCGCTAAGACAGAAACACGACCGCAACAGCACAATGACGATTTTCACGAGGTTCCCCCGTCGGCCCCGCTGTCTGCCATAAGGCAATTCGCGCCACGCGCAAACGCCCCGGATCGATTTCGCGCGCCGGGTCTTATATAAAACGGAGCGGCAACGATCGCGGGGCGTGCATGGCCGGCGTTGGGAGTTTGACGCGATATCGCGCGAAGCGGCGGTTCGACCGCACGCCTGAGCCCAAGCCCGGCCGCGTTAAGCGCGCGGCCGGCCATTCCTATCTGATTCAGAAGCACGACGCGACGCGGCTCCATTACGATTTCCGTTTGGAGCTCGACGGCGTGCTCAAGAGCTGGGCCGTGACTAAAGGCCCAAGTCTCGATCCCGAGGTGAAACGGCTCGCGGTCCAAGTCGAGGACCATCCGCTCGACTACGGCAAGTTCGAGGGCGTGATCCCCAAGGGCCAATATGGCGGCGGCACGGTGATGCTGTGGGATCGCGGCACGTGGGAGCCACAAGAGGATCGACGTCGACGTCGCCAAGGAATACGCGTCGGGCAAGGTCAAATTCATTCTGCACGGCGAGCGGCTGAAAGGCGGCTGGACGCTGGTGCGGATGCGCGCGCACCGGCCGGGCGATCGCGGCGACAACTGGTTGCTGATCAAGGAGAACGACGAATACGCCAAACCGGGCGACAACGACGAGCTGCTCGCCGACGCGGCCGAGAGCGTCGTCAGCCGCAAGACCATGGATCAAATCGCCGATCCGCGGGCGGCGAAGGTGTGGAACTCCAATCGCGCCGACGGCAAACCGGAGAAACCGGCCAAGCGCGTGCCGGCCCGCCGCGCCCCCGCGGTCGGCAAGGTCACGGGCGCCAAGGCGGCGGCGCTGCCGAAATTCATCGAACCCGAATTGGCCACCCTGGCGACGATGCCGCCCAACGGCGACGACTGGATCCACGAGATCAAGATCGATGGCTATCGCGTCTTTTGCCGGCGCGACGGCGACAAGGTCGCGTTCCTCACCCGCACCGGCCAGGACTGGACGAAGAAATTCGGCCGTCTCGCCGACGCGGTGCGCGCCTTGCCCGGCAAGCAATTCGCGCTCGACGGCGAGGTGGCGGTGCTCGACGCGAAAGGCGGTTCCAACTTCGGCGATTTGCAAGAAGCATTGAGCGACGGCCGCGACGTCCGGCTCGTGCTGATCGCGTTCGACCTGTTATATCTCGACGGCAAGGATCTGCGCGGCGCGGCACTGATCGAGCGCAAGAAGCTGCTGCGCGCCCTGATCCCGCCCGAGGCCGAGACCGCTTCGCTGCGCTATTCCGACCATATGGCCGGCGACGGCGACGAAATCCTGAAACACGCCGGCAAGTTGGGTCTCGAAGGCATCGTATCGAAGCGCGCCGACGCGCCGTATCGATCCGGCCGGGTTGGCGACTGGATCAAAACCAAATGCATCGCGCGCCAGGAATTCGTCATCGGCGGCTTCACCGAGGGCGAACGCGCGCGCAAGGGCGGCGTCGGCGCACTGCTGCTCGGCTATTATGACGGTGGCGAACTACGTTATGCCGGCCATGTCGGCACCGGCTTCACCGCGAAATCGGCGGTCGAGCTGCGCGACCGGCTGTTGCGGCTCAAAGCGGCGAAACCCGCCTACGCCGAGGTGCCGAAAGAGGCACGGGCAGGCGCCATCTGGGTCAGGCCCGAACTAGTCGGCGAGGTCGCGTTCAGCAATTGGACCAGCGATGGCGTGCTGCGCCACCCGTCATTTCAGGGCCTGCGCGAGGACAAATCCGCGACGAGCATCGGCCGCGAGCGCGCCGTGGCGTTAGGCGGCGCCGCGCCGGTGAAGAAAAGCGCCAATCCGGCCAACACCGTCGCCGGTGTCGTGATCTCCCATCCCGACCGCAAGGTGTTTCCCGACGCCAAGATCACCAAGCTCGATCTCGCCCGCTATTACGAGAGCGTCGCCGAATGGATCGTACCGGAGATCGCGGGCCGGCCATTGAGTCTGCTGCGCTGTCCCGAAGGCATCGCCGGCCAGTGCTTCTTTCAGAAACATTTTGAACACGGCGTCGAATCGCTGCGCCGCGTCGCCATCAAGGAAGAGCACGCCACGCGGGAGTACCTGGTGCTGCGCGACACGCACGATCTGGTGGCGCTGGCGCAGGAAGGCATTATCGAAATTCATCCGTGGGGCGCGCTGGCCGACGATCCCGACAAGCCCGACCGGCTGATCTTCGATTTCGATCCGGATCCGGCGCTGTCCTTCAGCGACGTGATCGCGGCGGCGAAATCGCTGCGCAAGATGCTGACGCAGTTGAAGCTGACGTCGTTCGTCAAGACCACGGGCGGGAAGGGGCTGCACGTCGTGCTGCCCCTGCGCCGCGACATCGATTGGGACCATCTCAAAAACTTCGCCCAGGCGGTGGCGCTTCTGACCGTCGAGAACGACCCGGACCGCTTCACCGCCAACCCGCTCAAGAAGGAGCGGAAGGGCAAGATTTTCGTCGATTATCTTCGCAACGCCCGGGGCTCGACCGCGGTCGCCGCTTATTCGGTCCGTGCCCGGGCCGGCGCGCCCGTCGCGATGCCGGTGCGCTGGGAGGAGCTGGAACGCGGCTTCAAACCGGCCCGTTACGATCTCAAGACGGTCCCGAAGTTGTTGCGCGCCCGGCGCGGCGATCCTTGGGGCGAGATCGGGGCGGTGAAACAGTCGATTTCGCCCGCGATCAAAGCCTTGGGGCGCGTCCCGTGACGGGCCACAGTATCTGGTAGATTGTTTCGCAATATCAATCGGTTTACCCGTATTCTTTGCGTAATACGGAAGCCTGTATTAGTATCGGTACAGGCCCTGATTCTGGAGGATTCCGTGGCTCCGTCCCGCCCCTACTGGAAGGGCTATCTCAAGCTCTCCCTGGTCTCGTGTCCGGTTTCGCTTTACTCGGCGACCTCGTCGAGCGAGCGGGTGTCGTTCCGTCAGATCAACCGCGCCACCGGTAACCGGCTGCGCCAGCAGATGATCGACGAAGTGACGCGCGAGCCGGTCGAAGGCGCGGACAAGGCGCGGGGCTACGAATACGCCAAGAACACCTACGTGCTGGTCGATGACGACGAACTCGACGCCATTGCCATCGAAAGCAACCATACGATCGAGATCGACAAGTTCGTGCCGCGCGCGCAAATCGACGAGCGCTACTTCGATTCGCCCTATTACCTCGTGCCGAGCGATCAGGTTGGGCAGGAGGCCTTCGCCGTGATCCGCGAGGCGATGCGGGGCAAGGAAATGGTGGCGCTGGCGCGGGTGGTATTGGCGAAACGCGAGCGCGTCGTGATGCTGGAGCCGTGGGATAAAGGGCTGGTCGCGGTGACGCTGCGCTACGGTTCCGAGGTGCGCGACGCCAAGGAATATTTCGACGAAATCCCGTCGATGACCGTGCCGGCCGATATGCGCAAGCTCGCCGAGCATATTCTCGAGACCAAGGAAGCCGATTTCGAGCCCAACACCTTCGTCGACCATTACGAAGACGCGGTCGTCGACATGCTCAAGAAGAAGCAGGCCGGCCTGCCGATGCCGAAAGGCGCCGTGGCCCCGCCGCCGGCCAACGTCATCAACCTCATGGATGCGCTGAAGCGCAGCCTCGCCAACGATCGCGGGCCGGCGCCCGCCAAGAAGGGCAAGAAGAAGATGGACGGTCAGCGCGAAATGCTGCTGCCGCTCCAAGGCAAGGGCCAGGCGCAGAAGCCGGCCGAAAAGGCAAAGCCCTCGGCGCGTCCCGCCGCCCGCCGCAAGGCCGGGTAAGGCACCACAAAAGCCGACCTTTTCAACCCGATGAACGACAAAGAAAACGTAGCGCCGGACAACACGGCGGTGCGTGTCGCCCTATGGCGCGCGATGCATGTCCTGATCGATCCGCCGCCGCATGTGCTCGAGGACGAGGTCGGGCTCAAGCTCGCCGCGCCGGATGAAGGTTGGCGTGGCCGACCGGACATGGATCCGACATTCACCCGCCAATTCCGCGCCTCGATCGTGGCCCGCGCCCGCTTCATCGAGGACCTGGTCGCGGAACGGCTTGCCCGTGGCGTCGGCCAGTATGTGCTTTTGGGCGCCGGCCTCGACACGTTCGCGCAACGCAAGCCCGAAATGGCCGCGAAGTTGCGGATATTCGAGGTCGATCAGCCCGGCACGCAGGCCTGGAAACGGCAGCGCCTTATCGAACTTGGATATGGCGTTCCCGAATGGCTGCGCTTCGTGCCGGTGACATTTGCGGCCGGACAGTCGTGGCGGGAAGGACTGGCGCAGGCCGGCTTCGACGTCGGCAAGCCGGCGGTGGTCGCGTCGACCGGCGTCAGCATGTACCTGACCAAGGAAACCAATGCCGCGACGTTGCGCGAGGTCGCGACGCTCGCGTCCGGGTCGACATTCGCGATGACGTTCTTGTTGCCGCGGGAGCTCAACGCGGCGTCGGCGCGTGCCGCGATTTAACAGGCGGAGCAGGGCGCGCGGGCAAGCGGGACGCCGTTCATCAGCTTTTTTACGCCCGACGAAATTCTGGCGATGGCCCGTGCCGCCGGCTTTCGCGACGTTCGGCACGTCTCGGCGGCCGATCTTGCGCAGCGCTATTTCGCCGGTCGTCCGGACGGCCTGCGGCCGCCGGATAACGCCGAGGAATTGCTGGTCGCGACGACATAGAGCGCGCGCGTCCCGCGCCGTAAGCGTGAGGCCCCGATTATTCGGCGCCGGCGGCGCGAATGCGGATCGGGGCGGATGCTTCCGTTTCGTCTTCTTCGGGCAAGCTGAAGTCCCGTTCGGCGCAGGCGAACGCCGTCACGTCGATGGTGCGGTCGTGGAGAAAGCGCAGCGAGGCGCGATGCCCGACGCTGACAATGGTCGGCCGCCACCGCGCGTCGCGCAGCAGGCGATAGCAGCGCGCCTCCCGCGCCTCGTCGATTGCCGAGGTTGCCTCGTCCAGGAATACGAGCGCCGGCTCGATCAGCATGATGCGGGCGAAGCCGAGCCGCTGTTGCTCGCCGAGGGATAGGCGATGCGTCCAATTGTCGACCGTGTCCAGATGCGGCACCAGCTCGGCGAGGTGGAAATCGGTGAGGAGCTGCGCCAAGCGCTCCTTCGACACGTCGCCATGGCCGCCGGGATAGAGCATCGCGTCGCTCAACGTGCCGAGCGGTAGGTAAGGACGTTGCGGCAGGAACAAGGTGCTGCCGTCGCCGATGCGGATGGCACCCTCGCCGAACGGCCAGATGCCGGCGATGGCCCGGATCAGCGTGCTCTTGCCTATCCCGGTCGGACCGGAGATCAGTACCGCCTCGCCCGGCGCCACCGACAAGTTCACGCCGCGCATGATCGGTGTCGCGTCGGGCAGGGCCAGGTCCAGCGCGCTCACCGTGATGCCGGCACCGCCGCGGTCAAGGACAATCCGCTGCGGCGCGCGCACCGCGTCCGCGATCAGGTCGAGCCGCGTCTGGAAGCCGCTCAAGCGTTGCGTCACCGCGAGCCAGGTGGCGATGTCGGTGTACGAATTGATCACGAAGGACAGCGAACTCTGAACGGAGTTGAAGGCGCTCACCACTTGCATTAGCCCGCCGAGCAGAATCTCCTTGGCGAAAAATCGTGGGGCGACGACCACGACCGGAAAGATCACCGCGACCTGGGCATAGCCCACGGTGAACCACGACAGCGTCTTCTGCCGCTTCATGATCCGCCAGAAATTGTCGAAGACATGAACAAACCGGCCCTTGAAAATGCTCATCTCCGCGCGTTCGCCGCGAAACAGGGCAACGCTTTCGGCATTCTCACGCAGCCGCATCAGGGCAAAGCGGAAATCGGCCTCGAGACGCTGCTGCGCGAAATTCAGATTGATCAGCGGCCGCCCGATCTTCATCGTGAGGAAGGTTCCAGCACCGGCATAGACGATCGCGGCCCACACCAGATAGGCGGGAATGTAAACGCTGCCCCAGGAGCCGAGCGGAATCCGCGCCGGTCCCGACAGGCCCCACAGAATGAACAAGAACGAAAACAGCGACACGATCGACGTCATCAGTCCGAGGGACAGGTTCAGGACATAGGACGTGAAGGAATTGAGGTCCTCGGAAATGCGCTGGTCGGGGTTATCGGTCGGATGGTTCTGAAGCTGGAGCCGGTAATAGGACTGATCGGCGAGCCACGCACCGAGATAGCGATCCGTCAGCCACCGCCGCCAGCGGATTTGCAGCATCTGCTGCAAATAAACCGCGTAGACGGAAAGGATAATGCTGATCGCGGCGAGGATGCAGAAAATGCCGATCTGGCGGAAGAACACGGCGCTGTTGAGCTCTTGCAGCGCGTTGTAAAACGCGTTGTTCCATTTGTTCAGCAGCACGCTGACATAGACATTCCCCAGATCGAGCGCGACGACGATCGCCAGCAATCCCCACGCCGACCATTTCTCCTCGGAGCCCCAGTAGGGGCGCGTCAATCGCCAAGCCGCGCGCAATTGCCCGCGCGTTTCCTCACTGAAATTCATCGAATTCCTCGAAAACTCCGTCGTCGGCGGCGCAACCCTAACACGCCCTTTCGTTACTGGCTTCACCAAGATAAAGCGAATCCGTTGCTGGCTCCATGGAGGGGAAATGAAGGATTCTTCATACGATGGCGGACGGACGCCGGGGCGTCGCTTGTCAACCGCGCGCCGCTGTGGTTCATATGCGATGCATCTCCTACGCACGCAGCCCACCGAAGTGGTTCACATTCACCCCGACGGTGAGCACGGCAAGCAGTTCGATTTTTCCGGTTGGCTCGGACGCCGAGGCTTTTCGAAGGTTGCGAGCACAGGAAAGACACCCCTACGGCGGTACCTACACCAACAACACGGGTCGGACAATCATCATCAACCCAAAGTCGGGTCTGGGGGATGTAGTGGCCGAGATTGGCGGCCTCACACTCTAGGCGGAATGCAAGGGAGGGATCATAAACACCCGGCACCCCGGTCAGGTATCCCGACTTTACAAAGGTCTCTGCGAGACCGTCGGGCTACTGATGGCAACGCCGTCATCTGGTCGGCAAGTGGCCGTCGTCCCCCATACCGAGCCAACGTTTCGGCTAGCGACCCAGCTAGCACCTCGGTGCGCTTTGGCCGGTATTGAACTTTCGTTAGTCGCGAAGCGAGGAGCTGTGATTGATGTGCGAGCGACCTGACATGGCGGCATATTTTTTCGCAAAAAATATCGCCACACTGCACCAAGGGTTTCGATGCCCGCAAAAAAATATCTCCAAATCGGCGCCGCTAGGTAGCCGTCGTCGATGATCAGGCCCACGGTTCGGTTTGCCGAAACCGATCGCATTGTAGGTCGGTTCACTGGATCGCGCGGCTAGCCTTGGAGGGTCCTCGAATGGCCTCAACACCCTCTCTGAATGTCTTTACAGCACTATTTTCTTTCAGGCCGCGAGAGCACCGCACTTCGGCAGAAAACTTCCTAACAGAATCTCTCGTTTATACGTTGCGTTCATGTAGTGCCGCCGCGCGTGCGTGGGTTTCTTGTCTAACAGATGGACGGGTAAAGCCACGTACAGTCACGTTCGAGACGCGTCCATCGCATCTAAATTCAGCAACTGGCACAAAAATCTTTCCGGACGTTAGGGTTACAGGTTCTGATCAATCAGGGAAGCGGTACCGCGTCCTTGTCGAGCACAAGTGGAACTCCGGCTACAGCAAGCTGCAGCTAGAAAAGTACGCAAATCAACGACGACGCGGAGAGATTTCTGTATCTCGCTTTTGTCTACGCAAAAAAACGCGATCGTGCCGCCGTCGGTGAATTTGTGCCTCGCAAAAATGTGCGTTTCTGTTCGCGTTGATGGGAGGATTTGTATAACTCCCTCAAAAAGCTAAAACACCAAAGCAAAATAATGGAGGAGTTTCTGACATTCCTCGCTGCCGAAGGTTTGAGCCCTGGCGAACCTTTCTTGGCAGAAGACCTGATAGCGTGCGCACAAAAAAAGCAACAAGCCCTCAGAGGCAGTTCCCTCCGTATGCAAATGATGCGGTACTGCGAAAAGCTCTCAAATGAGTACGAGTGGACGGCTATCCCAGGGACGTACAGAGAAACCAGGGATATCCGAGATACCTGGGGGAGATGCGCGATCACCTTCTCTAACAGAGATGGTTGGCGCCCGGCCATCGCCCTAGGATTTTACTATAATACGGCCGCTCATCGAGTCGCTTTTTCCGATTATCGAAAAGGAATTGATCTCGCCCTTCGGGTGCACGCATCGCCGGGGAAAAACCCGTCCCCATCGCGCGTGCTAAAGCGGTTGACTGCCAGAGCCCCGGCCCTTCAAAAACTAGGCGCGACGGTGCGCCTCAAAGGACAGCCAGAGAACGGCAATAGCCATACCCTGCTCATGGCCCAGCGGAGCCTGTTGGATATCGTCAAGAACATTCCCGACGACGAAGGGCAAATCGACGCGATACACGCCGAGTTGAGCCTCTGGTGCAAGGAACTCTTTGCCGACAAAGAACTCTTGAAGGCCTTTAGAACCATCAAGCCCTACTGATTCGGTTCTCGGCGGGTGATACACTGTTCATCAAGGGTCTTCCAATTGCTGGCTCCCGCGCCCTTGCAATCTAAGAACATTCACGACCTGGGCATGCGGTTCACAAACGATTTCCTTTATGGACAGTAGAAATTCAAATGTCCGCGCCGCGATCTATGCTCGCGTGTCAACGCTCGACAAATCCCAAGACCCGAAGACGCAGCTCAGGCCGCTTCGGGAGTATGCCGCGCGACGCGGCTTCACCGTCGCCGCCGAATTCGTTGACCACGCTTCGGGCAAAGCCGATGACCGTCAGAACTACCAGGCGCTTCGCGACGCCGTTCGCCGTCGCGCCGCCGACATCGTATTGGTGTGGCGCTATGACCGTTTCGCGCGATCAACGCATGCGCTCATCAACGCCCTCTCGGAATTCAATTCGCTAGGCGTTGATTTTATCAGTCTCCAAGAAGGGATCGACACCACGACACCGCAAGGCAAACTTGTTTTCACGATCATCGCCGGACTGGCGGAATTCGAGAGTTCACTCATCGGAGATCGGGTGCGTGCCGGCATGGCTCGCGCGCGAGCCGAGGGTAAACACGTGGGCCGTACCCCCTTGGACGACAAAATCGTTGCGCTGATTGTCGCCCTCAAACGACAAGGAAAATCCGTTTCGGTGATCCAACGAGAACTTTGTGTATCGCGAGGCGTCGTCGTCAAATATGCGAAAGGTGCGTTAGGAATTGGGTCTGCAGCAATTACTCGCGGCCGTGCAGCGTATCGCAATTAGTAGCTCCGCAATTCGACTCCGCACTTGGCTGCTAAAAAATCAGAATTGCTTTTCTGATGCCGAAGAGTTTTTGTAAAACGGTACGCAAGACGCCTGGCGAATGTCGACTTCCGAGTCGAGCTAGGATGTTGGTTAGTGTCTCGTATGGGGCTGAACATTCGCCAACCCATGAGGCGCCTATCGCGTCTCCGGTCAGCCGTGCGGTCCCAGTTGCTGCAGCACGTCGCGGGTGGCGGCTGGCAAATTGCCTCGAACAACGAGCTCGTTCTCAACGATTACGTCGATATCGCCGCTATACGAAGCGATCGCAGGATCGGCCGGTTGGTCCACGGCAAGGGGCGCCGATAACGCAATGATGAAGCGCTCCCCATTTTCCTTCGTCGCAAGAATGGGCGCTATAAAGTTGCCTGAACCGACCTCAGCTCCCAGCGTAAAATCGACCCCTTCTGGCGACTGCCGCAGGAGGTCGCGGTACAAAAGCTCAGTCGAAGATTGAAGACGGTCGGCGTCGAATTGGGGCTGTACGCCATTTATCAGGTATTCGAGTAACTCCGCGCCAACGTGCCGGTCGAGAAGACTATGCTCAAACTTGTTCTTGTAGCTGCGGAGGCATCGATAGCAGGACGCGTCGCAGTTTTCGGGGCACTCCTTCACGATCTCAAGTGCGCGCTGAAATAGTTGCGCTCCGAGCTCCGGTAATTGGGTCGCGAACCCCGCGCCGCCAGACAACGTATCATAGAGAAAGATTTCGGCCTGGAACCCATTCATGCCATCCGGCGTCAGCGATGGCCGAAATTCGGCCATGAGTTCTCCGGCTTCGATCTCCAACAACTGGCAGGCCGCTTTAGCCAAAGCTTCGCTGACCGTGCGCAGCGCGACGGCCGTACCCATCCACCGGATGGTCATGAACAACGGCAAAACACGGCGCCTCGGTCGTGAGCCATTCACCCCGCCCTTCACCGTCCCAATTACGTCCGGGAAGCCCGGCGGGCCAAACGTGAATTGTCCGTGCGACTTGCAGGTCGAGGCTTTGCAGCCATGCAATGTCTTGGAGACTCACATTTGACGGAATTTCGATGCGGAACGCGCTTATGCCGGAGCATTCGACCGTGCACGGCTCAATCAGTGAATGGCCGGTCGGCTGGTTGGTGGTGAGAACAACATACGCCTGAGCCGGCCGCACCACGTGGCCTACGATTTCATGAGCGGTGCCGTCGTCCGAAATGCGGAAGAGCCACAGCGGTCCAAGGCTCAGACGGCAAGCCAGACGGAACAAATCACTTTGCCACGTGTCGGAAGAAATTCTTTCGAGCTCTGGCGCAATTTCTGTCGGGTCTACCGCTGCACCTGCAGCGAAGTGCTTGAGTAGATCGGGCGTTCGTTCCTTGATGAATTGCGCGTTCGCGCGCAGCTTGTCGTCGCGGTGTGCGGAGTGCAGTGCCCGAACGACATCCTTGCTGCCGGCCTGCGCATGCGAGAAGCCGTCTTTTCGTTTAACAAACCCCAGACCGCGAAGATGACGGCGGAAGCGGCGCTTGAGGCTAGCCTCGCGCGCTGCAATTCTGACGACGGACTTGCCGGATTTTTTCTTCTTGTTTGCCATCTCTTCCCCTGTCCATCCCCCGGCCGTTTATTGAGCCTTCATCGGGATCAGCGAAGGCGCCACCAACTCGGAACCGCCGGCCGTCTCGTCGGTCACGTCTTCATTCACAAAGGCGACGATTCAGGCTTATGCACGTCCAATCCGACGTATGTGATATCGTTCATCAGGCCCGTCCTCCATGCATGAGGCTCCGTGCCGGCCATCCGGCACAACCCTCGACATTGTGCATGCCCGGGACGGGCCGCCGATCACTCAGCGAACATTGGGTCTAGTGGAGATTTCCCGAAGAGGCCAGGGCAAGACGAACCTCTACACGATCAAATTTGCCGTCCGACGGAAAAGCAGGAGGAAATCCTGATGTCGGCGGGCCGACATCTAGAAGTCGGCCGGGTGCGCATCCTGATGTCGGCCGGCCGACATGCTCTATGAATAATATGCAGACTGAGAATATTCAGAATTAATAATACGCAGTATTTCGGTCGGGGTAAAAAGCCAACAAAAAATCATGAAGCAGAAAGCCTCTCGGAACCAGGAGGACGACGAATTCGACGAGGTCGGCAATCTATCCTTGGCCGAAGCCGTTGCTCGGTTGGAAAAAATCAGGCGCCGCGGCGCACTTAAAATCGGACGTCTCGCCAAACGCGTTATACGGCCCGGGAAGCGACGCAATCGGCCGAGCCGGCCCATTTTAAGCGTCTCGCGCGTTTGCGTGCTGTGTAGGCAATCGTGGTGCGTTTAATTCGATATTGGAGCCGGGACGCGGCCCGCCAAATCTGGACCAGCCGGTTGTGGCGCGTGGTCGTCGCGGTCCGGAACAAATTAATTTCGCGCCGGTTCTTGCCGCTCCCATCGGAATTTCTGCGCATCCGTGTGAAGCCATTCGATCTTGCGACACGGCGTCCGGCGCCCACGGGTAACGGTGTCTTCTCATCGGCCGATGCGCTGCTTAATCTTCGCTACTGAACTTTCCCCAAAAAAACCATTGGATATGCCGGATGACTTCCGTGGCCGCCTTGTTCCAACCGTTCGTGTCGCAGAAGCTCTCGCTGCGCAACCGTATCGTTATGGCGCCGATGACGCGGAGTTTTTCCCCAGGCGGCGTGCCCGGACCGGACGTCGCCGCCTATTATCGGCGCCGGGCCGAAGGCGGGGTCGGACTGATCCTGACCGAGGGAACCGGGATCGCCCATGACGCCGCGCTCAACGACCCCAAGGTGCCCTACTTCCGTGGCGCGCCATCGCTCGCCGGCTGGGGCGAGGTGGCGAAAGGCGTGCACGAAGCCGGCGGCAAGATCATGCCGCAGCTCTGGCATGTCGGCATGGCCCGCAAGCCGGGCGACGGGCCCAATCCCGAGGTGCCGCCGGTCGGCCCGTCGGGCATCAGCGCCCGGCCCGGCAAGCTCGGCGAGAGCGGGGTCGGCGGGCAGGTCGTCCCACCGATGACCGAAGCCCAGATCGCGGACGTGATCGCGGCCTATGCGTACAGCGCCGCCGCCGGCAAGCGCCTGGGCTTCGATGGCATCGAGCTGCATGGCGCCCATGGCTATCTCATCGACCAGTTCTTCTGGGCGGCCACCAACCGCCGCACCGACCGCTATGGCGGCGATCTGGCGCAGCGCACCCGCTTCGCGGTCGAGGTGGTCCAGGCCTGCCGGCGCGAGATCGGGGCCGAATTCCCGATTATCCTGCGCTATTCGCAATGGAAGATTGCGGATTTTGGCGCCAGGCTCGCGACGACACCGGACGAACTCGGTCGCTTCCTGGCGCCGCTGGTCGATGCCGGCGTCGATCTGTTCCATTGCTCGCAGCGCCGCTTCTGGCAGCCGGAATTCCCGGGTTCGGACCTCAATTTGGCGGGCTGGACCAAGAAGCTGACCGGCATGCCGACGATCACCGTCGGCTCGATAGGGCTCGACGACGATTTTCTCACCGACTTCATCCAGAAGAAGGGATCGGCGACCGAAGGGATCGACCAGCTGTTGCGGATGGTGGAGCGCGACGAGGTCGATCTGGTGGCGATCGGCCGCGCGCTGCTGGTCGACCCGTCCTGGGCGGCCAAGATCCGCGAGGGCAGGGCGGACGAACTGGTGCCGTACACTCCGGCGGCGCTCAAGACCCTCTCTTGACGCGATGTCGACACCGCGAAAGTCATCACACCTGAGCAGTGAAATGCGCCGTGCTTTCGAAGATGCTGTGCATCGCGTCACAGGTGCGCAGGTTGACGGACACGCGCTCTATCGGGAGTTCGTCCGCGCGGTCGGCCGCAAGTGCTCGACCTGGGAAACGGTCCCGGACCAATATGTCCAAAAGTAGGGACCGCGCGTTCCCTAGCTCGGTTCCGGGTTCGTATTCGTCGTCGCCAATCCTTCCATCGGCTCGAAGGCCGGGTGGTCGAGAACGGTCGCACGATCCACGATGCCGAGGAAAGCTACATCGTCGTCATTGTCGTAGTGCGGTCGCGTTCCCTTGCGGAACACGAGAACGCTCATCGCTTGCACTGGCCGATCGCGCGTCGCCGGTGTCAGCAAGGTGATGACACTCGCATCGGGCGGGACCGCTGCGGTGAGGTGGCCGATACCTTTGAAGGCACCAAAGCTCACCATCTCGGCGACCGGATACCGGCACGGTCTGATTTCGTAATCCATCGCTCGTCTCCGTCTTGACTCTGCTCCAAATATCATGCGAACAAAGAGAGAACAAGTGGCAAGACGATGCGCGAGCCGGAAGAGCAGGAAGCCGATCTATGGTCCGGTGCTCGTCGGCCATTGCACCCATTGCGGCCACACGGCCGAGCTCGATCCGCGCAGAGAGCGAGGCGTCCACTTCACGACGCTCTTGGTTTACATCCGCAATCGGCTAAAGTGCTCGAATTGCGGACGACGCGGCCAGATCAGGTTGCTCGTCCGCAAATTGCCTCGCTAGGAGAATGATCTAAGTACCTATTCCGTACCTAGAAAATAGCTAACCCATTGAAAAGCCGACGTAGCTCAGCGGTAGAGCAACTGATTCGTAATCAGTAGGTCCGCAGTTCGATCCTGCGCGTCGGCACCACGCCTACCGCCTTATCGGGAACCGCATCTCCGTCACGTCGTAGCCCGTGTCGGCGCCGATGCGGATCACTCGTTGCCCGCCGTCGTTGAACATTTCCGGTTGCACCGTGACGACCGGGTCGCGTCCTGCGCGGTCGAGCGCGTCGGCGACGTCGCGGCTGCGCGACAGCTTGAGCAAATTGAGCCGGGTCGGAAACACGATCAGGGCGCGACCGGCATCCGCTTCGCGGATCGCGTCGGCGGGCGCGATCCATTGGCAGTCCAACGTCTCGTAGCCATCGGCCACCGCTTGCTGGCCCGTGGGCGCCGTCACAATGAAGAACTGCGTGTCGAAGCGGCGCGGCTCGGCCGCCGGCGTGATCCAATGCGCGAAATGCGTCAGCCGGTCGCTGGCAAGCTCGAACCCTTGGCGGGCAAGCACCGCCGCAAAATCTCCCGCGTCGCGCGGATTGGGCACGTCGGCATGGTCGAGGAGATGCGCCGCGCCGGGCCGCCGCGCCAGGAGGATGCCGGCTTCTTCCCACGTCTCGCGGATTGCCGCCACGCGATAGGGCAGAAGCTTGGCGGGCGGGCAGCGCGCAGCGAGCGCGTGGTCGCTTTCGTCGACCTTGCCGCCGGGGAATACCAGGGCGCCGGCGGCGAAGCCGGAATTGCCGTGCCGGCGTACCATGAGCACCTCGATTCCGGCGGCGCTATCGCGGACGACGAGGATGGTGGCGGCGGAAAGGGCAGGCGGAATCGGCATGGCGGTAAGCGATCATAGGCCATCGACGGCGGACGCCGACAGAGGTAAGAATTTTGTTCAGCCATATAACGAATTGATGGGGATGAAATGAAACGCAGTGAAAACCGGATTCTGACCACGCATGTCGGCAGCATGATCCGCCCGCCCGAGCTCGTGGCGCTTGGCAAGACGGTGAAGCAATTTCCGGATATGCAGCCGCATTACGACGCGCTGCTGAACAAGCTGGTCGACGACGCGTTCAAGCGGCAAGTCGCGTCCGGCATCGACATCCCCAACGACGGCGAATATGGCAAGTCGAGCTGGGCCGCCTACATGCTCGAGCGGGTCAGCGGCTTCGAGGAACGGCCGAAGCAAATCCGCCAACTACATTGGATCGGGAAGGAGCTGGAGCGGTTCCGCGACGTGTTCGCCGTGGACATTCCGCGCGCCCTCACCGGGGTGCCGACCTGGGGCTGCGTCGGCCCGATCAAATATACCGGCCAGGCCGCGCTCAACCGCGCCATCATCGCGCTGAAAGCGACGGCGGCGCACACCAAGGCCGAGGAAGTATTCATGACGGCGGTGGCCCCGGCCAGCTCCGCCTATGACGGCGTCAACGAATATTACAAGGACGAGCACGACTATATTTTCGCGATCGCCGAGGCGATGCGCGAGGAATACCGCGCCATCCATCAGGCGGGCTTCGTGCTCCAAGTCGACGACGCGCTATTGACCAACTACTACGACTATCTCACCTCGATCAGCCCAGCGCGGTATCGCGAATGGGCGGACTTGTGCATCGCGGCTCTGAATCACGCGCTCGAGGGCATTCCCGAGGATCGTATCCGCTATCACATCTGTTTCGGCTCCTGGCACGTGCCGCACACCACGGATGCACCGCTTGAGGCGCTGATCGATATCATCCTCAAGGTGAGGGCCGGCGCCTATTCGATCGAAGCGGCGAACGTGCGGCACGAGCATGAGTGGCGGGTTTGGGAGAAGGTGAAGCTGCCGCCAGGCAAGATCCTGATCCCGGGCGTGATCACGCATCACACCACGACGGTCGAGCACCCGCGGCTCGTTGCGGACCGCATCGTCCGGTTCGCGAAGCTGGTCGGGCGGGAGAACGTCATCGCCGGAACCGATTGCGGCTTTGCCCAGAACGAGACCATCTCGCGCACCCAACCGTCGGTAATGTGGGCCAAATACGAGACGCTTGCCGAAGGCGCCCGTCTGGCCAGCAAGGAACTTTGGGGCAAGTGAAGGCGCGTCATTTTCGGTGGTCGGTTGTCAGACAGGTCGTTGTTGACTGAAAACTGATAACTGATCACTGATAACCGATGCTTCCCAAGCTCCTTCTGCTCGCGTTTATTTTGCTGGTCGCCTGGTACGGCGTGCGTTTCGTCATGCGCGTCGGTCAGGTGCGGCAAGCGTTGCGGCGTGCCGCGGAGCAAGCGGCGATGAACGCGCAAGGCCGCGCCGAGCCGCGCCAGGCTATTGCAACGGAAGATCTGATCAAATGCAGCGTCTGCGGCGCCTTCGTGCCGGCGAAGAACGCGACGAGCTGCGGCCGCCCGGGTTGTCCGTATTGAGGCCCGACTCGGGCGACTCTTCGCCTTGCGCCGCCTGCCGGCGGCCATTAAGTTGCACCGCACCATACGCTTGTTTTCCCAGCGAAAATCGCGATAGCGGCGCCTCGATCCGGTGAGCGGCAACAGTTTCCAGGAATTGATTCTGCGGCTCCAAGCCTATTGGGGTGCGAAGGGCTGCGTCATCCTCCAGCCCTATGACGTCGAGATGGGCGCTGGCACGTTCCACCCCGCGACGACGCTGCGCGCGCTTGGTCCGAAACCGTGGCGCGCCGCCTATGTCCAACCGTCGCGACGTCCGGGCGACGGGCGTTACGGCGAGAACCCGAACCGACTACAGCATTACTATCAGTTCCAGGTGATCCTGAAGCCGGCGCCCGCCGACAGCCAGAAACTCTATCTCGACAGTCTGGCGGCGCTCGGCATCGACGCGAAGCGCCACGACATCCGCTTCGTCGAGGACGATTGGGAAAGCCCGACCTTGGGCGCGTGGGGCCTCGGCTGGGAAGTGTGGCTCGACGGCATGGAGGTGACTCAGTTCACCTATTTCCAGCAGGTCGGCGGCATCGAATGCGATCCGGTCTCGACCGAAATCACTTATGGGCTCGAGCGCCTCGCCATGTATGTGCAGGGCGTGAACAATTTTTTCGATCTCGACTATAACGGTGCCGGCGTCAAATACGGCGACGTGTTCTTGCGGGCGGAGCGCGAATATTCCGCCTACAATTTCGAATTCGCCGACACGGAATTGCTGCTGCGCCATTTCGCCGACGCCGAGAAGGAATGCAGCGCGCTGTTGGATAAGGGCGTGCCACTGCCGGCCTACGATCAGTGCATCAAGGCGAGCCATACCTTCAATTTGCTCGATGCCCGCGGCGTCATCTCGGTGACGGAGCGTGCCGCCTATATCGGCCGCGTGCGCGCGCTGGCGAAAGCATGCTGCGAAGGCTGGCTCGCGGGCGAAAGCGCGAATGCCTGAGTTGCTGTTCGAGATCCTGACAGAGGAAATCCCGGCGCGCATGCAGACCCGGGCCGCGGAGGATTTGCTGCGACTGACGCGCGAGAAATTCGCCGCCCCCGGGCTCGATGCGGGGAAATCGCAAACATTCGTGACGCCGCGCCGCCTTGTCTTGACGGTCGAGGATTTGCCGGCGATGCAGGCCGATACCAGCGAGGAGCGCCGCGGTCCGCGCGTCGGCTCGCCGCAAAGCGCCATCGACGGGTTTTTGAAGGCGGCGGGCGTGACGTTGGCGCAATGCGAGCAACGCGACACCGGCAAAGGCGTGTTCTACTTCGCCGTGATCCGCCGCACCGGCGCGGCGACGGCGGCGATCTTGCCCGATTTGTTGCGCGCGATCCTGCTCGATCTGCCGTGGCCAAAATCAATGCGGTTCCCGGCCGCGTCGTTCCGCTGGGTGCGGCCGATCAACTCGGTGCTGTGCCTGTTCGACGGCAAGACCGTTCCACTCGATCTCGGCGGGGTCGCGACCGGCAACTTGTCGCAGGGCCATCGCTTCCTATCGCCGGGCCTGTTCGCGGTCAGCGGCATCGCCGATTACCGGCAACGCCTCCGCGACGGCCACGTCATGCTCGACGCCAAGGACCGGAAGCAGGCGATCAGCTTGGCGCTGTACGAACGCGCCGCGGAAGCACAGTTGACCGTCAAGGACGATCCGGCCTTGCTCGAGGAAGTTACGGGGCTGGTCGAGTGGCCGGTGGTGATGACGGGAGCAATAGACACCGCCTTCATGGATCTGCCGCCCGAGGTGCTGATGACCTCGATGCGCGCGCATCAGAAATATTTCTCCTGCCTCGATCGTGACGGCCACTTGGCGCCGCGTTTCCTCGTCGTCGCCAACAACCTCGCCGACGACGGCGGGAAAGAGATCGTCGCCGGGAACGAGCGCGTGTTGCGCGCGCGCCTCGCCGACGCGCGCTTCTTCTGGGACACCGATCGCAAGATCAAGTTGGAAGCGCGCCTGCCGAAACTGGCGGAGCGCATCTTCTACCAGGGCCTCGGCACCATGGCCGACAAGGCCGAACGTCTAGCGCAATTGTCGACCGAGATTGCCTACCAAATCGCGCGCAGCAAACCCGATCTCCTCGGCGGCGAACTGGCGCTGCGCCGCAACGCCAAGCGAGCCGGCCAGCTCGCCAAGGCAGACTTGACCAGCGCCATGGTCGGCGAGTTTCCCGAGCTTCAGGGCGTCATGGGACGCTATTACGCCGAGGCCGAGGGCGAGCGCGGCGACGTCGCCTATGCCATCGCCGAGCATTATTCGCCGCTCGGCCCGAGCGACCGCTGCCCGACCGAACCGCTGAGCGTCGCCGTCGCGATGGCGGACAAGCTCGACACGCTCGTCGGATTTTTCATCATCGGCGAAAAGCCGACGGGCTCGAAGGATCCGTTCGCCCTGCGGCGGGCGGCCCTCGGGGTGATCCGGCTCATTCTCGAAAACGAATTGCGCCTCTCGTTGTACCAGTCGCTGAAAGGCGCGCTGGCGCTGTGGCAGGATTCGCTCGGCAGCAGCCGCTTCGGCGACCAGCCGATCGTCGAATTGCTGGATTTCTTCGGCGAGCGCCTGAAAGTTCACTTGCGCGATCGCGGCGTGCGGCACGACCTGATCGCGGCGGTGTTTGCGCTTGGTGAAGACGACCTGGTGCGGCTGACGCGCCGCGTCGCGGCACTGGCGGCGTTTCTGGCCACGGAGGACGGCGCCAATTTGCTAACAGCCTATCGCCGCGCCGCCAATATCGTTGGGATAGAAGAGAAGCGGGACGGCGTTACCTATAGCGGCATGCCTGACGCCGCCCAATTAATCATCGCGGAAGAAATTGCGTTGGCCGCCCATTTAGACCCGGCTGCGACCCTGGTCGGCAAGGCTTTGGAACAAGAGGACTTTTCGGGTGCCATGACCGCCTTGGCCGGTCTCCGGTCCCAAATTGACGCTTTTTTTACGGAGATTACCGTAAATGTCAGGAACCAGGAGCTTCGCGCCAACCGGCTGAGGCTGCTGGCGCGTATTCGCGATACGTTCGATCGCGTCGCCGATTTTTCCCGGATCGAAGGGTAGGGGTGATGACGAACTGGATTTACAGCTTCGGCGAAGGCACTGCCGACGGCCGCGCCGAGATGAAGAATCTTCTCGGCGGCAAGGGCGCCAATCTGGCCGAGATGAGTCGATCTCGGGCTGCCGGTGCCGCCGGGCTTCACCATCACCACCGAGGTCTGCACCTATTATTACGCGCAACGAGAACGCCTATCCGAAACAGCTTGCCGGCGATGTCGAGAAGGCGCTGGCGCTGGTCGAAAAGCGCGTCGGCGTGAAGTTTGGCGATGCCGACAATCCGCTGTCTGGTGTCCGTGCGTTCCGGCGCCCGCGCCTCGATGCCCGGCATGATGGACACGGTGCTCAATCTCGGCCTCAACGATCGCACCGTCGTCGGCCTCGCCAAGAAGAGCGGCGATGAGCGGTTCGCCTACGACTCCTATCGCCGCTTCATTCAGATGTACGCGCAGGTCGTGCTCGGCATCGACCACCATCATTTCGAAGACGTCATCGAGCGGCAGAAACTTGCGACCGGCAAGAACCTCGACACGGAGCTGACGGCGAAGGACTGGCAGCAGGTCGTTGTCGCCTACAAGTCGCTGGTGCATCGCGAACTGAAGCAGCCGTTTCCGCAGGATCCGCAGGCCCAGTTGTGGGGCGCGATCGGCGCGGTATTCGGCTCGTGGATGAATCAGCGCGCCATTACCTACCGCCGTCTTCACGATATTCCCGCCGACTGGGGCACCGCGGTCAATGTTCAGGCGATGGTGTTCGGCAATATGGGCGAGGGTTGCGCCACCGGCGTCGCTTTCACGCGCAACCCGTCGACCGGCGCCAACGAGTTTTACGGCGAGTTCCTGATCAACGCGCAGGGCGAGGACGTCGTGGCCGGCATCCGCACGCCGCAACATCTGACCATCGCGGGCAAGAAGGCCAACGGCTCCGACTTGCCGGCGATGGAAGAGGTCATGCCCGACGTGTTCGCGCAGCTTCTGAAGGTGCGCGAGGCGCTCGAGGCGCATTACCGCGAAATGCAGGACATCGAATTCACGGTGCAGCAGGCGAAGCTCTACATGCTGCAGACCCGCACCGGCAAACGCACCGCGCAGGCGGCGTTGAAGATCGCGGTCGATTGCGCCGAGAGCGGCTTGATCTCGCGCGCCGAGGCGGTGCGCCGCATCGATCCGGCGTCGCTCGACCAATTGCTGCATCCGCGGCTCGATCCAAAGGCCAAGAAGGATATTCTGGCCAAGGGTCTGCCGGCGTCGCCCGGCGCCGCCTGCGGGATCGTGGTGTTCTCGGCCGACGAAGCCGAGGCCCACGCGGCCCGCGGCGAGCCGGTGATTCTGGTGCGGATCGAAACCAGCCCCGAGGATATTCACGGCATGCACGCCGCCAAGGGCACGCTCACCACGCGCGGCGGCATGACCAGCCACGCGGCGGTGGTGGCGCGCGGCATGGGCCGGCCATGCGTCGCCGGCGCCGGCGAGTTGCGGATCGATTATGGCGCCGGCACGATCGCGGTGCGCGACCGTGTCGTGAAGGCGGGAGCCGTCATCACCATCGACGGCTCGACCGGCGAAGTGATGCACGGCGAAGTACCGACGTTGCAGCCGGAACTATCGGGCGATTTCGCGACCGTGATGGGCTGGGCCGACGAGATGCGTCGGATGCGCGTGCGCGCCAACGCCGAAACGCCGACCGATGCGCGCACCGCGCGCCGTTTCGGTGCCGAGGGCATCGGCCTGTGCCGCACGGAGCATATGTTCTTCGACGGCGACCGCATCATCGCGGTGCGCGAAATGATCATGGCCGAGGACGCGGAGGGGCGGCGCAAGGCGCTGGCCAAGCTGCTGCCGATCCAGCGCCAGGATTTCGTCGACATTTACACGCATCATGCGCGAGCTGCCGGTGACGATCCGCCTGCTCGACCCGCCGCTGCACGAGTTCCTGCCGAAGACCGAGGAGGAAATGGCGGAAGTCGCGGCGGCGACCGGGCGCGACATCGCGTCGATCCGCCAGACGCGCCGTCGCGTTGCACGAGGCCAACCCGATGCTCGGCCATCGCGGCGGTACGTCTAGCGATCACGTCGCCCGAAATCTACGACATGCAGGTGCGGGCGATTTTCGAGGCCGCGGCGAAGGTCACCAAGGAAACCGGCGTCGTCGATCAAGCCGGAAATCATGATCCCGCTGGTCGCGACCAAGAAGGAACTCGACCTCATCAAGGCGTCGATCGACCGCATCGCCGCCGATGTCGGCAAGAAGCGCGGGCCGCGAAGTCCCGTACATGGTCGGCACCATGATCGAGCTGCCGCGCGCCGCCCTCAGGGCCGGCGAGATCGCGGAGACCGCCGAATTCTTCAGCTTCGGCACCAACGATCTGACGCAGACGACGCTCGGCCTCTCGCGCGACGATGCCGGCAGCTTCCTCGGCGATTATCAGAAGGCCGGGCATTCTTCGAGCAGGATCCGTTCGTCACCATCGATCGGGACGGCGTCGGCGAGTTGATCCGCATCGCGTTCCAGCGCGGCCGCAAGACGCGCGGCGACCTCAAGCTCGGCATTTGCGGCGAACATGGCGGCGACCCCGCTTCGATCCGCTTCTGCGAGGAAGTCGGGCTCGATTACGTGTCCTGCTCGCCCTATCGCGTGCCGATTGCGCGCCTCGCCGCGGCGCAGGCGGCGATGTCGAAAGAGCGTGTCGATACCACCGCATAACTAGGCTAAAATCGTCCGATGGGGACGATCTACGTCGCGCGCAGCGCCAAGTTCTCCGAATGGGCGTCCGACGTCGGGCTGAGCAAGAACGTGTTCAAGCTCGGCTACGCGGATGAGCCGGTTGAGGACGCCGTCAAAGCCAATTGGGGCGGCGCCGACGACTGGACCATCGTGGGCAAGAAAGCCGCCGACGGGCTCGACGAAGCCGAGCTCATCGCCAAAATGGCCCGTAAGGAAAAGATGATCGACCCGGTCTATTATCCGCGGCTCAAAGGCGCTACGGGCATTTTCAAAGTCCCCCAGGATCGTGTCGAGAACGGCATCATTGTGGCCTTGACCATGGCGAACGATGCTTTGCCGAAATCGCTGCGCGTCAAACCGACCGATTTCGCCGATTACATAATTCAGAACGCGCTGAAATGAATTCTCCTTCCCGCATCGGGAAAAGGGGATATTTGGGAAGGGTCGGGAGGTAAACATGGCCGATCCGCATCGCATCGACGTTCATTGCCCATTTCGCGCCGCCGGAATGGATCGCCGCGCAAGGGCAGAACATCATTCCCGCGATCAAGAACTGGACGGTGCAGTGGAGCCTCGAGGACATGGACAAGGCCGGCGTCGAGAAGGCGATGATGTCGATCACCACGCCGGGCCTATGGTTCGAGAGCAACGAGCGCGCGCGCAAGATCGCGCGGCACGCCAACGACTACGCCGCGAAGATGCGCGCCGACCATCCGCGGCCGCTTCGGCATTTTCACGGCACTGCCGCTGCCCGACGTCGAGGGCGCGCTCGCGGAGATCGCCTACGGGTTCGATCACGCTGAAGGCGGACGGCGTCGGCCTCATCACCAGCTACGGCAACAAATGGCTCGGCGATCCGGCGTTCGATCCGGTGCTGGAGGAACTGAACCGGCGCAAGGCCGTCGGCGTATGTCCATCCGACCTCGCCCGATTGCTGCCGCAACATCGTGCCCGGCGTGCCGGACGCGGCGATCGAGTTCGGCACCGACACGACGCGCACCATCGCGCGCATCGTGTTCGGCGGCGCCGCGGCGCGCTTCCCCAACATCAAATGGATCTTCAGCCATGCCGGCGGCACCATGCCGTTCCTGCTGGAGCGCTTCGAGGGCATGGCGAAACAGCCGAACTACGCGCCGAAATTCCCCAACGGCTTCGCCGCGGTGGCGCGGCGCTTTTCCTACGACACGGCGCAGGCGGCGAACAAGATCTGCATGACGGCGCTGCGTGAGATCGTGCCGGCGTCGCGCATCGTGTTCGGCACCGACGCGCCGTTCCGCACCTCGATCGACCATGTCCATGGCTTGCAGAATTGTGGCGTGTTCAACGCGGCGGAACTGAAGATGATCGACCGGGATAACGCGGTGGCGCTGCTGGGTTAGTTCACAGTTGTCAGTTTCCAGTGACTGACGACTGAAAACTGTCGACTGACGACTACTTGAACGCCGGCACGACCTGTTCGCCGAAGAGCCGAACCGACTCGCGCCACATTGCGTCCGGCATTTTGCCAATGGCGAAATTGCCGCAGAAAATGTCGTAGCCGATGCGCTTCTTGCCCTCTTCCAGCTTGCGGCGGACCGTTTCGGGGCTGCCGACCACCGCCAAACCCTGCTCGATATTGAATTCGTAGCTGGTCGCGGCCAGCCGCATCACCTCGCCGCGCGCCTTGTCGTCGGGCCGCTCGCTGTCCTTGCCCATGCCGCGCTGGTGCGTGCCCCAGCCGATCCGCGTCTTGCGCGATCGGCCCGCCGCCGACCGGCACCGCGCCGCCTTCGCGCGAGGCGATGAATTGCCGCGCCTGGGCGTGCGCCTGCTCGTCGGTCTCGGCGACATGGACCTGGCGCATCAGGAAGATGCGCGGCATCGGCCCGGGATGGCCGCACGATTGCGCCAGATCTTGCGATAGAGGTCGAATTTCCGCGCCACCACCTCGTCGGTGTCGAGATTTTGCGAGACATGGAAATTGTTGTTTGCGCGGCGAATTCGATCGCCGGCGTCGCTATGGACCGCGGCCCAGATCGGCGGATGCGGCTTCTGGAACGGCTTGGGCTGCGGCAGCGCCTCGTCGAAATGGAAATATTTGCCGGTGAAGGTGACTTCGTCCTGGGTCCAGGCCTTGCGCACGATGTCGAGCACTTCGCCGGCGATGGCGGCGCGCTGGTAGTAGTCGACGCCCCAGCGGATGAATTCGTGCTCGTGCACGCCGATGCCGGTGCCGAACTCGACGCGGCCGCGCGAGAGCTGGTCGAGCATCGCCACTTCCTGCGCGAGGCGGATCGGGTGATAGAACGGCAATTGCCACATCATCGCGCCGATGCGGAGATTCTTGGTCGCGCGCGCGACGGCGGTCAGGAACACGGTCGGCGCGGTGATGCGCCCGACCGGCGAATTCTGATGCTCGATGACGAAATAGGAGTGCCAGCCTTGGCGGTCCAATTGCTGGGCGAGGCGGATATGCTCGTCATAGACATCGGCCATCGACTCGTCTTGCTGCGCGTAGCCGCCGACGCCGTCCCACAAGGCAAAATCGATTTTGGTCATACGAGCACCAGTCCTTAATTGTCAGCTCAACAGTCCGGGTCATCTCGAGTTTTCAGGCACCCCGGCTGATGACGTCTGAAAGGACCTGACGATCTGCAAAACGTCAATGCGCCCACGCCGATTTGATGAAGTCGGCGCCGCGCTCCGCGATCATGATGGTCGGCGCGTTGGTGTTGCCGCTGATGACCTGCGGCATGATCGAGGCGTCGACGACGCGCAGCCCGTCGAGCCCGTGCACGCGCAATTGCGGGTCGACCACCGCCATCGAATCCTTGCCCATCTTGCACGTGCCGGCGGGGTGATAGGTGGTGCCGAGATTCTTGCGGATGAAATCGGCGATCTGGTCGTCGCTCTTGCACCTGCGGGCCGGGATCGATCTCGGCGGTGACGTATTTCTCCATCGCCGGCGCGGCGACGATGCGGCGGATTTCCTTGAAGCCGCGCACCAGGCCCTGGAGATCGTCGTCGTGCGATAGGAAACCGGAATCGAGCCGCGGCCGGTCGTCGGCGCGCGCCGATTTGAGCGACAGCTTGCCGCGGCTCTTGGGCTGCAACAGCGAGGCATGCCACGAGAAGCCGTGACCGCGCGGGATCAGATGCTGCGGCTGGTTCATGAATTGCGGGAAGAACAGCAATTGCAGGTCGGGCTGTTCGAAGCCGGGCAGCGAGCGGACGAAGCCGCCCGCCTCGCAGGTGTTGCTGGTCCATGCGCCCTTGCGCTCGAGGAAATATTTGTGCGGCGCCGATGCCATCCACGGCCACGCCTTCGACGACAGGCCGTAGAGCCGCGCGTCGGGGCTGCTCCAGCTCATGAAGATGCCCTGATGGTCGTGCAGGTTTTCGCCGACGCCGGGCAGGTCGTGCTTGACCGCGATGCCGAGCGCTTGCAGCTCCGCCGCCGGGCCGATGCCGGACAGCAGCAGGATTTGCGGCGAGTTGATCGCGCCGCCGGAAACGATCACCTCGCGCTTCGCCTTGAGGATCGCCGGGTCCGCCATCCTTGCGCCGCACCGTGATGCCGACCGCGCGCTTGCCGTCGAGATCGATGCGCTCGGTCAAGGCGTCGGTGACGATGGTGAGGTTGCGGCGGCCGCGCGCCGGGTCGAGGAAGGCGCGCGCGGTCGAGGCGCGGGCGCCGCGCTTCTGCGTCACCTGCCAGAAGCCGAACCCGTCCTGCTCGGCGCCGTTGAAATCGTCGGTGCGGCGATATTGGAGTTGGGTCGCGGCCTCGATGGCGATCTGTCCCGACCGGATTGGGGTCGCGCTGATCCTGCACGTCGAGCTCGCCGCCGGCGCCGTGATACGTCCGACGCGCCGCGCTGATAATTCTCCGATTTCTTGAAATAGGGCAGGACCTCGTCATAGCTCCAGCCGTCGGCGCCCTTCGCGACCCAGCTCTCGTAATCGCGCCGGTTGCCGCGGATATAGACCATGCCGTTGATGGCGCTGGTGCCGCCGAGGACGCGGCCGCGGGGGCACGGCACCGGATGATTGCCGAGCGCGTCGCCGGTCTCATACACGTAAGACCAGTTGTAGCGCGGGTTGCTGATGACGCTGAGGATGCCGGCCGGCAGGTCGATCAGGAATTTCTGCGGGAAGCCGCGGTCGGTCGGGCCGGCTTCGATCAGCGCGACGGTGACGTTGCGGATCGGCCGACAAGCGGTTGGCCAGCACGCAGCCCGCCGAACCCGCGCCGACGATGATGTAGTCGAAACTATTATCGCTCGTCGCCATGATCCCTCCCCACAACCTCGGTATGTCTATTGTGTCACCAACAGACGGTTTGCGGCAATCGCGTCGGAACGGCATAGTGCGTTGGGAACGGAGGAATTATGGCCAAGGAACAATTCCGTGAAGGACTGCACGGTCTCGGCAACGGCGCGTTCGCCTATCTCCAGCCTGACGGTTCGTGGGGTCTCAGCAATGCCGGCCTGATCGCCGACAGCGGCGAGACGCTGTTGGTCGACACGCTGATGGATTTGCCGCGGACCCGCACGATGCTTGAGGCGATGCGCAAGGCCGAGCCCGCCGCCGAACATATTGGCGTGTTGGTCAATACCCATTCCAACGGCGACCACACCCACGGCAACCAACTCGTCGACGGCGCGCGGATCATCGCGTCGAAGGCCTGTCTCGTGGAAATGGAACTGACCGGGTCGCCATCGGAACCGGGATCGATCGCCAAGGCGTGGAAAAAATTCGGCAAGCCCGGCGCGTTCTTCCAGGAGGTGATGTGGCACCGCTTCGACACCGACAATATCGTTCACACCTTGCCGACCGAGACATTCTCCGGCGCCATGTCCCTTAAAGTCGGCAATAAGATCGTCGAGCTGGTCGAAGTCGGGCCGGCGCACACGCGCGGCGACGTGCTGGTGCACGTGCCGAAGGATCGTATCGTCTACACCGGCGACATCGCGTTCATAGGCGGCCATCCCATCGTCTGGGCCGGGCCGGTCGGCAACTGGATCAAGGCGTGCGACCTGATTTTAGGTTGGGACGTCGAAACCGTCGTGCCGGGCCACGGCCCGATCACGGATAAGAACGGCATCCGCGCGCTGCGCGATTACTTTGCCTACATCCATGTCGAAGCGAAGAAGCGGTTCGATGCCGGCATGAGCTATGACGAAGCGGCGCGTGACATCGCGCTCGACCGCTACGCCGACTGGCTCGACCCAGAGCGGATCGTGATCAACGTCATTACCTGCTACCGCGAGTTCAGCGGGCAAGGACCCGATTTCTTCGGCATGCTCGACGCCATGGCGCGGCTCTACTTCGAGAAACATCCCGAGACGCATCATCTCCACTGAGCGTAGTCACACCACCTGGTTCGCCGGCTTGCCGCCGGCTTTCAGCGTTTGCAGGCCGAGGATCAGCGCTTGCGCCATGCGTCGCCGCGTTTCGATGGTCGAGCTGCCGACATGCGGCAGCATGAACACGTTGGGCAGGTCGTAATAGCGCGGGTCGAGGTTCGGCTCGTTCTCGAACACGTCGAGCCCGGCGGCCCGGACATGGCCGCTTTGGAGCGCCGCGATCAACGCACCGTCGTCGATGAGGTCGCCGCGCGCGACGTTGCAGACGATGGCGCCGCGCTTCAGCAGAGCCACGCTTTCCGCATCGAGATAATGCCGCGTCTCGGCGTTCGACTGCGCCGCGATCATCAGGACGTCCGTCAATGCCGCCATGGCGGCAAATTGCGCGTGATAGACGGCGCCGTCCTCCGCCGCGGGCGCGAGACGCGATGCGATTGTGATAATGGATCGCCATGCCGAAGGCGCGGGCGCGTCGCGCGACGCCGCGGCCGATCCGGCCCATGCCGAGAATGCCGAGATTCTTGCCGAGCAACTCGACACCGACAAGTTGGGTCGGATTCCACCCGGGCCAATGGCGGCCGCGGATGAGGTCGATGCTCTCGGTCGCGCGCCTTGCCGCGCCGAGCATCAGAAGCAGGCCGATCTCGGCGACCGCGTCGGTCAGGACGCCGGGCGTGTTGAGCACGGGCAGGCCGCGGGCCTTAGCCGCCGCGATATCGATATGCTCGTAGCCGACCGAGTAGGTAGCCACGCCTTGAGCGAACGGGGCAGGGCGCCGATCGCGTCGTGGCGCAGTTCGCTGCCGAACGACAGTACCAGCACGTCGCGTCCGCCGAGCGCCGCGTTTGGGCCATCGGGCGGCATGGCGTCGATGAATGTCGACGTCGAACGCGTCGCCGAAATCGGACTTAACCTCGTCGGGAAAACGGCCGATCGCGAGCAGCGACCAGCGCAGCGGATCTGTGTCGGGCAATTGCCTCGCTATATCAGCCAACTGGCGATCAGCGCCAGCGCCGTGACGCCCATCACCAATGTCGCGATCCAGCCCACTGCCTTCAGTACTGGCGGCAGGGTGAAGCGGCCCATGACCTTGGGTTCGCGGTCATCAGCATCATCACTGTCATCAGCGGCGCCGCGACGATGCCGTTGATAACGGCGGTCCAATAGAGCGCCTTGATCGGATCGATATGGACGAGATTGATCGCAATACCGATCAGCGTCGCGATCGCGATCAAGCCATAAAACGCCTTGGCTTCGTGGGGCAGGCGGCCGAGCCCGACCTTCCAATGCAGCGCCTCGCCCACCGCGTAAGCGGCGCTGCCCGCCAGCACCGGCACCGCGAAAAGCCCGGTGCCGACAATGCCGAGCGCGAACAGCAGAAACGCGAAGTTGCCGGCAAGCGGGCGGAGGGCCTCGGCGGCTTGCGACGAGGTTTGAATATCGGTGTGGCCGTTGGCATGCAATGTCGCTGCGGTCGTGACGATGATGAACAATCCGACGATGTTGGATGCCGCCATGCCGATATAGGTGTCGTACTCGATCCGGCGAAATTGCGCTTTTGCCGCGGGCGGCGTCCTTGATCAGCGGCTGCTGGTCGGGATCGATGCGCTCGTCCTCGGCTTCCTCGGAGGATTGCCAGAAAAACATGTAGGGGCTGATGGTGGTGCCGAGAATGGCGACGATCGCCAGCAAGTAGTCTTTGCTCAATGTCGCGGACGGCACGAACGTATGGACGATCACCGCGCCCCACGGGACATGCACGGCGAAGGCGGTCGCGACATAGGCCAACAACACGAGCGTGATCCATTTCAGGATCATGACATAGCGCTCGATAGCTCGAGAAAATCTGAAGGCCCGCGCACAGCGCCGCGAACGCCACGACATAGTAGGCGCGGTTGGCGCTCCCGATCACAAGGTCGAGCGCGTCGCCCATCGCGCCGAGATCGGCGCCGAGATTGATGATGTTGGCGACGAGCAGCAGCGCCACCATCGTATGAAGCAGCGGCAGCGGGTAATGGCGGCGCAGATTGGCGGCGATGCCGTCTCCGGTTACACGGCCGATGCGGGCGCTGATCTCCTGGATGGCGGCCATCAGCGGATAGGAAAAGATCATCGTCCAGCCGATGCCATAGCCGAACTGCGCGCCGACTTGGGAATAGGTGGCGATACCGCTTGGATCGTCGTCCGCGGCGCCGGTGATCAATCCCGGGCCAAGCCTGGACCAGAAGCGGAGGCTTGCCCGTGATCGCGATGCCGTGATGGCCATTGCCAAGGCTCAACGCACCGTTGCCGGCCGTCGTTCCAAATCGGAGAAGTCCACGGCCTCTTCCCGTCGGCGAAGCCGCAATCTAGTCTGATAGGCGCCACAAACGGAGGAAGCCGCGATGAATGCCGCCGACATCATGACAGGCGACGTCCTGACTGTGAACAGCGAAGCCAGTGTGCTCGACGCCGCGCGCACAATGCTTCAGCACCGTGTCAGCGGCATGCCCGTCGTGGATGAGAACCGCAAGCTGGTCGGTATGCTGACCGAGGGCGACCTGCTGCATCGTGCCGAAACCGGCACGGAGCGGCACCGGGCGCATTGGCTCGAATTATTGTTGGGGCCGGGTCGGGCGGCTGCCGATTACACCGCCGCCCACGCGCGCAAGGTCGACGAGGTGATGACGGACCAGGTCGTCTCGATCGCGCCGGACACGACGCTCGCAGAGGCTGCGGCGCTGATGGAACGTCACAAGGTCAAACGCCTGCCGGTCGTGGCAAACGGCAAGCTCGTCGGCATCGTCAGCCGGGCCGATTTTCTCCGGGCGCTGATCGAACGGGCCGAGAAGGACGCCGCGACGCCCGCGAGCGACGAGGAGATTCGCGCGCGCATTCAGGCCGAGATCGACCGCCAGAGCTGGGCGCCGCGCGCCGCGTTGCGTATCGCCGTCAGGAGCGGCGTCGTCGAACTCAGCGGCAGCATTACCGACGAACGCGAGCGCGCAGCCCTGCGCGTCCTGTGTGAGAATATCGCCGGCGTCAAAAGCATCGTCGATCACCTGGCGTGGGTGGACCCGCTGTCAGGTATGGCGGTCGAGCCGCCCGATCAGGACAAGCCGTAGCGGCGGCGTCGGCACGCGCCGCGCTCGTTACGGCGTCACCACCTGTATCGTTTCGAACCCTTCGAATTCGGGGTGGCCGAGCGTCAGCGACTTACCCGATCCGGCGTCGCGATGCGCGGCGCGGAACGCTTCCGACCGCGTCCATGCCTCGAAGTCCGTGTAGGAACGCCACAGCGTATGCGACGCATAAAGTGTATGATCGTCGCGTTCCGGCCCCTTGAGCAGATGAAACTCGATAAAGCCCGGCACGGTGCCGAGATGGCTGTCGCGGTCGAGCCAACGCGCCTCGAACGCGCGCTCCTCGCCCTTCTTCACTTTGAACCGGTTCATGGCGATGAACATGGCGGGGAATCCTCGTTTTCCTTCCCCCACCGAATACCTGGCGTCCCCTACCGGATTCGAACCGGTGTTGCCGCCGTGAGAGGGCGGTGTCCTGGGCCTCTAGACGAAGGGGACCGCGGCGGCAGTTCTATCCGTTCGGTGCCGGGCGATCAAGCTGCGCCCATGGCGCGCAGTGTGCCATGATGCGCTATGACCACGGCGCTCTACACCCACCCCGCCTGTTTTGCCCACGACACGAGCCAGCGGCATCCGGAATCCCCGGCGCGCCTCCGTGCCGTGCTGGATGCATTGTCGGGCGATGCCTTCGCGGCGCTGGACCGGCGCGAAGCGCCGCGCGCATCCCGCGAGGAACTGGCGCTGATCCACCCGCCGGCCTTTATCGACGCCGTGATGCACGCCATCCCGGCGCAGGGCCATTCCGCGCTCGATCCCGATACGATCGTATCTGCCGGGTTCCGGCGAGGCGGCGCTGCGCGCGGCGGGCGCGGTCGTGGCCGCGGTCGATGCGGCGATGGCGGGCGAGACGACGAACGCCTTCTGTGCGGTGCGACCGCCGGGCCATCATGCCGAGCCGCGGCGGGCGATGGGCTTTTGCCTGTTCAACAATGTCGCGATCGGCGCCGCGCGTGCCCGCCGGCGTGGCTGCGTGCGAGTCGCCGTGGTGGATTTCGACGTGCATCACGGTAATGGCACGCAAGCCGCCTTCGAGACAGACGGCGATTTCTTCTACGCCTCTACTCATCAGGGCAATTTCTATCCCGGTACAGGCGATGCCGATGACACGGGCGTCGGCAACATTGTCAACGTACCGCTGCCGGCCGGCGCCGGATCGGCGTTGTTCCGCGCGGCCTACGATCGCACGATTTTTCCCGCTCTCGCCACATTTCGGCCTGAATTTCTTTTGATATCAGCAGGATTCGATGCACACCGCGCCGACCCCTTGGCGCAGCTCATGGTCGAGGAGACCGATTTTGCATGGGTGACGGAGCGGCTGCTCGACATCGCGGTCGATTACGCCGGAGGCCGCGTCGTCTCCACCTTGGAGGGGGGCTACGACCTGTCCGCGCTCGCCGCGAGCACGGCGGCCCATGTCGCGGTTATGATGCGCCACTAAGTCAGGCGCTTGCCGCAATTACTTGGTCTGCCTAAAGTATCGCCAGGGGGCAGCATGGCAGACACCAATATCCCCACGGAAATTGCGGCGCTCAGTTTCGAGGATGCGTTGTCGGAACTGGAGCAGATCGTGCGTCGGCTGGAAAGCGGCAGCGGCAAGCTCGACGACGCCATCGCCGCCTATGAGCGAGGCGCGCTCTTGAAGCGCCACTGCGAGGCGAAGCTGCGCGAGGCCCAGGCCCGCGTCGATAAGATCGTCATCGGCGCCGACGGTAAGCCCACGACCGAGCCGGTGTCGCTTGACTAGCGAGACCCCGACCGCCGATACGGCGTTCGAGACCGCGCTGGGCGATGCCGCGCGCGAGGTTGACGCGGTCATCGATCGGCTGATTCCGGTGCCGTCGGGGCCGGAGGCGCGCGTCGTCGAGGCAATGCGCTACGCCGCGCTCGGGCCGGGGAAACGGCTGCGGCCGTTTCTCGTGATGGCCAGCGCCGGCCTCTTCGCGGTCGCGCGGCGCAGCGCGTTGCACGTCGCCGCGGCGGTCGAGATGGTCCACGCATACTCCTTGGTTCACGACGATTTGCCGGCGATGGACAACAGCGATCTGCGTCGCGGCCGGCCGACCTGCCACAAGCAATTCGACGATGCCACCGCGGTGCTGGCCGGAGACGGGCTGCTAACCCTGGCGTTCGAGGTGCTGGCCAACAGCGGCACCCACGGCGATCCGGCGGTACGCTGCGAATTGGTTTCGGCGCTGGCGTTGGCCGCCGGGAATCAGGGTATGGTCGGCGGCCAGATGTTCGATCTGATCGCTGAACACCGGCTCGATCTCGATATCGGCGCCATCACCCGGTTGCAGCGGTTGAAGACCGGCGCTCTCATCGCCTTTTCCTGCGAGGCGGGCGCCATTCTCGGTAAGGCGCCCCACGACGCCCGGCTGGCGTTGCGAGGCTATGCCCACGATTTGGGGCTGGCGTTCCAGATCGCCGACGATCTATTGGATGTCGAGGGCACGCCCGAAAGCACCGGCAAGCCGGTCGGACAGGACGTGATCGCGGGGAAAGCGACCTTTGTGTCGATTTTAGGGGTAGAAAGAGCGCGGGCCCAGGCGAGACTTTTGGTCGCCCAGGCCGTTGCACATCTTGATATATTCGACGCTAACACCGAGTTGTTGCGTCACACCGCGCGCTTTGTCGTCGAACGACGCGCCTGAAGGAGGGCCAGGTGGCTAACGAAACAACTTATCCAAGAAATACTACGACCCCGTTCCTCGACGGCATTGATACGCCGGAAGATCTCCGTGCGCTGAAGGAACACGATTTGCGCGCCGTCGCCGATGAACTTCGCCACGAGGTGATTAGCGCGGTGTCGGTCACGGGCGGCCATCTCGGCGCCGGGCTGGGCGTGGTGGAGTTGACCGTCGCGCTTCATTACGTGTTCGACACGCCGCGCGCCAAGCTGATTTGGGACGTCGGCCACCAAGCCTACCCCCATAAGGTGCTGACGGGGCGCCGCGACCGCATCCGTACGCTGCGCCAGGGCGGCGGCCTTAGCGGCTTCACCAAACGTTCGGAGAGCGAATACGACCCGTTCGGCGCGGCGCACAGCTCCACCTCGATCAGCTCGGCCTTGGGAATGGCGGTGGCGCGCGATCTGCAAGGCGGCAAGAACGACGTCATCGCCGTCATCGGCGACGGCGCGATGTCGGCGGGCATGGCCTACGAGGCGATGAACAACGCCGGCTCGATGAATTCGCGGCTGATCGTCATCCTCAACGACAACGACATGTCGATCGCGCCGCCGGTCGGTGCGATGAGCGCGTATCTGTCGCGTCTTCTGTCGTCGAAAGAATACCGGAACCTGCGTACCTTCGGGCAGCGCATGGCGCGGCTGTTGCCGCGCGGCCTGGGCAAGGCGGCAAAGCGCGCCGAAGGCTATGCCCGCGGCATGGTGACGGGCGGCACGCTGTTCGAGGAGTTGGGCTTCTACTATGTCGGCCCGATCGACGGCCACAATATCGACCATCTTCTGCCGGTGCTGAAGAACGTCCGCGACAGCGAGCATACCGGGCCGGTGCTGATCCATGTCGTGACGCAGAAAGGCCACGGCTATCCGCCGGCGGAAGCGGCGGCCGACAAGTATCACGGCGTGGTCAAGTTCGACGTCGCCACCGGCGCGCAAGCGAAGGGCAAGGCCGGGCCGCCGTCCTATACCGGCGTCTATGCCAAGGCGCTGATCGCCGAGGCGGAAGTCGATCCGAAGATCGTCGCCATCACCGCGGCGATGCCGTCGGGCACCGGGCTCGACAAATTCGCCGAACGCTTCCCGGAGCGCTGCTTCGATGTCGGCATCGCGGAACAGCACGGCGTCACCTTCGCCGCCGGCCTGGCGTGCGAGGGCATGAAGCCGTTCGCCACGATCTATTCGACCTTCCTGCAGCGCGCCTACGATCAGGTCGTGCACGATGTCGCGATTCAGAGCCTGCCGGTGCGTTTCGCGATGGACCGCGCCGGCCTTGTCGGCGCCGACGGCCAGACCCACGCGGGCTCTTTCGATGTCGCTTATCTCGGCTGCCTGCCGGGTTTCGTCATCATGGCGGCGGCCGACGAGGCCGAACTGATGAACATGGTCGCGACCGCGGCGACGATCGACGACGGACCGTCGGCGGTGCGTTATCCGCGTGGCGAAGGCACCGGCGTAGCGTTGCCGAAGCGCGGCGAGGTGTTGCCGATCGGCAAGGGCCGCATCGTCAAGGAAGGCACCAAGATCGCGTTGCTGTCGTTCGGTGCGCGGCTTCAGGAATGTCTCAAGGCGGCGCAGGAATTGGAGACGATGGGTTTGTCGACCACCGTCGCCGACGCGCGCTTCGCCAAGCCCATCGACACCGACCTGATCGATCGGCTCGCGCGCGAGCACGAGGTGCTGATCACCATCGAGGAAGGCTCGGTCGGCGGCTTCGCGACGCACGTCATGCACCATCTGGCGCATAGCGGCGCCCTGGAGAGCGGGCTTAAAATCAGGCCGATGGTGTTGCCCGACAAATTCCTCGAGCACGATGCACCGGCGAAGCAGTACGACACGGCGAAACTGAACGCGACGCATATCGTGCAGATGGCGTTGGGTGCGCTCGGCCAGGAGATACTGTTCTCCGCGCGCGCCTAGTCTTGCGCGCGTGACATGAGCGCGGGGGAGAAGCGCCTCGATCAATTGCTGGTGGAACGCGGCCTCGCCGAAACGCGCGCGCGTGCGCAGGCGCTGGTAATGGCGGGCGAGGTCTGGTCGGGCGACAAGCGCCTCGATAAGGCCGGAGCGCGTATGGCTGACGATGTGCTGCTAGAGGTCAAACGGCGCGACCATCCCTACGTTTCGCGCGGCGGCCTCAAGCTCGATCACGGCCTGACCTATTTCCGGTTCGATCCGAAGGACAAGATCGCGCTCGATATCGGCGCCTCGACCGGCGGCTTTACCGACGTGCTGCTGTTGCGCAGTGCGAAGAAAGTTTACGCCGTCGATGTCGGCCACGGGCAATTGGCGTGGAAGCTGCGTCAGGATTCGCGCGTCGTGGTGCTCGAGCGAATGAACGCGCGCTACCTGACGAAGACCGAAATCGCCGAACCGCCCGAGCTAATCGTCTGCGACGCCAGTTTCATCGGATTGGAGGTCGTGCTGCCGGCCGCGCTGGCTTTAGCAGCGCCGAAGGCCGAGTTAGTTGCGCTGATCAAGCCACAGTTCGAGGTCGGCCGCGGGCGGGTCGGTCGTGGCGGCGTGGTGCGCGATCCGGTGCTGCATGAGGAAGTCTGCGTGCGCGTTTCGGCGTGGCTTGGCCAGCAGCCGGGCTGGCGTGTGCTGGGCGTCACCGAGAGCCCGATCCGCGGCCCCGACGGCAATATCGAATTCCTGATCGGCGCGCGACATTCGGCGTGACCGACGCGACTTTGACCATCGAGCGCATCGGCGCCCGCGGCGACGGCGTCGCGCATCATCAGGGTAGGGCCGTGTTCGTGGCATTCGCCGCGCCGGGCGACGTGATGCGCGCGCGACTGACACGCGACAAGGCCGAGATTCAGGAGCTTGTAACGCCGGGCGCGCGGCAAGAACCGCCGTGCCGACATTTCGGCCAATGCGGCGGATGCAGCCTCCAGCATGTTGCTGACGATGCTTACGCCGAGGCGAAACGGAATTTTGTGCGCGAGGCGCTGGCCCATCGCGGCCTTGATCCGGACCTGGTCGAGCCCGCGGTACGCGTGCCGCCCGCCACGCGCCGCCGCGCGCGCCTGGCGATGACCCGTTCGGCGATCGGCTTTCACCAACGCGCCAGCCACCGCGTGGTCGATATGACAACCTGCACGGTGCTGCATCCCAAACTCGTTGCCGTGGTGCAGGCGCTGCGGCCGCTCCAAATGGACGGCACCGCGTCGTTGACGTTGGCCGACACCGGCGTCGATTTGCTCTTCGACTTGCCGCGCGCGCCCGACTTGGCGCAACTCGAAATGCTGGTCGCCGTCGCGAACGAGCAAGATTTGGCGCGCCTGTCCTGGCACAGCGGCGACGATACGCCGACGCCCATCGTGCAGCGTCGCGCGGTGCAAATGCATTTTTCGGGCGCCACCGTCGATCTGCCGCCGGACTGTTTCCTGCAGGCGACAAAGGAATCCGAAGCCGCGATGCGCGATCTCATTCTCGCCGGCGTCGGCGACGTGAGAGATATCGCCGATCTTTATTCCGGCGTGGGCACGTTCAGCTTTGCTCTGGCAAAACACGCCACCATCCATGCCGTCGACAGCAATACCGCTGCCGTCGCGGCGTTGCGTCGCGCCAATCCTGCGATTGCGGCCGAAACCCGCGATCTGGACCGCCGGCCGCTCTCCGCCGACGAGCTTAAGCGCTTCGACGCGGTGGTGTTCGATCCGCCCTATGCCGGCGCGGCGGCGCAGGCCAAGGAATTGGCCCGCTCCGCCGTCGGCCGTGTCGTCAGCTGTGTCGTGCAATCCCGCCAGTTTCGCCCGCGACGCGCGCATGCTCGTCGACGGCGGCTATCGCCTGACCCGCGCCGTCCCGGTGGATCAATTCCTCTGGTCCGCCGAGGTCGAATTGGTGGCATGGTTCGAGCGGTAAACGGTGCTGGCCTTCGTCGAATCGAGTGCTATATAGCCGCTAATGTCCGAATTCGATTTTCCGAGCTATGAGGGCGCGCCGGCGCCGGTTCAAGCGCCCGCGCCACCGCGACCCGCGCCGCAATATCTGACGACCCTCAACGAGGCGCAGCGCCAGGCCGTCGAGGCGCTGGAGGGTCCGGTTCTGGTGCTGGCCGGCGCCGGCACCGGCAAGACCCGGGTGCTCACCACCCGCCTCGCGCATCTCCTCTATTTGCGCCGCGCCTTTCCGAGCCAGATGCTCGCCGTCACCTTCACCAACAAGGCCGCGCACGAAATGCGCGAGCGGCTCGAGAAGATGATCGGCGCGAGTAGCGAAGGCATGTGGCTCGGCACGTTCCATTCCATCGCGGCGCGCATCCTGCGCCGCCATGCCGAGGTGGTCGGGCTCAAACAGAACTTCACCATTCTCGACACCGACGATCAGCTTCGTCTCGCCAAGCAGATCCTTCAGGCCGCGGGCTTCGACGACAAGGTGGTGCCGGCACGCTCGCTTTTGGGTGCGATCGAGCGCTGGAAGGATCGCGGCCTGACCCCCGACAAGGTCGGCGCCAAGGACCGGCCAGATCTCGCCAACGGCAAGGCGCCCGATCTCTACCGCGCCTATCAGGAGCGCCTGCTCGAAGTGAACGCCGCCGATTTCGGCGACCTCCTGCTGCACAACCTCACCGTCTTCAGCACGCGCGAGGACATACTCGCCGACTATCAGCGGCGCTTCCGCTACATCCTGGTCGACGAGTATCAGGATACCAACGTCTCGCAATATCTATGGCTGCGCCTGCTGGCGCAGCAGCACAAGAATTTGTGCTGCGTCGGGGACGACGATCAGTCGATCTATTCCTGGCGCGGCGCCGAAATCGGCAACATTCTCCGCTTCGAGAAGGATTTTCCCGGCGCCACCATCGTGCGGCTCGAGCAGAATTACCGCTCGACCCAACCGATCCTCGCCGCCGCGTCGGGTCTGATTGCCAAGAACGCGGGCCGGCTTGGCAAGACGCTGTGGACCTCGTCGGACGGCGGCGACAAGATCGTGCTGAAGCCGCTATGGGACGGCATCGAGGAGGCACGCTGGGTCGGCGACGAGATCGAGGCGCTGCAACGCAAAGGACAGGGGCTGGGCGAGATCGCCATTCTCGTGCGCACCGGCTTTCAAACCCGCGAATTCGAGGAACGGCTTCATCACGCTCGGCCTGCCGTATCGCGTCATCGGCGGTCCGCGCTTTTACGAGCGGCAGGAAATCCGCGACGCGATGGCCTATCTGCGCTTGGTGCATCAGCCCGCGGACGATCTGGCCTTCGAGCGCATCGTCAACGTGCCGCGCCGCGGCATCGGCACCTCGACGCTGGAACAGCTCCACGCGTTGTCGCGCGGCGCGCACGTGCCGTTGACCGAGGCGGCGGCGCGACTAGTCGGCAGCGACGAGCTGAAACCGGCGACGCGACGCTCGCTCGGCGATTTCCTGGGGCAGCTCGCGCATTGGCGCGACGTGGCGCAATCGCTGCCCCACACCGAACTGGCCGCCGTCATTCTCGACGAGTCCGGCTATACCGGCATGTGGCAAGCGGACAAATCGCCCGACGCGCCGGGCCGGTTGGAGAATTTGAAGGAACTCGTCACCGCGATGACGGAGTTCGAGAATCTCGACGGGTTCCTCGACCATGTCAGCCTGGTGATGGAGAACGCCGAACGCGGCGGCGGCGACATGATCAGCCTCATGACGCTGCACGGCGCCAAGGGACTCGAATTCGACATCGTGTTTCTGCCCGGTTGGGAGGAGGGCCTGTTCCCGAGCCAACGCTCGATGGACGAGAACGGTCTTTCCGGCCTCGAGGAAGAACGCCGCCTCGCCTATGTCGGCCTGACGCGGGCGCGCAAGCGCGCGTTCATTTCCTACGCCGCGAACCGGCGCCTGCACGGCCAGTGGCAATCGGCGATGCCGTCGCGCTTCGTCGACGAGCTGCCGGCGGACCATGTCGAACTGGTTGCGGAGCCGGGCTTGCCGACCGGCGCGCGCGGCGGTTTCGGCGACTATGGCGGCGGCGATTCCTGGCCGCGTACGCGGGTGATGGCGCCCCGCTCGTTCAAGGCGCCGCTGATCGAGGGGCGCGCCACGCGGGTGTCCGAGCCGATCCCCGGCAGCGCCGGCAAGTACCAATCGGGCGATCGCGTGTTTCATCAGAAATTCGGCTACGGCACGGTCGGCGCGGTGTCGGACGACAAGCTGTCGATCCATTTCGACAAGGCCGGCAGCAAAATGGTGATCGCCAATTTCGTCACCAAGGCAGACGCCGCCGGCCGGATCGGCTAACGCAACAAGGGGGAACGCGATGACGGCCGTGACCGTCGGACTTTTGCCCAAAGCCAAGAGCCGGGCGCGCAGACCGGTCCGCACCCGGACACGGCGCGGCGTGGTTATCGCTTTCCCCAACGCGGAAATGCTGTGGAAGGCAATCCGGCCGAAACGGTGGCAGATCCTGCGCGCGATGATGGGCGCGGGGCCGCTGACGATCCGCGATGTGTCGCGCCGCGTGAAGCGCGACGTCAAACTGGTGCATGCCGATGTCCACGTCATGTTGGACGCCGGCATCCTCGAGCACACCAAAACCGGCCAAGTGATTTTGCCGTTCGACGCGATCCATATCGACTTTGCCCTGCGAGCATGACCGGTTCGCTCTGGCGCGTCGTCATCGATCTTGACGATACCAAAGCCGCCGGCGCTATCGCAGACGCCATCGGCGAGCAAAGCGAGGCGGTCAGCACGTTCGAGCGTGGCGTGGGCTGGCGCGTCGAAGGCCTGTCGCGCGACAAACCCAATCAGGTGCTGCTCGAAGCCTCGTTCGTCCTGCTCGATCCGTCGGCGTCGGTCACGGTGGAGCGCGTGCCGGCGCGCGACTGGGTGAGCGAAAATCAAGCCGGCTTTCCGCCGATCCAAACCGGCCGTTTCTTCGTTCACGGCTCGCACTTTCGCGGCGCGAGACCGCATGCGGCGGTTCCGATCCTGATCGACGCGGCGACCGCTTTCGGCACCGGCGAGCACGCCACCACGCGCGGCTGTTTGCTCGCATTGGAGTTCATTGCAAAGAGACATCGGGCAGAGTTCACCTCCCCCTTGATGGGGGAGGTCGCGGGCAGCCGCTGGCAGCGCGCGGGTGGGGGTGATGCGCATACAGGTGGAGAAATCACCCTCACTCGTCGCGACGCTGCGCGTCACGACACCCTCCCCCATCGAGGGGGAGGGATGAACATCCTCGATGTTGGCTGTGGCACGGGCATTCTGTCGATCGCCGCAGCGAAGCGCTGGCATCGGGCGGTGTTGGCGACCGACATAGACCCCGAGGCGGTGCGGGTGGCGCGCATCAATGCCGCGCGCAACCACGTCGCCGGCCTGATCCGCGCCGAGGCCGCGCCGGGCTATCGCCTTCGCGAGCTCGCGCGGCGGGCGCCGTTCAACCTCGTGTTCGCTAACATTCTGGCGCGGCCGTTGATGCGCATGGCGCCCGATTTGGCGCGCGTGCTGGCGCCGGGCGGCACCGCCATATTGTCCGGCCTGCTGGCGCGGCAGGAGGCGATGGTGCTCGCGGCGCAGCGCGCGCAAGGTCTCTATCTTGTCGGACGAATCGCGCTAGAAGGCTGGCACACGTTGATCGTAGCGAAGCGAGCGACTTGATGTCCGGAATCCAAGCGCTGATCACGGCCATTCTCCAGGGCCTCACCGAACTGTTCCCGGTCTCGAGCCTCGGTCACGCGGTGATCTTGCCGCGCCTGCTGCGCTGGAATTTCAGCGAGGACGATCCGAGTTTCCTGCCGTTCCTGGTGGTGCTGCATCTCGGCACGGCGGCGGCGCTGCTGCTCTATTTCTGGCGCGACTGGGCGCAGATCATCGGCGCGTTTTTCGGCATGGGCGGCGCCAAGGAGCGGCGCGAGCGCTGGCGCCTCTTGTGGCTGATCGTCGTCGCCACGATTCCGGCGGTGATCGTCGGGGCGGCACTGGAGAAATTCCTGCGCCATCTGTTCGGCTCGCCCGAGCTGGCGGCCGGCTTCCTGATGTTGAACGGCGTCATCTTGTTCGCGGCGGAGCGGCTGCGCCGGCGCAATGCCGGAACCGGGGTCGCGACCGATATGACGTGGCAGACCGCCCTGATCATCGGCCTATGGCAGTGCTTGGCGCTGATCCCCGGCATTTCGCGTTCCGGTACGACGATGGTCGGCGGTTTGCTCGGCGGCTTGCGGCATCAGGAGGCGGCGCGTTTTTCGTTCCTGATCGCGACGCCGATCATCCTCGGTGCCGCCGTGCTGGAAGTGCCGCACTTCTTTCATCACCAGGCGGCGGGCGGCGGCTTCGGTCCGCTGGTCTGGCTCGCGGGCGTGGTCGCTGGCGTTACGGCTTACGCCAGCACCGCGTTTCTGATGCGCTATTTCGGACGGCAGGATTTCGAGGCGCTCGACCCGTTCGCCTATTACTGTGTCGCCGCCGGCGCGATCGCGCTGGCCTTGTTTATCTGGGTCCTATGAACACAAAGGGCCGCGTCCCAGGCGGGAGCGCGGCCCTCTATCTCCGAAAATCGGTGCGTTACGCGGCGTAGCGGCCGTTCTGGTTCGCCGCCGGCAGCGCCCGTACCCGGCTCGGATCGCTGACATGCGTCAGGATGAACGGAATCTCCGAGCGGGTGACGCCGATATCGGCAAGCGAGCGGTCGTCGAGCGAGACAAGCTCGCGATAGGCCTGCTGGTATTTGCGCCAGCCCTCGATCCGATCGCCGACGCTGTGAAGCGCATGGCCAAGAAAGTCCAACATGGCTGGTCCCCGTTGCTGATATTGCGTTGCACAATAGGTAAGTTAGCCTGCCGGAAATAGGAAGGGCTCTCTTGCAAAACAGGGACTTAGAAAACGCATAGCAGGAAAAAGATTAGCGAAATCGGGCGGTTTCAGAGGGATTTGTTCGCATCGCTCTGTGCAAGCGCAACATAATTACTGCGGTCCAAGGCGACCGATTTGACCATCGCGAAGACCGATTTTCCGACCGTCAGGTCCAGCTCGCGGCTCGCCCGCAGGGTGATCCGGGACCACAGAACCGCGCCCCGTTCGGGCGTGCCGATCCGCATGCGGACATCGACGACATTGGCGTTGTCGTGGTCGGCGGCGATCTCGATCACCGTGGCCGGCAGGATGTTGCGGATCGACACTTGTTCCGGCTTGACTGCCGCCAGCGCCACGTCGTTGGCGCGGATCCGGGCCCGCACCGGGGTGCCGAGCGGCAGGCCGAGCTTGGCCACGCTGCAGCCGCCCGCCGGGAAAGGCCAGCTCGCTGAGGCCGAAATTGAGGTCGTGGCCCGGCGACGGTGGCGCGGATCACGGCGCCCGGCGTCGTAGCGCCCGGTCAGGGCGCGCAGATCGAGCGCGGCTGGTCAGCTCCTCGACCGGCCCGACCGCGGCGACCTTGCCCGCTTCCAACAGCACCAGCGTGTCGGCGAGGCCGCATGTTCTCGTCCATGTCGTGGCTGACATAGACGATGGGGATATGCAGCTCGTCGTGCAGTTTCTCGATGAACGGCATGATCTCGGCCTTGCGCGCGTCGTCGAGCGACGCCAGCGGCTCGTCCATCAGCAAAATGCGCGGGTTCGAAAGCAGGGCGCGGCCGATGGCGACGCGCTGTTTCTCGCCGCCGGAGAGATCGCCCGGCCGCCGCTCCAGGAGCTTGTCGAGGCCGAGCAGCGCCACCACGGCGTCGAGACGCGAGCGCGCCGTCGCTTGGCGCCGCGGCGCATGCCGTAACTGAGATTGCCGCTGCACCGAGAAATGCGGGAACAGCCGCGCTTCCTGGAAGACATAGCCGACGCGGCGGCGGCGCGGCGGCAGGTCGATGCCGTCGGCGCTGGAATAGAGCGTCTCGCCCTCGATCGCGATGCGGCCGCGATCGGGCGTCAGCAGCCCGGCGATGGCGTTGATCGAGCGAGGTCTTGCCCGATCCTGACGGGCCATAGAGCGCGATGATGCCGGCGGACGGCGTCGCGAAGCGGGCGTCGAGCTGGAAGCGCCGAGCCGCTTCTCGACCGCGACCTCGATCATGCGGCGCGCTTGGCGTTGAGCCGGGCGAATCCCGCGTCGAGATCGGCGATCAGATCGTCGGTGTCCTCGAGCCCGACATGAAGCCGCAGCACCGGCCCGGCGTCCCATTTGGTCGCGGTGCGCATGCGCTCCGGATGCGGCGCGGTGATCAGGCTTTCGAACCCGCCCCAGCTCGCGCCGAGGCCGAACAACTCCATGCCGTCGAGCATGGCGTCGATGGCCGGCTTCGGCAATGTCGCGCCGGAGGACGATGCTGAACAGGCCGCTCGATCCGGCGAAATCGCGCTTCCAGAATTCGTGGCCGGGGCAATCGGGCAGGGCGGGATGGAGCACGCGCTCGACCTCGGGCCGCGCCTTGAGCCAATGCGCCACGCTGCAGCGCCGCCTGCTTCATGCGCGCGCAAGCCGCACGCCGACGGTGCGCAGCCCGCGCAGCGCGAGATAGGCATCGTCGGGCGCCGCGTGATAGCCCAATTGCAGCGCCGAATTCTTCACCGGCACGAAACTGTCCTTGGTGCAGATGCATACGCCCATCATCGCGTCGGAATGGCCGACAATATATTTCGTCGCCGAAACGATCGAGACGTCGACGCCCATCGTCAGCGGCCGCAGGAACAGCGGCGAGCCCCAGGTATTGTCGATCATGGTCGCGATGCCGCGCGCCTTCGCCACCGCGACGATCGCCGGCACGTCCTGCACCTCGAACGTCAGCGAGCCGGGGCTTTCGAGATAGATCACCTTGGTGTTGGGCTTAACCAGCGCCGCGATGCCGGCGCCGACCATCGGGTCGTAGAAATCGAAGGCGACGCCGAACCGCGCCAGGAAGCCGGTGGTGAAATTCCGCACCGGGCCATAGACGTTGTCCGGGACGAGCACATGGTCGCCGGCCTTGAGATAGGCGAGCAGCGCGGCGATGCAGGCCGCCACGCCCGAACACGACGGCCACGGCGCGCGCGCCGCCCTCGACCGCCGCCATCGCCTCTTCGAGCGCGAAACTGGTCGGCGTGCCGAAGCGGCCATAGACGACATCGTCGTAGCGCCGCGCCTCCGACGCCTCCCAATGCGCCATGGTCGGATGCAGGATGGTCGAGGCGTGATAGACCGGCGGATTGACGACGCCGAAATTTTCCTCGGGCTTGCGCCCGGCATGCGTGATCAGCGTGTCCGGCTTTTTCGATTTCGATTTCATGCCTTCTCCGCCCCGCCCGTCGCCACCGGCGTGTCGCCGGGCAGGCCCCATTCCGCCCAGGAGCCGTCATAGACCGCGACATCCTCCCGCCCGGTGAGATAAAGCCCGAACGCCAGCACGCAGGCGGTCACGCCCGAGCCGCAGCTCGTCACCACCGGCTTGTCCGGCCGCACGCCCGCCGCGGCGAAGCGGCGCTCCAGCTCCTCGAGCGGAACCACCGTCTTGTCCTTGGCGTTGCTCAGCAGGGAATAAGGGAGATTGAGGCTGCCGGGAATCCGGCCCGGCCGGCGCCCGGGCCAAGGCTCGGGCGCCTTGCCTTCGAACCGCTCGGCGGTGCGCGCGTCCAGCACCTGCTCGGCCTTGCCGGTCAGGTTGGCCAGGATTTGCGCCTTGTTTCGCACCAGCTCCGGCCGGAACTTGACGCGATAGAGGCGCCGCGTCGGCGTTGGAATTTCCGCCGTCACCGGCCGCCCCTCGGCGAGCCATTTCGGCAGGCCGCCGTCGAGCACCGCGACGCCGTCATGCCCGAAGGCGCGGAACATCCACCAGACGCGCGTGGCGCTGACCACGCCGGCGGAATCGTAGACGACGACGTGGTCGCCGGCGCCGATGCCGAGCTGGCTCATCGCGGCGCCGAACGCCATCGCGTCCGGCAGCATGTGGGGCAGGGGCGACTCATGGTCCGCGATCTCGTCGATGTCGAAGAACACCGCGCCGGGAATGTGCCGGACGCGATAATCCTCGGCCGCAGTCGGCGTCACGCCCGGCATCTTGAACGAGCCGTCGACCACGCGGACGTCGGCGTCGTCGAGATGCGCCGCCAGCCAAGTCGGTCGACACCAGCGCTTCGGGATGGGCATAGGGCATCGTCACATCACCTCGTTGACGGCGATGCAGGACGTCGCGTTGACGGGGCTGCCGTTGATCAGCTTGGTCGAGATCGCGACGTAGCACAGCGTGTTGCGCTCGGCGTCGTAGAAGCGCCGCACGTCGATGGTCTTGAACAGGATGCTGGCGCGCTCGCTGAACACGCGCTTGCCGCTGAGATCGGCAAGCTTGGCGTCGTTCTTGGGCTTGATCGGCGCCGATGCCGACGCAGGACAGCGACAGGCGCGACGGGTCCTCCGCGGTGCCGACCGCGCCACCGATGCCGCCGGTGCGCGCGCGCGCCAGATAGCACGCGACGCCGTCGATCGCGTCGTCGTCGAAGCGGTCGAGCGCCACCTTGTCGTTGGGGCCGAAGAACCGGAAGGTCGTGCTGACCGAGCCGATGTTCGTGCCCTCCGAGCGGCCGCCGAACAGCGCCAAAGTAGATTGACGCCCAGGATCACGATCAGCGCGACGAACGCGATCCCGAAGCTCCACAGAAAGCGTCTCATGCGGATTTCTTGTCGAGCCAGTCGGGCACCGGCAGGTTCTTCGAGCGCAGGAAATCCGGGTTGAACAGCTTCGACTGATAGCGCGTGCCGTAATCGGCGAGGATCGTCACGATGGTGTGGCCCGGGCCGAGCTTTTGCGCCGCGCGGATCGCGCCGACGAGGTTGATCGCCGACGAGCCGCCCAGCACTAGCCCTTCCTCGCGGATCAGGTCGAACAGCGGCGGCAGCGCTTCCTCATCCGTGATCTGGAACGCGCCGTCGATCGGCGCGCCCTCGAGGTTCTTGGTGATGCGGCTTTGGCCGATGCCTTCGGTGATGGAGTTGCCCGACGCCTTCAGCTCGCCGTGCTCATAATAGTTGAAGAGCGAGGCGCCCATCGGGTCGGCGCAATAGATCTTCACGTTCTTGTCGCGCTCCTTGAGCGCCATCGCCACGCCGGCCAGCGTGCCGCCGGTGCCGACCGAGCAGGTGAAGGCATCGACCTTGCCGTCGGTTTGCGCCCAAATCTCGGGCCCGGTCGTTTCGTAATGCACGCGGCGGTTGGCGACGTTGTCGAACTGGTTGGCCCAGATCGCGCCTTTCGGGTCGGTCGCCGCGATCTCTTTCGCCAGCCGCTCGGAGAAATGAACGTAGTTGTTCGGGTTGCTGTAGGGCACCGCCGGCACTTGCCGCAGATCGGCGCCGCACAGCGTCAGCATGTCCTTCTTTTCCTGACTCTGCGTCTCTGGGATGACGATGACGGTGCGATAGCCGCGCGCGTTGCCCACCAGCGCCAGGCCGATGCCGGTATTGCCGGCCGTGCCCTCGACGATGACGCCGCCCGGCTCGATCGCGCCGCGTTCCTCCGCGTCCTTGACGATGCCCCACGCCGCGCGGTCTTTCACCGAGCCGCCGGGATTGAGGAATTCCGCCTTGCCCAGGATGGTGCAGCCGGTCTGTTCCGAGGCACGGCGCAGTTTCACAAGCGGCGTGTTGCCGATGGTTTCGATGAAGTCCTGGCGGATTTGCATGGTGCGGCGAGACTAAGGGGCGACCGTCGGGGGATCAAGCCGCGTCGCGATTGACTTGGGCGGCGGCGCCAACCTCACTATCGCCCGCGATGAAAATCCTTGTCCGCTCGGCGCTCGGCGCGCTGCTGCTCGGCCTTGCCGCGATGCCGGCCCTGGCCGAGACCCCGAAGGACACCGTGGTGATGGCGAAGCAGATCGACGACATCGTGTCGCTCGATCCCGCCGAAGCCTACGAACTGTCGGGCGCCGAGGTCATCGGCAATGTCTACGATCGGCTGGTCGATTACGACCCGGACGCGCCGGGTAAGCTCAAGCCCGGCCTGGCGTCGTCGTGGAAGGTCGATGCCGACGGCATGACCTTCACCTTCGTGCTGCGCGACAACGCGCGCTTCACGACCGGCAAACCGGTGACGGCGGCGGACGCGGCATTCTCGCTGCAACGCGCGGTGCTGCTGGACAAGGCGCCGGCGGTGATCCTCAACGCCATCGGCCTCACCAAGGAGAATGTCGTCAACGCGGTGGTGGCGCTCGACCAGCACGCGCTGGAGATCAAGCTGCCCAAGCCGTTGGCGCCGAGCTTCGTCTATTTCTGCCTGACCGGCGTGTCGGCCAGCATCGTCGACAAGGAAACCGTGCTGGCGCATCAGCAGAACAACGATATGGGACTGCAATGGCTCGAGACGCACTGGGCCGGCACCGGGCCGTATCGCCTCGTGATGTGGCGGCCGAACGAATATTACGCGCTCGAAGCGCTCAACCGATTATTGGGGCGACAAGCCCAAGACCCGCCGCGTCATCGTCCGCGAGGTCAAGGACGCGGCGACGCAGCGCCTGATGCTGGAGCGCGGCGACATCGATTACGCCCGCAACCTCGACAAGGACCAGCTCGCGGCGCTGGCGAAAAATCCCGCCATCAAATTCGACAAGGGCGACCAAGAGCGCCATCACCTATCTCGGCCTCAATCAGAAGAACCAATATCTGCGCAAGCCCGAGGTGATCGAGGCGCTGAAATACCTGATCGATTATCGACGGCATCGAAAGCGCCATACTCGGCCCGACCGCGGTCGGTGCATCAGAGCTTCGAGCCGGTCGGGTTTCTTGGCGCGATCTCCGACGAACCATACAAGTTCGATCTCGCGAAGGCGAAGGCGTTGCTGGCGAAAGCCGGGCTCGCCAACGGTTTCAGCGTCACCATGGATGTTCGCAACGCGTCGCCGGATCCGGAAATCGCGCAGGCGATCCAGGCCGGCTTCGCCCAGGCCGGCATCAAGCTCGAACTGATCCCCGGCGACGGCAAGCAGGTCCTGACCAAGTACCGCGCGCGTCACCACGATATTTTCCTCGGCGAATGGGACCCGGACTATCCCGATCCGCATTCCAACGCCGAGGGCTTCATCGTCAATCCCGACAATAGCGACAATTCGACGATGAAGACGCCGGCCTGGCGCAACGCTTCTTCGATCAGGCGATGCAGCGGCAGGTCGCGGCGGCGCTGGTGGAACGCGACGGCGCCAAGCGCGCCGCGATGTACGAAGCGATCCAGCGCGAATTTCATGGCGAAAGCGCCCTATGTCATGCTGTTCGAGGCGGTCGAGATCGCCGCGCATCGCGCCAATGTCGGCGGCTTTTCGATCGGCGTGACCTCCGAATTCGACCGCTATGCGGGCATGGCGAAGCAATAAGTGCGTCCCTCGACCGCTCCCAACGGGCTGAGGCCCGTTGGTGCGCGCTCGGGATGAGGCGAGGGTTTACCGTGTTGTCGGTCGGTGCCGACTCCCGACTATCCTCATCCCGAGCGCGGAGCCGACGTGTAGCGGCGGCGAGCAGTCGAGGGACGCACCATTGAATTGCAGTCGCCTTTGAAGACCGTCACCCGCGCCGTCCGCATTCTTTCCGGCGCGGTGCTGACGCTGTTCGGCCTATTGCTGGCGACGTTCCTGATCGCGCGGGTGGTGCCGATCGACCCGGCGCTGGCGATTCTCGGCGACCGCGCCTCGCCATCGTCCTACGCCGCGGTACGGAAAGAGCTTGGCCTCGACCGGCCGCTCTATGTGCAGTTCGGCCGCTATGTCGCCAGCGTCGCGCACGGCGATTTCGGCCGATCGGCGTTGACCAAGAACCCCGTGACGCAGGACATCGGGCGGTTCTTCCCCGCCACTATCGAACTCGCGACCAGCGCGACGCTGCTCGGCGTGTTGCTCGGCGTGCCCGCGGGCATGATCGCGGCGGCGCGCCGCGGCCGCTGGATCGATCAGGTCATGCGCGTCGCTCGGCCTGTTCGGTTATTCCGTGCCGGTGTTCTGGCTCGGCATGATGGCGTTGGTGCTGTTCTACGCCGATCTCGGCTGGGCCGCCGGGCCGGGGCGCATCGACACGATGTTCGAGGATTTTGTCCCGCGCGTCACCGGCTTCATCCTGATCGACGCGGCGCTGGCCGGCGATTGGGAAGCATTCCGGAGTGCCCTGTCGCATCTTGTCCTGCCGGCGGCGGTGCTTGGCTATTTCTCCTTCGCCTATATCAGCCGCATGACGCGCAGCTTCATGCTGGCGGAGCTGGGGCAGGAATATATCGTCGCCGCGCGCGCCAAGGGCTTGCCCGAGCGCCGCGTGCTGTGGGTGCATGCGTTCCGCAACGTGCGCCTGCCGCTCATCACCGTGATCGCGCTGGCCTATGCCGGGCTGCTGGAAGGCTCGGTGCTGACCGAGACGGTGTTTTCCTGGCCCGGCATCGGCCAGTACATCACCAATTCGCTGCTCTCGATCGACATGAACGCGGTGCTCGGCGGCACGCTGGTGATCGGCGCGATGTTCATCGCCGTCAATCTGATCGCCGATCTGCTGTACCGGCGTGCTGGACCCGCGCGCGCGATGATCGCCGCGCTCGACATGCAGGTGACGGTTGCGGCGCCACCCGATGGCAATGACCGGTGCCGCGATCGTCGTGCTTGTCGCGCTGATCGCGATCTCTGGCGCCGCTGCTCGCGCCGTACGCGCCCGACGCGCAAAATCTGGCGCGACCGTTTGCAGCCGCCGGAACGCCGCGCATTGGCTCGGCACCGACGAGCTCGGCCGCGACATTCTCTCGCGCCTGATCTACGGCGCGCGCGTCACGCTCGGCATCGTCGCGCTGGTCTCGGTCGTCACCGCGCCGGTCGGCCTCGTGCTTGGCTGTGCCGCCGGTTATTTCGGCGGCTGGGTCGAGGCGGCGCTGATGCGCGTCACCGACGTGTTCCTGGCACTGCCGCGTCTCATTCTGGCGCTCGCTTTCGTCGCGGCGCTAGGGCCGGGGATCGAGAACGCGGTCCTCGCCATCGCCATCGTGTCGTGGCCGCCTTATGCCCGCGTCGCCCGCGCCGAGACGCTGGCCTTGCGCCACGCCGAGTTCATCGACGCCGCGCGTCTCGCCGGCGCCTCGGGCGGCCGCATCGTGCTGCGCCACATCATGCCGCTGTGCTTGCCGTCGGTGATCGTGCGCATGAGCCTCGACATGGCGGGCGTGATCCTGATCGCGGCGGGCCTCGGCTTTCTCGGCCTCGGGCGCGCAGCCGCCGACGGCGGAGTGGGGCGCGATGATCGCGACCGGGCGGCAATACATGCTCGACCATTGGTGGGTCGCGGCGATGCCCGGTATCGCGATCGCGGTGTTGAGCCTCGCGTTCAATCTGCTGGGCGACGGGTTGCGCGATTGGCTGGACCCGAAACAGCGATGAGCGATCTGCTCGCCGTCGTCCGATCTGAGCGTGCGTTTCGCCGACGCGTACGGTGCTGCGCGGCGTCGTCGTTCGCGATGGGCCGCGAGCGCGTCGGGATCGTCGGCGAGTCCGGCGCCGGGAAGTCGATGCTTGTCCGCGCGATCATGCGTTTGTTGCCGCCGGGCGCGGCGATGACCGGTCGGGTCTCGTTCGACGGCGCGGATTTTTCGCCGGCGATGCGCGGCAAGCGCATCGCATTGGTGCTGCAAGATCCGCGGTTCTCGCTCAATCCGGCGATGCCGGTCGGCGCGCAGATCGCGGAAGTGTTACGCGCCCATCGCGGCCTGTCGGCGCATGGTGCGAAAGCCGAGGCCCTGCGCCTGCTCGACGCGGTCCGCATCCGCGAGCCGGAACAGGTCTATCGCCGCTACCCGCATCAGCTTTCGGGCGGCATGGGGCAGCGCGCGATGATCGCGATGATGCTGGCGTCCGACCCCGATCTGCTGATCGCGGACGAGCCGACCTCGGCGCTCGACGCCAGCGTCGCGGGCGGCATTCTGGCGTTGCTCGACGCGGAGGTGGCGCGGCGCGGCATGGGCATCCTGCTCGTCAGCCACGATCTCGATCTGGTCGCGAATTTCTGCGACCGGGTTCTGGTGATGAAAGACGGCGAAATCGTCGAAGCATTGGCGGCGCGCGACCTCGCCAACGCGCAAACCCCCTACACGCGCCAGCTCCTCGCGGCACAGTTGAGGCTCGGCGCGTGATCGAGCGACCCTCACCCTCCCAATCCCCCGGATTGGGTCCCTCTCTCTCCCGCAAGCGGGAGAGAGTGCCGGGCGCGAAGCGGCGGGCGGGTGAGGGTTGGTGATTGACGCCAAGAACATTACTGCCCGCCACGGCGACAATATCGTCGTCGACGGCGTGTCGTTCATGGTCGAAGATGGCGCATCGTTCGGCATTGTCGGCGAGTCCGGCTCGGGCAAATCGACGCTGCTGCGCGTCATCGCCGGGCTGCATCGCGATTGGACCGGCGAGCTAATCATCGCCAACCAACCCCAGACGCAGCGCCGTCCGCGCCGTTTCGGCCGCGTCGCGTCGATGGTGTTTCAGGACCCGTACGGCTCGCTGCATCCGCGTCAGACCGTCGACCGCGCGTTGTCGGAGCCGCTGCTCGTGCAGGGTTTCGATCGCGATTCCAGCGCGCGTTCTCGCGGCGCTTCACGGATGTCGGGCTCGACGCGGCGCATCGCTTTCGCTATCCGCATCAGCTTTCCGGCGGCCAGCGTCAGCGCGTCGCTATCGCCCGCGCGCTGATGCTCGAACCGAAATTGCTCTTGCTCGACGAGCCGACCTCGGCGCTCGACGCCTCGGTGCAGGCCGATATTTTGGCGCTGCTGCGCCGGATCAAGGCGGAGCACGGGATGACCTTCGTCTTGGTCAGCCACTCGCTCGCGGTCGTCGCGGCGCTGTGCGAGCGCGCCGCAGTGATGCGGCAAGGCCGTTTCGTCGAGGAAGTCGCCGCCGACGATCTGCGCCGCGGCAATTTGCACGACGCTTACGCGCGCGAGCTTTTCGAGGCGAGCCGCGGCTTCCGCCGCGCCGCCGCCGGCTGAGCCCAGCGCCGCTTCAGCCGCGCGCGGTTCGCCGCCAGCCAATAGAGCGCGACGACGCAATGCGCGTTGTCGATCTCGCCTTCCTGCATCATGCGCCTCGCCTCGCGGAACGGCTTGACCAGCACGCGGATGTCTTCATCCTCGTCGGCGTTGCCGTGAACGCTGCCGGCCTTCCGTGAATCGACCCGCGCGCAATAGATCGACACGCGTTCCGTCATCGCGCCGGTGCTTGGCAGGATGCGCTGAACGAAGATCAGTTCGCCCGTGACCTTGACCCCGGCCTCCTCCTGCGCCTCGCGCCGCGCCAGATCCTCTTCGCTTTCCCCGGCCTTATCGGTCAGGCCCGCGACCGGCTCGATTTGCCAGCCGTTGGTGCCGGCCAACATCGCCGGCAGGCGGAATTGCTCGATCAGCACCACCGCGTCGCGGTCCGGGTCATACAGCAGCAGCGCCACCGCGGCGCCGCGGTCCAACACCTCGCGCGAGACCGGCTTGCTCCAGCGTCCATCGAACATTCGATGACGGAAGCGGTATTTGTCGAGATGGAAATGTCCTCGATAAAGCTTTGTTTTTCCGAGAAGTTCTACGTCATCACGATTCATTTCGGTTGGGCCCTTGATTTTCGATATGATTTCGATATATCTTATTTTCGTTATATCGAAGATGGGAGAGTAACATGTTTCGTCACCACCGCATGGCCGCCTATTACGCCGAACAGTTCGGCCGGCGCCATGCTCACGGATTTTTCGGCCATCGTCACGGGCATTGGCGCGGCATGCGCGCCGGCCGGTTCTTCGATCACGGCGATCTGCGCTATCTCATCTTGAAGCTGATCGCGGACAAGCCGCGTCACGGCTACGAGTTGATCAAGGCGATCGAGGAGCAGTTCGGCGGCGCCTATAGCCCCAGCCCCGGCGTGATCTATCCGACCCTGACCATGCTCGAGGATTTGGGCTACACGGTCGCGACCGCCGAAGGCAACAAGAAGGCATACAGCATCACCCCCGAAGGCCGCGCCTTTCTCGACGAGAACAAGGCGCAAGTCGACGCCGTGTTCGGCCGCTTGAAAGAGGCGGGGCAGACGTTCGGCGGCGGGCGTGCGCCCGAGATCAGGCGCGCCGTGCATAATCTGCGTCTGGCGCTGGCAACCCGGCTCGGCCGTGGCGCGTTGGCCCAGGAGCAGATTCTCGCGGTCGCCGCCGTGCTCGATAAGGCCGCTGCCGAGATCGAGCGGATTTAACCTCGTCAGTCCGGCACCGTCACCGAAATGGTGACAGTGTACGGCGCGCTCCGCCCGTTGGGTCCGATGGATTCGTAGGACATGGTATCGGTGCCTTCGAATCCCGGCGTCGGCTGGTAGATGATTTTCTTGCCGTACAGCACCATGCCCGCGCAGTAACCCGTGCTGCCGCCGCGCGGCGTGGTCCGCGGCACTTGGGTCATCACCTCGACAACGCGAACATTGCCATGGATCGGCGCCTGCGTGATCACGATGGCGGTGCGCTGCGGCACGCAGGGCGACGTGTTCCAGTGGCGGCCGACCCCAATCACGGTCGTGGCGCCGGCTTCGGTCGCGCGCGACACGGGCTGCGTCTCGAGCGTTTGAGCGTGCGCGAGGCCCGTCAGCGCCACCATGCCGATCGCGGCAAGGATGAATTGGGCCGGGGTCATGGCGACAGGATCTTTCCGGGGTTCATCGTGCCATCGGGGTCGATAGCGTGCTTAACCCGGCGCATCAGGGAAAGTTCCAGCGCCCCGCGATAATGCGCCAGTTCCTCGACCTTGAGGCGGCCGATGCCGTGTTCGGCGCTGATCGAGCCGTTCATGTCGGCGACGATGTCGTGGACGATGCGCGCGAATTCGTCCCAGCGTGCCAGGAATTTCGCGTTGTCGGATCCCTCCGGCTCGCACAGATTGAAATGCACGTTGCCGTCCCCGACATGGCCGAACGCGACCGGCCGGATGCCGGGCAGATGCGCCGTCACCGCCTCGGTCGCGCGCGTGATGAAGGTCGCGACTTGGCTCACCGGCACGGAGATATCGTGCTTGATGCCGCCGCCTTCGAATTTCTGCGCCTCGACCAGGCCTTCGCGGATGCGCCAGAAGGCGCGCGCGTGCGCGGTCGACAACGCGATCGTGCCGTCGGCGACGAGACCCGCTTCCATCGTTTCGGCGAGAAAACCTTCGAGCGCCGCGCGCAAGCCGCTTGCCTCGCGGCTCGACGACATTTCCATCAGCACGTACCACGGAAACGATTTCGCCAGCGGATCGGTCACGCCCGCGACATGCTTGATCGCGATGTCGAGGCCGATGCGCGGGATCAGCTCGAACGCGGTGAGCTGATCGCCGCTTGCCTCGCGCGCCCGGGCGAACAGTGCCATCGCGTCGTCGATCTTGGCGAGACCGAGGAACGCGGTCTCGATCTCGCGCGGCCGCGGAAACAGTTTCATGGTCGCGGCGGTGATGATGCCGAGCGTGCCTTCGGCGCCGATGAACAGATGCTTCAGCGCGTAGCCGGTATTGTCCTTGCGCAGGCCGCGCAGTCCGTCCCACACCTGCCCGTCCGGCAGCACCACCTCAAGGCCGAGGCACAGGTCGCGCGTGTTGCCGTAGCGCAGCACGGCGATTCCGCCGGCGTTGGTCGAGAGGTTGCCGCCGATCTGGCACGATCCTTCGGCGCCGAGGCTCAGCGGGAACAGCCGGTCGGCGGATTCCGCCGCCTTTTGCAGATCGGCGAGGATGCAGCCCGCCTCGACCGTGATGGTGAAATCGACCGGATCGATATGGCGCACCCGGTTCATGCGGCCAAGCGCGATGACGACCGATTGTCCGTTCTCGTTCGGCACGCCGCCGCCGCACAGGCCGGTATTGCCGCCCTGCGGCACCACCGGTACATGCGCCGCCGCGCACGCCTTGACGATCGCCGCTACTTCCGCGGTCGAGCCTGGGCGGAGCACGACCGGCGTCGCGCCGTGATAAAGGCCGCGCTGCTCGACCAGATAGGGCGCGATATCGGCCGGATCGTCGATGAAGCCGCGTGGCCCGACGATCTGTTTCAATCGCGCGATGATGTCGGGCGATGAACCGTCCACAAGTGTCTCCTCAACCTTCTTTTACATCCGCCGCGCCGCGCCGCAAACGGTCGTTGATCGCAACGCCGAGCCCGGTTTCCGGAATGGGGCTGACCGCGATCCCGATATAGGGTGCGCGATCGAGTTCGCGCAGATAGGCGAACAGATTTGCCGCCGCCTCGGTCACGTCCCCTCGCGACGACAGATTGAGGGTTGCGGCGTCCGCGTCCGGTCCGAAGCCGAGCCACGCCTCGCCGGGCTTCGCGGCGGTTGTGTTGAGCCGCAAGGGGCGGGCCGGGGCGTAATGCCGCGCCATCATGCCCGGCGCGCGGACCCTGCCGTCGCCCGGTGCGGCGAGCGGCCCCACGATCGCGGCCAGTTGCTCGGCGGTGATGGCGCCAGGCCGCAGCAGCGTCGGCGCGGCGGTAAGATCGAGCACCGTCGACTCAATCCCGACCGCGCACGGCCCCGCATCGAGCACCGCGGCGATGCGGCCGTCGAGTTCCGCCATCACATGCGCCGCGCTGGTCGGGCTGAGCATGGCCGGAGCGATTGGCACTCGGCGCGCCGATCGGCACGCCGGCGGCGCGCAGCAATTGTTGCGCGGCCTGGATGTGCCGGCACGCGTACCGCGAGACTGTCGAGACCGGCGCCGGCCAACAGCGAGACGGCGCAATCGACGCGGCGCGGCAAGACCAGTGTCAGCGGCCCCGGCCAGAATTTCGCCGCGAGCGCGTCGGCGCGAGCGTCGAACGCGGCCAACGGGCGCGCGGCGTCCGCGTCCGGCACATGCACGATCAGCGGATTGAATTTCGGCCGGTCCTTGACCGCGAAGATTGCCGCCACCGCGCGATCGTTTGTGGCGTCGCCGCCGAGCCCGTACACGGTCTCGGTCGGAAACGCGACCAACTCGCCCGCGCGCAACAATTCCGCCGCGCGTGCGATTTGGGAGGGATTCAATATTTCCGTCATGTGTTGGAAACCAAAACGTGCGTCCCTCGACTGCTCGCACGGCTCATGCCGCGCTCCGCGCTCGGGATGAGGGTAAGTGGAAACGCAAAATATACCTCATCCTGAGCGCGCAGCCCGATCCGTCAGGATCGGGCGAGCAGTCGAAAGACGGACGTCGTTTCTACGTTCTGCCCTTCGCGATGAAGCCGCCATTGCGGAACTCGGGCTTGCCGTAGGCGAGGCGGGCGCCGTCGAGCGTGACGACGCTGCCGCCGGCGGCTTCGAGGATCGCTTGGCCGGCGGCGGTATCCCATTCCATGGTTGGGCCGAAGCGCGGATAGATGTCGGCCTCCGCCGCCGCGAGCTTGCAGAATTTGATGGCGCTGCCCGAGACGATGCGGGTCGCGCCCGGCAGCTTCGCGGCGAACTCGGCGATGCGCGGCGAATTTTCGTGGCTGCGGCTATGGACGATGATCGGGGCATCGATCCGGCACGCGTCGCGCGGCGACCGGCTCGAACCCGCCCGGACGCGCCGCTTGGCGGTGCCCGGTCCGGCCGCCGCGAAAAGCAGGTCGATCGCCGGTGCGTAGACCACGCCCAGCACTGGCGCCCCATTCTCGATCAGGCCGATATTGACCGTGAACTCGCCGTTGCGCGCGACGAATTCCTTGGTGCCATCGAGCGGGTCGACCGCCCAGAAGCGCGCCGGGGCCGCGCCCGATGCCAACGCGGTTTCCCGTTCTTCCGATATCGCGACGATGTCCGGCGCTTCGCGCTGGAGCATCGCCAGAATGATGTCCTCGGCGCGTTTCGTCGGCGAGCGTGACCGGCGACTGGTCCTCCTTGCGCCGTACCGCGAAATCCTCGGCATAAACGGCCATGATCGGCGGCCCGGCTCGAAGCGCCGCCGCGATCGCCAGGTCCAGCAACGTCTTCTTGTCGGCGGCGTCGATCATCCGTCGTGGGATTGCCGCGCGTCGGCAATTGCCTTCTTTAGCTCCGTCGAGCGCCAGTGGCGCCCGGATAGAGCGTGCCGGCGATGATGAAGGACGGCGTGCCGTTGATGTTGAGCGCGTCGGCGAGCGCGTAATTCTTTTTGATCACCGCCTCGATCGCGGGCGCGCCCATCGCGGCCTTGGCCTTGGCGAGGTCGATCCCCACGGACACGGCGACCCGGTCGACGGCCTTGTCGTCGATCGTGCCCTTCGTGTCCATCATCGCGCTGTGGAAAATGTCGTATTTGCCTTGCGCGAGCGCCGCCAGCGCCATCTTCGTGGCGTAGATCGAGGCCTCGCCGAGGATCGGAAATTCCTTATAGACGATGCGCAGGTTGCGGTCGGTCTTCAGCAGTCCCTCGATCAGGGGCTGCATCTGCTTGCAGTAGGGGCAGCGGTAATCGAAGAACTCGACGATGGTCGACGTCGCCTTTGGGGTTGCCGCCGACCTGCGAGTCCGGATCGTCGTAAAGTTCGTGCCGATGCGCGCGGATCGTCTCCGCGGTGTGCGCGAGCTTGTCGACCTTGTCTTTGTCCGCCGCCGCCTTGATCGCGTCCATCAGCACTTCGGGATGCGCGACGAGGTAATCATGCACAATGCCTTCGACCTGTTTCTTCTGGTCGGGCGTTAGCGGGTCGGCCCGCGCGGTCGTCACGGCGACGACGGCGAGGCATAGCAGGATCGGGAGAATTCTGTAAAACATCAGTCCTTGTCCGCGTTGCGTTTCGCCTCGTCGGCAATGTCTTGGGCGCGCTGCCGTGCCGGGCCGGCCGGAAGCAGATGGACCGCGCGCTGCGCTTCGTGGCGCGCCTTGTCGTTGTCGCCGAGCGCCGCGCCCTGTTCGGCAAGTGCCAGCGACGCCATGCCCATGTTGTTGCTGCGCCCATAGACGATGGCAAGCAGGCGCCACGCCTCCGGGTTTTGCACTTCTTGGCCGGTCACGTCCTCGAGGTTGATGCGGGCCTCTTTCAGCAGGGTGGGGTTCTCGGATCTCGATCTCGACCTGCGCCAACTCCGTTCGCAACAGCATCGACGACGGATCGAGCTGGCTGGCTTTCCGGTAGGGGCCGACCGCCTCGGCGACGCGGCCGTTCTCGAACAGCATCTGGCCTTTGAGCTCGGCGTAGTAGGGATTGTTCGGGTAATCGTGGATGAGACCTTGGATCTCGGGCAACGCGTGCGCCAGATCCGGGATTCGGTAATAGGCGATGGCGCGCGCGTAGCGCCCGCCCTCCGACGTGTCGCTGTCGGGAAATTGGCGCAGTGTGTCTTGCGGCGCCTGCATGAAGCCGGCGAGCTTCGCTTTCATCATTGCCAGCAGATGGATATTTTCCGGCGTGTCGGGATCGTTCGAATAGGGCGAATTGTTGACATGCTCGCGCACGTAGTCGATGCGTTGTTCGGTCAGCGGATGGGTGCGGAGATAGGGAACTTCCTTCTGGCCGCTGAGAAATTCCATCTGCTGCAGGATTTCAAAGAATTGCAGCAGGCCCTTTGCCGATTGGTGGGTGCGGTCGAGGAACGTCAGCGCCGCTTGGTCGGCGCGCGCTTCTTGCTCGATCGAATATTGCAGCCACGCGTTCTCCGCGACGCCCGCCGCGCCGAGCATCGCGGCGCCGCCCGCGCCGCCGGTCGCCGCGGCAAGCGCGATGCCCAGCGCCATCGCCGCCAGGCCCTCGTATTCCGCCTTTCTCATCGCGTCTTCGGAGCGCGCGATATGGCCGCCGGCGATATGGCCGGTCTCGTGCGCCATGATCGCCGATGAGCTGATTCGGCGTTTCGGCGCGCATGATGGTGCCGACATTCATGAAGATATTCTGGCCGCCGGCGACGAAGGAATTGAGCTGCATGTCGTTGACGAGATAGATTTGCAGCGCGGTCGGGATCCATCCCGGCCGCGCGATAGACCGGTGTCTCGAAGGTGCGGAGATCGGTTTCGATCTCGGCGTCGCGCAGCATCGAGATATCTTGGGCCCGCGCCTGGACCGCCAACGACGAGACCGCGGCGCCCGCCAATAAAATCCGTCGCAACGACGATCTCATATCACGCGATCATAGATCGAATTACCGGCGGCGCCACCAGCCGCGGCGCGTGGGCGCAGCCGGTTCAGGTTCTGCCGCGGTTCCGGGTTGGGCGCCGCCGCCGCCGCCGGTTCCGGAGCCGGGGGTTCGACCGTCCGCTCCGGCTCGGGCGCATGCGCCGGCGCGTGGACCGGCTCGGGCATGCGCGGCGGTTCCTGGGCCTGCTCGGCCGCGACGTCGACGTTCTGATCGACGCCGCCGTATCCTCGACCGTTTCGAAATCGGTGGCTTCCATCACCGGGGCCAGCGCGACCGCCATCGGTCCGACTTGCCGCCGTCGGCCGCTCGCCGCGTGCGTCCTGTCGTGCGCGCCGGCTCGCCTTGCTCGCGCCGCCGCCGCCTGCCGCCGCGCCGGCCGCGCCGCCGCCGTTTGCGCTCGCCGGGTCCCTGGCCGTCGCCGTCGGGATGCGGTACATGGGCGGGCGCTTCGCCCTCGGCGGGGCTGGCAACGATCGCCTCGACGGCTTCGGCTTCGGCGACCGGCCGGCGAAGCGCTCGGCGGCCGGTCGCGGCGGTTGGAAATCGCGCTCGCCGCGCCGGCGATCCTCGTGCCGGCCGCGGCCGCGTCGCCGCCGCCGTCCGCCGCCGTTCGCCGCGCTCGTCGTCGCGATGCCGTGGCGGCGGCGGTTTCGCGCTCGGTCGCTGTTCCTCTTCCTCTTCGCCGAAGACCGGCGGGCCGGCGACCGACGCCGGCTCGATTGCGATCTCCTCGTTTTCGCCTTCGTCCTCGACGATCGTCTCGTCTTCTTCTTCGACCGGCGGCGGCGGCCATCGGCGGCGGCAGCGCCGCGATCTCTTCGGGAGTCAGCGCGCGGCCGCGATCGAGCCGGAACGCCGGCGGCACCAGCGTGTCGTCGCGTCCGATGGCGACATGGAAGCCGTAGCGCTTTTCAGTTGAGGCTCAGGGCCTCGCGCTTGTGATTGAGCAAATAGAGCGCGACGATGGTCGGCACCGCCACCGTGATCTCGGCGGTGCGGCGGCGCATGCCTTCTTCCTCGATGGCGCGCAGGATGTGCAGCGCCGTTGATTCCGTGGAGCGGATATGGCCGGTGCCGCCGCAATGGGGGCAGGGCTCGGTCGAGGCTTCGAGTACCGAGGGCCGCAGACGCTGGCGCGACAATTCCATCAGCCCGAACGGCGAGATGCGGCCGATTTGGATGCGCGCGCGGTCGTGGCGCATCGCGTCCTTGATGCGGCGCTCGACCTGCGCGTTGTTGCGGCCCTCCTCCATGTCGATGAAGTCGATCACGATCAGGCCGGCAAGGTCGCGCAGGCGCAATTGCCGCGCTACTTCTTCGGCGGCTTCGAGATTGGTGCGGAGCGCGGTTTCTTCGATGTTGCGCTCGCGCGTGGCGCGGCCCGAGTTGACGTCGATCGCGACCAGCGCCTCGGTCGGGTTGATGACGATGTAGCCGCCCGAACGCAACTGCACCACCGGCGACAGGATCGCGTCGATCTGCCCTTCCGCCTGATAGCGGTGGAACAGCGGCACCGAGGGATCGCGGTACGGCTTCACCCGCTTGGCGTGGCTCGGCATCAGCATCTTCATGAAGTCCTTGGCGGCGCGATAGCCGTCGTCGCCGTCGACCACCACTTCCTCGATGTCGCGCGCATAGAGATCGCGGATCGAGCGTTTGATCAGATTGCCTTCCTCGTAGACCAGCGCCGGTGCGGTCGATTTGAGGGTGAGGTCGCGGATCTCGTCCCAGAGCCGCAGCAGATATTCGAAGTCGCGCTTGATCTCCGGCTTGGAGCGCTCGCTGCCGGCGGTGCGCACGATCACGCCCATGCCGTCGGGCACCGAAAGATCGCTCATCAGATCCTTGAGGCGGCGGCGATCCTGCATCGAGGTGATCTTGCGCGATACGCCACCGCCGCGCGGCGTGTTCGGCATCAAGCACGCAATAGCGGCCGGCGAGCGACAGATACGTCGTCAGCGCCGCGCCTTTGTTGCCGCGCTCTTCCTTCGTGACCTGCACCAGCATGATCTGGCGGCGCTTGATCACTTCTTGGATCTTGTAATGACGATGCGAGCGGAAGCGCGGACGCGGCGCCTCTGCTTCTTCCGCTTCCTCTTCTTCCTCGTCGCCGCCGCCGACGGTTTCCAACGTCTGTACCTGCGGCAACACTTCGACATCCTGGTGCGGTGGCTCGCCGGCGGGAACCGCCTCGCCGTCGCTCGCCCCGGTAATATCCAGGACCGCCGGCCGCTGGTGCGGCTCCTCGGCCGGCGGCGACGCGACGCTTGTTTCCGGCGCGGGGGCCGGTCGCGTCCCCCGACATGGAGTCTCGGCCGACGCCGCCGTCGGATTCCGGCGCCCGTTCGGGTTCGGCGAGCGGCGCGGCGACGTCGTCGACGTCGCGCTCCGTGTCGGGCTGCAGCGTGTCGTAGATCACGTCCGCGCCGGCCGCGGCGGCCTGCGCCGGGGTTTCGCTCGCTGGTGCCGGGGCAACGACGTCGTCGCGCCCGTGCTCGGCCGCATCGTTGCGAGGCCGCTCGGCATCGGCGCCGGGGTTCCGCTCCGCCGCCGGTTCGGCGCCGTCGGCCGCGTCGCCATCCGACTCCGCTTCCGTCGACTCGCCGTGACGGCGGGGCTCGTAGATCGACTTGAACTCGGCGCGATCGCTGACCGGAATACGGTAATAATCGGGATGGATTTCGTTGAACGCGAGGAAGCCGTGCCGGTTTCCGCCATATTCGACGAACGCCGCCTGAAGTGAGGGTTCGACGCGCGTTACCCGCGCGAGATAGATATTGCCTTTGATCTGCCGCTTGAACGCGGCCTCGACGTCGAATTCTTCAAGCCGATTGCCGTTGAGGATGGCGACCCGAATCTCCTCGGGATGCGCCGCGTCGATCAGCATGCGTTTTGACATGGGGCGAAGCTCCGGACCGCGCGTCCGCGCCCCGTGCGAATAACGGGGGCGGCGCGGTCGATGTTGGGGAGCAGCGGGCGGCGCCTCTGAACCGTCGGATTGATGTGGCTCTAGGCCATCGTAACTGTCATCGCGGCGGCAACCGGACCGGCTGCAGTTTTTGTCCAAGTTGAACGGCTTGAGCGCCGGGGTCGGAAGCGGCGGTGCGTCGCTGGCGCGCCTTGCCGAAATTCCCGTCCCGATGCCGCCGGCAAGGCCCAAGGCCTCGGCGGCTACCGTGGTAATTCGCCTTTATAGGATAACAGGGGTTTGCCAGAAGTCATCAGTTTTAAGTTCTGGGCCGGCGACCCGGTGAAAACGGACTGGCGTTAACCTTAGACTATCGGAAGGCCGGCATGACCTCTTTGGCGAACAGCTCGACCGAGCGCGCCGCGTCGGCATAGGGAATCGTGCCGAACGCCATGTCGCACACGAAATAGGTGATGCCGGTCTGCTCGGCGGTCGCGGCGACGTATTTGCGTACGGTCTCGGGCGTGCCGGCGATGCCCATGCCGTTGGCTTGAAGCGCGTCGAACTCGTCCGGGATAGATCATCGCGATCGGGAACTCGATGCCGGCCCATTCCCACAGGAACGCCATGTAGTGGCGCCATTTGGCATAGGCGGCGCGCGCGATCGCGAGGGCCTTGGCGTCGCTGTCCGCCACCACGACATGGCGGAACACGCCCATCAGCGGCATGTCGCCCGCCGCGCCGCCCTGCGCCTGCCATTGCGCGCGATAGGCGTCGGTCAGCGCCTTGATGCCGCCGCTCGGGATCAGCGTCACCATATGGCCCTTGAGCTTGGCGGCGTCGGCGGCGCGCGACGGCTTCGACCGGCGCGAACCAGAGCGGCGGATGCGGCTTTTGCAGCGGATGCGCGGCGATCCGCACGTTCTTGTAATTGATAGAATTTGCCTTCGTGATTCAGGACGTCGCTGGCGAGCGCCTTGCAGGATGACCTGGGTCGCCTCGCGGTTCATGTCCGGCGCCTGCGCCGGATCGACGCCATAGCCGCCGATCTCGATGCGGCGACGCGCCGCGGCCGAGACCCAGCTCGAACCGTCCGCCGCTCATATGGTCGAGCATCACGATTTCTTCGGCGAGGCGGAGCGGATGGTACATCGGCGTGACATAGAGCAGCGGGCCGAAGCGCAGCCGCTTGGTGCGCTGCGCCACCGCGGCGAGGAACACGCTGGGCGACGGCGCCATGCCGAGCGGCGTCGAGTGATGCTCCGCGATGTGATAGGAGCGGAATCCGGCGCGGTCGTATTGCTCGATCAGCTTCAGCCGGCTCTCGAACAGTTCCCCGAGCGACGTGCCGTTGTCGTCGAGATGATCGAAAATCGCCGAATTGCAGCGCCATCGCGGTCCCCCGTTGCGCGCGGTTAATCGACCGCGACTTGGATGTCGTCGCCGTTCAGCCGTATCGGAAACGTTTTGATGTCGTCCTCGGCGGGCGGCTCGACCGCTTTGCCGGTCTTGATGTCGAAGCAGCCGGCATGGAGCGGGCACACGATCTGGCCGCGCTCGACGAAGCCGTCCGACAATTGCGCGTAGGCGTGCGAACAGACATTGTCCGTCGCGTAGAATTCGCCGTCGAGATTGTAGAGGGCGATTTCCTGTTTGCCGACCTTGACGCCCTTGACCTGGCCGGCGGGGAGGTCGGCGCGCCGCGCCACCGTCACCCAATTGCTTGCGTCGCTCATGGCCGCATCTTTGCCGGAAAGCCCCGATTTCCGCAACGGCTGCCGTGCGGCCTTCGAGACGCGAGCGTTGCTCGCTCCTCAGGCTGAGGACCTACGTACATCAATCCTCATTGCTGAGGAGCATGCGGAGCACCGCGTCTCGAAGCACGCACGATCACCCGACTTTCCGGCAGAACGCGATGATCGCGTCGGCGACGGTCGGCACCAGCGCGGGCTCGATCGCATGGCCCATGCCGGGCACGATCAGCAGCTCGCAGCCGGGAATAGTAGCGGCGGTGTCCTTGCCGCCTTCGACCGGCACCAGCGGATCGTCCGCGCCGTGAATAACCAGCGACGGCACGCGGATTTTTTCCAAGAGCGCGACGCGGCTGCCGTTCTTGAGGACGGCCGCCAGTTGCCGCGGCAATGCCCTGCGGATAGTAGGAGCGGTCATAGTCGGCGGCGACCTGCTGGCGCAGCGCGGCTTCGTCCTCGGGGAATTTGGGGCTGCCGACGATGCCGCGGCTCTTGATGCCGTGCGCGATGATGCTGTCGCGATCCTGCGCGGGCGGCGTCGAGCAGCAGCGCGCCCATCGCCTCGGGCTTGGCCGGCGGCAGGCCGGGCCGGCCCGACGTCGACATGATCGAGACCAGGCTCAGCGTCCGGTCGGGATGGTTGGCCGCGAAGACCTGCGCGATCATGCCGCCCATCGAGGCGCCGACGATGTGCGCCTTGGCGATGCCGAGCGCGTCGAGCAGGCCGATGCCGTCGCGCGCCATGTCGTCGAGCGTGTAGGGCGCGTCGACGGGCTCGCCCTTCATGCGCGCGCTGGAACATCTCGCCGACATTGGGCACGCCCGCCTGCCCGAACTTGGTCGAGAGGCCGACATCGCGATTGTCGTAGCGCACCACGCGGAAACCCGCATCGGCGAGACGCCGCAGAAATGCTTCGGTCCAGCGCGTCAGTTGCGCGCCCAAGCCCATGATCAATAGAATGACGGGCGCCGACGCGGCGCCGAATTCGTCATACGCGATCTCGATTCCGTTGGCCTTGGCAATGGGCACCGAACCCTCCCGATGGCGACAGCACATCGCTCACTATACCACGGGTCATCGGCCATCGCGGTGCCGCGGCGCGGGCGCCGGAGAACACGCTCGCCGGCTTCCGCAAGGCGGCCGAGCTCGGCTGCCGCTGGGTCGAGTTCGATGTCCGGCTCAGCGGCGACGACCAGCCCGTCGTGATCCACGACGACGACGCTCGACCGCACCACCGACGGCAGCGGACCGGTCGGTACGACGCCCCTTGCCGACTTGCAGAAGCGCGATGCCGGCGGGGAATCGATTCCGACGCTCGGCAGCGCGCTCGCCGAATTGCGGATGCTCGGGCTCGGCGGCAATTTGGAAATGAAAGCGGACGAGGGTAGGGAAGAGGCGCTCGCCGACGGCGGTCGCCATCGCCGTGCGTGGTCACGCGATGCCGTTGCTGGTCAGTCAGCTTTTCGGGCGTCGACGCTCGAAGCCTTCGCCGGCCTCGCGCCGAACGTTCCGCGCGGCATGCTGACGGAACGGCTCGCACCGGATTGGCCGGAAACGGCGGCGCGGCTCGGCGCTTCGGTGGTGGCGTGCGACCAACGGCATCTCAACCCCGACGCGGCGGAAGCCGTGCGCGGCGCCGGCTATCTGCTCGCGGCCTACACCGTGAACGAGGCGCGCCGCGCGCTCGATCTGTTCGCCTGGGGCGTCAACAGCGTCTTCAGCGACGCGCCCGATCTCATCTTGGCGGCGTTGGCGCCTTGAATTTTTCCCTCTCCGCCCTTGGGGGCGGAGAGGGTAGGGTGAGGTGGGGGCCTGGAGCCGAACCCACCGCACCCTCCCATCGCTTCGCGATGGGTCCCTCCCTCTTCCCCCAAAATGGGCGGAGAGGGAAAGAAAGAAGGGAGGTAACGATGGCCAACATCGACCAAGCCGCGGGCGAAAAGGCGAAGCTCGATCGCGTGCTGCGCAAAGTATCGCGGCGCTTTGTCTGGTTTTTGTTCCTGCTGTTCGTGATCAACTATGTCGACCGCGGCAATGTCGGCATCGCCGCGCTGTCGATGAAATCGCGATCTCGGCATCACCGCGTCGATCTTCGGCCTGTCGCTGACGATTTTCTCGATCGCCTACGCGATCTGCGAAATCCCGAGCAACATGATCCTGGCGAAGGTCGGGGCGCGGCGCTGGTTCGCGCGGATCATGGTGACGTGGGGCCTTGCCACCATGGCGGTCGCGTTCGCCTGGGGGCCGAGCAGCATGATCGCGTTGCGCACCATCGTCGGCATCGCGGAGGCCGGCTTCGCGCCCGGCCTCGTGCTGTTCGTGACGCTGTGGTATCCGCAGTTCTATCGCGCCAGCGCGCAATCGGGCTTCATGATTTCGCAGCCGGTGGCGGGCGTGCTCGGCTCGACCGTCGGCGGCTTGATCCTCGGCATGACCGGGGTGCTCGGTCTCGCCGGCTGGCGCTGGCTGTTCATCATCGAGGGCATTCCGGCGGTGATCCTCGGCATCGTCTGTTGGTTCTATCTGACCTCGCGCCCATCCGAAGCGAAATGGCTCAGCGCCGACGAGCGTGCCACGCTCGAGGCGGCGCTGAAGCGCGACGCCGAGGAACGCGACGCGATGATCGTCTCAGGCGAGCGTCCGTCCATCCTCAAGCTGGTGCTCAGCAAGGACATGCTGATCCTGTCCTTCTGCTTCGGCTGCATGGTGGCGAATTTCAGCGCGCTCGGCGGCTGGATGCCGCAGATCGTGCGCGACATCGTGGCGCCCGGAACGCCGTACTGGAAGATCGGCCTGATCTCGGCGATCCCGTCGCTGTGCACCATCGCGGCAATTCCGTATTGGTGCATCCATTCCGACCGGCGGAAGGAAAAATTCTGGCACAGCGTCGGCGCGGTGTTGATCGGCGCGGTGGCGTGGGAGATAGCGGCCGTGTCGCCGATACCGCAAGTGCGCCTGACGGCGCTGGTGGTGGCGTCGGTGACGACGATCGCGGCATGGCCGATCGTCTTCACCATGCCGGCGGCGGTGCTGCCGCGCGCCGCGCATCCGGCCGGCATCGCCTTCCTCAACACTGTCGGCATCGGCGGCGCCGCGATCAGCCCGCTGATCATGGGCATCATCCGCGACACGACCGGCAGCTTCGGCCCGGCGATGGCGGTAATGGGGGTGATTCTCGCGGTCGGGTCCGGATTGGTGTTTTTCGTGCCGCGCCGCCTGCTCAATGCCGGCGCGCCGACTCGACCGGCATTGGCGGCCGAAGCGGGGGAGTGACGCGCGCATAAAACGGCCGGGCCCGCGGCCGCGCGCCTATTGGCGCGGTTAACCAAGCGCGCGGACGCGCGCGTCGGCGATTGAGGCTAAATTATTAAGCTGCGGCGGTGCCGCGGCGGCCGCCATACAGAACCATCGACAGGTTGGAGACCTGGTCCGGCAAGGCGAATTCGACGAAGCGCGCGTAAAGCTTTTGCACGGTCGCCATGATGTCCTCGCGCCGCGCCGGATCGATCAATTCCGCGAGCCGGTTGGAACCCGCCCACACCACGGTCTGGCGGTCCTCCACCGGGCTATAGAGAAACGGCAGCGTCTGGTATTCGAGATTGCGCGACGACACCACGGTCTCGGCATCGCGCGCCATCGTAGCGCGGTCCAGCTCGACGCCCATCCAAGCGGCCAGCGTCATCGCGAACAACTGGTACATCTGCTTGATCGACGGCTCGAAAATCGTGTCCCACACCTTGAATTCGGCGGCACGATAGGTTTCGCGCCGCAGCGAATGCAGCATCATCGCGAGCCCTTCGGTGGCGGCGAGAATCTGCGGCACCTCTTTGTGCGTTTCCACGAGTTCGGCGGCAAAGCGGAGCGACTGACCGACGAGCCAGCTCTCCACCTCGCTCATATCTTCGCGGGCGGCGTATTGCTTGATTTTCCCCATACCGAACATCGCGGTCTCCAAGGCCGTGCGTCGGCCGGGTGGTGCAAACCGTCCCGGCCTCGCATGGCATTAGAAACGCGCCGTCGTTAAAGCCGCGTTAAGCGGCAACGACTATTAGATCGACTTCGATACAACCTCTACTTAACGAGCGGGCAGCCGCCTTCGTTCAGTGGTCGGATCGACTGATCCGGCAGCACGGTGGCGACCAGCTTCAGCAAATCCCACTCGCCTTTCGACTCGGACGGTTTCTTGACTTCGTAGAGATACAAATCGCGGACGACGCGGCCGTCGGCGCGGATCGTGCCGTTGGTGGTCATGAAATCGTTGATCGGCGTCGCCTTCATTTGCGCCATCACCTTGTCGGCGTCGTCGGTGCCGGCCGCCTTGATGGCGTTGAGATAATGCGTTACCGCGCCGTAGACGCCGGCCTGCACCATCGTCGGCTCCTTGTGCATCCGGTCGAAAAAGCGCTTCGACCAAGCGCGGGTCTTGGCGTCGTGGTCCCAGTAGAAGGTCGTGGTCATCGCCAGCCCCTGCGCCGTCTTGAGACCCAGCGCATGAACGTCGGTCACGAACAGTAGCAACCCGGCGAGCTTTTGGCCCGCCTGGGTGATGCCGAACTCGCCCGCCGCTTTGATCGAATTGATGGTGTCGCCCCCGGCATTGGCGAGGCCGATGACTTGGGCCTTCGAGGCCTGGGCCTGCAGCATGAAGGACGAGAAGTCCTGGTTATTGAGCGGCACCAGGGCGTGGCCCAGCACCGTGCCGCCCGACGCCGTCACCACGGCGGCGGTGTCGCGCTCGAGCGCGTGGCCGAAAGCGTAGTCCGCGGTGACGAAGAACCAGCTCTTGCCACCCGCCTTCACCATCGCGCCGCCGGTCACGTGCGCGAGCGTGTAGGTGTCGTAGGTCCAATGCACCGCATAGGGCGAGCATTGCTTCCCGGTGATGTCCGAGCTCGCCGGGCCGGAGAACAGCACGATCTTGTGCTTCTGGCGCGAAACGTTCTCGACCGCGAGCGCCACCGACGACGTCGGGACGTCGGCGATCGCGTCGACGCCGTCGGCGTCATACCATTTGTTGGCGATGCCGGTACCGACATCGGGTTTGTTCTGATGATCCGCCGACACGATCTCGATCGGCCGTCCCAACACCTTGCCGCCGAAATCCTCGGCCGCCATTTTCGCCGCGGCGACCGAGCCCTGGCCGGTCGGGTCGGCATAAAGCGAGGACAGGTCGGTGAGGACGCCGATCTTGATCGGCGCGTCGGCGGCGCTGGCGGCGCCCGCGAGCAACAATGCCGACGCGGCGCCGGCGGCGAACAAACGGAAATACATCGATCCCTCCCAAAAATATTTTTTCGAGTATAAGCGCCGCACCATAAGACAATCGTTTCCGCGCGCAAAGCGGCATTGCCGCGACGGAACGCTGCGGGATCAGCGGGAGGACGCGAGCGCGCGTCCCAGCGCCATCATCGGGAAATAGTGGCGATAAAGGTCGTAGCGCAGCATGAACGCGCGCGACAATTCCGGCCCCTGCATCAGCCGGCGCGACACATTCGGATCGGTCAGCTTGATGGTCTGGCCGACGCCGTACCCGGGAAAGCCCGCGCCGGTATATTCCGCTTCGATCCACGTGCCGTCGGCGTGGCGTTCGATAAGGAACACGCAGCCGCGCTCGATGGCGTCGCGGTCCTGCGGCCGGTTGGCCGCCAGCAATCCCATCAGCGCCCAGGCGGTCTGCGACGCGGTGACGGGGCCGCGTCCCGCCGCGCTCGGGTCCATGTACGACGCGCAGCTTTCGCCCCAACCGCCATCGTCCTGTTGCCGGCTCAAGAGCCAGTCGCAGGCCCGGGCGACATAGGTCTGGCTCATATCCTCGCCGATCGCCGCGAGCGCTGGCAGGACCGCGCCGGTGCCGTAGATATAGTTCACGCCCCAACGGCCGAACCACGCGCCGTCCGCCTCTTGCTCGCGCCGGAGATAGGCGAGGGCGCGAATCGATCGCGGGATGCGTGCGCGACAGGCCGAGCTTGCCGAACGCCTCCACGATATGCGCGGTGACGTCAACGGAGGGCGGATCGAGCGCCTCGCCGAAATCGCAGAACGGAAGCTTGGTGAGCAGCGTCTTGTTGTTGTCCTTGTCGAACGCGCCCCAGCCGCCGGAGGCACTTTGCATGCCGATCAGCCAGTCGACGCCGAGCCCGATCGCTTCCTCGATGCCTTTCGCCTGCCAGCGCGGATTGGTGCGGAACGGCGCCAGCGCGATCAGCGCCACCGCCGTGTCGTCGATGTCGGGATAGTCGTTGTTGGCATATTCGAAGGCCCAGCCGCCCGGCTTGACGTGCGGCAGCTTGACCGACCAGTCGCCGCGCACGCGTATCTGCCGATCGAGCAGCCACTGCATCGCCATCGCGACAGGCTCGGCATACTCGCCGGTGAGTTCGGCGTCGTTGAAGGCGAGCAGCGCGAGCATCGTGTCCCAGACCGGACTGTTGGTCGCCTGGATCCAGGTCGCATCGCCCTTGTCCACGCGCCAGCCGGGATCGTCGAGCGCCGCGAGCCCCTTGGCGACGACGGGATGCGTCACGCGCGTATCCGGCGGCATGAAGCGCCATCAACGCATAGATCCAGGGTGGCTGGATGCCGCCCCAGGCGCCGTCCGAATCCTGGTGCCGCACGATCCATTCGATCGTCTGGCGCAGCGCGGCGCGGCGCGGGACTTTCAGCTTGAGCCGATGCGCCGAGATTCTGGAGGGCGTGGAGCGCCCTGTCCGTGCCGCGGAAAAACGCATCCCACGCGCCGGCGCCGACTCGAAGCGGCAGTTCGTAATCGAAGCGCTCGCGGCCCGCCGGGGAACAGCGCGTCAAGCCGCCGTTCCGGCGGCAGCGGCCGGCTCGGTCGATGCGCCGACAGCACCGCGATGGGCATCAGCGTCGCCCGCGCCCATTGCGCGAAATTATAGATGCTGAATGGGAACCAGGTCGGGAACCAGATCACTTCGGGCGGCACGTTGGGTGTCTTCTCCCACGGCCATTCGCCGAGCAGCGCGAGCCAATAGCGCGTGAAGACGCGGATGTTACGCAAGCCGCCTTTCGCCTCGATCCAATGGCGCGCGAGCGCGAGCGCGGGTTCGTCGTCGCGGTGGCCGACCGAGCGCAGGGCCGCGTAGGCCTCGACGGTGGCGTTGATGTCCCCGTTGGGGGCGCCGCGATAAATCTCCCACGACCCGTCGGGCCGCTGCGTTTGGAGCAGCGCGGTCGCCAGACGGGGCCGCAACGGATGATCGGGCAGGCCCAGAAACCATAGGGCGAGGCACCATTCCGCCTCCATGCAAGCGTTCGACTCGGCCGGTCCGACCCAGTGCCCGTCCGGTTTTTGGTGCGCGACCAGCCAATCGGCCGCCGAGCGCACGGTGGCGCGCATCGCGCTTGCGGTGTTACCGGCCGGCGGCGACGTGGCGAGGGCCGAGGAGTCCGGTGCTGTCATTCCGCTCGAATAATAGGGTTAGATGATCGCGCCGGGAAATAGGGGCACGGCGTCGCGGTCCTCGATCTCGACCACCCACAGATCCGGATCGCGCTTCACCGCGCGCTCGATATAGGCGTCGGCGTCGGCTTCGGCGACGGGCGCCGCGCCGGTGACGCGCTGCCAGACCAGTTCGCCGCCTTGACCCCGCGTCTGGGCCAATACTTCGAAACCGAGGTCGCGGCGGTTGAGCTTCAGGAGAATGACGCCAGCGTCGTTGTCGCCGCGCCGCGCCACCGCGACCGGGACATTGCGCGTGGTCGCCAGCCGCACCGCCGCCTGGACCTGGAACCGCGTCTTCAGCCGGTCGGGGGCGGAAGGCATTGGCTAGCTACGCGCGAACCAGTTACTGGCCCCCTCCCGCGATCGCTTCGCGATCTTTTCCCTCCCCCGCCTGCGGGGGAGGGTTAGGGTGGGGGCTATCATCGGTGAGGAAAAAGAGGCGCAAAACGAGCTACTTACGCCCGTAAGTTCGGTGGGAAGTTTATCTCGACCTTGACGTTGTTCGGGTCCGGGAAAAAGAGCTGTTTTGTCGTTCCGCCGGCGACAATATTTTCTCTAAATTCAATGCCTCGCTCGACGAGCTTCGACTTGACTGTCTGAAAATCGGAGCCCAGCAGGGCAAAGTGGTCGAAATCGCCGGTCTCGGCCTCGGTCTGCTGCTTCACGAACACGAGGTGCAGCACGGCGCGGTCGCCGACATAGAGCCATTCGCCGGGAAAATCCAAGGGCGGCCGCGGACCGACATGCATGCCCAGGAGGTTGGTGTAGAACTCCACCGTTTCCGCCGGCCGCGCGGTGTTGATGGTGACATGGTCGAGCGAGACAAGCGCCATAGCGATCCTCCAATACTGGGCGGCGCTATTTTAGACCTGTTGGATCGCGGACAACAGCCAATGTCCGCCCGGGCTGCGCGCGAAGGTCCACATTTCCTTCGCCTCGCTCGGGTTCTTCGGATCGCCGTCCGCCACGGAATTATTGTCGGTGCGCACGGTCCAGTCGCGCGCCCGCCAATGCATCGCGACGGTGGCGTATTCGAGATTTCCCTCGCTCCAGGCCTCGCGGGTGTCGCCTTCGAGGAATTCGACATCCTCGACGTGGTTTTCCAGGCCCTCGCTTTGATTCTGCGACAGTTGCTCGGAGAAATAGGACAGGATTTCCGGCGTCACGTAGTGGCGCAGCGTCGACAGATCGGCTTTGCCCCATGCGCCTTGCACCGCTTTAAGCACTGCTTCGAACGCTGTCTGATCCGAGGCCGTGACCTGAATCTGGTTGGTGACTTGGCCCGGTCCGCCGGCATAGCCGGCCACGCCGGGCCCGCCCATCATGCCACCGCCCCACGGGCTCGCGCCGAAGCCCATGCCCGTGCCGGATCCAGGTCCGCCCATCATCCCGCCGCCGAAGCCGGTGCCCCACGTGCGGTGGAATATGCCGCGGAACAGGCGCCAACCCGCCCAGATCAGAAACAGCCAGATCAGGATCGAGAAGAAGCCGCCGCCCCAGCCGCCGCCATAGCCGCCGCCATAGCCCATGCCCCAATGCGGGAACAGCATGCTGCCGAGCCAGCCGCCGAACAGGCCGCCGGCGAGGCCGCTCCAGAACGGGTGATAGCCGCCATAGCCGTAACCGTAGCCGCCGTACCCGCCGCCATAGGACGGGTTGCTGTATGGCGTCATGCTACGGTTGATCGTTGAGCCGCCGTTGAAGCCGTAGGTGCGCGAGCCCATGCTGCCCATGCTGGAATAGCCGCCCGAGGTCCAGCCGGCGCGCGCGTCCGCTTGGTGCGGCGCCATGACCATCGGCGCGGTCGCAAGCGCGACGCAGAACAGCGCCAGCATCAACTTTCGCAGAATTGTCATGTGTTTGGCTTCCCAGGCCGGTGTCCTCATGCGTCCCCGACGTTATGTCGTATCGCGCGGCGCCGGAAGCAAGGGTGGCCACGGACGGGTAGTGTCTCAGTTTTCAAACTGAGACACTACCCACGGACGGGGCCGCGCGACAAGGGACGGCCGCGCCGCGGTAACGAGCGCCGCCGCGCCCTTGTCAGGCGCGCCACCCGCCGGTACGGTCGCGGGTGGAGGCGATATCTTAATGGCGGAAGATGCCGCGGTTACGGCGGGCGAAGCGCTATTGCCGCGGGTTTTGATCGTACATGGCGATGCTGAGCTGCTTGCGCAGGCAGCCGATGCCCTCGCCGTGAAATATCGCGCGGTCGCCGTGGCCGCCCCGTCCGATGCGTTGGCCGAAGCGGCCATGGAGCGCCCCGATTTGATTTTGTGCGGCGACGGGCTGATCGCTTCGGACAGCCGGGCGCTGTGGCAGTTGTTCCGCGACGATTCCGCCATCGCGAACATTCCGCTCGTGCTGTTGCTCAACCGCGGTGGCGAGCCGCCCGCGGCGACGGTCGACGATGTCGTCTATTGTCCGTTCTCCGCGTCGGAACTGCGCGCGCGGGTCGCGTTTACGCTTCAATCCGTCGGCCAACGCCAAGAGGCCACCGCGCTCAAGGCCGAAAGCGAAGCGATGTTGCAACGCATCGGCATTGTGATGACCCATCTGCCGTTCGGCCTCACGATGGTCAATCCCGACGGCCATGTTGTCTATGCCAATCCGGCGCGCGAGCGCTTGCTGCGGTTCGAAGGCCAGCCGAAGATCGGGGAGAAGCTGGCGCCGCGGCTGCCGGCGCGGCGGGGCGACGGCTCGTCGTTGGCGCCCGACGAATATCCGATCCGCCGCGCGCTCCGCGGCGAATTCGTGAACGATATCGAGATCCAATACGACAACGGCGAGGGCACGACGCATTGGCTGCGCGTCAGCGGCATTCCGGTCCATAAGCCCGACGGCACCGTCCAATACGCGATCGGCGTCGCCATCGACATAACCGGCGAGATGCGCGCCCGGCAGGAATTGCTGAAGCTCACCGAAAGCCTGGAGGAGCGCGTCCGGACCGAGATCGATGAGCAACTCAAGGCGGAGGAGACGCTGCGCCAGGTCCAGAAAATGCAGGCGATCGGCCAGCTGACTGGCGGCGTCGCGCACGATTTCAACAACCTGCTGCAAGTGATGATGGGCAATCTCGAGACGATCGGGCGGCAGGTGCGCGGCGATCGGCCGCTCGATCGCGCGCGCATGGAGCGCCAGATCGACGCCGCGCTGCGCGGCGCGGGGCGCGCCGCGCAGATGACGCAGCAATTGCTGGCGTTCTCCCGGCGCCAACCGCTCGATCCAGCACCCCTCGACGCCAACGAGCTGGTCCACCGCATGACCGAATTGTTCCGGCGCACGCTCGGCGAAAATATCGCCATCGAGACCGCGATCGAACCGTCGCTTCAACCCGCCTACGCCGACCCCAATCAGTTGGAAGCGGCGCTGCTCAATCTCGCGGTCAACGCGCGCGACGCGATGCCGTCGGGCGGCAAGCTCACGATCGAGACGACGAACTGCACCTTCGACGAAACGATGGCCGCGCCGTGGGACGAATTCGCGCCCGGCGCGTATGTGATGATCGCGGTTAGCGACACGGGCAGCGGCATTTCGCCCGATGTCATGCCGCATATTTTCGAGCCGTTCTTCACCACCAAGGAAATCGGCCGCGGCACCGGCCTCGGCCTGTCGCAGGCCTATGGCTTCGTCAAACAATCCGGCGGGCACATCAAGATTTACAGCGAGGTCGGCGTCGGCACGACCGTGAAGCTTTATTTGCCTTCGGGGCAGGCGAGCGGCGTCGTCGATAAGGAAGACGCCGCGCCCACGGCGCGCGGATCGGCGCATGGCGAAATGGTGCTGGTGGTTGAGGATGATCCCGATGTGCGCGCGTTCAGCGTCGATACGCTGCGCGAGTTCGGCTATGCCGTGGTTCAGGCCGGGAGCGGCGTCGAGGCGCTACAGCGGTTGGAGGAAGAGGCGTCGATCCGTCTTATGTTCACCGATGTCGGCCTGCCGGGCGGCATGACGGGACGCGAGCTCGCGGACGTGGCCCGCGTGCGCTGGCCCAAGCTCAAGGTGCTGTTCACGACCGGCTATGCCCGCAACGCCATCGTGCATCACGGCCGTCTCGATCCCGGCGTCGAGCTGATCGCCAAACCGTTCACGGCCAACGCGCTGGCGGCGCGCATCCGCGGCATGCTGGACGCCGACTAGCCGACGACCGCGACGGCGTTGATCTCGACGAGGCAGCGCGGGTCGGTGGCGAGCGCCACCACCTGCACCGTCGTGGTCGCGGGTTTGTTGTCGCCGAAATAATCGGCCCAGACGCGGTTGAGCGAGTCCTGATCCGCGAGGTCGGTGACGAAGCGCGTCGCGCTGACCACGTTCGCGAAGCTTGCGCCCGCCGCCTCGAGCCCGCGCTTTAAATTCTCCAGCGCGGCGCGCGTTTGTCCCGCCATGTCGCGCGGCATGGTCTCGAACTCCGCGGGCCGGTGCGGGTGATGGTGATAAACCGGCGCGGCGGTAACGCCGGCGCAGAAGATCGTGCTGCCGCCCGCGACCTTGATCGCCGGCGCGTACGGCATCCACATCGACGGCGCGTCGGGCCAGTGAATGTGCGTGATGGTGTAGGGCATGGGCGTGGTCTCCTCGGCGCGATTGCCGCGACGCCGCCACGATGCCGGTCCGTCCGGCAAAAATCCATGCCCCGATTTCAGGTCGCCGGCAGCTCGCCGAAACCGATCAGCCGCCCGCGGTCCTCGTCCCAAAGCGTCAACCGCACCGATCTCAGCGCCGACCACAGCGACAACGTGCCGACGCGGTGCAATGCCGGGATCGCGGCGTGGCACGCCGCCAGCCGATAATTCGGCACGTGCGGCGACAGGTGGTGGACATGATGGAAACCGATATTGCCCGTGAACCATCGCAGGATCGCCGGCAGCTCGAGATAGGACGTGCTGTCGAGCGCGGCGTCGGTCTGGTTCCAGGCCGCTTCCCGCGTCCATTGCGCGCCGTCGAACCGGTGTTGTACGGAGAACAGCCAGACGCCGACGATCGAGCCGAGGATCACCACCGGCGCCTGCACCATCAGCACAGCCTTGAAGCCGAGCAACAGGCCCAGCGCGCCGAATCCGGCGACCAGCAGTGCGTTGGTCCAATAGACGGCGTGCCGCTCGCGACGCCACGCGGCCGGGGTGTCGAACGGCCAGCGGTACAGCATCATGAACACCAGCGGCGGCAGCACGAGATAGATGAAAATCGGGTTGCGCGTGTGGCGATAGAGCGCGCGGCGCCACAACGAGCGGGCGCGATACTCCTTCACGGTAAGACAGGTGCCGAAAATGTCGAGGCCGGAAAGGCGACGGTCGAGATTGTTCCAGTTGCCGTGATGTCGGGCGTGCTGGCGCTGCCAATTGGTGTAGGGCGTCAGGGTAAACACGCTGCACACGATCCCGGCGATCGTGTTGTTCCGGCGCGTCCTGAAATAGGCGCCGTGGCCGCAATCGTGCTGAAAAATGAAGAGCCGCACCAGGAGCCCGGCGGCCGGAACCGATAGCGCGAGCGTCAGGGCGTAGGAAACGCCGAGCGCCCAATACATCGCGGCGCAGGTCGCGGCGAACAGGCCGAGCGTCGTCGCGAGTTGAAGCGCGCTGTCCCGTGCGCTGCCGTATTCGAACGGCGTCAGTGCAGCGCGGATCGCAGCGGCGTCGTGGTTGGTCGGGATCGGGCTTACGGGGTTGGGTGAGGTCGGGCGGATCGCAACTTCAATCGACAATCTCTTTTCCACTTCGTGGGGATGTAGGCCGGACGCCGATCGTCGTCGGCGCGCCGCGCGCTAGATTTCGGCGGCGTAGACGCGGAGGACGGCGCGTCCCGCCGCTAGGTCGCTCGCGCCCGACAAGCGGGTGATGCGGGCATGGACCGAGCGGCCGTCGAGCGGAATCCGGAATTGCTGGCCGCTGACCGGCGCGCGCCGCAACCGGCGAATTCCCAGCGGCCGCGCGACGGTCTCGTTCTTCATGCTGACGAACAGACGTACGCGGGTGATCATGCTAATAGCCCTCGCGTTCCATGCGTTTGCGCAGCGCCTTACGGCGTCGCCGCACGCCCTCGGCCTTTTCCCGGATACGGCGCTCCGACGGTTTTTCGTAGGTGCGGCGCCGCTTCATTTCGCGGAACGTGCCCTCGCGCTGCATCTTCTTTTTCAGGACGCGGAGCGCGCCGGTCATGTCGTTGTCGCGCACGAAGACTTGCATGATATCGGGGCCGCCTTTCAGGGAGCCGGAATGGAGCAGCCTCGGCCGCGCGGCGCACGGCGTCGCGATCGGCGAGGAATGAATGGAGTTCTCGGCGGAAGGCCTGAGGCCGCCGGCGCGATCTGAGCGCGCAGGGCCAGCACCGTGATATGGGGGTCGCGCCGCCGAAAAGTCAATGAACGGCGAGGTAGTGGGTCAGTTTGGCGAATCGTACGCAAATTGCCGCCTCGCGGAGCAACGCGGGGCGTGCCATATTGGGGGCATGGCAACGCACCGGATCACGAAACACGCCGACAACCGTTTTGCGGTAGAAGTCCGTATCGATAACGGCAGCACTTGGCGGATAGCGGGCGAATTCCAAACGTGGCGTCAAGCCGATGCCGAAAAAGCGCGCTTGGAAAAGATCGCCGCCGTCCCGGCCCCAGATGCCGATGGTGACGGAACCCCTTAAGGGTTCGCCCTCGATTTTTGGCGACGTGCTAATGCTGTGCGAACGCTCGTCGGGCGGCACGGACGTAATTGAGTTCGGCCCCTAGATCTTGCCGACGCGCACGGTCCACGGCGCGACCATCGTGGTGCGCAAGAGGTCGTTGGCGGTCCATGAATCCCATTCGAGCTTTTGCTTGATCTCCAATTCGTCCTTGGCCCGGACGATCAGGAGCGCGTCGTTCGTGCCGTCGAGGCCGCCCGCCGCGATGAGGAAGCCTTCGGCGCGCAGCTTCTCGATGTAATCGATATGCCCGCGGTAATCGTATTGCTGCTCGACGGGGATGCCTTCCTTCCACGCGCCGCCGCGAGTCCGGGTGATGGCGTAAAGACGAGACATCAGCATACGCTCCTTTCGTAGCATCCCCCTGTCGTCATTCCCGCGAAAGTGGGAATCCAGGGCGGCCGACGTGCGATTGTCCTGGGTCCCCGCTTTCGCGGGGACGACGGTGAGTATTTGGCCGAAATCATGAAATCATTAAGTGCTCGGCGGTTTGGCGTTCGGCGTCCGGGTCATGTCCTTGGCGGGCCAGCGCTCGGCGACGCCGGGCAGGGCCGTTTCCTTGCCGGTGACGCGTTCGATGGCGATGGCATAGACCGTGATCACGTCGAGGCGCGGGAAGAAGCTTTTCGGCCGCTGTTGCTCCGGCTGCTCCCATTCCGGCTGACCGTATTTCGCGATCAGCGCCTCGCAAAAGCGCTGCTTCGCCGCGCGGTCCTCGACCACGCGAATGTGGCCGTATGCGATCACGCTGCGATAGGCGACCGAGCTGTCGCATTCGAAGCGGCCATAGGCGAAGATCTCGCCCGGCTCGTCGAGCTCGAAACAGACCCGCGGCTCGTGATCGACATTGGCGCGCAGATGGCCGCGCGCCGCGGTGTTGTGCACCCACACCTCGCCGTCCATCCAGACATAGAGCAGCGGCACGGCATAAGGCCAGCCGTCCGGCCCGACCGTCGCGAGACGCCCGGCGAAACCGCGCGCCAGCATGTCGCGGGCGTGCTCGTCGCTCATCGCTTTGTCGGCGCGTCTTACGGGCGGCGGTGCGGACATTGCATCCTCTTGGCTGTTTACAGCGTATGGTGTGCGGGACCAAGCGTCGCGCCCCATCTTGCACGAACGCAAGGAGCTTCGCCATGCACCGCCTCATGCCTTGGATGCCCGGCCTCTTGCTGATCGTGACCGTGCCGGCCTGGGCCGGCGGGCCGCCGCCGCTCGCCGACGGCGACAAGGTCGCCATCCGCCACGTCATCGAAAGCCAGATGACCGCCTTCCAGAAAGATGACGGCGCCGCCGCCTTCGCCTACGCGACGCCGGCATTGCGCCAGCGCTTCGGCACGCCCGGCGATTTCATGTCGATGGTGCGCGAAGGCTATGCGCCGGTGTACCGGCCCAGCCAGGTCAGCTTCGGCAAGCTGGAGCAAAGCGACGACGCCGTCATTCAGCATGTATTGATCGTCGGGACCGACGGGGCGGTGCACGAGGCGCTCTACTTCATGGAGCCGCAGAAGACCGGCGCCTGGCTGATCGGCGGCTGTTTGCTGACGACCACCGACCTCAAGTCCAGCTAGTTATTAGCGGTCAGTTATCAGGCTGCAGTTCTGAAAACCGATCACTGAACACTGAGAACTTCCGTCAGATCATGCCCTCGAGCAGCTTGAGCAATTCCTCGGGCTGCTCGCGATGGACGCCGTGGCCGGACGCGGCCTCGGCCGTCTTCCAGCCTTTCTCCGCGCGAACCCGGCTGTAGAACTGCTTGAACGTGTCGCCGGGATTCTTGGCGGCGAAGACGTAGAGCCGGTTCTTGATACTGTCGCCCTTGCCGGTGAGCTTGATCTTCTCGACCAGCGTGCCGATCGGCATCGGCGCGCGCAGCGATTTCTCCACCTCCGAGAGGCCGATCATGCTTTGCGCCGGCGACGGGATCGCGATGCCGCCGCGCTCGCCCGCTTCGTGAAAGCGCGCATTGTTGTCGCCGGGCGTGTAGTCCCACAGGCACTTGCCGTTTTCCGGCAGGAACGCGTCGACATAGACGATGCCGGTGATCTTGTCCGCGAGCCGTTCGGCAACGCCCGTAATCACCATGCCGCCGTAGGAGTGGCCGACCAGGATGAACTTGTCGAGCTGCTCGCAACGTACGGTGTTGCAGACATCCTCGACATGGGTCGACAGGTTGACGCCGCCGCTGAACAGGTGCGAACGCTCGCCCAGTCCGGTGAGCGACGGATAAAACACGCGATGCCCCCGCGCGCGCAAGCGCTCGACGAACGGCGTCCAGCCGTAGCTGCCGCCCCACGCGCCGTGGACGATGACAAAAGTCGCGGTCTTCGCTGCGTCGGCCATGTTTTCCTCCGGAACAGATATCGGATACCAGGAATCAGGTATCAGAAATTCGGGACTCTGTCCTCTGATACCTGTCCTCTGTCATCCGAGTGGGGAACCTCCGTTCGCTCCGGCCGGTTTGAGTGCCATGAGCTCGTCGCGGCACGACGCCGAGCGAGTTCGTAAGCACGCAATCAACGCACAGGAGTAGCGAATGACAAGGACGATGACCGCAATGCTGGTCGCTGTCGCCTTGGTTGGAGGATCGTCGGCGCTCGGCACCGCGCGGGCCGATGAAGTCACGACCTCCACCACGACGACCACGACCGGCCCCGCCTTCGGTTATGAGGACGGCTATTGGGCGCGCGACCATGTGTGGCACAGCTGGGCTGCGCCCAACGACCGGGTGACCTTCGAGAAGCGCTACCACGCGCATTACTACAGCGGCATGCACTCCGCCGCTCCCGACGCGGGCTGGCGCGAGCACGACCTCTATTGGGAAACCCACTAACGGGTTGAGCCGGAGCGGATGACGGCTCCCCCACCGTCATCCGTTTCGCTATTCGTCCGGCATGCCGGCGGCGCGCAGCGCGTCGTAGAAACCATTGTCGGCGACGCCGGAAAGGCGCGGCGATACCGGGTTCGCGTTAAGCGCCGCGATCGTCTTGACGGCGGGGTTGGTGCGGAAATACGCGGCGAGCGCATCGCGCGCCTCCGGTTTCCGCCCGAGCATCGACAGCGACGCCGTTAGCAAGAGATACGGCCAAGAGAAATGCGGGTTGAGCCCGATGGCTTGGCGCAATGCCGCCACGGCCGCGTCGTGTTCGCCCATCTCGTGTCGGACATAGCCGATGCCAAAATAGGGCAAAAACAACAGCGGATCGCGTGGATTGCGGCGGATGGCTTCTTCGAAATGGCCGATCGCTTCTTGGTCGCGACCGCTGAAGCCCAGCGCCCAGCCCATCTCGTTGTGTGCGCCGATATTGTTGGGATTGTCGCGCAATACGGCCGACAGCTCGGCGGTGGCGTCGTCGAAGCGCATTTGCACCCTCCGCAGAAACCCCACCGCGAAACGGACCTCGGGGTTCTGCGGGTCGTGTGCCTGCGCGCGTTGCGCCATCGCTTCGGCGGCGGCAATGTCGCCGGCGCGGTCCTCGCTCCACAGCGAACTGACGCGGGCCACCCGTTCGATGACGATCCCGCACATCGCCGAGATATTGTCTAAATCGCGGGCGAGCGCGGCTTCGAACAGACGCAGACTCTCGGCGAAATTTTCGCGCGAGGCGCCACGGTTGGCCGCTGAGCGGGCGCGCAGCACCAGGTCGAACGCGTCGGGATCGAGCTTGTTCTTGCCGCGCCGCGTTTCGGCGTCGACCAGCTGCACATTCATGACACCGGCCAGTTCCTGCGTCACCGAGTCTTGCAAGTCGAACAAGTCGATGAGTTCGCGATCGAACCGGTCGGCCCAAAGATGCGCGCCGCTCTCGGCGTCGACGAGCTGGGCGTTGAAGCGAACGCGGCTGCCGGCCTTGCGCACGCTGCCTTCGAGCGCGTAGCGCACGCCGAGCTCGCGGCCGACCGATTTCACGTCGGCGGCCTTGCCCTTGTAGGTAAAGGCGGTGTTGCGCGCGATGACGAACGCGCCCGGCATGCGCGACAATTCGGTGGTGAGGTCTTCGGTGAGCCCATCGGCGAAATACTCTTGCTCCGCGTCGCCCGACATGTTCGCGAACGGCAGCACCACGATGGAGAGACGCGGCGAATTGATTTCCCCTCTCCGCGATGCGGAGAGGGAGGGGCCCGCGCCAGCGGCGCGGGAGGGTGAGGTGGTGGTGTGTGCTCTGGCATCCCCCACCTCATGCCGACCTTCTCCTCCCCCGTGGGAAGGAGAAGGAGATGAAGCGGGCGTAATCGCAAACACGCGTACCGGCCGGGCGATGTTCTTCAGCACCGTCTCGCCGCGATCGGCGAAATTCGCATCGATCCGGTCGCGCACCTGGCGCCAGGCATCCTCGGAGAGACAAATCCCGCCGGGCTCGCAAATACCTTCGAGCCGCGCCGCGATATTGACGCCGTCGCCCATGAGGTCGCCGTCGCTTTCGACCAGCACGTCGCCCAGGTGAATGCCGACGCGGAAGCGGATCTGCCGCTCGGGCGCGACGCCGTCGGCGCGCGTCTCCATCTCGGATTGCACCGCGATACCGGCGCGCACCGCGTCGACCACGCTGGCGAATTCGGCCAGCATGCCGTCGCCCGTGGTCTTGACGACGCGGCCGCGATGCGCCGCGACGGTCGGATCGAGCAGCTCGCGCTTCAGCGCGCGCAGCCGCGCCACCGTGCCTTCCTCGTCGAGGCCGGTCAGCCGGCTGTAGCCGGCGACGTCGGACGCCAGGATCGCGGCAAGGCGGCGCGTGCTTTCCATCGCCGCAGTATCCGCTTTCCCGCGTCCCCGTCCAGCGGCGGCCGGCGCGGCGGGTGCTCGGCGATCAGTCGGTTGGCGGCGGCAGCCGATGCTCGATCGCGTCCGTCTCTTCCGCGAGATCGCTCGCGATCCGCTCGCAGCGCTGCGCGGTATCCAAGAGATGGCGCCGCCGCGATTCCGAATTTGCCCGTTGGGCCAGTTGTTCGCAGCGCATCGCGCGGGCGCGATATTCAGCGGACGGTTCCATGAGCGCTCCTCCCTGAAAACAGCAGCGCGTCGGGTCCCCAAGGTTCGATGTTATCGTTGGCGGAACGATATACGCGCGAGCGCCGCCGCGTCATCCCCCTTTCCCGTATCGGGGTGACGCGCCGCCGCAATTCAAGCCGGGCTAATCCTTCGTCTCCGCCGCTTGGCTGTCTTTTTCCGCGAGGAGCTTTTCGACGCCCGCCTTGAGCGCATGGCGGGCGCGGCGCTGGCACTCGTTGGCGGGCAGGGGCAAGCCGGTCCAGCCGCCGGCGCCCGGCGTGCCGCGTCGTCCGGCGCCGGCGACGCCGACATGGCGCGCCAGCGCGTCGAGCGACGAGCGCTTGTCGTAGAGGCGGATGCACACGCGGCTCGGCTCGCCGGACGCGCGCAGCTCCTGCACCGCGGCGGCGTCGTCGGCGCTGACGTCGTTGTGCGGGCGGAGCCGCATGCCGGTCGCGTCCCATTCGGCGAAGCAGCGCGTGTTGGCGAAGGCGAGCCGGGCATATTCCTAAATCACGCGATCGGCCGTGACGCGCGTGCGCGCGCCCCGCGCCGCGATCGCCTTGTCGAGCGCGGCCTTCACCGCCAGCACTTGCAACAGGCGCGAGCCGAGCGTGTGCGCCGAGCGCTCGCCGTAGCCGGCGCGCCGCGCCGCCTGGGTGGCGTTGACGTCGATGAGATACTCGTCGATGAAGGCGCGCCGCTTCGGCGTCAGCCCATCTTCGTCATGGGTGCAGGGCATGGGGTGCTCCGAGGAGGTGAGCGTGAGAACGCAGATGCGCGTCACCCGCGGGCTTGACCCGCGGGTCTCAGGCTGAGTGGGGGGTCGGTCGGATAGCTTGAGATGGCCGGGTCAAGCCTGGTCAAGCCCGGCCATGACGGCGAAGAAAAGCACCGCCAGAAAATCAAAAGCCGGTCGGCAGACGGTCGACCGGCGGATTACGCATTGTGCATATTATATACCACAAAGCTCCGGTTTTTCCAGAGAAACGTTTTACGCAAACAGCGTACGATCGGACGTCGGATGCCAGGGATCACGGATCAGGAATCAGACACCGTCCAGCCTTTTTTTGATCCCTGATCCCTGTCCTCTGGCTACCCCATCGCCTTCTTCAAGCCCTCGTCGAGCTTGGCGAGGAATTGGTTGGTGGTGAGCCACGGCACCTCGGGGCCGATCAGGATGGCCAGGTCCTTGGTCATCGATCCGCTTTGGACCGTGTCGAGGCAGACTTTTTCCAGCGTCGCGGCGAACTGTTCGACCTCGGGCGTGTCGTCGAACTTGCCGCGATACTGCAGGCCGCGCGTCCATGCGAAGATCGACGCGATCGGGTTGGTCGAGGTCTCCTTGCCCTGCTGAAAGAGCCGGAAGTGCCGCGTCACCGTGCCGTGCGCCGCCTCCGCCTCCACCGTCTTGCCGTCCGGCGTCAGCAACACCGACGTCATCAGGCCGAGCGAGCCGTAGGCCTGCGCCACCATGTCGGACTGCACGTCGCCGTCATAGTTCTTGCAGGCCCAGATGATATTGCCGTTCCACTTGAGGACGGCCGCGACCATGTCGTCGATCAGCCGGTGCTCGTAGGTGAGGCCGCGCGCCTTGAACTTGGCGGCGAATTCGGTGTCGAAAATCTGCTGGAACAGATCCTTGAAGCGCCCGTCATAGGCCTTGAGGATGGTGTTCTTGGTTGAGAGATAGACCGGCCAGCCGCGATCGAGCCCGTAATTGAAACAGGCGCGCGCGAAGCCGCGGATCGATTCGTCGAGATTGAACATGCCCATCGCGACGCCGCCCGCCGGGAAATCGAACAGCTCGCGCGTCACCGGCGCGCCGCCGCCCGCGGGCGTGAAGGTCATCGTCACCTTGCCGGCGCCCGGCACGACGAAATCGGTGGCGCGGTATTGGTCGGCATAGGCGTGGCGGCCGATAACGATCGGCGCGGTCCAGCTCGGCACCAGGCGCGGGACGTTCTTACAGACAATCGGCTCGCGGAAAATCGTGCCGCCGAGGATGTTGCGGATGGTGCCGTTGGGCGAGCGGTACATCGCCTTGAGGCCGAACTCTTTCACCCGCGCCTCGTCGGGCGTGATGGTCGCGCATTTGACGCCGACGCCGTATTGCTTGATGGCGTTGGCGGCGTCGACGGTGATCTGGTCGTCGGTCTCGTCGCGCTTTTCGATGCCGAGATCGAAATATTTAAGGTCGATGTCGAGATAGGGCACGATCAGCGTGTCGCGGATCATCGACCAGATGATGCGCGTCATCTCGTCGCCGTCGATCTCGACGACGGGCGTTTTCACTTTGATTTTCGGCATGAGCGATTAATCCCCGGCGAATAGAGTGCGCTGCAACATAGCATGCGGCCGGGGCAGGGCAAGCGCGCCGGCGGCCGACATTCGTCTCGCGGGAGCGAGAAAAACTATGCGGCGATGGTCAGGCGAAGGCCGAGCGCGCGCAGAACGCGCGCCACCGTGGCGAATTCGGGATTGCCGTCCGGCGACAACGCCTTGTAGAGGTTGGCGCGCCCGAGGCCGGACGCCCGAGCGATCTCGCTCATCCCCTTGGAGCGCGCGACGTCACCGAGCGCGGCCTTCAAAAGCGCAGGATCGCCGTCCTCGAGTACGGCATCGAGATAGGCGGCAATATCTTCCTTTGTCTTAAGGGCTTCGGCGGCATCCCAGCGTCGTGTTTTCGCGGCCATGACTTCTTTCCTAAACGTCGCGTGCCAAGGCGACAGCGCGAGCGATGTCGCGGCGCTGCGTGCGCTTGTCGCCGCCGCATAACAGCACAACAAGCACGGCGCCGCGCTGAACGAAATAGACCCGGTAGCCCGGACCGTAATCGATCCGCATTTCCGAAACACTCTGGCCGACCGGCCGCGCATCCCCCGGATTACCCAGCGAAAGACGGCGGATGCGGACTAGAATGCGCGCGCGGGCTTCGCGATCGCGCAGGCCGGCAAACCATGCGGCGAAGATATCGGTCTGCCGGACCTCGACCATTGTTCGAGATTGTCTCTTATAGGAGACAACGAATCAAGGGCGCGCCTCGTCGGTGATAGTCACGCCTGTCACACCGACGCCGTCTTGGCACGGATCATCGACCTAAAATGATGTGCGTCATCTCGTCGCCGTCGATCTCGACGACGGGCATCTTTACTTTGATTTTCGGCATGAGCGATTAATCCCCGGCGAATAGAGTGCGCTGCAACATAGCGTGCGCCGGGGCAGGGCAAGCGCGGCGCAAACGTTTTCAGCCAAGGTGGCCTAATGGTGGGATGTGTTACGTGATACCGCGCCACGCATTTTGTTTGTCACGACGATATGGACAATGTCACCTTGTAGTTGAGAGTGAGCACGTTGCCCATAAACCTCGATCCACAGATCCGTTTTGTCGTTACCGTGCCCGACTGGCAGCTACGGCTGCGCCCGAAATGAAACTGATGAGCGCGGAGAAATACTGTGACTGCACAAATTTGCGGAACTGCCGCTCCAAAGCGGAAGATGCGGTAGGCTCGTTCTGCAGCCGACCCAACAACTCCTTGGTGCCAATTACCGAAAGCCCCTGGTTTTTCAGCACCTCAAAGTCGCGATCATCAGTTACGAGAACCAAATCTTTGGTGGTTTTTGCTGCGTTGGTGAACCAAGTGGCCATGTATGGACGGCTCCCTGTTGGCAAGGACTTTTTTCACGTTTGCAGCTTGGTCGGTGCGGCCATGTGTTCGGCCTGTTGATGCGGTTCACATGACCGCTGGCCATAATGCCCTCCGCGGATCAGGTCCCGGTCAAAAGCCCGCATTCGAGGATGCGATGGCACATGTGGGTTGTCCTGATCGCCGGATCGACCGGCACTGCGTTACGTGCTGTTCGCCCTCCCAACCTTCCATCACGCCGGATTGCCGACGTGATCTCGTTCACGCCGCTAGCGCGACGGGTTCCTTGTAGCGCTCACCCTTGGCCATCATCGCCCACGCCATTCTGGCGATCTTGTTGGCCAGCGCGATCGCGGCAACCTTGGTCGGCCGCCGCGCCAACAATGCCGTAAGCCACGGTCGATGATTGGTGCCGTGGATTTTGGCATAGCGGATGACGGCGAGCGCGCCAGCCGTGAACAGGCTGCGCAGATAGCGATCGCCCTGTTTGCTAATACCGCCGAGCCGGTCCTTGCCCCCGCTCGAATGCTGCTTCGGGACGAGCCCAATCCAGGCCGAGAAGTCCCGCGCAGATCGGAACGCCTTCGGGTCAGCGACGCTGGCGACCAGGGCCGTAGCCAGCACCGGACCGACGCCGGGTATATCGTCGAGCCGTTTGCTCGTCTCATTGGATCGATGCCAGGCCATGATCCGGCGGTCGAACTCCAGGATCTGGGCTTTCAGCATCCGCAGTTGGGCTCCGAGAGCGGCGAGACAGGCGCGCGCCACCTCGGGCAGCCGTGTGTCACTTGGATCGGCGACGACATCAAGCAGTTCCTCGACACCGTTGCGCCCAACTCGTGCCACGATCCCGAACTCGGCAAGGTGCGCGCGGATCGCGTTGATAACGGCGGTTTGCTGCCGGATGAAGAGATGGCGCGTACGATGGAGCATGAGGCAGCTCTGCTGCTCGGGCGTCTTGGTTGCGACGAAGCGCATGTTTGCCCGGGTCACCGCTTCGCAGATGGCCTCGGCGTCGGCGGCGTCGTTCTTCTGCCGCTTGACGTAGGGCTTCACGTAGGCTGGCGGCATCAACCGCACCGTATGGCCGAGCGACTTCAGCTCACGTGACCAGTGATGCGATGTTGCGCAGGCCTCGATACCTACGAGGCACGGTGGCAGCTTCTGGAAGAACGCCAGGACATAGCGGCGCTTCAGCTGGCGGCGGATGATCACATTGCCTTTCGCATCAATGCCGTGAGCCTGAAACACCGACTTCGCGATGTCGAGACCGATTGTTGTGACCGCTTCCATGTTCGCTCCCCAAATCACGACCGCCCCATCGGCGGCCATTGCAACCGCACTTACGTGCCGGTGGAGGAGCCGTCCACAGCATCAAAAGCACGTCAGCGCCCTTGAGGTAGGGCGCCCGGAACGGGACAAAAGAAGTGGCATCTGCAATTCTGTGGCCATGACGCTGAGAAGCCCAGCGCGTTGTGCTTCATCGAGAAGTTTTCGTAAGGTCCGACCGCTCGCGGTTCCGCTGCGTGGCTGTTAATTCCGCGTATAGGAAATCCGGAATAACGAATTTGTTCTGCGGACTGCCCTTTGCGATTACTTCGGGATGTCCAAAGAATACGTTTGTATCCAGAACATAAGTGGTCATTTTTGATCCCCGGGTTGTATTCCCGTAAAAATTGCAGTTTCTCATGACAGAGCGACAAAACACCATCGAGGCGCCGGATTGGTCGACGATGGCGCGTCGACCTGGCCGCGCTTCCGGGCCGCAGCGTCGTCTATGCCTATCCGCGCACGGCGCGGCCCGAGGCGGCGGCGCGCCTGCATCTGCCGTTCGCGACAGGGCAAGCGCGGCGTTGCTGAGGCGTGGAACTCATTAAGGAGCAGCGGCAACCGTATTGATGCGAGCTGGACGAAGGCAGGGTATCTTTGGGAGGCCCAAACGGTCTTTCGATCGGTTGCCCGCCCATGCCCAAATTCCTTCGCATCGGAGTCCATCAGTCCAACGTTTCCGGATACACGTCAAAGGCATGGTGGGTTCGCCGGGTTGGCTCGACGGTGTTCCTGAGGTGGGGTGCCGTCGAGGTCCATGGCGTGGGAGATGGGCGAACGATTTATTGGACGCTTCCGCCGCGGGCGAAAACGGTTCGTTGCGGCACGGTGCAGCGTGCCAAAGACTATGCAAAAGCCGCAATCGCGCGGCGACGCAACCATCGCTATGAATCGCTGGCTGGAAATATTGTGATCCGGCGCCGACCTGCCGATGGTCGCGCCGAGCTTGAAAAAGCGCTCGCGACGATCCTGTTTGTCGATATCGTCCGGTCCACCGAAAAAGCCGCGCGGCTCGGCGATTCGCGTTGGACACAGGTGATGAATCACTATTACGCCGCCGTCCGCAGAGAGCTAAAGATTTTGCGCGGAAAAGAAGTCGTGACGACGGGGGACGGACTGCTCGCGACGTTCGGCGCGCCGGCTGCCGGGGTCCGCTGCGCGACCGCAATCCGCGAGGCCGTGCGCACGCTGGGGCTGGAGATCAGGGTGGGCCTGCACGCGGGCGAATACCAAGTGAGCGGCGCTGACGTTTCCGGTCTCGCGTTTCACATCGGCGCGCGCGTGGCCGCGAAAGCGCGTGCCGGCGAAGTCCTGATTTCGAGCGCCGTCAAGGATCTGATGCCGCCGTCTGAAATCCGCTTCAAGGATCGCGGCGTTCACCAACTCAAAGGCGTGCCGAAGCGATGGCGCCTGTACCGGGTCGAAGACTAAGGGCGCGCCGCGTTCGTCCCTTGTTCGGCCTCTCGACCCAGAACCTCGCCAAGCGGCGCGTTACCCCCGCTTTTCTTGCGTACTGCACCGAAAAATGCGGACCTTGCGCGAACAGTTTGACGATGCGGCCGGACTTATGGCCGCTCCGGGGGCGCCTCGACCCTCGAATCGCCGCTACAACTTGGGGGAAAATGGTGGAGGCTCCCTGCCGGAGCGATGGATGATGACACTATATTGTACCTATATAACGACTTTGGAGACCACTGGTCGTGGGAACCGACCGCTGACATGCCATTGACGATCTACGTGTCGGCTTTGACTGATTTGAATGGAAGATTCGTGCGTGTTTAAGTGTTAAGGCGCCAGGAGGGCCCTGAATTATGCGGCTGACACCGCAAGCGTACCGACTGGTTGCAGAGGCGATGAAAAGCGCATCCTACGCGGAACGCTCATCGTGGGAATCATGGCTTGCCACAGGGTTCAGTCCCGATCGAGACATGCCCTTCGATGTTGTATCCGAGGTTCGCGGTGCTTTGTCTCGTATCGAGAGGACGATTTTGCAAAAGCTTCACGACGAAAGGCCGGATGACGATCGGGAAGCCGATTTGCTCAATGATTTGGGATATGTCCGCGCTATCGATGTCGACCTGAAGAGAGAAATGGAAACAGGCTGGGTCCGGAAATCAGCGTGAACCATTTATCTTCTTTCCTAGCGAAGACTAAGGCTTCGGCGTGACGCCTGCGACTTCGCCGAAATAGACCTGCACTTCGACGAGCTTGCCGTCCCGCGCGCGGAAGAATTCCGTGTTGAGGAATTTGGCACCGGCTTCCGTCTCGACCTCGTAGAGGTCGAACGCCTCGTCGCCTTGCGCGAACAGCTTTTCGATGTGGCAGTCCTTGATCCGGCTCTGGGGGCTGGTGAAGCGGAAATCGTCCGCGATCAACGCCTCGAGCGCCGCGCGGTCCTTGGTGCGTACGCCGCGAAGCAGGCGCGCACCAAATCCGCCGTGCACTCGATCGTGAAGGTGGTGTGGACGGCGGTGTTGTCGGTCACGGGTTGGGCGGTCAGGGCTTGCTTCCCTTTTTCGCGGTTTCGAGGCCGGCCAGGAATCGCCGAGCCGGTCGAGATTGTGCTCCCACGACGCGCGCCGGGCGGCGACCCAGTCTGCGCGACGGTGGCGAGGGGGCGGTTACGACGTGAAGCGGTCGGGCGGGTCGATGCGCGGCTCGGGCAGGGTGGCGAGCAGGGGGAGGACTTCTTCCGCCGTCGCGACGATACACATCAGATCGAGCGAAGAGCGCGGCGCGAACCCGGTCGCGACCACGCGGTCGATCTGATGAATCAGCGGGCCCCAATAGCCTTTCACGTCCACGACTACGATCGGTTTATCGTGTAATCCCAGTTGCTTCCAGGTCAACACTTCAAATGTTTCATCAAGAGTGCCGAGGCCCCCCGGCAGCACCACGATGGCGTCCGACCGGCTGAACATCAGCGCCTTCCGCTCGTGCATGGTTTCCACCACGTGCAACTCGCCCAGCGCATGCCGCCCGCCGATCTCGGCGCGGTGCAGATGCTTCGGAATGACGCCGAACACTCTGCCGCCGCCTTGCGCTACCGCCCGCGACAGGAGGCCCATCAGCCCGATCTGCCCGCCGCCGAACACCAACTCGATCCCGGCCGCCGCCATCAGCGTCCCGAGCGTCGTCGCGGCCGCGCGGTAGGCCGGATCGACCGCGTCGCTGGCACCGCAAAACACACATAAACTCTTGATCACCGCCATTACACGCCTCTTTCAACCGCGCCGCGCTGCGTTACAATGCCCGGTAAGCCGATGCTGGCCAAGCATAGCCAAGAATCGGCCTGACGGAGGGCGATTCGACAGATGGGAGGGGGACTGTGACGCGTGATTCGTCACGTAACTTATTGTGGGGCGGCATTGCCGTCGTCGTTGTTGCCGTCATCGTCGCGATCGCCGTGATCTGGCAAAACAATCGGGCCTCGTCACCCGCACCAACCGTGGCACAAAAAGTGGAGCCGCCGCCTGCCGTAACAGAGTCTCCGCCCAAACCCGTGGCCACCTCGCCGCAGCCCACTCCGGTACCACCGCCGACACCGCACACGCCCTCCAAAACGGCCACAAACTTGGCGCGGCAAGGCGAGGTGCCGCGATTTGATATCGTGCGGGTTGATCCCAGCGGCCACGCGGTATTGGCGGGCCGCGCTGCGCCCGGGAGCGAGGTCGCAGTCTTCGACGGCGGCCACGAAATCGGCCGCGTCACCGCGGATAAGGATGGAAACTGGGTGCTGGTTCCCGACCAACCGCTGCCGCCAGGGCAAAGCCAGTTGACGCTAAGCGCAAAGGCCAAGGACGGCACGGTAATGCGCTCGGACGGCATCGTCGCTATGCTCGTGCCGGAACGCAGCATAACGTCCGCTCCGTCGGCGGCGCCCGGTCCCCAAGAAGCGGCGGCCGTGAGTGGAACCCCAAAGACGGAAGCGCCGATCGCCGTCCTGGTGCCTAAGGAAGGGCCGGCAACCGCGCTACAATTGCCGCCGCTGGCGGGCCACGGTGATGATCGGCTGTCGATGGACATCATCGAATATGGTACGAAAGGTGATGTCATTCTCGAGGGACGGGCTGCGCCCGGCGCCCGTATCGACGCTTTCCTCGACAATAAAAAAATTGGCACCGGGACTGCTGATGGCGACGGTAAGTGGCGCATCGTGACAAGCGAAACCGTCCCGCCGGCGCGATATCGACTGAAACTCGAGTCTCATAATCAGGCCGGCAAGGAAGTCGCACAACTGACCATGCCGTTCGAACGGGCAAGTTTGCCAGAGCAATTGCCGGACGATTTGGTCATTGTGCAGCCTGGCAATTCGCTATGGCGGATTGCGCGGCGCAGCTATGGCTATGGTCGCCGCTATGTTGAAATCTACCACGCGAACCGCAACCAGATCAGCAATCCGCAATTGATTTATCCGGGCCAGTTGCTCCAGCTTCCCGGCAAATCGTAGATCGATTCCTTCCATTTCTCGGACATAGTCGCGATCCGCGTTATCTTCTTCTTAAAGAAATCGGGAGAAAGCTGTCGACGGACGCCGAAGGAACGGAGCAACAAATGACCGTGGATGAACGCATCGATTCCCGGGACACGGGTACGACGGAATCGATCTCGGCCTATGATCGCTTCATTTCCTTTATGTTCGGTGCGGCCGACCTGTTGATTGAAACCGACCCGCGCGGGCAGATCAGTTTCCTTGGCGGCGCAACGCAGCGGGTTGCGCCGAGTGGCCCCGGGGCGCTGGTTGGCCGCCCCTTCGGCGAGCTATTCTCTTCGGAAGATCGTCCGCTCGCGGAAAGTCGGCTCGCCCGATTACGGAGTCAAGGCAACATGATGCCGGCGGTCGTCCATTTGAAGCAGGACGGCGAACCGGCGACAATTTTTGGCGGCTGTGCTCTGCCTAGCGGCCATGCGGTGTTGTTCCTTTCTGTTGCACAAGGCACGAGCGCTGAGGCGGAGCAAAATCCGAACCTAGCCGGCATGACCGCCGGCCTCCAAAGTCCGATCGCGTTCGCCGCCACGGTACGCGAGAAATTTCAGGGGACGGATGCGGGCGAACGACGATTGACCTTGGTCGCGATCGATAGTCCGGCGCCCCAAATCCGCGATGCGATGCATCAGATTGAGGACGGCTTGTTTGCCCGACTCTCTAGCGACCGCCGCTTCGGGGGACGCGTGTTGGCGGTCGGGCGCGTCGCCGACGCGCGCTACGGCATCCTCCATGATGGGCCGTTAGATGCGGGCGGTCTTCGTCGTCATGCCCGGCGCTTGGCGCGCGAGCTCGTACCCGACGCGCCGCCGCTTCAATTGACCTCGACGGCCATCCGCCTTCGGCCAGGAAGTGGCCGTTCCGATATCGTCGCGACTGCGGCCGTCTATGTGATGGCGCGCCTTGCTAGCGGCGCCGATTCGTCCTTGGCCCTCCTACGTCGCTCAAGCCTTGCCCAACTTATGGTTGAGACAACGGGCCGGATCGGCACGCTCCGGCAGATTTTGGAACGCGGCGACTTCGACCTGGCGCATCAGCCGATTATCGATTTCCGTACCGGCAAGCTTCATCATACTGAGGCGTTAATCCGCTTCCGCGACGGCGGCCCTCCCAACCAGTGGATCGCCCTTGCGGAAGCCGCCGATATTGTCACTGAGCTCGATATCGCCGTGTGCCGCCGAGCCATTGCCGTGGCGGAGGCGATGCCAGCGAGTGCTCCGGCATTCGCCATGAATCTTTCTGGCCGGTCGCTCGAAAATTCCGAATTCGTCGCGCAATTACGGAGTTTGCTGGCGCCGCACCCGGCACTGCCATCGAGACTGATGTTCGAGCTGACCGAAACAGCGGTTGTGCGCGACATCGAAGCTGTTGATGGCGCGGTTCAAAAGTTGCGCCGGCTGGGCTTCAAGGTCTGCCTCGACGACTTCGGAGCGGTCGCGACCTCGATTCACTACCTGCGGTCGATAAAAGTCGATTACGTGAAAATCGATGGGCTATTCGCGCGCTCCTGCCTGCGCAATCCGAATGATCGTTCGATCTTGAGCCATGTTATTGCGCTGTGTCGCGGCAGCGGTGCCGGTGTGATTGTCGAAATGATCGAAACAGCCGATCAAGCGGAGTCTTTCCGCGCACTGGGTGCCGATTTTGCGCAGGGCTATTATTTTGGTTCTCCCAGGATTGCCGAGGCGGCGGAGGAGACTCGAAGTTGATCCAAAACTTGCGTTGTCGGCGCTAAGTGGATAACGTCATTGTTATGATGCGTTGGGTTCGTCATGAAACCATAATTTGAATTGACGAAACCCGCGTAGAAGGTTGGAATGTTAAACGGTAATTGTCCCCGCAGGGGCCGCGGATCCACGATACGCAGAGTTGCCGCGATAATGACGGCGACACGTAACGCAAGGGCGGAGGGACGTTGATAAAATACGTGATCGAGTGGGGGGAACGTCTATTCCCTGATTTTCAAATATTGTTCCGGCGCGGCGGCCGGGTGATTTACGTTGATTTGACGGCGACCCGTCAAGTAACGGCGCTGACTCTGGCCCTATTTGCGTTCCTATTCCTCGGGTACCTCGGACTTCGGTTCCAACATTTTGGTCACGTCGTTCTTTCGCGTAACCACATGCTTGCGGACGCCGGTCGCGAAAGGGTCGGTCTCGTTCAGCAAATCGACGCGCTAAGGGACTCGCTGGCGGAAGCAGAAGGCCGTGCGGAAGCGGTTGGCGATGACAACGATCGCTTAACCGCGGCACTCGCCAATGCACAGCAGCGGGTCGCGCTTCTTGAAAAGGAACGGGATCACGCCGTCGCAGATGCGCGCAAGCAGTTCAGGCAGCGTGATGTCGAACGAGCGAAGGCGCTTGCGGATGCGCAGCGGCGCATTGGTGACCTTGACAACGAACGCACGCAACTCCAGGCGGCAAGGGCAGATGTCGAACACAAGCTGGCGAGTTTACAAAATCAACTTAATTCGCGTACCGGCAGCCTGACCCAGTTGTCGTCGGAGTTGGAAAAAAGCCGCGACCTCTTACGCCATTCCGATTCTAATCAGGTAGCGCTCCAAACTCGTATACAAGGGCTCGAGAAGGATCTCGCGCAGGCAAATTTGGGGGCGGGCAAATTCAAATCGGATCTCGCTAGCATCGACAAGCGGCTCAATGCCGTTAATTTGGAGCGCGAGCGGCTATTGGCTCGCCAAAATCAAGGGCTGGATGACGCGACTCTCGGCCCACCAAATCCACGGATACCCAGGTGGCGGCGCTAGACGACGCGGCCGGAGGTGGATCGACATACTCGGTCCGACCCGCGCTCCACAGGGGCGTGAACAAACTTGAGGCGCTAATAGCGTCGACCGGTCTCGATGTCAGCACGGCTATTGAGTGACGTGAGCGATTCCGCGCCGGCGCGGGCCGAGGGTGGCCCCTTCGTTCCGCTTGGCGCGGCGATCAAGCGCCGGCCAGGATGCGCGGCGGCATAAGATGCTGGAGAAGCTGGTCGAGACCCTGCCGCTCGGAGCGCCGCTCGACCATTACCGCGTAGAGAGCCCGTTCGGAGCGCGCCGTGACCCCTTCAACCATCGCCGCGGCTTCCATACCGGCATCGATTTTTCTGCGCCGTACCGTACGCATGTGTTTTCGACTGCACCTGGAATCGTGATTTTTGCTGGCGCCGAAGGCGAGTGGGGACGGTTGGTTGAGGTAGACAACGGGCATGGAATCATCACCCGGTACGCTCATTTGCACCGCATTTTCGTCGTGAAGGGTCAGAAAGTACCAGCACACTATGCCATCGGCGAATTGGGTAGCACCGGACGAAGCACCGGTCCGCACGTTCATTATGAAGTGGTGGTCGATGGCACAGCTGTCGATCCGGCCAAGTTCCTGGGGGCTGGCGACAACGTAATCCAGGTGGGCGCTAAGCAATAGGCGTAAGGCCACGAGGACAGTACCGTCCTGACTAGCGCCCAGGACGATATCCAGGGTTGACACAGGCCCCGCAATTAAAGAACGGGCGACTGTTTATGGTAGATCTATCCTCTGGATCAGGGACGACTTGTCCCCGTTTCTCTTTAGCCTTTTCGGAGCGAAATGAAACCATAGGATGGGAAATACATTCTTGCCACCGGTGACGAAGGTGGAACCCACCCGTCTCGCCATGAATCGGCTGCTCATTGCCGCGAATTTCTCAACGACAAGGAGCCAGTCGGGGCCGTCTATTCAATTCAGCAAAGGGGGATGATCCCGAATGGCGCCACTACGCTTCGGGGGTGGTATCCCTTGGCGATCTTTAACTCCAAATTGCCGTCGCAACGCGCTGTTCTTGAATTGCCGCCCGGGACCGTATAAATCGACATCGTTCACGAGAAAAAAGTAGCGGCGTTCCATCGGGAAGCGCCAACTATCGGCGGGGGCAACGTTAACGGCGTGGCTACAGCGGCATGTTCGCGCGCGGCGGTTGATCTGTGTCGGTCTTCTGACCAGCGCGTTGACGGGATGCGGTTCGATCCCCTCGTTCGGCCCGAATGTCCGCGAAGTGCTCGACGAGAGCCGGATGGCGCAGCGCTACGGCTTCACCCTGGTAAAATGTCGGCGGCGACGTTATCCGGGCGCTCGCCGCGGCGCCGCCGGCACGCTGCGTCCGCTCTTCACCGACGATCATGCGGTTGTGCCGCCGCATCGGCCGCGGCGACGTACTGTCGGTGACGGTTTATGAATTCGGGCGCGGGCGAGCTGTTCGCGCCGCCACCGCGCAGCAACTGACCTATGGCACCGAGCAACGTGACGTTGCCCGCGGTCACGGTCGATCCTGACGGCGAACATCACTGTGCCGTTCGCCAGCACGATCAAAGTGGCCGGCCTGACGCCGATGCGAGGCACAGAATGTGATCCGCCGGCATCTCGGCGGCAAGACGATCCAGCCGCAGGTGCTGGTGTCGGTGACCAAGGACGCGACCAATGTCGTGACGGTGACCGGCGCGGTGAAGACGCCGGCCGCTTCGCGATCACCCCGGCGAGCGAGACCGTTGATGCAGATCGTCGCCGAAGCGGGCGGCCCGATCGGTCCTGCCAGCGATACGCGTCCTGCAAGTGACGCGTGCGGGAAGACAGGTCAAGCGTTCGTCTCTCCGATCTTCTATCGTTCCGCAGCAGGACATTCACGCCCAGCCCGGCGACTATCTCAATTTGATTCCGGAGCCGCGCGACTTCCTCGTTTATGGCGCGGTCTTCAAATCCGGCGCCTATCCTTTGCCGATGGCGAAGACGACGTTGGCGGAAGCGATCAGCCGTGCCGGCGGCATGGTGGATGCGATGGCCGACAGCCGCGCGATATTTGTTTTCCGTTACGAGGACCGCCGGTGTTGCAGACAGATTCCGCCGAGCGACGTCGGCGTCGACGCCGGCAAAGCACGACACCAAGTCGCCGACGCCGCCGGTCGATCTACCGCGTCAATATGAAGACCGCAGCGGGAATCTTCTACGCCAACGCGTTCCAGCTTCGCGACAAGGACTTGGTATTCGTGCCGAGCCGCCGAGCGATCGATTGGGAGAAATATCTCGACCTGTTCCGCCTGACAGCCGGCGCCGCGCTTTATCCGGCGCCAGTCCAGGCCATCACCATCAACCGCGGCTTCTGAACTCAGTCGAACGGATAGACGCCCGGCTCGGGGCGATATGCCTTTTCGATGCCTTCGACGCCGGAGCGCAGCATCGCGCCCCAGGATTCCATCGTGGTGGCGCCGATATGCGGCGAGCCGAAGAAATTCGGCAAGGTCAGCAAGCGGATTGCCGTTCGCCGGCTCGACCGCGAACACGTCGAACGCTGCGCCGGCGATATGGCCGCTCTTGAGCCGCTCTGCCAGCGCCACTTCGTCGACGATATTGCCGCGCGCGCAATTGATCAGCACCGCGCCGGGCTTCATCTTGTCGAGCACCGCGCCGGTATACATGCCGATGGTGCCGCTATTGCGCGAGAGATGGATAGTCACGACATCGGAGCGCGCCCACAGTTCGTCGGCGCTGACGCCCTCGACGCCCCACTCGCGATAGAAGCCGGAATAATCGACCTTGTCGTTGGCGAGGATTTTGACGCCGTACGGCTGTAGCAGCTTCACCACTTCCTTGCCGATATGGCCGCAGCCATGGATGCCGACCGTGCGGCCGCGCAGATCGGCGCCGAAGCCCATCGGGCCACGCCACTCGCCCTTATGCAGCGTCGATGAAAAGAGATGCAGCCGGCGCAGCGTGAAGACCATGTAGCAAACCGCCAGCTCCGATACCGACACTTTGTTGATGCCGGCGCGCCCACCACATCTTGATGTCGTATTTATTGAGGATCGCGGGATCGATGTGATCGACGCCGGCCGAGCACAGCGACACGACCTTGAGATCGGGAAGCTGCGCGCAGACTTCGTCGGTGAAGCGGTTGAGGCCGATGACCGCGACCTCATAGCCTTTGAGGAACTCGACGAGCTTATCGGCCTGCATCAAGCCGGTGTGCTGCGTCTGGAATTTGACGTCGGGATAGCGCGCCGTCAGCGTAGCCTTTGATCTCGGGGAAAAATTCGAAATAGGACAGCGGCACGGCGACACGTCGCAGCGACATCGGTTCCTCCCAAATTATGCCGCGACGATAACGGCATGCGCGCCGTGCCGCCAGATATTGATTTGCGCCGATACCTCGGCGACAGTGCCGTCATGGCCGGCGAAAATCTGAACGCGGCGTGGTATCGCGAATCTTATGAGGTGCTGAAACAGGCCCGCGTCGAGCTGTTCTGCTATCTGCCCGACGCCGGTATCGACCCGTTCATCCGCATGGCGCACGCCGACAACGCGATGCGGCCGGTGGTGCTGACCACAGAGGAAGAAGGCGTCGGCATTTGCTGCGGCGCCTGGCTCGGCGGTCGCCGCGCGGTGCTGGCGATCCAGAGCAGCGGTGTCGGAAATTGCATCAACGCCTTTTCCCTTGCCGCCAACACGCGAACGCCGCTGCTGGCAATCGTGTCGATGCGCGGGGAATGGGGCGAGGGCAATCGCTGGCAAATTCCGATGGGACGCAATACCGAGGAGGCGATGAAGCTCGCGGGCTTCACGGTCTATCGCGCCACGCGCGCCGATGAAGCGGCAAGGCTAATCGCGGGCGCCGCGACCATGGCCTATCAAAGCGAGCATATGGTCGCGGTGCTGCTGTCGCAACGCCTGATCGGCGCCAAAGTATTCAAGGACATTCCGTGATGGGCGAGATCGACCGCACACGCGCCATCGCCCGCATCCTCGAACAGCGCCGGGACCAACTCATCGTCACCGGGCTCGGCGAGCCGAGCACCGATGTCGGCCGACTTGAGGATCGCGCGCTCAACTTCTATCTCGGCGGCGCGATGGGCATAGCGACGCCCGTGGGACTAGGGCTCGCCATCGCGCAGCCGAAGCGCGCCGTCGTGGTCGTGACCGGCGACGCCGAACTGATGATGAATATCGGCATCCTCGCCACGATTGGCGTGCAGCGGCCGAGCAATCTCTCGGTTATCGTCATGGACAACGAGGAATTCGGCGAGACTGGACGCCAGCAAAGTCACACCGGCCTGGGCGTCGACATCGCCGCCATCGCCAGGGCATGCGGCATCGCCGACGCCGTTACGGTGCGCGTGGAGGCCGACCTTGAGGGCGTCGCGGCGCGCACCAATGCCATGACGGGGCCTTACGTCGCTGTCATCAAGATCGAGCCCGGCAAGGCCGTCGGCGCGCCTTTCAACAAGGGTCTCCGCTCCGGCGAGACGGTCAAGGCGACGTTCCGCCAAGCGCTGCTCGGCCAGCCGTAGCGCCGGGTCTATTTCGCAAGTTGTTTGCGGATCGCCTGCAATTCCGCCCGGCGCTTCGCGTCGGTCTTGGGATAATGCAGGTCGAGCGCCTCGAGCGCGTCGACCAGGATTTGCGACACGATCAGGCGCGCATTTTCCTTGTCGTCGGCTGGCACGACGTACCACGGCGAATTGTCGGTTGAGGTCGCACTCAAGCAATCCTCGTACGCCGTTTGGTATTGATCCCAGTACGGCCGCTCGGCGATATCGGCGGCACTGAATTTCCAATTCTTTTCGGGGTCGTCGATACGCGCGAGTAACCGATCGCGCTGCTCCTCCTTCGACAGATGGAGATAGAATTTCACGATGCGGGTGCCGTTGGCGTGGAGATGCCGCTCGAGATCGACGATCGAACGATACCGACGATGCCAGATTTTTTCGCGGTCGCGCGGCAAGCCGGGCACGTCTTCGGCGGCGAGCAGATTGGGATGAACGCGGACCACCAGCACCAATTCGTAATACGAGCGGTTAAAGATGCCGATGCGGCCGCGCTCCGGCAGTTCGCGCACCGCGCGCCACAGGAAATCGTGGCGCAATTCCTCGGCGCTCGGCTGTTTGAAACCGAACACCTCGCAACCCTGCGGATTGATGCCCGACATAACATGCTTGATCGCGCCGTCCTTGCCCGCGGTGTCCATTGCCTGAAAAATGATCAGAACGGCGTGATGGGCGGTGGCGTAGAGCAGGCTTTGTTGCGCGCTCAGCCGCGCGACGTGATCCGCCAGAATCTCTTCGTAATCTTTCTTCGACTTGTAGACCGAGTCGACGGCGGTCGACCATTTCTTGAGATTGACCGAAGCCCCTTTCTTGACGCGATAATCCTTCGAGTTGATTTTCATGGCGGCCCTGACGAAATCGCGCTGTTGACCGCAGCCTTTATCGGTTCAAACTCGCCTTAGCAAGGGCGGACGCAACGTCCGCGGCCAAGGACATGAGGGAGGAAGAAGGTGAAGCTCTGCTATTTCAACGATTATCGCCTCGGTATCATCAAGGGCGACAGCGTCGTCGACATCACCGAGGTCGGCAAGGACATCCCGCAACGCGACACGCGCGACATCATCGTCGGCCTGATCGAGCGCTGGGATGCCTATAAGGGCGAGGTCGAGAAGGCGGCCGCGGACGGCAAGGGCGTCGCGCTCAAGAGCGTGCGGCTGCGCGCGCCGGTGCCGCGGCCCGGCAGCATCGTGTGTATGGCGGTCAATTACATGGAAGACGGCACCCTGCCGCAGAAACCGCACATCAGCGCCTTCCACAAAGGCCCGACTTCGATCGTCGGCGACGGCGACACCGATGGTGCTACCCGACACGCCGGCGACTATTTTCGAAGGAGAAGCCGAAATCGCGGTGGTGATCGGCAAGCGCGCGACGGACGTCAAGCTCGCCGACGCGATGAAGCATGTGTTCGGCTATACCTGCTTCATCGACGGCTCGGCGCGCGGCCTCGTACCCTCGACCAACATTTTCTTCCCGATGAAATCGCGCGACACGTTCGCGCCGATCGGCCCGTGCCTTGTCACCGCCGACGAGATTCCCGATCCGCACAATCTTCAGATCAAGCTCTCGAATAACGGCCATTTGATGCAGAATTTCAACACCAGCGACATGGCGCACAACATCCCGCGTTGCATCGAGTGGATGAGCGCGATCCAGACGCTGGAATCCGGCGACATCCTTGCCACCGGCACCAATCATCGCGGCCTCAATTCGTTCATGGACGGCGATAAGATCGAGCTGACCATCGAAAAGATCGGCACGCTGCATACCAACATCCGGGACGATCTGAAGCGTACCTGGGCGCGGACCACGCGACTCCAGCATCGCGAGGCCGGCGGCGAGGGCCCGCACACGCTACAACTCACCGGTAAACACGCCAAATCCTGAGAGGAGGCGGACCATGAAAGTGATGAAGACGGCCGATATCGAGCCGGTCGACCGCGAGAGCAAGCTGTTCCGGGGTCACGTCACCGCCCAGGCCGTGCTCGACAACGACAGTACGGCCTTGCGCGCCAGTCTGATCAATTTCGACAAGGGCGCGGTGAACGTGTTCCACGTCCACGAGTACGACCAAATCCTCTACGTGACTGCCGGCGAAGGCATTATCGCCACGGAGAAAGAGGAAATCCGCATCCGCCCGGGCGATTTCGTTCATATCCCGGCGGGCGAGAAGCACTGGCACGGCGCCACGCCGGACTCGTCGATGTCGCACATCGCCATCTCGATCCGCGGCAAGACCACGTTCTGAAATTGATTTCTTGTCATTCCGCGAAAGCGGGAATCCAGGTCAACGCACGTCGTTGTTGACCCTGGGTCCCCGCTTCCGCAGGGACGATAAAATCAACCGTTCAAAGGTTCGCGTTCAGGAACGCAAGCACCTTGGGCATGATCGGCGCCGGATCGACGCCCCAAAAACAATGATCGGCGCCGACGACCTCGACGAACTCGACCGTCGTCCCTGACTTCGTTAGAGCCGCGGCGAGGGCGCGGCCCTGTCCGACCGGTACGATGCGGTCGGCGGTACCGTGTTGGATCAGGAACGGCGGTGCCGACGCCGAGACATAGGTCACGGGCGACGCGGCCCGCGTCTTGTCCTTCACCTGTTGGATCGGCCCGCCGACCAGCCGCGCTTCAGGCGAGGCCGGATCGTTGTGCGGCTGAAACGTCGTCGGCCCCAATTGCTCGTCCATTGTCAGCAGTTCCGTCGGGCCGTACCAGTCGACCACGGCCTGCACCGCGCTCGATGGGCCGATGACGCCGACCTGGCCTTCGAGCTCGGGGCGGTCGCCGGTCACGCCGAGCATGCAGGCCAGATGGCCGCCCGCGGACGCGCCCAACGCCGCGAACCGTTTAGGGTCGAGCCCGAGCACTCCCGCATGCTTTCGCAGATAGCGGACCGCTGCCTTGCAATCGTGGAGTTGCGTCGGGAATTGCGCTTCGCCGCTGAGCCGATACGCGATGCGCGCGACGGCGTAGCCCGCGCCCAGCAACCGGTCGACAAATTCCAGCTTGTCGACGATGGCGTTGTTCAGCGTGGGGCACCCCTGGAACCCGCCGCCGTGAATCCAAATGACGGGTCGGGTAGGGACCGGCGCTGCCTGGCGTCAGCACATCGAGGAACAACGGGCGAAAGCCGACGGGCCGGGCGTAGAACAGTTCGGGCCAATGCACGCGCCCCGACGGCAAGCGTCAGCTTTTGCGACAGGCGGCTATCGTAGTCAGAGGCGATTTCGCGCAACATCCGGTCTTCGGGCAAAGGTACTTCTCCTGTGAACAGCTCTATTGCACACCGGGTGGCGTCGCCGGGACCGGCTGCCACGGGCCACTACACGATTGGACATAGGGATAATAGCCGCGTGGGTTGGTGCAATAGTACCAAGTTGCCGGCGCTTGCTGGGCGGCCGGACCCGGGGACGATTGGTATGTTGGTGGGTACGCGCTGTAATCGTATGGGTAGCCATAGTCGTAGGGGTAATCGTACCCATAGCCGTAACCGTAATAGTACGGCCAGCCCCAGCCCCAATACGGTCCGTAACCGTACCAGCCGCCGCCGTGCCCATAACCGCCATGCCACCCGCCACCGCCATGTCCATGTCCATGTTCATGATCATGACCCTGCGCCAGGGCCACGGATGCGGGGCCGAACAGCAGCGCCGCCGCCAACGCCGCCAAAATCCAAAACCATCGTTGCGTTGAAGTCATCGAGTTCTCCCTGACGATCCGCTGAGCCGATCGATGGTTTCCTTAGACATCATTATCGCCGATGCGACGCAAGGGCCACTACGGCGGTCGGTCGCGTAAATGATAATGGAGATTCCGTTTGGGGCGTTTGCGCCATAAATACCGTGGGGATTTGGCTGGGGGACTAGGATTCGAACCTAGACTGGCGGAGTCAGAGTCCGCTGTCCTACCATTAGACGATCCCCCAGCGGGGCCGGGGCTGCATAGCACGGGCGCGCGGTGCGGCGCCAGTGTTTCGGGACGGCCGCTCGCCGGCGCTTGACGCCGGGCCAAGGCCAAGCAATTTTCGCGGCAGGGGTCCCCTCAAACAAAGCGAAAGCGCTATTCGAACCGCCGTGACCGACGCGCTGTCTCCATCGCCCGAATTGCTCCGCCGCGTCGCCGCCCGCGACCGCACCGCGTTCGCCGAGCTCTATCGGCTGACGGCGCCGAAACTATTTCCCGTTGCCCTGCGCATTACTCAGCGAAGGGACCTCGCCGAGGAGGTGCTGCAGGAGAGTTTCGTTGCCATGTGGAATCAGGCCGCCAGTTACGATCCGATCAGAGGCGCGCCGATCGTGTGGATGACCACGATCGTGCGGCACCGCGCCATCGACCAGCGCCGCCGCCGCGCCAACCTGGCGGACGCGACCGCCGGCTCCGACGATGCGCTGCTGACGTTGGTCGCGGGCGAAGGCGACCGCGCCGACCGCGGCGCCGATCTAGCCGCGCTGCAACGCTGCCTCGAGACGCTCGAGGCGCAACCGCGTCAGGCGATCTTGCTTGCCTATCTTCACGGTTATACCCATGACGAATTGGCGCGCAGGCTTGCCACGCCGGTCGGCACGGTAAAAAGCTGGATCCGGCGCGGCCTCGAACGCTTGAAACGGTGTCTCGACGGATGAAGTACGACGATCCTCAATTGCGCGAGGCGCTCGCGAGCCGGTACGTGCTCGGCACCATGCCGCGGCGGGCGCGCGCCCGGTTCGACCGGCTGATCGCCAAGGATGCCGTGTTCTGCGCCGAGGTGCGCGAATGGTCGGAGATTTTCGCGCCGGTCGATGCGGCGGACACGCCGGTCGCGCCGCCGCCGCGCGTCTGGCGGGCGATCGAGGCCCAGCTCGGCCCAGCCGCGCCGACGCCGGTAGCCGCACGGGTCGGCTGGTGGCATTCCGTGTCGCTGTGGCGCGGTGCCGCCGGGTTCGCGACGGCGGTTGCCGCGGCGCTGCTGATCTATATCGGCGTCGTCGGTCTGCGCCCGGCGCAGCCGTTGCCGGCGATCGTGGCGGTGTTGACGGACACTAGCGGCGCGCCCGCGTGGGTCGCGCGCACCGGCCGGAACCGCGACCGGGTGGTTGTTCACGCGCTCGGCCGCCAAACGCTCGACGCGCAGCACAGCTACGAGCTTTGGGCGATCGCGGGCGGGACGCCACGCCCGTTAGGGCTCGTGCCGCCCGAACCGACAAAGCGGCTGGTGGTGGATGCGTCGGTCGTGCCGCCGACCGGCGGCGTTCTCGCCATCAGCCTTGAGCCCGCCGGCGGCTCGCCGACCGGCAAACCCACGGGACCGGTTCTGTTCCAGGGCAGGGTATTTTCCAACCCGCTGTGATGTCGTGCATCCGCTCTGCCCGCGTCCTTTCATCGCGGCCATCGCTGGGTTAGCATCGCGGGTCCAGCACCGGTCGCGCCCTTGAGTGAACTCACGCCGCATCCCGTCCCGTTTCTCGCGCCGTCCGCGCCACGCGATGTGTATGCCGCGCTCGATCTCGGCACCAACAATTGCCGGCTTCTCGTGGCGCGCGGCGCGCCGCAGGGTTTCCACGTTATCGACGCGTTCTCGCGCATCGTGAGGTTGGGCGAGGGACTGGCGGCCAGCGGCGTGCTCTCGGAGCCCGCGATGGCACGCACCATCGATGCGCTCAAGGTTTGCGCCGACAAGGTGAACCAGCGCCGGGTCACGCGCGCGCGCTACGTCGCGACCGAGGCATGCCGCCGCGCCGCCAATTGCGCCGCTTTCATCGAGCGCGTGCGTGCCGAAACGGGCATCGCGATCGAAATCATCACCAGTCAGGAAGAAGTGAGGTTGGTTGTGTCCGGCTGCGCGCCATTGCTCGACCGCGAGGTCCCGCGCGCCGTCGTCATCGATATAGGCGGCGGCTCGACCGAGCTCGCGTGGCTCGATGTCGCGCCGAGCGCACCGCCGCAAATTCTGGCCGCGATGTCCGTGCCCCAAGGTGTCGTCACCATGACGGACCGTTACGGCGGGCGCGAGGTAAGCGAAGCGACCTACGAGGCGATGATCGGCGAAATGCGCGATGCGATCCGTCCGTTCGACGAGCGGCACGGTATCGCCGCCGCTATCGCCGACGGCGGGGTACAGATGCTAGGCAGTTCCGGTACTGTCACCACGCTCGGCGGGGTCCATCTCAAATTGCCACGCTACAATCGCGCGCAGGTCGACGGGCTCATGCTGAGCTTCGTCGACATCGTTCAGTTGTCGCGGATGTTGCAGCGCATGTCGTATCGCGACCGGGTCGACAACCCGTGCATCGGCACTGACCGCGCCGACCTCGTGATTTCCGGCTGCGCCATTCTCGAGGCGATCTGCCAGATCTGGCCGGTCGGCCGCCTGCGCGTCGCCGACCGCGGTATTCGCGAAGGCGTTCTGTCCGGTCTCATCGGGGCGCGCTGATGGCGAGGCGCGAGGCGCCGACGGTGGGCCGCGCGCCCGCGCAACGCGTCAAATCCGCGAAGGGCCGTACGCCGTCCTCGACGCGCTGGCTCGAGCGCCAACTCAACGATCCCTACGTCGTTGCGGCGAAGCGCGCCGGCTATCGTTCCCGCGCTGCCTTCAAGCTCGCCGAACTCGACGACCGGTTCCATTTCCTTGGGCACGGCAAACGCGTGCTCGACCTCGGCGCTGCGCCAGGCGGCTGGACCCAGATCGCGGTGGCGCGCGCGGGCAAGGGCCATGTCGTCGGCATCGACTTGCTGCCCGTCGATCCGATCCCCGGCGCGATCCTGTTCCAAGGCGATTTCCTCGACGACGGCGTCGACAAGAAATTGCTCGGCGCGCTCGGCGGACCGCCCGACGTGATCTTGTCCGACATGGCAGCCCCGACGACAGGGCACGCCGCGACCGATCACCTGCGCATCGTGGCGCTGGTCGAGGCGGCGTACGACTTCGCGCGGACGCATCTCGTGCCTGGCGGCGCTTTCGTCGCCAAAGTGTTTCAGGGCGGCACCGAGGGCGAATTGCTGGCGCGGATCAAGAAGGACTTCGCCAGCGTGAAGCATGCTAAGCCGCCCGCGAGCCGCACCGAGTCCGCCGAAATCTACGTGGTCGCGCAGGGATTTCGCGGCGGGCCTTGATCCGGCCTTGGCAGCGGTCCCGCCAGGGTGCATTTATTAGCCCACGACGCCCCTTCCCATACGCCGTATATTGTGTATGATGGGTCGCCAACCCTCTATATATTGAGCGGAAGGCATCTAATGGAACTCCGTCAGGCTTTCACCTTCGACGACGTTCTTCTCGTTCCCGCCGCCTCCGGGGTCCTGCCCACCGAGACCGAGACCAAAACGCGCCTGACCCGCGAGGTCGAGCTCGGCATTCCGCTGATCTCGGCGGCGATGGATACGGTGACGGAAAGCGCGCTCGCGATCGCAATGGCGCAAGCCGGCGGTCTCGGCATCATCCATCGCAACATGACCATCGCCGAGCAGGCCGACGAAGTCCGCAAGGTCAAGAAGTTCGAAGCCGGCATGGTGGTGAATCCGGTCACCATCCATCCCGACGAGACGCTGGCCGACGCGCTGAAGCTGATGGCCGACAACCGCATCTCCGGCATCCCGGTGGTGGAGCGCGGCAACGGCAAGCTGGTCGGCATCGTCACCAATCGCGACGTCCGGTTCGCCACCGAACCCGGCCAGCCGATCGCCGATCTGATGACGCGCAAGGTCGTCACCGTGCGCGAGAATGTGCGACGCGACGAGGCGAAGCGGCTGCTGCACCAGCACCGCATCGAAAAGCTGATCGTGGTCGACGATTCCTATCGCTGCATCGGCCTCATCACCGTGAAGGACATCGAGAAGGCGCAGAAATATCCCTTCGCCAGCAAGGACGAGCAGGGTCGCCTACGCACCGGCGCCGCGACCGGCACCGGCGAGGATGGCGTGGCGCGCGCCGCGGCGCTGTTCGATGCCGGCGTCGATGTGCTGGTCGTCGATACCGCGCATGGCCATTCGTCGCGGGTGCTGGAGACGATTTCGAAGCATCCGCCGCCTCTCCAACTACACGCAGATCGTCGCCGGCAATATCGCGACCGCGGAAGGCGCCGAGGCATTGATCGATGCCGGCGCCGACGCGGTGAAGGTCGGGATCGGCCCCGGCTCGATCTGCACCACGCGCATCGTCGCGGGCGTCGGCGTGCCGCAGCTCACCGCCGTGCTCGACGCGGTCGGCGTCTGCCGGAAGCGCGACGTGCCCGTGATCGCGGACGGCGGCATCAAATATTCGGGCGATCTCGCCAAAGCCATCGCCGCGGGCGCCGATTGCGCCATGATCGGCTCGCTGTTCGCCGGCACCGACGAAAGCCCGGGCGAGGTCTATCTCTACCAAGGCCGCAGCTACAAATCCTATCGCGGCATGGGGTCGGTCGGCGCGATGGCGCGCGGCTCCGCCGACCGTTATTTCCAGCAGGAAGTGACCTCGACCTTGAAGCTCGTGCCCGAAGGCGTCGAGGGCCGCGTGCCGCACAAGGGCCCGGTCGGCAACGTGCTGCATCAGCTGGTCGGCGGCCTGCGCGCGGCGATGGGCTATACCGGCAACAAGAGCATCGCCGACATGCAGACACAAGTGCCGGTTCGTCCAGATCACCGCCGCGGGCCTGCGCGAAAGCCATGTCCACGATATCGCGGTGACGCGCGAGGCGCCGAATTATCCGCAGGGGGGTTGAGTTCTGGCCAGTCTAGATATACATTTCATTTGTATATCCTGACGAGGTCGGCTATGCAGGTTTCGAGGTGGGGCAATAGTTTGGCGATACGGTTACCGGCTACGGTCGTGGACGCCCTGACACTCAAGGAAGGCGACGAGGTCGAGGTCCATGTTGCCGGCGACCGAACCTTCGGCATTGCACGAGAGCAGGGTAGGGAGCGCGCGCTAAAGCGCATTCGCGCCTTTCGGAAAGCGCTTCCGCCCGATTGGAAGTTCGATCGCGACGAAGCGAACGCTCGCTGATGGCGAGCGAGTTCCTGGACAGCAATGTGCTGGTCTATGCGTTTACCGACGACCCTCGAGCGGAAATAGCACAGGCGTTGCTTGAACGCGGCTGCGTTGTCAGCGTCCAATCCTTGAGTGAATTTGCCAATGTGTCGCGCCGCAAGCTCAACATGACGTGGAAGGAATTACGCGACGCCCTGGTGGCGATCCAGAAAGTATGTGGCGAGGTGTTGCCGGTCAATATTGAGACTCATCAAATCGGATTGCGGATTTCGGAGAGATACGGGTATGGGATTTTTGACGCATTGATTATTGCATCCGCTCTCAGGGCGGGCTGCAAGGTACTTTGGTCGGAAGACATGCAGCACGGCGCGGTTGTCGAGAAAAGCCTGCGAATTGCAAATCCGTTTAAGGCTCAACAAGAACAGAGGGAAAGATGAACGATAATGTCGCTGCATTGCGCGAGGCCGCGGAACGCCTGATCCCGGCGATCGAGGCGGCGGCCGAGTCATCCGAAAAGGCGCAGCATCAAAGCGACAAGGTGATCGCCGAGATGCGTCGATCCGGCCTCTACTCGATGCTATTGCCGAAGGCGCTGGGCGGCGGGGAACTGGATTTTGTCGATGCGATGCAGATCGTCGAGCGGCTCGCCTGGGCGGACGGCTCGGCGGGTTGGTGCACCATGGTCGCGGGCGTGATGGCGGCGTCGGCCGGGTCGTTCCTGCCCGACGCGGGTGCGAAAATGATCTACGGCAAGGGACCGGACGTAACGCTTGCCGGGAATGGCGTGCCGCGCGGCTATGCCCGCCGCGTCGATGGCGGCTATCGCATCAAGGGCCATTGGGCCTATGGCAGTGGCATCTACCACGCCGAGTGGATTCATTCCGGCTGCTTCATCGTCGACGATGCGGGAAAGCCGCTCCTCAATGCCGACGGCGCGCCGGAAATCGTGCTGATGCATCACCCGCGCGACACGATCGAGCTCAAAGGAAACTGGGACGTGCTCGGCTTGCGCGCCACCGGCAGCTTCGACTATGTGCAAAAGGGTGAGGAGATTTTCGTGCCGGAAGCGACGACCTATTCCTTCGACGCCGAAACGCCGCGCCGCGGCGGTGCGCAATACCGGATCGGCCTGGTCGGCTTTACGTCGTGGGGCCATACGAGCTGGGCGCTCGGGGTCGGACGTCGCGCGCTCGACGAGATCGCGCGGTTGGCGCGCGAACGGTCGGACGTGTTCGGCCTGCTCGCGGACAACCCGTCGTTCCGCAAAAGCTTCGCGGAGGCCGAGGCGAAATATCGCGCGGCCCGTGCTTTCGTTTACGAAAGCTGGAACGGCATTCGCGACAGTTCGGTGCGCGGCACGGCGCCGACGTTGGAGCAAATCACGCTATTGCGGCTCGCGATGCGGCACATCCACGATGTGCTGTCGGAGATCACGACCATGGCGCACCGCTACTCGCGTGGCGTATCGCTGCGGGCGAGCACGCTGCAGCGCGCCTATCGCGACGCTCACGGCGGCACGCAGCATCTGCTGCTGGCCGACGAGATCGAGCTCGAATGCGCCAAAGTGCTGCTTGGTGTCGACGAAGCCCGGTGCGCGCTGGACCATGTTCGGCGTTCGCGACTGAAATATTTGTCACGCGCGATTGGTTTGTCTCCAAACCATTTCGGTGTATCCTGCCGGTAGCGCCGGAAACCCGGGTACACACCGAGGTCGGCCAACGCCAGGGAGGCTATGATGAAGAAAATTCGCTCCATCGGCCGTCGGCAAGTGCTGAAAGGCGCGGCCGCGGTCGGCGTCGTCGCGGCGTCGAGCGGGATTTTCCGTCCCGCTTTCGCGGTGCCGATGACGGTGAAGATCGGTCTCGTCGGACCGCGCACGGGCCCGCTTGCTTTGTTCTATGAAGAGATGTCCTTCGCCATCGAGCATGTGCGGAAGGCGACGCACGGACAAATCAAGATCAACGGCACAACGCATCCGTTGGAGATCATCGCCAAGGATAGTCAATCGAATCCTAATCGGGCCTCCGAGGTGACGCAGGAGCTGATCCTCAAGGACAAGGTCCACGTCGTTACAGCCTTCGCCACGCCGGAAACGGTCAATCCGGTCGCCGATCAGTGTGAGCTCAACGGCATGCCGTGCGTATCGAACGACGATCCGCTCGAATCGTATTTCTTCGGCCGCAAGGGCGATCCGAAGAAGGGCTTTGAGTGGACGTACAATTTCTTCTTCTCGGGTGCGGGTCTCCTTAAGGCCAACATGGCGTGCTGGCTGCGCGTGCCCACCGACCGCAAGCTCGGCGTCCTATGGGCCAACGACGATGACGGCCGCACATTCGCCCAGGTGATGCCGCCGGCGATGAAGGCGGCGGGCTTCACCGTCGTCGATCCCGGCCGCTTCGATCTGCCCGCGAGTAACTTCACGACCGAAATCAGCAAGTTCAAATCCGACGGCGCCGAAGTCATTTTCACCGTCATTCCAGGACCCGACTTTACCGTGTTCTGGAACCAATGCGCGCAGCAGGGCTTCAAGCCCAAGGTGATGACGGCGGGCAAGGTCGGCGAGTTTCCGCAGGGTCTCTATCCGTACGGCAAGCGCGCGATCAATTTCATCAACGAGATGTGGTGGTCGAAATATCATCCCTATTCGTCGAGCATCACCGGCCAGTCGTCGATGGCCTATGCCAACGAATACGAAAAAGAGGCAAAGCAGCAAGCCTCGATGGCGCTCGGCTTCCGGCATTCGTTGCTGGAGGTGCCGATCGACGCGTTGAAACGCACCCACAAGATTGACGATCCGGGCTCGATCCGGGACGCGGTCCGCGACAACGTCTTCCACACAATGGCTGGACCGATCGACTTCAAGTCCGGGCCGTTCCCGAATTGCGCCGAAACCAAACTCGTGGTCGGGCAATGGCGCAAGGGCAAGAAGTGGCCCATCGAAATGGTGATCTGCGACAACACCTACGCGCCGAACATCCCGGTACAGAGCGCGCCGGAACCAATGGCATAACGCTTCTCCGTTGTCAGTCGCCGGCGTTCGGGGGTAACTGAACGCCGATGACTGACGACGATCGACTTCCGTGACGCCTGGCGCCCGCATCGAAGCGGCTATTCAGCTCCTCGACACCATCGACCGCGGCCGGGCGCCGGCCGACGATACGGTCGCCGAGTATTTCCGCCGCCATCGTTTTGCCGGCGTGAAGGATCGCGCCGCGATCTCGGAGCACATTTACGCCGTGCTGCGCCGACGCGCGCAGCTCGATTGGTGGCTCGGCCGAATGGCGCCCAGCCTTACCGCGCACGGCCGGACACGGCTACTGGTCGCCTTGGTGCTGATCCAAAGTTGGGCGCCCGCCGCGATCAAAGAGGCTTGCGACGGCGACCGTTTCCGGCCGCCGCGCCTGTCGAGCGACGAGGAACGCCTGATCGACATGATCGAGGGCGGCACGATTGCCCATCGCGACCAACCGCCCGACGTAGCGGGTAACTACCCCGTCTGGCTCGGGCCGCATCTCGAAGCGGCGTTGGGCCACGACATGGCGCGCGAGGCGGAAGCGTTGTTGCAGCCGGCCTCGCTCGATATGCGCGTCAATGCGCTGAAATCGGATCGGGAGAAGGCGCGGGCGGCACTGGCGCGGGACGAGATCGACGCGGCGCGCACCAAATATTCGCCGCTTGGCCTGCGCGTGTTCGAACGCATCCCACTCTCGACGCTCGCGATCTTCAAGACCGGCGGCATCGAGGTGCAGGACGAAGGCTCTCAGCTCGCGTCGCTCCTGGTCGATGCGCGGCCCGGTATGCGCGTGGTGGATTTCTGCGCCGGGGCCGGGGGCAAGACATTGGCGCTGGCGGCGAGCATGAGCAATCGCGGCCATCTCGTCGCTTGCGACGTCTCGGCCGTGCGGCTGGAGCGCGCGACGCAGCGGCTGCGGCGTGCCGGCGCCAGCATCGTGCAGCGCCAGCCGCTGTCCGGCCAACGCGATAGATGGGTGAAGCGCCATGCGCGCGGCTTTGAACGGGTGCTAATCGACGCGCCGTGCACCGGCACCGGGACGTGGCGGCGAAACCCCGACGCCAAATGGCGGCTGCGGCCGGAGGATTTGACGGAACTGACGGTGCTCCAGGCCGACATTCTCGACAGCGCATCGCGGCTGGCGAAACCTGGCGGCCGCCTTATCTATGTCACCTGCTCGCTGCTGCGCGAGGAAGACGAGGCGCAAATCGAGAATTTTCTGGCCACGCATCCGGACTTTTCGCTCCTGCCGATCGGCGAGGCGTGGCGCGAGGCGATCGGCGGCGAGTGCCCGACTCGAGCGCCGATGCTGCGCCTTACCCCCGCTCGCCACGGCACCGATGGATTCTTCGTCGCGGTGATGGCACGTGCCCTTGCGCCGGGCGCCGACGCCCCGGATGATAAGGCCACATGACCGACCGGGTCTTGATCCTCGATTTCGGCAGCCAGGTGACGCAGCTCATCGCGCGCCGGGTGCGCGAAAGCGGCGTCTATTGCGAAATCCACCCCTTTAATATCGGCGCCGATAAGCTCGCCGCGTTCGCGCCGAATGCGATCATCTTATCCGGCGGGCCAGCGTCGGTCGCGGAGATGGGCACGCCGCGAGCGCCGCAAGCCGTGTTCGAGATGGGCGTGCCGGTGCTCGGCATCTGCTACGGCCAGATGACGATGGCGGCGCAGCTGGGCGGGCAGGTGGAAAGCGGCCACGACCGCGAGTTCGGCCGCGCCTTCCTCGAAATCCGCGAGGATTGCGCCCTGTTCGACGGACTGTGGAAACGGGGCGAGCGGCACCAGGTCTGGATGAGCCACGGCGACCGTATCACCGTTGCGCCTCCGGGCTTCCGTGTCGCCGCCGTCAGCGAGGGCGCGCCGTTCGCGGTCATCGCCGACGACATGCGCAAATTTTACGGGCTGATGTTCCATCCCGAGGTGGTGCACACGCCGGACGGCGCGGCGCTGCTCAAGAACTTCACTCATCGCGTCGCGGGTTTGAGCGGCGACTGGTCGATGGCGGCTTTCCGCGCGCAGGAGATCGCGCGCATCCGGCAGCAGGTCGGCAAGTCCCGCGTGATCTGCGGCCTGTCGGGCGGCGTCGATTCATCCGTCGCCGCCGTGCTGCTGCACGAGGCGATCGGCGATCAGCTCACTTGCATCTTTGTCGATCACGGCCTGCTGCGGCAGGGCGAGGCGGAGGAAGTCGTCGAGCTATTCCGCGGCCATTACAACATTCCGCTGGTGCATCGCGACGCGAGCGACCTGTTCCTCGGCAAACTTACCGCCGTCGTAGACCCGGAACAGAAGCGCAAGATCATCGGCGCGACGTTTATCGACGTGTTCGACGAGGAAGCAAAAAAGCTCGGCGGTGCCGACTTCCTGGCGCAGGGCACGCTGTATCCCGACGTGATCGAGTCCGTGAGTTTCACCGGCGGACCGAGCGTGACCATCAAATCGCATCACAATGTCGGCGGCTTGCCGGCGCGGATGAAGCTGAAACTGGTCGAGCCGTTGCGCGAATTGTTCAAGGACGAAGTGCGCGCGCTTGGCCGAGAGCTGGGCCTGCCGGATCGGCTGGTTGGCCGCCATCCGTTTCCTGGTCCGGGCCTCGCCATCCGCGTGCCCGGCGCGATCACGCCTGACAAGCTCGACATTCTGCGCAAGGCCGACGCGATCTATCTCGACGAAATCCGCCGCGCCGGGTTGTACGACGCGATCTGGCAGGCCTTCGCTGTGCTGCTGCCGGTCCGCACCGTCGGCGTGATGGGCGACGGCCGCACCTATGATCACGTGCTGCGCGTTGCGCGCGGTGACCTCGACCGACGGCATGACCGCGGATTTCTATCCCGTTCAGCCACGAATTTTTGAGCGCGACCGCGACCCGCATCATCAACGAGGTGCGCGGCATCAACCGCGTGGTCTACGACGTCACCTCGAAGCCGCCTGGGACGATCGAGTGGGAATGATTTTGGCCCTTCCGAGGGTATCCCACAGCGTCCCGGAAACCTCCATAACCCACTGATAAACAAAATAAAATAATCCAGAGACGTTCGGGGACTATCGGCCGGCAGAGATCGCCGCTGACGGACTTCCTGACGGTGCGTCTTCCCCATTGCGAAATCCGATTTCATCCGATACCGTCAGGGTCATGAGTGGCCTCTGACGGTCTTTTTTTCGATCTAACTAGCTGTAAGAAAAAGAGATTTTGTCGCGAGGATGCCCGAAAATGGCCTGACGGTCTTTTTTCGAGGAGGCGGTGCCGATGCTGACGGATGCAGCCCTTAAGCATCTGAAACCAAAAGAGAAAATTTACAAGGTGACGGACCGGGACGGCATGTATGTCCTCGTAAAGCCGTCGGGGACCCTCTCTTTTCGGCTGGACTACCGGATGAACGGGCGGCGCGAGACCGTCACGTTCGGCAAGTACGGCCCGGCCGGGCTGTCGCTCGCCCGTGCGCGAGAGCTGTGCATCGACGCCAAGCGGGCGATCAGCGAGGGACGATCGCCGGCGATCGAAAAGCAGCGGGAGAAGCGCCGGCTCCTGGAAGCGAAGAGCTTTGGCGAGTTCGGCGAGAAGTGGCTGACCGCGGCGCCGATGGCGGACAGCACGCGGGCGATGCGCCGGTCGATCTTCGAGCGCGAGCTGCTACCCAGGTGGCGCACCAGGCTGCTGACCGAAATCACCCCGGATGACCTTCGGGCGCACTGCGGCGCCATCGTCGAGCGCGGCGCGCCAGCGACGGCGATCCACGTCCGCGATATCCTCAAGCAGATCTACGGCTTCGCGATCCTGCACGGCGAGAAGGTCGCCAACCCCGCTGACGATGTGGGGCCGGCGTCGATCGCGACCTTCGTGCCGAAGGACCGGTCGCTCTCGCCAACCGAGATTCAGGATCATGCTCAAGCTGCTCGAGAAGGTGGCGACGCTGCCGACCATCCGGCTCGGCATGCGTCTCTACCTGCAGACGATGGTGCGCAAGAGCGAACTGCAAGATGCGATATGGGACGAGGTCGATTTCGAGAACGCTGTCTGGACGATTCCGAAGGAGCGGATGAAGCGCTCGAAGGCGCACAATGTTTATCTGTCGCGCCAGACCCTCGACATCATGATCGCGCTGAAGACGTGCGCCGGAAATTCTAGATACCTTTTGCCGTCACGCTATGACGCGGACGCGCCCATGTCGCGGGCGACGTTCAATCGCGTCACGTACGCTGTTGTCGAGCAGGCGAAGAAGGACGGCCTGCCGCTGGAGCCGTTCACCGTTCACGACCTGCGGAGGACGGGCTCAACGCTGCTCAACGAACTCGGCTTCAACAGCGACTGGATCGAGAAGTGCCTTGCGCATGAGGACGGCCGTTCCTCGCGCGGCGTTTACAACAAGGCAGAATATGAAGTGCAGCGCCGCCATATGATGCAGGAGTGGTCGGACATCATCGACGCATGGGTTGCCGGCAAGAAGCGCGTTCCGGTACTCATCCCGCCTTCGATGCCGCTGCTTGAGCCGGACCCGGCGATCGAACCGGGCGCGATCGCCGTTGCCTGACATCGGGAGATTGCGCCCGCGCGATGGGGGCTGATCGGCGCGCTGCCAACCAGGCTTCGACTTCCGCCAGGTCCCAGACAACGCAGCGGGGCGATAGAGCGAAGCGGCGAGGAAACTCTCCGCGCTGCTCCATCTCATAGATCGTGCTGTCAGCGAGCGGCACCATTTCCCGCAACTGATGCCGCCTTATCGTGCGCTTGATCGATGCTTCCAAACTCGTTTCCATCTCGATCTCCTTGGGTGCTTCGAACGAATTGAAAGCGATCGCTGGCAAAAGAAGGAAGAGTTAAAACTGAACCATCGGGAAGTAGCGGGCCTTGGCGTAGAAATAGGATTGTCATCTATTGCTTTTGCGATTTGCCGCAGTTGTCGTCACCGCAATGTCGGCTGTCACGCTTGTGACCGGATTGAGGCAGGAGGCCGACGAGGCTGACCTTTCCGGCCCGGCGGAGTATGCTAAAATTCGAGTTCGTCCGAAGGGTGGGGTCGGAGCGGCCGTGCGGGCCTGGGCAGCACCCGAGACGATGTACGCCCAAACGCAGGCCATCGAGCGGGGCGTGCAACCGCGGGAGCGTTTGTCCGCTGGGTAATCTGCGTGAATGCCTCAAGGGCGAAGCGGCCACGCCTCGGACCTCGATGGAAGCAACCCTCGCGGATCATCGCTTCCCGCCACCGAGCTGACGACGAGTGTTTATATGAAACTGGCGTAACCGCATGCATCGTGTGTTCCAAGCGTTTATCGACGGCCTTGCCGCCAGCGGCGACACCGAGCGTCTCCGTACCGTGCTCGCCGATGCGGGTGCGGCGCTCGATCTGAGCTGCTTCGCGTATCTTTCCATGCCGTCGAGAAGGGGCGATGCGGCCGAACTCATCTCGAACTATCCGGTCGAGTGGACCGATCATTATCTGCGGGAACACTATGAGCGGGTCGATCCGGTCATTGTCGAGGCGCTGACAGGCACAGAGCCGTTCGAGTGGGGACAAGAATTCACGGTAAAGCGTCTGTCGAAGCCGCAATGCGCGCTGCTCGACGAGGCGGCGCAGTTCGGGATCCGCTGTGGCTTCACAGTGCCCGTCCACGACTCCCGTGGTCCGGTCGCGGCGGTCACGTTCGCCGCGGACGAACGCCGCCCGGCGTTCCAGCGCTGCATCGAGCAAAATCGGCGCGTGCTGCAGCTCATGGCGATGTATTTTCATGCTCACGCACGCCGAAGGCTGTCGATCAATCGGGTCATTGACGGTGTCGCGTTGTCGCCGCGGGAGCTCGAATGCCTCGAATGGGCCGCGCAGGGTAAGTCCGCATGGGAAATCGGACGCCTGCTAAATATTTCCCGCCGCACGGCGGCGTTTCATCTCGACAATGCGAAGACGAAGTTTGGCGTCAGGACGATATGCCAGGCCGTCGCCAAGTTGGCCGCCTCTAAAGCTGCCACCGAATAGGTTCCATTCTCCACCCCCTGTGCAACTGCACAGGATGCGGGCCGCCCCACTGATCGCCTCCAATCGCGCAGGACCAATCCTGCCAGGAGGCGAACATGATCCAACTCATCACTCCAGACCGCTACGGTGCATTTCTCGGCGAGCTCGCCGAAATGCACCGGCTTCGTTACCGCGTCTTCAAGGAACGTCTCGGCTGGGACGTCGAGGTCAGCGGCGACATGGAGATCGACGAATTCGATGCCTGCCGGCCTGCGTACCTACTGCAGACGGATGACGAGGACCGTATTCAAGGGTGCGTGCGGCTTCTGCCGACAACCGGCCCAACCATGCTCCGCGATACCTTCCCGCTGCTGCTGGACGGACAGCGTGCGCCCGCGTCCGATACGATTTGGGAGAGCAGCAGGTTCGGCGTCGATCTGCGTTCGCGGGACGAGAAGACGGGGCGCAGCATCGCGAAAGCGACGTATGAGCTGTTCGCCGGCATGATCGAATTCGGCTTGATGCGTCAGCTCACGGACATCGTCACCGTGACGGATGCGCGGATGGAGCGAATCCTCTGCCGGGCGCGCTGGCCATTGCGGCGTCTGGGCTCGCCTCGAGCGATCGGTAAGACGCTCGCAGTCGCGGGCTATCTCGAAGTGTCTCAGGAACGGCTCGCGTGCGTCCGCGAAGCCGGCGATCTCGCGGGTAGAGTGACGCGCATCATGGGCGGAGAAGCCCACCACGCAAGCCCCAGCGAAGCGATTGGCGCCGCTGCGTAGGCCATCGATCGGCAGCCGGCAGGAGTCCCGGCCGGGTACTCACTGCGAGCGCAAGCGACTGGATCGCTCGGCGATCAACTCCAGCGCGGCTGCCGATCTTTGGAGATTTGCAGAGCTTGTGGGACATGGATATCCGTGACCTCATGTATCTGGAGGCATCGGCAGCCGCGGGCAACTTCACGCGCGCCGCCAAGTCCCTTCAAGTCACTACGTCCACGATAAGTCGCCGCGTGGGACGATTTGAGGACGAGCTCGGTCTTGCATTGTTCGAGCGCGGGCATGGCGGGGTTCGGTTGACCAGCGGGGGCAAGGCGGTGTTGCCGCACATCCGGCGCGCACTGGCTGAGCTCGATGCGATCAGACATGCCGGCGATCAAAACGGCACCGGCATAGTGGGCGAAGTGCGCCTGGCGGTGCGCATGCCGCCGATCGGCGAACCTCTTTGCAGCCTGTTGCTTGGGTGGCGGGAAAAATACCCGGAGGTGGTACTGACTGTCGCGGAAATGAACGAGTGGGAAATCCAGACAGCCATACAGGAACGCCGCGTCGATGTTGCTCTGATGACGAGCCATACGCTTTGGCCGAACGCCGTCACGACGCCGCTCTACCGTGAGCGCGTGGTTGCAGCGATGCCTCGTGAACATCCGCTCTCGAATCAAGAGGCGCTCGATTGGGAGAGCTTGCGGAAGGAGACGTTCCTCGTTCAAGGCTGGGACAGCAGTCAGTCCGCGCGCGAGTTTTATGCATCGTTCATGGGCAGTGGCGTTAGGTTCCACACCCACGCGGCGAGCAAACAGTGCGTGTTCGCATTGGTCGGAGCCGGATTCGGAATTACCCTCGCCACGCGGAGTCAGTCCGAGGTCGTGTTCCCCGGCGTTGTTTATCGGCCCATCCGAGAGGAGAACGCCTGGGTGCGCGTTGAGCTTGTTTGGTGTCCCGATGCCGAAGATCCTGCCGTCGGTCGGTTCGTGGCCTTCATGCGCGACGAGGCCCGCTCAGGCCGTCTGTTCTGATCTGGATTTCCCAGGGTGCGCCGTTTTCGAGATCAACTCTGTCCGCCGCAGTTTCGCGAAGGCGCGGTCGGTCCCCATGAACCGCGCCAGCATGGGACCGATTAGCTTCGCGGGGTCGACCACTCCTTGGTCGGTTTCGCGCCCAGCCCAGGCGACGTGCTGCGCGAATTGTTTGTCGAATATGGTCCATGCCTCGTGCTGATCGACGAATGGGTGGCCTATGCACGGCAGCTCCACGACCAAAGCGACTTGCCGGCCGGCGGCTTCGAAACCCAGTTCACCTTCGCGCAGGCGCTGACCGAGTCCGCGAAGCTCGCTAAGAACTGCCTACTGGTCGTCTCCCTAAGCTCGGCGCGGTTATAGAGATCGCCATCGAGTTCACCGACTTCGAACACGATCCACGGCTGCTCGCGCACCTGGGCGACTGCATCGTCGATCCGGGACCGCCGATGGTTTCGCGGCTCACCTACCGTTTCCAACCAAAGGCCGGATTGGACGGCGAGCCGCGAAGTATGGCCGACTACGAATACATCCTTTTCGGTGGCCTCGATCCTGACAATGCTATGCGCCCCGGGCTACGGCGCATGCTGCCGTTGGATGTGCTCGCCGCCTTGCGCGATGCGGAGAAGGATTTGGCGACTTGGCGACGCTCTCCGTTGCGGCCGCTGATCGAGTGCCTGGCCGCCGGACTGGATGAGGCGGACCGTGACGCCATCCAAGAGGCGGTCGATACGGCGCAAAATGCGCTTGCCGAACGGGACGAGGTGCGGACCGTCGCGCAGACAATCAGCAGTCGTCTTGAGGAGATGGTGGGTCCGGCGCACGCGACCGCAATCTCGCTCGGGCTTGCGCCGACCCAAATCGACGCTTTGCTGCGCGCACTTCGCTTGCTGATTGATGACGGCGCCCGCGGGGTGGCGGACGCCAGCCTCGGCACTGCCAACCTGATCTTCCTCGCACTGAAGAGCCTCGAACTCGATCGACTTGTAGAGGACGGAGAGCGTGACCACACCTTCTTGGCCGTAGAGGAGCCGGAGGCGCACCTGCACCCGCAGGTCCAAAGGCTCGTCTATCGTCACTTTCTCGCTGAGGCTGATGAGGCGGGGGGTGAGGACGATGACGCCGAGGGCGGCGGCGACGAAGGGCCAGCACCTGCATCGCGATTGACGACGATCCTGACCACACATTCGCCGCACATTGCCAGCATCGCGCCACTACGTTCGCTGGTGCTGCTGCGTCGCGACGGTGCCGGCGACCGCACCGTCGGCGTTTCGACCGCTAAGACGCCGCTAACGGCTACCGACGAAGCCGATCTTCAGCGCTACATCGACGTGACGCGAGGCGAACTGTTCTTCGCCCGCGGCATCATCCTGGTCGAAGGTGATGCCGAGCGTTTCCTCGTCCCGGCCTTCGCCGAGGCGCTGGACATTCACCTCGATCAGCAAGGCATCTCGGTCTGCTCAGTTGGCGGCACTAATTTCGCACCGTATGTAAAGCTCCTCGGGCCGGCAGGCCTCGCGGTCCCACACGTTGTCTTGACTGACCTCGACCCAGTCGAGGCAGGCACGCCGTTAGCGCGCGGGCGGGTTCAGAAGCTCTTAGAGATTGTCGAGCCGGGGCCCGCCTATAACGATCTCGCCGACGCCGCAATCTTTCGGCGCGGTGAGCGGCACGGGATTTTCGTCAACAGCGGTACGCTTGAGCCAGAACTCTTCGGTTCTGGGTTCGCGCGCCGCATGGGCCAGGTCCTCAAATCGGAGTTGCCGCTGCGGCGGGCTGGGCGGGATCAGATCGACGGATGGGTGGCAGATCCCGCGACCGTGGATGTTGCTCGGCTAATCGGGATGATCGAGCGAGTCGGTAAAGGACGTTTCGCTCAACGGCTGGCATCTGGCGCGACAGAGCGGCGGTGCCCGGCTTACATTCGGACCGCGTTGGAGCGCATTCGCGATGCCGTTGCGTAATACCAGCGCCGCGTATTTGCGGCACGCCGACGATCTGGTCGGCAACCCTGGGCAACAAGCTGCCTACGACTCGCGAGGGCACTGCGTCGTCCTCGCTGGGCCGGGTAGCGGAAAGACCAAGACGCTGGTGCTGAAGCTGGCGCGGATCCTTGCCGAAGATGTGAGGGCGCCGCGCGGTGTCGCCTGCATCACCTACAGTCAGGAATGTGCGAGGGAACTGATGCGGCGGCTGGAAGCGCTTGGCTTGCGCGACGCGTCCAATCTTTTCGTGGGCACTGTGCACGGTTTCTGCCTACGCCACATCCTGATGCCCTATGCGCGGCTCGCGGGACTGGACGTACCATATCCACTGACGCTCGCGACGACGCGTCAAGCCGATTCTGCGTTCAAAGAGGTGGCGGAGCGTCTGCTCGGAATCGGCCAACCCTATAAGACACACGACATGGGCAAGTATCGGCGCGTTCATCTCGACCGGGATGCGCCTGACTGGGAGATCGATCCGGATCTCGCTCGCATCACAGAAGGTTACGAAGCGGTGTTGCGCCGGGCAGGCCTGATCGATTTCGACGATCTCGTAATCTTCGGTAACCGACTAGTGTCGGACCACGACTGGGTGCTACCGGCAATTCAAGCGCGCTGGCCTGTGCTGGCGGTTGATGAATATCAAGACTTGGGAGTGCCTCTCCACCGAATTGTGAAACGTCTCGCCTTTGAGGGCGGTGTGCGGCTGTTTGCGGTCGGTGATGCCGACCAATCGGTCTACGGCTTCGCCGGTGCAGACGGAGGGTTGCTGCTCGAACTTGCCGAGCGCGATGACGTCGAAGTCAGTGCAGCTCCAGCTCAACTACCGTTCAGCGGGACGGATCATCCGCGCGTCCGAGCTGGCTCTGGGTGAGGCGCGCGGCTACCAGCCCCTCGACCCGCGCCGCCAGGCGGTCATTGAATTCACCGAACGACCGGGTGGCTTGGAAGATCAAGCCACCTATGTCGTCGAGAATCTTATTCCGGCGTCTTTAGCGGAAAAGCCGGGCCGCGCTATCGGAGATATCGCGATCCTATATCGCGCCGCCAATGTCGGCGACGTCTTCGCCGACGTCCTCGCCGCGGCCGGCTACGACTATATTCGCGTTGACAACGCCGCCCCCTACAAGAAGGTCGGCCTTACGAGTTGGATCGAGGACTGCGCGGCTTGGTGCGCAGGAGGTTGGCGCGCCGGCCGCCCTCAGCTTGGTGGGTTGATTTCTCGGTGGGTTGGATTTCGGTCGGGGCGTGCAAGCGAACTCGAAACGCGTCGCGCGGCCCGAGCGCTGACGGCATTCTTGTCCGAACATCGCGCCGATGAAGGTGCTGCGGCGCCGTTCGTCGCCGCGATCCGGGCGGCGCTGGTCGATCCGTTGACAGCGAGCGAACCGAGTCTCGCTGATCAGCGTGAGCAGGTGCGGCGCATGGGTGAGGCCTTCGCGCGCGGTGGCAAACTCGAAGGGCTGGATCTCAAGAGCCTCGGCGGTCGCGATGGCTCGCCATCCCACGTCAATCTTTTGACGCTGCATTCCGCCAAGGGCTGCGAATATGACGTCGTGATTATGGTCGGCATGGACATGGGTGTCATGCCCTGGCGGCGAGAGACCGAAGATGAGCTTCGAGAGAGCCGTCGTCTATTTTATGTCGGGCTGACTCGCGCACGCGACGCAGTGCACATGCTCTATTCCGGCTGGATCCCTGGCCGCTACGGCGCACAACGCCTTGGGCGATCGCCGTTCGTTGAAGAGCTTGAGGAGCGCCTATTAGCTGCCGAAGCGGAGGATTGATCTTCGTTCGACAGGTGGAGCATGTCCGCCGACGCGCTCATGTGGTAAAAGACCCGTGACGGTCTTTTTGGGATTAGAGAATCGAGTGGCGACGGATTCCGCGCCCAGGGCGACATGAAGCCGATCATGGACGTCACCGCCGTTCAGGACCGTCCGGAAATCCACCAGGATCATGTGGAAGGCGTCTCCGGGCACCGGGAACTTGTGGGGTCGTCCGCTTTGCTCGCATTTCTGGCAAATTCTTTCCACGGCCTTGAGCGTTTCGCCTTCGGTCGATTGGGTCGGGTCCTCGGCGACCGTCGACAAGACGCGCCCGCTCCATGCGACGCCGTGTTCGTCGACACTATGTCCGGTTGCCGCCTTCACGGCTTGCGTTTCCCCGAGCCGTAGCAACTCCACGGCCCATGGCCGGCGCTGCGATGCAAACCCAAAATCGATCGTGGCTCTCGCTTCGCCCGGTATTTCGTAACGGGGCGTAGTGCCGGCGCGATGCAATGCGTAAGCAAATCGCAGCTCAAAGAGGCGGTCCTTGTTCTCGCGTTTGAGACCGCCATTGTTGTTGATGCCGGAGACGATCGGTTGAGCCCAAGGCTGGTACGCCAACTCGAGCATGATCGCCTGCGCGAAGTCGGCTTCGTCCTGGCTCAGGATATCCCAGAAGCTGTCGGTGGCGGGCGTCATCGCCTAAGCTTATCATAATGGTCAGGGTGGCGTCGTTGACCGGCGCGGCCCTCGGCAATATTCTGGCACCTCCAGGGTATAGCATCGCCGGGATGGCCCCGTGCTTCGAGCGCCCAGATTTGGGACGCGACCTGGAGTCACAACTATGCCGGACCTCGCCGCTGAGCTTTGGGCTGTTCAGCATCTTGCCGCTTTGTGCGGCTTGGACGTCACGAATATTCGCGATGCGAAGACCGCGCTCGGTCCGGTCGAGCGGGGCCTGGACGTTGTTTTCGATCTCGATGGCCGGAGGGTCGGCGCCCAGCATACGATCTTTCACGCCGACGAGGGTCAGGCCCCAGGCAAGCGCGGGTCGCTCGCCCGGGCGAAGGAAGAGGCGACGGCGCGGGCGACGCAGGCGCCGTTCGGCGTCTGGGGCATCGCCGACTATCGCCTCGCGCTCGCGCTTCGCCTTCAGGAGAAATGCGCCATCGCTGCGCGCCACGACACGCGTGACGCGGTCGCGCACACCTGGTTGGTCGTCTCGGCTTGCCTCAATCGGTGGGGTGCGGCCGCGTCGACGATGATTGTGCCGGGTCTCGTGCAGACCGACGAACTGAACCGGCTCTTCCATGGCTCGCTGTGTGGCGCCCGATTTGAGCGCGTCTATCTGGTTCTTCATATCGGAAGCGTCGTCTTCGGGTGGACGCGCGCAGAGGGTTGGCGGATTGTCGCCGATCCGGATGCCGGGGAACGTGAACTGCACCGGGCGCGGATGAACGATCTGATTTTCAACCAGATACCGAACCATCACCGCCGCGGCCGCATGGCCGGCTAGGCGCGAAGAGCGGCGTCGGGGCGAAGGAGACGGCTTGGATGGCGTTGCTCGACATTCCGCTGGACAGGATCACCGAGGCGGATGTGCGCCGTCTGATTTCGGCGGGGGCCGCGGAATCCCTCTACATCGATTACAAGCAAGCGACATACGGCGGCAAAGAAGCCGATCACGCCGAACTGCTGGCGGATGTCTCGTCGTTCGCCAATACGGCCGGTGGCGATCTTGTAATCGGTGTGGCCGAGGCCGGCGGCATTCCGAACACTATCGTGCCGTTCACCGGCAATGCCGACGACGAGCGGCGTCGGCTCGAGGATATCGCCCGAACTGGCCTAGAACCCCGCATCCGCAACTTGCAGACGCGAGCCGTCCCACTGGCTGAGGGCGGCGCTGTCATCATCGTACGGGTGCCGCGAAGCTACGCGCCGCCGCACCGCGTGATCTACAAGAACCGCAGCCGCTTTTGGGCCAGGGCCTCCTCTGGCAAATACGAGCCCAACGTCGAAGAGCTGCGCCACATCTTCACTGAGGCGCCTCGGATCGCCGAGCGCATCGCCGCGTTTCGAACCGATCGTATCGTCAGGATTACCGCTGGCGAGACACCGGTTCCGCTCGGCCCCGGCGGCAAGGTCGTGCTTCACCTCGTGCCCCTACCGGCATTCGCTGACGGCCGATTGCTGGACGTGGTGTCGGCAGTCGCGGCGGGCACGCATGTTCCTCTGCCGCTCGACGGCATGGGGGCCGGAAATCGCCCCGGCATCAATATCGATGGCTTTCTGAACTATGCCGATCGCCCCGTCGGAGGCCGGCCAAGTTACGCGCAGTTCTTTCGCTCGGGCGCCATCGAGGGCGTTGGCAATCTCAGCAAGCGCGACACCGATGGGAATCCCTATTTCGTGGCGGCCGAGTTCGCGAACAAGGTGGTCCTCGCTGTCCGGCAATATCTCAGCGTGCTGGAGGCGTTCGACGCCGGGCTTCCCGTATATGCGTTCTTGTCGCTGTGCGATGTCGCTCAATGCTTCTATCGCTACAGTCCCGACGGTGCGGGCTGGTCGGATACGGGTCCTCTGAATCGAGAGATCCTCGCGCTGCCTGAGCTCTATATCGACAATTTCAGAACCGACGTTCCGGCGTTAATGCGCCCGGTGTTCAACATGCTCTGGAATGCATTCGGTTTTCAGCAGTGTGAGATGTACGACGGGCAGGGTGTTTGGAAGGGCAAGTGACAGGTGCGCGGTTCCGCGAGGTCCTGTCCCGGCTAGATGCCGGGCGACGGGAAGTTGTCGATGCATGAACTCCCGCAGACATTGTTCGACGTCTATGCGCTGGCGCTGCCGCGTGGCCACGGCTTCGGGAACCGACCGCCCATTGGCGCGTGGCGGAGCGAAGACGATCTCGCCTGTGGTGTGCTGACCAGAGACGACAATGACGGGCGCTTCGGTGTTCTCGTGATGCGACGGCGTCAAGATCATGTCTGGTCGATCACGTTGCAGCAGCATGAGCTCTCGACTGCCGCGGAGGCCGGCGCGTTGATGGAACGGGCGATGAAAGAGGGTGCGCCGCCTGAGCCGATCCCGGCGAATATGCAGCGCCGTCCGGCGCTCTATGACCTGCAAGGGCGCGAGCCGAGCGCAGTGTTCACGCTACTCACGCAGCCGACCCACCACATCGCCGCATGGTTGCTCAACCAAATGTACTTGGCGCTACCGAACCCGGATCGAAGCTGGGCAGGCGATTGCCAGACGGGCAATTTTCACACCCGACTCTGGGAGGCGCACCTGCTCGCCTCGTTTCGGGAACAAGGGCTCCTGGTCACACAACCCTATCCATCCCCGGATTTTCACATCCAGAACCGCCGCGGCGGCGAGGCTTGGATTGAAGCGGTGACGGCGAACCCGCCAGTGCCCTACGATCATGTGAACTCAAAGCCGACCGAGCCACCGGAGGACGTGCGCGAGCGCTTTTTAGGCCCGGCGGCGGTGCGGTTCGCGAAAACATTGGGAAGCAAGCTGCAGCGCCGCTATGACCGTTTGGCGCATGTTTCCGGCAAGCCATTCGCGATCGCGCTGGCGGATTTCCACGCGCCAGCATCGATGACCTGGAGTCGGGAGGCGCTGGCGGGCTATCTGTTTGGAATGCACGCCGAGAGGGCTGAGGTGGGCGGTCGCGTCGTCGCGGTATCGAGCCCGTCTTCCCATCTGCTGGGCGAGTCAGCTTTCCCAGCCGGTTTGTTTCGCAACGCAGATCACAGCGAGCTATCGGCGGTCGTTTTCACCAATGCCTGTGCGATCAGCAAATTCAACCGCGTTGGCGTATCGGCCGGTGCATTGGCGAAGGGGCTTCGCTATGTCCGACTCGGCAAATTCTATGATCGAACGCCTGGCGCGCTCGACGGCATCCCGTTCTGCCTAGACATCACCAGCAATGAATACAGGCGGCTCTGGCCGCAAGGCCATGAGCCGTGGTCGGCGGAGCTCGAAGTCTTTCACAATCCCTTTGCTCAATACCCGCTTCCTCACGCGCTGGTGCCTGAAGCGACACACTGGTTCGAGGCGGAAGGGGAGGTCGTCTGCGAGGCGCATTACGAGACCTCGGTCCTGTGGTCAAAGACGTTGATCCAGAACGACAGCGATCCGATGCCGACTCTGGGCGACGACCTTACGCCGCCTGTCGAATCTGATGCCTAGCGGAGCAGAGTGGCGTCGCTCATCCGTCCCCATCCGCCGACTTGAACCCGCACGTGGGACCGGGCTGACCTCTCATTTTGAGAGATGCTGCGGGGGGGGGGTCGCGACGCTCTACTCGAGGCCGTGTTTCGGGTGCCAAATGCGGTGACCGGCGACGCGGCGCGGCGGCGGGCCGCCCAGCAAGGCCAATCCATCGCGGAACAGCGCATAATCGTAAGGCGCACCATCCCGGCGGGCGATCGAACCTTCGCCTTCGGTGGAAAGTCCGACGAACTCGCTGCTTGAAAGGTCCAGGCTTTCCGGGAGGCGTCGATCCTCCTTGCTGATCAAGGCGCTCAGGGTGTTCAAGAACCGTTCGCCGGCTTTCTCCTCGATGACGAACCACCGTGGGAACCCGGGCGTTGACGAAAAATGCCGCAACCAGCGATGCCGCCACAACGGATGGTCGACGAAGTCGTCTATCCAGGCGAACGGCGTGCGGAGCGGCAAGAGCGCGTCTGCGCAAGCGAGAAAGACTCTGCCTGCATATTCCAATCTAAAGAAAGTCATGTGGTCGGTATCGGGCGGCAAGTCGCGCGCGCCGCGCGTCCAGTCGATCCAGTCAGCGACCGCCAGCGCGTCCATTAGGATAAAGTTTGATCGGTGCGAGGAAAGCGCAATCTGAGTAGGGACGGCGCTCCCAACGGCCGCGGGCAGTTGGGACGGTGCCGGCGGAGCCCGCCGCAATTTCGGGCGCTGCGTCTCCGAAAGGTGGAGGAAGGCGCCCGTCGTCCCTGGCTTTGATCCGAACGCCAGCGAATAGCCATGAACCACGTCGCCATGAGGTGAGGGCTTGGCGATGTAGGGGCGGACCTGCCGGAGATATTTATTCCGCGCCTCGGCGGCGATTTTCGCGTCGGTAACGCCGGCGGCGAATGATCCGCGAGCCTCGGCAAGCACCACGCCTTGTCCGGACACACTGCCGCCCGCGTAGAGAAAGTCGGCGTGTGGGTCGAGCGTTGACGCCAGACAGACCGCATTGTCTCGCCAAATATAACCCAGGGCGTTCATGTAAAGATCGGTGATGCCGGCACCCATACGCGCCGCGAAATGGGTTCGCTCGGTATCAGCAAGAGAGGCAAGGTAAGGGGAAAGTGCGAACACGGGACCGTCGGCGATCAAGATCTCCGCGTCGTTCAGCGCGCTGTATTTCAGACGAGAGAGAAGCTCCGGCGGCGCATCCCGAAGGGTTGCGGTGCGGGCGATCGCCGCGGCAAGGGCGGTCGGACCGAACGCGATGTGGGCGGCAGCCCTAGGGGCTTCGAAGTTCGGCGCGACCGGACTAGGCGCATGCCTATGGCGATGATGGCCGGTGAGTGAAACTGTCTTCTGCGTGCTCCAGAGCGCGACGGTTGACGTGGTCATTCGCGCCACTCGAAACATCCCGCCTCGGCAAGAAAGGCTCGGAGAATTCGATCCGATTTGAGAATGAGTTGACGATCGCGGGCGTTTTGTGGGGACTTCTCACCGTGAAACAGATTGCATCGCACTTGGTAGATCGTGCGCAGCAACTGCTCCCACGACGGCGTGGCCCCCGCGTTCCAGCCCATGGGTTGCTTCTTCACGGTTGCAGCGTCACAGGCGGCGACGAGGGCGTCACGCTCAAGTCGCCAAAAGGCGTCGCGGCCGAGCTTCTTGCGAACGTCGCGCACGTTCAGCACCGGCCACATCCTCGCGAAATCCGAGACCAGGCGGTGAAAGGCTCGAGAACTTTCCAGCAGCCCTGTGTAAGCTTTGATCAGGCGATCATTGGCCGCGATATCGCGGATCATATTCGCGTCGGTCTCCTGCCCGGTGACAGCCGCCATCCAGCCGTTGAAGGCCATCCAGATATTGACGAAGGACATGAAAGCCGACCGTTGGCGGTCTGCATTCTCCATGAGCTCGAGGACGAGGTCTCGGGTCTCGGGTTCCATCACTTGGAAGTTGTTGAAGTTTGCCATCGCCGTCACTGGTCGGATTGCATAGACGCGACCGGCATCTCAGCGGTCAAGCCGGCGGCCCTGCGAAGCGGCGTGATGACACTGGTCTCCCAAGCTCGCGTTACTCGGCGATCGAGCTCTTCGCGCAGCTCGACGTTTTCCTCGAACCAGCCGCGCAGGTCTGCGGCGACTCTGTCTCGATAGCCACCCATGCTGGTGCCATAAGCGGCCTCACAACGGTCCCAAAGGTCCTGCGCACGGCCAAGCGGCTCGTGATAGACCGCTGCGGCATGATGCCGTGCGGCGTTCACGAAATCAGCTTCCCACTGCGCCGCGTTGGCGAGAATCTGCGTAAGGAAGCCATGCGCGCTTGCGAGCTCGGGATTGCCTTGGTCCAACTCGATGATCGCCGTCAATCCGGCAATGACATCGGACGAGCGGATCTTGGCTTCGGCCGCGGCGCCGTCGCCGAGATACTGGAAGGCATCAAAGTTCCAGAACCGTCCCGCCCGGCGTGTCGCAGCCCACACAGTACGTGGGTGCAGGGTCGTCACCGCAGCAATCAGCCGTTCATAGGCGGGCCGGCGTGCACCGCGCAGCGTGCGATTGCGGTCGGCGAAGCGCTCCAGGTTGCCGCCTACCGTCTCCATCGATGCCATGGCCTGAGCCTCTTGCTGATTCGACAGCATCTGGTCGACCGCAAGGATCGTGGCGCGGGCCGAGTCCGCCTGGACTTTGCGAACTGATCCGATTTTCTCCACGATGAAAGTCGTGAGGTTCGCGGGGTCGTCAGCGCTGGCGTCAAACGCAACCGCGTCGACGCCCTGCATTCCGATTTTTTGGAGAGCGTCCTCGATTTGGCCGAGCTTGATGTCGTAGCCCTGGGCAATGTCTTCGGCGCTCTCGCCAGAGTCATGGCGCATTGAAAGCGCATCACCGGAGCGTGCCAACGCGACGACGGCGACCCGGTTGAGAAGCGAGGGATCGGCGTCTGTTTCCGTCACGTATGTCAGGAGATTCTGGGCGCTTGGATCTGGTGCGCTGCCCCATTTTGAGCAGAGCAGGGTCACCGCACGGTCATTCTTGAGGTGAGCGAGGATGTCGGGGCGAACGGCGCTGCCGTCCACACCCCGTGTGTCCACCACCGCTATCGCCAAGCGAACTCCAGGAACCAAATTGAAGGGTGCTGTAACGGTGATCCGCGCCGGAAGGGAGAAGTCCCCATGCCGGCCGTTGTTGATCGCCGTGAAGGTCGATCGCAGCCAATGGCGGCCGGCCTTGGGATCGACGCCATCGAATTCGATAACGCGTCGGCTCCGGCGCCACAGACTGAGGCGCGCAGCAAACTCCGCGATGAAATCATCGAGCTTTGGATATTGCCGCGCGAGATCGGCGGCGGGATCTGGACCCGTGGCCACGCCCCTTCGTGCTCGTGCGGGGCGAGGCAACCCGGCCATGTTGCGCAGCGCGCGCTCGACTTCTTCCGCCGGTTTGAATTCCGGCGACGTGGGCGAGCTATCACCGCCGAGCTTTTCGTGAACGCCACGGCAGACCTCCGCGACGAGCTTGTAGATTTCTTCATCGGCGATGGGTTCGACCGTCAAGGCAAAACGCTCGCCGGTTTCGACACGCACGTCGCAGAGCGTCGTGCGACCGCCGCCAGTGTCGAGCATCATACCCTTGAGGTCGGCCGCGGTGGCTTCATCGACAACGAGCCCGGCCTGCCGGCAAGCGGCCGTGGTCTTTCCGACACCGATCTCACCAACGTAGACGACGTCGTGGTCGAGCGCGAGGAGATACCGGCCGGCTTCCTCGAGGCGTTTTTCGAGGAGCTCGGCCTGACCGGCCAGCACCGTCGGCACCTGCCCATCGGTTAGGAATGCGCGGATGCGCGCTAATCCGCGTTCGATCTCCACCAGTGTATCGAGATCAGGATGCCGCAGGGACGGACGCGGCAAATGCAGCCACTCCACCTTCAGCAACTCGGCGAAGGACTCCGCTCGGGGCGTTCCAAGGGCTTCGAGAAATGACCCGATGTCGCTGTCGTCACCATCGCCGGCCTCAATCCGGGAGACTCGGGTCTGGTTGGCGCTCATGCGCTCGGCGACTTGTCGCTGCGTCATGCCCGCAGCATCGCGGATTTCAGCGAGCATGGCGCCCATTTCTGCATTCACGAGGAGCTTCCTTGAAATTCCATCTTGTATTGAATATATTCACCATCACGATGAATGCAAGGCTTGAGGTGCCTCACAAGGAGCGATAGAGACGCTGGTCCCCGAGGATCAGTCCCACACACTTGCCGTTGCTGGGCCAGCCCATGAAGCTGTTCCGGCCGATCGGCGACTAAGGCAGGTCTTCGCGTGAGAAGCCCTGTAAACTGAGGGGAATGGCCGACCGGTATGTCCACCTACTACACAGATCGCGAATACGGGGCGCGCCCCCCGTCGACTGACAGGATCGACGAGCGGCTGTGGGCGGGTCTCTACAGCTTGATTCAAACTCGTATCGGCGACGGCTCATTCGGGCTCCGCTTTCCTGAGCAGTGTCCCGATGGGAATGGTCCCTGTGGCTGCGATGAACAGGCGTTCGGCCGGGTATTGGCGGCCGAGGTCCCCTGGATCGAGTGGCCGCTCTCCCCAACGGAGGCACCGGACACGCCGGTCATCCTCGACCTGCTCGAGTTCTGCGCGAGAGCGATCGGCGAGCCGATCCAAGGCGCATATCATTCTTTCTTCCGGCATCACCATCTGAGCTGGGACCGCGAAGCAGGGCTAGGCCGCTTCGTCGCCGACGTGAATATGCTGTTCCGGCGCAATGCGCTGGCCCTTGAACTCACGCCCGCCGGTGAAGCCGGGCGCCTTCTTCCGGCGCCCCTGGCCGACGTGATTGGTTGGACACTCTTCCAAACGGGCGATGCCGAGACCGATCGGCTTCTTGAGGCTGCTAGGCGACGAATTCTGTCGCCGAAACTAGAAGACCGTCAGGACGCGCTGGAGAAGCTGTGGGACGCGTTCGAGCGCCTGAAGACTCTGGAACCGGGCGCCAACAAGCGTGAGCAGGCTGACGCGTTGCTGGATCGGGTTGCGTCCCCGGGCTCCGCCTTCCACCAAGCGCTCGCGCGCGAAGCCACGGAGCTGACGGGCATCGGAAACACGTTCCGCATCCGACATTCCGAAGTCACGCAGGAGGTTCTGACGTCGGCAGATCAGGTCGACTATCTGTTCACGCGCATGTTCGCCTTTGTCCGAATCGTGCTGAGGGGTACTGGGCGTGGCGGCTAAGAGAATCGTGGCAAAGAGCCGGAGCGCCAAGGCGCAAGCGCGCCGACGGCGGACGGCTACAAGCGGCGGTGCGCCCGCGCGGTCGCGTCGCAATGCTGGCAATCCAGGCTTTGCAGGCTACGAATATCAGATCGAAGTCACCGTATGGGTGGCGCTCGATCTCATGCTCGCCAAGGGCGCGACCGACGAGATAGAAATCGAGCCCCGCTCCGAAGAGGATCTGCAGGCAGCTGTTACAGACCCCGCGGGGGCTTCGCTTGGCCTCGCGGCGGATGGGGCTCAGCTTCACCTGAACTTGCAGGTGAAAACCCGCTCGGGCTCGCCATGGCCGGCGACGGCCGTCGCCGATGTCCTACTCGGCACCGACGCCGACGCCACCACTCATGGCGCCCGGCGCGCGCGACCGTTGGCGATGCTCGGGGCCGATCCGCAGGGCCGCTATATCTTCGTGACGAACGAAGCCTCGGCGGAAGCCCTGCGGCCGCACGAAGGCACGCACCTGTTCGACTTTCCCGAGGTCGATGAACTTCCGCCGCATGCGCGGACCGGCCATGACGCGGCAGCACAAGCGTCTCTGGCGCCGCGCATTGTGCTGCTGACGGGCGTCACGCGCGAGGTGCTCGGAGGCCGTATCGGTGGCCTGCTCACCCAGCACGGTCACGTACCGATCTCCAAGCATGAGGAGTGCTCGCGCGATCTGCGTGACGCGGTGCGCCAGCGGATTGCGGGCGCCCATCAAGGGCGCTGGAGGCGGGCCGAGGTGTTGGACGTGCTGGTCAGGCACGGCGGCTCCCTCGCACCAACCCGCGACATGGACCACTACGTGCGCCCGAAGTCGTTTGGCGCGATCAGGGATCAACTCGAGACAGCGCACGCCGTGGTCATCGCCGGGCCGTCAGGGACGGGCAAGACCTTGACCGCCGATATCCTGGAGGTCGATCTCCGTCGTGGGCAACCGCCGTTTGACGTGATCGGCGAGGAGCACGGGCCGGGCTATATCCGGCGGAATCTCACGCGCACCGATCCGGTTCTGTTTCACTTGCGCGACCCCTGGGGCGGCAATCGGCTGACGCCGGGCGCCGATCGATGGAGCGGCGAACTCCCAAAGTTGCTGGAGAACGCCGGTCCTGGTCGGAAATTTCTGATCACGTCGCGCTCCGATGTGCTGCAAAGCGCAGGCCATGAACTTACGAAGGAGCTGCGGCCTTATATCGTCTCGATCGAGGTCGAGGATTACGGGCCCGACCGCATCGCGGAAATCTATGATCGGATTGCAGCGGACCTCACGGGTCACGCTAAACGGCTGGCGGTGCAGCATCAGGCGCGCGCGCTCGCGGTTCTGACCCGCCCCTATGAGGTGAAGCGATTCCTGGTCGCTTTAAGCCGCGAAGATCGCGAAAAGCCCCGCAAGATCGATCAGATCCTTGCCAACTCCCAGATCGAGGCGATTTCGAGGGTCATCGCCGACCAGATCGGTGCAGACGGAGCCGAGGCTGCTGCAATCATTTGGGCCCTGCTGAGCGCGCGCGGTGCAGTGGCGCGCGATGTCTTCGCCAAGTTTGGGCGACGTTTGAGGTCGGCCGATCCGGGGTTGCGGCCTGACGTGGACGGCCTGATCGATTTCCTCATCGCGGGTCAGAACTTGCGTCAAGACGGTGCGGCGCTGGCCTTCTACCATCCGCGGGTCGAGGACGGGCTGCGGCTCAGCTTCATGCGCCGTGCGCGGGATGCGGAGCGCACCCTGTCGGTCGCCGTGGATGCGTTGTTGTCGTGGGATCGAGCGGGGGAGGATTGGGGCTTGGAAACGGGCCTCAATGTCCTGCGTGCGGCCGCCAAGGTCGATGGGCTTGAGTTGGAATTGTCGCCCGCCACGACGCAGCGCCTGGATCGGCATCTCGAAGCCGTCGCCCTTTCCGCCGAGAAGCGCGCGGACTTTGAAGGCGCGCTACGCGATCTCGCGAAATTCGGCTCAGCGGATCATCAGCCCGCGCGTCTGGCTCGCATTCTTGTCGAGGGCGGTCCGGAGGAAACCGAGGCCGTCGCCTTCGGGAAGCGCTGGCGCGCGCCTGAACTCACCACGGCGGACATCTCCGCCCTGCGTGGCGATAGCCGCACGCAGCCGATGATTGAGCGCTTCATCCGAGAGGTTTTGCCGTTCTCGAGCCGGGACTACCACGCCGAGCTGATCCCGCTGCTTGAACGCTTGGCGATCAATCTCACCGGGTCGTTCTGGGACGCTTTGGATTCGGTCGCCGGACCTGGCGGCCCGCACGACAACATCGACGTGATCGTTGCGGGCGCCCTGGCCACGAGACACTCCGGACTATGAGCGCGCGATCGAGCGCTTTGCCCGCTCAGAGGCCGAAGCCGACGCCTGGATGGAGGGGTTCGCGAAGGAGTCCTACGAGGCGCAGGAGCACGTGGTCGATGCCGACGCGGCGGACCACATCACTGAGGAGCCTGGCGAGCAGTATTTCAACGCGCGAGAAGGCATAAAGACGGTCGTGCGGCTTCGACGCAAGCGCGAAGGCGTGGTGTGGATCGCCGGCCATCCACACCAAAAGCTCCTTCTCTATGCCCTGGGCGAACTGATCGCTCAGCGCCAGAGCCCGCCGCCGATTGCGGAACTGGAGTTTCTGCTGACGCATGCCGACGATTGGGTGCGAGACCAGGCGTGGCGCGCCGTCGAGCAGCATTGGGACAATTCCCTTAGCGGCTTTCTTGTCGACGAACTGGCCCGTTGCGACATCGACAGCGCGAGTCAGCGACGCCGGCTTGTCGAAATCGCAGCGGCTCACGGTCTTGGCGATCCGGTGCCCGATCTTGTTGCCGCCGCCGGGCGTGTGCCTTTCGTTCGGCGGTTGGAGCTGGTCTACGACACGGCAACGACCAAGCTCGACGGCGACAAAAAAGGCGATGACGGTGTGGCGGCGCGGCGTGGGCGGGCGGTGCGGCTATTGCAGAGTTTCGCGGCCGACGAGCGCGAATTGGCACAAGCCTTGGTCGAGTTACTTACGGGCGCCGAGATCCGCGCGACGGCTGGCGCGCTCTCGGCGCCGAGTCGCGGAGTTTTGGCTGCAACTCTTAAGGACGCGGCGGTTGATTTGGCGGCGCCGTTGGCGTGTCTCGCGGCGGGCGCGGGCATGGACATTGACGAGGTGGCTGCCCGGCTGCTCGCGACTGACGATGCGGAGGACGGCAAGGCGGCCATTCAGGCGCTGGTGATCAGCAATGGCGCCGAGTTGCGCGCCAAGCTGCAACCGGCGTTGAAGCACAGGCGCTACCCGGTGCGACGGCGCGCGTTTCAGTTGCTTGCGGCTGACGCGACCACAGAGGAAAGGACCGGCCTCATCGCTCTTGCCGCCGATGACAGCGCGGATGTCCGACTGGCCTTCGCCGAGCAGATGCAAGAAGCGCGCTGGCCTGAGGCGGTCGACGCCCTGGTAAAGCTGCTGCGCGATCGGCGCAATTTTGCCAGTCACGCCGGCATCGGCACGCCGTGGTCCAAGTTCAGCGTGGCGCGTGCTGCCGCGCGGGCGCTGGGCGCTTATGAGGCGCTACCGTCGCACGCAATCGATGCCCTCCTGCGGCGCGTCCAGGCCGACAGTCGAGACCCGTTTGTTGCGTGCTCGGCGCTGTCGGTGCTCGCGACGCAGGACGATCCCAGGATCGTTCCGGTGCTGCTGTCGGGGCTTGTGAGCTCTGGTCTCAATCGGTCGCCGTCGCACCGGCCGCGCGCGCAGGCCGCCGCTTGGGCGCTCTTCGACCGGGCCGTGAGCGGGCGGTCCGATTTCCTGGTGCCCGAAGCAGCAGCGATCGCCGAACGAGATGCGGCGCTGGTTGCTGGTCCGGTATTACTCGCCTTCGGCATGCAGGCGGAATCAGCTCGCGACGCGCTGCTGATGCGATTGCGCGCATCGCGCCATCGTGACCGTGAGGCGCTCGTTCGCGCCGCGGCGGTTGCGGCCGACGCGGTGACCAGAATGTCGCTGGACGATCGCGAGCGGGTCTTGTTGCGGCTGGCGCGCGGAGAGGCTGTAGATTCACTGAACCCCAAGGATCGCGCGTGGTCGAGAAATGGAGCAGGGCACTGGATGTCCGCTCCGGCTTCGGGCGCTTCATTGGCTGGGTCGCCGACGTTATCTTCAAGCTGCCACTCAAAGGCGAGGTCGGTGACCTCCGCGCGTTTGTCCTCCCCGAGCGCATCGGCGTGATGACCATGCGCTCCCTCAGTCCGTACCGGGAGGAGGACGGTGGCGGCGTGGACGCCGGCGTCTGAGCGATGCCGGCACGAGCGGCCTTGTCGGCTTAGCCGCGGATGCGATGCAGTCGGAAGAGCTTGTCGAAGAAATCGGTGATCTTCGATTCGGCGCCCTGGCTAACGAGCTCATTCGCGCCGAACCGATAGACCTCATATCCGGCAAGGCGCAACTCTCGGTCCGCCGACACCATGTCGGCATAGACTTTCAGAGACGGACGGTCGTTTTCGGAGAAGTGGTGCGTTCCGTCCACTTCCAACACGACACGTTGGCGTTCGGGAAGGAGGAGCAGAAAGTCCATGCGCTGTCGCGGAAGTGGAAGGCGATGGCGTAGGGTTTTCACGACGGCAGGATCGTAGTGGAGATAGACTTGCGGTAGGAGCGCCGGCAGCGCCTCACCGAGGACCGATCGATAGGACTTGAAGTAGGTGGCAAAGAGCTTGCGCTCGGCGTCTGAAGCCAAGGACTCTTGCAGACGTGCTCCGAGATTTGCCGCGTTGGCACCCGGTGCGACCTCACTCCACCAGGCGACGAGCTCCGACCAGAGAAGCCCGCTTGAGCCGATCGGCCGGTCGTAGACCAGGCAGCTCTCCTCGCCGGAGAGAATCGACGATGTCGTTGTTGATCGCATCGGCGAAGCCGATCTCGGGCTTGGGTCCGCGCGAAGCGAAGATCAGGTTTTTCGGCCGGCCTTTGACGCCACGCACGAGAGAGCGGAAGGCGAAGATCGGATGGCCGGATAGTTCGCTTTCCTGTGCCAACTCGTAGCCGTCGCGTGTGAGGACGGCGTTGAGGGCGGCGACCGTGGTCAACTGCGCCTCGCCCGATCGGGCGAGTGGGTGAACAGCTTCTTCGAGCAATGCCGCGAACCGTGCTCTGGAGCAGTCGAATGCGCCGATCTGGCCGAATAGAAAATCTACCGTCCAGTCCCCGGGATTGCGATCCATGTGCTGTCCGATTTGATCGCGCAGGCTCCGACCGCCGCTCCCGAAGATCCCCTCGAGGGGCGTAGTGAGGACGAAAAGGCGTTCGACCATTTCCACGGTGTTGCGCTCGCCGGCGAGGTCATCGCCGAAGACCCGGGCCACGTCTCGCCGAGTGATGTGGCTTAGAGGCGGGTCGCCGGCTTCGAGCACCTTGCGGCCCGCCTCGTCGAGGGCGATGTCTTCACGATGAGCGGCGAACTTCAGCGCCAAACGGGCCAAGTCCTCTTGCGTCAGGTTCTCGAGCGCCAGGTTGATGCGCTGCCGCTTCGAGAGGCCTTCCCCATTCGGGACGACAAGTCGAGCGATCCGTTGTGGCGTCTCGTTCAACTCCGCGTGGGTCATCGGCTGCAGGATGCCTGCGATGAGGCTATGGAGGTCCGAAGCCATGGGAGATTAGTGCACCGAGCCGTTACTACGTTGCCTTTTCGTCACCACCTCGGACCTTCTTTGGCCATGTGTCCCTCCACACCGCCGCAGCCAGAGGCGCTTGTCTATCCGCTCGTCCACGCTTCCAATCAAGCCATCGAGCTCAATGAGCGGTCTTGAAGGGGTGAGAGAGGAAGCATAGCGAGCATGAACGTGTCGTGCTATGAATGCTGACGGTCTTTCCTTGTATCGACGCGGAACGAACTACATGGTGCGACGGCAAGAAAATCGACCGATCGTTGTCGATAGACGCTGAAACGTCGCTGAATTCGAATCGCGCGAATTTTCCTTTGAAATCATAAGCGAAAAATTTTGACGGCTCGACAGTCGGGCTTTGACCGTCAGCAGAAAAAATTTGCGCTGATAAATCAGCGCGTTACGATGCGTTGAGAGAATCGAGTGGGCGTGACGGGTCGTAGAAAAAGGCGGGTGTCGGATAGTAGGGGATAGCGGCTGCGACGCGAGGCAGTTGTTAGACTTCGATAGTCTGCGAAAGTCCTGGATATCTGATAAAGAAAATTTCTTTGTCGTATCAAATAATTGCAAGACCAATCTGAACATCAGGAAGCCCGCCAGCAAAATGATGTCAAAAAGATCAAGAAGGGGCGGAAACTTATTTCATATGACAGCCTCGGCGGTCAGCACTGGAACCCGGCGACTGCATTGATCAACGCTATTGATACGAGCGGTATCGGGGGTGTCTGGCACGGGAGGTGCCATGAGTTTTGGATTGTGCTAGGAATCGCCCGCTTTGCTGAGCGCGCGCTGAATAGCCCTCGCAAGATCCGGATCACGGAAGGGCTTCTGAAGTACGATGGCGCCGGGTTTGGCGGCAAGTACCGACGCCGTGTCGCCGCTGACGAAGACGTGGGGAATAAAGCCGCCGCGCAATATCTCGTCGACCGCCGCCAGGCCGCTGCCGTCGCTCAAGGCAGCATCCACGATCATCAAGTCCGGTTCATACCGCGCGGCGGCGGCGACCGCCGCTTCCTTGGTCGCTTCGATTGCGCAGACAGCATGACCCATTTCCGCCAGGAGGTCGGCGAAGAGCATTCCGATGATCGCGTTGTCCTCCATGACGAGAACGCGCAGGGCCTGGAACGGCGTCTGCGTCCCCGGCCCCTCGCGCTTCCGATTCAACAGGTTCATCCCGCCCCCCGCACCCGAGCCGGCCGATACGCCCCGCCGGTGTCATACGGACGCGGCTCCAAAGCGACGGCGAAACAGCGACAATGGCATTAGCGTCGCCAGGATAGAGCGAGCCGTGCGCGAAAGCAGGTTCGGAAACTACTCAGCCCCAGGCTCCTCCGCGGAGACCTTGTCTCGTGGCGCGATGCCGTTTGGTGTGCGACACTGCGCTGTTCCAGGCGTGTGCGCGACGGCGATTGATCCGGATCAACGGCCCGCCGGCGCCGGCGCCTATACTACTGACCTTCCGATACACGACATCCGTCCGGGCAAAGGTGAATCTGCATGCCAAGAGACCGGCCATCTTCGAACACGATGGGCAAAACACCCCTCGCTGGTCCGGATCTCACCGCCCGCGGACCGCCTCAGGGACCGGACGACTTTCCGGTCGTCGGCATAGGCGCCTCGGCGGGCGGTCTCGACGCCTGCACCAAGCTCGTGGGGGCTCTGCCGCCGACGACCGGCATGGCGTTCATCCTGGTGCAGCATCTCGACCCGACGCATGAAAGCATGATGCCGGAGCTGCTGGCGCACCACACCACGATGGCGGTGAGGCAGGCCGTCGACGGGATGCGCCTCGAGCGCGAGCACCTGTACGTCATTCCGCCAGGGACCTATCTATCCGTCGGCAAGGGCCGCCTGCGCCTCTCGCAACCGCAAGCGCCGCACGGCGCGCGTCTGCCGTTCGACTTCCTGCTGCGGTCCCTGGCGGAGGAATATGGGGAGCGCGCGATCTGCGTGATCCTCTCGGGAACGGGCGCCGACGGCAGCCTGGGTCTCAAGGCCGTCAAGGAAATGGGCGGCCTGGTGATCGCCCAGGATCCCAGCGAAGCAAGCTACGACGGCATGCCCCGGAGCGCGATCATGACGGGGGCCGTCGATCTCGTCCTGCCGTTGGCCAACATTCCCGACGCGCTCGTGACGTTCCATCGTCGCATGGCGGTCACGCGAGCGGCGAGCGCCCAAGATCCGCCGGATCGGCCGCCGGACTGGCTGCCGGAGATCATCAGCCTCCTGCGGGCCAGGAAATCCCACGACTTCAGGCTCTACAAGGAAGGCACGCTGCGGCGGCGGATCGAGCGCCGCATGGCAATGGCCGCAGTCGGGACCGACGACATGGCGCGCTATCTCGACCTGTTGCGCAACGATCCGAAAGAGCTCGACCATCTCGCCACCGATCTGCTGATCAACGTCACCAGCTTTTTCCGCGATCCGAAGGTGTTCGAGCTGCTGTCGGAGAAGATCATCCCCGATCTGGTCCGCAGCCATTCGGTCGACGAGCCGCTGCGCGTGTGGATCGCCGGATGCAGCACGGGCGAGGAAACCTATTCCCTGGCCATGCTGTTCCGCGAGGAGATCACCGCGGCGAAACGCGAGATCAAGCTGCAGATCTTTGCGTCCGACGTTGATGCTGACGCGGTCGCCACGGCCCGGGAAGGACTCTATCCCGAAACCATCGCGGCGGAGGTGCCGCCCGAGCGGCTGGCGCGCTTCTTTTCGAAGGACGATCACGGCTACCGGATACTGCCCGAACTGCGCGCGACCATCGTCTTCGCCGTCCAGGACGTCCTGACCGATCCGCCGTTCTCGCGCCTCGACCTGGTTTCCTGCCGCAACCTGCTGATCTACCTGCGCCCCGAAGCCCAGGAAAAGGTGATCGCCTTCTTTCACTTCGCCTTGCGCGAAGGCGGCGTCCTGCTGCTGGGGAGCGCCGAGACGGTAGGCGACGCCAAGGGCCGCTTCGAGGTCATCTCGAAAGCCGAGCGGCTCTACCGGCATATCGGCCGTTCCCGGCCGGGCGAGCTCGGCTTTCTGTTCGCGGATGGCGGCGCACGCCAGCCGGCTCGCGCGTCTGCGACCCCGCCCCCGTCGCGGCAGGGTGCCCTCGCCGAGGCCTGCCGGCGCCTCGTCATCGAGAGCTATGCGCCGGCAGCGGTACTGATCACCCGCAAACTCGAGTGCCTCTATTCTTTGGGGCCGACGGAGCGCTACCTGCGGGTGCCGCAAGGCCCTCCGAACTACGAACTGCTCGCGATGGTGCGCCCCCATCTGCGGACCAAGCTCAGGGCGGCGATCCACCAGGCCATCCAGGCGAAAGCCCGCGTCCTCATTCCCGGCGGTCGCACCAACCATGAGGGCAAGACCGGCGCCTTCGCGATCGCCGTCCAGCCGACCGTGGTCGACGGCGAAGACCTGCTGTTGATCTGCTTCATCGACGATCCGGCGCCAGCGCAAAAGCTGTCGCGAGCCAAGACGACGCATGACACCGACCAGGTTGCCGACCTCAGACAGCAGCTCGACGCCACCCAGATGGAGCTGCAAGCGGCGATTCAGAGCCTCGAAACCTCGAACGAGGAGCAGAAGGCGATCAACGAGGAGGCGCTGTCCGTTAACGAGGAATACCAATCGACCAACGAAGAATTGCTGACCTCGAAAGAAGAGTTGCAGTCACTCAACGAGGAGCTCACTGCCCTCAACAGCCAGCTCCAGGAAACGCTGGAGCGGCAGCGAACGACGGCCAGCGACCTGCAGAACATCCTCTACAGCACCGACGTCGCCACCATCTTTCTCGATATCGATCTTGACATCCGCTTCTTCACGCCAGCGACCAAATCGCTGTTCAGCATCATCCCCACCGACATCGGCCGACCGCTGGCCGACCTCAACTCGCTGGCCGCCGACAGCGGCCTGCTCAGCGACGCGCGCACGGTCCTGCAGGCGCTATCGCCGCTCGAACGGGAAATCCAGGCGCGGGATGGGCTGTGGTATAGTCGGCGGATTCTGCCCTATCGCGCCCAGGACGACGCGGTCGAAGGCGTCGTCATCACCTTCGTCGACATCACCGAGCGCCGGCGTGCAGCGGACGCGCTGGAATCCGCCAAGCGCGAGGCCCAGCAGGCCAATACCGCCAAGTCCCGCTTCCTCGCCGCTGCCAGCCACGACCTTCGCCAGCCGCTGCAAGCCCTCAGCCTGATGCGCGGCGTTCTGGCCCGGAAAATCCGAGACGACAAAAAGGAGGAAGCGCTGGCCCTGGTTGCGCGCCTCGACGAAACCTCCGCCGCCATGACGGGCATGCTCAACACGCTGCTCGACATCAACCAACTCGAAGCCGGCACCGTCCATCCCCAATTCGTCGGCTTCCCGATCGAGGACCTGCTCGACCGATTGCGTGACGAGTTCAACTACCATGCCGGCGCGCAAAGCCTTGCCTTGCGCGTGGTGAGGTGTGGCCTCTTCGTCTACAGCGACCCGCGACTGCTCGAACAGATGCTCCGCAACCTGCTATCAAACGCGCTGAAGTACACCAAGCGCGGCAAGGTGCTGCTTGGTTGTCGCCGACACGGCGGCATATTACGCATCGAAGTTTGGGATACCGGGGTCGGAATTGCAGAGCAGGATCTCCGTGCAATCTTCGACGAATACCATCAACTCGGCAATGCGGCCCGTGAGCGAAGTCTCGGTCTCGGTCTCGGGTTATCCATCGTTCAACGGCTGGCGACCTTGCTCGGTCATCCGGTCCATGTCCGCTCGCAGCCCGGCAAAGGTTCCGTTTTTTCCATCGACGTGATGCTGCCAGCAGGCGCGGTGCCCCCGGAGGGGAAAACCCCACAAGTCGCGAACCTTGCGATGGCGGGCGATCCCCGCCGCACCGGCGCGATCCTGGTGATCGAGGACGACAGCGAAGTGCGCGAGCTCCTCGATGTGGTCCTCTCGGCAGAAGGCCACCGAACGACGACAGCGGAGGATGGAGCCGCCGCGCTTGCGCTGCTCGATCGGGGTGCTTTCAGGCCTGACGTGATTCTCGCGGATTACAATCTGCCGAATGGCAAGGACGGGCTGTCGGTCGCAGCCAAGGTAAGAGAAATCCTGCATCGCCAGGTCCCAGTCATCATTCTCACAGGTGATATCTCGACAGATACCCTGAAGCGGATCGCCGGCCAGGACTGTGTGCAGCTCAATAAACCCGTCAAGGCGACGGAGTTGACGGAGGTCATTCAGCGCCTGATGACACGTCCGCAGGGCCTATCACTTCAGCACGTGCCGCTTGCAGCCAATCCTGTCCAGCCGCCCGACAACCCCGTGATCTTCGTTGTCGACGACGACAACCATGTCCGCGAGGGCGTTCGCAGCTTGCTTGAGGCAGACGGACGGACCGTCGAAGATTTTGAGTCGTGTGAGGCCTTCCTCGAGGTGTATCGACCGACCCGACAAGGATGTCTGTTGGTGGACGGTTATCTGCCGGGAATGACGGGGCTTGAACTTTTGCAGCGGCTAAAGGACGGTGATGGCCGATTGCCAGCGATCATGATAACGGGAAACAGCGATGTTCCGATGGCCGTCCAGGCCATGAAGTTCGGGGCTTCAGACTTCATCGAAAAGCCGATCGGCCGGGATGAACTGTTGACCGCCGTAAATCGTGCTCTGGAGCAATCGCAAGACGCGAGCAAACTTGCAGCTTGGCGGCGCGACGCCAGAGAACATGTCGGCAAGCTCACGCCGCGACAGCGACAAATCATGGACATGGTTCTCGCTGGGCATCCCAGCAAGAACATCGCTGCCGACCTCAATCTTAGCCAACGCACGGTGGAAAACCATCGTGCGCAGATCATGCGAAAGACTGGGGCAAAATCTTTGCCGGCACTAGCGCGCTTGGCCCTTTCCGCAGGCCTTGCAGAGGCGCGCCCGTAACACCGCCCTCCTTCTCTATCCGCCTACGGACAGCGCCTGCGCCTGCCGGGAAACCTGGCCAGAAACAATGTGCGCGGCGGCTCGCACCTTTCATCGTGCCTGGGTTTGGCAGGAGACGAGAGCGGGTCCGTTGATTCCGGTTTCAGCGAACAGGCCGCCGGCCTCCGCTGAGTAGTTTCCGAGTCTGCCGCGCCATGGCGACCGAGCGTAGCATACGCCGTATTCGAAAATCGGCTAATGCGGTTCGTCGCCACCGACCGGACGGCGCTCCAATCGAGCCGTGCGGCAGCTTGAGCTTTACCACGACGAATGTTTTCGGCTCGGTCTGAAAGGAGCGACAGGATGTTTCTCTATCTCATCCCGGTACTGGTCCTGGGCGCTCTTGTTGTGCTCCTGGCGACGGTGAAAATCCTGCGCGAGTATGAGCGCGCCGTCGTATTCACTCTGGGCCGCTTCCAGAGAGTCAGAGGTCCGGGGCTGGTGTTGCTGATCCCGTTCTTCCAGGAAATGGTGCGGGTCGATCTGCGCATCCAAGTCATCGAGATCCCAAGCCAGGACGTGATCTCGCGCGACAACGTCTCGATGAAGGTCGACGCCGTCCTTTATTTCAATGTCGTCGATCCCGAGCGCGCGATTATCCACGTTCAAAACTATCTTCCCGCCACCAACATGCTGGCTCAAACTACGCTGCGGGCCGTGCTCGGCCAGCATGAGCTCGACGCCATGCTCTCCGAACGCAAGAAGCTGAGCGCCGATGTCCAGAGTATTCTCGACGCCCAGACCGAGACCTGGGGAATCAAGGTCAGCAACGTCGAGATCAGAACCGTCGAGCTGACCGACAACATGGTGCGGGCCATCGCCAAACAGGCTGAGGCGGAACGCGACCGTCGCGCCAAGATCATCCATGCAGAGGCAGAGTTTCAAGCGTCGCAGACCCTGGTCAATGCCGCCCAGATCCTCGGCAGCATCCCCGCCGCGATGCAGTTGCGATATCTCCAGACACTGACGGAAATCGGTGCCGAACAGAATTCAACGATCGTCTTCCCGATGCCGATCGATATCATCAAGCCGTTCCTCGATCTGCTTGACAAGGCCGGCAAGCCGCTTGGCGCCAACGGCGCAGACCGGCTCTCCCCCCTGAAAGGCCTCCCTTTGAGCGCGGCGGGTGCGGGCGCGTGACCGGCCCATATCTCCCCAGCTTGTACCGGTCTTTGACCGGTGACCATCGCATCGAACAGGTGTGAACGACAGGAGATACGATGACCCAAGGCGAATCCCAACCTAATCCGAACCAACCGCCGCCGCAGACAGAGCAGTTGCGCCGGAACTTGCAGACAGAGAAATCGAGCCGGGAAATGTCACAAAGGCAAGCCACCGCACCAATAAGGCCGCCGCAGTCGGAGCAACGAGTGAATCCCGGACGCCGACCACTCTTCCGTAGTTGACCTGATGCGAACTGGAAAGCGCATCTGTCGAGCAGTGGCACCAGTAGAACTACGGCTGATTCAAGCCTACTCCGCCTCCGCGGAGCACATGAAGCGAAGAGGAGTCCGGAATGTTGCGGCATTCGTCAGCGATCAATGGCTATGCCATCGAGGCCAGCGATGGTGATATCGGCGCCGTCAGCGACTTCTTGTTCGATGACGCCACCTGGCTGGTGCGTTGGGTGGTTGTCGATACCGGCAATTGGCTTTCCGGCCGCAAGGTCCTCTTGCCTCCATCCGTCTTGGGGCGGCTCTACGCGAACAACCGCGTACTTGCGGTCAAATTGACCAAGCAGCAGGTGAAGGACAGTCCGGAAATCGACACCGATCGTCCGGTGTCCCGGCAGATGGAAACCAGCGTCTATGATTATTACGGCTGGAGCCCGTACTGGGGTTCCGGCTTCTACATGGGCGGCTATGGCTATATGCCGGGTTCGGGGATGGCTTCGCCTTACCTGGGAGCGAGGCGCCGTGAACAGGAGATTGCCAACGCCCATGCAGACAGTGACGATGTGCACCTGCGCAGTGTCGAGGCGGTAACCGGATATCATATCCACGCCAGGGACGGCGAGATCGGTCACGTTGAGGACTTCTTGGTCGATGATGCCGATTGGAGCATCCACTACCTCGTCGTCGATACGAAAAACTGGTGGCCGGGGAAAAAGATTTTGGTCTCGACACGGTCGGCAGGAGAGATCGATTGGAGAGACAAGCTGGTGAACCTCGATGTCGATCGTCAGCGGATTAAAGACAGCCCGGCATACGATCCTTCGAAAACGATTGACCGGGCCTATGACGAAAGGCTCCTGACTTATTATGGCATCAAGTTTGTCGCCGCGTGACCACCTCGGACGGTCCGCTGTGCGGCCTTTGATCGCCGGAAATTGGAAGATGCACGGTATGGCGCCCCAGCTTCCCGAAATCGAGGCAATCGCAGCCTCGGTGAAGGCTACGCCGCCATTGGCCGACCTTCTGATCTGCGTGCCCGCGACGCTGATCGCGCGGGCGGCGCAAGCGGCCGCGGGCCGGATCGCTATCGGTGGGGAGGATTGCAGCGCGGAAGTCTCCGGTGCGTTCACCGGAGACATCAGCGCCGAAATGCTGAAAGGTGCCGGTGCCACCGCAGTCATCGTCGGACATTCGGAACGCCGTCAGTATCATGCCGAGACCGACGCCATCGTTGCGGCGAAAGCGAAAGCCGCACGGCACGCGGGACTCTTGGCGATCATCTGCATCGGCGAGACGCAATCGCAGCGGCGGAACGGCAAGGCATTGTCTGTGTGCGGCGATCAAATCGCCGGCAGCGTCCCCGATGGCATCACCGCATCTGCTATCGCGATCGGCTACGAGCCGCTGTGGGCGATCGGAACCGGGCACATGCCGACTTCCGAAGAAATCACGGAAATGCACGCGCACATTCGTCAATGCCTCGTGGCGCGCTTCGGCGGCCAAGGAAACGAGGCGCGCATCCTTTACGGCGGGTCGGTCAATCCTTCGAACGCGCAGGACATCCTGGCGCTCCCAGAAGTTGGCGGCGCGCTGGTCGGCGGAGCAAGCCTGAAGGCGGTGGACTTCGAGGGAATTTTCCGGGCTGTCTCGGGGACGGTCTGAATGCGAGGCCCCAAAAAATCCCATGCTTACTACATCTCAGATACTCGTCGACAGTTTCGAAGAACTCGAAATGAGCAATCCCCAAGCGATCGCGCCGCATAACTTGTCCCGACGGGGCAAGGAGAAACCATGATGCGCATCGGAATAGCCGCCGACCATGGAGGGTTTTCCTTAAAGGGGGCGCTAGCCGAGTCCCTGAGCTGCGCAGGATATGACGTCGCAGACTTCGGCGCCGCTCGACTGGACCCCGACGATGACTATCCGGACTTCGTCGTCCCCTTGGCCCGGGCCGTCGCCGCGGGCGAAGTCGAGCGCGGCGTGGCGCTGTGTGGCAGCGGCGTTGGCGCCTCGATCGCCGCGAACAAGATTCCCGGGGTGCGTGCCGGGCTCATCCATGATGTCTTTTCTGCCCATCAGGGCGTCGAAGACGACGACATGAACGTCTTTTGTCTGGGCGCAAAGGTGATCGGGTCTGCGCTCGCCTTGGAGCTGATCGAGACTTTTCTGACCGCTCACTTCAGCGGGGCCCCGCGGCATCGACGCCGCCTGGCCAAGGTGAAAGCGCTGGAGCACCCGACGATCGTGCCATAGGGGTGCGTTCGGGTCGACCAGTAGGTGACACGATTTTTAGGAGGATAGTCACATGGAATTGGGCATGATCGGCCTCGGCCGTATGGGGACAAACATGGTGCGACGCCTTCGGCGGGCTGGTCACCAGTGCGTCGTTTTCGACCTCGACGCCAAAGCTGTGGATGTGCTCGCAAAAGAGGGTGCGGTCGGGGCAAGGTCGCTCGAAGACTTTGCCGAGAAGCTGAAAAAGCCGCGCGCCGTCTGGATGATGGTGCCGGCGGCAGTCGTTGATTCGACGTTGAAGACCCTTATCCCCCTTCTTGACCGCGACGACGTGATCGTCGACGGCGGTAACTCCTACTATCACGATGACCTCCGTCGCGCCGCCGAGCTGAAGCCGACCGGCATCCACTATGTCGACGTCGGGACCAGCGGCGGGGTCTGGGGATCGGAGCGCGGCTACTGCCTGATGATTGGTGGCGAGGACGCCATCGTTCACAGGCTCGACCCTGCCTTTGTTGCCTTGGCACCCAGTATCGAGGAGGCGCCGCGCACACCCGGTCGTAAGGAGGCCGGCGGCGGGACTGCCGAACACGGCTACCTCCACTGCGGTCCCAACGGCGCCGGCCATTTCGTCAAGATGGTCCATAACGGCATCGAGTACGGCATCATGGGCGCTTATGCCGAGGGGCTGAACATTCTACGCCACGCCAATGCCGGAAAGCAGCCGCGCACGACCGACGCGGAAACCGCTCCGCTGCGCCACCCCGAGAATTACCCGTACGACCTGAACCTGGCCGATATCGCCGAGGTGTGGCGTCGCGGCAGCGTCATCGCATCGTGGCTGCTGGACCTGGCCGCCACTGCGCTCCTCGAAAGTCCCGACCTGAAGAATTTTGCCGGCCGTGTCTCGGATTCCGGCGAGGGGCGCTGGACGATCGCGGCGGCGATCGACGAGTCGGTTCCCGCTCCCGTTCTCAGTGCCGCGCTATACCAACGCTACAGTTCCCGCGGCGGCGATGACTTCGCCGACAAGGTGCTCTCTGCACTTCGATTCGGGTTTGGCGGCCATGAGGAAAAAGGCGGCGCCAAGACCGGAAACGCCTCATGACCGCGGCCCGTTCGGATGCGCTGGTGCTCTTCGGCGTGACCGGCGATCTCGCTCACAAGATGATATTCCCGGCACTCTACGCGATGGCGAAGCGAGGGGCCCTGACCGTCCCGGTCATCGGTGTCGCCCTCCCCAAATGGAGTGTGGAGCGCCTGCACGAGCGGGTGCAAGACAGCCTTAAGCAGTCGGGAGGAATCGATGACCGGCCTGCCTTCGACCATCTTCTGTCCCGGCTCCGTTACGTGAGCGGCGACTACAAAGACGAGGGCACGTTCGCGTCGATAAAGAAGGCGCTGGGCGACGCCAAATGCCCGGCGCATTACCTCGCCATCCCGCCCTCGCTCTTTGAGACGGTGATCAAGGGGCTCGGCGCCTCAAAGCTAGCCGAGCGGGCGCGCGTCATTGTCGAGAAGCCGTTCGGTCGCGACCTCGCTTCCGCCCGTAACCTCAATCGCGCGGCGCGGGCGGTATTCCCGGAGGATGCGATCTTCCGAATCGACCACTTCCTCGGGAAGGAGGCGATCATGAATATCCTCTATTTCCGTTTCGCCAACACGTTTCTGGAGCCGATCTGGAACCGTAACTACGTGGCCAGCGTCCAGATAACCCTGTCCGAAGATTTCGGCGTCGAAGACCGCGGTGCGTTTTACGAAACCGCCGGCTGTCTTCGCGATGTCGTTCAGAACCACCTTTTCCAGATCGTCGCGCTGCTTGCCATGGAGGCGCCCGCCGGCAGGGACTTTGGCGCCGTCCACAACGAGAAGGCCAAAGTGTTCCAAGCCATGCGTCCGTTGACGCCGGAGGACCTGGTCCGCGGTCAGTACGCTGGCTACCGGAAGGAGCCGGATGTGGCGGAGAACTCGGACGTCGAGACCTTTTGTGCCCTGCGGCTTTTCATCGACTCATGGCGTTGGGAGGGCGTGCCATGGTACCTGCGCTCCGGCAAATACCTGGCTGAAACGGCGACCGAGATCCTGGTAGAATTGAAGCCGCCGCCGCAGAGGCTCTTTGCCGACTCGGCGCCGACGACCGGTCGCGCCAATTATCTGCGCTTCCGAGTCTCGCCGGATTCCGCCATCGCCCTCGCCGCCCGCGTCAAGCGCGGCGGGAAAGAGTTCGTCGGCGACCAACGGGAACTCTATCTGGTCGAAGAGCAGCCGGACGGGGAGACGCCCTACGAGCTACTGTTGGGCGATGCCATGGCCGGCGACGGAGCGCTCTTCACCCGTGAGGACGCAGTTGAAGCTGCCTGGGCAGCGGTCGATCCCGTTCTCAAGACCCACCATGAAGTTCGCCTCTACGATCATGGCAGTTGGGGTCCGAAAGAGGCTGACGCGATCATTGCCGCAGACGGCGGTTGGCATAATCCCAGACGATCTAAAGAGGCATCGGCGTGATGCTCGTTGAGCCTGCGATGATGCGAGGGACGGGTAAAAGCCGATGACGCAAGCGCCGATCATCACCTGCCTGTTTCTGGATATCGGTGGCGTCCTTCTCACCGACGGCTGGGATCATCATGCCCGCCAGCGGGCGGTGACCCACTTCCACCTAGACTGGATCGAAATGGAGGAGCGACATAGCCTGCTGTTCGCGACCTATGAGGAAGGCAATCTAACACTGGAAGACTATTTGGCTCGGGTGATCTTCTACCAGGAACGCGCGTTTACCAGGACTCAGTTTAGGAACTTCATGTTCGCGCAGTCAAAACCGTCCCCCGAAATGATGGATATGATCACTCGGCTCAAGGTCCGGCACGGGCTGAAGATCGTCGCTGTCAGCAACGAAGCGCGCGAACTGAATGCGCATCGGATCGAAACATTCAAGTTGGGCGCGTTAGTGGATTTCTTCATTTCCTCATGCTTCGTCCATATCCGCAAGCCCGATGCTGACATCTTCCGCCTGGCGCTGGACATCGCCCAGGTGCCCGCCCGGCAAGTAGTCTATATCGAAAACACTCCGATGTTTGTCGAGATCGCCGAAGGTTTGGGGATTCGCGGCATTCTTCACGTGGACTACAGGTCGACGTGCGCGCAACTGGCTGCGCTCGGATTGCGGGACGATGGTGGAGCCAGCCATGAAACCGGCTGAGTCGCGCGTCCTGACGATCAATGGCGGCTCGTCGAGCATCAAGTTCGCGCTGTTCGAGGCCAGCGGTGCGCTCCGACGTATCCTCCAGGGCGAGCTTGAGCGGATCGGAACGCCGCAGGCCAGCTTGCGCGTAAAAGGCACGAAGCCGAGCGACAATTTTTCGCGGCCGGTGACGGCGGCGAATCACACAGTGGCGGTGGATACCCTGATGGGGTGGATTGAGGAACACAGCGGGCGAGACGCATTGGCCGCGGTGGGCCATCGCGTGGTCCATGGCGGCCCGAACTACAGCGAGCCACGGCAAGTCACCGCGGACATGGTCGAGGAACTCCATCGACTCAGCCCCTTTGATCCGGAGCATCTGCCGCTCGAGATCGAGTTGATAGAGGCGTTCCGCCAGCATCACCCCAAATTGCCTCAGGTGGCGTGTTTCGACACCGCGTTTCACCGCAGCATGCCGCGGGTCGCCACCCTCTTGCCAATCCCGCGTCGCTACGAGGCGCAGGGCGTCCGCCGTTACGGCTTTCACGGCTTGTCTTATGAATTCCTCATGGCTGAACTCGCGCGCCTCGGCGACCCGGCAGCGACCAAGGGTCGAGCGATTCTCGCTCATCTTGGCAACGGCGCGAGCATGGCCGCGGTACGCGATGGCAAAAGCATCGATACGAGCATGAGCTTCACGCCGACGGCGGGACTGGTGATGAGCACACGCTCGGGCGATTTGGATCCCGGTCTGGTCTCCTACTTCGCGCGAACGGAACAAATGAACGCGGCGCATTTTCAGAAAATGGTGAACCATGAATCGGGGCTGCTCGGCGTGTCGGAAACCAGTTCCGATATGCGCGACCTGCTCGGACGCGAAACCAAAGACGTGCGGGCGGACGAAGCGGTCGCGCTGTTCTGCTACCAGGCCAAGAAATGGATCGGCTCATTCGCCGCGGCGCTAGGCGGAGTGGACACGCTGGTGTTCGCCGGCGGCATCGGCGAGAACGCGCCACCCGTCCGGGAGCGGATTTGCGACGGTCTCGGATTTCTCGGCATCGAACTCGACAGGGAATTCAATGCGAAGAACGCGCCGCTGATTTCGTCGCAGGCTGGCCGCGTCAAGGTGCGGGTCATCCGCACCGATGAGGAGCTCATGATCGCGAGGTCCGTTACCCGCGTGCTCAATCTCGGTCGAATTGGGAAGCCATAGACCAGCGCTTGGCCGGACGGCCAGGCCATTTTCCATCGGCCATCGCGCGGCCCTGATCGCTAGGCTCAACCGCATCGCGTGGGTCCGCTGAGATCATTCCTCCACGATGGCGTCTTTCGGACGTGGAAGAGACGCCTTTGTCGCGACGCCGTGCGCAGATCCGGGTGAGTGGCCGCGCGGTTGGCTTTAGCTGAGCCCACCACCGACACCTGCTTCGCATTGCAGCGCCCGCCCGTGTGAGTATTTTCCGACCCTCCTCTCGGCGATCAGTGATCGGTAGACTCCCGCTGCTGTGTCGATCGGCCCGCCGGCTCGGTATTGGCCGCCTTGTCTGTCGTCACGCCCATGTTCCTGCAACCGGACTCGGCCCTGCTTGTCGAGGCTCCAAGAGCCCGCGGCGAAGGCAATGCAAGGCACTCCGACAGCATAACCGAAATCCAAATCGTTACGCCTGGAGGCAAGCAGAATGGACGTAGTCATCCCAGCCCGAGAGCCGCAGAACCGAAGCGATCGCAATCGGTCTCCCCACAGGGAGGCGACGCTCGGGTCCGACGAGTTGCGTCGGATGAACGCCTATTGGCGCGCCGCCAACTATCTCTCGGTCGGGCAGATTTATCTCTATGACAATCCGCTGCTGAAGGAGCCGCTGAAGCTGTCGCATGTGAAGCCGCTGGTGGTTGGCCATTGGGGCACGACGCCAGGTCAGAACTTCATCTACGTTCACTTGAATCGGGTGATCAAAAAGTACGACTTGGACATGTTTTACATCGCCGGTCCCGGTCATGGCGGCCCGGCGATCGTGGGCAACGTCTACCTCGAAGGCACCTGGAGCGAGATCTATCCGAACATCACCCAGGACGAAGCCGGGCTCAAGAAGCTGTTCAAGCAGTTCTCGTTTCCCGGCGGGATTTCCAGCCACGTCGCGCCAACGACCCCCGGGTCGATCCATGAAGGCGGCGAGTTGGGCTATTCGCTCAGCCACGCTTTCGGCGCCGCATTCGACAATCCCCAACTGATCGTCGCCTGCGTCATAGGCGACGGCGAAGCGGAAACCGGTCCTCTGGCGACCGCGTGGCAGTCCAACAAGCTGCTTGACCCGATCAGCGACGGGGCTGTGCTGCCGATCCTCCATCTCAATGGCTACAAGATAAGCAACCCGACCGTTCTCGCTCGCATCGAGCACGAGGAACTGGAACAGTTTCTACGCGGCTGCGGCTGGACGCCATATTTTGTCGAAGGCGACGAACCGGAAAAGATGCATCAGCTGATGGCCGCAACCCTCGAGGAGGCCATCGAAGACATCAGGCAAATCCAAAAGAATGCGCGGAGCAAGGATGTCGCCACCCGTCCGCGTTGGCCGATGATCGTCCTCCGATCACCCAAGGGCTGGACCGGGCCGAAGGAAGTCGACGGCCTGCCGGTCGAGGGCACCTTCCGGGCTCACCAGGTGCCGCTGCTCGTGGATGCCGAGCACCCCGAACACGTCCAGCAGCTCGAACGCTGGATGAAAAGCTATAAGGCCGAGGAGCTGTTCGATCAAAACGGACGGCTGATCCCAGAATTGGCCGAACTGGCGCCACAGGGCGATCGGCGGATGGGCGCCAACCCGCACGCCAATGGCGGCATTCTCCTGCGCGACCTGCGCATGCCGGACTTCCACGACCATGCTGTCAGCGTACCGTCGCCTGGTGCCGTTGACGGCCAGGATACGCTGGTACTGGGACGGTTCCTGCGCGATGTGGTCAAGCTGAACCAGGATCAACGTAACTTCCGCATCTTTGGTCCCGATGAGACGCTCTCGAATCTCCTCGGAGCGGTTTTTGAAGTAACCGACCGCCAGTGGGATGCCCGCGAAGTCGAGAATGACGAGTTCCTAGCGCCCGCCGGACGGGTTCTGGACTCGATGCTCAGCGAACATCAGTGCGAGGGCTGGCTCGAAGGATACCTGCTGACTGGGCGGCACGGGTTGTTCAATAGCTACGAGGCTTTCATCCGCATCGTCAACTCGATGTTCAGCCAGCACGCCAAGTGGTTGAAGGTTACGTCGGAGTTGCCGTGGCGCCGCAAGATCGCCTCGCTCAATTATCTGCTCGCTTCCCATGTCTGGCAGCAGGATCACAACGGCTTCACCCACCAGGACCCCGGCTTCATCGACCACGTCATCAACAAGAAAGCCGACATCGTTCGCGTCTACCTGCCGCCCGATGCCAACTGCCTGCTCTCGGTCTTCGATCACTGCCTACGCAGCCGGCATTACGTCAACGTCGTGGTAGCCGGCAAGCACGCGCTGCCGCAATGGCTAACGATGGACGAAGCGGCCGTGCACTGCACGGAAGGCATCGGCATTTGGCAATGGGCCAGCAACGACCAAAACGCCGAGCCGGACGTGGTGATGGCCTGCTGTGGCGACACGCCGACGCTCGAGATCCTGGCCGCGGTTTCGATCCTTCGCGAGCACCTGCCCGATTTGAAGATCCGGGTCATCAATGTCGTCGATCTGATGAAGCTGCAATCCGCCAGCGAGCATCCGCACGGGCTAAGCGAAACCGACTACAATTCACTCTTCACCAAAGACAAGCACATTGTGTTCGGCTTCCACGGATACAGCTCGGTGGTTCATCGGCTGACCTATCGACGCACCAACCGCAACCTGCACGTCCGCGGCTACAAGGAAGAAGGCACGATCACGACGGCCTTCGACATGCGGGTGCAGAACGACCTCGATCGCTTTCACCTGGTGCAGGACGTGGTTGACCGCCTGCCGCATGTGGGCACCAAGGGCGCCTACCTGAAGCAAATGGTCCAGGACAAGCTGATCGAGCACAAGCAGTACATCGACAAGCACGGCCAGGACCTGCCGGAAATCCGCAACTGGAAATGGAAGGGTAGCAACGCGCGGAACGTGCAGCGCTTTACGGATCAGACGCTCGCAGCTGCGCCAGCCTAACGTGGTTCGGCGGGAGTGAACGAGGCGGACAAATCAGGACGGATGCCGCTTCGATCGACACGGGCGTCACCGATTCGATCGCCGCTCATCGCACGACCGGGACGCACGCGTCTGGACCGTTCCCTGCGCGCGATGCGGTCGGGTCGGTGAGATCGGTCGGTCGCTTCGGATTCTAATTCTAGCCTCGATCGAAACAACGGAGTCCACGATGCCCATCGACCTCAGCGAAGAGAACGGCGGGAAGACTCTCGCCATTCATGTCACGGGAAAGGCGGCAAAAGTGGATTTCGATCACTTCGTGCCTGAGTTCGAGCGCTTCGCTTCTCTGCATGGAAAGCTACGCGTGCTGTTCGATTTGACCGGGTTTCATGGCTGGGAAGCCGGCGCCTTGTGGGATGAAATCCAGTTCGACATCAAACATTACGCCGATATCGAGCGGCTCGCGGTGGTCGGGGATAGGAAGTGGCAGCAGGGCATGGCGGCGTTCTTCAAGCCGTTTACGAAGGCGACGAGCCGATACTTTGATCACGCCGACGCCGCCGAAGCGCGGAAGTGGTTGGACGAAACGCCGCGGCCCACGGCGCGACCGGCGCAAGCGAATGCGCGAGCACTGATCGAGACCGCGCGAATGCTGGTCGCCGACGACAAGGGCCTGCTGGCGATGGATGAAAGCAATCCCACCTGCGACAAGCGGTTCGCGGAGCTTGGGATTCCCCAGACCGAGAAGGCGCGTCGCGCCTATCGGGAATTGATCGTGACCACCCCCGGTCTGGGCGAGTGTATCAGCGGCGCGATTCTCTATGACGAGACGATCCGTCAGTCCACGACGGGTGGCACGCCCTTCATCGAGGTTCTCGCCAAGGCCGGTATCGTTCCCGGCATCAAAGTCGATACCGGCGCGAAAGACCTCGCCGCTTTCCCCGGAGAGAAGGTCACGGAAGGCCTTGATGGGCTGCGCGACCGCCTCGGGACTTATTTTCAGATGGGCGCGCGTTTTGCCAAGTGGCGCGCGGTGATCGCTCTCGGCGCCGAAATGCCCAGCCGAGGATGCATCGAGGCGAATGCGCAGGCTTTGGCGCGGTTCGCCGCCTTGTGCCAGGAAGCCGGGCTGGTCCCCGTCGTCGAGCCGGAGGTGCTGATGGACGGCGACCATACGCTCGAGCAGTGCCGGCAGGTGACGGAAGAGGTCCTCCGCACGGTATTTGTTCAACTCTGCGCGCAACGCGTAATGCTGGAAAGCATGATCCTGAAGCCCAACATGGTGCTTCCGGGATTGGCTTGCCTCCGGCAGGAAGCGGTCGGCGAGGTGGCCGACGTCACCGTGACGTGTCTCCTGCGCACCGTTCCTGCTGCTGTTCCGGGGATCGCCTTTCTCTCGGGCGGGCAGTCCGGCGAATTGGCCTCGGCCCGCCTGAACGCGATGAATGTCAGGTTCAAGTCGCGCCTTCCTTGGGCGGTGGCGTTTTCGTTCGCGCGCGCCATCCAGCAGCCCGCATTGGAAATCTGGCGCGGCGAGGAGGCTCACGTATCGGCGGCTCAACGGGCTCTCTATCACCGAGCCGCCTGCAATCGCGCGGCCCGCCGCGGCGATTACACCGCCGCGATGGAGAATATCGGAACATCACAACCCGTACCCGCACGTTCGAAACCGGCGGGTTAGCCAAAGACAGAAAGAACAGCCATGACGGAACCCAAAGCCAAAGCTGAGGCGGAATCCGGGGCCACGTCCAAGGCTGGAACCAAGAACGCGCCCAAGCCGGAACCGGCGCCCGATGCGAAAGACGATCTGAAAACCCTGCCCATGGCGCAGGTGGAGAAAAAACTGGGATCGTCACCGGACGGACTCACCCAAGCCGAGGCGCAAAAGCGGCTGACCCAATACGGGCCCAACGAGATCGAGGAGAAGAAGACCAACCCGTTTTTGAAGTTCCTCTCCTATTTCTGGGGCCCGATCCCGTGGATGATCGAAGCGGCCGTGATCCTGTCGGCGGTAGCCCGGCACTGGCCGGACTTTGGCATCATCCTCGTTCTGCTTCTGGCCAACGCCGTGGTTGGATTTTGGGAGGAACGTCAGGCGGGGGACGCCATCGCCGCCCTGAAGGCCAAGCTGGCAATCAAGGCCCGGGTGAAGCGTGACGGAAAGTGGGTCACGCCTCCGGCCCGAGACTTGGTGCCGGGCGACGCCATTCGCCTGCGTTTGGGGGACATCGTACCCGCGGATGCGCGGTTGCTGGAAGGCGACGAGGTCTCCGTCGATCAATCCGCGCTCACGGGTGAATCGTTGCCCGCCACGCGCAAATCAGGCGACGCGGTCTTCTCTGGATCAATCATTCGTCGCGGGGAGATCGGCGCGATCGTCTATGCGACGGGCACGAAGACTTATTTTGCCAAGACGGCAGAACTTGTGGAAACGGCGGTCACCGTCAGCCATTTCCAGAAGGCCGTGCTGAAGATCGGCAACTACCTGATCATGCTGGCTATAGCGCTCGTGGCCGTGATCATCGCGCTTGGAATCTACCGCGGCGATCCGATCCTCACGACGTTGCAGTTTGCCCTCGTGCTGACGGTGGCGGCGATCCCGGTGGCGATGCCGACGGTGCTGTCCGTGACGATGGCAGTCGGTGCGCGCCTGCTCGCCAAGAAACAGGCGATCGTCAGCAAGCTTGTGGCGATCGAGGAATTGGCCGGCGTGGACGTGCTGTGTGCCGACAAGACCGGCACCCTAACGCAGAACAAGCTGACCCTGGGCGATCCCTTCTGTCTGGATAAGATCACGGCCGACCAGGTCATCCTTGCCGGCGCCCTGGCCTCGCGCGCGGAGAACAACGATACGATCGATCTCGCCGTGCTCGGCGGCCTGAAAGACAAAGGAGCGCTGAAACCGTTTCAGGTCACGCATTTCCAGCCGTTCGATCCGGTGCACAAGCGCACCGAGGCGACCGTCAAGGACAAGGACGGGAAGACGTTCAAGGTAACGAAAGGGGCGCCGCAGGTCATCGTGGCGTTGTCGGCCAATGCCGCCGCCGTGAAACCCGCCGTCGACAAGGCCGTCAACGATTTCGCCGCGCGCGGCTTTCGCGCTCTCGGCGTCGCGCGCGCCGACGGCGACGGGAAGTGGCAGCTTCTTGGCGTGCTGCCGCTGTTCGATCCGCCGCGTGAAGATGCCAAATCCACCATCGCGACCGCGGCCGCGATGGGCGTGAAGATCAAGATGGTCACCGGGGATGCCCTGGCGATCGCCAAGGAGACCGCCAAGACCTTGGGGATGGGCACGAACATTCTCGATGGTGGCATGCTTGGTGATTCCAAGACCAAGGAAACCTCGGCGATAACCAAATCCATCGAGGAGGCCGATGGTTTCGCCCAGGTCTTCCCGGAGCATAAATTCCACATTGTCGACGTGCTGCAGAAGCACGGTCACATCGTAGGCATGACCGGCGATGGGGTGAACGACGCCCCGGCACTCAAGAAGGCCGATTGCGGCATCGCCGTCTCCGGCGCGACGGATGCCGCCCGCGCCGCGGCGGCGATCGTACTCATGACTCCCGGGCTGTCAGTGATCATCGACGCGATCAAGGAAAGCCGGCGAATTTTCCAACGCATGAACAGTTACGCGATCTATCGCATCGCCGAGACGTTCCGCGTGTTGCTTTTCATGACGCTGGCAATCGTCGTGTTCAACTTCTATCCGCTTACGGCTGTGATGATCGTGATGCTGGCGCTGCTGAATGACGGCGCCATCCTGTCGATCGCTTATGACAACGTTCAGTACAAGAATGCGCCGGAAGCCTGGAATATGCGCCTGGTGTTGGGCGTCTCCACTGTGTTGGGCGTATTTGGCGTGATCGCCGCGTTCGGACTCTTCTACCTCGGCGAGCGTGTCTTTCATCTCGACCGGGCGCACATCCAAACGCTTATGTATTTGAAGCTTTCGGTGGCCGGGCATCTGACAATCTTCTTGACCCGAACGCGCGGCCCGTTCTGGTCCATCCGGCCTGCGCGGATTTTATGGATGGCGGTATTGGGCACGCAGGCAGTCGCAACATGTATTGCAATCTTTGGCCTTGGGCTGGTGACCCCGCTCGGGTGGAATTGGGCGTTGCTGGTTTGGGGCTACGCTCTCGCCTGGGCTCTCCTGAACGATCGCATAAAGCTGTTGACGTATCGGATTCTGGGTGCGGCGAAAGTCGAACCTCGCACCAAGCGGCAGGCTGAAGTCGAGCTTCTGTCGGGATCCAAAACCGATCCTAAGGCGGATGCCAAGCCCGAGACCAAAACCGAGCTGAAGCCAGACGCAGAACTCGAGGCCAAGCCTGAAGCCAAGGCCGCGTCGAAGCCGGATTGCGGTTCCGGAACGGAAGCGGAGACTAAGCCCAAGACCGAAGCCGAGCCGAAGCCAGACGCAAAACTCGAGGCCGCGCCTGAAGCCAAGACCGCGCCTTCGCTTAATGCCAAGTCCGAAACGAAAGTGGAGGCCGAGCCCAAGACCGAAGCTGAGCCGAAGCCAGACGCAAAACCCGAGGCCGCGCTTGAAGCCAAGACCGCGGCTCCACCGGAAGCCAAGGTCGAAGCCAAAGCGGAAGCGGGCCCGACGCCTCCAGCCAATGCCGGCGTTGCGGCACTTCTCAACACGTCGCTCGGCGATCTCCTTGTGGCCGGTCTCGTCAAAGATCCGGAGGATGCAGGGCGCATCATTGCCGCGGCTATCACTCAGGCACAGGCGCGCGTCGCCGCCCCGAAGGCGCGCGAGACCGACGCCGAGCCCGCAGAGAAATCCGAACTGCAGCCAGGCGGCGAAGCCAAGACACCGACCGACGCGATCCCGCAGAAACTCAAGTGAATCGGATGATCCGGATCAGTCAACGGATGGAATGAAGGCGATGAAAATAAACACAAAGAAATTTCGCGTAGGCGAAGGAGACAAGGTCGATCTCGGTAAGTGGCCGACAAACGTTGATCCTGTGTACAAGTCGAAGGGGCAATATAAGGAGCTTTTAGACGATCACGTTGCGCAGCTCGCCGAGCAGCAACAGCTTCACTACGCTTCAAACCGCCACGCGATCCTACTGATTTTCCAGGCGATGGATGCGGCTGGAAAAGACGGCGCGATCCGGCACGTGATGTCCGGTGTGAACCCGCAGGGTTGCCAGGTATTTAGCTTCAAGCATCCCAGCGGCCTCGAACTGGAACACGATTTCCTGTGGCGGACGACGCGCGATCTGCCAGAGCGGGGGCGGATCGGCATCTTCAACCGGTCCTACTACGAGGAGGTGCTGATCCTGCGTGTGCACCCCGAACTGCTGCGCGGCGAGGCACTCGTGGATCCACCGAACCATGCTCATGCGTTTTGGCATCAGCGCTACCGATCCATCACGGACTTGGAAAGACACCTCCACGCCAACGGCACCAGGGTGGTCAAGTTCTTCCTTCATCTTTCCAAGGAAGAGCAGCGCAAGCGCTTCCTGTCGCGCATCGACGAGCCGGACAAGAACTGGAAGTTCAGCGCGGCGGACATCAAGGAAAGGGGCTTCTGGAACGATTACATGAAGGCGTATGAAGCCTGCCTCGGCGCCACAAGCACAAGCGATTCGCCCTGGTATGTCGTTCCCGCGGACGACAAGCATAACGCACGGCTGATTGTCTCCCAGATCATCCTCGATACGTTCGAAGACCTCGGCATGAGCTACCCAAAAATCAGTGCCGACCGCGAGCGGGAGTTGTTAGTGATTCGCGGGGAACTCACGACGTGAACGCCTGGGTGCAATGGCTCATGCCCGACCATAAGCTACCCGGCCAGCCAGAAACGGGCACGACCAGCAAGACGGTCGAATCGCCGGTCGCGGCGCGCGGCAATGCTAGCCCAGGGCCCGCGCCAAACCGCATATTCAGCCCGCCCGTTTCGAAGCCGCCGGAGCCACCGATTCGTGCCGAACTTTTCGGCATCGAACGCCTTGAGCAGCACGCCGAGAGTCTGGCGGCCGCACAGCTCATATCACCCCGCGCGAAGCAGGGCCGTCTCCTCGCGAAGCGGCTTTACGACAACACCAGAGTTCTTACGGAGACCTATCGCGCCGTCGTCCGGGCAAATCTGGCGCGCCAGCCGATCACGCCGGCGGCGGAATGGCTGCTGGACAATTTTCATATCGTCGACGAACAGACGCGCGAAATCAAGAACGACCTGCCGCCCGGCTATTACCGCAGACTGCCGAAATTGGCGGAAGGACCGTTGCAGGGCTATCCACGCGTGTTCGGTGTCGCCTGGGCCGTCATCGCACACACCGACAGCGCGTTCGATACCCAGAAACTCACGCGCTTCGTCGAGGCGTATCAGCGGATCCAGCCGTTGACCATCGGCGAATTATGGGCGCTCGCGATCACCTTGCGCATCACGCTCGTCGAAAATCTTCGGCGTTTGGCCGAGGAGATCATGGCGCAGCAATCGGCGGTCCAGTTGGCCGATGTGCTCGCGGACCAGATTCTGATCGCGGCAGCCGGAGATGCCGAACCGGCGTCAGCCATTTTGCGCAGCCTCGATCAGGCGCCCTGGTCGACGGCATTCGCCGTCGAACTCGCCCAGCGTCTGCGTGACCATGATCCCGACACTACACCGGCACTGCGCTGGCTGAACGACAAGCTGGCGGTGGCACACACAACCACCGATCGGATCGTGCGCGAGGAGTTCTTGCGCCAGGGTGCAACGGATGTGAGCGTTCGCAATGTCATCGTGAGCATGCGCCTGGTCTCGACGATCAATTGGGCTGAATTCTTCGAAAGCGTCAGTCCGGTCGACGCGGTATTGCGCGGCGCCAGCAATTTCGCGGCGATGGATTTTCCGACACGCGACCGTTACCGGCGCGCGATCGAGGAACTCGCGCGCGAATCAGACCGTGACGAAGTGGACGTGACCAGGCACGCGATAGACGCCGCCAGACGCGCGACGGACCAGGTGGCCGAAAAGGTTTCCGCGCACGGGCGGGAAAGCGATCCAGGATATTACCTCATCGCCAGGGGCCGCCGAACGTTCGAGAGGGAACTGGGATGTCGGGTACCGTTGGGGACCCGGCTCTTTCATTTCAATTCCGATCTGGGCGTGACCAGCTATATGGGCATGATCGCGGTGGGCACCGCGATCATTCTCGCGCTCATACTCATCGCGGTCGCATCTTTGGGAATCGCCGCCGGGCCGCTTTTTGTTCTGGCGATCGTAGGCTTGGTTCCGGCTTCGGATGTTGCAATCGCAATCGTAAACCGCACGATCACCAAACTGGTCGGTGGAAGGATCCTGCCCGGATTGGAACTGCGCAACGGCGTCACGCCGGATCTTCGCACGATCATTGTCATGCCGGTTCTGCTTTCTGGCGCTTCGGCGGTCGAAAAGCAGATCGAACGGCTGGAAGATCACCATCTTTCCAACCCGGACGATAATTTCACGTTCGCGCTGATCTCCGACTGGCGGGATTGCGAGACGGAGCATGACTCCGACGACGATACGCTTTTAGGCCTGGCAACAGCCGGCATCGCGCGGCTGAACGCCCGCTACGGGCCGGTGCGCAATGGCCCGCGCTTCTTCCTTCTGCATCGCCGGCGCATGTGGAATGACGGCGAAGCCAGGTGGATCGGCTGGGAGCGCAAGCGCGGTAAGCTGCACGAACTCAACCGGCTTCTTCGTGGCGATACCGATACGACGTTCATGCCGATCGATGGCCATGTGCCGGTGCTGCCCACCGGCATCCGCTACGTCGTCACGCTCGACGCGGATACGCGCCTGCCGATCGGGACCGCCAGGCGGTTGGTCGGAAAGATGGCGCACCCGCTCAACAAGCCCGATTTCGATCCGCATGCCGGTGTGGTCGTCCACGGTCACGGCGTGCTGCAACCCCGTGTGACGCCATCCTTGTCCATCGGTAGTCAGGGTTCGCTGTTCCAGCGCGCCTTTTCCGGCCCCAATGGGCTCGATCCCTATGCTCTCGCGGTGTCCGACGTCTATCAGGATCTGTTCGAAGAAGGCTCCTTTTGCGGCAAGGGGATCTATGAAGTCGACAGCTTCGAGGCGGCGCTCGAAGGCCAGATTCCCGAGGATTCGGTCCTGAGCCACGATCTGCTGGAAGGCATCTTCGCGCGGGCGGGGTTGGCATCCGATATCGAGGTGGTTGAGGAATTTCCCTCCCGCTACGCCGTCGCCGCGGCTCGCCAGCATCGCTGGGTGCGGGGCGACTGGCAGTTGCTGCCCTGGATCTTCGGCTTTCGCGACACGGCCAGCGACGGTTCGCCGAAAACGCCGCTGCCGTTGATCGGCCGGTGGAAACTGATAGACAATTTGCGCCGCTCGCTTTCGGCGCCGGCGGCGCTTCTCGCCATGCTGATCGGCTGGCTGCTGCCGATGCGGGCGGCCGAGGTCTGGACCGCCTATATCCTTGCGACCATCGCGGTGCCCCCGCTGTTGCCGGCGCTCGACGGCATCGTGCCGCACCGCGCGGGCGTTTCGCTGCGCAATCATCTGCGCTCGCTGCGCGGCGATTTCGCCCTTGGCCTGTTGCAGAGTGCGTTCCTCATCACCTTCCTCGCGCATCAGGCCTGGGTCATGGTCGATGCGGTGGTGCGCACGCTGTTCCGCGTCTTTATCGGCCGGCGCCACTTGCTCCAGTGGGTGACGGCCGCACAGACGACAGCGGAGTCGCGGTTCGACACGCGCGGCCTTGCGCTACAGATCGCGGCGAGCCTGGGATCCGCCGGCGTTGTCGCCTTTGTGTTTTATGCCTTCGGGTTGCGAAGCTGGCCGATCGCGGTACCGTTTGTGTTCTTGTGGGCGGTATCCCCCCTCGTCGCGCGCTGGGCAAGCAAGCCGCCGCTTCAGGACGGTCATTTTTCGGTCACCCCGGCGGACGCCCTGGCGCTGCGGCTGGTCGCCCGGCGCACCTGGCGCTTCTTCGAAACATTCGTCACGGCGGCAGACAACATGCTGCCGCCCGACAACTTTCAGGAAGATCCCGAACCGGTCGTCGCTCACCGTACCTCGCCAACCAATCTGGGGCTATACCTCCTCTCGATCATTGCCGCGCGCGATTTCGGCTGGCTGGGGACGCTTGACGTATTGGAGCGGCTCGAGGGCACATTCGCCACGATGGCGAAGCTGGAGCGCTTTCGCGGCCATTTTTACAACTGGTACGATACAAGCGACCTGCGCGCGCTGGAGCCGAAATATGTCTCCTCGGTGGATAGCGGCAATCTTGCCGGTCATCTTATTGTACTGGGCCAAGCCTGCAGGGAGATCGTTGCTGGTCCTATCGGCAATCCGAATTGGATGGCGGGACTCAGCGACACCATCGCCCTGCTGCGCGACGCCGCACGTCCACAGCTTGCGGAGCACCCGGCGCCGGGTGCCGCGCGGGCAGGCCTGAACGCAGCCATCGATGGCTTCGCCGCCAGCCTCCTATACACGCCGTCAACGCCGGCGGACGTTGCCAAATGCCTGTCGGATCTGACGCAAAAGGCCGATGCGATCGCCGCCTCCGCACAGGCCTGGTCGCACGAACGCGGTGGCATGGCCGAAGCGGACATCACCGTCTGGGCCGAGGCCTTGCGCGCGTCCACCCACGCCCATCGGCAGGAGATCGATGTGCTGATGCCGTGGGCCAGCCTACTTCCGCCCGCGCGCCTGGCCGGCGGCGAGGCCACCGTATTGCTGGCCACGACCCCCACCCTGGCCGCGCTGCCAGCGCACTGCGAAGCAATATTGCGGCTGCTCGCGAACAGCCCTCAGGGCGTGGACCTCGCGCCCTTGATGGCCGCGCTGGAACAATCCGCCGACGCGGCCCGATCCCTGTCGCATCGCCTCGCGGCGATGGAAGATCTCGCGAAAACCATGTTCGACAGCATGGAATTCGGCTTCCTGTTCGATGCCGGCCGACAACTGCTGTCCATCGGATACCGCGACAGCGATGGTGCGCTGGATGACAACTTCTACGACCTTCTGGCGTCCGAAGCGCGACTGGCCAGCTTCATCGCCATCGCCAAGGGCGATCTGCCCGCCAAGCACTGGTTCCGGCTGGGACGCACCTTGACGCCGATCGACGGTAATTCGGGCCTGATCTCCTGGTCCGGATCAATGTTCGAGTATCTGATGCCGTCCCTGGTGATGCGCGCGCCCGCGGGCAGTCTGCTGTATGAGACGAACCGACTGGTCGTGTGGCGGCAGGAGAAATATGGCGACGGACTGGGCGTGCCCTGGGGCATGTCGGAATCCGAATACAACGTCCGCGACATCGAGCAGACCTATCAATATTCCAGTTTCGGTATCCCCGATCTGGCCTATAAGCGCGGCCTCGGCGAAAATACCGTCGTCGCGCCTTATGCCAGCGGCCTGGCGGCGATGATCGATCCCACCGCCGCGGCGCGCAATTTCCAGCGCATGGCAGAGATGGGCGCGTGCGGCGTCTATGGCTGGTACGAGGCGCTCGACTATACAAGCGCCCGCCTGCCGGACGGTACCAAGGTCGCCGTCATCCGCGCCTATATGGCCCATCATCAGGGCATGACGATCGTCGGTATCGCGAACGCGCTTCAGGACGGCCGGATGCGCACGCGGTTTCACGCCGAACCGATCATGCGTGCGGCAGAACTTCTGCTGCAGGAGCGGATGCCCCGCGATGTCGTTGTCGCCCGGGCGCCGGACGAAGCGGCGAGGGCGGCCGCGCAGAACGCCAGCCTGGTGCCCGACGCACAGCGCCACTATGCCTCGGCGCATTCGCGTGTGCCGCGCACGCACCTTCTGTCGAATGGACGCTATTCGACGATGATCACGGCGGCGGGATCGGGATACAGCCGGTGGCACGATATCGCGATCACCCGCTGGCGGGAGGACGTCACCTGCGACGGCTGGGGCGCCTACATCTTCCTGCGTGATGTGCACACGGGCAACACCTGGTCGGCCGGCTACCAGCCAAGCGGGGTGGAACCCGACAGCTACCTGACAACGTTCTCGGAAGATCGCGCCGCGATCGCGCGGACCGACGCGGCTGTCACGACAACGCTCGAAATCGTTATCTCGCCCGAGGACGACGCCGAAGTGCGCCGGGTTTCAATCACCAATAACGGAACCCGCTCGGTGGATCTTGAACTTACCTCCTACGCCGAAATCGTCCTTGCGCGGCAACCCGACGACGTGGCGCATCCCGCCTTCGCCGCCCTTTTCGTGGAGACGGAATTTGTCCCCGACCTGGGTGCGATCCTCGCGACCCGTCGCCGGCGTTCGGCGGCTGACCCGCTCGTGTGGGCGGCACATCTCGCTGTCGTCGATGGCGAAAGTTCCGCGGACGTACAGTTCGAGACCGATCGCGCGCGCTTTCTCGGGCGTGGGCAAACCATTCGCTCGCCGGCCGCCATTGCCGAAGGCTGGCCGCTCTCCAATACCGTGGGTGCCGTGCTGGATCCGATCTTCAGCCTGCGCCGTCATGTGCGGATCCCGCGCGGAGAAACGGCACGTGTCGCGTTCTGGACGCTGGCCGCCTCGTCACGGGAAGACGTGCTTGATCTGGCCGACAGGCATCGTGATCCGATCGCGTTCGATCGGGCGAAGACGCTGGCCTGGACCCAGGCTCAGATGCAGTTGCACCATCTGGGCATCGTCACGGACGAGGCGCACCTGTTCCAGCGTCTCGCCAATCATATCCTCTATTCGGATCCGACCCTGCGGCCGGCCCCCGACGTGCTCAAGCGCGGCGCGGGCAAGGCGTCAATGCTCTGGGCGCAGGGAATTTCCGGCGATCTGCCCATCGTGCTGGTGCGTGTCGAGGAGGACGGACATCTCGAACTCGTCCGGCAGCTTTTGCGCGCTCACGAATATTGGCGGTTGAAACAGATGGCCGTCGATCTGGTGATTCTTAACGAGCGCCCCGCATCCTATGTCCAGGACTTGCAGACCTCGCTCGACGCGCTGGTGCGCATGAACCAGTCAATGCCTCGGATTCCGGGCCATGATCCGCGCGGGGCCGTGTTCGTCCTGCGCGCCGATCTCGTCTCCCCCGAAATTCGCGGTCTGCTTAGCGCTTGCGCACGCGCGGTACTCCACGGCAACCGCGGTTCTTTGGCCGATCAGCTCAAACGCGCTCGCGATCTCAATCCCACCGGCGCGCCTTCCACCCGGAGGCCGCCGCCGCCGGCCGCGGCGCCCGAAACGCCGTTGCCGCGTCCCGCGATGGAGTTCTTCAACGGGCTCGGCGGGTTTACGAATGACGGCCACGAATATCTGACGTTCCTGGAAGGAAATGACCGCACGCCGGCGCCATGGTTGAACGTGGTCGCGAACCCGTCATTCGGCTTCCAGGTCTCGGCCGATGGCAGCGGCTTTACCTGGTCGGTGAATAGTCAGCAAAATCAGCTAACTCCGTGGTCGAACGATCCCGTGTGCGATGGACCCGGCGAAGCGATCTATGTGCGCGACGAAGACACCGGAGAGGTCTGGGGGCCGACCGCGCTGCCCATCCGTGACAAGACCGCGTCTTATGCCGCGCGGCATGGACAGGGTTACAGCCGGTTCGACCATGACTCGCACGGCATTGCGCTCGAACTTCTGCAATTTGTTCCGGTTGACGATTCGATCAAGATTTCCCGATTGAAGATCGCCAATCGTTCCGACCGCCCACGACGTCTGTCGATCACCGCATACGTCGAATGGGTCCTCGGCCCCAACCGATCGGCTACGGCGCCTTACGTCGTCACCGAGATCAATCCCGAAACCGGCGCGATCTTCGCGTGGAATCCGTGGAGCGAGCCGTTTCACGATCGCGTGGCGTTCGCCGATCTGAACGGAAAGCAAACGGCCTGGACCTGCGACCGGACCGAATTCCTGGGGCGCGACGGTGCGATGGACTGGCCGCTTGCGCTGACGTCCGGGGCGCATTTGTCCAATCGCACGGGCGCCGGCCTCGATCCCTGCGGCGCGCTCCAGACGCGGGTGACACTGGATGTCGCGGGCACAACGGAGATCGTCTTCTTTCTCGGGCAGTCGCCGGGCGGGGCCGAAGCGCAATCGCTTCTCGCAAAGTATCGCAAGGCCGATCTCGACGCGGTCATTGCCGCGGTCACCCAGCAATGGCAAGACACGCTCGGGGTCGTGCAGGTCAAGACGCCCGACCGCGCGATGGATATTCTTCTTAACCGCTGGCTGCCCTATCAGACCCTGGCCTGCCGGGTATGGGCGCGGTCAGCCTTCTACCAGGCAAGCGGCGCCTATGGCTTCCGCGATCAATTGCAGGATGTGATGGCGCTGTGCGTATCGCGGCCCGAAATCGCGCGGGCGCACATCCTCATCGCCGCCGCGCGGCAGTTCGTTGAAGGTGACGTCCAGCATTGGTGGTTGCCGGAATCAGGGCGCGGTGTCCGCACACGCGTCTCCGATGACCGTGGCTGGCTGGTCTTTGTCGTCGCCCACTATATCCGGACGACCGGCGACTTCGCTGTGCTTGACGAGACGGTACCTTTTCTCGAAGGGCCCGTATTGAAAGATGGCGAGCGCGATGCGTTCTTCCTGCCGGCGATGGCCGGCGCCAAAGCCAGTTTGTTCGACCATTGCGCGCTGGCGCTCGACAAGAGTCTCGCAACTGGCGCGCACGGCCTGCCGCTGATGGGCACCGGCGACTGGAACGACGGTCTCGACGGCGTCGGCGCCGGCGGCAAGGGGGAGAGCGTCTGGCTCGGCTGGTTCCTGTATGCGGCGCTGATAGCATTCGCCGATCTGGCGGATCAGCATCACAACCCCGAGCGCGCGGCGGCCTGGCGTCAGCACGCCGCCACCCTGCGGGACTCCCTCGAGCGCGAGGCCTGGGACGGCGACTGGTATCGCCGCGCTTATTTCGACGATGGATCGCCGCTTGGCTCTGTCGCCAACGATGAATGCCGCATCGATTCGATTGCCCAATCCTGGGCTGTCATTTCGGGCGCCGCGGAAGCGACGCACGCGGCGCGCGCCATGGCGGCCCTGGACAAATACCTCCTGCGCCGGGACGACTCGTTATTGCTGCTATTCACCCCGCCCTTCAATCATCCGGCGCGCGATCCCGGTTATATCAGGGGCTACCCGCCGGGCGTTCGGGAGAATGGCGGACAATACACCCATGGTGCGGTCTGGGCCGCGCTGGCCTTCGTCATGCAGGGCGACGGCGACCGAGCGGGAGAGTTGCTGTCGATGCTCAACCCGATCCACCATGCCGACAGCCCAACCGCCATCCACCGCTATAAGGTCGAGCCCTATGTCGTCTGCGCCGATCTCTATTCCGAACCACCGCATGTCGGGCGTGGGGGATGGACCTGGTACACCGGTTCGGCCGGATGGATGTATCGCGTGGCACTGGAAGGACTTCTCGGCTTTCAGTTGCATGGTGCGACTTTAGCGCTCGATCCCTGCATTCCCCGCAACTGGCCGGGTTTCGAGATCGCCTTCCGCTATCGTTCCGCGCGCTATGAGATCGCGGTGAAGAACCCCAACAGCGTCTGCCGCGGAGTAGTCTCGGTCATGCTCGACGGCGCACTTATGCCAGACAGCAAAAAAGCGCTTATTCCCCTGGCAGACGACGGCGCCACGCACCGTGTGCTGCTCGTTCTCGGACCAGAATGAGGTTGCCATGTCGGAACACATAAACCCGTTGGCCGGCAAGCCGGTCCCGCCGTCGCTGCTGGTCAATATTCCCCGCCTGGTGACGGCCTATTTCTCGCTCGTACCCGACCCCGCGATTGCCGCCCAGCGCGTCGTATTCGGCACCTCGGGGCATCGCGGCTCCGCGTTTGCCGCCGCGTTCAACGAAGCGCACATCCTGGCCATCGCCCAGGCCGTCTGCCTTTACCGCCGCCACGCCGGCATCGACGGGCCGCTGTTCCTGGGCATGGACACGCACGCGCTGTCGGAAGCTGCTTTCGCGTCCGCGATCGAGGTGCTCGCGGCGAATGGCGTCGAAACGATGATCGACCAGCACGCCGGCTACACGCCGACGCCGGTGATCTCGCACGCGATCCTGACCTACAATCTGGGCCGTAAGACGGGGCTCGCGGACGGGATCGTTATCAGCCCCTCGCACAATCCGCCCGACGAAGGCGGCTTCAAATACAACCCGGCCAACGGCGGCCCGGCGGATGTCGATGTGACAGGCTGGATCGAGAAAGCCGCGAACGAATTCCTCGTCAAGAAACTCGGTGGTGTCGTGCGCATGCCCTATGAACGCGCCCACAAGACGGCGTGCATTCGTGCCTATGACTACATCACGCCCTATGTCGCCGACCTCGCCAATGTCGTCGATCTGGAAGCGATCCGTGCAGCGGGCGTGCGCATCGGGATCGACCCGCTGGGTGGCGCCGCTGTACAGTATTGGCAGCCTATCATCGAGCGCTACAAGATCGCCGCGACCGTGGTGAATGACGCCATCGATCCGACGTTTCGCTTCATGACAGTGGATTGGGACGGAAAGATCCGGATGGACTGCTCCTCGCCCTATGCGATGACGCGGTTGATCGCGCTGCAGGACAAATTCGACATCGCCTTCGCCAATGACACCGACGCCGACCGGCACGGCATCGTCTGCCCGTCGGGCGGACTGATGAACCCGAATTACTTTCTCGCGGCCGCCATTGCCTATCTATCCGCGAACCGGCCTCAGTGGCGCCACGCCAGCGCCATCGGCAAAACCGTCGTCTCCAGCGGCATGATCGACCGCGTCGTGGCGAAACTGGGACGTAAGCTGGTCGAAGTGCCGGTCGGTTTCAAATGGTTCAGCAGCGGCCTGATCGACGGATCGCTGGCGTTCGGCGGCGAGGAAAGCGCCGGCGCATCGTTCCTCCGTAGGAGTGGGGCGGTATGGACGACCGACAAGGATGGACCGATCATGGGCCTGCTTGCCGCGGAGATAACCGCGCGCACCGGCCATGATCCCAACTTATTTTATGCGTCCGTCACGCAGGACCTGGGTCAATCCTTCTACGCAAGAATAGATGCGCCGGCCACACCAGAGCAGAAGGCACGTCTCGCCAAGTTGGACCCCGCCGAACTTGATGTGAAGGACCTGGCGGGCGAGCCGATCGAAACGAAGCTGACGAAAGCGCCCGGCAACAACGAACCCATCGGCGGGATCAAGCTGGTCGCTGAAAACGGCTGGTTTGCCGCCCGGCCATCGGGAACCGAGGATGTTTACAAGATTTACGCAGAAAGCTTCCGCAGCGAGGAGCATCTCCGGCAGATCCAGCGCGATGCGCAGGCTCTCATCGCCCGCCATGCCAAGGAGAAATGATTTCTACGTTTCTCCGATGAGCTTTTAGTCAGTTAGGATTGAGATTAGGCATAGCCAGCAGGGCTAAAGAAGTCTGAAATTGGTATGTTGAGAAAGTCTCGATGACTGCCTCGAAGGGGATGGAGCGCTCGGTGCGACGGAGACCCCCATGACGTGGCAACGGAGCGCGCGTTCTAACGCAGGGACTGAAGGACAGCTCGCCGGAAAGCAGACCTTGCAAGGCGCCGCGGGGTGTCCGTTAGGATCGCCTTGCAGTGTCCACTGTCGCTGAGATTTGTTTGGCTGAGCTCAACTCGTACCCAATCAGAAGAGAGTTGGAGCATGGCGAGCCAGCTATCCGCGGTGAACATCTCGTCAGCCAAACCTACCAAGCCCGGGCAGCCGGTACCGCAAAATGGCCTGACAAGCGACGAGGCTCGCGGTCGGCTGGAGAAATTCGGCCCCAACGCGATGCCGGATACCAGCGCACATCCGTTGCGCATGGCGCTGCAGAAATTCTGGGCGCCCGTGCCTTGGATGCTCGAAGCGGCGATCGTGCTTGAACTCGTGCTCGGCAAATATGTCGAAGCAGCGATCATCGCCCTTCTTCTTCTGTTCAACGCCGCGCTTGGACTCTTCCAAGAAAGCCGAGCCCAAGCGACGCTGGCCGCGCTGAAGTCGCGACTTGCGCTCTCCGCCTCGGTCAAACGGGACGGAGCATGGAAAACCGTTCCTGCCACCGACTTGGTCCCCGGCGATCTGGTGAAGCTCTCGCTAGGCGCCGTGGTGGCGGCGGATGTCAAGCTCACAAGCGGCGAAGTTCTGCTTGACCAATCCATGCTCACGGGCGAATCCGTGCCGATCGAGGCCGGCGCGGGGCTTCAAACCTTCGCAGGGGCGTTGGTTCGGCGCGGCGAGGCCGAGGCGGAGGTTACCGCAACCGGTACACGCACCAAATTCGGACGAACCGCCGAGCTCGTTCGAACCGCTCATGTCGTGAGCACGCAACAGAAGGCGGTGCTGCGCGTGGTGCGCAATCTCGCTGCCTTCAACGGCGCGATTATCGTGCTGCTGGTGGCCTATGCCTGGTTTCTCAAGATGCCGGTTGCCGAGATCATGCCCCTCGTGCTGACGGCCATCCTGGCATCGATACCCGTCGCACTACCGGCCACCTTCACCCTTGCGTCGGCAATCGGCGCGAGGGCTCTAGCGAAGTTGGGAGTCCTTCCCACCCGCCTGTCTGCCGTCGATGAGGCGGCGTCAATGGTGGTCTTGTGCGCTGACAAGACCGGGACGCTGACCCAAAACGCCCTGACGGTCACGACGGTTTGTCCGTCGCCCGGATTTGACGAGGCACATGTTTTGACGCTGGCGGCGCTGGCCAGCTCGGATGGCGGGCAGGATCCGGTCGACGGCGCCGTTCGCGCGGCGGCAATTCGCAAGCCCATCTCCGATGCACCGAAGTTGGTCAAATTTTCCGCGTTTGATCCGGCCAAGAAGATGTCTGAGGCGACCACGACAGACGCAACGGGAAACCCGGAGCGTATCGTCAAGGGCGCCTTCTCTGTCGTGAGCGCGCTCGCCCAGCCCTCCCCGGACCTTGTCGCCGCTGCCAAGGAACTCGAAGACAAGGGCTTTCGCGTGTTGGCGGTCGCCGTCGGGCTGGCGGCCGGAATGAAGCTCGCGGGCCTCATCGCGCTCAGCGATCCGCCGCGCAACAATTCAGCCGCCCTGATCGCCGAATTGCACGACTTGGGCGTCCGTGCCGTCATGGTGACGGGTGATGCGTCGGGGACGGCGGCGATCGTTGCGAAGGCGGTGGGACTTGACGGCGCCGTCTGCCCGCCCGGCCCAATCCCGGATGCCGTCCACCCAGAGCAATTCGCTGTCTTCGCCGGCGTCCTACCCGAGGATAAATTTAAGCTCGTCAAGGCATTCCAGGCGGGAGGTTACACCGTCGGCATGTGTGGCGACGGCGCCAATGATGCTCCGGCGCTCCGCCAGGCGCAAATGGGGATCGCGGTCTCGACGGCGACCGATGTCGCAAAGTCGGCCGCCGGCATGGTCCTGACCGACGCCGGGCTTGGCGGCATCGTCGCCGCGGTCAAGGAAGGTCGTATTACCTTCCAGCGCATCCTGAGCTACGCCCTGAACTCCATCACGAAGAAAACCGTCCAAGTACTGTTTCTGGCGATCGGGTTGCTCCTTACCGGCCACGCAATTCTGACGCCCTTGCTAATGGTCCTGATCATGATCACAGGCGACTTCCTCGGCATGTCACTGACGACCGATCATGTCCGGCCGTCACCGCAGCCAAACGCTTGGCGCGTTGGCAATCTGACGATCGCCGGGGTGACCATGGGACTCGGTGAGCTGATCTTCTGCACCTCCATCCTGGCCTTCGGCGCGTATCGGCTAGGGCTGGCTATAGGCGCGCTACAGACCCTGTCCTTCCTCGTTATCGTGTTCGGCAACCAAGCCACCACCTACACCAATCGTGAGCGCCGTCACCTCTGGTCATCCCGACCCAGCGTCTGGCTTCTCGTGTCGTCGGTTGCCGATATCCTGATCGCCTCGACCTTAGCCATCGGCGGCATCGCCATGGCGCCGTTGCCTGCTTGGGTGGTCGCCTGCACGCTCGCGGCTGCCGCGGCCTTTGCCATCCTCCTGGACTTGGTGAAGGTTCCGGTCTTCCGGCGCTTGGGAATTGCCTAGGTGCACCTTACACCCGAGGCGCACGCGCCTCGGTCTTATTGAGGCCAACGCATTGCAGCGAGACGAACTCGAAGCCGGCTCATGGATGGGCTTAGCGCACCGACCCGTCACGCCGTTGCCTTCTCGTCACCATCTCAGACCTTCGTCGGCCGTATATCCTTCAACACCGCCGCAGCCAAGTGTGTCTATATGGATCAGTTGTCGTCCAGCAACCTTAATAGGCTTGGTTCGTCTGTGATCAGCAGAGCATAAACATGGCCGGCGCGAACGCCTGGTGCTAGAGATGCCGACGGTCTTTTTTGATCTTGGGCCAGGGTGCGCATCGCGATTGACGACGCGATAAATTGGCCGATAGTTGGCGATAGTTGTTGAAACCACGCAAAATTCGAACCGTCCGATTTTCCCTTGAAATCAAGAGCGGAAAAATTTGACGGACTGACAG
>CAWKOL010000009.1:0-149351 GCA_963851285.1 uncultured Alphaproteobacteria bacterium
CGTGCGCGGCGACAATCAAGGTGAGAGATCAGCGTCAATCAAGATGAGAGAGCGCCGGGGATGATCTGACGGAGGGAGGGCGTAGCCCGACCGAAGACAGACCATCCCCGGCGGCGGGTTTTTCGGAACTCGTCAGGCGGTCGTGAACGACTGGGTTAAGTTTCTGATTCGTCTCAATTTTTGAGGGATCAGATATTGCCTGGCCTGCACATAAACGACCAACAGATGAGGGCATATATGAGCTACCGAAAGACCCACGGCACTGAGGTTGCGGCAGCCAAAGCCGGCTTTTCGCCGGCGACCGGCTTCCGGATCGAGAGCGATCCGCGCCTGCCATCACAAAAGAAGCGGTCACGCGGCCGTCGCCGGCCCGATCCGCTCGCCGAGGTATGGGAGGCCGAGATCGTGCCGATCCTGGAGGCGGCACCGGGTATCCGCGCGATTGCGGTTCACGAAGAGATCCTGCGTCGCCATCCTGAGATCAGCCCTGGCATCCGGCGCACGCTGGAGCGACGCATGCGGGCTTGGCGGGCATTGGCCGGGCCGGAGCGAGACGTCATCTTCCGACAAGAACACGCGCCTGGCCGTCTCGGCCTTTCTGACTTCACCGACACGAACGCGCTCGGCATTACAATCGCCGGCGTGCCGCTGCCCCATCGGCTCTACCACTTCCGGCTGGCATTCTCGGGCTTCGAGCACGCTCATGTTGTTCTCGGCGGCGAAAGCTTCGTCGCTTTGGCGGAGGGCCTGCAGAATGCGTTGTGGGCGCTCGGCGGTGTTCCGCACGAGCATCGCAGCGACAGCCTGTCGGCAGCGTTCTGCAATCTCGACCGTGACGCTCAGGAGGACCTAACGCAGCGTTATCAGGCCCTCATGCGCCACTACGGCATGACGCCGACGCGCAACAACCTTGGCGTCGCGCACGAGAATGGCTCGATCGAGAGCGCGCACGGCCATCTCAAGAGGGCGCTGGAAGATGCGCTTCTCTTGCGCGGTGGTGGGGAGTTCGACGACCTTGACGGCTACCGCCGCTTCGTCGACGAGATCGTCGGTCGGCGCAACGCCCACATCCGCAAGCGGATCGAGCTGGAGCGCCCGGAGCTGACAAAACTGCCGAAGCGGCGCACCGCCGATTACGAGGAGAAAACCATCACGGTCACCGCGAGCGGCGGCTTCACCCTGGGCCGGGTCTTCTATACGGCGCCATCGCGTCTGATTGGCCACCGACTGCGGATACACCTCTATGACGACAGGCTTGATTGCTTCCTTGGCTCGACGCCGATGATGACGCTTCGGCGCGGGCGGCCGCTCTCAAACAGCAAGGGCGGTCATGTCGTCGATTACCGGCACGTCATCCACGCGCTCCGCAAGAAGCCGATGGCACTGCTCAATCTGGTCTATCGCGGCCAGCTGTTCCCGCGTCCAGCTTACGCGCGGGCATTCGAGGCATTGCGCGCGGACGTCGGCGACAAAAGGGCCTGCAAGGTCACCGTCGAGCTACTGGCGCTGGCGCACGAGCGCGGCTGCGAGGCCGAGTTGGCCATCGCTATCAATGCGGAACTCGACGCTGGTCGGTCGCTCGATCTGGCGGTACTGCGCGAGCGGTTCGGGCCAACCCCAGGATCTGTGCCGGTAATCGAGGTGAATCTCGTGCCGCTCAACGCCTATGACGTGCTGGCGGCGGTCCATGCCGTCGAGCCCGCCTCCAGCTTGGAGGTGGTCGCATGAGCAACGCAAACACGATCGACGCGGCGCGCGTCGAGTTGCTGCTCAGCGATCTGCGCTTGCCGGGCGTCAAGCTGATATGGGCCAAGCTCGCCGAGCAATCCGACAAGGAAGGGTGGCCGGCGGCCCGCTTCCTCGCAGCGCTCGCCGAGCACGAACTGGCTGACCGCCGCCATCGCCGCATCGAGCGGCACTTGGCTGAGGCGAGACTGCCTGCTGGCAAGACATTCGCCACCTTCGACTTCGCGTCCGTGCCAATGATCTCGAAGGCTCAGGTAATGGCACTGGCGTCGGGCGATACGTGGCTGGCGAAAGGCGCCAACATTCTGCTGTTCGGGCCACCCGGCGGCGGCAAGAGCCATCTGTCGGCAGCGCTCGGCCTCGCGTTGATCGAAAACGGCCGGCGCGTGCTGTTCGCCCGAACCACGGATCTCGTTCAAAGACTGCAGGTCGCACGCCGCGAGTTGGCGCTTGAAAACGCCATCGCTAAGCTCGATCGCTATGATCTGTTGATCCTCGACGACATCGCCTACGTCACCAAAGATCAGGCCGAGACCAGTGTCCTATTCGAGTTGATCGCTGCACGCTACGAGCGGCGATCGATGCTCATCACCGCCAATCAGCCGTTCGGTGAATGGGGCAAAATCTTCCCCGATCAGGCCATGACGCTCGCTGCCATCGATCGCCTCGTCCATCACGCCACAATCCTCGAGATGAACGTCGAGAGCTATCGGCGGCGTGCCGCGCTCGATCGAAAACGAGGGCCAGGCCGCCCGGCGGAACGCGCAACAATCAAAAATACCGAGACTGTCGATGATGATTGACGCGCGCCGTCAATCAAAGCGCTTGTCAAAATAATCGCCAGCGACAATGATCATCTCGCGCGGCCGCTTCTTCCCATCCTGATTGACGCGCCGTTCTCACCCAGATTGTCGCGCTATACAGGCGCCAGCAGTCCCCGACAACTGGGTACCTGCACGTCGTAAACCACGCTTCGGTAAAACGGATACGAAATCCCATGCATACCAACTCTTTACTTAGCGCAATGATACTTTCGTTCGCGCTCATCTCCGGCAACGCCCACGCGATGGGTGATGAGGATTTCGTCGGACCTTTTGCAAGCTGGGCAAATGTTCAAACTGAGTTTGGCGTCAAGGCCGACGGTGTCACTGACAATTCAAGTGCCATACAGGCGGCCCTTGACAAACTCGGCTCGACCTTAGCGACGTTATATTTTCCGGCCGGTACATATCGAATTACGCGCCCCCTTTATTTAACTGCGCGGATATACGTGAATATTGTTGGTGCCGATCCTTCTAAGACAAAAATCCTTTGGGACGGTCCCAGCTCAAAATCAGCAATGCTTTATTTAAATGGACTGGCGTATTCACGAATTGACCGATTGACTTTCGACGGCAAAGGCCTGGCCGGAGTAGCAATCGATCAATCATGGAAGGGCGCTGGCAATTATTTTGATACTGGAAACCAATATGCGGACGACACCTTCGAAAACGTCGATATTGGCTTCCGTTGCGGCAATCTGGGATACGGCTGCGCTGAGACCACCATGCTTCGGGACCGCTTCATTCACAATCGAGTCGCCGGCATTGGGATGAAGAATTTCAATGCGCTGGATATGTTCATATGGGATTCACTCTTCAAGGATAATGCAGTCGGCGTCACCAACTCACCTGGAGCAGGCAACTTTCACATATATGAAAGCATTTTTGAAAATTCGACTTCGTCAGATATCGTCATTGGCAACACGGGAACTTTCAATTTTCGCGACAACTTTTCCATCGGATCGGCACAGTTCATCGTTGCCGGGGGCACGAACAATCCGGCCAACATCACAATTGAAAGAAATACCATACTGGATACGCGGAATGCCGCTTCAATTTCAGTTCGAAATCTCGGGCCCGTCGTTCTTCTCGACAACATAATCCGCAGCTCCGCCGACGCGGGTACAGGGCCAGTCGTTGTCGCGGCCGGCTTTTTGCGGACCGACCTGTTCTCAATGGGAAATACTTTCACGGTGGCACATCCGCTCTTTGCCAGTGGTCATAACCACTCGGTCGATGATCGCACCGTCGACCGGGATTCGGTTCAGTCCAAAATACCCACATTACCCAACACACCCGCCAACAATCATTTGAGGGTCTTCGAAGTGAAACCCGGTTCGACTTCCGCACAAATTCAGGAAGTTATTGACAGAGCTGCTGCGTCAGGAGGTAAAGGGGCCGTCGTGCACATTCCGGCCGGTAGTTACAGCATAATCGCGACGATACATATTCCTGGACGAGAGCAAATTGAGCTTGTGGGTGACGGATATAATTCGCACTTGGTTTGGAATGGAAGACGGGGAGAACGTGTGCTTCGCGTGGAAGGGCCGAGTCATGCGATTCTGCGAGAATTCTCTGTGAACGGCGCGAGTCACTCCGCCGATGGCATTGAAGTTAATGGTGCCGACCAGCCTGGAAGCCGCGTCTTTATGAAATCGCCGTTTCTTCGTTCGTCCTACACCAATCTCTTCGTCAACGGCCTCGATTATGCTGACCTTGAACTTCACGATTTTGAACATAATGGTGCACAGAATCGAGGCAAGAACGCCATCAGTGTAAAAGTGACCGGCGGACCACTAGCATCGAGTGGGCATTGGAGAGGTGGCATCACAGATATTTTTGCAGGAGCTTCCAGCGGGAACAACATAAGCTATGGCATATCGAACAACGCGCACGTCGCCGTTCGCGACATTTGGTACGATGCGGGCGGTGGCAATGATAGGCAAATTGCCGTTGTTTCCGGTGAAAGTAGGTTTGCGTATATCGGATCTACGGCATATCAAACCGATTGTCGGTCGGATCCCGCGATAGATTTGCGCAATTTTGATGGAATCGCGGCCCTGCTCAACCTCAGAATTAGTTGCGATATCAAAATCCGTTTGGACAGTGGTGCACAGATTTCTGCCATAGGAATCGTGAGTGACCAACCTAAGTTCTTTGATGCTGCGTCGCGTTCAGTTGGGATCGAATTTCTCAACTGCCAGACCAAAGCATCACCCGACCCAGACACTGCATCACGAGAAATTCCGGAGGAAAGTGCGGTCAACCAAAAGGTGTTGACTGCGACGCTTCACCAAATCCGCGCAGGGCGGGCTTCGCGACTTTTTCCACTTCCAAGCGACACGACGGATTTACGCCTTTACCGCGTATTCGTCGAATACAGTAATACAGGCATTTTGGTCACGGGCCTCCCAATTGCCGACGGGCACTGAATTTCATCATTTCGCAAAATGATGGTCACTGGCTAATTTTACGACGAGTGCGGAGGAACTGGTCGCGACGTGCGATCTCAAAAGTCCAAGGTCGCACTGTTTGAGCAAACCAGAGAGAAAGAGCCCTGTAAAAAGCTTTAGTGGCGCAAGACGTTTGCGTGTAGCCGTGCCATCCCCGATTTCTGCGTTTCCCTGTGGCGTCGAATTCTGATTCAAGGTAAGCCTCCGCCGAGGCTTTCAATTACCCACATTTAGCCGATTACGCGGAGGGGACGCACAATCTGTTGCATGACCGGAATCGGTCGTGATTCCTTGTTGGGCACCGAATCGCAAGGGGAGCGGTGCCAATGGATGGGAAATCCGACGCGTGGGTTGATCGCGAGCTTGCTGGCTGCTGTTTTGCCGACGAGCGCCTGAGCAAGCGGTTCCGCAAGCTGGTGGCGCAGATCGGGAGCGCCATGGGCCAAAGCATTCCGTTGGTCTGCCAAGACTGGGCCAACACCAAGGCCGCCTATCGCTTTTTGTCCAACGATCGGGTCAACGAGTCGGACATCTTGGCCGGTCACTTACAATCGACCCGTGACCGCACTGTCGCCACCGATGGTCCCGTCCTTGTGCTCCATGAAACAAAGAGAGAACACGGACGCGATCGGGATAACGAAGAGCATAAACAGCGGACGGGACAAGGCGGGGCGTTTGAGATCGCACACGGTTTGCGGCATCCTGATGCATTCGAGCCTCGCGGTGACGACCGAGGGGCTGCCGCTCGGGCTGGCGGCCGTCAAATTCTGGACCCGGAAGAAATTCAAAGGGACCGCCGCGCTCAAGAAGAAGATCAATCCGACGCGCGTCCCCATCGAGAAGAAGGAAAGCATCCGGTGGCTGGAGAACGTCAGGCAGTCCACGGAGCTTCTCGGTGAACCGGGGCGATGCGTCCATATCGGCGATCGCGAGAGCGACATCTACGAGCTTTTCTGCACGGCCCAGGAAGCCGGAACGCATTTCCTGATCAGGACCTGTGTCGATCGCTTGGCCGGGGACGGGGATCACACGATCGCCGACGAGATGGAAGAGGTTGCGGTCAGAGGGCTGCATCGCTTCGACGTTAGAGACAGCAACGGCGATCCCGACGAAGCCGTTCTCGAGATCAGGTACCGCAAGATTCGCGTCCTGCCTCCGATCGGAAAGCAGAAACACTATCCCGCGCTGACATTGACGGTGATCCATGCCGAAGAGCGCGGGACGCCGAAGAACAGAAAGAAAATCGAGTGGAAGCTGATCACCGATCTGCCCGTCGGTTGCCGCGCCGACGCCATCGAGAAGCTCGAATGGTATGCTTTGAGATGGAAGATCGAGGTGTTCCACAAGATCCTCAAATCGGGCTGCAAGGCCGAGGAATCGAAACTCAGGACCGCCCAGCGTCTGACCAATCTGGTCTCGATCTTCTGCATCTTGAGTTGGCGGGTCTTCTGGATGACGATGCTCAATCGTTCAGCTCCCGACGCGCTGCCTACTCTCGCACTGACAGCGACCGAAATCGCCGTGCTCGATCGCCTCGTGAGCGACAAACCCCAACCACCACGAAAGCCGCTCGCACATTATCTGACCAAGATCGCCAGGCTCGGTGGCTATCTCGCCCGCGCCAACGATCCGCCACCCGGCAACACAGTCATGTGGCGCGGAATGTCCCGCCTCACCGACATCGTACTGGGTGTTGGCATCGGAGCCGAATTTGTGGGTAATTGAAAGCCGCCGAGGGCCGCCTGGACGGGTTTTGTGGATCGGGGAACAATCTGTGTCGCGTGACGACACGACGATCGTGTCCACGAAGAGCTGATGGACACGATCGTTGATGTTGGTGACGAAAGGGGCGGAGGGAGCGACGACCGGCGAAGGTCGTCGTCGCCGCCGGTCTTGGTCGGCGGAAGAGAAGCGGCGGATTGTGGACGAGACATATGCGCCGGGCGCCTCGGTATCGATTGTGGCGCGGCGGCATGACGTGAATGCCAACATGCTGTTCACGTGGCGCCGCGAGATGGAAGCAGCCGTCGCGCCTGGGAGCGAGAACGCGGTCAAATTCGTGGCGGCGACGATCGGGGCCGCGGCGACGCCCGTGACTTTGCCGGCACTTTCGGTAAATGCCGGCCGCATGGAGATTGTGCTCGCCGGCGGCGATCGGGTGATCGTCGGCGTGGACGTGGACGCGGCGGCGTTGACGCGCGTGGTCAAGGTTCTGGGGCGGCGATGATTCCGGTTCCCTCTGGGGTTCGGGTTTGGCTGGCGGTTGGCCGCACCGACATGCGGCGTGGCATGAACGGACTGGCGCTCCAGGTCCAAGAGGCGCTCGGCCGCGATCCGCACGCCGGTGATTTGTACGTATTCCGAGGCGCCAGGGGCGATCTGGTCAAGATCATCTGGCACGACGGGATCGGGATGTCGCTTTATGCCAAGCGGCTGGAGCGCGGCCGTTTCCTATGGCCGTCGCCGGCGGACGGGACGTTGGCGATCTCCGCCGCCCAGCTCGCCTATATGCTCGACGGGATCGACTGGCGGAACCCGCGTCATACGTTCCGCCCCGAGCGCGCGGGATAGAGACGGCGGCTTCATTTTTTGGGAGTCAGCGACAGCGATTTGTGATTCGATCATGGCATGGCCGCCGCCCTTGAAGACCCACCGGAGAATATTGAAGCACTGAAGGCGGCGCTGGTTGCCGAGCGTAACAAGCGCATTGACGAAGCGATCCGGGCGGCGCGGGTCGAGGCGGAATTGGCGGTGGCGAAAGCCCAGGCCTCCGACGATCAAGCCATGATCGCTCATCAGCGCTTGCAGATCGAGAAGCTGACGCGCCAGCTCTACGGCCATCGTTCGGAACGGTCGGCGCGGCTACTCGATCAGATGGAACTGGGGTTCGAGGAGCTCGAGAGCTCGGCCACCGAGGACGAGTTGGCCGCCGAGTTGGCCGTGGCCAAGACCACGAATGTGACGGGCTTTACCCGCAAACGCCCGTCGCGCAAGCCCTTCCCCGATCATCTGCCGCGCGAGCGAGTGGTCGAGTCCGGGCCGACGGCCTGCCAATGCTGCGGCAGCACGCGGCTGCGCAAATTGGGCGAGGACACCACCGAGACGCTGGAGTCGATTCCGCGGCAATGGAAAGTGATCCAGCATGTCCGGGAGAAGTTCACCTGCCGGGACTGCGAGAAGATCAGCCAGGCGCCGGCGCCGTTCCATGTGATTGCTAGAGGTTGGGCCGGTCCCAGCCTTCTGGCGATGATCCTGTTCGAGAAGTTCGGGCAGCATCAGCCGCTGAACCGCCAGGCCGAACGCTATGCCAAGGAGGGCGTACCGCTCAGCATGTCGACCCTGGCCGACCAGGTCGGTGCCTGCTGCGCCGTACTGACGCCGCTCCTCCGGCGTATCGAGACGCATGAGGGTGGTCGGACGGTATCAATGTACCGAGCCAGAGCTTCGGCGACGGCGGGCAGTAATGGGTAGATCTGAGGTTGCCGTCGCTTCAGCCGAACCAGCCCGATGGTTCGCTTCGCCCAATCGATCTGGTCAAGCCGCAAAGCGGCAACTTCGCCGCTCCGCATGCCGTAGAGCGCCAGCAGGAGCAGGATCGCGCGATCGCGGATATCCCGTGGCTTATCCGTGTCGACGTCGGCCAGCATTTGCTGGACGACAGACCAATCCGGAGCATACGGGAGCGATTCCTGCTGATAGAGCCGCGGCCGAGCGATCGACCCTGCCAATCGGTTCGAGCACCACCCCTCTTTCGCGGCGTATCGCAAGAACGCGCGCAATGCCGAGATCGTGTTGGCTGTCGAGACGCGCGTCCAGCGGCCCTTTCCCTGGATGGCGACATAGTTATCGATATCGCCCGCCGTCAGCTCTCCGAGTTGGCGGCCCGTCTGCGTGCACCATCGCAGGAATCTTGTCGTCGTTCGGCCCCATTGCTCCACCGTCGAAGGCGTGAAGCCGCGCTAGTCACGCATCCAGGTGACATAGCCGTCGAGTTGGTCCCGGCACAAAAGCGGTTCGTCGGGCTCCCGCCACCAGCCGAGAAACCGCAACCACGGTCGCCCGATATCGATGACCCGCCGCGCAGCGGTGGCCGCCCCGTGGAGATTCTGTCGCTCCAGCGCGATCGCCATCAACTCCGTCATGTCGACACCGCGATCGGCGCCCGGGGCGAGACTTCGGGCGATCCATAGGAGTTCGTTGCGCTTGATCTTCAGGGTCGCGGGCCGCGCGCCATGTGCCGCGCAATGGCTGAGATAGCGGTCCCGCTCGTCAGCGAACGGTTGGTCTTGAACCCGACAATCGGCGGCGCTGCCGGAAGTACAGAGCTGATCCAATGGCGAACCTCGAATTGAGTGAGATCCGCCAAGCGAAGACGCCGCTTATGTTGCGTCAAGCGCACTGCGACCTTCCCCGGGGAAAGGGAACAGCGTCACGAGACCACATAACCCGGGCCGCAACATAACGGCTGTAGCCGTAGCCATCGCGGTGCTCGGCCCGATATTCCTCCCACAGCAGCATCAGCGTGACGCCGCGGCGGCGGAGTTCGGCGTGGAGCCGGCTCCAATCCGGCTGCGGCCGCGTCGGCGCCGCGTAAAACCCCGGCGGCGTGAACAGCCGCCGCTCCAGATCGGCATCGTCAAGCTCGACCGGCCAGGTGATGCCGATCACCGCGGCACGCCGCAGATACTCGCCGACCGTGCTGCGGCCGATCCCCAGCGACTGCGTGATCAGACGCTCGCTCGCTCCGCAGGCATGCTTCAGACGAAGTACTTCTCGAACCTTGCGCATCGGCAATCTCTCGGTCGGCATCCCATTCCCTCGCTCTCGTTGCGAGGGCACGGTAGCCGAGGGCAAATCGCCAACTTGGAGAGCAACTACCTCCCGTTCACGGGCGGCAGCGGGTGGCCGGCTTCGTTCGGAACGGGTGGCCGCCTTCCGTCAGAATCAGTGGCCGCCTTGCGTCGGAATTCGCAGCCTATTTAACGATCGTCAACGGCGAACCATTAGCGTTGGCTGTTAACGTATTGCAGTGCAATATCGACTCGCATTGCCCTTGGAGCGGTGGTATTAACTAGTTGTTAAGAATTTCCATACGAATGCCGTTGCGACACGGTGGGAGGCCGTATGGTACCGGGGGTCGGGGTGCTTGCGCCCATACTCGCGTTTTGCGGGATTTCGGCCGCGCTTAGCGTTGGTCTTTGCGTATGTGCTCGTGCTCTCGCACGCGCCACGCGGCTGATCGATCGGCCGGATGGCATTCGGAAGACACACGACGGCGATATTCCGTTGGTTGGTGGGATTGCGGTATTGCTCCCGAGTTTTGCGGTCTCACTCTGCTACGGTGTCGGCTTTCATTCCCAGCCCTTTATTATAACGGCAATTATCGCTGCGACGGCCATGTTGCTGATTGGCGTAATCGACGACCGAGCCGCTATTTCCCCAGTTTGGCGGTTTGCAGCATTGATTTTCGTGGTTTTTGCGGCGTTCTCGATCAACCCGCTCTTTGTCCTGAACACCTTGGCGCTCGGGGGCTTCGGGTACCAGATTTCAATCGCTCTGGGAGCAGCCGCCGCTCCCGTCACCGCCGTGATGGTCATCGGCTTCGTCAATGCGGCCAATATGGCTGATGGGATGAATGGTCAGCTCCTCGGTTCGGTTGCGATATGGAGCTGTTTCATCGCTTACTACCTGGGCATCGAATCAGCGTTACCCTATATCGCGCTGGCGTGCTCGTCGCTCGTCACGCTGAGTTTCAATCTACGTGGCCGTCTGTTTTCGGGAAATTCGGGCGCATACGCGGCGTCGTTGTTTATCGGCCTTGGGGCTATCGCAGCTTACCGGCTTGGGAAAGGCGGAATGTCCGCCGACCTCCCGTTGGTATGGTTTTGGTTGCCCGTGATCGATTGCGTACGACTAATGGGACGACGACTATTGCAGGGTCGGTCCCCATTTGCCGGCGATCGCAATCACATTCATCACATATTGAGGGAGTATATGTCGCCGCACCGATCGCTCGTTGTTTATCTCATTATGGCTGCTGCACCAGGCATCGGGATGGCCATTGATGAGACGCTGGGTGCCACGATACTCCTGATGGGAATCAGCGCGTACGTAATGCTCGTTTTCCTTCATGAGTCCGCCCTTACGCATGCTCGGGTACGCCAACGGCTGGTCGCTTCTCCTTCTCGCGCACCAGGATCAGGGCTGCCTGCTCGAACAGGAGTGTGAACCGGCTGCCCGGCCGAGCCCAGGGCACCGGGGTTCGACGGCAAGATCATTTTGCCGGCAGACGCAGCCTGGCGGCCCGAGTACAATTCGGAGCTCGGCAAACATCGCCGCAGGAAACCCCCACAATTGAGGATTGAAATAATGCCTAATTTAGCCTACGACGCCGTCACAATCCGAACTGATCGGGTTGATATACATATCTACGCTAACAATCTAAAGTTGGCGTCCCCCAAAAATAGGGCACACCCGAGGCGACATCGGCCGGGTGGAAACCGGCCATCACAGACACCACTAGAGGCCCCGCGCAAACCACCAAGGGCACGTCGCGTATAGTTATCTCGCCGCGGAAGGCGTCTCGGTTCGAGCCGCGGCGCCCTTCCCGCCTCGTTGCCCCAAAAACAACCGCAAGCCGCTGCCCCGATTTTGCGTTCGTTTTCAGCGATAAGACCGGTTATCGCTGGTTATTTTTATACTTCAAAATCAATATCTTCATAGGAAGTAATCGGCGGAAACTAGCTAGCCAACGCGACGCCGGCGTGAGATCCCTGCTAACAGGGAAAAAAACAGGGATTTCTCATTTCTTGAAAGTCATGATGGAATGTCCTACCGACGTCGGCCTCCATACGGCCGCAGTTCGGGTGGTAGCGGCGCCTGATTATAGCTCGAGCGCCGCGCGGTGGCGGCAATCCTAAAGCTGGGGCCGGACGCCAAGAAGTCTAGGTATTGTGTTGGCTTGACTTAACGATTTCTGGGCATCGCAAAATGGCGCGGACTGCAGGACGTCGCGCTTTGCCAACCCGAGAGCTTTAGTCCTTGAAACGCTCGCGGATCGGGCGGTCATAACCGCGCCAGACAATGTCTTTCTGAACCGTTCGTGCGAGCCCTCAAAATCACGCGTGCTCGCTTGGGACGAAGCATCGCAGCGAACCGGATCCATGGCGGTTCGCCGTTAGCAATTTACTGAAACTGACTTGAGTAAACGGGCATTTCCATGAGTGAATCGGGGCTACTATGAAACAAGCGCTGGTTTGCGGGGCCGGTGGGTTCATCGGCAGTCATGTCGTGAAACAACTCAAGGCCGAGGGCTTCTGGGTGCGGGGAGTCGACCTAAAATATCCCGGGTTTGCCGAGACGGTCGCTGATGATTTCATGATTGGCGACTTGCGTGACCAAGACGTCTGCAAAGCCGCCGTCGACCGAAAATTTGATGAGGTCTATCAATTTGCCGCCGACATGGGGGGCGCCGGCTACATTTTTACCGGCGAACACGATGCCGATGTGATGCATAACTCAGCAACGATCAATCTAAACATCGTCGAGACATGCCGCCGCCGAAACATAAAACGGATCTTCTATTCATCATCGGCCTGCGTGTATCCCGCCTATAATCAGGAAGACCCGGCCAATCCCAATTGCGCAGAGAGTTCTGCTTATCCGGCGGCACCAGACAGTGAATATGGCTGGGAGAAACTGTTCAGCGAACGCCTCTACCTTGCTTACCAGCGCAACCATGGGATGGACGTCCGCATCGCGCGGTATCACAATATTTTTGGCCCCGACGGAACCTGGACAGGCGGCCGCGAGAAAGCGCCTGCGGCTATCTGCCGCAAAGTCGCCGAAGCCGACAATGGTGGCACCATCGAAATTTGGGGTGACGGATTGCAGACCCGGTCATTCCTCTATGTCGATGAGTGCGTCGAGGGAACGTTGCGCCTGATGCGCTCACCGCACAACGGCCCCTTCAATATTGGCTCCGACGAGATGGTCACGATCAATGAACTCACCGAAATGACAATGGCGATTGCGGGCAAAAAAATTCATATCGCGCACGTCCCCGGTCCACTCGGAGTCCGTGGCCGAAATTCTGACAACAAATTGATCAAAAACATGCTTGGTTGGGGACCGAGTCAACCGCTGCGTCAGGGGTTGGAGAAGACTTACTCGTGGATTGATGAACAGGTACGCCGCACCCGCAAAAAAGGGTGCGCGGTAGCGTAAGGCTCCGCCCTAATGTCTCCCCCTGAGGTTCAATAGCTCCGTGTCCCGACCTGTCTTCTACCTGGTGGATTGGTTACCGCCAGACTTTGGTGCCGTGGGCCAATACGCCGAGATTTTCGCCCGGCAAATGGCGATCGCTGGTCGCACGGTTTACCTTTTCGGCCTCTCGACGACGGCCCAAAAGACAGCGATCGAAGAATTCGGCCAGAATGGAAGATTGGAAATTCGCCGACTTCACGCCAAACCGGTGCGTAAGGCAAGTTACTTGAGCCGCTTGGCGTGGGCATCCGGTGCAAATCTGCGTCTCATCCGCGAATTCTTGCGGCATAAGGATGCTCGCGGTGCGGAGTTGGTCTTCACGGGCTCCCCGCCCTTCATGTTGTTCTTGGCCGTCCCGGCCAAATGGCTCGCCCGTGCCCTGCTGCGCTATCGCATCACGGATTTTTACCCCGAAGTCATCATCGCCGACCGCGGGAGACCGTCGGCAGCATTGTCTTTCCTTGTCCGCTTGACATGGTGGCTTCGACGACGCGTTGATCGGTTCGAAGTGCTCGGCGACGATCAGCGGAACCTTCTGACTCGGGCTGGTATTTCATCCGATCAAATTGAGCTGAAGCGCGATGTGTCGCCTGTCAAAATCGGCGACCACGAATTGCCTTGTGCCAAGCCGGTAGAGCTCGCGGCTTACTTAGTGCTGCTCTACTCAGGCAATTTTGGGGTCGCTCATGAATTCGAGACCGTGCTGGAGGGCTATCGTCAACATCATAGGGAAGGTAGCGGTAGGTTTGCCCTGTGGCTAAATGCGTCGGGCGTGAATGCGGATCGCCTTGAGAACTATCTCAAGGCCGACGGCCTTCCTTATAAGCGTACACTGCCGGGCCCGCTCTCGGCATTGTCCGGAATTATGGTGGCGGCCGATGCCCATCTAATTACTCTGCGAGATGCCTTTGCCGGCTACGTTTTGCCATCGAAAGTCTACGCTTGTATCGCGTCACGGCGACCAATCATATTCGTCGGCCCCACCGAATCCGACATCCATGCTCTATGCAATCGGCCCGAACAAGCGGGTTATGAGCACGTTCGTCCGGGCCATGCAGCAGCGTTCGCAACTGCGCTGGAGCGGCTCGCAGACAAATCTCCAGGAGACCGATCGAACACGCACGTGCAGTAAATTGAGAGCACGTCCACTCGGACAATTGAGCGCCTTCGTACTACGAAAGCGCCATATCATTTTTTACATATATTGCGCTGCCGTTCGTAGGAGCACGACCACCGAGCGCGTCTTCGTCATCGGCCGCGGCTTTCTCGGAAGTGGTGTTTTCAGGCCACAGGATTGAGGTCAGCTTTGGGACGAGGCATGCAGGAATTCGTCGATACGGCTGTCGTGGGATGACGGTCGACGATCTTCGTGCGTGTGTCGGCGAGATAGATCCGCGGTTCGACGCCCACGAGCTTACAGGTCCCGATCGGCGATGCGATGATGACCCAAAGCGCGCCGCGACCTCGGAGCCGGCGAAGTGCGCGTTCTTTCAGTTTAAGGCAATCGGGCGGATCGAGGGCGCGACGACGTTAAGTCGGCCTCAACCTGCCCCTCGACGCCATGCGCTACGATCTCTACGTTTCGAATGCGTTGCTGACAACAACTTCGAGAGTTTCGACCCAAGGCGCCTGGAGCTATAACGTATCGCCAACGTCGAATCCATCCGATGTTCTTATTCCGTTAGGGGATTTCTAATCAAACGTAGATACCGCCTAGGGGCAGCAGTTTCCGCATTCGTGGCTTTTATCGTTGTCGTTGGCTATTGGGCGTGGACAGAGCACGATTTTCTACTGCGTCAGGCTGCTAAGGCATGGGGCGTGTCCGATGCTGCAGCCCATGCCGACGCCATTTTCATCCTCGGCGGCGGAGACGAGACGCGACCATTCGCCGCCGCTAAACTTTACAATGCCGGCTTTGCGCAACAAATTCTCATATCGAACGCCAAGCTCGGTGGACCTATCGAGGAACTTGGCATCCGGCCTGCCGAAGCGGATATCGATCGAGAAGCGTTGCTGAAGCTTGGCGTCCCCAATACCGCAATCACCACCATTGGCATGGGATTATCGAGCACATTTGACGAAGCCAACGCCCTCGCTGCATGGGCGGAAAAGACGCACCCGAAGCGGGTCATCATTCCAACCGAAATCTTTCCAAGTAGGCGCGTTCATTGGATCTTCAATCGAGTGCTCCGGCCGTTAGGCGTGACGGTTCTGGTCATCGCCTTCCCGAACCAAGATTACTCCGTCGACAATTGGTGGAAGGTACATCAAGCAATCTTGGATTTTCAAAATGAAATTCTCAAAGATGCCTTTTACCACCTGCACTATTGAGGCATTGAGACGAACGTTCACCAGCTCGGACCGGTCCGAACATAAGGAAAGCAAGAATTGCGATAAAAAAAGAAGGGCGCCGGGGCAGCGTTTGACGGAACATTGCGATCGATTTCAACGACGACGACTTTTGTCTTCACCTCCGAAAAACTTAAATGCCAAAAGGCGTGCCCGCTCCGTATTGCGTTGATGCGCTACATCAATATCCCTAATCGGCCGCGGAGGGCAAAAGTCGACTCGTTTCGGGGCGGGTGCCGTTCGGTGCTCTGAATATCGCTGCACTGAAGCGCTAATCGGTCGGGTCGTTGTTTCCAGCCCACCCTTGCCTTTTGGATCGTCGACGAAAATGAGGGGACCGTGCCAATGTTGTCTTATCGGCATTCCGGTAGCTCGGATCGGAACTTGTAAATCGGGTTCGAACGGTCCCGCGTGTACCAAGGGCTGAAGGCGCGATCCACGAAAGCGACGGTGCCGTGGCGCTCGCGCAGCCTACCCTGTTCTTGCCGGAAGCGCTCAATGATCTCGGGGCGTTCGTCGCGGCGTCGACTGTCCAATTCATGATGGATCAGCGTCGCAAACGGTGTCCAGACAACGCGAAAGCCCCGTTCGGCCGCTCGTAAGCAAAAGTCGACATCGTTGTAGGCGATGGCAAAGGCTTCTTCATCGAATGGCCCCGTTGCGTCGATGCACGCGCGTGAGATCAGCATTGCCGCCGCGGTCACGGCGCTCAGACTTTGTCGCACGGCCAGCCGGCCCATCGGTCCAGGCATTTTTTCCGGCGCTTGCGAAAACCAATGCCCGGCGAGACCGCCCAAGCCGACAATGACGCCGGCATGTTGGATGCGATGGTTCGGATACAGTAAACGCGCGCCAACGATCCCGGTATTGGGATAGGCGAAGCAGGAAACCATTTCCTTCAACCAGCCGGGATCGATCATCTCGATATCGTTGTTCAGCAATAACACCAGCGAACCGGACGCCATGGCGATACCGCGATTTACCGCGCGGGAAAAATTGAACGTCTCTTGGCAAAGCGAAACCGCGACATCCGGGAATTGCCGCTTGCTTTGTTCGTAAAGGGACAACACGCGCGCATCCGTGGACCCGTTATCGACGATGATCACCTGCAGCGCCGGATAGTCCGTCCGCTCCGCAAGTCCTTTGAGCACCGTCGCAACCAACTCGTATAAATCGCGGTTGGGAATGACGACGGAGACCGACGGCCAGTCCGTCCGTCCGATGTCAAAACGCAAACGGTGCAAGTCGGGCAGCAATGCCGGTTCGACCGTAACCGGGGTGCCGGTCTTGCTGTAAGCGCGAACCAGGGCACGCCGCGCATTCGCGACGGCCGCCGATTTGGACGTCGTCGAGTGTGCCGCTCTGTGCCGCCGCCACAAATACCCGGGGTACGGAACATGGACGACCTCCTCCGGCGTCAGCCCGTCGAGGTAGCGCAGCAGCAAATCGTAATCCTGTGAGCCTTGAAAACCGGCATCCAAACCGCCGATCTGACCCAGCCGGTCGCGACGATAGAACGATAGGTGGTTGATGTAATTGACGCCCGACAGAAGGACCGGATCGAAAGCGGGTTTGACGAAATATTGGACCGGTCGCAATTCATCGTCCACCACGACTTCGTCCGTGTAAAAGAACGTTGCGCCGGGGCGTCGCTCCAAGGCACGAGCGAACATCTTGAGGACATGAGGCGCGAGTGCATCGTCGTGATCCAGAAGAGCGACCCAACGACCGCACGCGCGCGCCAGACCGGCATTGGTGGCCGCCGCGATGCCGCCGTTGACCGCAGCGCGGACGACGGTGACGTCGTTCTCGCGGGCGTTTGTCTCGAGCCATTGACGCGTGTCCGTCCGGGTCGATCCATCGTCGCTCAGGATCAGTTCGTACGACGCGCCATCCTGGGCCCGAACCGAGGCAAGCAACGCATCCAAATGCCGTGGCGCAGCGTTGAAGACAGGCACGACTATCGACACCACCGGTGTTGAATTTTCCTGGGCCAGAACCGCGGGCATTTGACCGGCAAGAGCGACGACATGGTTGAAATGCCTTTCCAAGGACGCCGACTTAAGTCGCGAGCCCCAAACGCCATCCACGGCACCCCATTCCATGCCGTCGACCAACTCGGTGACGAATAGTGACCTCTCCGAAAGTGATCGTGGCGAGAACCAGTTGGACATCTCGATCAGCCAGCGCGTCAACCGCAGCAGTCGTACGCCAAACACCGAAACCCTGAACCGTATCTGCTGGGTCGTCGGATCGAGGCGAATGCCGCGGAGCTCCGGGAACCGATGAAGCGCAATGACACACGCGATCCGGTCGGCTGGCTCAAGAGGACGACTGGCGCTCTCCAAGAAACCTTCGCCGGTGTTGAAATAGATCATCGGATCGAGCGGCGCGCCCAGACCGTCAAGCAGGATCAACAGGTATCGCGGCCGCGGCGCCAGTCGAATGACAAAGTGCGGATCGTCATCGGTCGAGCGCCAGGTAAACGGACCGATACGCCTCAGGCCCGCACATGGCCTCGCAAAAATAGGAAATATCGGCAGAGAAAACATGCGCCCCGACGAAGCTTTGAAGACCGGATCGGTTCTTCGGCTCTCATTTCAATAATCGACGTTACATCCGCCCCGTCGGCGAACGTGGGATCGGCAGTGAGCCCGTGCTAAAGATTATGGCCGCGCATAACGGCGCAATCCCCTATATGCGCGTATCCAATTTCAAATTTACGGTTGCAGGTTAAATGTTTTACTGGCCATAATCAATTAGTTACGCACCCATACTCAAACGCCGTCGACAGAAAACCTACGCGGACGCGTCCAAGCAATTGACCTGAAAGCGATTATGGTGAGTCCGTCGATGATGCGTGAGCGCATGCGATCAGCTGAACCCTGCCGTTCGGGCCGGCGCCGCGGCATATTGGCCGGCCTGTTCTTTCTCTCATTTGGGTTGGCGGGATGCACGTTCGTACCGACCAGCGGACCGACCGTCGAGCGTATCAACGAGACGCTGGAGAAGCACAATCCGCTTGCGCTGCGCGTTGTCAAAGTCAACCCGAATGTCATTAAGGTCCTTGAGGAACAGCCGCCTCAGTTCATCGTCGCGCGCGGACTGGCGAACCCTGAACCCGTGGGACGCATCGGTGTTGGTGACATTTTGTCCGTATCGATCTTTGAAACGCCGCCCGCTCTCTTTAGTCCGACGGTTGGGGTACCAAATTTGGGTGGTGCCAACGCGGCGGCCGCAACGCCACAGTCATCGGGAGCCACGTTGACGACCCTGCCGCCGCTCGAGGTGGCCATGAACGGTACAGTCGAGATGCCGTATGGTGGCCGTCTGCACGTGACGGGCATGACGGCCGAGGAGGTACAACAGCGGATTGCCGCCGTCTTTAAGAACAAGTCGATCTCACCCCAAGTTATCGTGACCGTCAGCAAAAATGTCGCCAACACCGTTTTTGTAATCGGCGACGTGAGAAAGCCGGGACGATATCCACTCGATCTTCGAGCTGAGCATCTTTTGGATATGCTGACTCTTGCGGGCGGCCCAACGGAAGCGCCGTCTGATGAAACCGTGGAATTGGTACGCGGCGATACGCGAGTCGAGATGCCGTTCGATCAAATCACACCGCTGGGTTCCGACAACTTCGTCCTGTCGCCGGGCGATCGCATTGTGGTTCGGATGAAGCCACGGACGTACACAGTTTTCGGCTCGTCGGGTCGAATCACGGAGATCGATTTCAAGAGCCCTACCGTGACATTAGCCGAGGGTCTTGCCCGTGCATCCGCCGTGACGGGGGGCGAATCCGATGCGACGGGCGTCTACCTGTTCCGCTTCGAGAACCCGAGCCTGGCGCATGTGCTTGGGGTAAACGCTGTTCGTGGCAAAGATGGGCTCGTACCCGTGATCTATCGCGTGAATCTCATGGATCCAACAAGCTACGTCTTGCTTTCCCAATTCCGGATGCGGAATAAAGATCTGCTTTACGTAGCCAACGCGCGATCTGTGCCGCTGCAAAAATTTCTCAATCTGATCGCATCTCTGTTCACGCCGATAACCCCCGCTGCCTCGATCGGCGCAATCGTGGCAAGTCCTCCCTGATTGGTCCGAAACCCCGCGTAAGAGGAGCAAGAAGCGTCCTCGGCCGAAGCTCAAAGTGTTTGCGAGCCTCCGCGATGATTTCTTGAAATAATCGTTCTGTGCGCTCGTCAGCGGGTCGCTCAGCATATTCGTTGACCGGGGAAAGCAACGGGGTCGGAACGTGTCGTTCCCAACTTTCCCCCCAAAAGCGCTGCGCCAGCCGGTCGTTGCCGGCACGAAAGCGCGCCTCGACATCCGCCGCCGTCGGGGCGTCGATCGCCTGGAACGACAACGCGTCCAATCCGCTGGCGCGCGCGGCGTCCGAGATGAAATCGGTGATCGCCCGCGCTCGGGTTCGATCCCCCGGAACATGATTGGTCCGGTAAAGTCGGCGCGCGACCTCAGTCGTCGCCGGTCCGAGACTGATGTTCTCACGGCGCCGTAGATCCGCCGCTGTAATGGCCGAACCGACCAAACCACCGAGACCGAGTTGCGCGAAGATCCGTTCGACGAACGGAACATCCGTTCTGCGCTCGTGAACGGCAACGACGTGGACCTTGCCGGCAACGGACGCCCATGGGCGCAGAATTGACCCGTAGTCGTAGCGACGGTGACGTAGTTCACCGGCGATGAACCGCCGAAACGGCCGGTGCTCGCGCAAGAATTGGCAGCGCCACGTGTATTGCGATTGAATGTACAGCGCTTGCGCCTTGACGGTCAGCAATATCTCGGTGCGATAGCCCTGGCGGGCGAACAAATCGGTCAGCAACCGCGGGGCGCGAGACCATGCCGGAAGCAGGCAAAGACCTTCGTACGACAGGATCGCCACATCGGGCAGCGCGGCGGACAAAGCTGCATCCAGCGACGTCAAAAGCTCCGACCGTTCGCGACGGGGGCGACGGCCATCGAATGCTTCGCCGAGATATTGATGGCTGAGATGGGGAAGCTCGGCAGCCGAACGCGGCGTTAGGTCCGGATAGAGTATTCGCTCGCGCGCAAGCTCATCACGGCGAGCCGTCAGAATTGCCTGAAGGGTCGTCGTGCCCGTTCGCGGCGTGCCGATATGGATGATAGCTCGACGCATTTTTGCAGCGGGACGGCGTCAGCGCGCGGCGCCGCAAATCTGATCGACAACCCTTGCAACGGAGGAATGCCAGTCCGGCAAACGTATGCCGAACAGGTCGCGCAGTTTGCCGCAATCGAGACGACTGTCGGCAGGCCGGCGGGCTGGCGTCGGCCAATCCGCGGTCGTAATCGGCGTCAACAACGGGACCGGCCGGCCGTGCCGCGAGGCGGCATCGAAGATCGCCGAAGCAAAATCGTGCCAAGTTGCGTCGCCCTCGCCGGCCGCGTGAAAGATGCCGCCATATTTGTCGCGCCAGCCGCCAGCCATCTGCGCGACGATCGCCGCGATTGCGTCGGCTAAGTCATCCGCGCTGGTCGGGCACCCGCGTTGATCGGCCACGACCCGCAACGTGCTTGTTTTTTGGGCGGCAGCCAACATGGTTCGCACAAAATTCTTGCCCTCGGCGTGATACAACCACGATGTCCGCAAAATCATGGACCGGCCTGAAAGGTCCATGATCTTCTTCTCGCCGGCCAACTTTGTCGCGCCATAAACGCCGGTGGGATTGGGACGATCGTTCTCGACGTAGGGCGCTCCCTTCGTTCCATCGAAAACATAGTCGGTCGAAAGATGGATAAAGGGAATCCCGGCGAACGCGCACAATGCTCCCAGGCGTGCGGGGCCGGTGTCATTGGTACGAGCCGCCGCATCCGGTTCCGTCTCCGCCAGGTCGACCGCCGTCCAAGCCGCCGCGTTAATGACGACGGCTGGCGCCACGGCCCGAAAGACCGTGTCGATCGTATTCGGCCGGCCGAAGTCGAATTCGGGACGACCCGCGCGCCGCATCGCATAACCCAGCGCGGCGAATTTCGGCGACAACGTCGCCAGGGAGCGCGCCAATTGCCCCGTCATGCCGGTCACGAGCAACGTCTTCATCACGGAAACCAGTCATGCGCCGCCGCGAAGTTCGGAAGCAGCTTGTCTCTTTCCGAAAGCACCGGTCCACCTTCCACAGGCCACGGAATGTTGAGCGTCGCGTCGTTCCAGATAATGCCGCGCTCGTCGCGCGGAGAATACTCGACCGTCACCTTGTAGAAGATTTCGGTATCCGGAACGAGGGTCAGGAAACCGTGAAGAAAGCCTGCCGGGATCCACAATTGTTCGCCGTCCGCTTCCGTCAAGGTTGCGGCAACCCATCGGCCGTAACTGGGCGAGCCGTTCCGGATGTCGACGGCTACGTCCCAGACCGCGCCACGGACCACGCGCACGAGTTTGCCCTGGGCATTAGGCGCAACTTGGCAATGCAGCCCTCGTAACGTTCCTTTTGTCCGCGACAGGCTTTGGTTGTCCTGCACGAATGACCGGTCAATGCCAATTTCTGCCAGGCGTCTGAAATTGTACGTCTCGCTAAAGTGCCCGCGCGCGTCGCCGAAGCGGCGCGGCACGATCAGTATTACATCCGCAATTTCGAGACGTTCTACATTCATCGTCAACTCGAGCGGTTATCCACAGAAACCGCACCGACTATAGCTTCATTATGTCCTTTCGATAGCCCTACCGGAATTGTCCACATTGCCGGGCAGAAACTTCCCTTCGCCAGGCACGAGCGTTTCCTTCGGTTTCACCACACGAGCCCAATTGTCTTCCAAAATTGATACAATTATCGCGAATGCAACGCGGACAAAGGATAAGTTTTTGGCTAAATCAACTCGACACCCTGATTGCGTCGGCATAAATTTTCCGAAATAGTTGCGTTGTCAATCGGCGAAGCTTCGTTAGGAGGCCACTTGGGGAGTTGCCGAAACACCGTTACGATCCAGATCGTCGCGACTTTGTATTCCGGCGGCCCCGCGCTCGGGTTTGAGGTCTACGGTTGATGGATGGCGGTGCTCCTCAAATCCGTCGCTACCTGTTCTTGCAAGGAATGGCAACGCAGTTTTTCGCCGAGCTCGGTCAAGCGCTCGCGCGGCGTGGCCATGTCGTCAGGCGGATCAATTTCAACGCCGGTGATTGGTTGTTCTGGCACCAGCGTGGCTCGGTCGCCTATCGCGGAACGCCGGACGAATGGCCGCGCGCCTTGGAGCGATACCTCAACGAATGGCGCATTACGGATATCGTCCTGTTCGGCGACTGGCGGCCGTTGCACGCCCCCGCCATCAGGATCGCGCGGCTACGCGGCATAACTATTCATGTCTTCGAAGAAGGCTATATTCGCCCCGGTTGGATCACGCTCGAGCAGGGCGGCGTCAACAAGAACTCGTCGTTGCCGCGCGATCCGGCGTGGTTCCTGGATACCGCGCGGACGTTGCCGCCATTTCCCGACGCTACGCCGGTGCTTGGCTCGTTCAGATCGCGCGCCGTACAAGACGTCGTTTATCATGTGTGGCGCTGGTTGTCGGCATGGCGCTATCCCGGCTACCACACGCACCTCGCGGTCCCTCCGTTGGTCGACTATGTCTTTTGGATCAGGCGGTTTATGCGCGCGTCCGCGAACCGGCGACGTGTTGCAGAAACCCTCAACGCGGTGATCGCACGCGGCCCATCCTATTTCCTGGTGCCGTTGCAGCTCGACTCCGATTCCCAATTGCGATTGAACTCGCCGTTCGGCCATCTCGCGCCGGCGATCGACAAGATTGTCGGATCGTTTGCATGTCATGCGCCGACCGATACGCTTCTGTTGCTCAAAGAGCATCCGTTGGACAATCAACGGATCGATTGGCGCGCGCAGGCGATGGCGCTGGCCGAACGGCTCGGCATTGGCGGTCGCGTGCTATATGTCGCGGGCGGCGACATCAGCGATTTAATGCAGCGGAGCCGTGGGGTCGTCACCATCAACAGCACGTCCGGCCTGTTGGCATTGTCCCTCGGCCTACCCGTCGCGACACTGGCTCGCCCGATTTACAGCCTGCCCGGCCTCACCTTCCAGGGCGACCTCGACCGCTTCTGGTACGAAGCGACGCCGCCGAACGCGGACCTCGTCGACGCCTTTCGGCGCATCCTCGTCGATCGCGCACTTATCCGCGGCGATTTCTTCAGCAAGGAAGGCATCGCCAAGGCTGTATCCGGCGCCGTGGCGCGCTTTGAAGCCGACGCCCTCGGACAAGGGCTGGCCCGGTTGTCGCTTCAGCCCTATGTCGCGGACCTCGTCGCCGATGACGGCGCTGTCGCGGAAGCCGGCGGCGGCGACTGACCTTCGAGCAATTCCGTGCCACCGCAACGCGCCCTGCCCTGGCTGCTGGCGCCGTTTCACGCCGCGGCCCTCCTCACGGCGGCAAAGTCGTTCCGGGACAATCCAATTCTCGGTCATCCGGGACTGAACGAAGCGGGTCTACATGTCGCCCGAGTCAGTGCGGCCGATGCGACTTCCCATTGGCGGCGCCGACGCCTGGCACAGTTGATTAGCGCTGACGATGCTCGCGATTTCGAACGCGAAGGCTATGTGGTAAAGCGAAATTTTCTATCCGATGATTTGTTCGCTTGGCTACGCGACGGCGTCATGTCGCTGCAAGCGCCGGCCCGCGCCATGATTTCAGGGCGACGCCGTTACTCGCCGCATTCCGCTGGATGCTTACGCACGCACGCGCCTGCCGCGATTGCGCGAACTCCTCGATGACCCGCGCTGGTTGGGGCTGATCCGCTATGCCGGCGCTTCGGCGCTCTCACCCGTAACCTATGTTCAAACCATCTTTGCTCGGGTCCGAGACGGCGAGGCCGATCCGCAACTGCATCTCCATTCCGACACGTTCCACGCGACCGTAAAGGCCTGGCTGTTCCTAACCGATGTTGCCGAGGATTCCGGCCCCTTCACCTATGTGCCTGGCTCGCATCGCTTCACGCCCGAACGTCGGGCGTGGCTGCACCGGAAAAGCGTCTCTGCCGCTCGATCGCCGGATCATGAGACGCGCGAAGGCTCGTTCCGTGTCGAAGAGAATGAACTGGACCGACTGGGCTTGCCGCCGCCAAAGCGCTTCGCGGTACCGGCCAACACCCTGATCGTCGCCGACACGATGGGATTCCATGCGCGCGGACCCAGCGCGCGACCCTCGACCCGGGTCGAAATTTGGGCCTATGGGCGACGCAACCCGTTCCTGCCGTGGCTCGGGGGCGATCCCGCCGGGTTTCCGATCGTCAAGGATCACGCCGTCCGCCTGTTTTGGTCGGCCAGTGACCTTGGTGAGCGTCTCGGGTTGAGCAAGAATCCGTGGCGTGCCGAGGGCTTGCTAACACCGCAAACGCCCCCGGACCTGTCGCTGTTCGACCTCGCTGCGCGGCAATGAATCCGCATATCGTTCTCGATCTGTCGCGGCTGATGTGGCGCGCGGCGCGGTTCGCGCCGACCGGCATCGACCGTGTCGAGCTCGCTTATGCGCGGCACCTCATCGCCACGGCGCACGAGCGGCTGAGCTTCACCGGATGGTGGGGACGTTTCAGCCTGTTGCCGCCGCAAGACGCCGTGAGGCTGATCGCGGCCCTCGGCGCGATGTGGACGGGTCACGCCGTCGACGCCGCGGCCCGCGATGCGGTGAAGGCCTTGGTGCGGAAGTTGCGCCGTCATGTCCTGGTACGCGGAGAGACGACGTTACATCGTCATCTCGCTCGGCTTCATCGGCCGATCGTTTATCTTTTGGTATCGCATTACCGGCTCCACAAGCCGGAATCGATCGAGCGGCTAAAGCGCCGCAACGGGGCAAGAGTAATCGTCCTGATACACGATCTGATCCCGAATTCAGCATCCGGACCAGATGCCGGGATGGCAGGCGCGCCGCCATCCACGACGCATGAACACGGTAGCCCGGCTCGCCGACGCGGTCATCGTCAATTCGGCTGGGACGGGCGACACGTTCGGGCAATACCTGGCACGGCACGATGCCCGCATGCCCGTCGTGGTGGCGCCATTGGGACTCGATCTGGCGCGGCCGTGTGGGGCGATCGCCTCACCGCAAACGAAACTACCCTACTTCGTCTATGTCGCGACCATCGAACCGCGCAAAAATCACGCAGTCCTGCTCACGGCGTGGCGCGAGGTTCGCGCAGCGCTCGGACCGGCAGCACCTAAATTGGTGCTGGTCGGACGGCGCGGTTACAAAAGCGCGATCATCCTCGAAACGATCCGTGCCGCTGCCTGGATGAAGGGGTTCGTCGAGGAACATACCCAACTTCCCGACGCCGAGGTCGCGCGCCTACTGATGGGCGCCCGCGCGGCACTTTATTCGTCGGTTGCCGAGGGCTTCGGCTTGCCCGTGGCCGAGGCGTTGTCCTTGGGCGTGCCCGTGCTGTGCAGCGATATCGCCGAACTGCGGGAAGTTGGCGGCAACGTGCCAGAATATCTCGATCCGCGCGATGCCGCCGCCTGGGCCCGCGCCATTATCGATTATGCGGAAACCAAATCGCCGGCGCGGCAAACCCAACTGCACCGCCTCACAGGGTGGCGCGCACCGAGTTGGGAAGAGCATTTCCGCATCGTCGCACCGCTGATCGACGGCGTATCGTCGCAAGCCGAGACTACGCCTCGACCGGTTGAAGTACCTCGGGCCCCGGTTCCTTGATCCGCAACAGATCGCGGCTTACCGGCACCGCCTCCAATAGGTCGTCCGCCGCGGGCTTGAGCAGCGGCATCACGTCCGCCGGCGAGGCATCGGACCGCAACCACGCATCCCATTCGTGTTTCTCCGCGAATACGACCGGCATACGGTCGTGATAGGGGGAGACTGTCGCGTTCGGCGTGCAGGTAGCGATGCTGAAGGACAGCACCGGCTCGCCGGTCGGTGCATCGGGCGGACCGTGCCATTGCTCCCATAGTCCAGCGAACGCCATCACGCGGCCATCCCGGGGACGAAACAGCCAGGGCTGTTTCTGGCCACGTTCGCCGGTGAATTCGAAAAAGCCGTCGCACGGCACTAAGCAGCGATGGCCCCGCCGAAATGGCTCGGCAAAGCTGATTTTTTTCGTGACCGTTTCGCTCCGCCAATTGAACAGGGTGAGGCCGGTCTTGATGTCCCCCGCCGTCCGCAGAACCAGCCCCCAACGCATCGGCACGGCGTGCCGTCCGCCGTCCTTACCGACGGCGACGACGCGTTCCGTATCGGTTGGACGCACCACGTAGCACGGCGGTGCATTCGGCAGTTCGGAGAACTCGAACAGCGGCCGGAGCTCGCGAAACGCCCGGTAGCGACTGTAGTAATTGCACATCGGTTCGCGATCCCACCATATCGGCCGCCCGACTTCCACCGCCCCGAAGCTAGCGGACGTAACGCGCGACGTGGACCTTCGCTAGGTTCTGGCTTGTTCTTCACCGGAGAGTAGCGATGCGCGACACCAGGCAGGACGGCGAGAAACGGTCGAAGATCGGCGGCTGGCCGCTCGCGGCCGGCATCACGGTGGTTCTGGTTTTTCTGTTTTTCGTGCGTCAGGTCCTGACGCCGTTCGTCCTGGCGGCCGCCCTCGCCTTCGTGTTGACGCCGCCCATCGACTGGATACAGGCACAATTGCGGCTTCCGCGCTGGATCGTCGCGGCCGCGACATATCTCGTCATTCTGGCGATCGTCATTACGCCGGCCGTTTTCTACGGCGGCTCGCTTGTGCACGACGTCGCCCAACTCGGCATGCATCTGCCGGATCTGGTGCGCCGGTACGTCGCGGATTTGGCGCGCATCGCGGGCCCGGCCCTCGGCCTTTCGATCAACGTGGACAACGTCACTGCCGCCATTCTTAGTCGCGGCCACGCCTTCTTCAAATCGAGTTCGGCAACGACGGTCGCCGGCTATGGCATCGGTGCCGGATTAAGCATCGTCCTTGGCGTGGTCGTCCTCGCCTACTTCTTGATCTCCGGAAAGCGTATCGCGACCGGCGTGTTCTGGTTGGTGCCGCCCGAATACCGGGGCGAAGTCAAAACGGTCGCGGCGAAGGTACTGCCGCTATTGTGGCGCTATTTCTTCGGTTTGGTGGTCGTGGTGATCTACACCACGACGCTTGCCTGGACTGCGTTCGGGCCGATCTTCCATATTCCTCACGCCCCCCTTCTGGCGTTTATCGTCGGCTTGCTCGAACTTGTTCCGCTGATCGGTCCCGCCATCACCCTCATCATCGTCGGCGTGATTTCCGCCGAACAGGCCGATCTCGCCGCAACCGTAGGCCTCTTCGCCGCCGCCATCGCATTGCGCTTGTCGCTCGACGAATTGGTGGCGCCGCTGATTCTTGGTAAGGCGGCACGGCTGCACCCGGCCGTGATCATCTTCGCCTTCTTGTCGGGCGGCGCGTTGTTCGGCGTTCTCGGTCTTTTGCTCGCGGTGCCGATCGCGGCCTCGATCAAAATCATTCTGACGATCTACTACGCCGAGCCCGTCGCAAAGCAACCGGCACCGGCACGCGCGCCACGGCGCAAAGTCGGCGTCGAGTAACGCTACAGCATGCCTGGGCGGAACTGCGAGCGCCGGCTGATGATCTTGCCGGACACCATGAACAAGCCGTCGCCCGTATAGTGCAGTGTCTCGGGATGGCGCGGGCGCCGCGCGACATGCGCCTTCACCACCTCGAAGATGAAGAAATTGTAGCGACCGATCAGCGCGCCGTCATGGAGACGGCACTCGAAATTGGCGTGGCATTCGGCGATCAAAGGCGCATTAACGCGACGCGCCGGTAACGCCGTCAGGCCGAAATGCGCGAACTTGTCGAGTTCGGCGCCGCTGGTATTGCCGATGCCGACGACGATGTCGGTCAGCGCCGTCGTCGGCAGGTTAATGACGCATTCGCGGCTTTTGCGGATCAGGTCGAAACTGTGATTGCCGCCCGCGATGACGCAGCCAACCAGCGACGGCGTAAACTCCATGACCGTGTGCCAGCCCATCGTCATGATGTTGCGTTCGCCGCCGAATGCCGACGACACCAGCACGATCGGCCCCGGCTCGAGATAGCGCCGCACCAGGGACACGGGTAGATCGACCTTCGCGGACGGCTTTGCCATCGCAGTGGGCGTCGCCGAAACCGCGTCAGGCTACCGCGGGCTTAAATTTCAGCGCCAGCCCATTCATGCAGTAACGTAGGCCGGTCGGCTTCGGCCCGTCGTCGAAGACGTGGCCGAGATGGCCGCCGCACTGCGCACAATGGACCTCGTTACGCACCATGCCGAAACTGCCATCGACGCGGGTGGCGACGGCATGCGCCATCGGCTCGTAAAAGCTCGGCCAGCCGGTGCCGCTCTCGAACTTCGTAGCCGACTTAAACAGGTCCAAGTCGCAGCCGGCACAACCGAAAATCCCGGTGCGGTGCTCGTCCAGCAAAGGGCTGCTGAACGGCCGTTCGGTCGCTTCCTGACGCAACACGGCGTATTGCGCCGGGGTAAGCAATTTCTGCCATTCCGCGTCGGTGTGAGTCACTTTGAACATCTCGGCAGCGCGTGCCGCCGCGAGCCATCCAGGCGTCGCGAATGCCGTCGCCAAGGCCGCCGCGCTTGTGGCCAGAAGAAGACGCCGCGTCACCATGCTTCACCTCCCCGTCCGCACCGGCGCTCGAGCCGTAACCCGCACCATACCGTCGCGCGGCGCGACATTCACAAAGGAATACGGTGCGTCACGCATTGTTGAAGGCCGGTGAGGAGCGGTTACTCCGCCGCGAGCGGCACCTGCAATCGTCCGGTCGGACTGACCGACTTGCGGATCTCGGCGGCATAGGCCTCGCGCCAGCCGAGCGACGACGGCGCGACGAAATCGCCACTGCGCGCGCCGAGATAGCTCTCGGGATCGTCGACGCCGGGCGGCACCGTGCCGTCCGCCGCCAGCGCCTTCGCCGCGCGTAGCAAGCGCTGGCGGGTGCGCGCGATCATGAGGTCGCTGACGGTGAGATGCTCGCCCGCATGATCGGTGATCGGCCCCATGCTCTCGGTCACCGCCGTGTCCTGCGTATGGATGCCTTCGATGCCGGTAAAGCTCTGGTCGCGCTGCTGGTCGCGGTCGATGCCGTAATCGTTACCGCCGTTGCGCGCAGGCCGCCAACGTCCGTACCAGTCTGTCGTGCGCGGTAGATATTCCATCGGCTGGCGCGTGCCGGGCATCAGCGTGCCGTCATTGCGGACCCGCGCGGTGGAGGCGTTGTTCTTCCACGAGAGGCTGAGGAACATCGTGTGCGTGTCGTCCATCGGCACCCAGCCGCGCGCCACGACGTACTGGCCGAACGCACCGGGCGGGATCAGCGCCCAGAACGGAAACGCGAAATGGGCAAAGCGGTAATAGGTGTTGCCCGGCGTGGCGTCGCGATGCGCGCCGTACATCGTGCCCCACGGCATGTCGGCGACGTCGTATGCGGGCGCGCGGTCGGTCACCGCCCAGCGATGGATCGTGTTCGGCGCCAGCTCCTCGGGGCGCAACAGCCCGTCATGCAGGAAGCCGACATGCGAGGTGTCGATGTCGCCTTCAACCGACTGCAGCCAATTGCATTCGCGCAACACCCAAAAGCTTCTGACCTCCGCTTCGGGCAACATGGTCGCTTCAAGCAATGGCAGCGGCGGCGCTGCCTTGCGCGCGCCCATATAGGCCCAGACCAAGCCGTTTCGTTCTTCGGCCTTGTAGGCCTTGGCCGGCGTCTTGCCAGGCGCGGCATAGCGATCCGGCACATTGGCTTGTTCGAGGCATTTGCCGGTCACGTCGAATTTCCAGCCATGATAGACGCAGCGCAACCCGCCTTCCTCGTTGCGGCCGAAGAACAGCGACGCGCGACGATGCGGACAGCGGTGATCCATGATGCCGACGCGCCCCGCGCCGTCGCGCCACGCGATCAGTTGCTCGCCCAGAAGCATCAGCCGCAGCGGCGGACCGTCGGCCTTCAATTCGTCCGAACGGCACGCGGGCAGCCAATATTCGCGCATGAGCTGGCCCATCGGCGTGCTCGGCCCGACGCGGGTCAGAATTTCACTATCTGTTGCAATCGGCATTTCCGTTCCTCCAAGCCATTTTCACCAGTCTAGACAGAATTCGGTCGGCGCAGAACCGCATCCAGCTCGTCCGAGGTTTCTCACTCACTGCGATTTCAAATGGATAAAGCCGAGTACAAATGGACCGTCAGACTCGGAAGGTTACGTCCATTCTGAGCCGTGGGTACCGATTTTTCGGGCCAATGAAGTACTTAAATGATCATCATTTCCGGATTATTAAAATTCCTTGCTGAATTTTTAACGGTAAAGTAATTCTTGTAAAATCTACTGTAAATACTTGTCGATAATTGTTGTGCACCAAATATCGTTGTGTAACTGTGGGACCAACAAGGGAGGCGACCATGGCTCTTGCGACAGTCGTTGGCGGCAACCAGAACGTCACGCTCGGCAATGGCGATTGGAACATAATCGCCCTTGGTCACGACACCATATCGGTTGGAAATGGCAACGACACGATTGTCGCGCTGACGGGCCAGGATCTTATCAACCTCGGCAACGGAAACGACAGCGTCTTTGTGAACGGAAAGGCGACGATTGATCCGGGTAACGGGAACGACACAGTTGTCCTCACCGACGGCGGTTTGATCTCGCTTGGGAATGGGAACGATTTCGTCTTTTCGGGGGGGCCGTCTAGAATTGAGGCCGGTAACGGCAACGATACAATCACCGTTCTTGGCAACAGCACTATTCCCGCCTGGCGGGGAGACGATCCTTCAGATCATCATGGACGGAATCGCTGGGGTAACGGCGGCAATGGAGGCGATCCTCGTTCGCCATCAGGCGGAGACGGCACTAATGTATCGGTCGGTTCGGGCAATGACGCGATCACGATCCTCGGCTCCGGCAAGCTCAACACCGGCAGTGGCAACGATAACATCACGATTACCGGCAATGGCACCGTGGTCGCCGGCAATGGAAACGATACAGTCTATGTTGGCGGCACAGGAAAGCTGACCCTGGGTAATGGCAATGACAGCGTATCCGTCGGCGGCAATGCCTCCATTTCGGCTGGTAATGGGAACGATACCTTTTCCCTCGGCAGCGGTAATGACACCGTAGTGGTGGCCGGTTCAGCCACCCTTCAGGGAGGCTTTGGCGCCGCCACGATCCAGGGCGGCAAATTCGAGGTTCAAAGCGACCACAATGCCGAAACGATGTCGTTCCTTGGCGGCGGCGACGCAACCTTGGTGGGCGGTAGCGGCAATGTCACATTCAGCGGTGGTAGCGGCCATGAGACGATGCAAGGGGGGGCCGGAAACGACATCTTTAAGTTCTCGGAATTGAACAATGGCGGAAATCATCTGATCGAGGACTTCACCAGTTCCGACAAGATCGACCTTGTCGGTTACAATATTCATTCCGTCTTGCAAAACGACGTCAGTTACCAGGGGGGCAACACTTTTGTCACTTTGGATGGTGGCAAGACCGTTATCGAAATTCTGGGCCACCAGATTCTAACTAACAAGAACGTTGTCTGATCTTGTGAGGGGCAATGCCTATAGTTGCCCCACTACCCTCCGACGGGGTCAAGGCGCTTCATGGCGAAGAGAAGCGCCTTGCCGTTTCCGCTAATCGCCTCATCGCCGCGAAAGACTGGCATGCGGCCACACGCCATGTCGATCGACTTTGGCGGCTCACACGTGATTTTCGCCTCGTCGGCCTGACGTACGGACAACTCCTTTCGCGGCTCGGCGAGCACGTCGACGGAGCGTTAATGCTCAGTCGGGCAAGAGAGTTCGAATCTGAGCTGGTATGCGCCTCCAACTCCTTTGCTTTGCCTCGTATTCTGCCGCCGCCACCGCGGGGAAAGGGATTCGAGGCGTGGTGCGGGAACCTTTCTCCGATTATCGATATCGTGATCCCCGTCTATCGTGATCTTGCCGCCACCATCGCTTGCATCACTTCCGTCCTGGCAGCCGAAACATCAGACGCGGAGGTGATCGTGATCAACGACGCATCTCCGCTTCCGGATTTGAGCACCTACCTAGAGCGGGTATCGAATACGAACCGCATCACGCTGCTAAACAACGAAACCAATCTTGGCTTTGTCGCAACCGCGAATCGCGGCCTCGGCTTGCACGCCGATCGTGACGTCGTCCTGCTCAATTCGGACACGTTGGTTTTTGGGAATTGGTTATCGCGATTGCGGCAAGCGGCCTATAGCGCCTCTGATGTAGCAACGGTTACCCCGCTAACAAACAACGGCACGATCGCCAGTTACCCGGCGGGCGGAGAGCTACACTTTTCCGGGGCCGACGCGCGAAAAATCGATGAAATGGCGGACGCTAGTGCTGCTCCTGCGGTCGCCATTCCCGTCGGCGTCGGTTTTTGCCTCTATTTGCGACGCGATGCGCTGGAACAGATTGGCCCACTTGACGTTCTGGCGTTCGGAAAGGGCTATGGCGAAGAGACGGATTACTGCCTCCGCGCGCGCAAGGCGGGCTGGTGCTCACTCCTTGCCGCCAATGTCTTTGTCCATCATGAAGGGGCGCGTTCGTTCGGCCAACAATCGATCGTGCTGCTGGAGCGCGCCGCACGCATTGTGAAACGACGATACCCGGCTTACGAATCCATGATTGCGTCATTCGTCGCCCGTGATCCGATCAAATCGATTCGGCGGGACCTCGACGAAAAGCGGTTGCTGCAAGGGGGGAAGAACTTTGCCCTGTTGGTCACCTTCACCCTCACCGGCGGCGTCGATCACTTCACTGCGCAACGGTGTGAGCAGCTCACATCAGCCGGGCTGACGCCGCTTATCCTAGTCCCCGGCAGCACAAAATTTCCTGCGGCGGAGCTCCATCATAGCGATCGGTCATTTCGCGACCTGCGCTACCGCCTACCAACCGAACTTAACCGATTATGCGATCTGCTCCGTCGGCTGCCCATCGGTCATATCGAGCTCCACCACTTTCTCCATCATCGTCCGGAAGTTATCGAAGCCGTTCGAGAATTGGGCGTGCCTTACGACGTTTACATCCACGATTACATCTGGATTTGTCCGCGCGTTCATCTGACCCGCGGCAATGGTACTTATTGCGGTGAACCGCCGTTGGCGGCCTGCGAGCAATGTGTAAAGCGTCACGGAGGCGATATTGATGAGAAAATTTCGGTCGCCGCGCTGCGCGGGAGGAGCCGAAAGTGGTTGGGCTCCGCTGCCCGGGTGTTTGCCCCGACAGCCGACACAGCGAATCGGATAAAACGATACGTTCCCTCGTTGAGCATTTCGGTCACCCCGTGGGAAACCATCGAAACCACCCGCCTCCAGCCCGGCCGCAACCACCAACGCGTCAGGGTCGTCGGCGTTGGTGCCATCGGCGAATTGAAGGGTTTCGACGTGTTTCGTCGCTGCGCCATCGACGCTGCCAAACGCGGGCTCGACCTCGAATTCGTCATTATCGGACACACAACAAACGACACTGCCCTCTTCAGGACCGGACGAGTTTTCGTTACCGGACCTTATGCCGAACAGGAAGTTCAAAAACTGCTCGCACGCGAGCAAGCCGATGTCGCGCTCTTTCCCTCGTTGATTCCCGAGACCTGGAGCTTCGCGTTGAGCCACGCGCTGCGCGCAGGCTTACCCATTGTGGCTTTTGATCTCGGCGCAATCGCCGAACGACTACGTGACGATCTGCACGCCAAACTTTTGCCTCTCAAAAGCTCCGCAGCACGCATCAACGATACACTCCTGGCGTTGGCCGCGGATCGGATGAACGGGGGGCCCACTCAAATCAATGGAGGTACCCACATGACGTCGAAGGTAAAAGCCCCCCTAACGGTTCAACCGACCAAAGCAAAGCGGCGAGAGCCTGAAGTCGAGGCGCGCGGGATCAACGCTTCGTTGCAGGCCGTGAACCTTCCGCAGGGCACGTATATATTTCGTGTCAAGACCGGAAAGCCGACCCGCGTCACCGACGGCCCCGATCTGACCCTTCCCGCGGTACACGTTGCGCCGGGCCCCGGCTGTCCGCCTGAAGCGGTCCAGTTTCTGCCCGGCTCCAAGCTGCACGGCACGTGGCTGACGCAACCGGGCGATTCCTTCAGCGTCCGCATCACACGGCCCGCGGTTCCGATCGTGATTTCCTCCCTGCGCGGCCCAGGCGGCCAGCAGCTCGATATCGCCGTTGAACCGATCACCGTCAAAACGAGCGACGATACGCCGACCAGCACGCTGCCCGTGCTGGTCACACCACGTTCGGAGACCGAGAAGCAGCGACCGGATGCGGTGCGCCTCCAAGTCGATGCACACATCCGCAACCGAGGCGACATGCGATTTGTCGGCGTGGATTGGGTAGGGCGGGTCGGCAAAGGCCTCTGGATAGAGGGCTTCGCCCTCACCCCGCTCGATCGTCTCGGTGGTGATGAAATAGAATGCAAGACTCTCACCGCGACCGGCTTCGAAACGCCCTGGGTCGGCAATTGTGGGTTTTGCGGTACTAGGGGCATGGGCGTCCCGCTCGTTGGATTTGCAATCCGGGTGAAGCCGCGCGATGGCGTCGGTCTGTTCGATTGTGAATATGTGGGCTTCTTTCAGTCCGGGGCAACTGTCGGACCGATACGAAATGGCGCGCCATGCCGCTCGACCGTTATCGGCGATCCGCTTGAAGGAATCCAGATCCTCATTGTCGGGCGTGAAATCGCGGCACCGCCCCCTGCCCTCGCAAAACGTTCCTCCGGACCCCACTTCGGCAAATTACGGAAGGTTAACGGTGTTCCACCGAGGAACGCACGGCACGAACCCGCCCTCAACAAGGTCGGTGCGTAATCATTATGATCGTACTCTTTGTGCACCAAAATTTTCCGGCGCAGTACCGCCATTTGGCCCGGTATTTCGCCGACCGCCCCGGCAATAGCGTCTACTTCATCACCCAGCCGAACGACAATCTGATGCCGGGGGTGAATAAAATCATCTACGAAAAGCCGCCACGCGCAAACGGACATCCCCTAACGGCCGACATCAATGACGCGATCCTCACCGGCAAAGCCGTCGCCGATGTGTGTCGTGGATTAGCCGCGCGTGACGTTCACCCTGACATCGTGATCGGGCATAGTGGTTGGGGGGAAACGCTGTTCATAAAAGATGTCTTCCCCGATGTACCACTATTGACAAATTTCGAATTCTTTTATCACCCACAGGGCGTCGATGTCGGGTTCGATCCAGAATTTGATTCAATTTTCAGCGACCCGTGTCGTCTGCGGTTACGCAACGCCGTCAATCTCATGAGTTTCGACGCGACCGACTGGGGACACACCGCAACGCAATGGCAGCACAGCGTCTACCCGCCGGAGATGGGGCAGCGAATCACCGCGATCCACGAAGGCGTCGATACTGATGCTGTACGCCCGGATCCGAAAGCAACGATCGCATTGAAGCGGTCGGATCTATGGTTGAGCCGCGACAACGAGGTAATTACTTATGTGTCGCGGAATCTCGAGCCTTATCGCGGGTTTCATATCTTCATGCGGGCGCTGCCCGAAATTCTGCGCCGACGAAAGAATGCGCATGTGGTCATCGTGGGAGGCGACCGCGTCAGCTACGGCGCGCCACCACCGCCTGGCACCACATATCGCAAGATGCTGCTTCAGGAAGTAGGGCCCGACCTCGATTTGGACCGCGTTCACTTCCTGGGCACCGTCCCTTATTCAGCCTACGTAAACATCTTACAGGTGTCATCGGTTCATCTTTATTTGACCTATCCGTTTGTCTTGTCGTGGTCGTTCATTGAAGCACTTGCGGCGGGCTGTGTCGTCATCGGTTCGGCGACGAATCCTGTTCTCGAAGTGCTGGAGGATGGACGGAACGGACTGACGGTGGATTTCTTTTCGTCGGACGAGCTCGTCGAGCGCGTGTGCGAGGCGCTCGCCCATCGCGACCGAATGGAACATCTTCGCGCGGCCGCTCGAACAACGGCCGTCGAACGATACGACCTGAACCGGCGGCAAATTCCGCGCTGGATCAAACTCATCGACGACGTCGTCAACGCGCGACAGCCGCAGCTCAGTGCGTGCTGACCAAGTCCTTTGTACCGACCTCGGCTACCAAATCTGCCAGGGCGCGGATCGCAGAGGGTTGGCCCTTTTCGGCCGCACACTCATACCAACGGCGCGCCTCCATATCGTTGCGCTCGACCCCAATACCGCGTCGATAGCAGACGCCGAGGTTGTATTCCGCATCGGCGTTGCCCTGTGTTGCTGCGCCGCGGAAACGAGCTACCGCCGACACCGAATCCGTCGGCACTTCGACGCCTTGAACCTCAAGTACTCCCAATATGACCATCGCGGCACTATTCTTTCGATCGGCCGCAGAGCGCAGCCAATACAGGGCGGAGTCCATCTCACGGGCGACGCCATTACCATTGAGATAGGCCTCGCCGACAATCCGCTGTGCCTGAGGATCGCTCCGTTCCGCGAGAGCTAGCCAGCGTTCAAAATCATTCTCCACCGAGTCCAACTTCAATTTTGCCAACACCGCCGCGGCGCCAAAATGACCATTTTGGGCCGCCTTCCGATACCAGGCAGCAGCCCTAGCGGGATCGCTCGCTACGACATCCCCCTTAATATGGGCATCGCCCAGCCACGCTTGCGCAAAGGCATTCCCTCCGTCCGCGGCTCGCGTTAACCAGCCGGCGCCAGCGGACTCGTCGCGCGGAACCCGACGTCCTTCGACCAACATTGTGCCCAACATCGCCTGGCATGCAGAATCGCCGGCTTCGGCATGATGCGTCAGCAAAGTCACAACTCGCGAAGCGGCAAGCGTGTCGGTCTTCCGTTCGTCGAGCCACAAGGCCAGTTAAGTTGCGGCGACGGCGCTTCCCATCTCCGCGACTCGCTCGAGCCACCGCGCCGCGGTCGCCATATCAGCTGGCACGTAACGGCCTTCGGCATAGAGATTCGCCAAGCCCCAGGCGGCGGTTCGGTTACCCGCGTTGACGGATTGCTCAAGCAACGCAATGCCACGCGCGACATCGACCGGCACGCCAAGACCGCGGATGTAAAAGACGGCGAGATTAAGAGGGGCGTTCGGATGACCTGCCGCAATGGCTTTGCTGTACCACTCAGCCGCCATCAGATAATCCCGCGGTAGAAATTCGCCTTGGGCGTAAAGTACACCCAAACGAAAGCAGGCGTCGGCGTTGTTGCGCGCGGCCGCGTCGCGATAAAAGTTGATCGCAGCATTGGGATCACGCGGCACACCGAGGCCAATGAAATGGAGCATGCCGAGGTGATAAAGTCCGTGCGCGTCGCCCGCGGCTGCGGCTCGATAAAGCCAATCCGCCGCCACTTGAAAATCCTGTGCTAGCCCTCTGCCGTCGGTGTAGAGGAAGCCAAGCGCATCGAACGCGGCCATGATCCCCTGGTCAGCGGCCTTTCCAAGCCAGCGTGCTGCTTCGGTCGGATCGCGCGGTACCCCATGGCCCGTCAGATAGCATTTACCAAGCAGCAGCTGTCCTTCACCGTCGTCGAGTTCCGCTGCTTGCCGCAAGAAAGTGGTGGCCATATCAAGACTGGCGGTTGTCCGACCATCCAGGAAAAGGCGACCGAGCGCCACCAACGCCTTGATATGCCCTTTCACCGCGGCGCGTCTGAACCAGGTCTCGGCTTCCGATACATTTGCCGCGACACCCCTGCCGGTGCGCCACAATTCGCCAAGCGCGAACATCGCCCCAGGATGGTTGGCGAGCGCCGCTTCCCGGAGATAACTGAAGGCGCGGGCGTCGTCATGGTCGACGCCAACGGCATTGAGGTAGAGGGTGGCTAGGCAAAACTTGGCGGTTACGTTGCCACGCGCGGCAGCCTTCTCCAACCAAATCCTAGCCTGCGGATAATCAGCGCCATTCTCGTAACCACCTGCATATAGCATGCCGAGACCGAGAAGACCGGCTTCATGGTCTTGATCCGCCGCCGCACGGAACCAGCGTTCGGCCGCCGCGAAACTCTTATCGGCACCAAGACCGGCAGCAAATTGATAGCCGAGGCGCGCTTGGGCCGATGCGTCGCCCGCCGTCGCCGCCGCACTATTCCATCGGAGTGCTTCATCGAAATCCTGCTTGATCGACAAGCCGTGCGGAAAGAGGCGTCGCAACACACTCGGAGAATCTTCGGCAATTTGCGCCGCGACGGCTGGGGCAACACTACCGGCAGCGGCACGTCCAACGAGATAAAGATCGCCGAGTTTTGCTTGCGCCTCGATGAGGCCTTGCTCCGCCGCGGCCCGGTGCCAGCGCAGGGCATCCCCATAATTCTGCGCCACACCGGTACCGCGCTCGTAAAGTCCAGCTAAGTGAAGCTGCGCGATGGCATCGCCTGCGACAGCAGATTTTAAGAGTAACGAAGCCGCCTTGGCATAGTTTTCCTCGGCGATTTCTCGAACCGCACGCTCGCGTGCTCGACGGTCACGCGATCGGCGCATCCGTTGGACGATATCGCTTAAGCTCATGGCTCGCGCATCGCTTCCGAACCAGTGCGCAGCGCTCCTTCGACTAAGTACGACAGAATGGTGCGGTGGCCGACGACAATATCGGCCGTTAAAGTGTCCCCTGGTACGAGCCGGAAATTTGCCGGCACATTGCGCAGATGCACATCCTTCAATTCGATCCGCGCCTTGAAGAATGGCGGCACCGTCGGCGCTGCCCCTTCGCTCGGCATTTGATGCGGGATCGAACTGTCCTCGTCGGTCGTGAAGGAGCCTTCGCTAATCGTCTTGACAACGCCTTTCGCGGTCCCGTGCTCCATGAAGCGATATGCATCGAGTTTTACTTGGACCGGGTCGCCGACCCGTACGAAGCCGATATCCTGCGCATCAATGTCAACACTGGCTTCAAGTGGTGCGTTGAGTGGCGTCAACGTGATCAACGGTTCCGACAACACATCCGCCGGCGGGCTGGCCACCGTGCCGCGCGAAATTCTTCCGATCTTAAGTACAATCGCATCGTCCGGCGCTGTCAGCTCGACCAGTTGGCTGATCTTCTGCGCCTTTTTCAGAGCCTGCTGCGCCTGGTCGAGATCTTTGCGATTCGTCACGATATCCGTACCCACGTCGGAGTGCCACTTCTCGATGTAGGCGGCGCGTTGCTGTTCGACCGACACCAGTGTTGCCTTCGACGCAGCCAATTGATTACGGCTGTCCGACAACAGCCTTGCGATCTCGATACGCGAATCCGTTGTCACGAGCGCCTGCAGCTTGCTGCCGAAGCCGTCCTTTTCCAGGGTTGTGTGCATAAACTCGACGCGCGACGCGACATCGAGGCGCTTGCCATATTCCTGAATATCCATCGCATACTGTGAGATGGCTGCTTTCGCGTTCGCGATTTGGGCGCCGTAGCTCGCAATGTTCGCGTGGTACTCCGCCTGCCGCCGCTGCCAAATGACCAATTGCTGCGATTGGTATAAATTCCTGCCGGCCGGTGCATAGGGCTGGTCGCGCTGCTCGGCTAGGTCCCGTTCGATCACCGCGCTGTCGCTTGAAACCTGCAATTGAAGTTGCATGAGGTCGGCTGCCGCGAACGTCGGATCGAGCGTCGCGAGAACCTGTCCCTTCTCCACCCTATCGCCGACTTTGACCAGGATTTGGTGAACGATACTTTCCTGGAAGGGCTGCACATAAAGAGCGCCGCCCACAGGAACGATTCGACCGATCGAGGTGACGACCCGGTCGAGCTTCGCGATCGACATCAATCCCAGCACGACAGCGACCATTGCGACGAGGACGTAGAGAATAACGTGTTCGCTGACCGGCGTCGTGCGCTCGAAAATCGCATGGGTTTCCGACTCGAACGCGCTGATCGCGGCACTCGCCGTGCGTCGGCGGCGACGGCGCGGAAACGGCGCGTCCGCCGGTCTCACTCTAGCTTGTTTGCGTGCGGGCGACGGCCAAATGGACATGGCTACTGCTTCGCTCTAGGTTTCGGGTCTGTTGGTGCCACAGATGCTTGTAAATGTCGCAGCGTTGCAGCAGTTCATCGTGGGTTCCGATGTCGTAAGCGTGACCCCGCTCTAGGACAAGGATCGCATCGGCATGAACCAGCATCGACAGGCGATGCGAGACGCAGATGATGGTGCGTTCCTCCGCAATACGCTGCAGGTTGGCGTTAATGATCGCCTCGCTCTCGGCATCGAGAGAGCTAGTCGCTTCGTCGAGAATTAGCACCGGCGGATCGACGATCAGCGCACGAGCGATGGCCAAGCGCTGCCGTTGTCCGCCGGACAGGTTGACCGCGCCTTCTTCCAAGACCGTGTCGTATCCCCTGGGCATGCGCTCAATGAATTCTTCGGCACCCGCGAGCTGCGCCGCCCGGACAATCTCGGGAAAGGTCGCATCTGGCCGGGCCATCGCGATGTTGTCGCGCACGGTGCCGCTAAAGAGGAAATTCTCTTGCGGCACAACCCCAATACTCCGTCGCAAATGATCGAGGTCGATCTCACGAAGATCCATACCGTCGATTTTTATAATCCCTTCGTAGCCGAGATACTGGCCTTGGAGTAACCGCGTCACCGTGGTCTTACCCGATCCGCTGCGGCCCATAATGCCGAACATCTTGGCACGCGGGATATTGAACGAGACGTTGTCGAGCGCCGGAATTCCCGGCGCATAGCGGAAGATGACGTTTTGGAATTCGATCTGGCCTTTGATGGGAGCCCTGAGCCCATTGCCGGAGCGTCCCTCCTCCGGCGGGGCGTTCATTACGCTCGCGACCTCGCCGATCGCGCCGCGCACTTCGCCCAAATCCTGTTGCAATCGTGCGATCTGCAGCAGCGGCTGTGCCAAACGCATCGACAGCATCGCAAAGGCGACGAGCGCACCGGGAGCGGCGACCGACTGCGGCGACGTCAAAAGGATATACGCGCCGAGAGTAAAGGAGCCCGAATAGATCAAGCGTTCGAACGGCAGCGAGAAAGTCTGGGGATAGTTTGCGGTTATGCCCAGCGCATGCCGTGCATCGACTGCCTCAGCGACTCGCGCATCCCACTCGCGCCGGCGCCGGCCTTCAAGCGCCAGCGACTTAATGGTGCGCATGCCGTATATTGTTTCGACGAGGTGCGCCCCTTTGACTTGCTCAGCGATGACGACGCGCCGGAACCTCCGCCCAATCGGCTTAATGAACGCGAAGACGATGAGAAAAACGATCCCGCACAGGCTGAAGGCGAAGATCGACAACCGCCAATTTAGAATCAACATCGCGGGAACCAGACCGATCAGCGGTACGGTGTCGAGAAAGGCACCGAACAGCTGACCGGTGAGGAAGTGCCGAATCTGCCAGATACGCGCGAGCTTGCTCGTAATCATGCCGGTCGGATTGCGCTCGAAATAGTCCATCGGCAGCTTGAGTAGCTTATCGAGGACATGAAGGTTCAGCCGGCCGTCGATCCGCGTTGTCGTCACTTCCACCAAAATGCGTCGCAGATAGCCCAATGCGGTTTCGAAAGCGATCATCACCAACAACGCAAAAGACACGACGATTAAGGTCGGCATCGAGTGATTCACCAGAACCCGGTCGATGACGATCATGAAGATGAACGGAGGAGCGAGGGCGAAGAGCGTGCTGACAATCGCGCCGATTGAGATGTCGAGGAATAATCGCCGCTCATGGAAGACCTGCCCGAGGAGCCACATCATGCCGAAGGGTCGTTGATCATCGGCAAGCGCATAACGTCGCTTAACGAGTAAAATCTCCCCAGACCACGCTTGGCTCAATCTGAGCTCATCCACCGCGAACAGCGCATCGGTCGGTCCCTCCGGATCGCGCAAGATAGCGGCAATCCCTGATGGATCTTCGCGCACCGATTCGAGAATCAGTGTGCCGCCCTCTTTCAGCAACAGAATCGCTGGGAGTGCCTTTCGCAGTCGTGGAAGGTCGAGCCAGCTAACATTCAGCGTGTGCGCTTCCAGCCCAAGATCTCCGGCGATTACGGACAATGATCCGCCGTCGAGCCGGCTTCTGAGATCGCCATAGCGGCGACGCAACTGCTCGACCGAAACATCGACGCCACGCCGCTGTGCGACCGCAACGAGTGCCGCCAGACCGTTGGCTACTGCGGCGCCGCTATTTGGATCAGGGCTGTTCAGCATCGAAGCAACTGTAGCAGCTCATCGACACTATTGAAATGCTGCGTGATGAGAATAAGAAATATCTTTCCTAAAATGCCAATAAATATTGACGATATGAAAGATTTATTAACGATAATGATCGAATATTACTTAATACTTCTTGTGTTTATATTTTGCACGAACTAAGAGTTCTCCGGGATTTCGCATGCGCATTTCTTGGCTGCGCCATGGCCTACAGGGGCGGTGATGACGGAAAAACGACAAACTTCTGCGGTTGTATCCGATGGAGCTTCCTCCCGCACGTCATCCGGTGACGCAATGGTGGTGGAGCCGACGGTGCCGGATGATATCCCGCCGAAGGCCGAGACGCCGCCGCCATTTCGCTGGAATATCGATCGCGCGACGGGCAGCGAAATCATCGGCTGGATCATGATGCCGGCTCGGCCGAACCAACGCTGCTCTGTGTTGCTGCGCGAGGGGCGACGCGATTTGGCGCGTGCCGTGGCGGCGAATTTTCGCCGCGACTTGGTTGAAGCCGGGATCGGCGATGGCAGCCATTCTTTTTCGCTAAACGTTCCTGCGCAATTATATGACGGCTCGGATCATTACTTAGAACTGGTCGAGGAGGAAACCGGCCTGTCACTGACACCAGAGCCGATACACTGGCGGCCGAATTCGTCAGCAAGCGAAAATCGAATATTTGCACTCGATCCCCACCATAGCGTGGACAAGGGGGATCCGCGGCCAATTTCATTGAATCAGTCCCGCATGCTCAATCGAACCGATCTTGCGAGGGCTCCCGCGAGCGGCACTCAGCTGCTCTTTGATATCTCTGATCTCGTCTACTACATCGGGGAGCACGCCAATCTCACCGGCATTCAGCGAGTTCAATCCAGCATCGTGCTCGCGATCTTGGCCCATAGTCTGCGCCCGCGGGCCAACCTGATATTCCTCAGCTTCGATGTTCGACATCGCAATTGGGTGTGTATCCCTGGGGGATTTCTGCGCAGTCTCTTGCTGGATCTTTTTCTGCCGGAGACCCAGCGGATCGTTCATTACGGGCGCGAAGAAGCTCGCTACGGCATTCTTCCCGGCGCGGCGCCCTTCGACGGCAGTGGCATTTTGGATAACGGAAGTCGCTCGGTACTGTGTCTGTTGGGAGCCGCTTGGGTACATCAAGATTATCTCCATCGTGTGCTGGCGCTCAAACGCCGTTACGGCACGCGATTTGTGATGACGGTGCACGACCTGATTCCGATTTACGCGCGCGAGACCTGCGACCAAGATACGGCAAAGGTCTTCGAAGAATTTATGCGACGTGCGCTCCGCCACGTTGATCACATTCTGGCGGTATCTCAAAACACTGCCAATGATGTGCAGCGCTATCTTGCGACGCTGCAAATACCAGAACCGCCGATCACGGTGACTCTGGAACGGTTCGTCCTTCGCTGAATTCTTGCCAGCGAATCTCCCGCCCAATGCCATCAACCTATCAGACCTACCGCCCCGCTTCGTCTTGTTCGTGGCCACGATTGAAGGCCGTAAGAACCATCAGCTCCTACTGGAGATCTGGCAACGAATGATCGCCGATGGCGATGATCCGCCGCACCTGATTTGCGTTGGCAGACTTGGGTGGAAATCGAGCGCTTTCATCAGCGCCCTGGTCGAAACCGGTTATCTTGGCGGCCGGATCCACCTGCTGCGCGATATATCCGACGCTGATTTGCGATTGCTCTATGAGCGCTGTCTTTTCACCGTTTGCCCCACGCTCTATGAGGGTTGGGGCTTGCCGGTAGGCGAAGCCCTCGCGATGGGAAAAATCTGCGTGTGCAGCGATCGCGCCTCGTTGCCGGAGGTGGCGGGCGAATTCGGCGTCTACGTCGACATCAATTCTGTCGACCGTTCATTAGCGACGATCCGCACCCTTATTCGCGACGACAAGCAGCGCCGACGACTGGAGGCACGCATTCGTCGCGAATTCGTGCCGGTGAGTTGGCGCGCAGTCGCTGAGAAAGTTGCCGCCGCATGCGAGCAAGCGGTTAATGCAAAGTGGCAAGAGCCTTACCCGCATACACTTCTTCCTTTTTCTACCGAAATCAGCTTTGGACGGCTTGATCGCGACACGGATGGCACCGGCGAACTCTTGTTGTCGCGCATTGTCGGTGCCCGTAGGGGGCTATTCTTAAGCAAGCCGCTTGATGAACGCTCGTTTCTCATTGGCGAAGAGATTCGGGCGGCCGGCTCTTGGGCGCAGCCCGAGCAATGGGGAACGTGGTTATGTCATGCAACCGGCGATATTTCGTTCAGCCTTACGGCCGATCGGAATCAATTTTACTATATATTTCTTCGCCTACGCGTGAGTGGTCCGTTGCGCGATCATGCAGTACGCCTATCCGCGAACGGCGATGTCGTGTGGATTAATACCGTCGGTCCCGAATCGAAAAATGTGTTGCTGTGCGTGCGAAAGCCGACGGAGGCGATACGCGCGTGGCGACTTCGGCTCAGCGCGGCGGTCGATATCTCGATGGAAACACAGGAGCGGATCGCAGCACTTGACAGCCGCATACCGACCATCGGTTTCGAACGTCTCATTGTCGTTCCCGATGATGATCTGAAGACGCGCCTCGATCTGCTCTATCGGACTTTTTTGTGAGGCCACGCACCGGCGACAATTCGCTATGAGCGCCTCCTATTTCGACACTTATGAAAAGCTGGCCCGGTCGGGCCTGTTCGATGCGGCTTACTATCAATCGGCTAATCCCGACGTGGCGGCGAACAATATGGACCCTTTGCTTCATTTCCTGGAGCAAGGCGCCAAAGCAGGGCGATCGCCGAGTTCGCGATTCGATCTCGAACACTATCTTAAACAATGCCGCGCCATCGGCGAACAGCCCGAAAATCCACTGCTGCATTACCTCGATGGAGGAATTTCACGCGGTTTTCATATTTCAACCGCGGCACGTCCAACATCCGACGAGACGGATGCGTTCCGTCTGTATATCGACAATCCAATCGTTGAAGACGGCATTGCCAACACCATTTTCCACGATGATCTGGCGGTGAACGGCTGGGCCCTAGCACGCAACGGCGTGGATGCGGTTCGGATCCTCGTCGATGGTCAGCTCGCCTTCCCCGCTTTGTACGGAATTCATCGGCGGGATGTCGCGACTGAGTTTCCGAATTGGGCGGGATCGTCGCGTAGCGGCTTTGCTGCGGTCATTCCCTACAGGTCCTTCGGTCCGGGCAGCCATGAAATTCGCGTCACAGTTATGGATCGTGCCGGCAAGTCGATCGCGTGCCGGTTTCGCATAGAGGTGGGCGAATTGACCGATCCCTGGCAGATCAGAGACAAAATTAGTTTCGCGGAGACTAAATTTTGTCAGCTGCAATTGGCTCGGATGCGGTGCCATCCCCGCTTCGTCGTGATGATGAAAGTCGCCAAACACGAAGTGGCCGCGGCGAAGCGCAGCATCGATTCGTTGCGCCGGCAGCCCTACGCGGATTGGCAACTCCTCCTTTTGACAGCGATGCGGCCGCTGGCGCAGGAATTGTCCAAATTGGACAAGCGTATCGGCTTCTACGAGGAAAGACGGCTCCGGTTTCGTTCGGAGAATTGTCCCTTCCTAGTGGGCATGATCTCAGCCGGTGACGAATTGAGTGCCGATGCACTCCTGCAGTTCGCAATTTCCTCGGGACGACGGCACGCGGATTTCTTCTATGCCGATGATTGGCGCATCAATCGTGCCGGTCGCGGCGCCGCCTATTTGAAACCCGATTGGTCACCCGATCTCCTGCACGCGACCAACTATATCGGCAGCCCGTGGTTCGCTAACGCGACCCTGTTCGATCGCATCGCTTTCGATCCGGTGCACGATCGAGGTTTCGATCTAGTCCTCAAATGCACGGAATTGGCCACGACGATCGCCCATATTCCTATCCCGTTATGTCAGCATACCGACCCCACAAAATCACTCGATGACCGGCGAGCTCTTAACCGTGTCCTTTCCCGCACCGGGATCGACGGCGAAATCCTGCCGGGATTGGTCAACGGTCATTATCGGTTGAAGCGCCGCCTAACGGTTCGTCCGCTGGTCTCGATCATTATTCCCACCTGTGGCGCGCGAGAGCTGGTCAAGCAATGTATCAAATCAATCCGTGCCATGACGCGGTATCGGCCGATCGAAATCGTTGGGATCGAGAATATCTCCGATCGAGACCGGACACTCAAAGACTGGGTTCACGCAAACACCGACAACTGCATTGCGACCACCGAGCAATTCAACTGGTCGCGCTTCAATAACCTCGCAGCGGCGGCGGCCACTGGGGAGTATTTTTTGTTCCTCAACGACGATACCGAAGTGATCGACCCAGAGTGGCTGGACGCCTTGATGGAACAGGCGCTCCGTCCCGATATTGGTGTGGTCGGACCGTTGCTGCTTTACCCGGACAAAACCATACAGCATGCCGGTGTCTTCATCGCAGCTGGCGCCAAAGGCGGTCGCCACTTCTTCCGCTGCGCCAAAACTGAACCGGGCTATTTTGGCTGGGCGCTGACGATGAGGAACGTCAGTGCGGTGACCGGGGCATGCCTAATGACCCGCAAGGCCACATTCGAAGCGCTCGGTCGTTTTGACGAACATCATGGCATCATCAACAACGACGTCGATTATTGCCTGCGCGCCCTGCGGCGCGGGATGCGCAACATTTACACGCCACATTCCAAGCTCATTCATCACGAGCTCGCGAGCCGCAGCGAACTTCCCGAGAGCTATAATGCCGCAAGATTTGGCCGCGAGTGGCGCGAAATCTTGTTCAGCGGCGACCGCTATTATCACCCGGCGCTCGTCAGAGATTCGGATATGCCGGAGCCTGACAAAGAACCAGTCGAAATAATTTATCCCGGTCGGCCCTTGCTCGATCGCCACCAGGTGCGGCGCGTGTTGTTGGTAAAGTTGGACCACATCGGCGACACGATCACAGCGTTGCCGGCGGCGCGCCGCCTTCGCGAGACCTTCCCTGATGCGCAGTTTTATGTGCTCGCCGCCGCCACGACCGCCTCCGTCTGGGCGCGGCAAGATTTCGTCCGCGAGGTCATCGAATTCGATTTCTTTCATTCCCAATCGTCGCGGGGCATGCACGAACTTGCACCCGGAACGTTGAACGCGTTGGAAACTCGACTTCGGACGTATGAGTTCGATCTGGCCGTCGACCTGCGAAAACACCTTGAAACAAGACCAATTCTTCGACGCACCGGGGCAAAATTTCTTGCGGGATTTGATCACGATCACACCTGTGCATGGCTGGACATCGCCCTTGAGTGGGAAGGCGATCGCAAAGGAGCGCCAAAACGTCAACATGTCGCCGATGACTTGCTTGATCTCGCCGGTACCATTGCAGCAACGTGCCGCGACCACCCCCCGTCCTTGCCGCCGCGAAGGACGCGCCTCCCTAGCTTTGCGCCTCACGGCCATGTCAATTTGTTCGATCGCGCGGTCGTATGCCTTCACCCAGGCGTCGGCGCGGACATCCGGCAATGGCCGACGGCCTACTTCTCCGCCCTGGCCGATCGGTTGATCGAACGCGACGAGGTACATGTCGCCATTGTTGGCGGCCGAGATGACGTCGCGATCGCCACCGATTTCGTGAAGCGGATTGAGCACAAGCATGCCGTTTGGAACCTCGTCGGCAAATTGTCCCTCGATCAATTGCGGAATTTGCTCGCCCGCTGCGCTCTTTTCGTTGGCAACAACAGCGGCCCGCAGCATATCGCGGCAGAATTGGGCATTCCGACGATCGGCATCCACTCCGGTCAGGTCGATCCGAAGGAATGGGGACCACTGGGTCCATTGGCGGTCGCCATCCGTCGCCGCGTGTCGTGTGCGCCCTGCTATCTCGAGCGAGCCGCCGACTGTCCGAGGGAAATGGCCTGCTTGAACAAGCTCTTGCCGGGCGATGTCTATCGCCTGTGCAATACCATGCTGGCCTCGGTGAACCCAAGTCAACAAGGGCAAGCACGATGAGCGGCTACGTCGAATCACCAGTGCTTCTGGGCAAGCCAGGTGACCGTTCGATCGGCCGACTAATCATCAGTTACGGCATTCCGAAATCGGCGAGCACGTTTGCATGGCAGTTGATCAAGAAAACCGCAATTGCGGGCGGGCTGCCAATCGCCACACCGACGTTCAAATCGAAAAAAGTGAACTCCCCCGAGGATTATATTGACCCCTTGTCGGAGGAAAATCTTCGTCTGCTCCACGCCGACACCGGCGCTTTCCCAGTTGTGGTGAAGACACATGGCGGAATCACACCAGCCGTTGCTAACCTGATCGCGTCAGGCAATGCCGCGGTTTTTCTATCGTATCGAGACCTTCGCGACGTTGCTTTATCGCTTTTAGACCATGGCCAGCGTTCTCGCGCGCTCGGAATCGATGATTTTGCCGACCTGCATACGCCGGAGGAGACTATTTCCCTGCTCGAAACCCAGATACAGCGGTTCGACAGCTGGGTGACTTCCTGCGACCCGGTGCTGATACCCTACGATGAGATCTGCTTCGACACGTCGAAGACGATTTCGAGAGTCGCAGAACGGCTCGATGTTGTTGTTGACATCGAAACAATCCTGCGCGAATTCGCCGAGAACAAGCGGTCTATCGGTCAATTCAACAAGGGGAAACGGGCGCGATACGAAACCGAGATGACCGACGACATCAGCGCGCGCTTTATCAGCGCGTTTCCGCAATATTATAGTAAGTATTTTCCCGACGCGCTCAACACCTTGCAACAATCGCTCTCCGACAAAGGTGCTCTTCCGGTTGCAATTGTTGCTGAATCCAAATTGCGAGGTAGCCCACAGGTAGGCATCGGAGACAACACCGCCCGTCGTAAAACCCCGCCGACGCTGACAGAGCTGGCCGATCGCTTCCATTCCGACAAGGGCACCCAAACTGGCGGACCGCCGCACCGATACACCTACCTTTATGATCTTCTGTTTTGGCCCTACCGAGAAAGAGCCATCAATTTCTTGGAAATTGGCCTTGCTGTTGGCGGCCCTGAAGTTGGGGGGTCGCCGACCCGAACGGTCGTATCCCCTTCGGTGCAGATGTGGTTGTCGTATTTCACGGCTGCGCACATCTTCGGGTTCGATATCTCCAATTTTTCGCACCAGAAAGATCCACGCTTTACCTTCGTTCGTGGTGACCTGAGCTCAGAGCGCGACGTCCGAACCTTAGCGGATGTAGCGCCATCGTTCGATATTATCGTCGATGACGCGTCCCATGCGTCCTATCACCAACAGCTAGCCCTGAAATTGCTGCTCCCAAAGTTGGTTCCGGGCGGGCTGTACATAATCGAAGATCTCCAGTGGCAACCCGCAGCGTTCGAGCAGGAATTACCGCCAGTTCCTAAGACGGCTTCGTTCCTGCAAAAGTTCTTCGAAAACGGTGACTACATCGATAACAGCCTGTTATCGGCGGCCGAAATGGAGCAGATAAAGCAGAATGTTTGCAGCTTTAGCTGCTTCGGCCCGTTCGATGGATCACCCGGGCCCACCAAACTCATTATCATACGCACACGTGGGGATGTCGCGAACAAGGCGAGCGAAATCGCTGAGAATCGAACGGTGTCGAACGAGGTTGCGGATGAGTTCGTCGCGGCCGCCTACAATGCCGTCCTTGGGCGTCGGCCCGATCCGGGTGGGCTAGAAAACTATGGGAAACAATTCCTCGGTCGATCCGCGCCGCAGGCAGTTGAACGCACTGTCCACGCCTTATTGAATTCGAAGGAATTCCAGAACAGACAAACTAGGCGGCGTCTGGAGGAAACGGCAAAGTCGGAAAAGGATTCAATCCTACGCGCACAAGCAGAGTGTCGGGAGGGCAATGCAGAAGTGCTTTTCGTCCAAACCGCGGACCAATCGGCGTACAAGGCGTTTCTCGACATAACCGAGCAAACGGTCAGCGAATATTGCGCTCGGCACAATTTCAAATACGAGTCGTTTCGCGGCGTAATTCGAGGCTACCGAAATTGGCACGCGACTTTTAATCGCATATCGATCCTCAAAAGGCTGGTCGATTGCGACTACTTCGGTTGGGTTTGCTACCTGGACGCAGATGCTTTCGTCGCAGATTTTGATTTCGATCTCAGAGCTTACTTGATCGACAAAAGCGATGTTGCGATGATCGCCGCAAACGGCGCTCAACCCGACCTCTGGTGGGACGTCAATGCCGGCGTGTTCCTCCTCAATCTCGGTCACTTCGTCGGACGCTCCGTGGTGCGCGAATGGTACGACACCTTCGTCGCTATATCGGACGCAGAGCTGCGGAATTTGGACGATTGGGCCAAGGGCCCCGACGATCAATCACTCCTGCATCGGGTCTTGCAGACAATACCCGAAATACAAAGCCACCTGATTGTCCAACGATCAGAGCCACGTTTGATCAACTATCGTTCTGGCCTCTTCATACGACAGGTTCTTCGCGAGCAAGGTAGCTTCGACCAAAGACTTGTGAGGCTTCGCCGAGAAGTAAACCAAGCCCTCAAGTCCGCGGGCGCATCGAAGGTCGTTGCACCTGAGATAGTTTCGGTTCGCGAAGTTGGGTCGTCGGGATTGTTCGAGCGATGGACTCATTTCGTCGGCCGCGTATCGCGCCGATTGACCGGGCGGATAAACTAGATTTCGACGCGATTAGTTCAGCGTTGTTTTTGTAGGGCGCGCGTCGCGCTGCCTGCAATGCGGAGATACATATCGCTCCTGGCCCTGCGGCAGCCGTCCGCACTTAGTGGAAGAAGCCCCGTGCCAACGGGTTCTTCGTTCGATTGGGCGACCAGCTTGAAGATCGAGGTGCCTTCGTTGACCTCATCGAACATCGCTGTGTAGAGCATCGTAGCGCCCGATTTGATCGCGTTGTCTATTTGACGCTGGTACGTCTCGCCGCATTTACGCGGAATAACGTTGAGTGGCGAATCGGTCGCCATACCTCCGCCATGATGCCAAGAAAAGCCGGGAAAAACGACCGGCATGTATTCGATCCCCAGCCGGCGCGTCTCGACGACGTCAGGGGCGATGCGCAAACGCGCGAAATTATCGGCGCCAGCGCGGTCCCCGAACCTTCCCACGGCCCACGGGCTGATTATATCGAGGGAGCGATAGACCGAATCCCATCGGGGATCGTTTCGCGCGTCCTGGAATTGGCCGTCCTTGCCTAGATTTCGCCAAGAGGTGGGCACGCCGCCCAAGACCGTCGCCGGCACGCTCGATTTGTGGAAAAAATCGATCAACGCGGCCGCTTGTTGCGGCGTGATGTCGCGATCCTTGAAACCTAATCCCCACAGGCCAACAACCGGCCTACCTCGGTCATAGACATAAGAGGGACTATCAGTCATGTGTAAATCGTGGGTCAGATGCTGCCAATCCCGGGAAAGAGCCTGCAGAGCGGCAGCGCCGTTCATTCCTGAAAGGTCGTACATCACGAACAAGCCACGATGGTTCGTTTCGGCACCCGCTCGCGCATTCTTCAATACAATATCGAAATCTCGTTTGAGATCATCGTGGGCAATGGTTGTGAGAAATCGCTGTATCGCGGCGCCGTCGATACCATATTGCCGCATCCACGCGAAATGGCGAGCAACCGTCTTGGCCCGATAATCCGAAAATAGAAATGCCTGCGCTCCGGACGGCAAATGAAACGAAGTTGGGCACTTTTCGTCGGGGCTTAATTCGGAGGTATCGGGCCAAAGGTCAATAGCTATCGAATTCGGATCCTTAGCGTCGGCGCCACCACGGAACCAGTGCCCCCACCCCACACCTTTGGCGCCGTCCCCTGGACAGAAGAACCAGCCTTGATAGCCGACGACATGCATCCGCTCGAGCGTGTTGTAAAAGTGGCTCATGGCACCGGCTGTATTGCAAATTGACAGAAGGGTAACGATGACTGCGATCAGGGCGACAGGGATCAAGGTGGACCAACAAGCCCGTGGACGGATGTAACGCACCTGACACGCTATTGATTTTCTCATGTGGACACACTTTCAATCTCGATGGAGTCCCACCGTTCGCTATCAACCCAAATTGGCCTTATTCAGGTCCCCGGTGTTATCGTTTTAGCATCGTCAAAGGGAGACGCCGATGCAACGCACCAAGCCGCCGTTCCGCGCCGACCATGTCGGCAGCCTGCTCCGTCCCCAGGCGCTGAAGGAGGCGCGCGCCGCCTATGGCGCCGGCAAGATCGACGCCGCCGGTCTCAAGGCGGTGGAGGACCGCGAGATCGAGCGCGTTATCAAGAAGCAGGAGGAGATCGGCCTCAAATCCATCACCGACGGCGAGTTTCGCCGCTCCTGGTGGCACCTCGATTTCCTGTGGGGCCTCGGCTGCGAGCGTTATGTCATGGAGGAAGGGGTCGCCTTCGCCGGGACCAATACAAGGCCCGAGGGCGCGCGCGTCGTCGACAAGCTGCGCGTCACCGGCGAGCATCCGATGGTCGCGCATTACCGCTTCCTCGCCGCGCACACCGCGCCCGGCCGCGTCGCGAAAGTGACCATCCCGGCGCCGTCGGCGCTCTACGGCCGCACCGGGCACAAGGCGGTGAGCCCAACGGCGTATACCGATCTCGACCTGTTCTTTCATGAGCTCGGCCAGGCCTACCGTCAGGTGGTGCGCCAGTTCGCCGACGCGGGCTGCCGCTATCTACAGCTCGACGAGGTGATGGTCGCGATGTTGTGCGATCCCGCCTATCGCAAGCGCATGACCGACCGCGGCGACGATCCCGACAAGCTTGCCCTCGCCTACGCCGACATGATCAACGCCGCGATGTCGGACATTCCGAGCGACATGGTCATCACCATGCATCTCTGCCGCGGCAACTACAAATCGACCTATATGGGTGCCGGCGGTTACGAGAGCGTCGAGGACGCGCTGTTCGACCGCACCAACGTCCACGGTTATTTCATGGAATACGACACCGAGCGCGCCGGCGGTTTCGCGCCGCTGCGCAAATTGCCGAAGGGCAAGATCGCGGTGCTGGGCCTGGTCACGACCAAGAGCGGCAAACTCGAAAGCAAGGACGCGATCAAGCGCCGCATCGACGAGGCGGCGACATACGCGCCGCTCGATCAGCTCGCGCTGTCAGGGCAATGCGGCTTCGCCTCGACCGAGGAAGGCAATATCCTCGCTGAGGAAGAACAGTGGGCGAAGCTGCGCTTTATCGTCGAGGTCGCGGACGAGGTGTGGGGCCGCTAGTCGCCCGACGCCACGGCGGCGGGCCGCGTGACGCGCGGGAACAGCCGCTCCTCGACCAAGCCGCACACGATATGGCCGGCGGCGATGTGGATTTGCTGGATCAGCGACGTGGTGTCCGACGGCCCGCGCAGGCACAGGTCGCAGCGCGCCGGCACATCGCCACCATGCTTGCCGGTGAAGCCGATCGTCACCAGCCCATGCCCGCGCGCGGCGTCGAGGGCGCGCAGGATGTTGGGCGACCGGCCCGAGGTCGAGAGCGCGACCAGCACGTCACCCGGCCGGCCGAGGCCAAGCACCTGGCGCTCGAACACCCGCTCGTAGCCGTAATCGTTGCCGATCGCCGTCATCACGGAACTGTCGGTGGTCAGGGCGATGGCCGCGACCGGCGCGCGGTCGTAATTGAGCCGCGACAGGAACTCGCCCGCGATGTGTTGGGCGTCGGCGGCGCTGCCGCCATTGCCGCAGAGCAACAGTTTGTTGCCGGCGGCGAGCGCGCCGGCCACGCGCTCCACGATCGCCGCGACCGTCTGGGCAAACGCGGGATCGTCGATCGCCGCCTGCAGCACGTCACGCGATTTGGCGAGATAATCCTGGACCGGCTCGGTGGTCATACCGCCGACAATCCTCTCTTCCGCGATTCGTGCGCCAGTGTAATGTGTCGCGCGGGCAAGACCAAGGGAGGCGCCTCGGGCCGTCCCAATCCATCGTCGGAGAGGAAGAATGGACAAGGTTGAAGGCAAGGTCGCGTTCATCACCGGCGGCGCCAGCGGCATCGGCTTCGGCATGGCGCGCGTCTTCCTGCGCAACGGCATGAAGGTGGCGATCGCCGACATCCGCCAGGATCATCTCGATGAGGCGGCGGCCGCGCTCAAAGGCTCGAACGCGGTGCATTTCATCAAGCTCGACGTCACCGACCGCGCCGCGATGGCGGCGGCCGCCGACGAGACCGAGCGCGTCTTCGGCAAGGTGCATGTCCTGTGCAACAATGCCGGTGTCGGCATCCTCGGCGGCTCGAAACGCGCCACCTTCGACGATTGGGATTGGGGCATGGGCGTCAATCTCGGCGGCGTCATCAACGGCGTGCAGACCTTCGTGCCGCGCATCATGGCGCATGGCGAGGGCGGGCACATCGTCAACACCTCGTCGATGGCGGGCGTGCTGCCCGGCGGCGCCGCGACCATCTATGTCACGGCGAAGGCGGCGGTGCTCGGCATGTCGGAATTGCTGCGTCAGGAGCTGGCGCCGGAGCATATCGGCGTCACCGCGCTGTGCCCCGGCCCGATCACCACGAATATTCACGAAGTCTCGACGCTGCGCCCCGACAAATACAAGAACAGCGGACTCGGCGAGGTCGAGGCGGCACTCGCGGCGCGCCAGCCCTCGCCGGTATGGATGAACCCGATCGAGGTCGGCCAAATGGTGCTCGACGCGATCCGCCGCGACCTCGCATTCGTCTTCACCCACAACGAGTTCAAGGAAGGCGTGGCGCAACGCTTCGCCGCCACGCTCAACGCCTTCCCACGCGGCCCCGTGGACGAGGAAAAAGCAAAACGCTTCGGCTTCCCGACCAGCAACCCGCTCTACGCGGAGCTGCTTGCCAAGAACCCTGACCCGGCCAAGGGTGAGGAGAAGAAGTAAGATTGCGTCATCGCGGCTTCACGAGGGCGATGCAGCAATCCGCGGTGATCGGCAACACGATATTGCCGCTCGGTTCGGTGTAGACGGAAGACGCATCGCTAAGATCGCAACCGGCGCTCGTTTCTCGTGGGTCTTGCCGGCGAACAACAATGCGCTTCCGCCAGCATGTCCCCCCGTGCGAGGGGAGATATTCTGGCATCGGATACGGCCACCGCTGCGAGGAAGGCTACTGCCGCCGCCGAAGAACTCATACGCCCACGTCGCATGTCGCAGCCGTGGCGAGGTATCAAGTCGGTCGGCAGGGCGAATATAGTTTCGCTGACCGACCGAAATTATGCAGGTGCCGGGACCGGCTAGAAAATGGCCGCATTTGCTAGCCGCGTCCAAATTGTAAGGAAAAATGGCGGCGCACGAACAGCGAAACACCGGCGCTTCGTCTTGGAGGGACTGTGGCGCCGGTGCCCGGTAATGGCGAAGAAGAGAGAGAACCTTCCTTCGCACCCAAAAGTATCGGGGCTTGTTCCTAAATTCCCGTTAATGTTCGCTGTCTGAGGACGATACCGAACGGCTCCAATTTGCGCGGGGGCGTTAACCTTGTCGTCACAATTTAATGTGATGCGGATTAAATGGTTAACGCGCCAGGGTCTGTGTATGATCCGCGCCTGTTTCGTGTTCCTCCGGAAGGGAATCCGAAGCGTGGCAACGACTTGACGCGTCAGCTTTGCGGCTGACGCGTTTTTTCTGATCGCTGCGCCAGCGCCGCCGATGCCAGGCATGGCCGGTTTGACTCTGACTTACCGAAAGGGGAATCAATCACCACGAACAAGACAGGAACACGACGATGGCCGAGCGTGAGGAATGGGAGCCTAAACTATTCTCCGATTGGGCGAGTCCCGTCATAATTCCGTGACCGACTTGATAAAACTAGGGACTCGATATTCATCGCATATGCGTTTTCTGCTTTACGGAGTTGCATCGCATATGCGCGCGCGTCGCCAAGTGGGGCAATAGTGTGGGGGAACGGATGCCGCGCGAGATCGCTGATCGCGCCGGTATGAGCGAAGGCAGCGTGATCGAGATCGAGGCGAAAGGTGAGCGCGTCGTCATCGCGCCCGCGCGAAAGCGCTACCAGCTGGATGATCTGCTCAAAGGCATTACGCCGAAGGCGATGCATGAAGCCTCCGACTGGGGGCGACGAGGGCCATGAGGTAATCGACGATTGACGCGGCGCGTGGCGGCTTACGGCCCGGATGCCGGCGATCTGATCTGTACCGATTTCGAGCCGCGCACCAGCCGCGAACAAGGCGGCCGCCGCCCTGCTCTCGTCTGGCTCCCTTCGCGTTTTAGTACGCCACCCTCTTCGTTATCGTCTGCCCAATCACATCGCGCATCCGATCTTTCGCCACGAGCGTGATCCTAGCAGAATGTTTGGGCATTTTGGGCGAAATCCTGGTCAGCCACGTCCGCAGCATCGATGCAGCCGCCCGGCCCATCGCCTTCAGCGGCAAGCGCATTGACGAAACGGTGTTCACCTCCGCGCCAAGGTTGCGGTGTTGGCCGGATTTGAGGGTGGCTGACCTATATCGCGCCCACCAGAAGCAAAACGACGAGGATCACGAGCACCAGTCCGATGCCGCCCGAGGGGTAGTAGCCCCAGCCGCCGCTATAGGGCCATAACGGCAGGACCCCAGCAGAATCAAGATCACGACAATCAGTAGGATCAGGCGCAGCGTCCGCTCCTCCATTCACCCGGCCCGTTACACAACACCGACGACGGGCGGTCGTCCCGTCGAGGCCCGGCGGAACCAACCATGCGCATCCTTGTTCGTGCCGCGCATCCGGGCTAAGCCATGCTTATGTCAACGCCCCTGCCCTTCGTGCGGGACTTGTCGATCGAGTACGGCGTCGCCGACACGGTGTCGCCGCTGATCCGCCGCGTCGTCGCGAAGAATCCCGTCCGCCTTCACCTTCAAGGGCACCGGCACGTACATCGTCGGGCGCGGCACGGTCGCGGTGATCGATCCGGGGCCGCTGCTCGGCGAGCATGTCGAGGCGCTGACCCGCGCGCTCGCGGGCGAGACGGTGAGTCACATCTTGGTCACCCACACGCATATCGACCATTCGCCCGCCGCGGCGCCGCTCAAGCATGTTACCGGCGCCAAGACGTTCGGCTTCGGACCGCACGGCTCGGGCCGCACGCGCGAGCTTGAGCACGATCCGGGGCTCGGCAAAGGGCCGTTCGAGGAAGGCAGCGACCGCGCCTTCGCGCCCGACGTCACGATGCGCGAGGGCGACACGGCCGAGGGTCCGGGCTGGCACCTCACCGCGCTCGAAACGCCGGGCCACACCTCGAACCATTTGTGCTTCCGGCTCGAGGAAGAGGATGCGGCGTTCACCGGCGACCACATCATGGGCTGGTCGACGACCGCGATCGGCCCCCCCGACGGCGACATGGCGGCCTATAAACATTCGCTCAAACGATTCCTGCCGGGTGCCGACGCCGCGGCGGCGCGGTTCTGGCCGACGCACGGCCCGCTGGTGCGCGACACCGGCAAGCTGGTGCAGGCCTACATCGCCCATCGCGACGAGCGCGAGGCGCTGATCCTGCGCGCACTGGAGCGCGGCGCCACGACCGTGCCGGAGATCGTGTCGCGGGTTTATATCGGCCTCGATCCGCGCCTGGTCGGCGCCGCCGGTCGTTCGACGCTCGCGCACCTCATCGAGTTGATCGAGCGCGGCACCGTGACCGCCGAGGAAACCCCCGGCGCGCCGGCAGAATACCGAATAAGGCACTGATCTTATGGCAAATGTCGCGGTCATCGGCGCGCAGTGGGGCGACGAGGGCAAGGGCAAGATCGTCGATTGGCTCTCGGAGCGCGCGGATGTCGTGGTGCGGTTCCAAGGCGGTCACAATGCGGGCCATACGCTGGTCATCGGCGGCAACGAATTCCGCCTCAGCCTGTTGCCGTCGGGCGTGGTGCGGCCGGGCAAGCTGTCGCTGATCGGCAACGGCGTTGTGGTCGATCCGTGGCACTTGCTGAAGGAGATTGACGGCATCCGCGCCAAGGGCGTCGCGGTGTCGCCCGACAACCTGCGCATCGCCGAGAACGCGGCGCTGATCCTGCCGAGCCACGGCGAGATCGACCGCGCGCGCGAGCGGCGGCGCGGCGGGGGCGCCATCGGCACCACCGGCCGCGGCATCGGCCCCGCGTACGAGGACAAAGTCGGCCGCCGCGCTATCCGCCTGTGCGACCTCGCCGAGCCGGCAACGCTGGGCTCGAAGCTCGACGAGCTGTTGCGCCATCACAACGCGCTGCTCCGCGCGCTCGACTCGCCGGAGGTTCATCGCCAACAGATCGAGAAAATGCTCAACGAGATCGCGCCGCAGATCCTGCCTTATGCCGACACGGTGTGGGAGCGGCTCGACCAGGCGCGCCGCGCCGGCCGCCGCATCCTGTTCGAAGGGCGCGCAGGGTATCATGCTCGATGTCGATCACGGCACTTATCCCTACGTCACCTCGTCGGTGACACACCCGGCGCAGGCCGCGGCGGGCGCCGGATTGGGTGTGAGAAGCGTCGGCTATGTCCTTGGCATTACGAAAGCTTACACGACCCGCGTCGGCGGCGGCCCGTTCCCGACCGAGCTGACCGACGCGGTCGGCGAGGAACTCGGCGCACGCGGCAAGGAGTTCGGCGTGGTGACGGGCCGCAAGCGGCGCTGCGGCTGGTTCGATGCGGTGATGGTGCGTCAGGCGGCGAAGGTTGCGGGCATCGACGGCATTGCCTTGACCAAGCTCGACGTGCTCGACGGGTTCGCGGAGCTGAAGGTCTGCGTCGGTTATCGCCGCAACGGCACGGCGCTCGATCATCTCCCCGCCAACGCCAGTGCCCAGGCCGAGATCGAGCCGGTCTACGAGACAATGGAAGGCTGGAGCGAAAGCACCAAGGGCGCCCGCTCGTGGTCGCAGCTCCCAGCACTCGCGGTCAAATATGTCCGCCGCATCGAGGAATTGATCGAGGCGCCGGTCGCCCTACTCTCCACCAGCCCCGAACGCGACGACACCATCCTGGTCCGCGATCCCTTCGCGGACTGAATGTGCTAGACTAACCGCCGATGTCGGATGCGCGAAAAAGCGGCGTCACGTTGGAGCGGGAACAGATGGCCGCGCTCGAACGAGTTGTCGATGCCGGTGAATTCGCGGATTCCGGTTCAATTGTCCGCGAGGCAATTCGCGACTGGCAATTGGAACGCGACCTGCACGGCGACGACATCAGGCGCCTGCGAAAGCTTTGGGACGCAGGAAAAAAAGGCGGCAAGCCCTTAAAGTTCGATATCGAACGCGCTCTTTCATCGGCGAGAAAACGACGCGGCAAGACAGCCGCAGAATGACCGATATTGTCATCGCTCCGGCGGCGGAACGCGATCTTGAAGATATCTGGCTCGGAATTGCCGACGACAATTCGCGCGTGGCGACCAGAATTCTCCGAACCCGCTAACGCGCGGGATGGCGTGGAAGCTGCACCGCGCCTGGAACATTCCCGCGGAAATTCTATTGCAGCCTTATCGCTTGGTGGGGCCCCGCGTCAGAAAACACGCACGAAACCGCGCGACACGCCCCTAGCGCGGCGCGGACGCTTAACGTCCCGCCACCGCCGCCTTGGGTCGGTGGTTCTTCGCGACGTAGGTTTGGATCGCCTCGTCGAGTTCCGGCAAGTTGTCGACGAAGAAATGGTCGGCGCCGGGAACCAGTTTGTAGACGATCTTGATGTCGCGCTGATGCATCAGCTTGTCGATCAGCTTTTGCACCGCCTCGATCGGCACCAGCGGGTCCTCGTCGCCGTGAACGATCAGGCCGGATGACGGGCACGGCGCCAGGAAGCTGAAATCGTACATGTTGGCGGGCGGCGCCACCGAGACGAAGCCGTCGATTTCCGGCCGCCGCATCAACAATTGCATGCCGATCCACGCGCCGAACGAAAACCCGGCGATCCAGCACGCCGACGCGTTCGGATTGTAGCTTTGCAGCCAGTCGAGCGCCGAGGCGGCGTCCGACAGCTCGCCCTCGCCGCGATCGAACGTGCCCTGGCTGCGGCCGACGCCGCGGAAATTGAAGCGCAGGACGGCAAAGCCTTGCTGCACAAAGGCGTGGTAGGTGGTGTACACCACCTTGTTGTTCATCGTGCCGCCATACTGCGGGTGCGGATGCAGCACCAGCGCGATCGGCGCGTTCGGTTGCTTGGAGTGGTGGTAGCGGCCTTCGAGACGGCCGTCCGGACCGGCAATGATGACTTCAGGCATGGATCTTTAACCCAACCAAAACACTCGGTCTTTTCCCATTGAAGATGTCATGTATTGCCCGCTAAAATTGACCACCTATCTAGGACAATGGTGGGCGTCGCCGGGCGGCGACACGGGCCAACCATAGCATAGCGGGAAGCCATGATATTGAAGAACTTGCGCGAAGATATCGAGAATGTGCTTCGGCACGACCCGGCGGCACGCTCGACGCTGGAGATCCTGTTTTGCTATTCGGGGCTGCACGCGGTGTGGCTGCATCGGGTGGCGAATTTCCTGTGGCGCAACGGCTTTCTGTTTCTCGGTCGGTTCGTCTCGCAGACAGGGCGTTTCCTGACCGGGATCGAAATCCATCCCGCCGCCAAGATCGGCCGGCGGCTGTTCATCGATCACGGCATGGGCGTGGTCATCGGCGAGACCGCAGAAATTGGGGACGACGTCACGCTTTATCAACAGGTGACGCTGGGCGGCACTAAGCTCGATCGGGGCAAACGTCATCCGACCTTGGGCGACGGGGTGATCGTCGGCGCCGGTGCCAAGGTACTGGGCGGTTTCACCGTCGGCCAGGGCGCGCGCATTGGCCCGAACGCGCTGGTCCTGCGCGAAGTGCCGCCGGGCGCGAAAGTGCTGGCCGCGGTTTCGCATCCGCAAGGCGACGAGCCGGTTCCGGCGCCGCACGTCGCTACCGACGCCGATCTCGCGCTCGCCGCGCAGCGCGAATTTCAACCCTACGGCGCGTTCCTGCCCTACGGCACGCCGTGCGACGACACGCCCGACCCGATCGCCTGCAAGATCGACAAGCTCGGCGCCGACATGGAAACGCTGCGCACCCGCATCGCCGAACTCGAGCGCGAGCTCGACCAAGCCCGCGCCCCGGCGGCGCGCCTCCAAGCCTGAGGCCCCGCCCATGCAGACTCAGCACCAAGGGCCGCTACGCGGTAATGGCGATGGTCGACCTCGCAAAAAACAGCGAGGGCCAGCCGATCGTTCTCGCCGACATCGCCGAACGCCAGGCGATCTCGCTATCCTATCTCGAGCAGCTTTTCGCCAAGCTCCGTAATGCTGGGCTAGTGAAAAGCGTGCGCGGACCGGGCGGCGGCTATCTACTCGGCCATGCCGCCGACCAGATCCGCATTTCGGACATCATCCTGGCGGTGGACGAACCGATCCGCGCCACGCGATGCAGCCCCGGCGCGCCGATGGGCTGCTCCGGCAGCAGCACGCGCTGCCTGACTCACGATTTGTGGGAAGAGCTCGGCAACCAGATCCACCTCTATCTCAGCTCGGTGACGCTCGCCGACGTCTGCGCGCAACGCGTGCTCGGCCTATCCGGCGTAATTCACCGCGCCGCACAAGGCGCCCGCGAGACCGACAGCGAAAGGCCGGCGCTGACGCAGTGACGATGACTGACGCATCGCCCAATTTCCCCTCTCCGCCCTCCAGGGGGGAGAGGGAGGGGCCTACGCCGAAGGCGTGGGAGGGTGAGATGGGATGGCGGCACCCTCGAAATTCCCCTACCTCACCTAACCTCTCCTCCCCCAGGGGAGGAGAGGGATATTTTTTCGCATGCCTCTCTTCTCCGCCTTCAGGATGACCGCGTCCGGCTATCTCGACTGGAACGCGACCGCGCCGCTGCGGCCTGAAGCGGCAGCGGCAATGGCCGAGGTGTTGGCGCATACCGGCAACCCCTCGTCCGTCCATCGTGCTGGCCGCGAGGCGAAAAAATTGCTCGAACAGGCCCGCGCGCGGATTGCCGAACGGGTCGGCGCCGCGTCGAGCGACGTCACCTTCACCGGCGGGGGGACCGAAGCCAATCATCTTGCGTTGCGCGGTTTGCGGCAGCGGCGACTGATCGTCTCGGCGATCGAGCACGATTCGGTGCTGGCGGCGGCACCCGATGCCGCGCGCCTGGCGGTGACGCGCGACGGCGTCGCCGATCTCGATGCCCTCGATCGGCTGCTCGCGACCGACGGGCGACCGGCCCTGGTCTCGCTGATGTTGGCCAACAACGAGACCGGGGTCATCCAACCGGTCGCCGAGGCGGCCAATATCGCGCACCGGCACGGCGCCCTGCTCCATTGCGACGCGACCCAAGCCGTCGGAAAAATTTCGTTCAATAACAGCCAATTGAATTCTGATCTTGTGACGATTTCGGCGCATAAGATCGGCGGACCGATGGGCGCGGGCGCGCTGATCGCGTCGCCCGATCTGCCGATCCGCGCGCTGCAAAGCGGGGGCGGCCAAGAGCGTGGCCGCCGCGCCGGTACCGAGAACCTGCCAGGAATCGTCGGATTTGGCGTCGCCGCCGGCCTCGCCGGCGACATGGTCAGCGTCGCGGCGTTACGCGACCAGGCCGAACGCCGTCTCCTCGCCATCGCGCCCGATGCCCATATTCACGGCATGGCCGCAACGCGCCTCCCCAACACCATCTGTATTTCCATGCCCGGCGTCGCCGCCGCGACCCAGGTGATGGCGCTCGACCTCGCCGGCGTGATGGTCAGCGCCGGCTCGGCCTGTTCGTCGGGCAAGGTCAAACGCTCGCATGTGCTCGACGCGATGGGCGTCCCGACCGACCTCGCCGAATCGGCGATCCGCGTCAGTCTCGGCTGGACCACGAGCGAGGCCGACATCGACCGTCTCGTCGAGGCGTGGGGCGCCCTTTATGCGCGCACCCGGAGCCGCGCCGCATGACCGGGAGGACCGACAATCGTCCGATTTATCTCGATTATCAGGCCACGACGCCGACGGATCCGCGCGTAGTCGTGGCGATGCTGCCCTATTTTTCCGAGAAATTCGGCAATCCCGGCTCGGCGACCCACACGTTCGGCCATGAGGCGGAACAAGCGGTCGAGGCGGCGCGCGCGCAGCTTGCGGCGCTGATCGCCGCGGAGCCGCGCGAGATTGTGTTCACCTCTGGCGCCACCGAATCGAACAACCTCGCCATCAAAGGCGCGGCCCATTTCCAGCGCACGCAAGCGAAAGATCACGACGTCCGCGACCATATCGTCACCGTCGCGACCGAGCATAAATGCGTGCTTGAGGCGGCGAAGGCGCTAGAGCGCGACGGATTCCGAGTCACGTTTCTCGGGGTCGATGGCAACGGCATGGTCGACCCCGAGTCGGTGCGGCGCGCGGTCGGTAGCCGCACCGCCATCGTCTCGGTGATGGCGGCGAACAATGAGATCGGCGTGATCCAGCCGCTCCGCGAGATCGCGGCGATCTGCCGCGAGGCCGGCGCCTTGTTCCATACCGACGCGGCGCAGGCGATCGGAAAATTCTCCTTTAATGTCAATGAATTTAGCGTCGATCTTGCATCGATCTCCGGCCACAAGATGTACGGGCCTAAGGGCATCGGCGCGCTTTATGTCCGCCGTCGCCCCCGCGCCCGGATCGCGCCGCTGATCGATGGCGGCGGGCAGGAGCGCGGCCTGCGCTCCGGCACCTTGCCGACGCCGCTGATCGTCGGCCTGGGCGAGGCGGCCGCCATCGTGCAGGCGGAGATGACCCAGGAATCGATTCGCCTGACGCATTTGCGCCGACGCTTTCTCGCGCGGATCGAAAAGCTCGTGCCGGGCATCCAGCTCAACGGCGACCCCGACCGGCGTCTACCCGGCAACCTCAATCTCAGCTTCCCCGGCGTCAATGCCGCCGAGCTGATGGAGACTTGCCCGGGGGTCGCGGTGTCGTCGGGCTCCGCTTGTTCTTCCGCCGAACTCGAGCCTTCCTATGTCCTACGGGCCCTCGGTTTTTCGGACGAGCGCGCCGCCGCCAGCATCCGTGTCGGCATTGGCCGCACGACCACCGAGACGGAGATCGACCGCGCCGCCGACCTGCTCGCCGCCGCGTGGCGCGGCCTGGCCGTTCCAAGGGGTGAAACGGCGCGGGCACAACCTATATAAATTGGCGGGAATTAGGCCCTTAGGGTATGATCGAACCATGGCACTTCGTCAGGCAATGACCATCACCGACGCTGCGGCAGAGCGCATTCAGGCGCTGATCGCCAAGCGCGGGAAAGAGTCGCTCGGTATCCGGGTCGGCGTGCGCTCGCGCGGCTGTTCGGGCCTGACCTACACGCTCGAATATGCCGACGAGAAGGGCAAATTCGACGAGATCGTCAGCGACAAGGGCGTCACCATCCTGATCGACCCGAAGGCGAGCATGTTCATCATCGGCACGGAGATGGATTACGTCGAGGATAAGCTCCAGTCCGGCTTCACCTTCCGCAATCCCAACGAGAAGGGTCGCTGCGGCTGTGGCAAATCCTTCCATGTCTAGCGCGGCATGGCGCAAGAACCGAGCCCGATAAAACTGTTTCAGATCGAAGAGCCCGATGGCGCCCCCGAGTCCGAAGACGGTTTCGGCATGGCCGTCGGCATCGAGCTGTCGAAACGCGGCGGCGCTTCGGTCGCGGCGGCGATCGGCGGCAATGCCGAACTGATCGTTCGCCCCGAGCCGGGCGGCATTGCCGCCACGCCGACCGACGCGGTGCTCGGCGATCTGTTGCGCGACCTGCGTTCGCTCGCGGAAAAGGCCGTGGCCCGGCCGGTGACGCATGCCGTGATCCGCATCGATGGACTCGACGTGACGGACGCGGCGGTGGTGTCCGCGGCGGCAAAGGCCGGAGTCGCGTTGCTCGGCATCAAGCGCGACGGCGGGGTGCTCGAAGCCGCTGTCGAAGCTGAAGATCTCGCCGGCATTCTGTCGGACTAAGTTTGCTGATGCCGAAAATGACCTTTATCGAACGGGACGGCACCCGGCGCGAAGTCGACGCGCCGCTCGGCCTTTCGGTCCTTGAGATCGCGCACAAGCACGGCGTCGATATCGAGGGCGCGTGCGAAGGCTCGCTCGCCTGCTCGACCTGTCACGTCATCGTCGAACCCGAATGGTACGAATTGCTGAAGGACGCGACCGAGGACGAGGAGGACATGCTCGACCTCGCCTTCGGTCTGACCAAGACCTCGCGGCTCGGCTGCCAGATCGTGATGACGGAGGAGCTCGACGGGCTTACCGTCAAGCTCCCGGCCGCGACGCGCAACATGATGAACGTGTGAGATGACCGAAGCCGCCAAGGGCCGCGTCGTCGTCGCCATGTCGGGCGGCGTCGATTCCTCCGTCACCGCCGCGCTACTGCACGAGCAGGGCTACGACATTGTCGGCATCACGCTGCAGCTTTATGACCACGGCGCCGCGGCCGGCCGCAAGGGCGCGTGCTGCGCCGGGCAGGACATTCACGATGCCGCGCGTGTCGCCGAGACCATCGGCATCCCGCATTATGTCCTCGACTACGAAGCGCGCTTCCGCGACGCGGTAATCGAGGACTTCGCCGACGCCTATCTGCGCGGCGAGACGCCGATCCCCTGCGTCAATTGCAACGAGAAGGTGAAGTTCCGCGATCTGCTGCAGACCGCCCGCGATCTCGGTGCCGTCGCACTGGCGACCGGTCACTACGCGCGCCGGGTCGTCGGCGTTGACGGGCCGGAGCTGCATCGCGCCGTCGATGCGAGCCGCGACCAAAGCTATTTCCTCTACCGCACCACGCGGGACGAGCTCGACTTCCTGCGCTTTCCCCTGGGCGACCTGACCAAGGACGCGACACGCGTGCTTGCCCGCCGTTACGCGTTGCCGGTCGCGGCTAAACCCGACAGCCAAGACATTTGCTTTGTGCCGAACGGCTCTTATGCGGATGTCGTGACCAAGCTGCGCCCGGGCGCGATCGAACCCGGCGAGATCGTCGATCAAGACGGCGCGCTCCTGGGCCGGCACGACGGCATCCTTCATTTCACCGTCGGCCAACGCAAAGGCATCGGTATCGCCGCGGCGGAGCCGCTCTATGTGCTGCGGCTCGAACCGGCGACGCATCGCGTCGTGGTCGGGCCGCAAGCGGCACTGGGGCGGAGCCGCGTGCCGCTGCATTCGGTCAACTGGCTTGGCTCCGTCTCGCCGGCGGACGGGATCGCGGTTCAGGTCAAGCTTCGTTCGGCGCAGCCGCCGGTCGCGGCGCGGCTCTACGATGGCGGCCGGGAGGTGCGTCTCGACGAGCCGGCCTTCGGCGTGGCGCCGGGCCAGGCCTGCGTGTTCTATGACGGCACGCGCTGCCTGGGCGGCGGTTGGATCGCCCGCGCTACGATTATGCCGGGTTGACGCACCGGGACGCGATGACCAATATCCGCATCCCTTCGGTGGCGGGGTAGCTCAGTTGGTTAGAGCAGGGGAATCATAATCCCAAGGTCGGGGGTTCAAGTCCCTCCCCCGCTACCAACGATTTCAATAACTTATATAAACTGGGCGAATCGCCTAGTCGCGCAATAGTCGCTTACTTAAGCCTCGGGATTGATAGGTTCATAACCGAGGCGCTCCAAGTCATCAATCCTCGCGCCCAATCGCGTAATAGCCGGAAACGTCGAGAGACATTCGTTGCGACTGATTGAGCCGCGTTCCAGCAAACGCTTCTCGACGCGCTGAAGTTGGGTGAGTTTTTGTTGAGGGGTCATATCGTCTGCATTGGGGAGCCGCACATCTCGCATTGTTCCAATGGAGGAAGCGGCGCTACGACGTGGAAACGGAAAGAGCATCGTGTGCATTCTTGATGCGAGATGCTGACAGCGAATTCCTTCTCCCACGTAAAGAGGGGCAAGGTGCTCAAAGAAATGCAAGAGCAGGACGCCAGCCCGTACGGCTTGACGGACGAGCAAGTCGCCGAGGTTGAGCGGCGGCGCGCCGACCCGAACCGAAAATTCGTGACCATCGCAGAGGTACTGGAGCGCTTCGACCGCCGACGGTCATGAAGCCGATCGTCGACGAACAAGCGTCGGATGATGGTTCAATTCGCGGCAATCATGCGTGCGATCTCTTCGGCAAGCACCGCTTCATTCCCCGAAAAACTTTCGATCATCGCACCGAGAAATGCGCCTGGAATGAGCTTCTCTAAATCCATGCGATGCCCTGCGCGGTCAGCAAGGAGCAGCAAGAAGGTGGTTTGCGCACGACCATTTCCTTCGCGAAACGGATGGATCGCGTTGAGTGTGGCTAAGAAGTGCGCCGCCGCAGGTGCAAAGGCATCTGCCGGCAAGTCGCGGAAGTGCCGTCGCCGAACGAGATCGGCGAAGAGCGTGGCCATTTCGGGGATAATGTTTTCGGGATAGCAAAACGCGCTTCCATCTTTTCCGATGCGCACCGTTCGGAATCTGCCTGCCCAGGGATATACGTCCTGGAACAGATGGTGGTGGATGGCGCGGTAGTGGCGGACGCTGAGCCGACCCGGGGGAAGCGGCTCGTCGGCGCGCTGCGTCGTGCTCACGGCTTCGAATGCCTCCAGAGCCGCTCGATCCTGAATGCCGGGAATATTCCTGAGAACCGTCGTGCCGTCGTAGCAATACGGATCGGAGACGGCGTCGTACATACCCGTCCTAGCGGGTCTTCGCGTACTTCTTGGAGAGAGCGGCTCGGCGCTCCTGAGAAGAAAGCCCCTGACGCTCGAATTCACGGAAGTCTTCGTTCATGGAGTCGAGTCAAGCGAATCCCCTCGACCGCGCTAATGCGCGCGAACGCGTGGCGACCGACGGTATATGCCGTGGTCGCGCGCTTTGACGCTGGAACGCGAGCTTTTTTCATCAGTCAATTATATCACAATCGCATTGGGGACGCATTCCGCAACAGGGGAGCATTATTGGGCATTCGGCTTTCAACGACCCTAGCGCGGTGGTGCCGAAACCGCTGGCGGAGCCGGGCGGCCCCGGACCGGGCATGCACCGCGCACGCAGTCTCCGGACGGACAGATGCGGAGCACCGAGGCCCGCCTCTTTCGAGGCGGGCCTGTCCGCTCGGCGCGGCGTCAGTATTCGCTGGCGAGTAGGACGGTAAGGACGCGGCGAGTCTTTTCCGGATTCCACGGTTCCGCGGAACCAAATTCCAAGTTCAGATCGTAGTAGTCGATCTTCCAGAAGATGGAAGCTCCGTTGTGCTCGAAGGCGCCGAAATCGTGCTCGCCGTACGGGTCGTTATCCGGCCCGAAGGCATCAAAGCCGCGCACGCACTCCAAGATCGCTGCCTGGTCGGCGGCGGCTAAGGCGGCAATCCCCGAGGTGACGAAGAGGGTGCCACCACGAAGGAAGCGTCGGCACTCGTCGTTGAGCTCGCGAATGCGCCGATGTGCGAATTCACCATCGATGGTGAGGTCCATAGAGGCGAAGGAAGGTTAGGGCTGCTAAAGCTCGACCGTTCGCGGAAGGTCCCTGTTGGCAAGGACTTTCTTCACGTTTGCAGCTTGGTCGGTGCGGCCATGTGTTCGGCCTGTTTGTGAAATCGCGCGCAATAGTGGCTCTGACTCACTTTTGGTGCAGTGACCCCACATATTGCGACTGCGTCTATAACTGGTTCTATCCTTTGGGAGAATCAGCAAGATGCGCGAATATCCTCGTCGCCCCTCATTGACCCCGACCGGCCTGGTTGTTGGCCGCCTCGAGATCGGGCCTGACAAGATCGTCGCCGTGGCGCGGTCGCCATCGAGAACGTCGTGTTGCCCGAGTTGCGGTCACGCCTCGGCGCGGGTTCATAGTCGTTATCGGCGGTGCCTGGCTGATTTGCCGGCGCACGGGCGTGCCGTCGAGATCAAGCTCATCGTCCGCCGCTTTCGATGTGCGCGATCGATCTGCCCGCAGAAGATATTCGCCGAACGCCTCGACGCGAGCGTCGCCGCGCCGTGCTCGCGCCGAACGGCCCGGATGGAGGGTGTTATTCATCGTCTCGGCCTCGCCCTTGGTGGTCGTCCGGGACACGATCTCGCGGAACGGCTCGCAATTCCGGTGAGCAAGGATACGCTGTTGCGGACGGTCCGCCGCCGCGCGGGTCGCCCATATTGGCCGCTCCGCGTTGTCGGGATTGATGATTGGGCATGGCGACGCGGGTGCCGCTATGGAACCATCGTTTGTGATCTTGAGCGGCGTCGCATCATGGCGCTTCTTCCGGATCGTCAGGGCGACACGGCCGCCGCGTGGCTCAGGGATCATCCAGGAATCGATTTTGTCGCCCGGGACCGCGGCGCCAGCTACGGCGAGGCCGCGTCCAAGGGCGCGCCACAGGCGATCCAGATCGCCGATCGTTGGCATCTCGTCGAGAACGCGAGCGGTGCCTTCCTTGACGTGGTGCGCCAGCAAATGCGGACCATCCGGGAGGTCCTGGCTTCGAGCGCGCCCGATCCCTCGAACCTGACAAGCGCGGAGCGTCGGCAGTGGGAGGGATTTCAGCGCCGCAAGGAAACCACCGATGCGGTTCTCGCATTGACGCCGCGAAGGGTAGCGCCCTTTCTTCCTTCGCAACCGGAATTGCGTCGGATCGCGACGCCGTCCGCGCGGCGCTCGTCCATCCCTGGTCAAACGGTCAGACCGAAGGCCAGATCACAAAACTCAAACTCGTGAAGCGGCAAATGTACGGCCGCGCCAAACTCGACCTGCTCGAAGCCCGCCTCATCGGAGTTCCCCGTTCAAACACCGAATACCTGCACCAAAAGTGAGTCAGAGCCACCTTTGGATGCGAATTGACATACTTGACTTCACCCGCAACCCCGCAATCTCCACGCGGCGTCCAAATTCCCCGAATTGCCGAACGATCCGCCGCGCTATCGAAATGCTAAACCCCTGGCGTCACTTGGCGCTCGCGAGCCGCGCGGACGGAAAACTTGCCGAGTAGCGACGACTTGCATAGAGGCTAGCCGCTTTTGCGAGATACATAGAGACGATCCGCTTGTAAGCATCGGCGGCTTTGCCGAGCAATTCGGCCTCATCGGCAAGAATGCCTTGCGCTTTGTATAGCGCCATCCGTTCGCGTATCGGCCTCTCCACGGCGACATACTCGCAGGCTTTGGCGAGCGCAGCATCGAGCTGCGGGAAATCATCCAAGGGCTTCGGAACATAAGGAAGTGCATCCCACAACAATGCGCCCGCTGTCGTTCCGCCATTAGCCGCATAAAAGTCGCTCTGGTTTTGGACTATCCACATATCGCCTTCGCTGATGCAGGCGAGTTCCGATTTGTCCGGTCCAGTGAAACGAATCATGGCACACGTGGTCATTGACCGCCGCGCAATATCCCAACTATCCCCCCGCTGCGCGTCCCGATATAGCCATCTGCGATCTCGATCGATGCCGTGATGTGCCAACGAAACTTCTCCTCACCGGCGCATTCGCTAATGCGCGCATGATCCCGCGCCGCACGATGCTCAGATAGCGTAACCGAAGTTAAGTTGGAATTAATAATCCCACGGCAGTCGAAACGATGCTGCGCCACCGATGAAGTTTGGCACGAAATTTATGAGAATTTTTGCGAAGGCCAGGATCGTGAGGAGAGTTAGGTTCAAGTCACGTGTACTACTTCGTCCGCTGGCATGAGCCTCGAAATCTGCAAGCGGCGTTCAGCTTCCTCGAACTGCCGAACGATCCGGCGCGCAATGTCGTGCGCCCAATTGACAGCGCCATAACCGTAAGGTCGCGATCAAGCCCGCAAGGCCTTCCCGATCCAACGGAATAATGCGACCGAGGGTAGCAGATAAGGCGACAAGATTATGGATCGGTCTTTGTGCGCGAAAAGATAACTTTGCACAAGAAACAAGGTGTCATCGCTGATGAGGGTCAGCTACTCGGAAATGTCGCTTACGCGTACGCGCGTGTTGTCTCCATATATCTTGCCAACGCGGTTGGGCTCTTCGGGGCGCGGCGCGTGTTTGCGCTGGGGAAACCTATGGTGTTGCTGGGTTCCATTCGAGAGTGTTCCCTTGTGAACGGCTCATACAACCTCGTTAGAGCCTTTTCGAAATAAAGGACGCCAGCCTTTCAGCCAGCGTTCTCTTGTCTTGACGAGCGAACTTATACGGGTGAGTTTTTCAAGGTGGGAAGTTAAGATTTAGGGTGGGCCTCGAATGAGACGTCTGATGTTGGTGAATGCAGTGATCAGTGTAGTTGTTCTCGTGGCCGTTTCCCAAACGGACGGCGCCCAGACCTACGATGGATATTGGGGGGTCAGTCTTGTCTGTCCAAACGATCCCGGCGGTGCCACCGGTTACGATCTCGAATTTAGGGCGGAGGTGAAGGACAATGTTTTCCATGGGCAATACGGCGTTCCCGGAACGGCTGGTTCATTCTCGCTAGATGGAAAAATTGAACCCGACGGGTCCGCTTTGATGGACATCAAGGGCCTCACGGGTCAAGCCTTCCGTAGCGTCGGCCACGTTCCGCCAAACAGCCCGTATGGGTATGGCGTAACCGCGCATTTCGACGGTTCGCAGGGTACCGGTAGTCGAGTTGGAGGCCGCGCGTGCCGGTTCAGTTTTGTCAAATCATAGCTAAGACCCGCCCCCCTAAAGAATAGGCGGCATCACCCGCATGGGTAATCGGCTTACCGAATTGTAGCGCTTTTGGCGTGGAGTTGTGGAGGGCGTGGTTGGAGGGTCGTCCTCGAACGTTGTGTCGCGCACAAGCGGGTTTTGCCGGGGCGATAGAGGGCCTCCCCTATCGGTGGGAGCAAGTACACGGAGTGGCGATGCCACAGCGGGCTAATGACGGCAAATCAATGTTGACCCGTTGTCTAGCCCTTAACTAAAGGGCGCTTTCCTGCGTATTTTCGCATCGGTAGACTTGTGGGTTCAGCGGTGACAGCCCTCTACCCCTTGGGGCCAAGCCGTGAGGGGCGGGGGGCGGCACATCTCGCCAAGACGCGTGCTCCCGCCCCACCGTCGTCGGCCCTCGGGGCCCGGAAATCAATCTACCTACTGCCCCCCTACGGCGGGGCACGTTGTGCCGGCTCACAAGCGGTGCCAGCCGAGGAAAGTTCGGGGAGCAATCGAGTCGGGTCGAAAGAGATTGGGATACTGCCGGAATCCATTTAGAGAAGACCGTACGGTCGACCTCCCCTGATGACGGGTCGGCCTAGAACTTATGGCGGCAACGCGGTTCCGGCGTGTCGCCATTTTTTCTTTGCCCAATATTGAAAAGGCCCGACACTTAGGCAGAAGAACTCAAGGTGGCGTGGGTGAAGAATATGATGATGTCAGGGGTCATTTTGTTTCCACCTAATGCCTGGTTGTCAGTGGCACCGCCGACGATGACATGCACGACGCCCGACTTGCCGGCGGCGCACTCCGCGACTTGGGCGCACCACCATGTCGCCCCCAATCGGAACGCGGTCGGGATCGATCACCAGCCGTCGCCGGATGCCACGCGTGATCCTCGCGCAGGTGCGATTTTCGGGCACCATCCGCTTTGTCAGCCCTACCTGCACTGTTCCATGTCAGCGCGATTGACATCGATCCGGGGATAGCTGGCCCGCTCTCCGCGCTCAAATTTTTCGGAAATGATTTTGGCGAACACATTGAGATTCCGATCTACGAAGTAAGTTCGCGTTGTGCCGTCGACGTTGGAGGTGGAAATATAGTCGGGACCCGCCAGATAACATGCGACACACTCGGATTTTGTGAAAGGTTCCTATAGATTAATTGACCTAAATATTTTCCTCGAAATACGCGTCGCTGCATCACTCGCGTCACAGGCAGAATGTGAGATTTTGGAAGAACGACGAAGAAGAAAGAACCCTGCCAACGGTGAATTGTGTGGACGAGCTGGTTGAAGGGGAGGATCGTCTGCAGTCCAATAAAGCGATAAAGAAAATGACGAAGCCGTCGAAGATGGCGGCGTTCGTCTTGCTGACGTTGCTGGCGGGTTCAGCGGTGACGGTCGCTTACGGAAATGCCCAGGAATATGACCTGGATCAAGGCCTGGCTGCCGAGTTTGCAGGACAGCCTGAACAAGCAATTAAATGGTATCGCAAGGCTGCGGAGCTCGGAAGGACGAGAGCGCAGTTCCAGCTTGGTTTCATGTATGAGCACGGTATCGGCGTGCTGAAGGATTTCGAGCAGGCAGCGTTCTGGTATGGCAAAGCTGCAGTGCAAGGCGATGCAGAGGCCGAAGCCAATCTCGGTTGGATGTATGAGCGAGGCAAAGGCACCGGGAGAGACTTGAAGCAAGCGGCATCGTGGTATCGGAAGGCTGCGGAACAGGGTAATGCGATCGGCGAGTTTTACCTCGGCCTTCTGTATGAGAATGGCAAGGGGCTTCCGAAGAATTTCACGGAGGCATTTTCTTGGTATGCGAAGGCTGCCAATCAAGGGGTGGCTCTTGCGCAAAGCCGCTTAGGGTCGATTTATGAAGATGGGAAAGGCGTCTCGCAGGATTACATCGAAGCATATAAGTGGTTTCGCATCGCTGGGCAGTACGGCGACGCTGCTGCGATCAAGAAACGTCTCGATGTCGCACAAAGATTATCGCCGGGCCAGATCGATAAAGCGAAGAAGCGGGCTACGAAGTGGATTCTAGATTTTGAACTGATGCAACAGGACGAGGGATCGGATGCGGCTGGTCAGGCAGCAACGCTCAATTGATGGGGTGTTGCTCCGGAGCAGGGAATAGAGGGTACCGATGCTCAATCCCAAGTTTAGACCAACCGAGACCAACAACTAGAACGGTGCACCGCGCCTCGAGGAAAGCCCAATCCAACTCGTACAGCAGCTCGCCTTCAAAAAGCATCCGCCCGACTTTCTCACAGCCTTCTTTGGATATTGAGCTATTCCGATTTGCGATCATACTAGCGCTAACCTTCGAGGGGGGATCACCATGAAACGTGCATCAGGCTTACTCACGGTCTGCGCGGGCGTCGGCATTATCGTGTTCGCGCTTCTTCCTGAGGCGCGGGCCCAGGAAAAAGCGCCGGATGTCTCTGCGGGAACCGATGGCAGCTGTATCTATCACAAGAATGTCGGCGGCGGCACGCGGGAGGAAATTCACGTGGCGAACGGCGCGACCTATCATCAGGAAGCTGTCAAAGGCAGAAAATCCGGCATCGTTTACGTGCCAGACCGCACATACCTCTGCAAAAACGGCCATTTCTCCAAGATAGATTAAAGCGGCGACGATCTGGATGACTCTCGGTAGCGGTGAAATAACCTAAATCCCCGCGTTTCCCATCATTGCTTCTTACGTCGCCGCTTACGCCAAGACGCTCAAGGGCCACGTCTTTGTGCAGCTAATTGCAAACGGCTCGTTGGCCTCAATGCTGCAATTTTTGGATCGTGATAAGTAGAGGTTACGGGTCTCGCCTGTCGGCGGTGCCCCCTGCCTCACATTCGGATTCGTCAGAGGCTTCCTAGCTGCCTCTCCGGTTCACAGGTGCCAGCCTTCGGAGGTTATCCCAGTTGAGGGAAGCAGCCCGTCAATCCCATTTGCGGACCTGAAAGGGGCCAAACCCGAAAGCCGCCGCTCGACGCATTCTGGTAAGCTCGCTTCAAGCACGTAAACATGGACATTCCGCGCCGGGCGCCTGGATCATAGTCGCGTAAGATGATCCTCGATGAAACTGGCGACCTGTCGCGTCATTTTGGCGTTATCCCAAAGCCGCGCATCGACGATGCTCGCGTGAAGCTCCAGCACGGGGATGCCGGCTTTCTCCAGTGCCAGTTTAGCGAAGCGTGTACCGTAGGCCGACATCCGGTCGGCCTCGGGCACCAGCATGACGGCGCCGTGTGCGCCGAAGTCGCGCGCCTGTTGAACGATCCAGTCCGCCATCCACGGCGGCAAATGGAGTTGCTCGTTCATGCTGATGTGCCGCGCCGCCAGCGCGCGCAGCGGATCGCCCGAAAAATACTTGCGATAGCCGTCGGAAAAAAAGTTGGTGTACATCGACCAGACGAACACCGCGCCGTGGCTTTGCTCGAACGCGCGGTAGAAACCGGTATTGAACCACAGCCCGTTGTTCAGCCAGAGAAGGCGATACCGCTCGTTGGCGCAGGCGCCGGCGCCGACCGCCACCCGCGCCGTCACTTCGTCGCGATACGACCGCAAATGATCGATCGCCCATTGGCTGCCGCGGCTCCAGGTCGCGGCCATGACGTTATTGAGCTGTTCGGTCAGCGGCACCGGACAAGGGTGCGCCGCGGCGATCAGGTCGCGAATTTCGGCGACGAGCTCACCCGCTTGGTTGACGCGATGCATTTGCTCGGCGAATTCGGCACGGTCGAAGGTGCGGCCGCTCAGCCGTTCCGCCGTGTCGATCAAATTCGCTAACTGCTCGACCTGGAAATCGAGCCGGTGGGTTTCGTAGAGTTCCTCCCAGTCGTGCTGGGCGCGTTCGTGCCAGCGGTCGAACAGCCGGGTCGAGGACGAACAATCGATGATGAAATCGGGCACACCGAAGGCGCGCGCCCATTGCTCCGAAATGCGCTGACCGAAATCGCCGCGGACGCGATCGACCAGCATCATCGGTTTCGGCAGTCCGCCATAGGGCGCGCGCTCCGGATTGTCGTCGAGCGTGGTCATGAACGGGAGGCTGCTGTAGCGAGGCAGGCCGTCGTGCCAGCCGAGCCGGTCCATCATATCGAAATAGTAGGGCGAGAGCTGCTTCGCCGCGATGATCGCCGAGTACCATTGCGTCGTCACCACCGGAATTTCCATGGTGTGGAAAATCTCGTGCGGCGACACGGCGCCGGCGATGACGTAGGGCCTGCCGCTTTCCATGCAACGGCGGCGGAAATCCAGAAACCACTCGCGCTGATGCTCGTTGGCGAGCCGCGTGCTGGCGAGGCGATCGTCATTTTTTGCCGGCTCGCTCATAGCGACCTTACCAGGTTGAGCACGGCGTCGCGCTGTGCCGCGCGGTCGGGCGCGCGATACGATTGTTTCTTGAGGAACACCGAGGGAATGCCGCGCGTATCCAGCAATTTCTTCTGGTCCGGATAGTCCCAGCCTAGGACATCATCCCATTCGTCATGGAAAAAAATCACGCCTTGCACCCTCGCGTATTCGACCAATTCGATGAAACGTCGATCCTGCTCCCCTTGCGGATAGGAGCGCGGGCTGAGCGAATGACGATGATAGTGATCCGTCAGCGCCGCCATCGCGTCGTCGCCTTCCCGCGACGCGGTGGTCGAACGCGCGCTCGCCGGCGGCGTGATCGTCGGCGACAACGATGGCGCCGCAGGATTCGACCAATCGATAGAACCCGTCATCGTCATGAGGGCTGCCTTTGACCATCAGCCGCGCGCCCGGAACTGGCGACAACGTGTCGGCGCCGGCCAGTATTTCGCGCAGCCACGTCGAATGAACATCGGTCGCGACAAAGCCCGCGGCGCCATAGAGGCGCAGCATGTCGGTGCCGCTCGCCAGAGCGCGGCGGCGTAGCTGGTTGACCTAGTCGAGCAGGGCACGATTCTCGTTGGCCGACGCGACGGCGGTGCGAATATTCGCATCGCTCATGGCGCGGCCCGCGACCAGGTCCAGCGTTCGCCGCAAATCCTCCAGCCGCCCGCGGTCGTAACGCGCGACAGTTTCGCCGGGCGCCTGTAACAGATCGAACAGATAGAGCTCGGGGAATTTGCGCGACGGCTCCCAACGCCGGGCCTCCATCAGGTAGTAATAGAGCTGGAGGAAGCTCTCCGACGTGCGCGGCACCACGATCAGATTGCAGAAATCGAAATGCCCGCGCAGCATCCGGTCGAAGATCGAACGGATATTTCCGTCGTGAAATTCCTCCATGTAGCGGTCGCCAATTTCAGTGGTTTCGCTCGGATCGCCGGTGAGGCGAACCGGAAAGAGGCCCGCCGCCGCGATCAGCTCGGTCGGCACGTTGTTAGAAAAATAACCGACGACTTTGCCGCCGGTGGAGTATATCGAGCGCGCCGCCGGCTTCCCGATTGCGATAATGATCGCGCAATTTCTCCAATGCGTTCATGCGCCGAATTGTGCCGGGCGGTGACCGCGGTTTACAAAAGGAAAAAGTTTTGGGCGGGGGCGGATGAATCTGATTTTGGATCTCGGGGTCACGACGGCGACTTTGCTGCTCGTGATTCTGGGGCTCGGCATCATCCTGGGGCTGATGGACGTTATCAATCTGGCGCATGCCGGTTTGATGGCGACCGGCGTCTATATGGCGTTGCTGTTTGCGGGCCTGGGCAGCGGCTTCGTCATCGCGCTGATCGGCGCGACGATCGCGACCGCGCTGATCGGCGCGGTCATCGAAATCGTGGTGATCCGGCGGCTCTATGGCCGGGCGATCGACGACACGATCCTCGCCACCTGGGGCATTTCGCTGATCCTGATTCAGTCGATCTCGTGGATTTTCGGCCGCGAGCCGGTCGGTCTGTCCGTGCCGATTCCCGGCGGCATCACCGTGTTCGGCATCGATTATCCCGCCTACCGCCTATTCCTGGTCGCGGTTGCCGCGGCGATGGTGGCGGCCTTGGCGGCGGTGATGCGGTTCACCCGCCTCGGCCTGACGGTACGGATGGTGATGACCAACGAGACGCTCGCGCGCGGGGTCGGCATCGACACGGTGCGCGTGCGGCAGCTCACCTTCATCACCGGCGCCGCCTTCGCCGGCGCGGCAGGAGCGCTGATCGGGCCGACACAGGGATTGTCGCCGCAATACGGCGTGGCCTTTCTGGCCCCGGCCTTTCTCGCGGTCCTGATCGCCGGACGCAATCTCCGCGGCCTGGTCTTGGCCGCCGTCCTGCTCGGCGCGACGCAGGTGTTGGTGACTCTGTACGCCAACCCTGTCTATGCCGACGTCGCTGTGATCGTGGTCGCCGTCATCATCTTGCGGATCTGGCCCGCCGGCTTCACCTGGCGCCGCGCATGACCACTCGACGGCGCGAATTTTTGCTGGTCGGCACGGCGCTCATTGTCGGGATCGCGGTGGTGCCGTTTATCGGCGACGAATACCGTACCCAACTATGGACACAGGCCTTTACCTTCGCCATCGCCGCGGTGAGTCTCGATCTGGTGTGGGGCTATACCGGCATTCCCGACCTCGGCCATTCGGTATGGTTCGGCATCGGCGCGCTGACGGTGGGCCTCATGACCACCACCGTGTCGGACACGGGCTTGGTCGTGGAAGCGGGCGGAACCGCGATCACCTACGTGCTCGCGGTCGTCGTCGGCACGATCGCCGCGGCGATCGCCGGTGGCATCGTCGCGTGGTACTCGTTTCCGTCGCGCGCCGCCAATCCGTTTTATATCGGTATCGTCGGTCTGGCGCTGTCCACCGCGATTCAGCCGCTTTACACCCAGCTTCCCGGCATTACCGGCGGCGAGAACGGTCTCTTCGGCTTTGCCTATGACGGGATCGGCACGCTCGGTTGGTATTACGTGTGCGCCGCATGCTTCGTCGCCGTCCTGGTCGGCGCGTTGATCCTGGTGCGCAGCGACTTCGGCGTATTGATCGCGGCGATCCGCGACAACGAGCGCCGCGCGCGCTATCTCGGCAACGACGTCGAGCGCATCAAGATCTCGGTGTTCGCGCTCGGCGCCGGCGGCGCGGGATTCGCCGGCGCCCTCTACGGCGCCGTGGTGGGATTAGTCTCGGCACCGCTGTTCGGCTTCCAGTTCGCTACCGAGATGCTGGTCTGGGTCGCGGTCGGTGGCCGCGCGACCATTATCGGACCCGCCGCCAGCGCGATCGCGTTGAGCCTAGTCGGGTCGGAGTTGAACCGGTCCTTCCCTGCCCAATGGAATCTGGCGCTCGGCGCATTGTTCGTCGCCGCCGTGGTCTTCGTTCCCGATGGTTTCGTGGCGCCGTGGGCGAAATGGCTGCGTCGGCGCATCGTCGGCGGCGATCGGGTACTGGAGGCGGAGGCGACGCCAGCGGCGACGCCAGCGGAATCGGAGGTTCTCGCCGCGATGAAGGATGTGCGCTTTTCCTACGGGGCGTTGCAAGTGCTGCGCGGCATCGATCTCGAAATCGAGCGTGGCCGTCTGCTCTGCATCGTCGGCCCGAATGGCGCGGGAAAATCGACCCTGATCGAGGTCCTCACCGACGGCAGGCGGCCGATCGCGGGCTCGGTCACGTTCAACCTGGCCGGTGGTCGCGGCCATCGCCGGCGGCCGCCGCATGCGATCGCGCAAGAGGGATTGATCCGCAAGTTTCAGATTCCGGCGCTGTTCCGCAGCCTCACGGTGGCCGAACATCTTCTGCTCGCGACGCATCGGGGCGCCTGGCCGTCGCCGTTTCGCCGCACCGTCCGCGTCCGCATCCCCGCGGCGGTACTTGCGGTCAACGACGCGACCGGGCTCGCGTCGCGCGCCGCGATCGCCAGCAACGCGCTGGCTCATGGCCTCAAGCAAGGTCTCGAAATCGCGATGGCGGTGGCGGCGCATCCCGTGTTGCTGCTGCTCGACGAGCCGACGGCAGGTCTCACCGCGAACGAGCGGGCGGTGATCGGCAATATTCTCCGCGCCCTGGTTGCCGACGGCATCACCATCGTGCTGATCGAGCATGATTTCGATTTCGTCGGCGAAGTGGCCGACCGCGTCGCGGTACTGCATGACGGCGTGGTGGTGCAAACCGGCAGCTTTGCCGAAATCAGCGCCTCGCCGGTTGTGCGCGACGCTTATCTCGGGATCGGCGCCATGAGGCTGGCGGTCGAAGGGCTGAGCGCCCGCTACGGCTCCGCGACGGTGATCCGAGACCTGTCATTTGCCGTCGGCGATGGCGAGGCGGTCGCGATCCTCGGGCGCAACGGCATGGGAAAGAGCACGTTGTTGAAGGCGATCCTCGGCTATGTCGCCCGCGACGGCGCGGTGTCGCTCGACGGCGAGGATATCGCGGCCTGGCCGACAGCACGCATCGTCCGGCGCGGGATCGGCTACGGCCCGCAGGAAGAGGCGATTTTCGGCGAGCTCACGGTCGCCGAGAACCTCGCCGCCAATGTCACGTTGCGGCATCCCTCGCCGGCGCGCATGGCAGCGGTGCTGGAGCATTTTCCGGTGCTGGGCCGGCGCCTGCCCCAACGCGCCGGGACCCTGTCCGGCGGCGAGCAGAAGATGCTCGTGCTCGCCCGGGTGCTGCTGGCCGAGCCGAAATTCATCGTCCTCGATGAGATCAGCGCCGGCTTGCAGCCGGCGATCCTCGCGACGGTTCAGCTCGCCCTGGCCGCCGAGCGAGAGCGGCGTGGCACCACGATCCTGATGGTGGAGCAGAATCTCGGCCTCGCCTTGGCACTCGCCGACCGCGTCGCGGTCATGAAGCTCGGGCAAATCGTGTTCGAGGCCCCGACCGGCGCCGCCGGCATCCGTCCGGAGCTGGAAACCCAGCTGGCGCCCTAGCTTAATTGGTCTGACCATTATGATAATTGGCTGGACGCGCCGCACCGCACTCGCCTAAGCTCCGCCGATCACGAAGGCGAGGCGGCAATGAAAAATCGGGCGGGATGGCTGTGTCTTGCGGCGGCGCTGTTCACGACGTCGTCCGTGGCGTTCGCCGACGAGACGCCCTACAAGATCGGCTGGATCACCAGCCTCAGCGGCCCGTCGGCCGGCACCGCCGGCACCGCCAATCTCGCGATCCAGGTCGCGGTCGAGCGCGCCAACGCCGAGAACCTGGCCGGCCGCAAGATCGTACTGATCACCGGCGACGATGCGTCCGACCCGAAGACGGCGGCGCAGGTGTGCGCGCGCTTCGTCCTCGAGGACAAGGTCGATGCGATCATCGGCGCGCAGCCGACGCCGTCGCGGCTGGCCTGCAACCAGGCCGCCGTGAAGGCGGGCCTGCCGTATATCGCGGCATCGGGCAGTGCGGGCGACATCTGCCTGCCCAACATGTTCTATGTCGGCCAGGTGCCGAACCAATTCGTGCTGCCGCTCGCCGATTATCTGCTGAAGCAGAACTTGAGGCGCATCTATTTGTTCGGCGCGGATTATTCGGCGCCGCGCGCGGCGCTGGCCTTGGCGAAGACGGAGATCGAAGCACATGGCGGCACCGTCGTCGGGCTCAGCTTCAGCCCGCAAAACACCTCGGACTTCTCCGCCGATCTCGGCAAGATCGCCGCCGCCAAGCCCGACGCGGTGCTGCAAAGCCTGACGGGAACCGGCATCGTCACGTTCCACCGGCAATTCGCCAACGATCCGCGCGTCAAGGGCATCGCGCTTGCCGACAATTTCCTGCTGGAGTCGATGGTGAAGGCGCTCGGCAAGGATGCGGACGGCGTCTATGTCGCATCCTCCTATTACGCCGCGATCGACACGCCCGCGAACCACGCTTTCGCCGCTGCCCTAAAAGCGAAATTCGGCGATAAGGTCGTGCCCGATTATTGGGCGGTTTACGCCAGCAACGCACTCGATCTTCTGGCGCAGGCGGTAAAGCAAGCCGGCACCGATCCGAAAAAGGTCAAGGAAGCGCTGGCACATGGGCATTACGACGGCGTCGCCGGCCCGATCGCCATCGTGAACAACTACGCCGCCGAGGCAACCTATATCGGCCGTGCCAAGGCCGACGGCACCATCGTTGTGCTGGAACACAGCGCGATGGTCGACCCGCAACTTTCGTGCAAGCGCTAACCGCTCAGGCGGGCTCGATGCGGAGTGGCAGGCGGCGCACCCCATAAGGATGCCAGAACTCGCGCGACACTGGTCCCGCGAGCGTGAAGGATTTGGTGCGGGCCAATAGTTCTTCCAAGGCCACGCGAATTTCTTGCCGCGCCAGCGGCGCGCCGACGCAGGCGTGAATGCCCATGCCGAACGCCAGATGCGGGATTGGGGCTGCGATCGATGAGACAGCGGTCGGCATCGGCAAACGCGGCCGGGTCGCGGTTGGCCGCGGCGTAATAGAGCATGGCGCGGTCGCCCTTCCGCAGCGCCTTGCCTTTCATCTCGGTGCCTTGCGCCACCGTTCGCGGCATAGCGATGACCGGCGTCTCGAACCGCAGCATCTCCTCGATCGCGGCGCGCAGACGCCGCGGCTCGGCGCGCAGACGCGCCTGATCTTCGGAATTGCGCGCCAGATGGTGCAGGCAGATCGACAGCGCGCTGGTGGTGGAATCGTGGCCGGCCGCCAGTAACAGGCGCATCACGCCGACGACCAACTCGGTGCCGTTTTCCATTTCGCGCGTTCCGGCGAGCAATGCCGCCAGCAGATCGCGGGACGGATCGCCATGCGCCGTCTGCCGCGCTTCGACCGCGCGGCGGCTATAGGCCCATAGCGCATCGTTCGACGCGGCGAACTTCGCGCGGTCGGCGGGATCGTTGGAGCGGTCGAGATACGCCGTCTCGCAGTGCTCCTTGATCGCGCGCCAATCGTCCTTGGGCTGGCCCAGGAACGACAACAGGACCTGCGGCGGCAGCGGTCGCGCCAGTCCATGCGCCGCGTCGCCGCCGCCTGCCGCCACCAGGGGCGCGACCAACTCCACCGCGATTGCGCGCGACACCGGCTCGAAATTCTCGATGTGGCGCGGCGTGAAGAACGGGTTGAGCAATTTCCGCCATACCGTGTGCTCCGGCGGATCGGATTCGAGCGGCGGCCGCCGTGCCGCGAAGCGGGTGCGCTTGCCGTTGGCGAAGGTGACGCTATCGCGCGCAGCGGCGGTCACGTCAGCGTGCCGGGTCAACGCCCAGAAATGCACGGCGCCGCTGCGGACATGCGCAACCGGACAGCGCGCCCGCATGTCGGCGTGCTTCGCCGCGACGTCTTCCTCGCGCAGCGGATCGAAATCCTCCTCGAGGTCGGGCTTACCGGATTGCAGCGTTTCCGCCATGATCGCCTCTCGATCTCGCCCAGGCATACCAGACGCAATTTGGTCTGACCATTATAATAATTGGGTGGACGATGCCGCGATCCCGATTGTATGCTCGTGCCATGCAAGTCACCGCGCGGAAGGGCGCCGTCGATCGGGTGACCGTCGGCGCCGTGAGGATCGCCAAGGGGCCGGAGACGCTCGCCGGCATGTTGCGCGACAGCATCCTTTCGGGCGAGATCGCGCCCGGCGCCGCCTTCGCCCCGGAGCGCCGGTTGGTCGAGCAGACCGGATTGAGCCGCGCGACGGTGCGCGAGGCGCTGCGAATCCTCGAAACCGAGGGGCTCGTGGTCAGCCGGCCCGGCCGCAACGGCGGCGCACGGGTACGGCCGTTCAACGACGACGGCGTAGCGAAGGCGGTTCAGGTCCTGATCCGCGGCCTGCGCGTCGATGCCGCCACCCTGCGGGAAACGCGCGAAGTTCTCGAAGGCGCCACGGCGCGCCTAGCGGCCGAACGCCGCACCGCCGCGGACCTCGCCGAAATCGCGGCGATCGGCGCGCGGCTGGAAGCCGCCATCGACGACGTGCCGCGGCTCGCCGAGGAAAATGCCCAATGGCACCTCGCGGTCGCCAAGGCCGGGCACAACCCGCTGCTCACCGCGTTCATGAAGTCGATCGCCGCCGCGATCTCGCATCCGGGCGGCGATCGCGATGCGCATTTGTCGCGCGATGGCCGTGCCGCGCTGATCAATGCGCATCGCCGCGTGGTCGAGGCGATCGTCGCGCGCGACGCCGACGCCGCCGAGCGCCGGATGCTGCGGCACCTTCGCGCCTACGAGACGATGGCGAAAACCAAATGAAGATCCGGCGCTCGACCATCCTGGTTCCGGGCAATGTCGATCGCATGATCGCCAAGGCGCGCGACTTCGCGGCGGACGTGGTCATGCTCGATCTTGAAGATGCGGTCCCCGCGGCGGACGCCGACAAGGAACAGGCGCGGCGCAACGTGATTTCGGCGCTGAAAGACGGTGGCTTCCGCGCTCGCGAGGTCTGCGTGCGGATCAACGGGCCGCGCACCACATGGTTCGAGGCCGATGTCGCGGCCTTGGCCGCGGTCGGCGCCAAGTCGGTGGTCGTGCCGCATACCTACGGCGCCGAAGACGTTGCCCGCGCGGAGGCAACCATCGCCGGCGCGAACGCGATGCCGCCGGAGATAATGCTGGCCGTCGAAACCCCGGCGACGCTGCTGGCCTTGGAAGAAATTGCGCGGCGCTCAACGCTGATTACTGCGCTGGCCGTGGCGCCGATCGATTTCACGCTCGCCTTGGGGTCGACCGCCTTGCTGTTCGGCGCCGGCGCACTCGCCGGCGGCGAGCATTTGCTCTGGCTGCGCCACAAATTGCTGATCGTCGCGCGGGCCCAGGGCTGGAACGCCATCGATGCGCCGGTCGTCGTCCGATCCGCGCAACACCGATGCTGTACGCCAGGCGATGGCAGCGTCACGCGCCTTGGGATTCGACGGCACCGGCGTGCTTTATCCCGATCACATCGCGATCGCCAATGACGTCTATCGCGCCTTCGACCGAGGAATTGGCGTGGGCCGACGGAATCATCGCGCGCTTCGAAGGGCTGCGCGACGGACGGACCGCCGATACCAGCGGCGGCAGGCTCGTGATGATGCAGCATTACGAATTCGCCAAGGCCTTGCGCGCGCTGTCGGCGCGGATCGAGGGAGCGTGAGCGACGCGCCCCAAGGACCGCTGGCCGGGCCTGCTCGTCGTCGACATGGCGAGCATGATGGCGGCGCCCAGCGCCGCGATGATGCTCGCGGATTTCGGCGCGACCGTGTTGAAGGTCGAGCGTCCCGACGGCGGCGACGTGTCGCGGCAAGCGCCGATGCGCGCGGGCGGTACGTCGGTGTGGTGGCGGCTCTTGGGGCGCAACAAGGAAGCCATCACCCTCAACCTCAAGCACGCGGCCGCGCAGGACATTCTGCGCCGCATCCTCAAGGACGCCGACGTGCTGGTCGAAAACAACCGACCGGGAAAACTCGAGGCAATGGGCCTGGCACCAACGCGGCTTCATGCCGACAACCCGGGGCTCGTGATCCTGCGCGTCACCGGCTGGGGCCAGACCGGGCCTTACGCCGACCGCGCGACGTTCGGCACACAGATCGAGGCGATGAGCGGCTTCGCCTATGCCAACGGCCACCCGGACGGGCCGCCAACCCTGCCGTCGTTCGCCCTCGCGGACGGATGCAGCGGCTATCTCGGCGCCTTTTCGGTAATGGCCGCGTTGTGGGCGCGCGAGCGCGATCCCGAGCGCCGCGGCCAGGTGATCGACTTTTCGATTTTCGAGGCACTGTTCGGGATGCTCGGGCCGCAATCCTCGGCATTCGACAAGCTTGGCCTCGTACAGGAACGGCAGGGTAGCCGTGCGCCACTGTCGGCGCCGCGGAACGTGTACCGCGCCAAGGACGGGCGCTATGTCGCGGTATCGACCTCGGGCGGCGCGCATATCGCGCACCGGACCTTCGCCGCGATGGGCCGCGAGGATCTGATCGCGCATCCGCATTTCGCCACGATCGAGGCGCGGCTTGCCCATATCGACGAGGTCGACGCCACGATGCAGGAATGGGTCGGCCGGCACGATGCCGACGACATCGTGCGTGTTCTGTCCGATGCGGGCGCGTCGGTCGCGCCGATCTATTCCATCGCCGACGTGTTCGACGACCAGCATCTGCGCGCGCGCGAGCTGATCGTCGAAGCGCCGAGCGAGGATATCGGTCCGCTCAAGATGCAGAACGTCTTTCCCCGATTGTCGCGAACGCCCGGCGCGGTGCGCTGGAGCGGGCGGCGTCTCGGCGCCGACAACGAATATTGGTTTTTGGAGCGGCTCGGCCTGACCGGCGAGGAATTCGCGAGGCTGCGCCGCGACGGTACGATTTGATCGAAGGAGGCAATATGTCGGAATTCTTAGAACCGGTGGCAACGCTCGACGAGGCGCACGCCTTCATGGCCGAGCTGCGCGAAACCCAAAAGCGCGAAGGCCTGTGGCTGGCGTACAGCCCGTTTTCGCAACGCGTGGCAACGGGCGAGGCGACGCGGGGCGAGATCGGCGAATGGTGCAAGCAATTCTTTTGCGCCCTGACGCATTTTCATCGCGGCGCTCATAATCGGCCGCGCACGCGGCTCAACGGGCTCAAGCCCGAGTTCAAAAAACATTTCTGGGAAAATCGCGTCGAGGAAGAATACGGGGCGCTGAGCAACACCGCCGGCCATGTCGAATTGCTGCTGCGGTTGGCCGAAGCGCTGAGCGTATCGCGCCTCGACATGGTGACGGCCAAGCCTAATCCGGCGACCCGCACGGTGATGGATCGCGCCAGCCGCACGCTGCCTGACCCCAACGATTTTCTGCCCGGCTCGGTCGTCACCGGCGCGCTCGAAGCGATGAACCCCGAGGCCAGCACCGCGATCAGCCAGGGCCTGATGAAGCATTACGGCATCAGCGAACGGGACGCGCAATTCTTCACCGTGCACATTTATGCCGACGCGGAGCATGCCGAGGTCGGCGCGCAGCTGCTGACTCTGGTGCCGAAGGAGAAATGGCCCGCGATCAAGGAACAGGCGCTGGATGCGAGCCGCGGCTTTTTTGCCATGTGGTCCAGCGTCACGCAGCAAGCGCAAGCGGCCTAAAAAAGATAACCGGGAGGAAACGATGGAGAAGATGACGACGCGCCTGTTGGCGGCGATCGCGGCGATGCTAATGGCGACCGCGGCCCATGCGCAGGATTCGTACAAGATCGGCTGGATCGCCTCGTTCAGCGGCATCGGTAGCGCCTGGTCGGAGTCCGGCACGCGCGGCATCGAGCTCGCGGTCGACGCGATCAACGCCGGCAATCTAGCCGGCAAGCCGATCAAGCTGGTCACCACCGACGACGCCGGCGACCCAAAAACCTCGGCCGACGTCTGCGCGCGCCTCGTCTTGCAGGACAAGGTCGCCGCCATTGTTGGCTTCGAGCCGACACCGGCGCGGCTGGCCTGCAATCAGGCGGCGCTGAGGGCTGGAATTCCCTATGTCGCCGCCACTGGGACTGCAGGCGATGTCTGCTTCCCCAACATGATCACCGACGGCGTGATCTCCAACCAGATGATCGGCCCCCTGCTCGGCTATTTCGCCAAGAGCGGCGCGAAGCGCTTTTACCTGATCGGCAGCGACTATTCGACGCCGCGCGGCACCATGAAGCTGGCGCAGGCCACCATCGCCGCGCAGGGCGGCACCGTGGTCGGCCAAGTCTTTCGCGCCGATGGGCACGGCCGATTTCAGCGCCGAATTCGCCAAGATTGCGGCCGCAAAGCCCGATGCCATCTTGGTCAACATTGTCGGCACCGACGATCTGACCTTCCACAAGCAGTTCGGCAACGATCCGCGCGTCGCGGCGATTCCGCGCGGTGATCTGCTGCTGTTCGAATCGGTCGCTCACGTGCTTGGCGCGTCGGGCAAGGGAATTATCGCGGTCGGCAATTACTTCGCCACAATCCAAAGCCCAGCCAACAAGGCCTTCCGCGACGCGTTCACCAAGCGCTTCGGCGCCAAGTTCAGTCCCGACGCCAACAGCGTCAACGCCTATAACGGCATGATGCTGCTGGCGGCGGCGTTGAAGCGGGGTAGCGGCGATCCCAAGACGACCATCGCCGCGCTCGATGGCGGCAAGATCGCCGGCCCAAACGGCCCTCTGACCATCGTTGACCGCTACGGGGAGCAACCCACCTATATCGGCCGCGCCGTAGGCGACGGTTCGATTCAAGTCGTCGACGGCACGGCGCCGATTCCACCGGTGGTGAAATGCAAGAAATGATGGGTGACCGGGCATGAGACCGCTCGACGGCATCAAGGTTCTCGACTTCACCCACGCGCTAGCGGGACCATTCTGCACGTATCATCTCGGTCTGCTCGGCGCCGATGTGGTGAAGATCGAACGCCCTGGCTTCGGCGACGATTTCCGTCACTACACCGCGCATGGCGGGCTCAAGTTGATGAGCGGCCCGTTCATCGCCGCTAACGCCGGCAAGCGGTCGGTCACGCTCGATTTGAAGGCGTCGGCCGCGCATGAAGTGATCCGCCGTCTCGCGGCGCGCAGCGATATCGTGGTGGAGAATTTCCGCCCCGGCGTGGCCAAGACGCTGGGTCTCGACGCCCCTGCGTTGCAAGAGATCAATCCGAAGACTCATCTACGCCTCGATTTCAGGCTTCGGTCAAACGGGCGCGATGCGCGATTGGCCGGCGATCGACCATATCGTTCAGGCGATCTCGGGGCTGATGCAGGTCAACGGCGAGCCGGAACAGGACCCGTTGCGCATCGGGATTCCCGTGGCCGATACGTTTTCGGGCTTCCTGGCGGCCTATTCGATCCTTGCCGCCCTACTGCAACGGGTGCGCACCGGCACCGGGCAAGTGATCGATGTCGGCATGCTCGACGCGGCGATGGTCATGATGAGTCAGATCATCCCCGGCGTTGCCCTGACCGGCGAGCCGCCGAAGCGCAGCGGCAATCGTGGCTTCCGCATGGTCGCGGGCTCCGACACATACAAGACCCGCGACGGGTTCATTTGCATCGGCGCGAACTGGCAGCCGCAATTCGAAGGATTGTGTCGCGTACTCGGCGAGGAGTGGCTGCTCAGCGACCCGCGCTTTGTCGACGACGATGCGCGGATGAAGAACACGACGGCGCTTCGGGCGGAGTTGGCGCGCGCCTTCGCCAACAAATCGGCGGCGGAGTTGGAGGGCAAGCTCGCCAAGGCAAAAGTCCCGGCCGGGAAAGTCCGAAATCTCTTGGAGACGATGTCGCATCCCCATGTCGCGGAGCGCGACTTCTTCATTACGGCGGATGTCCCTGGTCTCGACAGGCCAGCGACCTTGGCCGGGGCGGGCTTCCGCTTCGCTCACGACGGGCCGGCGCGGGAGACCGCCGTGCCCACGCTCGGCGAGCAGACCGATGAGGTGCTGGCCGAGCTCGGCTTTGCCGAGAATGAGATCGAACATCTGCGCACGGCAGGCGCGATTTGACTCAATTGCCATCCGATCTGGTGGCGATGTCCGCTCGTGATGCTGTTGTCTAATCGCGGTGACGAGGGCAAGTACCTTTCCACGATCTGAGACGGACCTGCCGGGTGCACGGTTGTCTTCGCGATCGACATCGGTCGCCGCATGATGGAGCACCGCCTCACCGATCGCTCCCCGACCCGGAAGTCGTTCTACTGTCCCTTCGAATAGGGCCAGACGTACGTCGGCGCCGCCCTTGATATATTGGAGCGGTCCCGCCGCGCTTGGCCGGATGTCGAAATCGAAAATCTCGGTCGGCAGATACAGCGTCGCGCAGGCGTTCGGAATGTCGACCACGCCGCTGATATGGCCCTGCACCGGCGCGGTGCCGAGGATGGCGTAGGCCTGGGCGCGCGAATAGCCGAACCTGCTCAGATACTCGATGGCGTTGAGGCAGGCCTGCTGATAGGCGACGTGCACGTCGAGGTAATGCTGCTTGCCGTGATCGTCGACCGAGATGCCCTCGAAGATCAGATAGTCGTTGTAGTTCGGCGTGATCGGGCTCGGCTTGAAGATCGGATTGCGGATGCCGTATTTCGCCATGCCGCCCTTGATCAGGTCGCATTTGAGATGGATCCAGCCGGCCATCTCGATGGCGCCGCAGAAGGTAATTTCGCCGTCGCCCTGGCTGAAATGGAGATCGCCCATCGAGAGGCCGGCGTCTTTCACATAGACCGGAAAATAGACGCGCGCACCGCGCGACAAATCCTTGATGTCGCAATTACCGCCATGCTCACGCGGTGGAACGGTGCGCGCGCCAGTCGCTGCGGCGCCCTCTTTGGCGCTGCCTTTCATGCGCCCCATATGCGCCGTCGCCGCGAACGGCGGATTGGGGCACGTAACCGAGACCAGCCGCGACGCGTTGATAACTCTTGAGCGCGGAGACGTCGGTATCGCCGACCCGGATCGACCCTTGACGCAGCGGCAGGATGCCGATGAGCGACTTCATCAGCGTGGTCTTGCCCATGCCGTTGCGGCCCATCATCGCGACGATCTCGCCTTGCGCGATCGAGAAGCTCAAATCCTGCAGCACGGCGCTCTTGCCGTAGGCGACGTTGATATTTGCGACGTCCAGCATCGGTATCGTCCGTCAGTGACCCAGATAGACTTCGACGACCTTGGGATTTTCCTTGATCGCGGCCATCTTGCCTTCGGCAAGGACTTTCCCTTGGTGCAAAACCGTGACGCGGTTCGCGATGTTCTCGACGAACTTCATGTCGTGCTCAATCACGACGAGCGACCGCTCGCTCGACGTGCCGATGATGCGATTCAGGAGTTCCGCGGTCTTTTCGCGCTCGCTAAACCGCTCGGGCACGTTGCGGAACGCGATGTATCGGATTAATTCGCCGTCCGGCACCAGCAAGCCGCCGAACGCGGCACATCGCACAGCCGCATCGCCTTCTCTCTAGGGTGGTATCGAACACGGGCGCGAGGTCGCCCGGCGAGCGGTTGATGATCTCCAACGTGTCCTTGGCCGCGAGACCTGCTGCGCAAGGCGCTTCTTCGAGTTGGACGGCGCGCTCGATGAGCTCTTGCTTTAGTTCCGCGACGGGGGGCGACCACTTTTTCGAGCGGCGCAGTCATTTGCTTACCCCCTACGGTGACGCATTTATGGCGCAGGGGTCGGGACAACTCAGTTTAATTAGTGGTCTCTCCATCGCCAAACGGGCGAAACCTCAACTCGTCGTGCTTTGTGTCTGCTTGAGGGGGTAACCATACTATCCCTCGCCCCTCTATGAGGGTTGAAACGACGAAATGCCGTCGCCTACGCCGCGGTGAAGGCCTGATCGAGATCGGCAATAATGTCATCGATATGCTCGATGCCAACAGAGAGGCGGACATAGCCCTCGGAAACACCGGTTTTGAGTTGGTCCTCCGGCGAAAGTTGCGAATGCGTGGTTGATGCCGGATGGATTGCGAGGCTGCGCGTGTCGCCGATATTGGCGACATGATAATGCATCTTCAGTGCATTGATGAAACGCTGCCCGGCGTCCTTCCCACCCTTTATCTCGAACCCGACCAACCCGCCGTAGCCGCCATTTAAATAGGCGTCGCAGCGGCGCTTGGGTTCGCCACTCATCGCGCCAGGGAAGATGATCTTCGTCACCTTCGGTTGTTTGCGAAGATACTCCGCCACTTTGGCGGCGTTGGCGCAATGCTCGCGAATGCGTAAGGGTAGGGTCTCCAATCCCTGAATGAACATGAAGGCGTTGAACGGACTCATCGCTGCGCCGATGTCGCGCAATAGGGTGACGCGCGCCTTGATGATGTAGCCGATCGGCCCCATGGACTTTACCGCCTGGGTCCACACCGCGCCGTGATAACTCGGATCAGGCGTGTTCAACATGGGGAAGCGGTCGGCGTGCTTCTCCCAATCGAAATTTCCACCGTCGACCAGCACGCCGCCGATTGAGGTGCCGTGGCCACCGATGTACTTGGTGGTCGAATGCACGATGATCGCCGCGCCATGATCGAGCGGCCGACACAGTACAGGCGCTGCCGTATTATCCATGATCAGCGGCACACCCAACGAGCGGCCGATCTTGGCCACCTCGGCAATTGGAAACACCTCGAGCTTCGGGTTGGGCAATGTCTCCGCGTAATAACAGCGCGTCCGCGCATCGGTGGCGCGGCGGAAATTCTCCGGATCCGCCGGATCGACGAAACGGCATTCGATGCCCATGGTATTCAGTGTGTTGGCGAACAGATTCCAGCTGCCGCCGTAAAGATCGGTCGAGGCCACAAAATTGTCGCCGGTGTGCGCGATATTCTGGATTGAGAACAAGCTTGCTGCCTGACCCGATGCCAGAGCCAGCGCCGCGACGCCACCTTCCAAAGCCGCGACGCGCTCTTCGAGGACGGCATTGGTTGGATTCATGATGCGGGTGTAAATGTTGCCGAACTCTTGCAGCGAGAACAGACGCGCGGCATGGCCCGTGTCTTGGAATTGATAGGAGGTGGTCTGGTAGATCGGCACCGCCACGGCGTTGGTGGTCGGATCGCTGCGGTAGCCGGCGTGAAGGACTACGGTCTCCGCGTGTTTGCTGTCTGTGGTCATTGGCTCCTCGTGTTTTTTGCTGGCTTGCCGATTGTTGAAAAAATGGCACCTGTCGTCTGCCGGCGTGGCGCGCACGGGTTGAGGCTCTCGTCGAAAGCCGTTTCCGCCACAATCCCCGCGGCAATCTGCCCCGTATTAGCCGCGCCCGTGAGCCAGCGCGAACGCCGAAAGTTAGCGCAAGAACAGCGACAACACCACGCCCCACCTTCTCAGCGGGACTTCAGCAGTTGGCACGAATGTGTCATTCGCGAGCCCTTACCTTGTGTCTGCTGCGTGGGGTTGACCAGACCAAGCGCGAAACTATCGCGGCAAGCCGAGCAGATCGTCCCTCCACATCATCCTAGGAATATCGTATTAGGTTTGTGAAGGGCACCTTCGCCCGAGGGAGGATGACAATGCTGATGATGGTGCAATTTGAGGCGTTCGACACGATTGTGGGCGAGCGAGCAATAGCAAGCCTGCGGTCGGGTGTCGCCAAACAGATTGAAGCGATCTCAAAATCTGGCAAGCTTAAGGCGGGCGGTATTTATGCATCAAAGCGGGGCGGCTTCGTCCTCCTCGAAGTTAAAGACGGAAAAGAAATCATCGAGCTTCTCGGTGCTCCAATCATTGATCATTTCCATGTCGAGACCATGGCGATGATTTCATTCGAAGAGCTTGGGGCGTTCTTCAAAGAGCACCCAATTCATAGCCACGCCTGATCCGAAATGCGGTTTTCGAGCTGTTGATCTGGATCAAGATAATTCTCTAAGGCATGAGACTGTGCGGTGGCGAAGGGAAACTCAATTCACCCGGTCGCGACGCCCACAAAGTCTGCATCTCCATCTTCATCTCCGGACGCGGCAGGGCGCCGACAGCTGACCGTAATGTTTTGCGACCTCCTCGGCTCAACAGCAATGTCGGGGCGGCTCGATCCGAAGGATATGCAAAAGGTCATCCGGACCTATCAGCGCGCTTGTTCGGGCGCGGTCGCTCGCCATCCACGTCGACGACGCCTTTTATCCAATTGCGAGCCAGATCGCGCCGGCGGCGGCGCTTGCTGGCAGCGACTCCGCCTCGGGCGGGCTGACGAGCTCGAGGCGTTGATCGCCCGTTCCGGCCTGGAACCACGGGCGATCACGCCGCTGCTCGCCGCCCTACTTTCGATCCCGACGGAAGAGCGGTACCGCAGCCTCAAGATGGACTCGGCCGAAAAGAAAGAACGCACGATCGCGGCGTTGATCGCGATTTTCGTCGGGCTGACCAGCTGGAGGACGCGCTTTGGATTGACCCGTCGTCTCAGGACGTGTTCGGCAGGCTTGTCGATCGCGTGCCGGGCTTGTGCGCGCTGGTGGTGGTCGCGTTCCGCCCGGAGTTCGTCCCGCCCTGGGTCGGCCGGCCAAATGTGGCCTCGCTCCAGCTCAACCGCTTCAGCCGGCGGCAGACGATGGCAATCGCGAGGGCGTCGCCGGCGGCAAGGTGCTTCCCTCGGAGCTTCTGAATGAGATCATCGCCAAGACGGACGGCGTGCTGCTGTTCGTCGAAGAGCTGACAAAGACGGTCCTCGAGTCCGATCTATTGCGTCAGGAAAACCACACCTATGTGCTCGCCGCGGCGCTGACGCCGCTCGCGATCCTCTCCACGCTGCAGATTCCCTGATTGCGAGGCTCGACCGCCTTGGGCCGATCAAGGACATCGCGCAAATTGGGGGAGCCATCGCGCGGGAGTTTTCCTTTCGTCTTCTGGAGTCGGTTTCGGCGTTGGCCGTCGAATTGAGCTGAATGTCCGTACTTCGATCAGTGTTGCGTGCGCAGATGGCCGGATTGCTAGCGAGCGGTGCCCCTCTCGGACTTCCGCTGCTGGTGGATTTTGTTCCTCGCAGGTTTAAGCGCAACCAAGGAAATCTAGGGGCGCGTCGTCCGTGACGAATTGATATAGGTCAGGTTACCGCGTGTATAAAGGCAAGACCTGCGGAAATGCCTGCTGGAGGTCTTAATATCGACGAGCAATTCCCCGCGCTGCGTCCCGATCCCGACGAGTGAGAAATGGCGCGACGTAGCCGCCGCAATTCATCCCGTCTGAACCGGGGCGTGCCGCATCGCCGCCACATTCGTCCGCAATGTTTATGCGATGAGCCAACAAGCGAAAAAGGGGCGGGGCCGACGCTTCGGCGCCGCGCGAAGCGGATGCCGGAGCGTGCAGCGATGGGCCATCGTCGGTTTCATTTTCTTGCCGGTCGTAGCCTGCACCGCTCCGACTACCGCCTTGTCCCCACCGGTGCAGCCGGGCCCGGTAACGAATTATAAGCTAGCACCGGGGCAAGGCGCGGTCGGCGACGTCACACAGATCGCGGTGCGGCACGGCGAGGTGTTTCCTGACATCGCACGCCGATATGACCTCGGCTATACCGAGCTTGTGGCGGCCAATCCCGGGGTAAATCCATGGGCACTCGCCGACGGTACCGTTACGCTTCCCAAGCGCTTCGTTCTGCCTGTGGCACCGCACCGCGGCATCGTCATCAATACCGCCCAATGGCGTCTTTATTATTTTCCGCCCGACGGCGGGGTCGAGACCCATCCCATCGGTCTCGGCATCATCGGGCGCAAGACGCCGATCGGCACGACGCGCATAGTGCGCAAGGAGCCGCATCCGACATGGTATCCGCCCGCCGACATCCGCGCTGAGGAAAAGCTTCCCGCCTCAGTACCGCCAGGGCCGAATAACCCTCTGGGCGATTACGCCCTTCATCTCGGCTGGGCAAGCTATCTGCTCCATGGCACGAACAAGCCCGACGGCGTCGGCCGCAACGTCAGCCATGGCTGCGTACGGCTCTATCCCGAAGATATCGCGCGGCTGTTTGCTGAAGCGTCGGTCGGCACCCCGGTCCGTACGGTCGATCAGCCGGCGACGGCAGGATGGGACGGCGACCAGCTCTATCTTCAAGTCTATCCAAGCAAACGTCAGACCGAGGAGATCGACATCGAGCAGAAGGTCACGGTCGACCCGGCGCGCGGCGTACGGCAGGTGGTGCAGGCGGCTGCCGGTCGTTATGCGGGGTTTGTCGATTGGCGGCGCGTCGACGAGGCCGCGCGCGTGCGCACCGGAATGGCGGTCGTGATCGCCGACCGCAGCGCGCAAGCGAGCCGCTGATCGCCGCCGCCATACCCCTCCCGTATGGAGGTATCCCGCGACAGCGCGAAGTCAAGCCTCCTCACCCATCAGCCGGCGGTACATTCGCAATTCGAGCTCGCCGCCGGGCTTGTTGCCGCGGCGCTTCTTCATCTGTGGAAATTGAGCCCCGCCGGGCCGGGCATAAGTTCGGTCTCGCTCAGCACGCGCCGCCGAGATCGAGCTTGACGAGAATGTCGGGTGTGATGTCGGGCCCGATCCGTACGCGAGCGTTTTGCGGTTCTGCGCGATGGCCGCGAGGTGATACGACGCTAACCCGGCCTGTCCGACCGCATTGGCCGAAGCGGGATCCGATGTCACTTGGTCGGGAAATGGACGCTGCCAATGAAATGATGTGCCACGGCAAAGCTGTTGGCGTCGGCGCCAGGCCTCAGTTCGACCATCACCTGGTACAAATTCCTGTTGACCAGGAAAAGACGGTCCTCGAATTTTACGCCGCGTTGATCGGTATAGTGGATTTCGTGGCCGGCATGACCGTCCACCGTGATCCGCATATCGGAGAAGCCACTAGCGGCACTCGCCCTGAATTTGGCGACGCCATCCTCTAGCAGATGGCCATCGTCGGCGAATTGGGATAGATCGGTGATGATCACGCCTAGAACACTGTTGCGGCGCTGGATCACGTAAGTCGTCAATTGGATCGACCTGCCATTGGCGTCGCGTGATGTTTCATGCCCCGCCACCGGTTCGGCTGGCACCGCGACCGTGAATGCGCCCGCCGGATCTACGAAATAGGCCCAACGATCGGCCGCAGACGACGCGCTGCACCACAGCAACAACGCCAATATCAGATAACAGTACCGCATGATCCGTTCTCCCAGCCGGTGAGCATAGTCGCGCGCTACCAGAAAAAAAGCCCCGCCGAAGCGGGGCACGAGTTCAAGGAGGGAGTCCAAACGAGGAGCGAGCATATTGGCGTTGCGAAGCCATGGAAGGGTGCAGGAGTTAAACGGTTAATATCCAAGAAAATTTCGGCGATATTGGACAAGCTGGAACTGGGGCTTCCGCTATTGTCAGGGCGGAATGTCCTCGACGCCATCCTGCGGTCGGGCAGACGCCCTATCGCGGCCACAATTGCCCGAACAAGTTCAAGGTCTGGATCTCAGGCCAGGTTCGCGGCACGACCGCCACCTTGCGCCGCGGGATGAAACGCCCGCGCCGCCGTCGAACCCGTCATCGGCCACATCAAGGCCGAGCACCGCTTGGACCGCAATTATCTCAAGGGCCGCAACGGCGACCGCGCCAACGCCGTCGGCTATAACTTCTCCCTGCTCCTCCGCTGGCTACGACCTATTTTGCGCGCCTTGTTTGCCGCCATCACCCTCGCCGCCAAATCACCGGCCGCCGTCTAAATTTAGCGTCCGCCGAGTTCTTCACGGGCGACCAAGTAACCCTCAAGACACCGCCCAGCCGATCAGAATCACGGCTCCGGCGAACACTCCCCAAAAGACCGCCGAAACCGCGACCAGTTTTAGCGCCCGATGCCGATAGTGCGGATACTCGCGTGGCGCTTCTTCGGCGGAGCTGACGTAACTCATTTCCCTCATAAGCTTGGGTTTTGGTCGGTCTAGCCCGTGGTTTCAAGCGCCAAAGTACTAACATGAACCGAGTTCGGCAACGGCCTAGTAAACGATTTGAGGGTGTCCGCAAACTGCCACAACCAAATTTGAGCTTTCTCGATCGCCTTCGCTTCTCTGGTCAAACTCGCCCGGCCTAAAGCAGCCCTGCGATGTCAGTCCGACGTAAGCGATAAAATTCCCAGCTTCGGCAGAATAAATTGACCCGCGAACAGCCGAACGGCCGGCGGCGCATCAACCGTGAACGTCTCAAGCGAAGTCGACACTGAGGAACCAAGCCCCTGCGTGAAACAGCCAAATCATTGGTATGCACGGATACTGGTCTACGGTGCGACTAGCCCTTTTTATTCACGACGGCGGTGATATTGGGTTGGCGGATGTAGCGTAATTCGTTGATTGCATGCATGATTTTGTTGCTGAGACAGGGTCAATGCCGTGATCACGGAGCGCCACACCCGCCATGGACGAAGATAACCTTCTGCCGTTTTCGTTGCGATCGATTTGCCGTAGGAAGGTGAGCGTCGCCTTTGACGGCGGTCTTTTATCGTCGGATGGCGGCGTGATGCTATTGCGGGATGTCGAGCGGCGTCTCGGGCTCGCCGAGGTTTTGGCGCGATGCTTGAAGGATCGTCGCGATCCGGCCCGCATCGATCACGATCTCGTCGCGATGCTTCGGCTGCGGATGTTTTTGATCGCGGCGGGCTATGAAGATGCCGACGACTGCGACAGCTTGCGCGTGGACCCGGTTTTCAAGATGGCGGTAGGGCGGTTGCCTGAGAGCGGGAATGCGCTGTGCTCGCAACCAACCATGTCGCGGCTGGAGAACGCGCCATCGAAGATCGAGATCGCCCGGATGATGGCCGCCATGGTCGATCTGTTTTGCGCGAGTTGGGCGCGGCCGCCGGCCGCGATCACGCTCGACATCGACGACACGCTCGACCGGGTCCATGGGCACCAGCAGCTTTCGCTCTTCAACGCCCATTACGACGAGCGATGCTTCCTGCCGATCCACATTTACGAGGCCGGTTCCGGCAAGCCGGTTGCGGTCATCCTGCGCGAAGGTAGGACGCCGGGCGGGTCCGAAGTCCGTGCCATCATCGAACATGTCGTCCGCCACATTCGTCGCCATTGGCCCCAGACCCGCATCTGCTGGCGCGGCGACAGCCACTATGCCCGCCCCGAGGCAATGGAGTGGTGCGAGGAGAACGGTGTCGATTACGTCTTCGGGCTCGCCGGGAACAACGTGCTGCATGCCCAAATCCGCACCCTCGCCGACGATCTCTGCGTGCGCCGCGCCGAGGCCGAACAAGAGAAGCGCCGGACCTGGACCGAGTTCCGCTATGCCGCCAAAACCTGGACCAAAGAGCGCCGCGTCGTGGCTCGTCTCGAGGCCACCAGCCAGGGCTTCGATGCGCGCTACGTCGTCTCGACACTCAAAGGCTCGGCGGGGCATCTCTACGAAACGGTCTACTGCGCGCGCGGCCAGGCCGAGAACTTCATCAAGCTGCACAAGGCTCAGCTCGCCTCGGACCGGACCTCTTGCCGCAGCCCCCGCGCCAATCAGTTCCGGCTCATTCTCCATACCGCCGCCTACTGGCTGCTCCACACCCTGCGCGCCGCCGCACCTAAACGCTCGTCCTGGAAAACCGCGGAGTTCGCGACGTTGCGGCTTCGCTTGATCAAGATCGCCGCCCGCGTCGTCGAGGGGGCCGCGCGCATCCGCATCTGGTTGCCGACCGCCTGCCCCGACGCCGCAATCTTCCGATTGCTCGCCCGCCGCTTCGCCGCCGCGGGGCCTTAAACCCCGGGGCGCTGTCGCCCCACCAGCCCATCCCCGCAACCTTCAACCACGACACAATCAGCATCCCTACCCGCGTCGTAACCGACGCAACGGATCGCCGTGTCGCCCTCCAAAAAAAACGGCGGGCGCCGAAAATCCAGCTACCGTCGTGAATACGTCAGGCTAGCGGCCGTCCTTTGGTCTGGATCCGCCATGGGCTTTGGTCAAATCGTCGAAAGTCGACTTCGGCAAAGGCGAAGAGGTGGCGGGAACCACCGCTCGCCAACCCAAAACGTATGGCGCCCAAGCGAAAGCCCGCGTCGTGACAGATTCCCATCGCGCTAAACCTCAGCCGTTAACGTACGGCACCGCCAATCCCGGTCCGTGGAATTAGGCGCAGCGGCCCGGCGACAATCTTTGGACCACGACCATTTCCGCGCGCGACCCCGATACCGGCGCCGCGAAATGGGCTTATCAGTTGAATCCGCACGACGAGCACGTTTACGACGGCATCAACGAGATCGTGCTGGTCGACATGCCGGTCGCGGGCAAGATGCGAAAGGTGCTGCTACACCCCGACCGCAACTCGTATCTCTACGTCATCGACCGCACCACCGGGGAGCTGCTCTCCGCCGACGCGTACGGTCCGCTCAATTCCTACACCGGCGTCGACATGAAGACGGGGCGGCCGATCGTCAATCCGGCGAAGACCACCAAGGTCGGCATACCCGTTCACGACATTTGCCCGACCGCATGGGGCGGCAAGGACTGGGAACCCTCGGCGTTCTCGCCGATCACCGGCCTGCTCTATATCCCGCACGAAAATCTGTGCATGGATTGGGAGGACGTGCAGACCAATTACATCGAAGGCACGCCCTATGTCGGCGCGGTCGTCGGTCGACGCCAAAACCGGCGCGCTCAAATGGCGCTTCAAAACCGGCTCCGAGAATCATTGGCCAGCCGGTCGCTTCAAGGCGCCGGACGGGCACGAGGAAGTGGCGATCCTGTCGGGTGTCGGCGGTTGGGCGGGCGCCATCGTCTCCGGCAACCTCGATCCCAAGGACCCGACGGGTGCCCTCGGTTATGTCGGCGTCATGGGCGACCTGAAGCAACGGACGACGCCGGGAGGGATGCTCTATGTCTTCGACCTTCCGCACTAGCCGCGCCGGTCGCGCGACGCTGTTCGCCGTCGCACTGATCGGTGGCCTCGCCGTCGCGCGCGAGCTGCGCGCTCAGGACCCGCAAGCAGCCGTCATCATGCCGCCGCGAAACGCCTACGCCGTTACGACCCTGTTCCCCGGCGGCGGCGCGATGCCGCCGCTGAACCCGGCCGCAAGAAAATACGTGAATAATCCAAAGGCGATCGCGGCGGGATCGCGCCTCTTCGACTGGTACAATTGCTTCGGCTGTCATTTTCACGGCGCCGGCGGGATCGGGCCGTCTTTGATGAACGATACGTGGCGCTATGGCGGCCGCATCGATCAGGTTTACGAATTGATCGTGCACGGCCGGCCCAACGGCATGCCGAGCCGGCAAGGCAAGATTCCGCCGAACGAAATTTGGGAAATCGCCGCCTATATCCTCTCGCTGTCGGCGCCGTCATCGGCCAAGGGTGGACCGGGCGAAGCCGAACCGCCGTCAACGCCGGCGCCGTTCGGCGCGCCACCGCCGCCTACGCCACAAACCGCGACCGGCATGGATCAATGAAACAGCTAGTCGCGGCGCTGGTGCTGCTCGTTGCCGCGACCGCGGCGCGCGCCGAAACCTTACGGGTCTGCGCCGATCCCAACAATTTGCCGTTCTCCGACGCGCAGCTTCAGGGTTTCGAGAACAAGATCGTCACCCTGATCGCGGCGGATCTTCATGCGACGCCGCAATATTTTTGGTGGGCTCAGCGACGCGGCTTTGTCCGCAACACGCTGAAGGCGGCGAAGTGCGATGTCTGGCCCGGCGTCGCGACCGCGCTCGACATGTTGACCACGACCATTCCCTATTACCGTTCGACCTATGTCTTCGTGTCGCGGGCGAGCGATCGCCTCGACATTTCGTCGTTCGACGATCCGCGGCTGAAGAACCTCGTCGTCGGCGTGCAAATGGTGGGAAACGACGCCAACAACACGCCGCCGGCGCATGCGCTCGCCGCACGCGGCATCACGGCGAACGTCTACGGTTTCATGCTGTACGGCGACTATCGCCTGCCAAACCCGCCGCACGCGATCGTTGATGCCGTCGCCCATCGCCAGATCGATATCGCCCTGGCCTGGGGCCCGGTCGGCGGCTACTTCGCGGCGAGGGCATCGCCGCCGCTCCGCATCGAGCCGGTGGCCGAGGCGCATGACGGCATCTGGCCGATGCAGTTCGACATTTCGATGGGCGTGCGCAAGGGCAACATTGCGCTGCGCGTTCGGCTCAATGCCGTCATCGCGCGCGACCGCCGCAACATCGCGGCGATCCTCGATGCCTATCACGTGCCGCGCGTATCCTTGGCGGGAACGCCGTGATCCGTCGGCTTTTCTGGGAGCGGGTTAACGCTCGATCACTAGGCGGCTACACGCCCAGCCGCGCCTTGGCGCCGGGACGGCCGAAAATCACGACCAGGCATCCGACCAGCGACAGACCGACGATCGCGGAGCCGGCCGCGACCCATGCGACCGCGAAATCGGTCATAGGCAAGAAGAACAGCGCAACGGCAAGCGGCTTGACCCGATACATCGGTCCAACAGCCTCGCAAGCTGCGGGTTAAGAGCCGGTTAAAGACGAGCGCATTCTAAGCCGCGGACCAGGGAATCCGCGATGCGGCGAACGTTAATCCGCCCCGACACGCGGCGATGACGCCATGCTTTCGTGGCGCGGACGATCCAAGGCCCTTAATGCCGTTTGAAATACTGCACGGCGCGTTCGTGTTTTTCCGCGGCGGCCCGGCTGCCGAAGGTGCCGAGATTGCGGTGCCTGCCGGTTTTCGGATTGATCTTGCGGGAATAAAGCCGGTATTCGCCGGATTTCAGTTTGCGGATCATGGCGGTATCCTCATGGGAGACAGTTCCTACCAAAAGAAAAGCCGCCGCGCAGGATAGTTCCGGGGACACGCTCGATGAACGACAGTTTGGAATTGCGGTTGGCGCCGGTCGATCCGACCGGTTTTCAGATCCGGTTCGCGCCACCGCACCAACTGGTCGACCGCGTCACGGCCGAGCGCGACCTGTTCCTGATCGCGCATCTCGGCGTCGCCCGCGTCGACGTCGCATCGTGGCGTCTCGCCATCGGCGGCCTGGTCGAGCGGCCGCGCGAACTCTCCTTCGACGACATTCGCCGCCTGGCCAAGCGCACGGTCGAATCGTTTCATCAATGCGCCGGCGACCCGAGGAATCATCGCGACGCCAAGCGCCTGGTCGGCAATGTCGTCTGGGGCGGCGTCGACCTGTCGGAACTGCTGACAAGCGCAGGCGTCCGGCCGGCAGCGAAATATCTCTGGGCCTATGGGCTCGACAGCGGCGCGTACGAAGGTCTCGGCGGCGGCAATTTCCAGAAGGACATGCCGCTGGAGCGGCTCGCGCAAGGCGACGTGCTGCTCGCCTACGAAATCAACGGCGCGCCGTTGCCGCCCGAGCGCGGCTATCCGTTGCGCCTCATCGTTCCTGGCTATTACGGCACCAACGATGTGAAGTGGCTGTGCCGGCTCGAACTCGCCGACCGCCGCGCCGGCGGCGTGTTCACCACGACGCTCTACAACGACCCGGACGACGAGGCCCCCGGCAAGACTCGTCCGGTATGGGAAGCGCCCCCCGAATCCGCCATCGTGTCGCCGGCCCCCAAGACGCTGCTGTCGCGCGAGCCGGTCGCGATTTGGGGCCGGGCGTGGGCGGCGCGCGGGGTCGCGCGGGTCGAGATCAGCACGGATGGCGGCACGAGCTGGACGGCGGCGGCGCTGGAGCCGCGGGTCCAATGGTCCTGGCAGCGTTTCACGCTTGCCTGGACGCCGCCCGCGCGGGGCGATTTCCTGCTTCAGGCCCGCGCCGTCGACAGCGCCGGTGCGGCCCAAAAACTGAGCCATGCCCGCAACGCGATTCACAGTGTCGCGATCACAATACGTTGACGCGCCTTCACCCTTGACGGTTGTTACCGATGATGCATCCTTTGCCCAATTGTTCGCTAGGCAAACTATTTGGGCAGGGATCGTACGATGCTCGACGAAGCCAAGAATAAGTTGATCTCCCAGGTCGGCCCCGGCACGCCGATGGGCGAGTTGATGCGGCGCTACTGGCATCCGATCGCCGGCGCCAGCGAGTTCGACGACACGCGCCGCGCGCGGCCGATCCGCCTGATGGGCGAAGATTTGGTGCTCTATAAGGACCTCAACGGCACGTTCGGCCTGATCGACCGGCATTGCTGCCACCGGCGCGCCGATCTGTCCTATGGCTTTGTCGAGGAATGCGGCCTGCGCTGCAATTATCACGGCTGGCTTTACGACGAAAAAGGCGCCTGCCTCGCGCAGCCTTACGAAGATATCGCCCATCCCGGCTCCAACACGAAGACGCGCATCAAGATCAAGGCCTACAAGGTCCAGGAACATGCCGGCATGATTTGGGCCTATCTCGGGCCGGAGCCGGCGCCGCTGGTGCCCAACTGGGAACCGTTCACCTGGAAGAACGGCTTCGTCCAGATCGTGCTTGCGACCATTCCGTGCAACTGGTTCCAATGCCAGGAGAACTCCATCGACCCGGTGCATTTCGAATGGATGCACCTGAATTGGAGCAAGCGCCTCCACAACCAGCTCGGCCCCTATTCGCCAAAGCACCTCAAGGTCGATTTCGAGGAATTCGACTACGGCATCCAGTACAAGCGCATCACCGAGATCACCACCGACAAGGACCCGCTCTGGACCATCGGTCGGGTCTGTCTGTGGCCCAACGCGCTTTACACCGGCGAGCACATCGAATGGCGCGTGCCGATCGACGACGAGAATACGTTCAGCATCACGTGGGCCTTCGTGCGCGTGCCGAAAGAGCGCGAGCCCTACGTCCAGAACCGCATCCCGACCTGGAAAGGCCCGATCAAGGACGAGCGCACCGGGCGCTGGATCGACACGCATGTGATGAACCAGGATTTCATCGCCTGGGTCGGCCAAGGCACCGTCGCCGACCGCAGCAAGGAAAATCTGGCGGCCAGCGACAAGGGCATCGCGCTACAGCGGCGCCAGTTCTTCGCCGATCTCGACGCGATCAAGGAAGGCAAGGACCCGAAGGGCCTGGTGCGCGACCCGAAGATCAACGAATGCGTGCCGCTGCCGATCGCCTTCAAGGAAAACTACGTCAGCGGCCTGAGCACGGCGGAGATGGTGAAGCACCCGGTGTTCTCGGGTCAGCTCCGCGGCTACGTATTCCAAACCGGCCAACCGGAAGACGTGCGCCGCGCCTTCGTCGATGCCATGGGCGTCGACCTCAAGACGGAGGAAGGCGTGATCCCGACCGCCAACTTCCTCGCGCGCGGCGACGAGCAGCGGGCGCGCGACAGCCAGTAGTTTCTATTGTAAAGGCCCCGTGCGTGCTTCGAGACGCGGTGCTCCGCACCGCTCCTCGGCATGAGGGTTCATGTAGACGGGTTCCTCAGCCTGAGGAGCCGGCATAGCCGGCGTCTCGAAGGCCCGCACGCCTTCAAATTCAGTCGAGCTTCAACGGATCGCCGCTCAAATCCTCGGCGCGGTCGATCTTGATCAGGACGGCGAAGCCCTTCTTGTCGGGATCGCGATCCTTCTCTGGCTTGATCAACCGTTCCCAGACCTTTTCGTAGATCGGGCCGGACTTGTAAACCTTGGCGGTGCCGTAGAGCCGGGCCACCGCGCCCTTGGGCAGAATGGTCGTGCGCAGGTCGGGCTTGCGGAAGAACACCGTGACCTTGCTGCCGTCCTTCAGATTGTCGGTGGTCGAGCCCTTGCCACGTTCCCACAGCGAGATGTGGTCGTCGTCGTAAACCTGCGTGCTGCCACGCATCGTCACCTGCGCATGGCCGTTCGGCAGCACCGTCGCGATCTGCGCGACGTTCGCCGGAAAGGCCGTGTCGATGTGCTCGTGCAATGCTTTCGGAATCGTTCCCATTCTCAAACTCCCCTTAGAATGCGCTTTTGATGACGCCGCCCTCGACGCGCAGGCTGGCGCCGTGGGTGCCCGACGCGGCCGGGCTGCAAACATAGACCACCATATTCGCCACTTCGTCGGTCGAGGTGAAGCGCCAAATTAGCGATGTCTGGCGCCGCTTCTCGATCCATTCCTTCGCGATTTCCTCGCGCGACTTGCCGAGGCGCTTGGCCATGTTGTCGAAGACTTCGCTGAGCGTCGGGCCGGGCAGCACGGAATTCACGGTGACGCCGGTGCCGACCAGCGTCTCCGCGACGCCGCGTGCCAGCGCGATCACGCCCGCCTTGGCGACGCCGTACGGCACCATCTCCGGCGGAATCTGCACGCCGCTTTCGCTCGAGATATAGACGATGCGGCCCCAATTCTTTTCCCGCATTTTCGGCAGATAGGCCTGCGTCATGCGCACCGCGCTGACGACGTTGACCTCGAAGATCGTGTGCCAGTCGGCGTCTTGAAGCTGGTCGAACGGCTTCATGATGCCGCCGAGGCCGCCGAGATTGTTGACCAGCACGTCGACCGCCGGCAGCGCCGCGATCACGGTCTTCGCGCCGTCGGCCGTGGCCAAATCGCCGGCGATGCCGTTGACCGGCGCCTTCGGCACCGCGCTCTTGATCTTGTCGAGCGCCGCGTCGACGCGCGCCTGGGTGCGGCCGTTGACCCACACGGTGGCGCCGATTTTCGCCAACCCTTCGGCGATGGCGTAACCGATGCCGGCAGTAGAGGCCGTGACCAGCGCGGTCTTGCCGGCGAGATCGAGATTCATGCTTGCGATACCTTCCGTGAAGCGTCGCCGCGCGCCTCGGCGCTCGGCAGACGGGCTCGCGCGATCACCGGGCGGCGATCGACGCTTTGCTGATAGAAGCGCGTGTAACGATGGACCGCTTCGGCGAAATGATCGGCGTCGGCGTCTTTCAAGACATCGAACGCCGTGAACCCGGCCCGCAGCATAAACAGGAACTGGTCGCGCAACACCTGGCCTGTCGCGCGCAATTCGCCGCGATAGCCGTAACGCTCCCGCAACAGCCGTGCCTGGCTGTAGGCGCGGCCGTCGCGGAAACTCGGAAACACCAAAGCGATGGAGGCGAGGTGCGGCAAATGCGGCGCCAATTCCTCGACGTCGCGACCGTTCGGCCAGATCACCCCGACTGTACGGCCCGCCAGTTTGTCCGCCTCGGCGAGAAACCGCTTGTCCGACAACAGGACCGGAACGTCGTCCGGGATCGCCGCGTCGTCGGCGACACGGCGATAGGAATCCTCGACGGCCTTCCCATCCCTAATGAACCGCATACACCCGTTCCTTGAACGGCTGGATGCCGACGCGCTTCACGGTGTCGACAAAGATTTCGTCGGGACGCTCGCGCAACTCGATATAGGCGGCGACAACATCCTCGACCACGTCGGCCACTTTGTCATACGGCACGGCGGGCCCGATCAGCGTCCCGAGCTTGGCGTTCTCGTCGGCCTTGCCGCCGAGCGTGATCTGATAGAATTCCTGGCCCTGCTTCTCGACGCCGAGGATGCCGATATGGCCGATATGGTGATGGCCACAGGCATTGATGCAGCCCGATATGTTGATGTGCAGCCGGCCGATATTGCGTTGCAGATCGAGATCCGCGAACCGTTTCGAAATCTCCATCGCCACCGGGATCGCGCGGGCATTGGCGAGGCTGCAATAGTCGAGGCCGGGGCACGCGATGATGTCGGTGATGAGATTGACGTTGGTTAACGCCAGTCCGACCGCGTCGAGCTTGCGCCACAGCTCGTACAGGTCGCGCTGCCGCACGCTGGGCAGGCACAGATTCTGCTCGTGCCCGTTGCGGATCTCGCCATAGCTATACTGGTCGGCCAGATCGGCGAGCGCGTCCAGTTGGTCGGCGCTGATATCGCCGGGCGTCAATCCTACCGGCTTCAGCGAGATGGTGACGATGGCGTGGCCGGGCACGCGATGCGGCGCCACCGCGTTGAAGTACCACGCGCGGAAGTTCGGGTTTGTGAACGCCGCCTGCAATTCCGCGGGATTGTCCTCGAGCTTCTCGAAATCGGGATAACGGAAGCGCTGCGCGATCTCGATGACCAGCGCGTCGTCGAGCACCGGCGCGTAATCGCGCGCGGCTTCGAATTCTTCCTCGACCTCCTGGCGGAATTTTTCGATGCCGAGATCGTGAACCAGGATCTTGATCCGCGCTTTCCAGATATTGTCGCGCCGGCCGTATCGGTTGTAGACGCGCAGGACTGCCTCGACATAGGCCAGCAAATCTTCTCGCGGACAAAACGGCCGGACGGTTTCGGCGAGATACGGCGTGCGGCCAAGGCCGCCGCCGACCGCGACTTCGAAACCGAGCTCGCCCATCGGACCGCGCCGCAGCCACAGCCCGATATCGTGCATCTTCACGGCGGCGCGGTCGTGCTCCGCGCCGGTGATCCCGATCTTGAATTTGCGCGGCAGGAAGGTGAATTCGGGATGCAGCGTCAAATGCTGGCGCAGAATCTCGGCATAAAGGCGCGGGTCGGCGATCTCGTCGCGGGCAACCCCGGCCCATTGGTCCGTCGAGATATTGCGGACGCAATTGCCGCTGGTCTGCATGCCGTGCAGCCCGACGCTGGCCAGGTCGGCCATCGCCTTCGACAGATTCTCGAGCTTGATCCAGTGGAACTGTATGTTCTGCCGCGTGGTGAAATGGCCGTAGCCGCGATCGTAGGTGCGCGCGACATGCGCCAGCATCCGCAGCTTCTTCGACGACAGCGTGCCGTAGGGGATCGAAATCCGCAGCATGTAGGCGTGAAGCTGAAGATAGGTGCCGTTCAACAGCCGCAACGGCCGGAATTCTTCCTCGCTCAGTTCGCCCGACAGGCGGCGCTTGATCTGGTCGCTGAATTCCGTGACGCGCTCGTTAAGGAGCGTCTGGTCGAACTCGTCATAGACGTACATCGGGGAACCTCACGTCTCGGCGGGAACCCGAGGTAACTCAAAGGTTGGGCCGGAGTGGCGAATGACCTCGCGCAGATTCCCGGGAACGACGCGACCGTCGCGGTCGTGCTCGACCGGCGCGGCATAGGCCCCGACGGCGAGCGTTCCTTCTTTCGCCGCGGCGGCCAGTAAATTCTTCGCCGCCGCCTCGGAATCGACGATCACGGCGTCCGCGAGCTCCGTCGACCAATTGCCCGCGGCGGTCCGGTAGATCACCGCGCCGTCGCGAAGGCGATTGGCGGTCACGACCACCAAACCCTTGATGCGCAATTTCTGATCGAGCGGCGATGTCATGCGAATTCCGCGCGAAAATCATGCGCCGGACACGACGCCCGGCGACCATACCGACAAGCTAGGGACATATTACCCAATTCTCAAGTAAAATAATCTAATTACACATAAGTTCATTGTTATTTAGGCATTCCCTCTTCGATCATGGACCGTTCCATGTCCCGGAGAATAAAGACGAGCCTGGACCGGCGGTCGTCGTCGGGCCAGCGCGCCAGGGTCACCGGCGGGTGCTGGAGGTAGTGGATGCCGTGAACCACGACCGGCCCGTCGCGGCTGGTCACATTCAGCAAACCCTTGATCCGAAGAATATTCTCGCCATACCGGCCGGAGATTTGCTCCAGCCAGATCATCGTGTCCTCGAAATTCAGCGGCTTGTCGAACGTGAAACAGTAGGCGCGGATGCGCTCGTCGTGGCGGTTGGGATCGTTCGCGTCCTGGCCGTGGCCGTAATCGTGCGCGTGGTCGTGATCGTGATGGGCATGCGCCTCCTGATCGATCCAATCGCGCACTTCCGAAATCTTGTCGTCGAGGTCGAAGCCCGCGCCGCCGAACAGCTTGTCCGGCGATACGCTCTCGCGGCCGGCACGGAACAACGGCGCGCTGGGATTGAGCAGCTTCAACCGGCTGACGAGCGGCTCGATCGTCTCCGGCTTGGCGAGGTCGATCTTCGACAGGATCAGCCGATCGGCGACAGCGATCTGCTTCACCGCTTCGCGATGCTCGTCGAGCGTCCGCGCGCCGTGCACCGCATCGACCATCGTCACCACCGGTCCGATGTGGAAGAGCTCCATCATGCCGACGTCGTAAATGAGGCCCTGAAGGATCGGCGCCGGATCGGCGAGTCCCGTCGTCTCGACGAGGATGCGGCGGAACGGCGGCACCTCGCCCTTCTCGCGCCGGTAAGCAAGATTGTCGAGCGTCTCGAGCAACTCGCCGCGCACCGTGCAACAAAGACAACCCGACGCCATCAGGATCACGTCGTCCGAGGCTTTCTCCATCAGGGCGTGATCGAGGCCGATCTCGCCGAACTCATTGACGATGACGGCGGTCTCGTCCATTGCCGGGTCGCGCAGAACGCGGTTGAGCAGGGTGGTTTTGCCGCTGCCGAGAAAGCCGGTAAGAACCGAAACCGGCAGCCGGTTTTCCAATCCATCCATATCCGATCCTCGCATTGCACGGCGCCGAGCCGCAACAATCGCGGGCTTGCTCGGCCCGCCTCTTCACATTAAGAACTATCATAGGATTTGGGAAGCGGCCCTCTGTCGCCAACCCCAAACGACGCCGGGGCGACAAACGCGCATCGGCACTGTTCTCCGTGATCCAAAGGGAGGAGTTAAGATGCGAAAGCTATTTGGAATTGCCGTCGCTACGGCCCTCTTGGCCACGACCGGCCTTGCGCGAGCCGCGGAACCGCCGCTCAAGATCGGCGTGATCATGACCTATTCCGGTCCCTTCGCGACCTACGGCCACCAGGCCGACATCGGTATCGAAGCTTGGATCAAGGCGCATGGCGACACGATCGCGGGCCGCAAGATCGAATTCATCCGTAAAGACGACACGGGCCTCGCACCCGACGTCTCCAAGCGCGATACGCAAGAGCTGGCGGTGCGCGACAAGGTCGACATCATGTTCGGCGGCTGCTGGTCGCCCAATGCCTTTGCGTCCGCGCCTGTCGTGACTCAGGCGAAAATTCCATTCTTTATTATCGTCGCCGCGACCGACGGTATTCCGGCGAAATCGCCTTACATGGTTCGCGTCAGCCAGCCGGTCAGCGTACCGGTTTACACGATGGGCAAATGGGCTGCCGAAAAAATGGGCTGGAAGACCGGGTATAGCGCGGTGGTCGATTACGTCCTCGGCACCGCGGGCGCGAAGGCGTTCCAAGCGGGGCTGGACGCCGGTGGCGGCAAGGTAATCGGCAATGTCCGCATTCCGGTCAACAATCCGGACTTCACGCCTTACGTCCAACGTATCAAGCAGGCGCATCCGCAAGTGGTGCAATTGTTCATGCCGGCGGGCGCATTGGCCGAAGGCTTCGTCAAAGCCTATCACGATATCGGTCTGGCGAAAGACGGCATCAATATCGTCACGGGCCCGTTGAGCGAGACGCAACCGACCGACACGCTCGGCGATTATGTCGAGGGCATCTACACCGGCACCAACTGGATCGACAATAACAAGAGCCCGGAAAACCAGGCGTTCCTCAAGGCGCTGCACGAGACTCAAGGGCCGACATTCAATCCCGGCTTCGTCGCGATGGACGTGTGGGACGCGCTCAACATCACCAAACAGGTGGTCGAGGCACAGCACGGCAAGATCGACCCGGACAAGATGATGTCGCTGATGCGGGGTCACCAGTTCACCAGCCCGCGCGGTCCGATCGCGTTCGACCAAAACGGCGAGATCGTGCAGAACGTCTACCTGCAACACGCCGTCAAGGTGAACGGCAAGATGGAAATGCAGCTGGTCGAGACCATGTCGATGGTCAAGGCGCCGGCGCTGACCCAGTAACGGCGCACGACGCGGTCCGGGGCATCCCGCCCCGGCCGCGCCTCTCTTTCCGATCCGAGTAGCACTCCCTCGTGTTGGCCATCATCCAAGGCATCGTTCAGGTCCTGTTCGACGGCATCGCCTTTGGCATGCTGTTGTTTGTCATGTCGGTCGGCCTGTCGATCACGCTTGGCATGATGCGTTTCGCCAATTTGGCGCACGGTGTGTTCGCCATGCTTGGCGGTTACGTGACCGTCGTGCTCATGGATCGCGCGGGTTGGCCGTTCCTCGCCACGTTGCCGGCCGCCTTTGTGTTGGTCGGCGCGGTCAGCGTCTTGCTCGAGCGTTTCGTATATCGGCGGATGTACGCGGCGAAAGAGCTCGACCAGGTCCTGCTGACGGTCGGCATCATTTATATGTCGATCGCGGCCGCGGCTTACGTTTGGGGGCCCGAGCCGCAAACCTTCGCCCTGCCCGACTACCTCACCCGATACCGCGACGTCGGTTCGTTCAGCTTCAGCACCTACGGCGCGCTGCTGTTGGTGCTCGGCGCGATCATTACCCTCGCGATCTTCTACGGACTTGAGCGGACGCGCTTTGGCGCCATGATCCGGGCCGCGGTCGACGACCGGCGCGTCGCGCTCGGCGTCGGCATCAACGTCAATCGCGTCTTCACCATCACGTTCGCCATCGGTAGCGGCCTCGCCGGATTGGGCGGCGCGCTTGCCATCAATACGCTGGGGCTCGATCCCAGCTTTCCGATCGAGTATCTGGTCTTCTTTTTGATCGTCGTCAGCATCGGCGGCACCGGCGGCACGGTGAAAGGCGCGCTTGCGGCCGCGCTGTTGCTCGGTCTCTCCGACACCGCCGGCAAATATTACGTGCCGCAAACCGGCGCCTTCATCATCTACGTCGTCATGCTGCTGGTAATGCTGTGGCGGCCCAATGGACTGTTCGGCCGGTCATGACCACCGAGACTCAAGCCGCCAAGGACGCCGTTGCCGATTTCCGCGCCCAAGTGCGCTGGCGATGGTACGAGCCGTTGTTCTGGCTCGGCGCTATCGCCTGGTATTTCTTGTTTCCGACCTATCTGCCGCTTGGCACCCAGATCCTGTGCGCGGCGCTGTTCGCATTGTCCCTCGATCTGATCCTCGGCTACGGCGGCATCGTTTCCCTCGGCCACACCACCTTCTTCGGGATCGGCGCCTATGCCGCCGGACTGCTGGCCAAACATGGTTGGGGCGAACCCATCACCTGTCTGTTTGCGGGCGGCGCGTTGGCCGCGGTCGCCGGTTGGATTTGCAGTTTCGTCATCGTCCGCGTCCAAGGTGTCGCGCTGCTCCTCGTCACGCTGGGCATCAACCTCGTGCTCTACGAGGCCGCCAACAAGGCCTACACCATCACCGGCGGCGCCGATGGCTTGCAGGGGATCGTCTTCTGGAAATTGTTCGGCGTTTTCGATTACGACATCTATGGCCGCGTCTCGTTCGTCTACACGCTGGCCGTCGTGTTTCTGTTGTATTTGGCGGCGCGGCGGATCGTCCATTCGCCCTTCGGCCTCGCGCTCAAGGGCATGCGCGAAAATTGGAAACGCATGCCGGCGCTGGGCGCGGCATTGCGCCGGCACGGCGCGCTGATCTTCGTTCTTTCCGCCGCGATCGCCGGCTTGTCCGGTGCGCTGCTGGCCGAATCCGTTCAGTTCGTCGCACTGGATTCCCTCGGCGTGCAGCGTTCCGTCGATGTCCTCACCATGTTGATCGTCGGCGGCACCGGCGTGCTGTACGGCAGCTTTGTCGGCGCGACCGTGTACATGGTGGTGCGCGATCAGCTTTCCGACCTCAATCCGGCGTATTGGTACTTTTGGATCGGCCTCATTCTAGTGGTGATCGTGCTGTTCACCCGGAACGGGCTTGTCGGTGCGTTGTCCGATGCGGCCGACTGGCTCAAGCGTCGCCGCGGCGGCGGAGCGGGACCGTGACCGCCGTCGCGCTGGCCACGCATGGCCTCGACAAAAGCTTTGGCGCGCTCAAGGTGACGCAGGACGTGCGTTTCGAACTCCCGGTCGGCGCCCGTCACGCGTTGATCGGACCGAACGGCGCCGGCAAGACCACCTTCATCAATCTCCTGACGGGCATGCTGCCGCCCGACGCCGGCACGATCGAACTCGACGGCAAGGAGATCACCGCGCTACCGCCGCACGAACGGGTGAAACGCGGTCTCGCTCGCACCTATCAGATCAACACGCTCTTTCCCGATCTGACGCCGCTCGAGGCGGTGACCCTGGTGGCGTGCGAGCGGCACGGCATGTCGCGCCAGTGGTTTCCGTCGCTGGCCGGGCGTCAGGCCGTGATCGAGGAGGCTTATGCGCTGCTCGCGCGGCTCGGCATCGGCGACCAAGCGCATCGGCCGACGCGCCACCTCGCCTACGGTCATCAGCGCGTGTTGGAAATCGCGCTCGCGCTGGCCACGCATCCGCACGTGCTGCTGCTCGACGAGCCCGCCGCCGGCGTGCCCGCCCAGGAAAGCGGCATCTTGTACGAGGTCATTTCCGGGTTGCCGACGGAAATCGCGGTGCTGTTCATCGAGCACGACATGGACCTCGTGTTCCGGTTCGCCAGTTACATCACGGTTTTGGTGTCCGGCCGCGTCTTGCGCGAAGGTCCGCCGGCGGAAATCGCGGAGGACCCGGAGGTTCGCGCCGTTTATTTGGGCACGGCGGCTCATGGCTGACACGTTGCTACAGGTCGAAAATGTCCGCGCCGGTTACGGCGACGCGGTCGTCATCGACGATATCGGCTTTTCGCTTGGCGAAGGAGAAGCGTTGGCCGTTCTCGGCCGGAACGGGATGGGGAAGACGACCTTGATCCTGACTCTGATGGGTCAGACGCGTCTCCTCGCCGGCCGCATGAGCATGCGCGGTATTGCCTTCGAGCGGTGGCCATCCAACGCCCGCGTCGCCTTGGGCCTCGGTTGGGCGCCGCAGGAGCGCGGCATCTTTGCCTCGCTGACGGTCGAGGAAAACCTCGCCGTCGCCGCGCGCGCCGGTCACTGGAACATCGCCCGAACGTTCGATTTATTTCCGGCGCTCGCCGAACGGCGCCGGAATTTTGGCAACCAACTATCGGGCGGCGAGCAGCAAATGCTCGCGATCGCGCGGGCGCTGGTGACCAACCCAGCCCTGCTGCTCCTGGACGAACCGCTCGAAGGCCTGGCGCCGATCATCGTCGAGGAATTGACCCGGACGATCCGAACGCTTGCCGCCGAGGGCGTCGGCTTTATTCTGGTCGAACAGCATACACAATTGGCGTTGGGGCTGACGCGACAGGCCATCATCCTGGAGCGGGGGCGGATGGTATTTCAGGGGACGAGCCAGGAATTGATCGACGATCCGTCCATGCTCGTTCGTTATGTCGGCCTGCGAGGGGAGCGCAGTCTTGCCGCATCGGATTCGACGTAACACCGCGCCGTTCATCACGCAGGCGTGACGAAACCATTTCGCCAAATGCGGATATGGCTATACAAAGACGGCAAAAATCGGGGGAGGTAGGTTGAGCGATTTTCTCACCACGTGGGCGGCGCTGACGTTCAACGGCATCTCGTTCGGGATGATCTTGTTCCTCATCTCGTCCGGGTTGACGGTGACGTTGGGCGTGATGCGGCTCGTCAATTTGTCCCATTGCGGGTTCGCCATGATCGGCGGTTACATCGCGATGGCGGCGGTCGATTATCTCGGCTTCGGCCTGATGGCGTCGATACCCGTGGCGATACTCGGCACGATGCTCATCGCGGCGGTGATCGAGCGCACGCTGTTCCAGTGGACCTACGGCATCACCGAGCTCGGCCAAATCCTGATGACGTTCGGGCTGACGCTCGTCATGGTGGCGATGTGCAACATCATCTTCGGCCCGCTGTTGCACGCCCTGCCCGTGCCGAGCTGGCTGACCGGCAATTTCGATGTCGCCCACGTGATCGTCTCGGTTTATCGCTCGTTCCTCGTCGTCGTGTCGGGGTTGATCGCCCTCGCCATCTGGTACGTGGTCGAGCGTACGGATTTCGGCGCGCGTCTTCGCGCCTCGGTCGACAATCCACGCATGGCGCGATGCGCCGGCATTAATGTCCGCCGCATCTTTTCCGTCACCTTCACGGTGGGATGCGGACTCGCGGCGGTCGGCGGCGTGCTCGGGACCCAGATGCTTCCGATCGAACCGTACTACGCGCTCGATTATCTGATTCTGACGCTGATCGTGGTGGCGACCGGCGGCCTCGGCAGCCTCAAGGGATCGTTCACGGCGGCGCTTCTTATCGGCGTGCTCGACACGTACGGCCGGTACATCCTTCCCGCCGGCGGCGGCTTCGTGATGTACGCCATTGTGTTGGTGGTATTGCTGATACGGCCGCAAGGCCTGTTCGCGAGGGCATGACGATGACGACGATTCCCGCCGCCGATCGCCCCGTCATCGCCACGGTTCGCAACGCGTTCGCCGCGCACCGAATCAATTTGATTGACGTCAGCATCTGGGTCGTCGCGATCGGCGCCTATTTCGTGGTGCCGACCTATTTGTCGCTCGGCACCACCGTTCTGATCATGATCCTGTTCACGCTGTCGCTCGATCTCGCGGTCGGCTATGGCGGCATCGATACGCTGGGACAGGGCGCGTTCTACGGGGTCGGGGGCTACGCCGCGGCGTTTTGGGCGCTCAACGTCACCGGCGAACCGATCTCGGGACTGATTGTCGGCGGCGCGGTGGCGGGCCTCCTTGGCCTCATCGCGGGCCCGATCATCCTGCGGACGCGCGGCTTGACCTTGATCATGATCACGCTGGCCATCTCGTCGATGCTCGGCGAATTTGCCGTCACGGCGAAATCGATCACCGGCGGCGACGACGGGTTGACCGGCTATCACATCCAGCCGGTCTTCGGCTTGTTCCATTTCGATATCTATTACCGCACGGCGTACTTCTACGCGCTTGGCGTCCTGGCGGTCGCGTTCGTCGTCGCCCGCATCGTGGTCAATTCGCCGTTCGGCCTCACCGTGCGGGGCATTCGCGAAAATCCGGTTCGGATGCGGTTGCTCGGCGTGCGGATTCGCAACCGCCTCATCGGCCTGTTCACGCTTTCGGGTGCGATGGCCGGCGTCGCCGGCGCGCTGACAGCGCAAGTCACGGGCCTGATCGGCGTCGACACGCTGACCTTTCTGGTTTCGGGCAACGCGCTGATCAGCCTGATCCTTGGCGGCTTCGGCAGACTTTACGGCGCGTTCCTCGGGGCCGCGTTGTTTTACGTCTTCTCGGACCGCGCCGCGGCGATCAACCCGTTCCATTGGCTGCTCGCCTTGGGCATTCTGTTGATCTTGTCGGTGCGGTTCATGCCCAATGGCCTGATGGGGTTGGCCGACCAGTTCCGGCGCAAGCAGGATCCTCTCAATCGGGGCGGGCCATGAGCGACGCCACCGGCGGACAGCCGGCGCTCGAAATCAGCGGGCTCTACAAGAAATTCGGCGCGCTGCAAGTCACGCAGAATATCGATCTGACGCTGCAACAAGGGGCGCGCCACGCGCTGATCGGCCCCAACGGCGCGGGTAAGACGACGCTCGTCAATCAGATCACGGGCGTCCTGAAGCCTGATGCCGGCACGATCCGGCTCTTCGGCACGGATATCACGCATGCCACCCCTGAACGCCGCGTGGCGCTCGGCGTGGTGCGAACGTTTCAAATCATCTCGTTGTTCCTGCGTCTTACCGTGGCCGAAAACATCGGTCTCGCGGTGGCGGCGTCCCGCTCGCTCGACGCCAAGCCGTGGGGCTCCTTGCGCGACGACGACCGCGTGGTCGAGGGTGTCCGCGAGCTGCTCGAACGGTTGAATCTGATGAGCGTGGCGCAACGCAAGGTGAGCGAGCTCGGATACGGTCAACGCCGTCTTGTCGAAATCGCCTTGGCGCTGGCGCTCAAGCCGAAGGTGCTGCTGCTGGACGAACCGGCCGCCGGGGTGTCGTCGCGCGATCTCGGCATGTTGCTGGAAATCCTGACGCGCCTGCCGACCGAAATCGCGGTCTTGGTCATCGAGCACGATATGAGTTTGGTTTTCCGCTTCGCTCAGCGGATTACGGTGCTGGTCGGCGGCACGCTTCTGGTCGAGGGCTCGGTCGACGAAGTCCGCGCCAATCAGCAGGTGCGCGACGTTTATCTGGGACGCGGCGCCCATGTCTGATCTTCTCCAGATCGAAAACGTGACCGCCGGTTACGCCGGCAACGTGGTGCTCGAACAAGTGTCGATGGCATTGCCCGCGAACACGACCGCGGCCTTGCTGGGGCGCAACGGCGTCGGCAAGACCACGCTGCTTGCCACCATCATGGGCCTGACACGAATCGAATCGGGACACGTGAATTTCGGCGGCCAAGATTTGATCAAGGTGCCGACCCATCACCGCGTCGAGCTCGGCATCGGGTATGTGCCGCAGGAGCGAGAGATTTTTCAGTCGCTGACCGTGCACGAAAATCTCAAAGTCGCGACCCGCGACGGCCCGTGGACCCTAGACCGCATCTACGACCTGTTTCCGCCGATCGCGCAGCGGCGCGGCAATTTCGGCAACCAGCTCTCGGGTGGCGAACAGCAGATGCTGGCGGTCGGGCGCGCGCTAGTGAGCAACCCGAAGATCTTGCTCCTCGACGAACCGTTCGAAGGCTTGGCGCCGGTCATCGTCGACCAGATGGTCGACGCGCTGGAAAATATCCGGCGCTCGTCGCAGCTCGCGATGATCCTGGTCGAGCATCACGCCGAAATGGCGCTCGAGTTCGCCGAGCGCGCCGTGATTTTGGATCGCGGTCAGGTCGTATGGAACGGCGACTGCGCCGAGCTGCGCGATAATCCCGAAAAGCTCGGCAATCTCATCGGCCTCGAAGAAGAAACGCCGCGCTAGCGCTGCTTTCGACTGCATGGACGTCGTGCGTGCTTCGAGACGCGAAGCTGCGCTTCGCTCAGCATGAGGACATTCCTTTATGGCGGAAAGAAATTTCCTCAGCCTGAGGAGCGGCCGAAGGCTGCGTCTCGACGGCCGCACCCAATTCCATCCAGTCGAAAACCGCTTTAGTCCGCCTATTCGTAGCGGTGAAGGTGCGGGAACGCGCTGAGCGCGCTCGGCAAGGTATATGGCCGGGCCGGCGCGAGGACGCTGCGGTCGACCTGCGACAGCGTGGTCAATCCCATCAGCATCATATCTTTGGTGATTTCCTCTTGGAGCAGATCGAGGAGGCGCATCATTCCGGCTTCGCCTGCCGCCGCGAGGGCCCAAGCCTGGAGCTTGCCGATGCCAACCGCCTTCGCGCCAAGCGCCACGGCCTTCAGCACATCGGTACCGCGCACGAAGCCGCCGTCGACCATGACATCGGCATGACCGTTCACCGCGGCGACGACCTCCGGCAAAATCTCCAAGGTCCCCTGCCCGTGATCGAGCTGGCGACCGCCATGATTGGAGACGTAGACGACGGCGACGCCGTGTTCGACCGCGATCTTCGCGTCCTCGGCCGTGGCGATGCCCTTGACGATGACCGGCAGATTGAACTTGCGGCGAACCCGTTCGATGTCCTTCCAGTTGAACTGTTCCTGGTGCTCGCGGCCGGTATTTTCCATGACGCCGGTTCGTCCGCCCGTAACGAGCGGCGTGCCCTGGAAGAAGCGGTTGAGCTGATTGCGCTCGCGCCGGCTGTAGGCGTCGGTGTCGACGGTAAAGCAGATCGCGCGGCAACCGGCCCTGACCGCGCGCTCGACATAGGCATCGACCCAGTTGGCGTCGCCGCGAATATAGAGTTGCAGCACTAACCGGCCGTTCGCCTCGGCCGCCGCCAGATCGATATCGGGCTCCGTGACGGAACTGATGAACGTCATGGTGCCGAACTGCCCGGCCGCACGCACCGGCCCCAACGCGCCAAGCGGATCGAGCATCGTCATACCGCCGACCGGCGCGAAGATCACCGGAATGCGCAGCTTGATTCCCAACAGACTCGACGACGGATCGACCGACGCTTGAAGCACGTCGCGCAACACGCGCGGCCGCAATGCCCAAACGTCCAGCGCGAGGCGATTGCGCGCAAGCGTCGCTTCGGTCTCGCTGCCGCCCGCGACAAAATCCCAGGAATGGGGGTGCAGCCGGCGGCGCGCCTCGGCCACCATTTCGGTGGTGGTGAGAAAGCGCCGCGCGACCTCTTCGATCTGTTGCTGGGTCGGGCCGGGTGGCCGATTACTGAACGTGTCCGCCATTCGAACGTGTCATTCTCGTCAGCTCTTCGCGGGATGCAACTCGTGCCATTCGTCCTTCACCGCCGGATCGGTCTCGAAGGTTTTGTTGTAGAGCATGCCGTTTTCCTTCACGACCCGCCGAATATAGATATTGCGGATCGCATCGCGCGTCTTGGGGTCGATCGTGATCGGGCCAGTCGGACTTTGCCACGAATAGCCCTTGATCGAAGCGATGGCCTTGTCGGCGTCGCGCTCGCCCTTGGTCGCCTTCAGCATATGGAAGATGATCTCCATCCCATCGTATCCGTACGTCGTGATATATTTCGTCAGCACCTGCGGATCGGCCGCCGTCAGGCCGGCGATGAATTTCTTGTTCGTCGGGTTGTCGAGATAGGGATCGTAGTACCACGCGGTCACGATGCCGATCGCGGCGTCGCCGATCACCGGCAGGTAGTTCGGCGAGGTTTCCGCCGTGCCGTAATTCGGCACCGTCTTGGAGAGACCCGAGTCGACATAGGCGTGGACATAGCCCAATACCATCGGCCCGCCGGGCAGGAACGGATAGAGGCAATCCGGCTTGAAGTCCCTCACCTTTTGCATGACCGCCGAAAAATCGATGGTGCCGATCGGCACTTTGATCACGTCGACCTGCTGGCCGCCAGCCCCCTTGAAACCGTACGTGAACGCGTCGATCGAATCGGCGCCAGGCGCGTAGTCGGTGATGACCAGCGTCGCGTGCTTGCAGCCGTGCTTTGCCGCGTATTGCGCGATCGGCACCGTCGGCTGCCAGTTGGTGTTACCGATGCGCACGAAATACGGCGACTTGTCGGTGATCACCGACGTGGCGCCGTTGAAGATGACATAGGGCACCTTGGCTTCGGTTACTAGGTTGGCGACCGCAAACGCTTCGGTGGAGAATTCACCGCCCCCCGCGATCGCGACGTTGTCTCGCGTGATGAATTCCTGAACGATCTGCTTGGTGCGCGCGACATCGGTGCCGGACGCATCGCGCAGGATGAGGTCGACCTTCGGATTGCCGTCGCGGCCGTTATGCTCCTGCATATAGAGATCGATCTCGCGCTTGTAGGACTGCCCCCACTGCGCATAGGCGCCCGAGAATGCCGCCACGAGGCCGACACGATATTTCTGGGCGTGGGCCGCTGGGGACGCCACCACCGCGGCCCCGAGCGAGAGAAGGCCGATCAAGCGCATGAACTTCATTATTTCCTCCAATGGAAAAGGTAAGCCGGCACCGGCGACCCGGACGGGGTCGCCGGTGGCCGGTCGGGTGTCAGCTGGTTGGATGCAGTTCGTGATATTGGTCGTGAACGTTCGGGAAGGTTTGGAACTCCTTGTTGTACAGAACGCCGTTCTTATCCTTCACGACCTTGCGGATGTAGATGTTCTGGACGATGTCGCGGTATTTCGGATCGATCGAAATCGGTCCCCGCGGACTCATCCAATGGTAGCCCTTCGCCGCGGCCATCAACGTATCGCCGGTACGATGTCCCTCGGTCGCCTTCAGCATGTGATAGATCAGCGCCATGCCGTCGTAAGCCACGGCCGGCACGAACTTGCGCCGGATATTGGGGTCGTTCTTCGCCAAGGCGGCGATGAACGCGTGGTTCGTCGGGTTGTTCAGATAGGTGCTGTAAAACGCCGACGAAATCACGCCCAGAGCGGCGTCGCCGATGGCATCGAGATTCTGTTCCGCGACCGAGCCCGCGTCGTACAGGGTGATGCCCTGTTTCGGGAAGCCCTGCTCGGCGTATTGCTTGATAAAGCCGAGCGACATCGGCCCGCCGGGCATGAACGGAAACACGCATTGCGGATGCGAATCCTTGATGCGCTGAAGGTAAGAGGAAAAATCGGTGGTGCCGAGCGGCACCTTGATGATGGTCGCGATTTTCCCGCCGTGCTTTTCGAAACCGTAGGAAAATGCGGCAATCGTGTCCGCGCCCGGTGCGTAATCGGCGACGATCATCGTCACCAATTTGCAGCCATGCTCCGCCGCGTATTCCGCGATCGGCACATCGGGTTGCCAGGTGGTAAATCCGATCCGGATGATGTACGGCGATTTGTCGACGATGATCGAGGTCGAACCGTTGAACACGATGTAGGGCGTCTTCGCCTCGGTCACGAGCGGCGCGACCGCCAGCGCCTCCGGCGTGAACTCTCCGCCGCCGGCGATCACGGCGCCGTCGCGGGTGATGAATTCCTGAACGACCTGCTTGGTGCGCGCGACGTCGGACGCGCCTGGCGCGTCGCGCAGGATCAAATTGAGCTTGGGATTGCCGTTTTTGCCGTCCCACTCCGACATGGCGAGATCGATCTCGCGCTTGTAGGCGGTGCCCCATTCCGCGTAGGCGCCGGAAAACGCCGCGACGATGCCCACGGTCGGGTGATCCTCGGCATAGGCCGGACGGCCCGCGAGATTCGTGCATAGCGCGACGGCCGCGGCACCGACTAGTAACGTTCGTATCATCGTACCCTCTCCTCGAAGTGCGCCGAGGCTCGCTCCCTTTCCGCGCGGCGGCCCCGGTTTTCCCGGGGCTCGCCGAATGCGCGATATCGTTGTCACATCGATGGATGCAGTTCGTGCCACTGGTCGTGAACGTCCGGGTACGTCTTGAATTCCTTATTGAACGTCACCCCGTTCTCCTTGACGCACTTGCGCATGTAGACCGGTTCCACGATATCGCGGTTCTTGTCGATCGAGACTGGGCCGCGCGGACTCATCCAGTGATAACCGATGATCGCCGCAACCGCCTTGTCGCCGTCGCGCACGCCGTGAGTGGCCCGCAGCATCTTGTAGATCACTTCCATGCCGTCATAGGCGTCGACCGGCACGAACTCGCGCCGGATGTTCGGAGTCTTCTTCGCCAACGCCGCGATGAACGCCTTGTTCATCGGATTGTCCAGATACGTGCTGTAGACGCCGGAGGAGACGATGCCCAGCGCCGCATCGCCAACCGCGTCGAGCTGATTTTCAGCCGTGATACCGCCGGCGTCGTAGAGGACGACACCCTGCTGAGCGAAGCCCATCTGCGCGAAGTCCTTGGCGAAGGTCAGCGACATCGGCCCGCCGGGCATGAAGGGAATGACGCAGTCCGGCTTCGAGTCCTTGAGGCGCTGCATATACGCCGAGAAATCCGTGGTGCCGAGCGGGACCTTGATCACCTCACCGATCTTGCCGCCGCCCTTCTTCATGCCATAGGTCAGGGCGTCGACCGTGTCCTTGCCGGGAGCGTAATCGGCGATGACTGCCGTGGCGTTCTTGCAGCCGTGGCTGGTGGCGTATTCCGCCAGCGGCACGTTCGGCTGCCAGATGGTGAAGCCGACACGGACCAGATAGGGCGACTTGTCGACGATGAACGAGGTCGCGCCGTTGAAGATCACGTACGGAATCTTCGCTTCGGTGACGAGCGGCGCGACCGCCAGCGCCTCAGGCGTGAACTCGCCGCCGCCGACCACCGCGGCGCCGTCGCGGGTGATGAATTCCTGCACGACTTGCTTGGTGCGGCCGTAATCGGTGCCCGGCGTGTCGCGCAAGATCAGGTTGATCTTGGGATTGCCGTCCTTGCCGTCGTGCTGAAACATGTAAAGGTCGATCTCGCGCTTGTAGGCCTCGCCCCACATGGCGTAAGCGCCCGAAAAGGCCGCGACCAGACCGACCGTCGGATGATCGTCGGCCCTGCTCGGCTGAGCCGCGACGCTCGCGCATAAAGCGACGGCGGCTATGCCCGCCAGAGAATTGCGTATCATGAGACTCCTCCCCGAAAGCGCCGCGTTTTGCCCGGTTGGGCCGGCGCCGTTGCTATTTCCATAGCATCATTGGCGACGCCGGGGCAATCGTCGGGGCGCCGTGCCTTGCCACGCCGCGCCTCGGATGCGACGATGGAGCTGCAACGGCGGGAGGTTACGCGATGCATCTGATTTTTGTGAAGTTCCGCATCAAGGCGGAGCATTTGGCGGAGTTCAAGACCGAGATCGCCCGGCACATCCTCTATACGCGCCAGCACGAGCCGGGCTGCGCGCAATTCGATATCGCCACCGACAAGGAAGACTCTCAAACGTTCTATCTCGTCGAGATGTATCGCGACGACAAGGCCCTCACCGACCATCGCGCGTCCCCTTCCCTGCCGATCTTCCGGCCGAAAATCGAGCAATGGGCCGAGACGCGCGAAGCGAAGATGGGCAACGTCTGGACCGACATCAAAGGCTGAGGGACGACCATGGGCAAACCGGTAAGACGCGTCGTGACCGGACACGACAACACGGGCAAGGCCATCGTGCTGATGGACGGACCGTCGCCGACCTGGAGCCGCAACGCGGCCAGCGACACGGAATCGGGCCTGGTCTGGGTGACCGACGGCGCGCCGGCCGACGTCTCGGTGACGACGGATCAGAGCGCGCGGAAAGTCGGCATTCCGCCGCCGCCCCACGGCTCCATCTGCCGGGTCGTCGAGTTCGGCCCGATGACCAAGGAAATGGAGGCGTTGCCGGTGTCGCATTTCTCCGGCTCGATGGGCGCCGACCATGTCGGCAAGGGACGGCCGCCGAGCCATCCCTTCATGCACCGCACCAAGAGCATCGACTACGCCATCGTGCTCGAGGGCGAGATCGACATGCTGCTTGACGATTCCGAGGTGCATCTCAAGGCAGGCGACGTGCTGGTTCAGCAGGCCACCAATCACGCCTGGGTCAATCGCGGCAAGACGCCGTGCCGCATTTGCTTCGTGCTGATCGACGCCAAGGAACCTTAAGGAATTCAGTTCATGTCACGTTGGGGAGTTATCGCGGCGACGCTCGCCTTGTCGTCGCTTGCCCTTGCCGGCTGTACCGCACCGCATCGTCCATCGGTCCAATGTCCGCAGGTCGTCACTTATACCGACGCGCAACTCGACGCAATTCAACAATCCATCAACCGGCTGCCGAAGAACGACCCGCTGCGCGGCGCGATGGCGGATTACGAGCAACTGCGCGACGACGCGCGTTTTTGCAACAACGTGCTCAAGGAGCGCTAGCGCAAGCGTTTGTGTCGATGTGATTGCCGTCCTCTTCGTCGCCCCCGGGCTCGGCCCGGGGGTCCAAAGCATGCGACGGGCTCGTCAGACGACCTGAGATGGCCGGGTCAAGCCCCGGCCATGACGGAACAAACACCGACGGGACGGAAGCCTAGACCCAGCTCCAGCGCGCGATGACGCGGCCTTGTATCAGGGTTTCGGCATGGAGCCGTTCGACCGGCTGATAGCGCGGGCTGTCGGTCGTGATGCGAAGACGCGCCGGCTCGCTGCCCGCGATCATTTCGATGCGGCGCACGACGACCGACATGCCGTCCCACACCACGAACACGCCCGCGGGGCTCGGCCGGATGTCGGACGTGTCGACCAGGATGCGGTCGTTGATACGCAAGGTCGGTTCCATCTCGTCGCCGAGAATGGCAAGCATCTTCAGGTTTGCCCCGGCCGTGCGCGAACCGATCTTGATGACGTCGCGCGGCACGCTCCACGCGCCGAGCGCATGTTGGCTGGCGCGGTCGAGGCCGGCACCGGAGGCCAGCGACGTATCGAGCTCGTCGAAGGTGACCTCATCGGCCGTCGGGCTGCGCGCCTCGGTCAGCCCGCGCGGTTGGCGCGTCGCCGGAACCGCGTGCAGCGGCGGCGGCCCTTCGAGCAAGGCGGCGCGGGCACGCTCCAATTCGGGCAGATAATCCGACCGCGACCGTGTGCGCGCGACCATCGCGCGCGACGGCGAACCCTGGGCGCGCGACCGGTCCATGACATCGACGCCGCCGCCGACGTAAGAAACCGCCTCTTGCGGCGCCGGCGACCGGCGGCGTCCCGTCGCGGTGCCCTGCCAGCCGTAATCCGCGTAATCGTCGGTGTATTCCGGTCCGTACAGCAGATCGACCCAGCCGACGCCGAGTATCTGGGCGATGCGGAAACCCAATTGCGGCGACATGTAGCGGGTGCCGTCTTCGTAGGCGCGATAAATCTCGGGGGCGACGCCGACCCGCTCGGCGAATTCTTCGGCGGAGGCAAAGCCGGCGTTGTAGCGAGCTTCGCGCAGGCGATCGGCGATCCGTTCCATGATACTTCCCCTCCGGACGCGGCTAGCGGACAAATCTCATTATCGAAGCGATTCCCGGTTTTTCAACGTAAAATTGATAATAAAACCAAAGAGTTCGTTAACCATACCGGTTCAGAAGACAAGATTCTGCGCTTGCTGTCAATAAATTATCGGGCGAAGCAAAGGTTTTACGGGATGTAGCGCGACTCGCGGCGACTCGATAGCGACTCGGGCCCGATTCGCGGATCAGTGGAAATCGTGACTGTGGACGGATAGTTCGAGACGACCCTGGCCCGTGTGGTCGTCGGCGGCTTCGCCGATCCGCCGCAAGGCCGGTGTCCAGTCCTGTATCCGCTCGGCGACGACATGGATCACCTCGCCTTGGATCTGGAGCTTGCCGGTGCAGGCAATCATCCGCCCGCCCATGACGATCCGGCGGAAGCGTTCGAAGACCGGGATCCACACCACCAAATTGGCGATGCCGGTCTCGTCCTCCAGCGTCATGAACACGACGTTGCCTTTGCCCGGCCGCTGCCGGACCAGGACGATGCCGGCCACGGTCAGCCGCTCGCCGTCCTTGCGATGGCGCAAGCTGGCCGCGGTCACGATACGGCGGCGGGTGAGTTCGTCGCGTAGGAACGACAGCGGATGCGCTTTCAGCGACATCCCGGTCCAGTGATAATCCTCGATAATGTGCTGGCCCAGCGGCATGACCGGCAATGGCACCGGCACGTCGGGTTTCGGCGCCGCCGGCCGCGCCGCGAATAGGGCCGGCGTCGCGGTCTCGACACCCTTCATTGCCCATAGCGCCTGGCGCCGGTCGAGACCGAGCGAACGGAACGCGTCGGCCTCGGCCAGCCGTTCCAGCGACTTGCGATCGAGGCCGCCCCGCCGCGTCACATCGTCGATGCTGGAAAAGCCCCCTCCCCCGCCTGCGGGGGAGGGAAGAAAACGCGAAGCGTTTTCGGGTGGGGGCTGTGGTTCGGTGCGGCGGCGAACAAATTTCTCCATCGGCTCGTTTGAGAGTCCCTTGACCTGATTGAACCCGAGCCGCAATGCGCATTTGCCGGGAATGCTGCCCTGCGTCCCTCGACTGCTCGCACCGCTGCCGCGGTGCTCCGCGCTCGGGATGAGGATGTTTTCTTTCCACGAAAGATTTTCCTCATCCTGAGCGCGCAGCCCGCTAGGGCGAGCAGTCGAAGGACGCACCGCGTTTTTGCGGTCTCCTTCCTCCAGCGATTCCAGCGTGCAGTCCCAGCGGCTGAAATTGACATCGACCGGGCGGATTTCGACGCCGTGGTCGCGCGCGTCGCGCACCAGTTGCGCCGGGGCGTAAAAACCCATCGGCTGGCTGTTCAGCAGCGCGGCCGTGAAGACCTCGGGATAGAAGCGTTTGATCCAGGCCGAGGCGTAGACCAGCAACGCGAAACTCGCGGCGTGCGATTCCGGAAAACCGTATTCGCCGAAGCCTTCGATCTGCTTGAAGCAGCGCTGGGCGAAGTCCGGTTCGTAGCCGTTCGCGATCATGCCGTCGATGAACTTGTCCTTGTATTTCGGCATCGTGCCGTTGTGGCGGAAGGTCGCCATCGCCTGGCGCAGCCCGTTCGCCTCGGCGCCGGTGAACTTGGCCGCGACCATCGCCATCTTCATCGCCTGTTCCTGAAACAGCGGCACGCCCAATGTCTTGCCGAGAACCTCCTTCAGTTCCTCCTTGCCTGACGGAAACACCACCGGCTCCTCGCCGCAGCGCCGCCGCAGATAGGGGTGGACCATGCCGCCCTGGATCGGGCCGGGCCGCACGATCGCGACCTCGATGACCAGGTCGTAAAACTCTTTCGGCTTGAGACGCGGCAACATGCTCATCTGCGCCCGGCTCTCGACCTGGAACACGCCGATCGAATCCGCGTGCTGCAACATCTCAAAAACGGCCGGATCTTCCTTTGGGATGGTGGCGAGGTCGTAGCGCGTGCCGTAATGCGCGGCGATCAGGTCAAGGCCGCGCCGGATCGCGGTCAGCATGCCGAGCGCCAGAATGTCGATCTTCATCATCCGCAGCGCGTCGATATCGTCCTTGTCCCATTCGATCACGGTACGGTCTGCCATCGCCGCGTTCTCGATCGGCACCAGCTCCTCGAGTGGGCCATGCGTGATGACGAAGCCGCCGACATGCTGGGACAGATGGCGCGGGAAACCCACGAGCTCGGTCGCCAGTTCCAACGCCAGCGCCAGGGTCGGATCGGTCGGATCGAGCCCCAACGCGCGCACGTGTTTTTGCTGGATGGCGTCGCCGTACCAGCCCCATACCGTGCCGGCGAGCGCCGCCGTCACATCCTCCGACAGGCCCAAGACCTTGCCGACCTCGCGGATGGCGCGGCGCGGCCGGTAATGGATCACGGTCGCGGTCAGCGCGGCGCGGTCGCGGCCGTATTTCTTGTAGATGAATTGGATGATCTCCTCGCGCCGCTCATGCTCGAAATCGACATCGATGTCGGGCGGCTCGCGGCGCTCCTCGTTGATGAAGCGCTCGAACAGCACGTCGATCATCTCGGGCGCGACCGCGGTGACGCCGAGGCAATAGCACACGACGGAATTGGCCGCCGAGCCGCGGCCCTGGCACAAAATGCCGCGCCGTTCCGCTTCCTTCATGATCGAATTGACGGTGAGGAAATAGGGCGCGTAGTCGAGCTTTTCGATCAGCCGCAATTCCGTCTCGAGGCGCTCGACCACATGATCCGGCACGCCGCCGGGATAGCGCCAGGCGGCGCCGTTCCACACCAGGCTTTCGAGCCGCTCCTGCGGCGTGCCGCCATGACCGCCGCTCTCGTCGGGATAATCGTATTTCAATTCGTTGAGACTGAATCGGCAGCGCTCGACGATCTCGACGCTGCGTCCGAGCGCGTCCTCATAGCCGCGAAACAGCCGCGCCATCTCGTCGGGCGATTTGAGATGCCGCTCGGCATGGGCGTTGAGGCGGAAGCCCGCCTCGGCCAGCGTGCAATCGTCGCGGATGCAGCTCAACACGTCTTGCAGGCGCCGCCGTTCCGGCGCGTGGTAAAGCACGTCGTTGGTCGCGACCAACGGCATGCCGACCTGCTCCGCCAGTTGCTGGAGGCGATAGAGACGCTTCGCGTCGTCGCCGCGATAAAGATGCTGGGCCGCGAGATAAACGCGGCCGGGAAAATCGGTTTTCAGCCGATGAAGAAATTCGGCGAAGTCGTTTTCGACATTCCCACGACCGTGCGTCCCTCGACTGCTCGCATCGCTGACACGATGCTCCGCGCTCGGGATGAGGGGCTTTCCTTTATGCCATGAGAGACCTTCCTCATCCTGAGCGCGCACCCCGGCGACAGCCGGGGGAGCAGTCGAAGGACGCACATCGCCGATGCCGTCCTCCGGCGGCAACGCGACGAAAATCTGCCCGTCGCCGAATTCGATCAGATCGTCATAGTAGAGTTGGCATTGCGCCTTTTCCGCGCGCCGCTTGCCGCGCGTCAGCAGCCGCGTCAGCCGCCCATAGGCCGCGCGCGACGTCGGGTAACAAAGCAGGCTGCGCTGTTCGCCTTCTGCCTTTTTATCCCTCTCCGCCCTTGGGGGCGGAGAGGTTAGGTGAGGTGGGGGATAGCTCGGTGCCTGCCCCATCTCACTCCCCCAATGGGGCGGAGAGGGAGAAGGAGGTCGCAGCGCCCGTACGTTGGAGCGCAGCTCAACCTCCACCTCCAGCCTGCATCCCACCACGAACCGCACGCCCGCTTCTTCCGCCGCGACATGGCCGCGGACGATGCCGGCGAGCGTGTTGACATCGGTGATGGCGATCGCCTGATGGCCCAGCGCCTTCGCCTGTTCGACCAGCTCGCCCGGATGCGACGCGCCGCGCAGGAACGCGAAATTGCTGGTGCATTGCAGCTCGGCGTAACGGGTCATGCATAAAGTCCGTGCAAGAACCAACGCGCATGTGCATCCGGCTGGTAAAGGCCGGCGCGGAACAGCCAGTAGCGCCGGCCGCCCGAATCCTCGACCCGGTAATAGTCGCGCAGCAGCTCGGCCTCGCGCGCGCTACGCCACCATTCGCCCATGATGCGTTCCGGTCCCTCGGCGCGCGCCACGTGATGAAGCTGCTTGCGCCAGCGGAACATCAGCGGCGGATCGTCCGGCACCGGCGCTACCGCTTCGATCGGCTCCGGCCGCGCGAGGAGGCGCACCGGGCGCGACTTGTCCGCGTCCCATGCCGCGCCGACGCCGGGCGCGAAGGCAAAGACGAAACGCTGCGCGCGCTCCGGCACATGCGCGTCGTGCGGCAGCAAACGCCCCACGGCCCGCGCGCCGAGCCGGTTCGCCAGCCGGTCGATGAGCATGGCGGTGTCGTCGTTGATAACTTCCCCCTCCCCCCTTGAGGGGGAGGGGGGGGGTGGGGGGTGATGCAGAGCACGACCTTACCCCCCACCCGCTCGCAGCGTTCCGCTGCTCGCTTCCCTCCCCCTCAAGGGGGGAGGGAACTACCAAAGACAATTGCCTTGCTTCCAGCCGCTCCACCGTCTTCGCCGTCAGCACCATGTCCTCGATGCCGAGCCCGGGATCGATCCGGTCGATGCGCTCGGCGAAGAGGCGCATGAGATGCGCGACGTCGCGGTTCGGCCGCGCGGTTCCGATGGCGAGCGACGCGCTTTCGCCGTCGACGCGATGCAGCGTCAGCGCCAAGAGCCGCGCGCCCAGCGCCTCCTCGGCGAGACGGCGGCACAATTCCTCGAGCAGCAGGCGGATCGCGGCGGCGATGTCGTCGGCCGTGGCGATCGGCTCGGCGAAACCGCGGCGCGTCCAGCGCGGCGGCGCCGGCGGCAGCGGCGACAGCGCTTCCCTGCCGAGACATAGCGCCTCGTCGAGCCGCGCCAGCAGCACCGCGTCGAACCGCGCCGCGAGATCGGCGCGCGACAACGGATAAAGATCGCCGATGCGGCGCAAACCCAGCCGCTCCAGGGCCGCGACCATGTCCTGATCGAGGCGCAACGCACGCACCAGCAGCGGCGCCAGCGCCGCGCGCGTCCCGCCCGGCGCGATCGCGTTGACGGCCTGCGCCCCGCCGCGCGCCATCGCCCACGCGCCGCCGATCGTATCGGCGATGCCGACGCGCGCGGTCACGCCGCGCGCCGCCAGCCGCGCGACCAGCTCGGCCCCGAGCTTCTCCTCGCCGCCGGCGAGATGAGCGCAACCGGTGATGTCGAGCAGGATGCTGTCCGGCCCGTGCGGCACGGTCCACGGCGAATAGCGGCCGCACCATTGCGCGAGGCGCAGCAACGCCGCCGCGTCGCCGTCGGGATCTGCCGGCGCCACGACAAGGTTCGGCACCTGTGCGCGCGCATCGGCCAAGGCCATGCCCGGCATCAGGCCTTGTTCCTCGGCGACCGGATTGACGGCGCTGACGAGACGGCGGCTGCCGATCGAGATCGCCTGTACCGCCGGTCTATGCCCGGCGTCGCTCGCGCCGCGCCGGTCCATCGCCCAGCGCGGCAGGTAGAGCGACATGACCCGTCGCATCGCCTGCCTCCACGATCCATTCCGCCGGCGCGCCGCCCCGCGCGCGCCACAGCTCGAGCCGCCAGCGCGGCCGGCCCAACCCTGGTTCGCCCGGCGCCGGCACGCTCGGCAGCGGCGCCACGGTCCAGCGCGTCACCGCCGCGTTGGGCGCGCGCGCCGTTTTGCTCGGCACGCGGAAGCGGCGCAGCGCGAACGCGGTGACGCCCGAACTTTCCGCCGCGAGCTGCAAGCGCCGGCTCGCCGGACCCGGCAGATCGGCGATCTCGCCGACCACCGCCGCCAGTGCGCGAGTGCGCAGCCCCTCCTCCATCGCCCACAGCAGATCGGCGGGGTTGCGCGCCTGCGCCAGCAGCAGCCGTTCCGGCCCAAGGCCGCACGCGGCAAGACCCGGACCGTAGAGATCGCCGACGCTCTGGCACCACAGCACCGGCTTCGCCGCATCGCACCGCGCGGCCAGACCGGCGATGAACGCGGCCGGCGCCGCGCCGTCTTCTTCATCCGGTCCGATCCCGGTCACCTCATGCAGCGCGCCCAGCGCCAACCCACCGCCCGGCAGCCGCCGGTCGATCTCGGCGACGCCGAACGGCAGCACCGACACGGATTCGCCGGTCAGGCCTTGAGCGCCCCGTTCGATACGGGCGACCTGGCGGCGCAATTCCGCGATCCGAGTGGGTATAATCAGTTCCGACGCCATAGTTCATGATTTGTTCTTTTAAGGAACAGAGTCAAGATGGTTTTGGAGAAGGAATTGACTAAAACTATTTTAACTCCTATATAAACTAAACTGCTATTTTTTTAGGAGGCAGAAAATGCAGATCGATGTCGATTTTGACGTCTTCAAAGCCCTGACAAATCTACGGGAATCCGAATCGACTACCTACAATGAGGTCATCCGGCGCCTTCTTAAACTATCGAAAACGCCGCTATCCATGGTCCCGACAATCACCCTCTCGAAAGGCGGCTGTGTTCTCAAGGGAATCCGTTTCCCCGATGGAAGTCAGTTTCGTGTCACCTACAAAGGAAGAACCTATACAGCGCAGATCAAAGACGGCGCCTGGGTCGACGAAGATGGGCATATTCGAAAGAGTCCATCAGACGCCGCTCACGCAATCACCCACACCAATGTCAACGGATGGCGATTTTGGGAATGCAAAAGACCATCCGATCCCGCTTGGCAAATTATGGACGGTCTTCGCGCGAGTACACTTCGACCATATAGCGTGACCTAACCGCATCGAAAGCGGTGCCAAACCGAAAGCGGCCAGAATGTCACGCAAACGACAAGCCCCGAAAATCCAGGAACTCGGGCACGAGGTCATCGAAGCCCTTGCCCGGACACGGCCGCCGAAAGCCGCAGATCGATACAACGACGAGGTCAAAACGGATCGCGAAATGCCAAGTCGCATTTACCGCCTCTTCGCCAAGGCGATCCGCGGCCGGAAGCAGATCGTTTGCACCTACGGCGGCTATCGGCGCGAACTCTGCCCGATCATTCTCGGCCATTCGCAAGGCGAGGAAAAGGCGCTGACGTTTCAGTTCGGCGGCGAGAGCAGTTCCGGCCTGCCGCGCGGCGGCGAGTGGCGTTGCCTGTTTCTGTCGCGCGTTAGCGACGTCGCGCTCCGCGACGGCGCGTGGCATGCCGGCGACAGCCACCGTCACCGCAAGGTTGCGTCGAGATCGTCGATCTCGACGCCAATCCGCTCAGCCCCTACAAACCGAAATGGCGCTCTATTTCCCCCTGAACGTGGGCGTCTTCTTGTCGAGGAAGGCGCGATAGCCGGCGCGGAAATCGTCGGTGTCGAAGGTCGCGTACGGTTCGTCGCGCTCTTGCGGCGACAGCGGCGCCGGGTCCATCAGACGGCGCGCGAATTTCTTGTGCCATCGATTGACCAGCGGCGCGCCGGCGGCGATGCGGTTCGCCGTCGCGAACGCCTCGTCGAGCACCTTGTCGTCGGGCACCACGCGCGACACGAGGCCTTTCGCCAGCGCTTCCGCCGCGTCGAACACGCGGCCCTCCAGTAGAATTTCCAGCGCGGTCTGCCGTCCGACCCGCGCGATCAACGCGCCGATCTCGGGATAGGCCATGGTCACGCCGATGCGGTTGATCGGCACGCCGAAGCGGCTGCCCGCGCCGCAAATGCGGATGTCGCACAGCATCGCAAGCTCGAGCCCGCCGCCGACGCAAATGCCCTCGATCGCGGCGACGGTCGGATGGCGGCTGTCGTCGATCGCGTGCATGGCGCGGTGCATGACGCCGCCGTAATCGCGCGCCTGTTCCGAATTGGAGCGGCGATCGCCGAACTCCGCGATGTCGGCGCCAGGCGCGAACGCCCTGCCGCCGGCGCCACGCAAAATGATGCAGCGCAGTCCATCATCCGTTTCGAGCGCGGCGAACATCGTCCCGACCTCGCTCCACATCTCATGGGTCAAGGCGTTGAGCCGCTCGGGCCGATTGAGAATCACCGTCGCGATCTCGTCGCTGCGCTCCAACACCACCAAACCGGCCATTTCGCTCTCCCACTTGCGGCATCTCGACCCTAGCATGAACGCGCCATTGCCTACATCGCGCGGGCACGCCACATTAGTCCGAGCAACCGAAGAAAAGACGCCTAGTGCTTCCCGACATTTTTTCGCACGTTCACCACGCCATCGCGCATTATGGCTACGCCGCCGTCCTACTCGGCATTCTGCTCGAGGATTTCGGCATGCCGACGCCGGGCGAAACGCTGTTGGTCGCGGGCGCGATCGGCGCGTCTCAGGGCGACCTCAACATATGGTTGCTGCTGTTCCTCGGCTGGCTCGGCGGCGTGATCGGCGACAATATCGGCTATTGGATCGGGTATAGCGGCGGCCACCGGCTGATGCTGCGCTATGGCGGCCGGATCGGCATCACCGAGGACAAGCTCAAACAGGTCGAGAAATTTTTCGCGCGCTACGGCGACTGGGTGATCGTGTTCGCGCGCTTCGTGGTGGTGGCGCGCCAGTTCAACGGCATCGTCGCCGGCACGCTGGAAATGCCGTGGTGGCGCTTTATCGTGCTCAATGCCGTCGGCGCGGCGCTGTGGGTCGGGTTCTGGGGCGGTCTCGCCTACATGCTCGGCAAACGGTTTTATCTGCTGCAGCGTCACATCATGGAATATCGCACGCCGATCCTCATCGCGATCGGCGTCGCGATCGTGATCGCCGGCATCGGCTACGTCATCTGGCGTCGGCGACGCCGTAAGGCCAAGGACAATTCGCCCTCGCCATGACGGCGCTACACACGGCTAGCGCGGAAGTCGGTTGGATGGAATCGGTGCGGCCTTCGAGACACGGCCTGCGGCCGCGCCTCAGGCTGAGGAAAATTTCTTTCCGCCATAAAGGAATGTCCTCATGCAAGGAGGCGCCGAAGGCGCCGTCTCGAAGCACGCACGATAAAAATGCAGTCGAAATCCGCGGCTAGCGCCTTCGCAAGGCGGCTTCGTCCCGGATCGCGCTCAGGCTGCGGGCGGGATTGATCGCTTCGAGGTCGAAGCGGACATCGATCAGCGCCGGCTTGCCGGAATCTCGGGCACGGGCAAATGCGGGCGCGAATTGCTCGGTGCGCTCGACGGTCTCGCCGTGACCGCCATAGGCCCGTGCCAGCGCCGCGAAGTCCGGGTTGGCGAGATCGGTGCCGACGGTACGGCCGGGATAATGCATCTCCTGATGCATGCGGATGGTGCCGTAGGAATTGTTGTTGAGCAGGATCGCGACCAGCTTCGCCTTGTTGGCGACGGCGGTCGCGAATTCCTGCCCGGTCATCAGGAAATCGCCGTCGCCGGTGAAACACAGCACCGGTTTGTCGGGATGGCGCAGCGACGCCGCGACCGCCGCCGGCAGGCCGTACCCCATCGAGCCGCTGGTCGGCGCCAATTGCGTGCCGAAGCCGCGATAGCAATGGAAGCGGTGAACCCAGGTCGCGAAATTGCCGGCGCCGTTGGCGAAAATCGTGTCGGGCGGCACATTGGCGTCCAGCCACGCGACGATCTCGCTCATCTGCACCGCGCCGGGATTTTTGACCGGCGCGCGCCAGCCGAGATAGTCGGCGTGCAATTCCGCGGTGCGCGACGCCCAACGCGGCGCGGCGACCGGCGCCCGCGACGACAGCGCCGCCGCAAAATCGCGCGACGCCGCCGCGATCGCGAGAAACGGGCGATAGACCCGGCCCAGCTCGTCGGGATCGGGATAGACGTGAATCAATTTCTGCTTCGGCACGGGAATGTCGAACAGCGTGTAGCCGCCGGTCGTGACTTCGCCGAGACGCGCGCCGACGGCGACAATGAGATCGGCGCCGTGGATGTAAGCGCCGAGCTTGGGATTGATGCCGATGCCGACATCGCCGGCGTAGCATTCATGCGAATTGTCGAACAGCGATTGGCGGCGGAAGGCGCAGCCGACCGGCAGCTTGTTGGCGGCCGCGAAATCTTGGAACTGCGCGACGGCATCCCGGTCCCAGGTCGAACCGCCAAGAATCACGAACGGCCGTTCCGCTTGCGCCAGCGCCTCGCGGAATGTCGACATCGCGTCGGGGCTCGGATAGCTGGACGCCACTTGATAACGCGCGCCGTCGGAGACCGACGTCGTGTCGGTCAGCATGTCTTCCGGCAACACCACGACGACCGGGCCGGGGCGGCCGTTGATCGCGACGTGGAACGCATGGCTGATGATTTCGGGAATGGCGGCGGGCTCGTCGATCTGCGCCACCCATTTGGCCACCGGGCCGAACATCTGCCGATAGTCGATGCCTTGCAGCGCCTCGCGCTCGAGCGTGCCGCGCGCGACCTGGCCGATGAACATGACGAGCGGCGTTGAATCCTGCCGCGCTATATGGAGGCCGGCGCTGCCGTTCATGGCGCCCGGGCCGCGCGACACCAGGACGACGCCCGGCCGGCCGGTGAGCTTGGCGTCGGCGTCGGCCATCATGGTGGCGCCGCCCTCTTGCCGGCATGTCACCAGCCGGATCGACGGCGTGTCGTACAATGCGTCGAGCACCGCGAGATAGCTCTCGCCCGGCACGCAGAATGCTGTGTCGACGCCGTGAACGACAAGCTGATCGACCAAAATGCGCGCGCCAGAACGGCTCATCAGCGGTATTTCCTTTATAGCAACTGAAAGCCGGGCAAGCGCGACGCTTTGCGGTCAAACGTGACCGTCGCAGTACAACCGGCGTTCTCACCACACTCGGCAATCAATGCATCGGCAAACGATCCGCGCCCCTCTCGGAGCGCGATCATTGCCGAAAAGACTTCCTGCTCATGTTCGACCACAAAGACTTCCGTTTGCAGCAACCGTTCGACGGCGGCAGCGACCGTACGTGCGTTGAACCGATAACCGCGCTCGAGCACCCAGGCTGTCTCAACCATTGCAACAACACTCAAGAATCCGGGATTGTTTTGCGTCAGTCTTTCTTCGATCAATTCGCGTGCCCTGCGCGACGGAGCCGGGTCGTCCTGAAGGAGATATCGAACAATGACGTTGGTATCGAGCCCGATCATCGCCGCCGACGCGCGGGCGTCATTTTCGTCGCGCCCGATGCAATCGCCTCATCCATTTGCGTCACCGTGAGCGGCCTCCGGGCTTTGAGCATGCCTCGCGCGGCCCTCGCCGGCAGCTTCGGCAGCAGCACCACGGTGCCATCCGGATGGATGAAGAACTTGACACGATCCCCGGGCTCCAACCGCAGATGGTCGCGGATGGATTTGGGGATGGTCGCCTGGCCCTTGCTAGTGATGGCCGATTCCATGCTAGGTTCCTTACATTTTAGAAAATGTAATACCTAACTTTATCCGACGCAAGCCACCCTCAGCGCAGCGGCGAAAAGGAGGTCGGCGTCAGGATGCGGTTCTCCATCGCCGTGACCAGCGGCTGCATCTTGGCGAGATAGGCCTGCCACGCGGGGTTGGCGGCCAGCTCGGCGCGGCGCTTGGCGCGATCCTCGACGCCGTCATAGGCCCAGAGATGCACCACCGTGCTGAGCTGCCCGACCTCGGTGACGAAATAACCGATCAGGTTGCCGAGCGTGCGCTTTTGTATCTCCAGCCCTTCTTCCTGGTAGAGCTTCAGATAGGCCGGAATCTTGCCGATATGGATGGTGTAGGTCCGTTCGTCGACGATCATGATGACTGACCTCCCTTGCAAGGCTCAAGGCGCGTGGCATATACCATGGTATATGCCATTTGTCGGAGCAACCGCCATGCAGCGAAAGGCCAAGATTTTCATGAACAATCGCAGCCAGGCGGTCCGCCTTCCCAAAGAATATCAGTTCAAGACCAAAGAAGTCTTCATCCGGAAAGAAGGCGACAACGTCATTCTGTCGCCGCGTCCGAAAACCTGGGCGGAGTATTTTGCAACCGCCCCCAAGGCTGCCCCGGATTTCATGGAAGGATATGAGGATCTGCCGGTGCAGGAACGCAAGTGGTGATGCCGCGCTTCATGCTCGATACGGACACATGCTCCTATGTTGTCAGAGGAACGAATGCGGCGATTGCCGGGCGGCTCTCGAACATCGCCACCGACGACGTCTGCATATCGGTTATCGCCAAAGCCGAACTGCTCTTCGGTATCGCGGTTTGGCCCGGCCGTTCGCGCAATGCGGCCGCCGTCGGCGCCTTTCTGTCCGCGATTGCCGTGCTCGATTTTCCGGACGCCGCGGCGGCGCATTACGCTGACATTCGCGCCGGTCTGCGGAGACGCGGGATGCCCATCGGCGCCGACGATCTGTTCATCGCGGCCCACGCGCGATGCCTCGAACTGACGCTGGTCACGAACAACGTCCGCGAGTTCAGCCGGGTGCCGGGGTTGCATATCGAAAATTGGACCGAATAGCGGCGCGGCGTTAATCTCACCCAAAGGAAGCAGGAGACGGATATGTCACAGGTCGAATTTGCGGTCGGCATCGGCGCCAAGCGGCGCCTCGTCAACGAACCGAAGAGCGACGCCGAGCGCCAGGTGCGGATCGAACTCGCCGCGGCCTATCGCCTGGCGCAGCTCAACGGCTGGGACGAGCTGATCTACAACCATATCTCCGCCCGTGTGCCCGGGACCGAGGATCATTTCCTCATCAACCCCTACGGCCTGTCCTTCGACGAGGTGACGGCGTCGAGCCTGGTCAAAGTCGATCTCGACGGCAACATCATCGGCAACGCCGACTACCCGATCAACGGCGCCGGCTTCACCATCCATAGCGCCATCCACGCCGCGCGGCACGACGCCGGCTGCGTGCTGCATCTCCACACCGAGGCCGGCGTCGCCATGTCGATGCTGGAGGAAGGGCTGCTGCCGCTGTCGCAGACCGCGATGGCGTTCCACGGCAAGCTCGCGTTCCACGATTATGAAGGCATCGCGCTCGATCTCGACGAGCGCAAGCGGCTGATCGACGATCTCGGCGACAAGTCGGTGATGATCCTGCGCAATCACGGCACGCTGGTGACCGGCCGCAATGTCGGCGAGGCCTACACGCGCATGTATCTCCTCGAGAAGGCGTGCAAGTCGCAGCTTCAGGCGATGGCCTGCAACGTCGCGCTCCATCGCGCCAGCCCGCAGGTGGCCGACAAGACCGCGAAGATGTTCGAGGGCGGCAACGTCCGCTACGGCGGCGCGGACACGGCGTGGGCGGCGATGATGCGGCGCCTCGACCGGATCGACACCTCGTACAAGGATTGACCCGCGGCGCGAATCGGCGGACCAGGGCCCGGTGCCCAGCGAGATTTCGACCGTCCCGCGAACCGATGTCCTGGCGGCCTCGCCCGAACTGTCGATCATCGTTCCGACCCTTAACGAGCACGACAATATCCGGCCGCTGATCGCGGAGATCGACCGGGTGCTGGCGGGCGTCCGCTGGGAGATCATCTTCGTCGACGACGATTTCCGCGACGGCACGTCGGATCTGGTTCGCGAGGTCGCGCGCGACGATCCGCGCATCCGCGGCATTCAGCGCATCGGCCGCCGCGGTCTCTCCACCGCCTGCATCGAGGGCATCCTGGCGAGCGCCGCGCCGTTCGTCGCCGTGACCGACGGCGACCTTCAGCACGACGAGCGGCTGTTGCCGGACATGCTGCGCACGCTGAAGACCGAGCCCTACGATCTGGTGGTCGGCAGCCGCTATGTCGGCGGCGGCAGCACCTTCGACTGGAACAAGCGCCGGGCGCAGATCAGCAATCTCGCGACGCGGCTGTCGCGCCTCATCTGCAAGGCCGACATCGCCGATCCGATGAGCGGCTTTTTCATGATGCGGCGCGAGGCGTTCGAGGCCGCGATGCGCCGTCTGTCCGGTCAGGGCTTCAAGATCCTGCTCGACCTGTTGGCGTCGTCGCCGCGGCCGATGCGGGTGACGGAATTGCATTTCGAATTCCGGCCGCGCCAGCACGGCGAGAGCAAGCTCGATTCCCTCGTGGCGTGGGAATTCGGCATGCTGCTCGCGGACAAGATGATCGGCCATATCGTGCCGGTGCGCTTCGCGCTGTTCGCCTTTATCGGCTGCATCGGCCTCGTCATTCAGCTCGCGGTGCTGTGGCTGGCGCTGCAATTCACGACGGCGGATTTCGCCGTATCGCAATCGCTCGCGGTGATCGTGGCGATCGGGTCGAATTTCCTGTTGAACAATTTCTTCACCTATCGCGATCAGCGCCTCAACAAAGGGCGGCTGTGGCGCGGCCTCGTCACGTTCTATGTGATTTGCAGCATCGGCGCCGTGGCCAATGTCGACGTCGCCGCCTATGTCTTCCACGAGCGCCCGGTCTGGTGGCTGGCGGGCGTCGCCGGCGCGCTGGTCGGCTCGGTATGGAACTACGCGGTGTCGGCGGTCTTCACCTGGCGTCGCCGCTAGCCGCTAATCGCGGCGGCCGGCGCGCGGCGCGCGCTCGAACAGGAAATCCTGCACCGAGCGAAACAGTTCGAGCCGGTGCCGTTCCATCATCAGCGTATGCGTGCCTTCGCCGATCAGCACATAGCGCTTCATCGGCGCGTGGATCAGTTTCGCGAACAGAGCGCGCGCCATGTAGGTCGGCGTGTCGGCATCCCACTCGCCTTGAATCAGAAGGACGGGCACGGTGATCTGTGCCGGATCGTAGGTCGATTTTCCGGCGAACCAGATGTCCTTGAAATCCTCGATCACGCCGTTCGGCGCCCGCAATACCGGCGGAGTTTGCTTGGCGCCGACCGGATCCTGCGCCCACGCAGCGTTCGCCCAACTATCGAACCAGCCGCGCGGTATCAACGACGCCACCTTGTCCTCGGGCACGCCGCGGACCCAGCGCTTCAGCGCGTCTTCTTTGGTCACGGTGCGATAAGCGGGGATCGCGCCCTTGAACGGCGACGGACCTTCGGCGATCCAGACCGGCGCGTAGAGCACCAGCCGATCGACCTTGTCGTCATGGCGCGCGGTATAGGTCGCCATGATCGTGGTGCCCCACGACCAGCCGATCAAATCGAGTTTGGCAAGATGCCGCTTCGCCAAGATCATATCGACCGCCGCGCCGACGCTCCGCACGGCGTCCTCGGTCGAAACCAGCGGCGCGTTCTTATCCGCCGGCTGATCCATCTGGGGCGGCCTGGTCGATTTGCCGTAACCCGGCAGATCGACCATCCACACGTCGAAGCCGCGCTCGGCGATGTAGTCCATCCAGGAAAACCCGCCCAGCTTCAGATCGAACGAGGTGTCGGCGGGATAGGTCGCGCCGTGAACGAACAACACCGTGCGATCCGGACCGAAATCGGTACGGTCGGCCGGATGCTTGTTGCGGACGAAAAGCTGAATCCCCGGATCGGGCGACGCCAGCATCGTATCCTCGGTGACGATCGGCGGCCGATCCGCCGCGGAAGCCGCCGCTGCCGTCATGGTAAAGGCAACCGCCATCGCGACGCCGCACGACGCGCGCACGAAACGAACCATGTTTCCTCCAGCGAGCTTATTGCCGACGGCTCGGCCGCAGGACGTAGCGGTCGCCGGTCTTGTTTTCGAACAGCACGTCGATCATCGGGTGATTGACCGGTCCGTTTTCCCCGTCGGGCAGAAGGTTCTGTTCCGAAACGTAAGCCTCGTACGGACCGCCTTGGGCGTTCTGCGCCAGCAAGTGATAGAACGGTTGATCTTTCGACGGTCGCCGCTCGATCGGAATCGATTGGTACCATTCATCGGTATTCGCAAACACCGGATCGACGTCATAGATGACGCCGCGAAACGGATAAAGCCGATGGCGGACGATTTCGCCCAACGCGAATTTGGCTTTCTTCGGTTCGCGGCTGGTCATTGGCCGATTCTACAAGAAATCCACCCGTCATGCGGTAACAAATTGCACGTGCTCTCCTGCTTCGGAGGGCAACCTGCTTCACATCCAAAGGACAACGATCCAGCGCCGCTCGAAGAGCGAAGAGCCCTCCTTCGCCAAGGCTTCGGAGGACATCCTGCTTCCCAACAGGCGCGGCGACAATCCTGCATAGCTCGAAGAGCGAAGCAGGATGGCGGAGGGAGGGGGATTCGAACCCCCGATAGAGCTTTAAGGCCCTATAACGGTTTAGCAAACCGCCGCCTTCAGCCACTCGGCCATCCCTCCACCGTGAGTGGAGACGTCACGGCGTGTGCGGCTATCGTTCTAGCATGCCGCGCGGCGCCGTCGCCAGCGCGACATTGACACATTCCGGCGATTGCCCGAGAGTGCGCCAACTCGTCGTCTTATCAAGCAAAACGGGGGTTAATCGGGGCGACGGACCCGTGAGCCATGCTGGTTATCGTCTATCTCGTTCTATGCTTCATGATCGGCATCGCCGGACGACGTCGGCGCTTGGGGTTTTTCGGATTCTTCCTGCTGTCGGCTTTGCTGACGCCCGTGGTCACGTTGGGTTGGCTGTTAGTGACCCATCGCCGCTTCCTCGCACGGGAAGTCGAAAAGGGACACCTCGTCATTTGCGCCGATTGCGCCGGCATCGAAGCACGCGCGGCCGCGGGCCTGCATCAACGCTGCATCCGTTGCGGTGCGCCGGTATGATTCCGGTCGCTGCCGGCTGACCCCTCGAGCGCCCGCGACGCCGCCGTTCCATGGAATTTCTGAGGCTACTCCGCAGCGAATCCGCGATCGATCTGCGCCGTCTGATCGGCATGGCGATCGTCGCCGGCTTGAGCAACGCGATGGTGCTTGCCGTCATCAACGCGGCGGCAAGTCCGAGCGCGCAGAGCAGCAAGGCGCGGCTCGCCGTGATGTTCGTCACCGTGGTGGTGACCTGGTCGATTTCCCAGCGCTACATGATGTACGAGGCGTCGAAGGAGATCGAACGCATCATTCATCGCGTCCGTTCCCGCCTCACCGCGGCGGTGCGCGATTCCGAGCTCATCGAGATCGAGCGTATCGGCCGCACCCACATCTACAACGCCATCAGCAAGGAAATCCAAGCGCTGGGCCAGAACACCAACACGCTGGTGGCGGTGTCACAGATGTCGTTGCTGGTGGTGTTCGCGCTGCTTTATCTGCTCGTGCTGTCGCCGATCGCCTTTGTCATCGCGATGGTGTTCATGTCGGTGGCGGTGACAATGTATCTCGGCCGCCTCAAGGCGGTGAACAAAGCGATCGCCGATTCATTCACCGCCGAATATGGTTTGCACGAATTGCTGGAGGGCATTCTCGACGGCTTCAAGGAAGTGAAGCTCAACGCGACGCGCAGCAAGGAGATCTCGGACGATCTTCTCGAGGCGTCGCTCGAGGCGGCGGAGTCCCGGGTAACGGCGCAATCGCAATTGGTCCGCAACTACGTCTTTACCCAGAACGTCTTTTTCCTGCTGCTGGCGACCATGGTGTTCGTGGTGCCGCAGGTGACCGACATCGCGAACGAGACCATCGTCAAGCTGACCACCGCGATCCTGTTCGTCACCAGCGCCATCGCCGGCGTGGTGTCGTCGGTCCCGGTGTTCATCAACGCCAACGCCTCCGCCAAGAACATCATGAGCCTCCACCGGGCGATCGGAGCGCCGTCGCGGCTGTTGAGCGACGTCACCCGGATCGCCGTCGCGCCGCCGCCCTTCCGGGAAATCGACGTGCGCGACGTCTCCTTCGCCTATGGCGAGGCCGACAATCCGGGATTTCGCGTCGGCCCGTTCAACGTCACCTTCCGTTCCGGCGAAACCGTTTTCATCTCCGGCGGCAACGGTTCGGGCAAATCGACCTTCATGCGCTTGTTCACGTCGCTCTATTGGCCCCGCGACGGATATGTCGCCGTCGACGGTCAACCGGTTACTCATGAAACCGTCGAGGCGTATCGCGCGCTCTTCACCGCGGTGTTTTCCGAATATCACTTGTTCAGGCGCCTCTATGGCGTGGCGCCGGACGCGCTCGACAGAGATTCCCGCGTTGCTCAAATTGTTCGAGATCGAGGATAAGACGGCGTTGGTCGACGGCGCTTTCACCACCGTCAATCTATCGGCCGGACAACGCAAGCGGGTCGCGCTGATCGTCGCGTTGCTCGAGCGTCGGCCGATTTGCGTCCTCGACGAATGGGCGGCGGATCAGGACCCCTTGTTCCGCCGCAAGTTCTATGAGGATTTGCTGCCGATATTCAAAGCGCGGGGCATGACCATCATCGCCGTTTCCCATGACGACCGGTATTTCCATGTCGCCGATCGCCGATTGCACTTGGAAGAAGGCAAGATTGTCAGCGATCTGCGGAAAGGCGAGTCATGATCGGCGCGCTTATGGCGGCGATTCACGCGCTTCATCGGACATCACGGCCCGGAGATCGCGGTCGTCATCATGATCTTCGTCTTCATGGTGGTCTATTTCGCCGATGAGATTTTCTACACCATCCCGCCCGGCAGCCGTCGGCGTGCTCTGGCTGCGCTTCGGCGGCGGCACCGTGTTGTATCGGTACCTTGGCGAAGGCCTCCATATCATCGCGCCGTGGGACAAGATCTACATTTACGACGTGCGGCTCCAGCAACTCGAACAGGATTTCGACGTGCTGTCGGCCGACGGCCTGAAGATGACCGTGAACATCGCCTACCGGTTCCAAGCGATCCCCGATACGGTCCCGGAGCTTCATCAATATATCGGCCCGAACTACGTGTCGGTGCTGCTCACGACGGAAATCGGCGCGCGGGCACGCGACATATTCTCACGCAATACGCCGGAAGAGATTTTTTCCGATCGCCGCATTCAAATTCAGCACGAGATCCTCGTCGACGTTCAAAAGGACCTGCAAACGACGTTCAGCCCAATGATCAGCGTTCGGCCGGTCACCCGATCGACTTCGTCCGATTGGACGACGTGCTGATCCGCGGCATCACCCTGCCGCCCGAGGTCGAAGCCGCAATCAACCGCAAGGAAGAGCAGAAGCAGCTCAACCTCGAATACGATTATCGCCTCTTGCGCGAGACCAAGGAGGCGGAGCGCAAGCAAATCGAGGCGCGGCGGCATTCGCGAATTTCAGGACACCGTGTCGAGCGGCATCACCGACAGCTATCTGCGATGGAAAGGCATCGAGGCGACGCTCGAACTCGCCCGATCCAATAATGCCAAGATCGTGGTCATCGGCAGCGGCAAGGATGGGCTGCCGATCATCCTTGGAAACATGGACACCACTACGCCGAATATGTCGATGCGTCCGTCGGCCAGCCTCGCCAATATTCCCGAGAACGGCGAGTCGATACCTTTCCTTCCGTCCGTCAACGATGGCGGCAACGCGCCTCCCGTGCCGCCGACACCCAGGACGTCGAACGGATCGGCGTCATCGTCGTCCAGCAGACCGTCGCCCACGACCCCGGGCAGTTCGCCGGCGATGGTGTCGCAGCCGCCCGGGGCAGCAGCGCCGCCATCGCAACCGTCGCCGACCCAACCGACGCGAGGCAAATGAGCGGCGTCCGACGGCCGGCGCGGCTCTTGACGCGGCGGCGCGTGCTCGCGGCCGTCGGTTGCGGTGTCGCCACGGGACTGGTGGGATTACGGCGCGGCGCGGACGCGGCGGACGCGCCGGCGATCGTGGCGCCGCCCGGTCTGGGCGGGGACGAGGAACCGGAAACAATTCTCAGAATTGCCGGCGACGACAGCGCCGCGACGACGATCATCCTCAAGATCGCCGCGAACTATCTCCTCTACCGCGGCGCCAGCGGGATCGAGATCGCCAAGGCCGACGATCAACTCTATACGACCCAAGTTACCGGCACGACGTTGAACGGCAAGCAGGTTGCGGTCCTGATTCGCGCCAGCAGTTCCTCGGATGGGTTTAATCTCCTGGGAACGCAGGCCGACATCGCGGTCACGGCGCGCGCGGCGCGTCCTCACGAATTGCGGGGCGGCGACAATCTAACACCGGCCGAAGCCGCTCGGATCATGAGGCCGATCGCGCTGAACGCGATCGAGCTGATCGTCAACAAGGCAACCGGCATCACCACCCTGTCGCTTGAAGATGTCCGCGATATTTTCAGCGGCGAAAAACGCAATTGGTCGGACGTCGGCGGCAATCCGGGGAAGATCACGTGCTATGTGCGACCGGAAAACCTGCTCGGCGACTTGCTCGGCGTCGGCTCCGGTTCCGGTTCCGGCCACCCGATCGAATTGCTCCGGGTCAATTCTTACGATCAGATGCTGGCCTCGGTTCAGCGCGACCGGAAAGCCGTCGGTTACGTCGCCGCCAATATCGGCTATCACAAACCGAGCGCGTGGACCCAAGACATCGTCGTCGTGCGGTTCCGGCTCGGGCAGCGGTTGACGGCCGCACCGGACGAATATGGCATCGCCACGGGCGATTATCCTTTGGGCTTCCCGATCCTCCTCTATAGCGCGCCCCACCAGGACAATCCCGAGGTGCAATCGTTCTTCGCCCAAGCCGAGGATATGGAATCGCGGGTGATCGAGGTCACCAACGGTCTTGCCCAAATCGCGCCGCAACTCGTGGTGCCGCCGCGGCTTCCCGGAAATCTGGTGCAGGCCAGCGACGACCTCACGCGGCAGGCGCTCCGGGACTATAGTGATATCAGGCTGAACGCCTTGCGGATCACCACCACGGTTCGCTTCGAGCCCCATTCGATCAGCGTCGATTCGCGGACCCGGCGCAGCTTCGACGCGCTGGCCAGTTATCTCCGCCATCTGGACGTCGCCCCGGACAAATTGCGCCACACCGTCTTCGCGGAGGACACCGGGACGCCGCAGCGCAACGTCGATATTTCCGCCGCCCTCGGCGACGTCTTTCAGCGCGAATTGCGTGCCCGCAACGTACGCCTGGGGAAAGTCGTCCCGCTCGGCGCCGCCTATCCTCTGGCGACGTCGAAAATACCCCTCGGTCAGCGGCTCAATCGTCGCGTTGAAACCTGGGTTACGCCTTAACGCGTCGCGTTTGCCGCATCCGCGCACGCCTTGAGGCCGGACGCCGTGACACTGTCGGTGCGCGCCACCAATTTGCCGCCGTCGCGCAATTCCATCGCGACGATCATCCGCCTCGGCTCGAGAAGACGCAGGCCGCCGGCCGCCAACAAGCCGACAACGCCGCCGAGGCTGGCCAATACCCACCCCCAACCGGCGGCGCTCAAATAGCGATGCTCCGTCCGGTCGGGCCACGCCTGTACGACAAAAAGCTCCCGCAAGAGGTCGACCGACCGGCCATTTGGGCCGACAAATCCAAGACTTGCGTCAGAATTCATCGGCCAAATCGCCCGACTGCCCGACCCCAAATCGCCGCCCAGAATTTCCAGCCGGCCCCCGACCACGCGGCGACAGCGCTGGTCGACAAGGATCGGTTCTTTTTCGGCTTGCCCGGGTTCTTCCTGTTTCGGTTCCGCCTCAATTAGCGGTAACGGCTGCGCGATCGGAATCGGCACGATTTCAGCGGAATAGCTCCTATCAGCCGATAAAAGCGGGTCTTTTCCGATCGTCCGACGCTTGGCCATCATCCCTCCGGGCTTATTCACACATTCTCCATCGCGATGATCTCTACCGCCAACGCGCCGTAGTCGATGGCCCCCTGGCTATTCGGGGCATAGGTTTCGATCGGCTCGCTGAACGACGGCGCTTCGGCCAAGCGAATATTTTCGTGAATGACCGTGCGCAACACTTGACTACCGAATTTCGCGGTCAGTCGCTCTCGAACCTCGACACTATGTCGCGTTCTCGAATCGAACCGACATAGAAGAAAGCCCGTCGTCCTCAGTTTTGGATTGAGACGCGACTGAACAAGACCGATTGTCGCGACGATCTGGGCCACACCGGACAATGCCAGGACGTGGGCTTCGACTGGAACAAGCACCTCATCGGCCGCAGTGAGCGCGTTAACGGTTAGCAAATTTAGGGCCGGCGGCGTATCGATGACGACATAATCCCATCCGGTTAGTGCGGCGCGATCAAGCCGGCGCTTCAGTGTCGTCTCCGCTGCCAGTTCACTCGCCAATATCCGCTCGGCCCCGGCCAGCCGCTGCGACGCGGGGACCAGGGATAGTCCCTCCACCGTGGATTTGACCAACTGGCTCTCGATCGATTGGCCTTCAGTCAGGACTGAAAATACCCCGACTGCGTCCCCTCCACCCAACCAAGCGGACGAATTCCCCTGTGGATCCAGATCGAGCAGCATGACACGGCGACCGCGTTTAGCGAGGCCCGCCGCCAAATTTACTGCCGTAGTCGTTTTCGCGGCGCCGCCCTTATGGTTGGCGACGGCTATAATGCGGGTCCGAAGAACCGCTTTAGGCCGAAGTTGATACACCTGTCGACCGCCTGTCTGGTTGTTCTAAAATATTCTGACGCGGCCCTTTTCAAGTGGCAAACAAACGCGCACGACTCGGGGATACGCCCCCCGCAAGTCTCGGAGACACTGCCCACTTCCGGGCGGGTGGGGCGCCGCCAAGTACCGGAATCTTGATGACAAAATCGTAACTTGGCCCTAATTCTTTGCTGTGGGGCCAAATCAAATATCTCGCCTAATTAACCGATCTCGCTGCGGTCAGGCACGCTAAATCACGAGTGGCACGCTCGTGGAAGGATCAAGCCATATCCCCTCGGACCTGTCATGGGTAGACCTAACGTCCGCCCAGATGCCGGTATGGCTTGACCTCCAAAGCGGCGCGAATCCATCCAGCTACATTATCGGCGGTTACATCGAGATTCCCGGCCCGGTCGATCCCGATCGATTCGAAACTGCTGTGGCGACCGTCCTTGCCCGGAACGATAGTCTGAGACTGCGATTTCATGAGCGCAGTCCCAAGCAACGGATCGGGCTCGCATCAGACGCGCCCGTCGCATTTATCGACATGAGCTACGGCGGTGACGCTGACACAGCGCTCCAAAATTATCTCCGGCACGAGTTCCCAAAACCCTTCGACCTCTCCGGACGTCGGCCGTTATTTCGAATAACACTTATCCGGCTTGCTCCAGAACTTTGGTGCTGCGTCCTCAAGTTTCACCACCTAATCGCGGATGGCCTATCGATCTCGTTAACTTTCAGACAAATCTGCGATGTGTACAACGGTCTCGCCGATGACCCCCGCGCACGTTCCTCATACGCGGAATTTGTGCGAGACGATGATGCCTACAGAAAATCGCCGCGTTACCAGCGCGACATTGAATATTGGCGTGAACGCTTCAGAACGATACCGCAACATTTGTTTCCGGCTGGACCTGCCGACGAGCGCAGTCGCGATGCTGAATTCTGTCCCGCAGTAAAGTCGCAATTGCCGTGGGCAACCTACCTGGCGTTGGCTGAAGGAGCTAGCTCGCGCGGAGCGACGCCATTTGCCGCGATGATCGGACTACTCGGCACGACTTTGATGCGCATGCGGGGAGCCACTGATCTTGTGATCGGCCTACCAATATTCAATCGCGGGTCGGCGGCTGCGCGGCGCACGGTCGGGATGTTTGCGGGAGCCGTACCGATGCGTCTGCGCATTGACCGGACGACGACGCTGCATGGAGTCGTCGCAGGGGTGGCTTCTCAGTTGCGCCGCGATTTCCGCCACCAACGCGCGCCGATCAATGATGTTATCCGTGCGCTCGATCTGCCGCGGCAAGGGCGGTGGCGACTATTTGATGTGATGCTGTCATTCGAACCGAACGACTACGACGTGACAGTAGACAGCGCGAAGGTACGAGCCTTCGGTCATGTCGGCGGTTTTGAGATTAACCCACTTGCGGTTTACGTTCGTGAGTACAACGAAGGTCGGCCGGTAGCGATCGATTTCGCGTTCAATCCGACCTACCTCACGCGTGACACCGTCGCCGACCTGCAGCAACGCTTTGTAATGTTGCTCCAACATTATGTGTCCAATCCCGATTCCCTTCTCAACGCCGTCAACATTCTTACTGCCGAAGAACGTTCGCGATTGCTGCATACGATGTGCCCGTCTGAACCGATCGTTCGCGATGAAGCGGCCTCGATCGTGTCTTTGGTCGCTCGGCAGGTTGAGGCGCGCCCCGGGGGGATAGCGGTTGAGGGCGGCGGGGAGCGGTTGAGTTACCGGGAACTGTGGAAGCGGTCGGGGCTCTTGGCGGGACGGCTGGCGGCGCTGGGGGTAGGACCGGATCGGGTCG